>CAYSDV010000004.1:62458-225321 GCA_964429905.1 uncultured Treponema sp. | reverse complement strand
ACGGCGCAGGTTGAGCCCCCGGCGAAACCGCAGCCGGCCCGCCAGAATTTCTTTTTCGTTTTTTTATTTGCTTCTATAAAAGGCAAATTTCGTTTTGAAAAATAATTTGTTGATACACTGTCCGCCTGAAATCAAAATGCTAAGTTGTTATTCTGTTGATAATTCTCTATAATGAAGTTTATGGAAACACGTAACATTTTTGAAAATATTAGTTGTATTGATCACAGATATTCATTATCTGAAAAAGAAGTTTTCGAAGGCCTTTCTAAATATATTTCGGAACAGGCTTCCATCCGTTCATGCGCAAAGTGCGAGGCTGCGCTTGTTAAGGCTCATTTAAAGGTTCGCGGCCAGTTGAACGACAAACTTGCGGCTGAACTTGACGATGTTGCAGAAAAAATCGATCCTGAGGAAGTTTACAAGGAAGAAGAAAAAACAAAGCACAATATCCGCGCGCTTGTAAATGTTATGAAAACAAAGGTAAGCGCAGAAATCGGGCCGCTTGTACATTTGGGAGCAACCAGTGTTGATATTTTGGACACAGCCTTAAGCTGCAGAATGCGGGATGTTACACAGAATGTTGTTTTGCCGGAACTTAAAAAACTTGAAAATTATCTTTGTGATATAGCGGAGCGAGAATGCGCAACTCCGCAAGTAGGAAGAACTCATGGTCAGCATGCGGTACCAATCACATTTGGCTGGAGCATTGCGGAATTTGTTGCCCGACTTGGAAAATCAATTCTTAAGATAGAAGAACTGAGCAAAGATTTGGTAGGAAAGCTTGCAGGTCCTGTAGGTTCTTACAACGGACCAAGTATGATTGTAAAAGATCCGGAAGAGCTTGAGCGCACTTACACTGAATTTTTGGGATTGAAACCTTCTGAATATTCAAATCAGCTTGTTGAGCCGGAACACGTTCTGCGACTTTTGCTGGAAATGAATGTTGCCTTTGGAATTATCGCAAACTTGGCGGATGACTTAAGAAACTTGCAGCGTTCAGAAATCGGCGAAGTTTTTGAATATTTTTCTGCAACTCAAGTAGGTTCATCTACAATGCCGCAAAAAAGAAATCCGTGGAATTCGGAACACGTTAAATCTTTATGGAAAGCGATGTGTCCGCGCGTAATAACTTTTTACATGGATCAGATTTCTGAACATCAGCGGGATTTGACAAACTCTGCGAGCCAGCGTTTTATTGCGGATTATGTTGCCGGATTTACAATGGCTGTTGCAAGAATGAATTCTGTTGTAAAGGGATTGCAGGCAGATAAAGACGGAATGGCCAAAAACCTTGAAGGCGCAGGCGGAAAAGTAAGAGGCGGAGTTCTTGCTGAACCTGCTTATATTTTGCTTGGCGAAGCCGGTTACAACGATGGTCACGAAGTTATCCGAAAAATCACTTTGGAAGCTGAAAAATCAGGAAAAACGTTCTTTGAAGTTTTAAAAACACATGAAAAAGAATTTGCGGACATTACAGCGCAGCTTGAAAAACTTGGCGTTGAAAATCCTGCAAATTTCTTTGAACATCCGGCAAATTACTGCGGTTTGGCAGCTAAAAAATCTAAGTGGCTTGCTCAGAAATACCGCGAATTGATGAAATAACGTCAAGGGCGTTTGCTCCGTAAGTAAAAGAGGCTGACTGATAGCGGTCATTGAGTATTTCGTTGAACTTAACAAAGACTTGTTGACTGCTTGCAGCCCCGAACGTCCTGCTTACCTGCGCAGCTTGCGGGAGGGATTTGTGCCCGCAAGGGTTCGAACGAGCGAAGCGAGTTTGAACGGAAAAATCGGGCGAGTGCAATTATTTAAAAATGTTTGAAAAGTTCAAAATTTATCCGATATCATTTTTTTTGTAAAACATTGCCCGATTTTATAACGCCAAAGCCCGACCTGCCTTTAGGCAGGGACCGCCCAAATTTTATTTATAATTTTTTTTGAAACTTTTATGTTTTTTGATTATTTTTAAAGTATATGAAACGTATTATGAAAGAAGTTGATCCGACGGATGAAATTTCGGAAGCGATGGAAGAAGAAACAAATTTACCTGAAGTTATTTCCACGGGACTTCAAAGCAATGAAGACTTCTATAAGATGGCTTTTCAGTTTCAAGAAATTATGATGATTTACGAAAGTGCCATCAAACAGATTGAAACAAAACTTGAAATTCTGAACAAAGAATATAAGGTTACAGGACGACGAAATCCTATTGAAACTATAAAATCGCGAATAAAATCTCCTGACAGCATTGCAAAAAAACTTGAAAAGAAAGGACTTGCCGTAAATTTTAAAACAATGACTGAAAATTTGCAGGATATTGCCGGCGTAAGAGTTATTTGTCCTTATATTTCGGATATTTACAACGTGCGCGACATTCTTTTAAAGCAGCCTGACATTACGCTGATTACAGAAAAAGATTATATTGAAAATCCGAAAGCCAGCGGCTACAGAAGTTTGCACATCGTTGTGGAAATTCCTGTTTATTTGAGCCAAACAGAACATCTTATAAAAGTTGAAATTCAGCTTAGAACGATTGCGATGGATTTTTGGGCGAGCCTTGAACACGAACTTAAATATAAAAATGAGCAGAAAATTCCGGAATCTGTAAGGCGGGAACTTTTTAGAGTTGCGGAAACAATTGCGATGACAGACCGGGAAATGGAAGAAATTGCGATTGAATTGCAGGCTTTGGATTAAATTGTTACTTGGGATTATAAAAAATGATTAAACTTGTTGCTTTTTTGGGAAACTACGGAAAAGAATACGAAAAAACCCGACATAATGTTGCTTGGCAGTTTGAAGATTCGCTTGCTTTTGCCGGAAAATTAAACTGGCAGAGCAAATTCAAGGGGAATTTTGCGTCTGTTGAACCGGCGGAACTTGCCGCCTGGTGCGCGGAATATGGAATTTTGGCAAAAAAAGACGGTTCCGCAGTTGTGATTCCAGATGAAATGGAAAAAATTTATTTTTTGAAACCTGAAACTTACATGAACCGTTCCGGCGAAAGTATAATTGAAATTTGTAATTTTTATAAAATAAAGCCGGAAGAAACTCTTGTTGTTCACGACGAGTTGGAAATTTCTTTTGGAACGGTAAGCTTTAAATGGAGCGGCGGACTTGGCGGTCACAACGGACTTCGTTCAACAAAGCAGGTTTTTGGAACTGCGGATTTTTGGCGGCTAAGATTCGGGCTTACAAAACCGGCAAACAGAGACATTGCGGATTATGTTCTGGGAAAATTCACGGAAGATGAGCAGATTTCTTTGAGCCAGATTTTTCCGCAGGCGGCTGTTCTTTTAGCAAAAGTTTTATTCAGCAAAGATCCTTCTAAATTTTTGGAAGAATGGCGAAAAAAGAAACTGATATGAGCAATTTATGATTTCAGGGCTGGGGAACGGACAGACTGAGCGGCAAAAATAATATTTCCTTTTTTTTAACTCCGCTAAAAAATTGCATTTTTTTGAAGAGTGCAAGTAAAATCGCAATTCACTTCAATTCACAATTTTGATTGCAGATTTTATTTGCAGTGTAGAAAACTTGCATATTTAATGTTACAATATTAAATCTTTATATAAGCGAGAGAAAATATGAAAGGAATTATTCTTGCCGGCGGTTCTGGAACGCGGCTTTACCCTATCACAAAGGCGGTTTCAAAACAGATTCTGCCGCTTTACGACAAACCTATGATTTATTACCCGCTAAGCGTTCTAATGCTTTCCGGAATCCGCGAAATTCTGATAATTTCAACACCGCGCGACATCAAACTTTTTGAAGAGCTTTTTGGCGACGGAAGTTGGCTTGGAATGCGTTTTGAATATGCGGTTCAGGAAAAACCGCGCGGACTTGCGGACGCTTTTATCGTCGGCAAAAAGTTTATCGGCGATGACGATGTTGCGCTTGTTCTTGGCGACAATATTTTTTACGGTCAAAGTTTTACAAATACATTAAAAAAAGCATCGGAAAAAATAAAAACAGAAAAAGGTGCTGTTATTTTCGGGTATTACGTAAAAGATCCTACAGCATACGGTGTTGTTGAGTTTGATAAAGGCGGAAAGGTTTTAGGAATTGAAGAAAAACCGAAAGAACCGAAATCGAATTATGCGGTTCCGGGACTTTATTTTTACGATAATTCTGTTGTTCAGATTGCGGAAAACGTAAAACCGAGCGCGCGTGGCGAAATCGAGATAACTTCTGTGAACAACGAATATCTTTCGCAGGGAAAACTTAACGTTGAACTTTTGGGTCGCGGAATGGCTTGGCTTGACACAGGAACTTACGACGGACTTTTGGAAGCGTCAAACTTTATTGCGACAATCGAAAAGCGGCAGGGAATGTACGTTTCTTGTATTGAAGAAATTGCTTTCGCAAACGGTTGGATTTCAAAAGACGAACTTTTAAAAATGGCAGCCGAATATAAAACAGACTACGGAAGATATCTGGAATTTATTGCAGAGCAGAAATAATTAATTAGGAGTTAGGAATTAGGAAGTAGGCGGAGAAAGCCTTCCCCTCGATCCCAAGCCAAGTCGCTCCACGAATCGTTCCTGCAAGCATGACGATTCGCTCCGCTTTGTTGGCTTGTCCGCTACCCCTTCTAGCGGGGACACCCCGCAACGCCCCGTTCGTAATAATAAAAAATCTGGTGGTTGAATTTATCGAAACTACTATAAATAATTTCGGCAGGCTCAATAACCACTTGGGAAAAAATATAAATTGGAGGAAAAGTTAGAAATGTGAATGAAATTTATAATTCTTCATTCATATTTCCTAATTCATAATTGAATATGTTTGAATTTAAAAAATGTGAAATTGACGGTTTGTATGAAATTCAGCCTAAGATTTTTGGCGACAACCGTGGTTATTTTTTAGAAACTTACAGCGAGAAGGATTTTTTTGACGCTGGACTGAAAATGAAATTTGTGCAGGACAATCAGTCAAAGTCTACAAAAGGCGTTTTGCGCGGACTTCACTTTCAAAAACATCATCCGCAGGGAAAACTTGTCCGCGCTTTGCAGGGAAAAGTTTACGATGTTGCGGTTGATTTGCGGCTTGGAAGTGCGACTTTCAGAAAATATTACGGCGTTGTCCTTGACAGCGAAAAGCAGAATATGTTCTACATTCCAGAAGGTTTTGCGCACGGATTCTGCGTTTTGACCGACGAAGCGATTTTCGCCTACAAATGCACGGATTTCTATCATCCGGAAGACGAAGGCGGCTTGATGTGGAATGACAAAGAAATCGGAATCGACTGGGAAAAAGTTTTGCCCGGAATTACAGAAACCGCAAACCTAAGCGAAAAAGACAAAAAACATCCGGCGTTCAGCTTGGAAAACAGATATTTCGATTTGAATGCAAAATGGATTGGGGAATAATTGGAAAGTGTGAATTAGGAATGAGGAATTAGCGGATGGATAATGACAATGTAATTCTTGTGAAATCAAAAGCGTTTGCTATTAAGATAATTAAGTTATATAAATATCTTTGTGATGAAAAACGAGAATTTGTCTTATCAAAACAGATTTTAAAATCAGGAACCAGCATTGGAGCAAATGCAAGAGAAGCAAGCAGAGGTCAGTCAAAAGCTGATTTTTATGCGAAATTATATATATCATTAAAAGAAGCGGAAGAAACTGCCTATTGGTTAGAACTTCTTTATGAAAGTGA
Organism: uncultured Treponema sp.; assembly: GCA_964429905.1. GTDB lineage: Bacteria > Spirochaetota > Spirochaetia > Treponematales > Treponemataceae > Treponema_D. The sequence goes on along the minus strand of CAYSDV010000004.1, from coordinate 219,660 downwards.
ATATATAGATAAAGAAAAATTTCAGAAACTTTACGGAGATTGTGAAGAAATTATACGAATTCTTGTATCAATTACAAAAAATCATAAAAAGAATTCATAATTCCTAATTCATATTTCCTAATTATTTTTTACGGAGAAAAAAAATGCGAAAACTTAAAAACATTCTTGTAACTGGTGGAGCCGGATTTATCGGCTGCAATTTTATTCATTATTTGTTTGGTGAATCTACGGCTGGTGGGGCTGCGTTTACGGATTCTGGTTTTGCCGGACGAATTGTAAATGTTGACTGTCTTACTTATGCGGGAAATGCAGAAAGCCTTAAAGATATAGATAAAAAATACGGCAGCGGAATTGCGGATTCTGCAAATCGCCGTTATTTTTTTGAACAAGTTGATATCTGCGACCGTCCGCAAATCGAGCGGATTTTAAAGCAATACGACATCGATACAATCATTCATTTTGCGGCGGAAAGTCATGTTGACCGTTCTATTCTTGGTCCGGAAGCGTTCATGAAAACTAATGTGATGGGAACTTTTACGCTTTTGGACTGTGCAAAGAATTTCTGGAAAAAAGAAGACGGCTCAATCCGCGACGATGTTCTGTTTCATCATATTTCAACTGATGAAGTTTACGGTTCTCTTGGTCCGAAAGGTTATTTTCTTGAAACAACTCCTTACGACCCGCGCTCTCCATATTCTTCTTCAAAAGCAAGTTCCGATCACATTGTAATGGCGTATTTTCACACTTACGGACTTCCGATTACGCTTTCAAACTGTACGAACAATTACGGTCCGTTCCAGTTTCCGGAAAAACTGCTTCCGCTTATGATTACAAACATAAAAGAAGGGAAACCGCTTCCGGTTTACGGCGACGGAAAAAATATCCGCGACTGGATTTATGTTGAAGACCACAACCGCGGAGTTTGGCAAATTGTAAAACAATCTCCTGCCGGTGAAAAATGGAATTTGGGCGGCGAAAACGAATGGGAAAACATCAAACTTTTAAATACAGTAATTGATTTGACTTCCAAAGAACTTGGCAAAAATGCTGAAGATGTGCGAAATACAATCACGTTTGTAAAAGACCGTCCCGGCCACGACAGACGCTATGCAATCGACTGTACAAAAGCAAAGACAAAGCTTGGATGGGAACGCAAAATGACTTTTGAAGAAGGACTGCTTTCTACAATCCGTTGGTATTTGAAAAACGACGAATGGATCAACCATATAAAAAGCGGTGCATACAAAGATTGGATTGCAAAAAATTATTCAAAAAGATAAATGAATATTTCCCGCGGAAAATGCAAAATTGTTATTAATATTAACTTTTGTATTTTCCGCTGAAATTCAAAACAAATCATAAAAATCAAATTATATTACAATTATGAGTTCAGTAAAAAAAACAAACGCCATCAGAATATTGGAAACAATGAAAATTCCGTACGAAGCAAAAGCCTATGATGATGACGGAGAACATCCGCTTGCGAAAGGTGCAGCCGGAAGAACCGCGCAAAAATTGGGAATTGCTCCGGCAACTGTTTACAAAACAATTGTTATGCGGACTGACACAAAAGAACTTTGCGTATTTTTGCAATCTTCGCTTTACGAGATAAACTTAAAAAAAGCGCGAAATGCGGCCGGCTGCAAGGAAATTTCGCCGATAAAACCGGAAGAACTTCTTAGCGCGACAGGCTATGTGCGCGGCGGATGTTCTCCGCTGGGAATGAAGAAAAAATTGCGCACATTTATAGATTCAACAGCGCTGAATCACGAAAAAATTCATATAAGCGCAGGAATACGCGGAATGCAACTTGCAATTTCCCCAAACGACTTGATAAAAGCCTGTGATGCAACTGTAACAGATTTAATTTTAGAGTAAAATACAGGGGCGTTGCGGGGATGTGCCCCGCACGGTGGGTAGGCCGCAACGAAGTGCGGGCGTAGGGCGGTTGTCCGCCCTTTTTATTTTTTATGTTTATTTTTTCCAGATTTTTTCACGGTTAAAAGTCTGATTTCTGTCTGGTCCAACAGAAACGATACCAACTTTTGTACCGCAATATGTTTCTATGAATTCAACATAAGATTTTGCGTTTTTTGGAAGTTCTTTGTATTTTGAAAGTTTTGTAATATCCTGCTTCCAACCTTTGAACTTCTGAAGAACCGGCTTTGCTTTATTCAAAACGGGAATTGAAGTCGGAAAATCTGTTATAATTTTTCCGTCTATATCATAAGCGATGCAAGCTTCTATTTCGTCCATTTCGTCGTAAACGTCAAGATGGGTCAAAACCAGCGAATCTATTGAATTAACGTGGCAAGCATAACGCAAGGCAACCAAATCAAGATAACCGCAACGGCGCGCGCGTCCTGTTGTAACGCCAAATTCATTTCCAGTTTTTCTGACGTAATCGCAAAGTTCGCCTTCCGAATCTTCGTTGAATTCTGTTGGCATAGGACCGTTTCCTACACGAGTTTCATACGCCTTGAAAACGCCGTAAACTTTGTCCAAAGCGCGCGGACCAATTCCCGAACCGCTTGAAGCGCCGTAACTTCCGGAAGCACCGGAAGAAACATAAGGATAAGTTCCGGAATCAATATCAAGCATTGCGCCCTGTGCGCCTTCAAAAAGAATGTTTTCTTTGCGGAATTCCCACATTTTTGCGGCAATATCAATTCGCATTGAAATAAGTTTTTCTTTATATTTGTTCAAAAATTCCTGATCTTCTTTATCCAGATCATTCCATTTTTCATCCCAATCCAAATCCGCAAGACGAATTCCGTCGCGCTCAGCTTTTTGAGAATATGTTGTTCCAATTCCGCGTCCGGTTGTTCCAATAGGACGTTTTCTTGCGGCATCGCGCTCTTTATCCATTTTTCTGTAACCAGGAAGAGTGATATGCGCTCTGTCTGAAATAAAAACGCGACCTTCCCAATTTATTCCGTTGTCTGTGAGCATTTGGAGTTCATTGAACAATGCTTCCGGTTCAATAACCATTCCAGAACCTAGAATTACAGATTTTTCCGGATACAAAATTCCAGAAGGAACTTGATGCAATGCATATTTTTTTCCGTCAACAACAATTGTGTGACCTGCATTTGCTCCGCCGGCAAAACGGCAAACATACTTAGCATCCTGTGCAAGATAGTCAACAATCTTTCCTTTGCCTTCATCGCCCCACTGGGCTCCCATAACAACAACGTTCATCGAAATACTTCCTTTTCCGCAGAATCATCGCAGAAATTAGAAAAATTTTTGCAAGAACGTCACAAACAATGCGACAAAGTGTTCTTGCACATGAATGATATCACAAAGTTTCTATTTGCTCAATTAATGCAGTTATTTTGCAGATTTTTAGCGGATTATTTATCAGTTTGCCTTAAAAATTTCTATAATTTGCGATTTTTTCATAAGGAACAAATCTGTAAGAATTGGATCTAGACGAGTTCTCTTGGACATTCCTATAATTCTGAACGCTTCATCTACAGAAAACGGCTCTTTGTAGGAACGCTGCGAAACAAGAGCATCAAAAATATCTGCAATAGACATTATCCGTGCGCTGACAGGAATTTCTTCGCCTTTCAGTTTATAGGGATACCCATGACCGTCCCAGCGTTCGTGATGACTGGTTGCAACATCAGCGGCAATATTAACATAATCTTCGCTTTCAATATTGGAAAGAATTTCGCGGATTATTTTTCCGCCGGCAACAGTATGGCTTTGCATTACTTTATATTCTTCCTCAGAAAGTTTGCTGGTCTTTTTTAAGATTGAATCAGGAATTACAACTTTTCCGATATCGTGCATAGGAGCGGCTTTTTTAAGAAGTTCAACGTATTCCGCAGTAATAACTTCAGGATGATAGCCATATTCAAAGGCCGCATTTGCAAGAACTTCAACATAAAGACTTGTACGTTTTACATGTCCGCCGGTATCGCTGTCACGACTTTCTATAAGGTTCGCAATTCCGTAGATTGTCTGTTCCTGCATATAAATAATTTTTTTGTTCTGTTCTGTAATTTTTTCAGATTTACGGTCAACATCAATTTGAAGTGAATTTCTGTTATGTTCCAATTTTGAAGTCAAAATCAAGCAGAGAACTATGAACGCCGCAAACGCAATAATTACAACAACTACTGTAATCAAAAAAGAAATCATTGACATTGCCGAAGAATAAGACATTTTTTCCTGAGCAAAATTAAATTTATTGTCAATGTAAGCGCCAAGATCTTCCAAATCATAATTAAGAACATTTGTTGAGCGCACAAGATTCTTTGTAATATACTGCTCCGCAAGCATTTTTGAACCGGCGTGGCGCAAATCCATTGCAATGGAAATTTCATTAAAAATCGCAACACAGCCGGAATTTATTCTATGAAAAAGCTGTTCTTTTTCGTTTCCGCGCATAAGTTCGCCAAATTCTTTCAAGCAAGCGGAAAGTTCCGCACGCACATATTCTTCCTGAAGACTATATTGCTCAAGAACGGAATCAGAAGTTGCAAGAACGTAGAAATAACCTACAGAAAGTTCTTCGTTCACCAGTTTTCTGACTTTGTCCATATGAGTTGTATAACTTATTCCTTCCGCCAGAATTTTAGAAGATTCGAACATATTCTTAAATCCCAGCGAAATGGTAACAAATCCAAGAAGAACAACTAAAAACGAGGCAACACATGCAATAAGAATTTTAAAAGTAACTTTTTTCATATCAAACTTTTTTTATATTTTTTATTTCTATTTTCTGATTTTTTTTACGGTATTATCCAGGTGAATCTGAATTTCCTGCTCGGAAAGACTTTTTCCGTCCGAAAGAACAACTCCCAGAACCAGAGACGGATTCCAATAACTTGAATTTACCCGCTGCGCCGAACTGAACTTTGACTGTTCAGAAAGAGCGATTGCAACAGGAGAATTGCGGACTTCCGGGGATTCCGCAACTTTCAAGGCTGCCGGAGGTTCGCCTTTTTTCTTAAAGATTTCAAGTTGAGTTTTCTCATCGGAAAGCCACGCCGCAACTTTCATTGCCCATTCAGGATTTTTTGCCGAAGCTTTTACACCAACCATTTTAAAACCCATAAAACTGCTCATCTGAAGTTCATTTCCCTTTACATTGTAAGTAGGAAGTTTTACCGCACCATAATCAGCGCCCCACTCTGAAGAAAAGAAAACCGCATTCCAAGGCCCATTTACAGCGGCAACAACCTTGTCGGACTTTACAAGATCCATAATTCCGCCGTTATCAGCACTTACAAACGCCGGGTCAGAAGCGATATTAATTATTGCTTTTGCAACATCAACTCCTTTATATTTTGTGTCTGTTGCATTCCAGTTACAAAAATTCCCCTTTCCTTCGCTGTAAACATCAAGTCCGGCCGCTTTGAAAAAAGAATATAAATACCAGCCATTTTTCAAATCCATCGCAACTTGCTTATCACTTGCCGCAGCCGCTTTTAAAAGTTTCGAAAAAGATGCTGTATCATCTGTCGTTATATATTTTTTATTATAGAAGAGAAAATAACCGTTTCCGGCAAGCTGAGGAAAAGCATAAAGTTTTCCCGATTTTGAAGCGGCCGAAACACCCGCTGCATTTGCGCCTCCGCACAAATCCATAACTTTCTGCGAATAATCGTAAGGAAGTTCAAGAATTATTCCGTTTTCAACCAAATCCGCCAACTGATCATCAACAAAAACAAAAACATCAGCAGCAAATTCTATATTTGCCATGATATTTGTACTACAAAACGCAGATGCCTGTTCTATTACAGTAAAATTGAAATTGACTTCTCTGTTCGCCGCTTTGAATTCATTAAGCCGCTTAGAAACAATATCACTTGTTCCGTCATCGGCCCAAACAGAAAGATTCACCTTTGGCTTTGCAATTAAAAATGATGCTGCACAAAAAAACGAAAAAAATCCAAGCAAAGTTTTTAAAAACGTTTTTGACATAATAAATTCCCATTCTTTTGAAATTTAGTTAATTATAAAACACTTTGTAGAATAAAAAAAGAAAAACTCAGATTTACAAGAAAGCAAAATCCATAAAACGCTGTGTACCCCAAAAATCATTTTAAACTTTTGGGGTACACTTAAAAGCAAGAATAAATTTTTATTTATAGTGAAGAATTCCGCGTTTTAGTCTTCAAACAAAACACGTTCTTTCTGAGTTTCTGCTTTACCTTCCGCATAAGCAACTCGTCCAATCTTATACGCTTTTAAATCCGGAGAATCTTCGCGGTGATATTTAGAAGCGTTCGCATTGAACATTTCGATAATATCATCTGCATCTTTTGCTTTTACCGCAAGAACAAAACCAATTCCCATATTGAACGTATTATAAATTGAATTCAAATCTGCGCCGCGGCGGATAAGTTCCGCAAAAACCGGCGGAATATCCCAACTTGAACGCTTGATTACAGAAATCAACTGCTTTTTTCCGTCCTTTGCCTTAGGATACATTCTAGGAATATTTTCGTAAAATCCGCCGCCAGTAATGTGAACCATTCCGTGAACAGACTTTTTATATTTTGCAAGAACTTCCATAACAGGCTTTACGTAAATGCGGGTTGGAGTAAGCAAAACTTCGCCGATTGTTTTTCCAGTTTCTTTTCCATCCATCAAAAAAGGTTCGTTAGGATTAGGAACAAGTTTTCTGACCAAACTGAATCCGTTTGAATGAACACCTGTAGAAGAAAGACCGATAAGAACATCGCCATCCGCAATTTCTTCACCGGTAATCATTTCTTTCTTTTCGCCAACACCAACACCGAAACCAGCCAAATCGTACTTTCCTACATCGTAAAAACCAGGCATTTCCGCAGTTTCACCGCCAAGCAAAGCACAACCTGTTTGAACACAACCGTCCGCAACACCTTTTACAAGGTCAGCGGCAACATCAGCATCAAGTTTTCCGCACGCAATATAATCAAGGAAAAACAAAGTCTGAACGCCGGAACAAAGAATATCGTTTACGCTCATAGCAACACAGTCAATTCCAACTGTATCGTATTTTTTTATCTGGAACGCAATATCAAGTTTAGTACCAACGCCGTCAGTTCCGCTTACCATTACAGGATTCTTATAACCTTTAGGAATTTCGAACATTCCGTTAAAACTTCCAAGACCAGTCAGAAGTCCCGGAATTGCAGTGCGCTTTGCACTTTCCTTGTACTTGTTTACAGCGCGGTAACCTTCTTCAACATCAACACCAGATTCTTTGTAACTAGCCATTTTTTTCCTCAAAAATAAAATTAAACGCTGTCATTGAACACCGTCAAAAACACCAGCATTATATACGTGATTCCAAGTGCATAAAACACCTGCCAATATGCTAAGTATAAAGATTTTCTTGTTTATTTACAATCAGTTATTAAGAATTAGATTTTCTGCCAGGAAACCAGCAAAAAAAAAACAATTCCGGCGTTCAAAACTTCAACAGAAGCATGAAACGCCGGAACAGAGAATTAAAAATTTTTTCCGAATTTTCAGTTAACTTTTTTTTCTGTAATTTCGCCAGGAACGCTCATAGGATATTCACCTGTAAAGCAGCCTTTGCAAAAACCGTACTGCGCCGGATTGCAAGCGCGCAATGCATCAAACATTCCATCTACAGAAATAAATGCGAGCGAATCCGCACCGATTTCTTTGCGGATTTCTTCAACATCGTGGCTGGAAGAAATAAGTTCGGCTTTTGTCGGTGTATCAATTCCTAAATAGCACGGAAATTTTACCGGAGCAGAACTTACCCGGAAATGAACTTCCTTAGCGCCTGCCCGTCTTAAAATCTGCACAAGGCGCCTGCTGGTTGTTCCGCGAACAATCGAATCATCAATTACAACAACGCGTTTTCCGTCCAAATCGCTTTTCAGCGCATTAAGTTTTACAAAAACCATATTTTCGCGCGCCTGCTGATTAGGAGCAATAAAAGTACGTCCGATATACTTGTTTTTTACAACGCCCATCGCATAAGGAATTCCGGATTCCCGCGAATAACCGATTGCAGCACCCAATCCGGAATCAGGCACGCCGACAACAACATCCGCATCAACAGGAGATTCCTTTGCCAACTGAGCGCCCATTTTATATCTTGCTTCCTGAACAGGAATATCATCAATAATAGAATCCGGGCGGGCAAAATAAACATATTCAAAAATACAAGAACGCTTGGAAGTCTTTTCTCCGAATTCAAACGAAAGCACACCGTCCTTGTTGATTATAACGATTTCTCCAGGATGAATATCCCGCACAAAAGTTCCGTTAATCGCATCAATTGCGCAAGATTCGCTAGCCAAAACCCAACCGCCATTAACCTGTCCCAGACAAAGTGGACGGATTCCGTTAGGATCGCGCGCACCAATCAACGCATCTTTTGTCATAACGCAAAGCGCAAACGAACCTTTTATCATCTGGATTGTATCTGTAAGAGCGCGCTCAAGACCTTTTTTGTAACCGCGAGCAATAAGTTTTACAATAACTTCCGTATCACTGGAAGACCCAAAAGCCGCACCTGTTTCTTCAAACATATCGCGAAGCTGAACGTAGTTTACCAACTGACCGTTATGCGCAACTGCAATCGGTCCAAGCTTTGACTGAATAAGCATCGGCTGCGCATTTTCTATAGTTTTAGAACCACTTGTAGCATAGCGGACATGACCGACTGCAAGATTTCCCTGCAAATCCTGAAGATGTTCCAGCTTAAAAACATCGGAAACAAGTCCCATCTGCTTATGAATTTTCACTTCATTTCCGTCGGAAACACAAACTCCGGCACTGTCCTGGCCGCGATGCTGCAACGAATACAAACCGTAATAACACATCGTAGCCGCATTCATCGGAGAATTTTCAACGTTCGGATCATCAGGATTAAGATAAACACCGATTACACCACATTCATCGTGAAATTTATCGTCTTTTTCAATATTTTCGCTATAAATAAATTCTTTTTCAGACATCACAAATCAACTCCAGCGGCAACTCCAGATTCAGCATCATCAGAAAGCTTTTTGCGGAAAGCCAAAAGTTTTTCTTTAAGTTCCGGATATTTCAAAGCAAGAATTTGAACAGCAAGATAAGCCGCATTCTTTGCGTTTCCAATGCCGACTGTTGCAACCGGAATTTGCGGAGGCATTTGTACAATAGAAAGAAGCGCATCCATTCCGCCAAGACCGTTGGAATTTCCGGAAATACATTCAAGCGGAACACCGATTACAGGCAAAGTTGTAATTCCTGCAATTACGCCCGGAAGAGCAGCCGCAAGACCTGCACCTGCAATAATAACTTCAAATCCGTCTTCTTCGCACTGCTTTACAGTTTTTCGCAAAAGTTCGCCCGCACGATGAGCAGAAATAACAAACGCTTTATATTCCACGCCGAATTCTTTAAGAACTTCAGCAGATTTTTTCATCTTCTCTGTATCTGATTTTGAACCAAAAAAAATCGCAACCTTCAAATCGTCCTCCACGTTTTATAAACGCAATTCCTAATTTATCATAACTTTACAAAGTTCTCAACACAGATTTTTATAAGGGCGTTTCCTGCCCGGTTTCGGCAGGCTCAACCAGACAGGCCGGGCTTTCCGCTGCAATTCGCTGCGCTCATTTCCGCTTCAATCCCTAACGCGGCTGCGGCATTTATTTATACACCAAAAACGATTTTTCCGCCGCAGCCAACAAAACACAATCAAAAGTTCACATTCCTCTATCAATTATTTTTTTTTCATTATAAATTAACTTAGAATATGTACCGCGAATTATTTACCGAACCGATTTCTAAAATTTTAATAAATCACGGCTTCTGTTCCTTGCGAAGCGTGCACAATTTTTTACAAAAAAACAATGTTTCCGTAAACAAAACACGGGTTTTGCAAAGCAGCGAACAGGCAGACATTTCCAAAGACGAAATTTGCATGAACGGAAAACCCTTGCCAAAACAAAAACACGTTTACATTCTGATGAACAAACCTTGCGGCTACGTGTGCGCAAAAGAAAGCGGCCGCCATCCTGTTGTTTACGATTTGCTTTCTTCTATTAATATAGAAAAAAATTTAGGAACATTGCACACAATCGGGCGGTTGGATTCAGACACGGAAGGACTTTTGCTCTTAACCACAAACGGAAGTTTTTCGCACAAACTTTGCGCACCGGATTTTAACATTCAAAAAAAATATTTTGTAACGTTGGAAAACTCCGTTTCCGAAGAAGAGCAAGAAAACTACAAAATTGCGTTTAAAAGCGGCATCACTTTGCCAGCTGAAAAAAAATTCGGAGAGCAAAAAGTTCAGCCCGCAAAATTGCAATTTCTTAATGAGAGCGATTGCGTTCTTACCATCAGCGAAGGAAAATTCCACCAGGTAAAGCGAATGTTTTTAGCCGTGAACAACAAAGTTTTAAAACTAAAAAGAATTCAGTTCGGAACCATAAAACTGGACAAAACTCTTTTGCCGGGCGAATGGCGCTTTTTAGAACAAACAGAACTGGAAAGTCTTGCAGACAGCTACAGACAAAACATCCAGTGGTTGAGTTCATCGAAACTACCAGATACAGCAATATAGACATTGCCTGTGGCTACATTTATCTCAAAAACTGATTTTCGCTATAAAAACCGTTTTTCAATTCCAAATTTTTTCACAATATATTAAACTTTTTCTATGGCAAATTTTGACGAAAACACTGTTTACATTTTGGATTCTTACGGATTGATATTCCGCTGCTACTTTGCTTTTATAAGTCATCCGCTAACAAATCAAAAAGGCGAAAATATAAGCGCACTTTTCGGATTTTTCAGAAATCTTCATTCTGTTTTAAAACATTACAAACCGGGCTGCATTCTGGCCGCAATGGATTCTAAAACAAAAACTTTCCGCCATGAAATATATTCAGAATACAAAGCAACAAGAAATAAAACACCGGAAGATTTGCACGCGCAAATTCCATGGATTACAGAAATTCTTACAGAACTTGGAATTCCTGTTCTTCAGTGCGACGGCTACGAAGCAGACGATATAATTGCGACAGTTGCAAAAAAATGCGAAGAATCCGGCCGCACATGCAGAATTCTTTCCGGCGACAAAGATTTAATGCAACTTGTTACGGAAAACGTTCAAATATTAAAACCGGATGTGGCAGCAACCTGGAAAGTAACAGATTCCGCCGCTGTACAAGCCGAATGGGGCGTAAAACCGGCACAACTTTTGGATTTGCTTTCGCTTTACGGAGATTCAGCCGACAATATTCCCGGAGTTCAGGGAATCGGTGTAAAAACTGCGGCAAAACTACTTGGCGAATACGAAAATTTAGACGGAATTTACGACAAACTTCAAGAAATAAAAGGCGCAGTTCAAAAAAAACTTGCAGCAGGCCGAGAAAATGCTTATTTTTCGCAACGCCTTGTGCGCCTTTGCCAAACAGTTCCATGCCCGGAAATTGATTTTTCAATGCAGAAAAAATCCGACTTCAATTTTTCCGGAGCCGCAAAACTTTTGGAAAAGTACGGTGCATTTCAGGCTGCAAAACAATATGCAGAACTTGCGCAAAAATCAGGACAAAAAGATTCAGAAGGGGAAAGCCTTCCCCTCGGCTCAACCGCAAATGCGTTTTCGCCTACCCCTTCCAACGAGGACGCTTCTGCAATTCTTGAAAGTCAAACTCAATTACAACAGTCCGGCAATTCCGCCGATGGTTCAGAATCAAAAGCGCATTTTGCTTCTTTTTTGCCGGAACCGGAAAATCTGGAACCGCCAGTTCAAAACAAAGGAAATTACAGCGCAATCACAAACATTTCCGAACTAAAAACTTTTATCAGCGAAGCAATAAAAGCCGGAACAGTTGCGTTTGACTGCGAAACAAACAGTCTGGACACAATCAACTGCAAAATTCAGGGTTTCAGTTTGTGCTGCAAAAAAGGAAACGCAGTTTACGTTCCGATTTCACAGGAAGAATCGCTCTTTGATTCAGAAAAACTTTCAAAAGAAGAAGCTTTTTCCGAATTAAAGCGGATTTTTAACGAACAAAACCTGAACGTTATTATGCACAACGGAAAATTCGATTTAAAAGTTCTTGCTTCAAACGGACTTTTTGAAAACGCAAAAATTTGCTTCAACTGCAATCTTTCAGACACAATGATTGCCGCATGGCTTTTGTCTCCGGACAGAACAGGAAAAAATTCCTACAGTCTGGAAGGACTTTCCGAATCTTTGCTGCGCTTAAAAGGCATAGAATTTTCCACACTTGTTCAAAAAGGACAAACTTTCGCAGATGTTCCGCTTGAAAAAGCCGTTTCCTATGCCGCAGAAGATGCGGACTTTACATTTCAACTTTGGACTTTCCTTTCATCAAAATTCACAGAAGAACGCATTCAAAAACTTTTCGCGCTGGAAATGTCGCTTGTTCCGATTCTTGCAAATATGGAACTTACAGGCATTCACTTGGATTCAGCCGCACTTGAAAAATACAATCTGGAACTTACAGACGGAATCAAAGACACAGAAAAAGCAATTTACAAAGAAGTGGGCCATGACTTCAACATTGCATCGCCAAAACAGCTTCAGACCGTTTTATTTGAAGAACGCGGCCTAAAACCGGAAAAAAAGACAAAAACCGGCTATTCAACAGACACGTCCGTTCTTGAAGACCTTGCCCGCTACGACGATATTCCTAAAATGATTCTTGAATATCGCGAACTTGCAAAACTTCAGTCAACTTATGTGGAAACGCTTCCAAAAATGACTGACAAAAACGACCGCATTCACACGGATTTTGTTCAAACCGGAACCGCAACCGGCCGCCTTTCCTGCCGCGAACCGAACTTGCAGAACATTCCTGTCCGCAATGAAGCCGGAAGAAAAATCAGAAGCGCTTTTACCGCACCAAGCGGCAAAGTTTTAATTTCTGCCGACTATGCGCAAATTGAACTTGTTGTTCTTGCACATCTTTCCGGCGATAAAAATATGTGCCAATCGTTTATAGACGGAACTGATGTTCATAAGTCAACAGCAGCTCTGATTTTTGGGGTTTCGCCGGAAAACGTAACTCCGGAAATGCGGCGGACAGCAAAAACTATAAATTTTGGTGTAATCTACGGAATGAGCGCGTTCCGGCTTGCAAACGATTTAGGAATTTCGCGAACCCAAGCGGCAGAATTTATTGCCAATTACGATAAACATTATTTCGGTATAACTAATTTCAAAACAGAAACAATTTCATTCGCTGAGCAAAATGGTTACGTAGAAACAATACTTGGCCGCCGCAGACCGATTATGAGCATCAACAGCAGAAACAAAGTGGAAAAATCTGCCGCAGAACGAATTGCTGTAAACACACCGGTTCAAGGTTCGGCAGCAGATATTGTAAAAATGGCAATGATTGGTGTTACGGATGCTTTGCAAAAAGTTAATAACGGCGCAAAACTTCTTCTTCAAATTCATGATGAACTTATTTTGGAATGTCCGGATGATGAAAAAACTATAAATGAAACAATTGCTCTTGTAAAAGAAAAAATGGAAAACGCAGTAAAACTAAGCGTTCCGCTAAGAGTAAGCATTGAACACGGAACAAACTGGGGGCAATTCCATTGATAATCTGTGTTACAGGTCCGATGGCAGCCGGTAAAAATTTTGTCTGCTCTTCTTTCGCAAAGCAAGGCTGGATTTGCATAGATGCGGACGAACAAGTCCACCGAGCAATAAAAAAGTCAGAACCGCAAATCATAAGCGCTTTTGAAAAGGAAGCAAAAAACGCGGATATTCCGCTAAAAAACGCAGACGGCTCGCTGAACCGCAAAAATCTTGGCGCACTGATTTTTCCGCATCCGGAACTATTAAAAAAACAGGAAAATATTGTTTTTCCGCTCATCACTGAAGATACAAAAAAAATAATTGCGGAAAACCCCGACAAAAACATCGTTTTGAATGCAACCGTTATGTACAAAATTCCTGAACTTTTAAAAATCTGCGAAAAAATAGTTTTTGTAACGGCTCCGCTCTTTATAAGATTTTTGCGCGCAAAAAAACGCGACAATCTTTCCGCACTGCAAATTCTTCAACGTTTTTGGGTACAGCGGGGATTAAAGAAAAAATACAAAGAGTACGGAATTCCTTTTGAAACGATAAAAAACTGGTAGAGCAAATTAAAACAAAAAAATTCATTAAGTTTTTTTTTCAAATTCCGATAGTAGAGTTAAGGGCGGGACAGACCGCAAAGGAATGCGATATGGAACAGAAAAGAACATTATGGATTGTTGCTGCTGTCGGAGTTTTTTTACTTGTAGTCTTAGGCGCAGCACTTATACTTTACACACCTGCAGCAAGACCAACCGGAACAATTGCCGATTCAAGGGGAATGAATAACGGAACTGCATCCAACGGATGGATTTCATTGGCGCCTTCTTCTGCAACTCAAACAAATAATATAGGTGAAAATTCAGAAAATCAGAATTCTTATAATTTTGAAGAAAACAGCACACAGTCAAACGGAGCGGAATTCCGTGCGGATGAAGTGAATGTTTATGCAGACAAAGCGAACGTTTATTCTGAAAAAACAGATTTAAGCGGACTCGGAAACAATGCGAATGTAACAGGAACTCAGAATTCAATTCCGCAGCAAACTGTAATAAACAACACAACAACTATTGATCTTACAGAACCAGCAAAACCTGTTGTTGTGCAGAACGGAAAAAATATTGAAGCGGAAAAGAATTTGAACAAAAATCAGACTGCCTCAGTAAAAACAAAAAATTCCAGAACAGCACAAAATGAAATAAAATCAGTTTCTTCTGCAAGTACAGGAAAAGTTGTGCAAAAAAACGTTTCAACATCTAATAAAAACGTAAAATCTGCGGCAACTGCAAACAAGTCAAATATTGCAAAAAAACTTACAGTTTCAACTGAAAGTCCGAAAGAAACAAAATATTGGGTTCAAGTTACCGCTTTGACAAGCCGCAAATCCGCAGATCAAGCGCGCGAAAAACTTGGCGAAAACGAAATCAATGCTGATGTATTTACTTACACGGATAGCAAAAACAGACTTTTTTACCGCGTAAGAGTTGGACCATACACAACAAAGAGCGAAGCAGAATACTGGAGAAACAAAATCTCAAAAATAGATACGTTCCAGAACACTTCAAGTTATATAACAAGCACAACAGTTGAAAATTAAAAATAATTTTTGAAGATATCAAACTTGCCGGAATTGCGATTTTCGGCAAGTTTTTTTTTAACAAAAATCCTTAAGAAAAAATATTTTAAGCGTTGACATAAAAAAGGAAGCATACTACAATGTTACTATCAATAGAAACAAAAGCGCTTTCTGCATTACAGTTTCGCACCACGCAGAGCCGCAATAAAAGCGACGGCAAAAAGCCGCAAGGAGCAAGAAAAATGACACATTCTGATAACGGATTTTTTGACAATTTTGGAGGAAAATATGTTGCCGAAGTTCTGCGACGACCGCTTGATGAATTAGAAGCGGCGTTCAAAAAAGCGATGAACGACCAAAAATTTCTTGACGAATATCACACAATTCAGCGCGATTATATCGGCCGCGAAACTCCGCTTTTATTCGCAGAAACCGCAACAAAACTTTTAGGCGGCGCAAAAATCTACATAAAACTGGAAGGCTTGGCAAATACAGGCGCTCACAAAATCAACAATGCGATTGGTCAGTGCCTGTTAGCAAAATATATGGGCAAAAAACGAATCATTGCAGAAACAGGAGCCGGTCAGCACGGTCTTGCAACTGCCGCCGCTTGCGCAAAACTCGGACTCGAATGCACAGTTTATATGGGCGAAGTCGATGTGCGCCGCCAGCAGCCGAATGTCGCATCAATGGAACTTTACGGCGCAAAAGTAAAAGCCGTAACGAGCGGAAGCCGCACATTAAAAGATGCCGTAAACGAAGCGATGCGCGATTGGGCAGCAAATCCAGATTCAACACATTACGTTTTGGGTTCTGCTCTTGGTCCTGCGCCGTTTCCCGATATTGTCCGCGAATTTCAGTCTGTAATAGGAAAAGAAATCAAAAAACAATGTGAAGAGCGCTGTATCAAACCGACTGCAATAATCGCTTGCTGCGGAGGCGGCTCAAATTCAATAGGTTGTTTTGCGCCATTCATAGATGAAAAAGAACCGCGCCTAATTGCCGTAGAAGCTGGTGGAATCGGCTCCGGAATCGGAGAAAACGCAATCCGTATGACAGGAAGCACAAGCCGCGAAGGAATTATGCATGGCTACAAAAGCCGCTTTTTGCTTGACGAAGACGGTCAAGCGCTTCCAACTCGTTCAATTTCAGCAGGCCTTGATTACTGCGGAATCGGACCGCAACTTGCCGCTCTGGGAAAATCCGGCCGCGTAGAGTTTACTTCCGCTCTAGATAAAGAAGCGCTGGAGGCATTAAAGTTTTTCGCTAAAAACGAAGGCGTTCTGTTTGCAATGGAAAGCGCTCACGCCGGAGCAGAAGCAATCCGACTTGCGCCACGCCTAAAAAAAGACGACGTTATCATCATTAATATGAGCGGCCGCGGCGACAAAGACATTTTCATCACAAGCCCTGTTTTCCGCCCGGCCGAATGGAAAACCTTCTTGCAGGCCGAACTGGAGCGACTGAATAACAAGGAAGATATTCACGAAGCAAAAGTTATGAGAAGTTAAAAAACACACGGTGGTTGCGCGTATTCGACGGTGAGTGAGCGAAGTCGAAACCACCACAGGAGCAAAATTTATGATAAAACTTATGTCGCATTTAGTAGCAGGTTACCCTACAGACGAACTTGCTTTTACCGCCGCAAAAGCTCTTGTTGCTGGTGGCGCAAATATTTTGGAAATTCAACTTCCGTTCAGCGATCCAAGTGCGGACGGACCTGCGATTCAGACAGCATGCACAGAAGTTCTTAGCGGAAAATACAGAACGCAGGACGGATTGAACTTTATCGCGCGACTTCACAAAGAATTTCCGCAAATTCCGATTTACATAATGAGCTACGGTTCTTTAATTTACACGCCGGGCGTAAAAACTTTCTGCAAAAAAGCAGCAGAATGCGGCGTAAAAGGAATGATAATTCCAGACTTGCCGTTTGACTGCGACGAAGGATTGACGGAAGCCTGCAAAGAAAACGGAATGGAAAATATTCCGGTTGCCGCTCCAAGCATGAGTGCCGACCGCTTAGACAAAATGGCGCACGCAGGCTTCAAATACATTTACGCCGCGCTCCGAACAGGAATCACCGGACAAGACACAAAAATCGATGATGAAACAATCAATTTTATAAAAAAAGTCGGTGAAGGCGGAAGCAAAATTTACGGCGGATTCGGCATTTCCAACGGAAAACAGGCGGCGGAAATTGCAAATTACGTAGAAGCTGTAGTTGCAGGTTCAGTTTTTGTGCGGATAATTTCCGAAAATCAGAACGACAAAGACAAACTTTACAATGCCGTAAAAGCAAAAGCGGAAGAAATCACTCATTCATAAATAATTGACAACACAACACAAAAAAAACATAATTAATTATGAATCGAAGTGAAATTACAGCGGAACTTTTTAAGTATCAGGACAAAAAATACCGCGAGTTTCAAGCAAAACTGATTCCGAATATAAGCGCAGAAAAAATAATAGGAGTCAGAACACCGGTACTTAAAAAATTAGCAAAATCCGTTTTAATTTCACCGGATTTTCTTCAAACTCTACCGCATGAATATTTTGAAGAAAACCAGATTCACGCTTTTGTAATTTCTGAAATCAAAGATTTTGAAAAATGCCTTTTTGAAGTAAACAAATTTCTTCCGTTCATAGACAATTGGGCAACCTGCGATCAACTGTCTGCAAAGATTTTAAAAAAGCGGGAATCAGATTTGCTTCCACAAATTCAAAAATGGATTCAAAGCGGAAAAACTTATACAGTTCGGTTCGGCATAAAAATGCTGATGAACCATTTTCTTAACGAAGATTTCGACATTTCTTTCCCGGAAATTATTTCAAAAATCCGTTCAGACGAATACTACATAAAAATGATGGTCGCCTGGTATTTTTCAACTGCACTTTCAAAACAATACGCTGCAATTCTTCCGTTCATACAAAATAAAACACTTGAAAAATGGACACACAACAAAGCGATTCAAAAAGCAATTGAAAGTTTAAGAATCTCTGCGGAACAAAAAGATTATCTGCGCAAATTAAAAATCTGACTTTTCTTTTTTAAGAATTTTTCTCATAAAGTTACAAATAAATTGCATTAAAAAAAATCTGTGATAAACTAGAAACGGTATTTTTATGGAAAACCGATTTTCTATTATTGCATCTAAAAAACATACTCTTCAAAACCATCTTTCCTGCAAAGACTTTGATTCATCCTTTGATATTTTTTACGCAGAAACGCCGGAAGAAATTATTTCGTTGATAGAAAAAAGAATTCCAACACTTATAGTTCTTAGCGAAGATTTTATTTTTCCTGACAATAAAGATATAATCGCAAAATCTCACGAAAAGGCAATGATGATAAATGCCTTGAACAATAAAGTGAGCATCAAAGTTCCAGTTATCGGAATAATGAAAAAAATAGATTTTGCAGTTCAAAAAGAATTTTATAACTGCGGAGCATTTGAATGCTTTCCGGAAAGTACGCCTCCGGAAAATTTATATGCGATTTTGCTGCACATGGCAGAAAGCATTTCAAAAAATCAGGAACACATTACAAATTTCAATGAACAGCAGCAGAATACAATCAAACAGCTTGTACAAATAGACAACAAAACTGGAATTTATAACAAAGATACATTTATTTTCAAAACAAAAAAACTTTTAAAAATCAATCCTGAAAAAAAATATTTTTTAATTCTGATGAATCTTGATCGTTTCAAAGTTTTTAACGATCTTTTCGGATTCGCGGCAGGAGACGAAATTCTTGCGCAAATCGTCCGAATTCTCCGCAATAAAATTTCAAAAAATTCGCTTTACGGTCACATTTACGCAGACCACTTTGTAGTTTGCACACAAGCAATTCCAGAAGAAAATCTTAATTCTTTGTTTGAAAAGGCCGACATTTTCATAAAAGCGCTTCATCCTAAGTTCGAATTTATGAGCCGCTACGGAATTTATAAAATTAATGATTCATACGAAGACATTTCGCTTGCAATTGACAGAGCGGAACTTGCGCTTTCTTCAATTAAACACGATTACACAAAACTTTACACATTCTACAATGATTCAATGATAAAGAATCTGAAAGATGAACAAGAATTGATTACAGATATGATTGTGGGTTTGGAAAAAGATGAATTCACAGTTTATCTTCAGCCGCAATACGATTACACAACAGAATCGTTAGTCGGAGCAGAAGCACTTGTTCGCTGGCAGCATCCTACAAAAGGACTTATTTCGCCGGGTTTATTCATTCCTGTATTTGAGCGAAACGGATTTATCACTCAACTTGATTTAAGAATTTGGGAAAAAACCTGCAAACTTCTACAAAAATGGAAGGAAGCAAATCTGAATCCTGTTCCTGTTTCTGTAAATATTTCGCGCAGGGACATTTACAGTCAAAATCTTGTGGAAGTTTTTAAGAGTCTTCTTGCAAAATATAATCTTACCCCGGATCTTTTACGCCTTGAAATTACAGAATCCGCATATATGGACAATCCAAGCCAACTGATTCAAGTTGTTGAAGACCTTAGAAGCGCAGGTTTTTGCGTTGAAATGGATGATTTCGGAAGCGGTTATTCTTCTTTGAATACTTTAAAAGAAGTTCCGGTTGATATCTTAAAGCTGGACATGAAATTCATTGCATCCGACACAGAAGATTTTAAAGACGGAAAAAACAACTCAAAAGGCGGAAGCATTTTAAGTTCCGTTGTAAGAATGGCAAACTGGCTAAATCTTCCGATTATTGCAGAAGGAATTGAATCAAAAGAACAGGCGGACTATTTAAAGAGTATCGGATGTTTTCATATGCAAGGATTTTATTTTGCAAAACCGCTTCCTATTGAACAGTACGAAGATCTGCTTTCAAACTTGAAACCTGCTTCTACTACAGAACTCACAACAACTGAGAATTCGGAATCAACCAAATTTTTAGACGTTTCAACACAGGCAACTCTTATTTTTAACAATTTTGTAGGCGGAGCCGCAATAATCGAATGGAACGGCGAATGTGTTGAAGCGTTGCGCGTAAACGATCAGTTTTATGAGGAACTTGGCATAAACAGCCGGGATTTTGAACGGTTCAAGAAAAATATCATTCCAACTATAGAAGAGCACAGTCAAAACATTCTTTTTTCAACAATGTCAGAAATCACAAAGTTGAAAAAAACTGCTTTTTGCGAAATTAAAATAAAACCATTTTACAACGGAATGCAACCATTTTGGATCCGCGTAAATTTGCGCCACTTGGGAAAAACAATAACAAGCAATATTTTTTATGCGGCAATTCAAAACATTGATTTCAGAATGCAACTTCTTCAAGTGAACACAAATCTTTCTGAAAAGCTTACAAATTTAATGGAAAACATTCCGTGCGGAATTCTTTTGCTTTCTTTTGGCAAAACTGTAAAAGTATCATATTCCAACAATACAACCTCAAAAATTCTTGAATACAAGCAGTCTGAAATGCGAAAAATTCTTGATGCAAATCCTTTGGGAATTTTTGCAAATGATGAGCAGGATTTTATAAAGCAATCAATTTACAACGCCGCAAAAAGCGAACAAAAGTCTTTTGTGCAAAACGCAACTGTAATCTGCAAAGGCGGAACAACGAAAAAAATTCAACTTTGCGGAAATGTTTTTGAACAAACAGATGGTACGATCAGTGCAAATATTCTTATTATTGATACCGCCGGCAAAAAAATTGAGCAAGAAAACTAAAACGGCGCAGGACAATAAAATTCCATACGCTCATCTGTTGCCGGATGAATAAAACTTAAGAATTCCGCATGAAGCATAAGACGTTCGCCTTTTTCGCACTTTCCGTAAAGAGTATCGCCTATTATAGGAACACCAAATCCGTGCGAATCTGCCGCCGCAAGTCTAAGCTGATGCGTTCTCCCTGTCTGCGGAACAAACGAAATTCTTGAGCAAGTGCGGAAAGTTCCATCCGGTGCAGAATAATTTTCTTCATCAAGCAAAGTCCATTCTGTAATCGCATTTTTTCCGTACACTTCATCCCAGATTTGATGCGGACGATTTTCCAAATCAACTCTGAAAAAAAGTTCCATCTGTCCATGCTTTTCAAAGTTTTCCGGAAATTTTCCGTCCAGCAAAGCAACGTACCGCTTTTGAACTTTTTTTTCTTCAAACTGTCTGTTTAAATTTCTATGCGCATTTTCATTAAACGCAAGAACCATAAGTCCGCTGGTTTCCATATCAAGTCTATGAACGCTTGGCTGCGAAATGCAATCCGGAAAAAGACGTTTCAAACGGTTTACAATGCAATCCTGTTTTTCAGGGCCGCGACCGGGAACGCTAAGCAAACCGCTCTGCTTATTCACGACAACAATATCATCATCTCTGTACAAAATGTTCAAACCTAAAATTTCCGGCAAAATCAGGGCGCAGCGCTCATCGCAAGGCGGATATAAAACACCGCTTATCTTTGCGCCGTTCGATGTTCCGCAAAAAACTTCCGCCATACTTAAAACAGAAAAATTATTTTTAAATGCAAAGTTCAAAAGTTTTGGAGCGCAACAGTCACCCGTTCCGGTTGGCGGCAGTGAATTTTTACAGATTTGATTCAAAGTTCGGATTGTGCCGTCTGCGCAATAAAATGAATAGAGCGAAAAAACTTTCTTCAACGATTCATCGCAAAGAAGGCTTCGTTTTTCCGCAAGAAGTTTTTCTTCTTCAGTTTGATTGTCAAATTTTCCGTCAGCGCGTTTTCTTGCAAATTTCAGCGCATTTATTTTATCCGTAAGAGAATGAATTAAAAAATCATTTTTTTGCAGAGCCGCTTCTATTTTTTCCGCAGAAACAATCGGTTCAACAAAAGTTCCAAGATTCGCTTTTTCAGTTCCTTCCAACCGCTTTGAAATTCCGCTGACGGTATTCAAAAGAACAGTTTTTCCGTCCGAAGTTTTGCAAACAGCCGCACCAAGCATAACTCCTTGCCCAACTCTTTCCGCGCTGACTTTGCCAACCTGCTTTAACTGAACAGAACCGTTTTCTATGCTTTCAATTATTTTTTTGCAAATTCCGTAAGCATCTTTTTCTGAAAAAGGAGGAAACATAAAAATTTTACAAACCGCGAATTTCTACAGAACCGTTTTCTTTTGCAATGAATGCAATCGGCTTATTTTTAGTAAAAAATCCGACTTCAACAACACCTGTAATATCATCAATAATATCTTCCATTTTTTCAGGTTCAACCGGATTTTTCCACAGACAGTCAACTATCTGGTTTCCATTATCAGTAATAACCGGGCCGCACTTGCGAACTCCTTCGCGAAGAACAACATTTGCGCCTAATTTTTCCAACGCTTTTTTTACAGGAATATATGCTTCCGGAACAATTTCCACCGGAAGAGCGAATTTCGTTCCCAAAGTTTCAACCGCTTTTGAAGAATCCGCAACTATTACAAATTTTTTCGCATTATATGCAACGATTTTTTCGCGCAAAAGAGCGGCGCCGCCTCCCTTTATGCAGTTATTTTCCAAATCGATTTCATCCGCGCCGTCAATAGCAAGATCAAGTTCACCATCAATAATTCTATCTCTAAATGAAAAAACCGGAATATTCCAATCTATGCACGCATTTTCAGTTTGAAAAGAAGTCGCAACAGCCTTGATATTTTTCAAAGTCCCGTCTGCTATAAATTCGCTCAGCCGCTTTACCGCAGGAAGAGCCGTAGAACCAGTTCCAAGTCCAATTTTCATTCCGCTAAAAATCAAACCTTTTTCAACAAGAGTTTCAATTGCTGTATTTGCAACAAGTTTCTTCTGTTCACTCTGATTTAGATTCATAATCAACTCCTGTAAAATATTTAAACTGCTTATAACCTTGATATTTTAACATTGCATAACCGTTGCAAACTTTACAGCCAGCCGCTTCCGCAACTTTCATAATCGGAGTTACGGCAGGATCATATACAATGTCAAACAAATTTTCATTTCCCTTAAACTGATAGAACCAAAGCGGATTATTTTCTTTGTTCGGTTCATCATCAGAATTCATTCCGACTTTTGTAGTTTGAATTATAATATCAGAATAGCGGTCAAGAACAGGAAGACATTCCGGATCAAGCGGCGCATATTCAAATCCAAAATCCTCCGCAATCTGTTTTGCCCGTTGAACAGTTCTGTTAAAAATGCAAGCTTTTCCGCCCATCTGTTTTATAGCGAATGCAATCGCGCGGCTGGCACCACCCGCCCCAATAATTGCAACCTTGCGTCTGTGAAGTTTTTTAACTTCAAGGAATTCTTCAAGCGCGCGCTGAAAACCAATCGCATCTGTATTATGTCCAACCCACTGAGAAAAACTTTTTACCAACGTATTGCATGCGCCAATTTCGCCTACTTCAACTCCAATTTCATCCGCAAGTTCCATCGCATCGTGCTTGTACGGAACGGTAACCGCCATTCCCTTTATATCCAATTCCGCCGCAAATTCAAGCGATTCTGCCATAGAAGTAGAAGGCATCGGAATAAAAACGTCATTCAACTTATGCATCTGATAACCTTGATTATGAATAAGCGGACTTGAAGTGACTTTTAAAGGATAGCCTGTAACCGCAAAAAATCTGGTTTTTTCATCAATTTCTTTAAAGCGGTACATTTCACTCAAAGTAATAGGATCAATATGACCGATATCAGAAGTATTCCCCTGAGTTTCAATCGGAGAAGTATAAGTAAGATATGAATTCAATTTTGAAGCAAGAATTCTGCTTGGAACGCCAAGATTTCCCATAGCTACAAAAATATGCGGAAAATCTGTAATTCCTGCAGCTTCATTGAAAAGCCTTGTAACATCACCAAGAGTTTTAGGCATAAACGCAATTTTCGGAATTTCAAACTGAGTCCGCATCATTTTCAAACAGCGCTCGCGCAGATTTACAACAGGACCGTCAAATTTATGATAGCTGCGAATGACCTTGATTCCAAATGCCTGAGCAGAATCCATAAGTCCCGGAATATTAAAATCCTCTTCAAAATCTACATAGGCAAAATTTTTAGCAGGATTCTGATCCGCATAAGCAAGCGCCCTTCCGAACAGCGCAGTTCTTGAAAATTCACCGCTATCATACAAACCGCCGTCTTCAACGCGCCTGATTGTAAGAATGCACGGAACATTTATCATTGACGGAAAATCACGGACATTCAGCTGCTCTTCTTTATTAAGATGGTCAACCCGCAATTCCGCAACATCTATATGCTGAACATATTTTTTTACAAGTTCAGCATCCTCTTTTAGCGTTTTTCCTGTAAGCGTAAGGCAAATCAGCGGTTTATTCATTTTTCAGCTCCAAATCCGAAAAAACAAATTAATGAA
This sequence comes from uncultured Treponema sp., assembly GCA_964429905.1. Classification (GTDB taxonomy): domain Bacteria; phylum Spirochaetota; class Spirochaetia; order Treponematales; family Treponemataceae; genus Treponema_D. Next base: position 195,213 of record CAYSDV010000004.1, on the reverse strand, counting down.
CAGTAACTTTCTTTTGCTCTTTATCAACAACATAAAGGGTCAATACAGTATCCTTCGGCACTGCGTAAGGAATTGTAAGACTGGCACCAGTATGCAAAAAGTTTACAAGCGTATAAGTTGTTCCATCAGAAGTTGTAGCATCAAGGCGCATCGCAACCGGATAAGGATAAACCGTTAAGTCTGCGGCGAAAATGCCGTATTCATTGCCTTCATATTCTCCGGACGGCAAAGCAAGTTCAACAGTCATTCTGGAATAGTTCGGAATAAATTCGTTCTCAAATTCCTGCTGAGCAACAACCGTACCCTTTTTCTCATCCGATTTTGCAATATGAGAAGAAAAATCAAAAACAATGCGGCTTCGCGAAATAACAGAAAGCATATCGTTTACAGACAAACCTTTAAGCTGCGGAACCCTTGTATTTTCATAAGTTGCACCGCGGCTTACAATCAAATGAACCGTAACAGGCTCAGAAATATCAGTTCCTTCCGGAATATCCTGTTCCAAAATTGTACCAGCCGGCGAAGTATCAGGCTTATATTCCGGTTCTGCAAGAACAATCAACGGTTGAGCCTGCCCCGCAAACAAAGTCTGCAAATCCATCTTAAGCTGGTCATAATTTTGCCCCACGAAATTTCCAACATGATCAACAACAACACCGCGGCTTACAACAAGCGAAACTCTGCTGTAACCTTTTACAATCGACCCGGCAGACGGATTCTGATCAAGAATCGTACCCTTGTCGCCAGGCGTTTCTGAATAACGGAGCGTAATTTTTGGATAAAGTTCCTTTTTCTGCATTTCAATCAGTGCTTCAGTAAGTTCTTTGCCGCAAACATCCGGAACCATAACTTCCTCCGGACCTTTTACCCGCACAAAGAAAATAACGCAACCAAAAAAAGCCATTACAACAACAGCCACAATCACAGTAAAAATCAGCGATTTGCCGTTCGCCTGAAGACTTTCAAAATATCCATTAACATTAACTCTGGAAGGTCTAAAATCCTTTACTTTTTTTCCGGTCTTAACAACTTTTTTACCAGCCGACTTTCCAACAGTTTTAATCTTATCAATAATTTGTTCTTTATCCATTCTTTTATTTTACCATTTTAAAATATGAATTTAAAGGGCGCCTGCCCCACGTTCGGTACTTCGTACCTCACTACTTTCCAAAAGCCAAAGTCTTTTGGAAATACGGGCAAGCAAGCAGCAAAAGAGGGCGCCTGCCCTACGGCCGCACGATGTTGCGGCCTACCCCTCTTGCGGGGAGCGCCCCGCAACGCCCCCTCCGGCTATACATCAGATTAAATTATTTTTACAACCCCAATTGCTTTCCTATAAAATCTTTTGCTCCATTCATAAAATCCTTATAATTCATAGCATTTTTTCCTTGCCGCTGCAATTTTGTAACCGCAAAAAAGCCGCTTCCACACTTTATAAGAATTCCTTTCTGCTTGGCAAAAACCGCAACTTTTCCAGGTTCTTTGCAAACTACGCTTGCACACAAAGAATTGCCTTCCTCTTCAGACAGCGAAACCCCTGAAATAATTTTCAGCGGAATTCCGTTTTCTGTCGTCCAAGCTATAGGCTCAGGATTATAAGCGCGAACAAAACAGTCTATTTTTTCAGAAGAATCATTCCAATCTATTTTTGCGTCTTCTTTTTTTATAAACGAAGTATAACTTGCATCACCTGTCTGAAGAACACCTTCTTCTATTTTTCCGCTTTCAGAAACTTTGCCAAGAATTTCTTCTATCAATTCTGCGCCAAGTTCCGCCGCAGAATTCAATAATGAACCGGCAGTTTCAGTTCCATTCAATAAAACTTTTTTTTGAGCAAGAATATTTCCTTCGTCAATTTTCAAATTCATCTTTTGAATTGTAAAAGAAGTTTCACTGTCGCCGTTCAAAATAGCGGCATTTATCGGAGTTGGTCCACGATATTTTGGCAAAGCTGACGGATGAAGGTTCAAAACGCCAAATTTAAAAAGATTCAAAAATTTTGGTCCTAAAATATGACCATAAGCAAATACTACCATAATATCCGCATTTACTTTTTGAACTTCCTCCCGTGCCGCCGCATCCAAATGCTCCGGAGCAAACACCGGAATTTCAAATTCATTTGCAGCCTGCGCAACAAAAGTAGGAATCAAATCCTTGTGCCGCCCTTTTGCGCTGGGAGGATTTGTAAGAACACCCACAATCTTATAGCCAAACTGTGTTTCTTTTTCCTTTAACAGTTTTAAAGTCGTTGCAGATGATTCCGGACTTCCGGCGTATAAAACTCTTAGCATTTTTTCTCCAAGAAAAATTATTTATTCTTTGCGGCTTTTTTTGCTGCAATTTTCCGCCCTTTCGCCTCTCGCTCAAGCCGTTTCTTTTCTGCACGTTCAGCACGCTTTTTAAACTGTTCAACTGTTTTTTTTGCAAAATCAGAATCACCGCGATCAATAAAAAGATAGCCATCCAAATGGTCATTTTCATGCTGAATAATTCTGGCTAAAAGTCCGTCGGCTTCCAAAGTGAACGGACGGCCTTTTTCATTAAATGCCTGAACTGTAACTTTTGAAGGACGCTTTATATTTTCGTAAACGCCCGGAATGCTAAGACAGCCTTCCTCGTAATCGCACAAATCAGCGCTTGTACTTATAATCTGCGGATTTATAAAAACGCGGCGAACTCCGTCATCTGCTATAACAACAAACACTCTTTTGCTGATTCCCGCCTGAGGTCCGGCAAGACCTACGCCGTCAGCGGTAATCATTGCCTCAAACATTTCGTTTATAAAAGCACGAAATTCATCATTGATTTCTTCCGGCTTTACAGGTTCCGCAACTTTGCGCAATATTTCTTCACCTAATTTTGTAATTCTCATCTTTCCCTACTTTTTACTTTCCAATCTGATTCTTGCCGCGCAAGCATGAGCCGCAAGACCTTCCGCATCTCCCAAGAAACCTGCGGCTTCCGCACTTTTTATCATACCTTCAGAGCCGGCTTTTACACGCAAAGTTGTTACTGTTTTCAAGAAAACCCGAACGCTCAATCCGCCTGTAAAACGCGCAGAACCGCTTGTCGGCAATGTATGATTCAATCCGGCGGCATAATCGCCAAAGACTTCCGCAGCGTAATGACCAATAAAAAGCGAACCGTAATTTCTTACCATATTCTGAATTTTATCTCTTTTTTCGCCGCTGTCCATTGCAAGTTCAAGATGTTCCGGCGCTTTCAGATTTGCAATTTCAGCGGCTTGCTCAATATTTTCGCAAATTATTATTCTTCCGCAGTTATCTATACTTTGGCGCGCAATCATCTTTGTGGAAAGTTTTTCTATCTGCTTTTCAATTTCAGCGCTTACGCTTTTTGCAAGTTTTTCGCTGTTGGTAGCCAAAACAGGCTGCGCAACAACATCGTGTTCAGCCTGAGCCAAAAGGTCTGCCGCAACCCATTCCGGATTTGCAGAATCGTCCGCAATTATAAAAACTTCTGTAGGCCCCGCAAGCATATCAATTCCGACTTTTCCGTAAACTTCTTTTTTTGCCGCCGTAACAAATTTATTTCCCGGACCAACAATTACATCAACAGCCGGAATTGATTCCGTACCATACGCCATAGCCGCAACCGCCTGAGAACCGCCGCACGCATAACATTTTTTTACACCGCAAATATAAGCGGCCGCCATAATGTTTTCATCTGCATAAGGTTTTCCGCCAACAAACGGTTTTCCAGGAACACCAAGTCCGGCTTTTTCAGCGGCAGGTTTATCATCTGGATGAACACGCGGCGGAGTGCACAAAACAATTTCATCAACGCACGCTGCAACAGCTGGAGTTACAGTCATAACAACAGTAGAATCAAGCGGGAATCTTCCAGCCGGAACATAAACGCCGGCACGCTCAACAGGAATAGTTTTCTGTCCTGTAAACATTCCCGGAGCAAGTTCAACTTCAAAATCATTAAAAGATTCTTTTTGCTTTAAGGCAAATTTAAGAGCCAATTCATGGGAATAACAAATTGCATTATATGTTTCAGGATGTTCTTTTTTCAGTTTTTCAGCAGCATTTTTTAATTCCTGTTCATCTATAAGAAATGAATCTGGTGATGAAACATCGAATTTTTGACTGTATTTTTTTAAAGCGATATCTCCATTTTCAGAAACATCTTTTATAACAGCGTGAACAGTTTCATCTGTAGAACCAAATGTTCTGCCGGAAAACCATTCGCCGTCAATTTCCTCTGCTTTTATAATTTTTATCATAGCTACCTCTTTCTTTCAAAAAAACATTCATTTATACTGCAAAGCCTGAATCACTTTTCTTTGTGTCTTCTGTCAAGCTCATCATAAACATCTTGCCAGTCAACATTTTCTTTGTACATAAGAACGCTTACAAAATACAAAAGATCCGCCGCTTCCCAAATAACTTCGTCTTTTCCGTCGGCTTCGCAAAGTTCTTCCGCTTCTTCTTCGACTTTTTCGCGAACCCGCTTTGCATCTAAAGTTGCAGTGTATGAACCCGGCCGCGGATTTGCAAAACGTTCCTGAATTGTTCCGTAAAGGCGCTCCAATGTAGATTTTTCGTCAGGTTCGGAAGCAAAGCAAGTCCAGCTTCCTGTATGGCATGCTCCGCCGTTCGGTTTTACAGTCGCAAGAATTGTATCGCGGTCGCAATCGGCGCGCATTTTTACAACATCCAGAAAATGTCCGGATGTTTCGCCCTTTGTCCACAAAGAATTTCTGGTTCTGCTGAAAAATGTCAGTTTTCCTGTGTCAAAAGATTTTTCAACTGCTTCTTTATTTGCAAAACCCATCATTAAAACTTCGCGGCTTCTAAAATCCTGAGCAATGACAGGCATCATTTCATTTGTTTTTTCCCAATCCAAGCAGCGGATAAAAGAATTTTTAAGCGAAACTTTTTCTGTATAGAGCGCCATTCCAAGCTGAACGTCGCAATGCATTTTTTCAAGTGTTTCTATTTCATCTTCGGAAGAAACTCCGCCGGCAACAACAACCCGGCAATTCACCGCATTCCTAAGTTCTTTTGCCATTTCCAGATTTGTTCCCTGCATGCAGCCTTCTTTTTCCACGCATGTGAACAAAAGTTCAGAGCAATACTTTTCTGCAAGTTTTGCACCTTCCACAAGCGGAACATCTATTGTTTCTGTCCAACCTTTTACAGCTATTTTTCCGTTCAAAGCGTCAACGCCAATTATAATCCGCTGCTTTCCGATTGCGTCAGCAAGCTCTTCCAAAAATTCTGTATTAAGAACGTCTGTGTTATTTTCCGGATTTTTCTTCCAGGCAGAAGAACCGACGATAACTTTTTCCGCTCCAAGCGAAATCAAAAGTTTTGCGCGCTTTACAGAACGAACGCCGCCGCCGGTGCGAACATTTCCTTTTCTAAGCAGGCTTTTCAAAAGCGGAGTATTTACGGTGTCACCTTTTGGATTTGTGTGTCCCATTGCAGCATCCAAATCTATGACAGCAACTTCACCGTACTTGTCAAATTCTTTTATAAGAGCGTCTGCATCATCACGCTGCAGAACTAATTCTTTTCCATTTTTTAACTGAACAACATGTCCGTCTTTTAAATCAATAGAGCTAATTACCATAACATTCTAAGTTTAATAAATTTTGCAATATTTAACAATTAGAATGAGAATTCTGCATTATCTGTAAATATTAGAGTTTTTGAAGATTTGCACAAAGAATAGAAATTTCTGAAAAGTGTACGCTATTTTTATTTTTACATAGCACATATTTATTTTACTAAAAAATGAGATTGAACCGTTTTCTTTAATGCAATTCTTTTTTCTATCAATTTAAACAGCAGCTCAATTCCAAGGTTCAAAAGAATATAGAAGACAGCAATTACAAAATACGCTTCAACATAACCAAGATTTCTTGAAGCATTATTTTTTGCAAGCGCAGTAATTTCCGGTACGCCAAATGCAAATGCGAGAGAACTCATTTTTACAAGTCCAGTTACCTGATTGCAAAGAACTGGCAGACAATATTCCACGACCTGAGGAAGAATTATTCTGCTATAAGCCTGAAACGAAGTCATTCCAACTGATAAAGCAGCCTCTTTCTGACCTTTATCAATTGCTTTAAGTCCACCTCGGAACATTTCTGACAGAAGAACTGTAAAATAAAAAATCAAAAGTATATATGCGTACCAATATCCTTTTATTACATTAATGTTGAAATCAATATTTTTTTCAAAAATAATTTTCTGAATAACCGTAGGAATCGCAATGTAAAACAGATATGTCTGAACCATAAACGGAGTTCCGCGGATAAAACTTACATAAACAGAAAGTATTTTAGCAAGAACTGTCTGTTCATTCTGTCTTCCCAAAGCAACAAGAAATCCGAATATAAATGAGAAAAAAAGAACAATTACTACAATCATCAAAGTAACAGGAAGTCCACGGAAAGCTGTGATAATTGTATCACCAGCAAAATTCCAGTCAAAATTCATTTGTCAGCCTCCTTACATCTTTTATTTACTTTTTTTATCAGTTTTTTGTTTGAAACTTTTGAATCAATAATCGCAGCAACTCTTTCAATTATGAAAGCAACCGCCCAATAGATAAGCGTAAGAGAAAGATATATCTCCAGTACATATTTACTGAATGTTCTGTTATTCAAAGTGTTGGCTTTTCCAAAAATATCAATAAGACCAATCGTATAAGCCAAACTACCGTCTTTTAACAGCCCGATAATAATCGTAGACAAGTTTGGCAATGCATAATTTAACGCCTGTGGCAAAATAATACGCCTGATTGCTTGAAATGGAGTAAGTCCTATTGTAACCGCAGCTTCATATTGCCCCTTAGGAACAGAATTATATGCACTGCGCATTATTTCTGAAATCACGGCTGAGCTCAGCAACGTTAAAGTTACGCAAACATAAAACAACCGCTTCTGTGGATCGATATGAACTATCAACGGCAGTCCATAATAAACTAGAAATAGCAGAACTATCGGAGGAATTGACCTGAATATTGCCGTATAAATATTTCCTATCGCTTTCAACACAGGATTCTTTCCGATTTTGAAGATTGCGAGAACCGTTCCGATTACAACTCCCAACACGAATGCAACCGCAACGTATTCAAAAGTTATCTTCAAATACGGAAGAATCTTCAGAGTGTACTGCCAAAAATATTTTAACTTAAAATGCATTACTAATTTCCACTATTATTCTGAGCAGAACGCGCCTTTTTGAACGTATTTGAATAGATTTTTTCTATTAAGTACAATCCGCCAGAATATCCTGCGTAAGAACCGTTAGTTACAACTTCATTTATTACCGGCATGCTAAGGCTAATAAAAAAGTTGTTTGTTCTTTCAGCCACTTGATGTTCCCAATATGAACCAAGAATAAGAGCTTTTTTTGAAGCACCGATTTTCTTTTCAATGTCATTCACAATAAGTTCACCATCAGCCTGGAATTGAAGAACATCTGAATATTCAGGAATAAGTTTTGCAAACTCTTCTTTTATCTTTTCTTCATGCGCCTTAGGAGTATCATCATCAATATAAATTCCGTGCGGAATATAGCCCAATTCATTAACAAGAAAATTTGTAATTCCAAGCGAATACAATCCGTCGCCGGCAACATACAGTTCGTAGGGAAGCGCCCCTTTGTACTCAGCAACAAAATCCGCAAATGAAACAAGATATTGATAAAATCTTGCCTCTTCTTTTTTAATCACTTTTTCAACAACAGCAGGATTCAAATCCAAACTTTGACCTACAAATCTTAAAAAGCGAGATGTACTTTTCGCACCGACAGGAAGTTCCGGATAATGAAGATATGGAGTACCATATTTAGTTTTCAAATGTTCAACAATTTTCTTTCCTACCCATGGACCAATAAGGATATTCAATTTTGCATTCGGAATATTTTTCCATTCAGAAACACCACCGCTGCCATAACCAAAAAGAATGTTTACTGTAAGCCCGATTTTTTCAAGAAGAGATTTTATTTCTTCAAGATCACCGCGCCAGTAAGTATCTTGATAGGGAACAGAAGCAAATACGTTTACAAGATTTTCCTTAACTTCGGGATTTTTCTCCCCATAAAAAGAATCAACATATTGGTCAATAATTCCGTTTACTACAACTTCATGTCCGAAATAAGAATTTCCTCTGAAACCTGCACAGTCAACACCAACTACAGGTTTACCTTCATCGGCAAAACACCTTGCAACTTCGGTTGTATTATCACCGATAATTCCCGCAGTACAGCCGGACATTGCAACATATAAGTCACCTTTAATTACTTTAAGAGTTCCTTCTATCAATGAAGTAAGTTTTTTTTCTCCGCCGAAAACTACTTCTTTTTCAGATGAATTTGTACACGAAACATGTATGCCGCCTGCATAACCTTCGCCTTGAAATCCAGATTGAGTCGCCGCAAAAATATACTGCTTTGAAGAACAACCAGGCCCAGCATGGACAATCGGAATACCGCCTGGAATTGCAAGCACTGTCTGTTGTGCTGCAAGTGCACAAGAAAATCTTGGCTGTGAAATCAATGTACTCATAATGACGCTCCTTCCTGACTCATCCACCAGTCCGAGTAAGGAAATTCTGAATGTTCTTGAATATTCTGATTAAACTTTCTTGTTATATAGTTTTCCCACAATCTGTTTCCCAATCTTAGAAGTCCGTCGTAGCCCGCACTTAAGTTTGCATCACCTTCGAATGTAGAAGGAATTCCCAGTTTATAGCCAAGAATTGTAAGACCTTCATGACGGGTAAGAAGAAAATCCGGATTCAGTTTTTTCAATTCCTTTACAATAATGTACGGAGATTTTGTGCAAACTGTAAAAGTGTCAATATCACCGACTTTTTCAATTAAATCGCCAAGAGTATCAACATTTCCACTGTCAGTTTTCTGATCGTGATGCAACGCATTGATTCCTACAACTTTAAGACCAAGATCTGTTAATGCGGCACCAAGATTATTTGTAAAACTGTCGCCTGCCATTACATAAATTGTTTTACCTTCAAGTTTTTTTCTGATTTCCTTAAGAGGAGATTCTATACGCTTATGCTCTTTTTCAATCACATCTTCAACTATATCTGTTTTATCTGTAAGCCTTGCAATTTCGCGAAGCCAATTATCTGTCCACTTAATTCCATAAGGCGGAGCGGCCTTAACTTCCGGAACACCAAAATACTGTTCAAACGCACTCACAACATAAGTTGAAAGCGTTTCACACATGCTTGCAGAACATGCGGCCTCACTGATTTTTTCAAGTTCAGGAACACTTTTCATCGGAACTACATACTGTGTTTTTAAATTTAACTTTGAAAGCAATGGAGTAAATGTGTCACTTCCCTGAAAGTTGTAAACATTTACAATATCTTTACTGTGCTTTAGCGGAGGTTTTACAATGTATTTCATAATCCCATGAAACGCGGCATCAAAACCGGTAGCCCAAATTTTTGATTTGAAACCTTCGCAGGAAACCGGAACTACAGGAATTCCAAGTTCATCAGAAACTTCCATTGCAACACTTTCCACATCGTCCCCTACAATTCCTGAAGCGCATGATGTTGTAATAAAAATTGCCGTCGGATTTGCCCTTTTGTTAACTTCAAAGCATGCTTTGCGAAGTTTTTCCATACCACCGTATACGGTGTCTTTTTCCTGAATGTTCGTACAAATAGTTTCGCATTTAAATTCAGGAAGATTCCTGTCTCTTGCACATGCATGACCGCCATTATCTCTTGTAGCCTGAATAGAATAGCATCCTATCGGAGAATGACATACAACTGCCGCACCCTGAACGAAAGTTAAAAGCGTATTCGCACAAAATTCCTGACAGTCACTACATTGCCCATAGCAAGGAGGCTCGCCTTTTAACGAAACATCTTTAGATTTCTCATGAAGTTCCATTGCAGTTCCATGAAAAAAACTTATGGATTTTAATCTGCGCTCACGAATTTCCGGTGAACTGGAAGATAAATTAGTCGGCATATTCACTCCAAATAATCAAGTTGCCTGAACTTAATTCTCAGGCAACATTCAATTTATTTTTCTTTAATCTGCAAAATCTACATATTCTCCAGAATATGCATCGTATCCGTAAAATTTGCGGGAAATTTTAGAAGCAATCCCTTCTTTTTTAATTTTCTTAAGGACTTCTACATAACGGTCAAGAAACTTCTGATCGATTCCCTTGCGGAACAATGTATATGCACCTACATTTTGAGTAGGAACCCATGTTACCTGGTCAGCATATTCGTGATAGGCTCCATCCGGTGAAACGAAATTTGTCTGATAATCTGTTTTTTGGGCACAAGTTGCACCGTAGCGGCCTACACCTACATAATTCTGTGATACCGACCATGTCTGTTCTGAAGTTGTTTCAAATTCAAGTTTGATTTCGGGATTGCTTTCGTTGTACACTTCAAGAATATATGTTGAACCATATCCAGAATTCTGCGGTGCAATCTTAAGTCCTTCCCTCTGTTTTGCAGCAATATCTTTAAGAGATGAAACACCATTCGCAAATTCTTTGCGAATCAGCATTCCAGTCCAAGTAAAATCAAGCGGTTCGCGCGGAATTTCAAACTTTTCAATTCTTTCTCTTGAAAGAAAGAAATCTCCTACAGAACCGTCATAATTTCCAGTTTGAACACCTACTCGAAGGTCATCCTGACTTGTCGGAATAAATTTTATTTCATATTCCGGAAGACGTTTTGAGATTTCTCTCCACACTTCAACTTCTTCACCTGTAAGATTGTCGTTTTCGTCAACATAACTGATAATTCCTTCATCCTGTGCGAAAGCAATTTTAATTATCTGCTTATCAGATTTTTTCTTTCCGGCAGCTGCCACACATGAAACAAATATCAATATTGAACTTATTACTAATAATGCTTTTTTCATTTTTTTATCTCCTTAGTAAGTGTTATGTGATTATCTGATTTATAAAAATATTCTGAAATTGATTTTAAGGCATCTTTCACGGAAGAGTTCAAATCATCAAATATTGAAATGCCAAGTTGTGAAAGCTGTTTCTGAGCCTTAAAACCAATCCGGGCTGCAACTATTCCCCTGCAGTCCTTTAAAAGTTGTATTTTTGCACCCATATGGGCACAACAAGCCGTACTTTCTCTTGGTACATCCGGCTCGTTTTCTGGTATATAAACTCTTTTTTCAACAAACGAAACTTCAAGTCCATCTATTTTGTAAATATCAAAACTTTCTGCCTGCCCAAAATGCAAGTCTATATTTTCACCGCCACTGGATGTTACTGCTACTAAATATTCCATATCCCTCCCGTTCTAAATCTGGTAGTCCTCTTCAAGAGCATCCATAAGACCATATTCCATAAGGATTTCTTCAAGTCGTTCCTGTGTCATAGGAGTTGGAACAACAAAATCAGTATTATTGATTACAGCTTCCGCAAGGTTTCTGTATTCTTGAGCCTGTTTGGAATCCGGTTTGTATTCAATAACAGTTTTTTTATTGATTTCTGCACGCTGTACAATATTATCGCGGGGAACAAAATACAAAAGTTTTGTTCCAAGTTCCTTACTGAAGGCACGAAGCAAATCAAGTTCCCGATCAACATTGCGGCTGTTGCATATAATTCCTCCAATACGTGCACCACCTGTTTTTGCATAACGGGCAATACCTTTTGCAATATTATTGGCCGCATAAAGAGCCATCATTTCACCTGATGCAACAATATAAATTTCTTTAGCCTTGCCTTCGCGGATTGGCATTGCAAACCCACCGCAAACAACGTCGCCAAGAACATCGTAAAAAACAAAATCCAAATCGTCGGTATAGGCGCCAAGATTTTCAAGCATGGAAATAGAAGTAATAATTCCACGCCCCGCACACCCTACGCCTGGTTCCGGACCGCCGCTTTCCACACAACGAGTTCCTCCAAAACCTGTTTTCATAATTTTATCCAGTTGGACACTTTCACCTTCATCGCGGATAGTATCGAGAACGGTTTTTTGAGCAAGACCTCCAAGCAAAAGTCTTGTAGAATCAGCTTTAGGATCACATCCGACTACCATCACTTTTTTACCGTGCTCAACAAGACCCGCAGTAAGGTTTTGCGTTGTTGTTGATTTTCCGATTCCGCCTTTTCCGTAAATCGCTATTTGTCTTATTTCACCCATTTTAAGCTCCTGCTATATATCAGCCGTGGCTGAATGTTTCCTTTGCATACTGTTTTGCCGAATAAAGTTCTTTACTTATATCTGTTTTTCCAGGAATTCCTGCTGCATCTGCGCGACAATGCTGGCAATGCCTGAAAACATCAATATACTTGCCAGCTTCCTCTCTTGCCTTGTTCAATTCAGCACAACTTGGCGCCCTCATATTCTTCATGTCATTCTGAGGAATTAAAGGAATCAAGTTGTATATTTTTGCTCCCAGTTTTGAAACAGTTTTTGCAATCTCTCCAATATGATTACCGTTAATTTCAGGAATCAGAACAGTATTTATTTTTACCGTTATCCCTGATTCTGCCACTTTTTTAATGCCGGCAATCTGGTTTTCAATCAGAATTTTTGCCGCCACCACACCTTCATAACGTTTTCCGTGATAAACAATAAACTTGTTTATCTTTGCTTCAATTTCCGGTTCAACTGCATTTACCGTTACAGTTAATGTTTCAATCCCTATTTCTATAATCTGTTCTGCATATTCAGGAAGCAACAGACCATTTGTACTCATACACTTGATTATGTTTGGATATCTTTTCTTTATAAGCCGAAAAGTTTCCAGCGCATAATTTGTTGCAAGCGTATCACCAGGCCCTGCAATTCCTGCAACCTTTATTTCCTGGCTAAGTTCCAGAGCCTTTTCCATAATTTTCAAACTTTCTTCCGGTTTTAATACCGCAGCCGCAACACCAGGTCTATCTTCCCAATCATTTAATGCACGTTCGCAAAAACGGCATCCGATATTACAGCCGGGACTTACAGGAAGATGGATTCTACCAGCATTATTAATGTGTCCGCCAAAACATGGATGAGATTTTTTCAGATTTTCGTAGTTCCGAGCATCAACCATGTTTCCTCCCATAAAAGCAGCCCCGAATATTTTAAAGCAAAAAAAAACCAGAAGTTTTGTTAAGATTCTTTGTCTTAGCAAAACCTCTGGTTGTCCAGTCAGTTTTATAACTATTTAAGCCTGAATTTTTCTGTTTTATCCGTTTGAACTATTTTTCCATCTTGAATTACTATGGAAATACTTCCGAACTGCATTTCAAGAATCCATTGCTTAATCTTTTCAAGCGTTTGGTCTATTTCTTTTACATCCTTTCCGTCCATAAAAGAACCTCCTGACCATTCAGTTCATTCCCTACTTTTTCGATAGGTTTATAAGTATATTAAAATTATAATTTTCTTTTGTCAATAAATTTTTGAAAAAAGTTTTTATTTTTGCTGATTTCTGCAAGTCCGAACAATAAAAGATTTTCTATTTCTACTCATCTTTAAATTCCCTGCAAATCTGCACAAGAGCTTTTTCTAAAATCGCTCTGGGAGTTGCACAATTTATTCTTTGGAAGTTTTCACCTTCTGGGCCGAACATAATTCCATCGTCAAGCCAGACTTTTGCATTTATTAAAATTTTATCATGAATCTGCTTGTCAGTCAGTTCAAACGCGGAAAAATCCAACCACAGCAAATATGAACCTTCCGGCTTTAACAGTTTTATTTTCGGACATTTTTCGCTTATGAATTTTTCCGCAAAAAGAATATTTTTCCAGATGTAATCTTTTACTTGATGAAACCACGTTCCGCCTTCTTCATATGCCGCAGTAGCGCCTACAATTCCCATAATGGAAGGTTCGTCATAACCGGTTCGCGCCATTTCATTCAAAAATTTTTCGCGGAGTTTTTCGTTCACGATTATAATGTTTGAAAACTGAAGTCCTGCAAGATTAAAAGTTTTGCTTGGCGAAGTACAGACAATTGAATTATTCGCCGCCTCTTCTGAAAGACTTGCAAAAATTGTGTGTATATTATTTTCAAAAGTGATATCGCAATGAATTTCATCGCTTATTACAATTACATTATGTTTAACGCAAATATCAGAAAGCCGTTTAAGTTCAGATTTTGTCCATACACGTCCGCCAGGATTGTGCGGTGAACAGAACAAGAATATTTTTACATTTTCTTTTACGATTTTATTTTCAAAATCTTCAAAGTCAATTTCATAATGTCCGTTTTTCAAAACAAGAGGATTGTTCACCAATTTTCTTTTCTGATTATTTATAATATTTGAAAAAGGATAATACACCGGCCGCTGAATTAAAACTGCATCGCCCTCTTTTGTAAGCGCGCGAATTACAGTTGCAATTGCATAGACAACTCCTGGCGTATTTACTACCCATTCATCTTTTATTTTAAAATTATGTTCGTCCAAAAACCATTTTTTCAAAGCATCGTAATACCTTGAATCCGGTCTGCTATATCCAAAAATTCCATGAGCCGCCTTTTCCGCAATTGCTTTTTGAACACATGGTGCTGTAGGAAAATCCATATCGGCAACCCAAAGACTTAGCGCATCAGCAGGTTTGTTTCTTTTTTCTGCAAGATCATATTTAATCGCACAAGTATTTGTTCTGTCAGTTATCTTGTCAAAATCAAAAGTTTTCATCTAATCCTCCAATGCCTGCTGCAAATCTGCAATAATATCATCAACATTTTCAATTCCAACGGAAAGGCGCAATGTAGTTTCTTTAATTCCATTTTTACGCCGCAATTCTTCCGGAACAGATGCATGAGTTTGCGTTTCCGGATATGTAATAAGCGTTTCCACCCCGCCAAGACTTTCCGCAAACTGAACAAGTTTTACTTTTTTTAAAACTGAAACAGCCTTTTCCTTGTCAGAAACTTCAAAAGTTATCATCGCACCGAAACCTCTTGCCTGTTCTTTTAAAATATTGTATCCAGGATGAGTTTTTAGCCCAGGATAGAAAACTTTTTCCACATTTTTTTGATTTTCCAGCCATTCAGCAATCTTCAAAGCATTTTTTGCAGCTTTTTCCATTCTGATTCCAAGAGTTTTAATTCCACGAAGCAAAAGCCAACTGTCGAAAGGTGCAAGAACCGCTCCTATAGTCATTAAAAGAAAGCGAAGTTTTTCACTAAGGTCTTTGCGGTTTGTTATTACAAATCCTGCAAGTGTATCATTATGACCGCCAAGGTATTTTGTTCCGCTGTGAACAACAAGATCCGCTCCAAGTTCAAGAGGATTTTGAAAATAAGGCGAAAGAAATGTATTATCCACAATGAAAATAAGATTATGGCGTTTTGAAATCTGAGCAATTTTTTTTATGTCCGTAACATTCATCATAGGATTTGTAGGACTTTCTATATAAAGAGCTTTCGTTTCTGGTGTTATCAAAGCTTCAATATCATCTTTATAAAATTCTGCGCGGGTAAACTTAAGTCCGTTCTTTGCAGACACTTGCTCAAAAAGGCGAATGCTTCCTCCGTACAAATCGGAATCAATAATAATATGATCTCCAGGAGAAAACATTTCGAACAAAAGTGTAATTGCGGCCATACCTGTAGAGAGCGCGATTGAATCGATTCCTTTTTCCAGCTGCGCAACAATTTTTTCCAGCTGTTGTCGTGTAGGATTTTGAAGTCTTCCGTAATCAAAACCTGTGCTTTCGCCAGGTCCCGGATGTGCAAAACTAGCCGTCTGATAAATCGGAAAACTTATAGCTCCATAATGATTTAAATTTTCTTTACAGGGACCTTCCGTATCTTTTTCAAGATGAAGGCATTTAGATTCAAGCGATAATTTCATAAATAGCAGCTCCTTCTTAAATTACATAATCAACAGTCTTCAATACTCTTCTTAAAAACTGTTTTGTTCTTTCTTCTTTCGGTGTATAGAAAATTTCACGGCTTGTTCCTTTTTCCACAACAACGCCGCCATCCATAAATACAACTTGAGTTGCGGCTTCTTCTGCAAAACTCATTTCATGGGTAACGACAATCATTGTAGTTCCTTCTTTTGCCAAAGTTTTTATTACGGAAAGAACTTCGCCAACAAGTTCCGGATCAAGCGCCGATGTAGGTTCATCAAAAAGGACTACGTCCGGCTTATATGCGATGGCACGCGCAATTCCCACACGCTGCTGCTGACCACCGGAAAGTTGCGACGGATAAAAATCTTTTCTTTCAAGAAGCCCCACTTTTTTTAACGCCTCTTCCGCTATTATTTTTGCTTTGCCCTTCGGAACTTTACGGGCAACAACAAGTCCTTCCATCACATTTTCCAATGCTGTTTTATTAGCAAAAAGATTGTAATTCTGATATACAAATCCGATTTTTTTTCTTACATCAAGAATTGTTTTTTTGTGGGCATTCGAAAGGGACGTTTTTATTCCATCAAATTCAAGTTCGCCTTTATCTGCCGTTTCAAGAAATGCAATTGTTCTGAGCAATGTGGTTTTTCCTGAGCCGGAAGGTCCAAGAATAACAACTACGTCGCCTTTATTTACAGTAAGATCAACACCTTTTAATATTTCATTTTTGCCGAAGGCTTTATGAACATCTGATACTTTCAACATTTTAAATCCCCTTATAAATTACAGCCTTTCTTTCCCAAACTTTGAACAGTTTTTGAACAACAGAGCAGATAATTATGTAAATCACAAAAATATCCAGATAAGCTTCAATATAGTTATAACCATAAGAAGCTTCGATTTTTGCAACAGCAGTTACGTCTTTTACAGTCATCATGAATGCCAGAGATGTATTTTTAATAAGATTAACAGTTCCTGTACACAAATTCGGAATCGCAACCGTCAACGCCTGCGGAATAATCACGCTTCTATAAGTCTGCCAATAAGTTAAGCCGGTTGTATATCCTGCTTCCAACTGACCTTTATTTACAGTAAGCAATGCCGATCTGAAAACTTCTGAAAGCACAGCCGCATTGTTCAACCCAAAAACAATGAATGCATAAACAATCGGATTGATTTCAAATACATTCACAGAACTTCCTGTTTTTACAAAATATGCATTAAGCAAAGACGGTATGATTGAATACACAACAAGAACCTGAAGCACAACGGGTGTTCCCCGAATCATGGAAACAAAAAACACACAGAGTTCGTTTACAACTTTTATTTTATGAATTCTTGCCAGCGCAATGAAAAATCCAAAAATAATTCCAACAAAAAGGGAAACGGCCGTAATCAAAAGTGTTACCGGAACTGCTTTCCATAAAAGCAAAAAAGTTCTTGCAAAAAAACTTATGTCAAACATATCTTCCTCTTATTTTGAAAGCTGAACTGTAGTTCTGCCCTTTGACAATTTTCTTTCAATCCGCTTGAACAACTGCTCAATAATGATTGTCAAAGTCCAGTAAATGACCGCAAGCGCAATATAAGTTTCAAGCGCATACGCTCCATAATTAACACTTACAAAAAGATTTCCCTTTCCCATCACATCAATCAAACCGATTGTATAAGCCAGCGAACCTTCCTTAAGCAAAGCAATAAGACTGTTTCCAAGATTCGGAACAGAAACTGTAAATGCCTGCGGAAGAATTATTCTTGTAAAAGTCTGAACTTCTGTAAGACCAGTTGTAAGTCCGGCTTCCCGCTGTCCCTTAGGAACACTAAGGTAGCTGCTCCGCATAATTTCTGCGGCACTAGCGCTGAACAAAAGACCAAGCGCAACAATTACATAAATCGCTTTTGACCATTTGTTAATGTCAACTTTGAACAATGCCCACAACAGAACCGGCAATCCGTAGAATATTACAAACAGCATTACAATTGACGGTGTGCATCTGAACGCATTAATTACAAAACCGGAAATATTTTTTGCCCAAACCTTTTCAGACAACTGCCCCTTTGCAAGAAAAAATCCCGCAACAAGTCCTACAATTACACTTCCCAGCATAATTTCGAAAGTTACAACTAGATATGGCAATAAAACTGGAATAAGTTCTAATATTTTTTGCGGATAAAAAGGTCTGTCCATAAAAATCCCCTAAAAAAGGAAAGCGAAGTTTCCTTCGCCCTCCCCATAGTCACATTCAATTATTTCAGAAACGCCGAAACATCTTCACCAAAATATTCAATTGCAAGTTTTGAAACAGTTCCATCTGCAATAAGCTTAAGAACCGCTTCATCATAGGCATCTGCAAGTTCTTTATTTTTCTTGTTGAATAACGGCCATGTAGGAATTCCCTTCCACGGAATATATGTAAGTTTATCTTTGAAAGCGGCATAAGGCGCCCCTTCATTCAAAATGTTATTTTGGAACGAAAGTTTAATATCAAGATATGCATCGTAGCGCTTTTCATTTACCCACACATAAGCATCGCTTGCAAGAAAATTATCGCCAGCAATCAGATTAATTTTCGCATCAGGATTTTCTTTGTTGTATTCGTCAACAACATTGTACATAGCGTTTGAAGCTCCGATAGGAACAAGTTTTCCTGAATATTTTGCAAACGAAGGCAAATCATGAATCTGATCTGTTGTTTCTGTTCTGACTACAATACCAACAACACTTGCGCCAATCGGATTTTTAGGAAATAAATATTTTTTTTCGCGCTCAGCAGTTTTCCATACACCTTTTGTACCAACATCGTATTTTCCCTGAAGAACTCCTATCAAAAGATCATCATCAGAAGTCGGATTATAAACAAATTCGTACTGCGGAAGAAGCTTATCAACTTCCTTTAAAACCGCAACTTCAAATCCGTCTGATTCACCTTTTTCATTTACAAAGTCGTAAGGCTTGTAATAATTTGTATGTGCAACCTGAACCTGTTTTACCGAGTTCTTTTTATTGCATGATGTAAAACTTGCACTGACTGCCAGCGCCAAAACGATTACTGCTAATTTTTCAATTGTTTTTTTCATAATTATAATTCTCCTCTTTTTTTAGCAGTTCATTCTATTTGAACCACCTGAAATTTTTTTCAAAAAATTAATTTGCCGCTTCCCGTACCCATTCAAGATGAGAAAGTTCAATATCCCTTGGAACTGTACAATCTGCACCAAGAATAACGCCAGTTTTTCCAGCATCTGATACAAGACGTTTTGTTTCCGCCTGAATTTCTTCTTTTGTTCCTTTGTAAAGAACGCCGTCTTTAGTGTTTGCAAATCCGCCGATTACCGCCTTGCCCTTAAAAATTTCTTTACCCTTTTTAAGAGAAACGCCTTCAACAACCGATGCAAAGTTAACTACTTTTGCAGGATAATTCTTAAAGTTCAAAAGATTGTTCTTGGCGCCTTCGTAACCACAAACGTGCAGAACGTTAATTCCGCCAACAGAATTTGCCGCAGTCAAAACAGAAATTTCCGCCGCTCCGGCCACTTCCGCATACAAATCAGGTCCAACACTTGCATCCTGAATGCTCTGAACGCTAAGGTAAATTCCATCCGCTTTGCCTTCTTCAATTACAGATTTAGCAAGAATTTGCGTATTTTGAGAAATTACACTAAGCGCATATATAACCGCATCTTTATCTTCTTTTATATAAGACGCAAACTTTTTGTCCGCTCCTTCAATACTCCATTTGAATGCAGTTGCCGGGGCAAACACGTTGTAAACGGTTACAACTTCATTTCCGAACGCAGAAGTCAACTCCTTTACCAAAGAAACCTGATTTTTAATCCATTCATCATCCGCTTTAATCGGCTTAAGCTCATACAAATCTTTTGCCGATTTTACAGAACGAAGAAACGCAGCTGTTTTCGGTTCAAAAAAGTATCCGTCGCTCATAATCTTCACAAAATCAGGTTTAAAACTTTCATAGAACTTTTTATGCCCCGCAATATTCTGCTCTCTCATTTCCGGAAAATCATAAACCGATTCAAGTTCGTTCTTTGTGTAATGGAACCAAAATCCCACTGGAACTCTTTCTGTAGGTTTATTATTGAATGCATCAAGCACTAACTGTCTTTTATTTGCCACTTTATTTTTCCTCAATCTATTAGTAATTTTTTTCATCACTGAACCATGGATTCAAAACAATATTCTGACCGCCACAAACTTCCAGCGATGTACCGTTAACGTAACTGGCCGCTTCGCTTGCCAGAAACACAACAGGCTTTGCAATTTCCACAGGTTCCGCCATTCTTCCGGCAATATTGCTTGCAAGAAGTCTTTTCAATTCTTCGCCTGTAAAACCTTTTTCCACCAAAGGCGTTCTTGTATACCCCGGAAGAACCGCATTCACTCTAATTCCCTCTTTCTTATACTCACCGGCATAATTTCTTGCAAGGGAAAGCAGAGCTGCCTTCATAGAGCCGTAAATATTTGATCTTCCGCATGTAGAACATCTTGCCGCAAGCGAAGAAATATTTACGATTGAACCGCCTCCTTTTTTCATATATTTAACCGCACTCTGAATTCCAAAGACTGCCGACTTAAAAACCGTTGCATAAATAAAATCAATGTCTTCTTCTGAATAGAATTCCTCTTTTTTTGCAATGTTAGTTCCAACATTGTTTACCCAAACATCAATTTTTCCGCTCCGGGAAGCAGCCTTTTCCGCAGCCGCCTCAACATCTTTTTCATTTGTCCCGTCGCCAGGACAGACTTCTATGCTTCCGAATTTTTTCAGTTCCTGCTGAGCTTTTAACAGATTTTCCTGTTCACGGCCGGTAATAAAAACATTTGCACCTTCCACAAGAAATTCCTTTGCAATTACAAATCCGATGCCTTTACTTCCACCTGTTACAACTACAGTTTTTCCTTTTAGTTTCAAGTCCATCCTGCACTCCATATCAAGCTAGTATTTTCCATACATTCCAATGAAGGAAGATTTTACCTTTATTTCCTAATTACCTATTTAATTAGTAGGTAATAATAACTTAAATCTATTTTCCTATTATGTCAATAGGTTTATAGTGATTTTATTTTAAATTTTTCTTTTATATTTTCACGGTTATGAAAAAAAAATTGAACACCGAAAAAAGGTTGAAAAAAAATATCAGAATTGAATTGAACAGATTTGAACTAATTGACTTTTGAACAGATTTTTAAACTATCTGAAAAAAATTTGACACCGCTAAAAAAGAGAGGAAACGCAAAAAACTAAAAATCTAAAAACGCAAAAAAAAAGGACTTCTTAAAAGAAGTCCTTCGGCTGCTGCAGGTTTTGAACCTGCGACACATGGATTAACAGTCCATTGCTCTACCAGCTGAGCTAAGCAACCATTGTTCTTGCGAACGTGGTATTAATATATAATATTGCACAAGTTATGTCAATGCGCAAAGTACATTTTTTTTATTTTTTTTCAAAATGCGGTCTTTTTTTTCATCAAAAAACGCAACAAATCAAAAGACCGCAAATCGCTATTTTTCAAGAATAAATTCAACCCGTCTGTTCTTCCAGTTGTTATCCTTGTCTTTATAATCAACAACAAGTTCGGTTCCGCCCTTTCCTTCAGTAGAAAGGCGACTTGAACTTACTCCTTTTCTTACAAGATAATCTTTTACAAATTCCGCTCTTTTTGCAGAAAGAGGAATTAACGCCGGTCCCCATTCCCGCGGATTATCTTCAGTTTCTTCCGCTTCAAAATCAGTAAGACGATTTGCATGACCTGCAATAGTTACCTTGTAATCTTTGAATTTATTAAGAATTTCTGCAATTCTGTTAAGCACACGCTCATTGTTCGCAGCAATTGCAGGAGAAAGCCCGTTTGCAACTTCCTTGTTTGTCTTAAAATCCGCATTATCAGAGCGGAATATAATAGAAGGAACTGCCATTTTCAAAACATCTCCATCTCTTATAACAAGAACATCAATTGAAATCAGACCTTTTACAACACTTGTCATTCCAAGATTGTCAGAAACTGTAAATTCATAAGGATAATCCATTGCAGACTGAACTCTTTCCGCATATCCCTTTGAATTCTTTTGAACATTGCTAAGTCCGTCCCAAATAATCCGCTCTGTGATAGAAGAATTTCCCTTAGTCTGCCAGAAAGGCTTTCCGTTCGGATCTTTTATTACAAACGACCAGTTTTTAATCAAAGCTTTAGAAGTTCCGCTCAGTTTTATGAACAAGTCATCATCCGTTCCATCGTTATCCGGACTAAAATATTCCGGCGCAGTCTTAACGCTAAGCACCGGCGGAATTGCCGTACAAACAAATGGTGCAGAAACCGCAGAAACTTTATTTCCTTTTTTGTAAGTTACATTCAATGTGCCTGTGAACGTTCCTTCCGCAACTTTTCCGCCGTTATCCAAACCGTCCCAAGTTATCGAAGCAGGAAGATTTGCGCTGTCTTTATCAGACCAGCCGCGCACAGAATTTCCGTTTTCACTTCTGATATCAAAATTCCAAGTAAGAATTCCGTCTGGAACAGAAGCTTTTATATCAAATTTCTGAGTGTCAAGAATTTTATCACCATTCGGAGAAATTCCTTCATTTTCTGCGGTTACATAAACTTTTGTTTCGCGCGTATCCAATGTAAAGCCAGACATTGTCGTACTGAATGCGTTTCCGGCATCATCTTCAGAAGATATCACGATTGAATAAATTCCGTCAGGAGCTTTGTTTCCGGCTTCATCAGTGCCGTTCCATTCAAACATATCTTTTGAATCCGTTTTGATTTTTCCTTTCCAAGAATATCGTTTTACAGTTTTATTTTTTGAATCGCGAATTTCTGCAACCCAAAGATTTTCTGTAGTACAACCAGTTATTGTTACAGGAATTGAATCTTGATTTCCGTCGCCATCCGGACTGAAAGCAGACCAAGGCGCAACAGCAGAAAGAGAAGGCGCAACTGTATCAAGAACAAAATTTGAAGAAACAACTGAAATCACATTTCCATTTGTTGTTCCGACAATTAAAGTTGCATTGTAATTTCCATCCTTGCTTATAATTCCGCTGGAATCTTTTCCGTCCCATGATATGGAAGCAGGCAAAGATTTTGTTCCTTGAATTGTCCTGATTTTTGAATTCTTATCGTTACGAATTTCAAGATTGTAATATTCAATTCCTGAAGCATCTTTTAAAACTGGAAGAAACTGAATCGTATCTTTTACTTTATCATTGTTGGGACTAAAAGCAGAATCACTTAAAGAAAGCAAAATAGACGCTTTTTTAGTATCAAGAGTGAATGAATCTTTTGCCGCAACAACACCTTTATTTCCAGCCAAATCCGTTGCAGAAAGTTCAAAACGGTATTTTGCATCGGAAGCAAGTTTTCCGTCGGAATCAAATCCGTTCCATAAAATATTATCAGGAAGATACTGACCAAAATTGTATTCACGAACCGTAACTCCAGTCTGTTCGTTATAAATGCGCCCGCGCCACACAGGAACAGCCGCATATTTTCCGGTATTATCGTCAAGCATAGAAATTTTCACATTCGGCTTGTCCGCACCGCCAAAAACGGATGCAGAAATTCCAATTTGAGCGGAAGGTTTTGTTGTATCAAGAATAAATTCCGGAGATTTTAAAGTTGCCGCTTCAAAACCGTTAAGATAAGACGCTTTTACAAAAGCCTGATATTTTCCGTTCGGAAGCTTTTTTCCTTCGTCATCCTTTCCGTCAAAAACAATTTCTTCAGGCGGAAGTTCGCTCTTTGAACTGTCATATGAGCGGCAGAGTTTTCCGTTTGAATTAAAAATCTGCACCGACCAGGAAGTAAGTTTATTGCCGCTTGATTTTTCCGGAACAGGAATTGTAACTTCAAATTTTATATCTGAAAGCAAAGAATCTGTATCCGGCGAAAAGTAGCGGCTTCCGGAAATAAGAATGTTAGTTGCCGGTTTTTGCGCAGAATAAATGATATTTGAAATCACCGCACTTTCAGAAGTATTTCCGGCGCGATCAGTTGAAGAAATTTCGTAAGAATAAACTCCGTCTGCAACCGCCATTCCGACATCGTCAGTTCCGTTCCATCTGAAATTTTCAGGAGAACCGTTTGTCCAGTTCAAAGTCTTTACAGTTTCGCCCAAAGTATTCTTAAAAATTCCAGTCCATTTATCTTCCGAAGAACCGGATTGTTTTATTAAAAAATCCGATTTTGCGCCTTCGCCAAAAATTTTGTCTGACGGCTGAGAAAGCGCAATTTCCGGCGCGCTGGTATCAACAACAACCGCATATTTTTGAGTTTTACCCGTATTATCGTTATCATCCGTCGCCTGAAAATAATAATAGTAAGTTCCGTCCGGAGCAGTTTCTCCGTTATCCATCGCACCGTTCCAAACTACATTTTCCGGCACAATAACACCTTGCTTTGGCGTAACAAGCTGCTTAAAAAAAGATTTCACATTAACTTTTTCCGGAAGCGCAACTTTATTTCCTATTGTGCGGACAACATTTCCGCTGACATCTTCTATAATCAAATTCCATGATTTTATAAGATGACGGTCAGAAATTTTCAAAGGAATTGTAAGATTGTCCTGAACACCATCATTATTAGGCGAAATATATTTTACAGCTGGCTCCGCAAATACAACAGAAGCGCAAGCAAGCATCGCTATCTTTACAAAAAAATTCTTTTTCATTTTTGACTCCAAATCCGCAACTTATTATTCTTCATCCCAAATTTTAATAACAGGCGGCTCAACATCTTTTTGGCCCAGTTTTACCCGCATTCCGGCAGAAATAACTTCTATATTATCGTATTTTTGCTGCCAAGCGCCCGACGCTAAAATTTCACTTTTGTCCCAATTATGCGCAGAAAGATAAGAATTATTCGAAGCATTCAAGTTGAATTTTACACCAAGACCAACAGCAGGAAGCAAATCCACGCTGCCTTCAGCACATTCCGCAACGTCAATTCGTTCCGCAATGCTCACAAAAATCAAATCTTTTATACCAAGTTGAATTCCTGCGTCAAAAACAACATTTTGAAAACACATTGTGGAAATATCAAACGAAACGCCAAGAACTATAGAATCATTTTTTATAAGATTTGTTCCCGCTCCTGTCCGCAAAGTTACATAATTCGGAAATACAGAAGCAGATTTTTCATCGATTCCCAAAATTTTATCCGATTGATAATATTTTCCCAAATTCAAAGCGGAAACGCCTATTCTAAAATCCTTCAAAAAACCAAGACTTTCTCTTCTATAAAGCGCACCCAAACCGGCTCCAAGCGACCAGTCAGATTCAACGCCCCACAATGCGCCGGCATCAAGATTAAGCCCCACGCTAAGCTTTTCCGTAACTTCTTTTGAAAGTCCGGCTTTGAAATTCATAGATTTTTCAACATCCATATCTTCCGCATGAAGAAAAACCCCGTTCAGAAGCCCGCTAAGATTAAACATTTTCATAGGAATTAAAATTCCCGTCTGAAAAGCGGCACCAGAATCACCTTCGCCCTTATTCACTAAAATTGAAAAATCCGCATCCAACTGCACACGCTCTTCATACGACGGAAGCGCCGGATTAAAAGCAATCGAATCCGGACCAGGATAAAAAATTCCGCCACCGGCAACAGAAGAAGCAGAAACAAGCTGCGTAGGACTGGAAATATTAAAAAGACTTTGACCTCCGGCAGGAGGATTATAAGCAAACAAACTTGCGGAAATCAGACTTACCGCGCACAAACAAAATATTTTTTTCATAAAACCTCGTAATACAAACGGTTTATTTATATTTTTAATATAACTTATTTTTTATAAATATGCTAGAAACGTTTATAATACAAGAATTATAACAAGATATCTATTTTTATAGGCCAGTTTTATCACCTTGACACTCCCCCCAAATAATTTAAAATTAAACTATGGAAAACAGAAAATCAGACAAGGGTGGATTCTTTTCAAATCTTTTAGAAATAATATTCGGTGCAAACGATGCCGACGCACTAAAAAAAAGACAATTAAAAGCAATTTCAAAGAAACTTTCTAAAAGCAAATTCAACAGATTTTATAAATTCAGCGGAAATGAAATGCTTCCTGCCATGGGAAAGCAGATTTACGATATTTACAAAGCGATTGCTCCGCTTCAAGTTATGTTCAATTCAATACAGAACCAGAATTCGCTTAAACACCTTGCCATAAGTTTTTCCCTGCCGGAAGAAATCCGCACTATGGAAGAAAGTCTTTCCGAACAGAACATAATTGCAATGTCCAAGCAAATTCCTTTAGACCGGCTAAGCGCACAAGTTGAAGAACGTATTTCGAAAATCAATGACTATCTTACTATGGAAAAAATCACCCAGATAGATTTCCTTTACAAGCAGCTTATAGCAATGAAGTCTATTTCAACTTTTGATTATTATTTTTTCCTGAAAAAGTTCGACAAAACAATCAGGGAAAACTCATTTTCTTCACCCACACACTTTGAGCACGTAAATGCAGAATATCTTGTTGACGACTTAAAAGATTATATAGAAGCAATTTGGGACACTCCGTTCGAGTCTGACTGGACAACACTTTTCAAGCTTTTAAAGTCTTTGAAGGGAACAGAACCTATTTCTCTTGGATTATGGAAAAGAGTTCTTGCACGGCTTTACGCTCTAAAAAATGCAAAAACGTTCGAAATGATAATTCAACTTGCTTCTCAAAATCCTGACTATGTTCCGAACGTAACGCAACTTTCTTCCAATATAGTCGAACCATACATGGACAAACTGAAAAATGACGCAGAAAATACAGTTAACACTCTGATTGAAAAACAGCGCTCTGCGACCGAGAACAATATTGCGGCACAACTCTTCGGAACTTCAGAAATTGTTCCTCTTTCAAATTATTCTGAAAACAAAAATAAAATTCTTGCACAGAAAAGACTTGTGGAATTCAATAATACGCAGGCGCTGTCCTATATCAAAACATTTTTAATTGAAATTGTAAAAACGGAACTTCGGGAATTCTACGATGTTGTAGTTGTGCGCGGAACATGGAATGCGCAAACACTGACTTCGCAAATTTCTGATTACTACAATGAACTTTTGGAAATTTCCGAAAGCATAACAGTTTTTGATGCTGAACTTGCAGAAGACGGTGCAATCGGCGTAAAAATCAGAACGCTTCTTCCAAAAACAGACAGAGACACAAGTTCAAGAAATATTGCGAACAGACTTATTTTGCAGGCAAACGAAAACGCATACAACTACATTATGACTTGCATGCGAAACATTATAACAATCGGAAAAATTATAAAAACTATCGTGGAAGATTTGCAAAAAAACAAACCGACTTTAATTTCCAACTACAAAGAACTTGATCATTATTTGGAAACGCCGCTAAAGAATTTCTGCATAGAAATTTACAAGAAAATTTATTTATTTTCATCGCTAATAAAAACTTGTCTTGTAAAAAACGAATAGATTTGCCATTTTCAAATGCGCCGGTGACTTTGCGCTTTACCTGCACAAAATCCGGCGCAAATGATTATCGTATTACAGAATCTACAAGTTTTTTAAAATCTTCGTCAATCATAACATCAGAAGTTTTCAAGTTTGAAGAAATTTGAAAAACTCCGTCTTCACCCAGAACAATAGCTTCTACCGGCAAATCTGTTACGTTTGTATCATTTGCGCAAAAAGTTGTAAGCATAAAACCGTCCTTTTCAGAAGAAAGATTTTCTAAAGGCAAAGCCCCGCTTTCTTCCGTTGTATTTTTTTCTTTATTATTTTCGTTAATATAATCAAATGGCTTAAAAATGCGGAATTCCCGCTTTTCAACCTGATTTCCTTCGCTTTCCGTCGCGGATTTTGTGTTGTCCCCGATTACAAGCGGTTCCGTTCCTTCAAATTTAGTACTGTCAATCGCTACAGAGGGAATATAGTTCAGTTCACCTGTTTCCAAACTTTCATGAGTTTCGTAACTGGCAAGTTCAACAAGTTCCTGCGGTTCTTCAAGAGCGTCTTCAGCAAGAGGCTCCGGATCCACTTCAGCAAGTTCTTCAAGTTCTTCTACAAAAGCGGACTGCAAACCTGTTACTTCCGGCAAAGTTTTTTCTGTTTCGCTAAAATCAAGGGCTTCATTCTGTTCTTTTTCCGAATTTTCCATATTTTTCACATCTTCCAACTTCTCTGTATTTTTTAAACTCACATTCGGTTCTTCTTTTTTGTTTTCCTGTTCATACTTTTTTAATTCAGTTTGAATCAAAGTTTTAGTTTTTTCGTTTTCCGCAAGAACTTCTTTAAACATATTTCTGATTTCAATTAAACTTTCCTCTGAAAGATTTGCCTGAACCACAAAATTTTTAGGCAATTCATTTTTTTTTCTGTTTGTTCTTCGCTTTGATTTTAACACCGCAATCAGAACAAAAAACAAAACAGCACACGAAAGCAGAGCAAAAAACACAGAAAGAGGAATTTTTGTAAAAAGAAAAGAGAAAAAATTCTTTATGTTTTCACAACCTTCTGCAGCAATCAGAAAAAATTGCGCAAAAGTATTTTCAATTCCAGCCTTTATCATTTAAAACCTACTTTTCCCTTAGAATATCGGATTTTTTTTATGCTTTCTTGAATGATAAATTCTTTATATTGTTGTATAATCAGCAGGAAATTCAAAGGAACAGAAAATGAGAGAAATATGGAACGAAATATTGAACCGAATAACTTTAAATAAAATTCTTATAGCAGTCATAATTTTTCTTGGTGTAATAATTTTGGGAACTACCTTAGCGGTGGCAACAAAACCTAAGGAATTTACTGTTGTAAGAGCACAGGCGCAAACTCCCGCAGAAAGCAAAACGGCTTCATACAAAAACATCGGAAGAATAAGAACCGTAACGGCTTCCAAAAAAAATGAAAATGGCACTACGGTTGTCTTAAATCCGCTTCTTTCCTACACAAAAGACGATGAAGAGTTTTTTGAAGAACTTTCCCGCAAAAATTCAATGATAAAATCTGTTTTTACAAATTATTTTTCATCGCAATCAGCAGAAGAATTAAAAAGAAAGGGCGACGCGCAAATAAAAAAAGAACTTTCGGCGCAGATTAATGAACTTCTGGTTTTGAACAAAATTCAAGACATTTATTTTGAAGATTTAATTTTCTTGGATTAACTTGAATTTCAACTTGAAAAAGCAACTTTTTTGCAGGAAATGTGTCTTATATTCAAGTGAGGATAAAAAATGAATCAAATTACATCAACTGCGGCTCAAGTAATAGTTTCAATAGTTCCAATCGTAGGAATATGTTTCGGTGCACTGATTATTTTTTTCTATATTCTGTGGAAACATCACGAAACAAAACTTCAGATTAAAACAGGAACTTTTGTTCCGAAAAAATTTAATTACGCTGCATTTTCGCTTCTTACAGGACTTTTGCTGACCGGTGTAGGTTTTATTATTACAGCAGTTTTTGTTATCATCGACGGATTTTCTTATGCGATTCTTGGCGGACTTATTCCGCTCGTTGTAGGAATTGCGCTTCTTGTATTTTATTATTCTTATCCGGAATTTCATAAAAAAGACTAAAAAAAATGCTTAAAGAGCAAGAAAGAGAATTTATAAAAAAAAGAGATTTTCGCCTTGTAAAAGCCGTTCTTTCTGGTAAAAAGGACGCTTTTTCTGAACTTTTAACGTTGTACAAAGCAAAAATTTTTAATTTTGGAAAAAGCTTCTTTCATAACGACTCTGACTCCGAAGATTTTGTTCAAGATGTTTTTATAAAAGTTTTTACACATCTGTCATCTTTCAAGGGAAATTCAATGTTTTCAACTTGGCTTATGAAAATTGCATACACAACTGCAATCAATTCTGTAAAAAGAACAAAAAATTCTTTTCAGATTGAAGATGAAACAATTATTCCCGATTCGGCAAACATAACACCGGAAGAAATTCAAATCAGAAGCATTACGCAAAAAGCAATCCGGGAAGCAATTCAGGAACTTCCGGAAAAATACAAAATTTGCGTGGAAATGTATTTTTATTATGACATTTCATATCAAGAAATAAGCGAAATCACAGACTTTCCGCTGAATACAATAAAATCTCACATATTCAGGGCAAAAAAAATATTAAAAAACGAACTGGAGGATTTTTATGAAAAATAAATGCGAACAAATTATGAATCAGTATCTTATGCTGGATAAAGGAGAACGGGTTCCCTTTAAAATTTCGCTGCACCTTTTAGGATGCAAAAAATGCAGAGAGCAAATAAAACTTTTAAAACTCGCTGAAAAAGAAATTTCTGCTCCGCTAAAAATAAAAACTCCGGTAAACGATGAAACAATCCAGAAAATCCTTTCGCAGACAAACATTCCGCAAAAAGATAAATTTTACAAGCCTCTTCCGTTCGCAGGATGGATTATAGGCGGAATTCTTATGATTGTGCTTCTTTTCGGTTCAATGTTCACAACTCCGGACTTTAAGAACAAAGCGCTTTCATTGTGGTATGCGCTTACAATTGCAGGAAGCGTAACTGTTTACTGCGCAGTTTTTGTTTGCAGCCACATTGATATTTTTATAAAAAAGATTTCTGCCGTAGCAAAAGAAATTGCATAGCAAATTCTTGCAGAATATAAATTCTGCCCGGCAAAAATTACTTCCACAAAGCCGCCGGATTTACGGTTTTTCCGAATTTATAAACGGTAAAGTGCAAGTGCGGTCCCGTACTTAAACCGGTACTTCCGACAAGTCCGATTTTTGTGCTTGTATCAACTTTTTTTCCGCGGGTTACAAGCTGCTTAGACATATGACCGTACAAAGTTTTATATCCGGAATGATGTGTTATAATAACAAAATTTCCGTAAACACTGTTATAACCAACAGAAGTTACGGTTCCGCCCAAAGCCGCATAAACAGGCGTTCCCTGCGGACAAGCCATATCAATTCCGGAATGGTAGGAACGCTTTCCGCTGAAAGGAGAACTTCGCCATCCATAATATGAAGAAAGATAATAACGCGAATGAATAGGCTTGTGGAACAAATCACCATTAATTTCCTGGCGGGTAACCCAATCAAGCTGAGCATCCGGAACAAAAACAGTTTGCCCCGCAATCAATGACGCATTCTTTTCAAGTTTGTTTACCCTGATGAACTTTTCCGCGCTGACTTCATATTTTTCCGCAATAGATTCAGCGGCTTCGCCATTTTTCTTTACAGTGTAAATAATTCCCGGCATAGAAGGAATTTTCAAATATTGATCAATCTGAATAAGCCGCGACTGATGTATGTTATTAACGCTGATAATTGTGTCTTGTGTAATCCCGAAATTGTCCGCAATATAGCCAATCATATCACCTTTTTTTACGCGGTAAGTATAATAGCAAAGTTCCAGACCTTCAGAAGAATATGAATCCTGATTCAAAACTGCAGCGGCAGCATCAAGACTGTCGGAAGCAACATCATTTTCAGAAATAGAATCAATCATTGCAAGTGCATCAAGTTCTGCAAGTCCTTCATCAGAATTTTCAGCGGAAGAAACAACTTTTTCCGCATCCACGTTAAATTCCGGAACAGCAGAGGTTTCAAGTCCGCCGACACCTTTTTCAACATTCAGATTTGAAGCCGCATACAAAGCAAGCCAGGCAACAGAAATTCCGCCGCAGAACGCAATAAGAGAATGAACAATTATTTTTCTGAAACGGTTACTGAACAATCTATTATAAATCTTTTCCAATTTCATCTTTAAAGTAAAACTCTTGTAATTTTTGTACTTATCCATATATTCTATCACCTATTTTCGCGAAATACCAACCAGAAATGTCTCAAAAGATTCGGAACGGCACGCTTCCGGCTTGAATCCTTTTGCCGCGGAAAAAAGTTCCCGCATTTTTTTCAAGAACTTCTGCTGATCTCCATTCTGGAAAATCTTAACGCAAAAATTTCCGCCGGTTTTCAGCATTGATTCTGCATACCAAATTGCCATTTCAACCAGTTGTTCGGAACGAGCTGTGTCAACAATTCTATTGCCAGTTGTCAAAGGCGCAGCGTCGCAAACAACCAAATCATACGGTCCAAGAGACTTTATCTGCTTTCTTATTGCCGCATCGTTCAAATCACCTTGAATAAAAGTAAGATTTTCACCGCGGACAGATTTTGAAAGCGGATTCAAATCGCAGCTTACAACGCGGCTTCCTTCTCCAAGATTACGCAAAAGGAAAGTAGTCCAACTTCCAGGAGCGGCTCCCAAATCAAGAACATTGCAACTTTTTTTCAACATTCCGAATTTTTCATCCATTTCTTTCAATTTATAAACTGAACGCGCAGGATATCCTTCAGAGAATGCTTTTTGAGACCAATAATCGGGTTTTTCGTAATTATTTGACGGCATATTACTTTCTTTTCGGAATATTTTGTTCAATATTTAACAGATTTAGTATATATTTATTAAATATGAAACAAGAATTTACACTAATTTTAAAAAATATAGAAGATTCTTTAAAAGAAATTCTTCCGCAAAAAACAAATGAAAAATGGCAAAACGAATCCTTCGGAAATCTTTCCGAATTCGTAACGGATGAACATTTTGCAAACCTTATAACGCCTTGCCGCTCTCTTATGGATTTAGGCGGAAAACGTTGGCGTCCGCTGCTTTTGGTGCTTTGCTCTGAACTTTGCCGCGAATCCGGAAAATCTGCTCCCCTTTCGCTTGAGCAAACGTACAGCATTACCCCGCTTGTAGAATTCGTCCACACCGCCTCGCTTATTCACGATGACATTGAAGATTCCAGCAAAGAACGGCGCGGAAAACCGGCTGCTTACCTAACATACGGACTGGACACCGCTCTGAATGCAGGTTCTTGGCTTTATTTTTTAGCCCCGCTCGTAATAAACAAACTTAACGCTTCGGAAAAATTTAAGAATCAGCTTTATATGCTGTACACGCAGGAACTCCGCAGACTTCATCTTGGACAGGCGATGGACATTTTCTGGCATAGAAACCCGACTTTATTTCCAACTGTGCAGGAATACACTCAAATGGTTCACTTGAAAACCGGAACTTTAGCGTCTCTTGCGGTTCAAACCGGATTTTTAGCCGGAGGAGCAACAGTTGA
Organism: uncultured Treponema sp.; assembly: GCA_964429905.1. Classification (GTDB taxonomy): domain Bacteria; phylum Spirochaetota; class Spirochaetia; order Treponematales; family Treponemataceae; genus Treponema_D. The sequence goes on along the minus strand of CAYSDV010000004.1, from coordinate 162,314 downwards.
AGAAACTGCTTCCGCAGGAAAAATTGCGGCAGCTCTTGGCGAAGGATTTCAAATTCTTGACGATGTTCAAAACCTTACAACCGGAAATCCCGGAAAAAAACGCGGAGACGATATTGTTGAAGGCAAAAAAAGTCTTCCGGTTCTTTTGCATATCCAGGAAAAACCTGAAGATAAAAAAATAATCGCATCTCTTTTTGAGCAGGCGTCAAAAGAAGGAATTGATTCGCCGGCAGTTGAAAAATGTATTTCCATTTTGGAAAACAATAATTCTATTGAAAAAGCGGCAAAAAAAGGCAAAGAAACAATAGAAAAGAATACCGCCGCACTTTCTGATATTTTTAAGAGTGCAAATTCTTCAAAGTCTGCTAAACTTATAGAAGAACTTTTCAGTTCAATGATTTTAAAATTCCAAAGCAAGAAGAAAGATTAGAAGGAAAATCAAAAATGACTGAAACAGCGGACAGACTTAACAATCAGGCAATTTTGCTGGCAGCAGATGGTTCTTTTAAAGAAGCAATCGCTTGTTTTGTGCGCGCAATTACAATTGAAAAAAACAATTCTCTTCTCTGGTATAATCTTGGAGTTACCTACAGAGATTCCGGCGATTTGCAAAAAGCCGAAAATTCTCTATTAAAAGCACATCATATTTCGCCTTCAGACACAGAAATTATTGAAGAACTTGCACTTGTTCTTTATAACGAAGGAAAATTTGAAGATGCTATGGAATATTGCTACAGCGGACTTTCTGTAAATCCGGAAAATTCAAAATTATGGAACACTCAAGGTGTTATTCTTTTTAATACCAAAAATTTTGAAGAAGCATCCACTGCATTTGAACGTGCGGTAGTTATAAATCCGTACTATTATGATGCAATTTTTAATCTGAAAGACACTTATGCAGAACTTGGCAACAAAACCGGCGAAAAAGAATGCGAAAAACGTCTTAAAGAAATAAAAAAGAATGGAGAAATTCTGTGAAAAGCGTTTACATTGTAACATCAACAGAAAATGGAACTATAATGGTAGCGCCGGAGCAAAAAATCTTGCAGAGCAAGGATGCAAATTCTCCGGATTCTGCAAAAATTTCAGGAATTGAAGTTGCAAATCCCTATAAATTTAAAATTTCCGCAGGAACAAAAGTTATAATCGGACTACCACAGAAAAAAGAAGCAGCAGCCGGACTTTTTGCACTCCTAGTTCCTATCGCAGCCGCATTGCTGGGATTTTTTATTTCAAAACCAGCCGCAAACATTTTAAATTGCGAATGCACAGAATTTTTCAAAGCAATTTTTATTTCGGCGTTTTTCTTAGTAGCCGGCGCTTTTGTATTCGCATCATCGCGGACAGCGCCAACAATCATAAAACTGCAAATCAACAAAATCGTAGACTAAAATAATTATTTATTGATGTTCGCGCGCAAGTTTGCTGATTTCGTCCGCCATCTGCATAAGCGGAACCTGCTTTTGAACGCCGCCAAGTTCCCATCCTACGCGCGGCATTCCGTAAACAACACTGGAAGATTCGTCCTGCCCCAACGTCCAGGCGCCTTGCCTTCGCATTTCTGCAATTTCAGCCGCTCCGTCCCGTCCCATTCCTGTCATAATTACGCCAAGAGCATTATTTTTGTAAACTTCAGCCACACTTTCAAAAAGAACGTCCGCGCTCGGACGATGTCCGTTTCTTTGCTCTGATTGCGTTGTGCGGATTACATTTCCGCCAAAGCGTTCTTCCACAAGTATATGATAATTTCCGGGGGCAATATAAACGTGTCCGTCCTGTATAGGCATTTCATCGGCGGCTTCGCAAACTTCCAGCGGACAAATTTTATTAAGGCTTTGAGCAAATTCCCTTGTAAATCCGGCCGGCATATGCTGAACAACTAAAATAGGCTGCTTCAAGTGAGGGTCAATCATTTTAAAGACATCGCGCAATGCATTCGGCCCGCCGGTAGAAATTCCTATTGCTATTATTTTTATTTTGCCGCCGTTTCGCAAAGGTTCCACAACTTTCGGTTCCTTTTTTTCCGGCTCTTTCCAGGAAGACAAAACAGGTTCCAAAGTAGCGGAAGCGGACTTTATTCCTTTCTGTTTTTCAACAAATTTTTCCGCTTCCTTCATTTTTATCGAACGCAAATAAAAATCAACAGAAGGAACTTTTTTTCCATGACGGCGCGCATACGAACTTCCGTAAGAAGCAATTTTTTCAACAATAAGTTCGCTCACATCCATTATTTCTGTTGTAACAGAACCGCCCGGCTTAGTTATAAAATCAACCGCACCAAGTTCAAGGCACTTTACAGTTACGGCCGCACCTTTTGTCGCCACAGAAGAAAGAATTATAACCGGAATATCCCACTTTAATTTTTTCCGCTCTTCCAAAAATTCAACACCCGTCATAACAGGCATTTCTATGTCAAGAACAATAACATCGGGCTTTACAACAGGAACTTCTTCAAGAAGCATTTTTCCGTTTACCGCTTTCCCGACAACTTTCATTCCCGGAACATCGTTTATAATCCGCGAAACAAGATTTCGCATCAAAGCAGAATCATCACAAATCTGAACGCAAAGCGTATCATATACAGAATTATTTATTTCCATTTTACCTTATCCGTTTTCCAGCAAAAATATCTGCAAAAAGTTTATACATTCTTTTGATATAAGCAAGCCCAGTCCGTTTTCAGGAACTCAAATTTTGTATTCATACCAAAAAGAGATTCTGAATGTCCGATGAACAAATAAGAATGATTTGCCATAGATTCCCAGAATCTGTTTAAAACAACGCGCTGCGCCGCCTCATCAAAATAAATCATTACATTTCTGCAAAAAACAACGTCAAAATTCCGCATTCCAGGTTCATTTTTAAGATTATGATAGTCAAATTTTACATGACTCATAACATCTTTGCTTATCTGATAACCTTTTTCAGTTTTTGTAAAAAATTGCGAAAGATATTCCGGAGGAATTCCGTCTATTTTGTTTTCCGCATACAAACCTTGCTGACCAACCATCAAAGATTTCAGCGAAATATCAGAAGCAGTGATTGTAAAATTGTATCCCATCGGAAGAATTTTCTTTAAAATCATCGCAATTGTATACGGTTCTTCCCCGGTAGAACATCCTGCGCTCCAAACGCGCACGGTTCTGTCTCCGGATTTCTTTTTTTCTTCAAGAATATGAGGAATTACGTAATTTTCAAAAGCATCAAAATGAGGCTGATTTCTAAAAAAACGCGTAAGATTAGTCGTAACACTATCCAACATACGTTTCATTTCTTCATGATCTTTTAAGATAAGAGAATAATATTCCTCAGGAGATTCAATTTTCTTTTCCCTAAGAATTTCTTTTATCCGGCTGTCAAGTATAGGACGGTTTGTATCCGAAAACGTTATTCCGCTTTCGTCATATATAGTCTTTTTGAATTTCCCAAAATATTCATCATTAAGCACTTCAAGCATAGAACAATTATACACGCACTTTTCAAAGCAATCAAATTTTGTTAAAAATTTTTGTTTTTCATCTGATGCAATCCAGCAAAAACATTCACCAGACAAAAGCAACTATATATGTGCGGACAGAATTTTTACATCTGCGGTTATTTTTTCAATTTCATCATTTCATCATTGACTAAAAGCAAACATAATGAAAAAATATCACCTTATGAGTAAATATGTTCTGATTACAAGTGGAGTTTGTTCAAGTCTTGGAAAAGGTGTGGCTTCTGCAACAATAGGAAGCCTTCTTGAAGGTTACGGTTTAAAAATCGCAATGATAAAATGCGATCCTTACATCAACCTTGACGCAGGAAACATAAGTCCGTTCCAGCATGGTGAAGTTTACGTTACAGAAGACGGTGCCGAAACGGATCTTGACCTTGGAAATTTTTCGCGCTTTACAAGTGTAAACATCACAAGCGACAACTGCATTACAATCGGCAAAGTTTATGACCAAGTTATTCACAATGAACGCGCAGGCCGCTACAACGGACGGACTGTTCAAGTAATTCCGCACATAACAGACGAAATAAAGCGTCGGATTTTTGCAATCGGACAAAAAACTCAGGCGGATGTTGTAATCGTAGAAATCGGCGGAACAGTCGGCGACATTGAATCCATTCCGTATTTGGAAGCCGGTCGTCAAATGATTCACGAACTTTCAAAAAATGACATCTGTACAATTCATCTTTCTTTGATTCCGGTAATCACCGGCGGAGAATTAAAATCAAAGCCTACGCAACATTCTGTAAAACAGCTTCAGGAAGCAGGAATTCAACCGGATATTCTGCTTTGCCGCTGCGAAAAAGAAATTGAACCTTCAATCCGAAAAAAACTTGCGCTTTTCTGCAATGTTTCTCAAAATGCGGTTTTTGTTTCTCCGGACGTAGAAAAATCCATTTATGAAATTCCGGTTATATTCCATAAAGAAGGAATTGATTCGGCAATCGTAAAAAAACTTGCAATAAAAACAGATGTTGCCAATTCGAATATACGACAATGGACAAGTTTTATAAAAAAACTTAATGAAGCAAGCACAAAAGTTACAATCGCAATGGTAGGAAAAAAAGACTACTTGGACGAATGTTACAAATCAGTGCGTGAATCGCTTTTCCATGCGGCAGTAACTTCGTTTGGAGTTCAGCTGGAACTTAAAAAAATTGATGCGGAATCGCTTGAAGACAAAGAATCAATTTCTTCCGCATTTGAAAACGTAAACGGAATTGTAATTCCAGGAAATTACGGACAGCGCGGCTTTTTAGGACTTTTAAAAACTGTAAAATTTGCCCGCGAAAACAACATTCCGTACTTAGGAATTGATCTTGGAATGCAGCTTATGGCAATAGAAACCGCGCGCTCCCTTATCGGCTGGCAGGATGCGGACAGTACCGAATTCATCCAGAATTCTGAGCACGCAATAATAAGCCTTCCGGAAGAACAAGCCGGACTTACAGCTTCAGGCTCGGAACAAATCGGTGCGCAAAATGTAAAAGTTTTAAAAAACACAAAACTTTATGCGGCATACAAAAAAACATTGATTTCAGAACGGCACCGCAACAAACATACTTTTGACAAAAAATATTCCGACTTTATGAAACAGAACGGACTTATTATTTCTGCGGAAACAGAAACAGACGGACGAGCGGAAGCATTTGAATGGGAAAACCACAAATGGGGAATCGGTGTTCAATACCATCCGGAATTTGTTTCGCGACCGGCAAAACCGCATCCGCTGTTCACGGCATTTTTAGGAGCTACATTAGAAAAACAATGAAAAGAGCGATTCCGTCTGCGTTATTAATTTTTTGTTTTTCAGTTTTTTTTCCAGGTTGCTCCTTAAAATACGGAGTAACTTATCAGGATGAAACAAACGTGCCGGAATTTATTTTCACAGACGCAAGTTTTACCCGCTACGAAGACAGCAAAAAAACGATGACCTTAGAAGCGGGACGTCTGGAACAATATTCCGACGGAAAAACAATGTATGCAAAAGATGTAAATTTTACAATATTGAACAGCGACGGAGAAATCACAACAGAAGGCGCCTGCGAACTTCTTTCTTCGGATACAAAAGCCGAAAACTACGTTCTTTACGACAACATTGAAATTAACAACAAAAAAGACGATCTGGTAGTTTCTGCCGACACTTTGCGATGGAACGGAAAAACAGAACAGCTTACGAGCAGCAGAAATGATACGGTTACGCTAAAAAAAGGCAAAACCGTAATGCACGGTTCGGGATTTTCCGCAAGCGGAGTAAGCAAAAAATTTGCTTTCAACGGAGTCGTAACCGGTCAGTTTGAGTCGGAAGAAAATAATACCGCAGAAACAGAAAGCAATCTTACAAATGCGGAACAAAACGCAGACGGAGCGCAAATTGAAGAAAATCAGTAAATTTTTCGCACCACAAGTTTTTTTTGCAACCATGCTCTTTTTCAGCACATTTTGCCCTGCTTCCGCTGAAAAAATAACTTTTTCCGCAGACAGCATGAGCGGCATTGTAGGCGACAAATCAGATTCAACAACATTAAACGGCGAAGCGTACGTTCTTACCGATACAATGGAAATTTTTGCGGATAAAATAGGACTTTCCGGAAAGGATTTCCGTTTTATAAACGCGGAAGGTTCCGTAAAAGGCAAAAACATGGAATCTGAACTGGAATTCACCTGCGGAAGCTTAAAATACGACAGAGAAACAAAAATTGCGACTTTGCAGGACAATGTTGAACTTACGGATGTGAAAAACAATGTAAAAGCAAAGGCACAGTCAATTGAATACAATCAGGCGACTGACACCGCCGTAATGCAAATAGAAATTGAACTTACACAAAAAAATAATGTTTGCACAGGCGCCTACGCAATTTACAGAAAAGCGGATCAAATGCTGGAACTTAGCGGAAATTCGCAAATAAAACAGGGCGACGACACTTTCCGCGCACAGCAGATTACACTGGATTTGACGTCGCAGGAAATTACACTTGACGGACGAGTAAAAGGTTCCATAGTTGATGAGCGGAAATCCGAAAACACAAAAAACAGCAAGAAAACAGCAGAAGTAAAAACAAAAGATTCAGAAAATTCCGCAAGCATAGAACCTGCAAAAACAGAAAATCCAGTTTCAGCAGAAGAAAAATCTGAAAGCAAGTCGGAAAACGTACAAAAGCAGGAGAACGGCGATGAATAACGAAAAAATTCACACATTACGGGTTTCCAGCCTTTTTAAAAGTTTCGGACACAAAAAAGTTGTACAGGGAATTGATTTTTCCATGCAGACCGGTGAAGTTTTAGGACTTTTGGGCCCGAACGGAGCGGGAAAAACGACAACTTTTTATATGATTGTAGGATTTTACAAACCGACCGCCGGAGATATTTTTCTTGATGATGAACGGATAACTCCGCTTTCCATGTACAAAAGAGCAAGAAAAGGCATTTCCTATTTGCCGCAGGAACCAAGTGTTTTCAAAAAACTTACTGTTGAAGAAAATATCTGGTCTATTCTGGAAACACGGAAAGACCTTTCAAAAGCGGAAAAAAAGCAGCGGCTGGAAGAGCTTATAGAAGAATTTGCAATCGGAAGAATCCGGAAACAGTATGCGTTTACACTTTCCGGCGGAGAGCGGCGGCGCACGGAAATTGCGCGCTCTCTTGCAATAGAACCGAAATTTCTTCTGCTGGATGAACCGTTCGCCGGAATCGATCCGATTGCAGTTGCCGACATCAAATCAATGATCGGGCTTTTGGCAAAGCGCGGAATCGGGATTTTAATTACAGACCATAATGTTCGCGACACTTTGGAAATTACGGACAGAGCAATAATTGTAAACACCGGGCAGATTATGATTCAAGGAAGCAAACAGGAAATTTTGGATTCGGAACTTGCCCGCGAAATTTATCTTGGAAAAGATTTTTCTATGTAGCAGAAAAACGCGCCGCGAAGCCAGGCGCCGTGTACCGAGGGGTAGGCGAAAACCCGGAGGTTTGAGCCGTAGGGCAGGCGCCCTTCATAATTTTTTGTTAAAATCAATCTCTGACGCATATTTATTTTCTATATAATTGCATATAGTCGCTTATCGTTTGACAAGTTATATTTGTTAATTTATAATGTAAGTTGAACTATTTCAAACTAGGAGAATAAAATGCCGAATATTGTATTATTCATCGTTCTCCCTATTGTTGGAATCGTTCTTGGATGGACAATTCGCTGGCTGTACGCCAGATTTCAACTATCTGCATCAGAACAAAAAGCAGAACGTGTAAAACAGGACGCAATTAAAGAAGCTGAAGCTCAGAAAAAGGAAATTTTGCTGAACGCAAAAGATGAACTCATTCGCGAACGTAACCAGCAGGAAAGGGAAAACCGCGAGCGACGTGCCGAAGTACAACGTTACGAAGCCCGCGTAAATAAAAAAGAAGAAGTTGTTGACCAGAAAGCTTCTGAAGTGGAAAAACGGGAAAAAGCCTGCGAAGACTTGATGAACACGATGAAAAAGCGTGAAGCCGCTGTTACCGCTCAAGAGGAAGAATACCGCAAGGAACTTGAACGAATTTCCGGTCTTACAAAACAGGAAGCAAAAGATTTAATTATCAAGAATCTTGAAAATGACGCCCGCCATGATGCACAGGCACTTCTTAACAAAATTGAGCAGGAAGCTCAGCTTACCGCAGAAAAGAAAGCGCGGGAAGTTCTTGTTACTGCAATTCAGCGCATTGCGCCGGAAACTACCAGCGACATTACTGTTACTACAGTTTCTTTGCCAAGCGACGAAATGAAGGGAAGAATCATCGGCCGGGAAGGAAGAAACATCCGCGCTTTGGAAACTCTTACCGGAGTTGATATTATTATTGATGATACTCCGGAAGCTGTTGTTATTTCTTGCTTTGACCCAGTACGAAAGGAAATTGCAAAGCAGTCGCTTGAACGGCTTATTTCCGACGGACGAATTCACCCTGCAAGAATTGAGGAAGTCGTTCAAAAGGTAACGCGTGAAATTCAAAACAAAATTTACGAAGAAGGCGAAAAAGCGCTTTTCGATCTTGGAATTCACAATATGCCGACGGAAGGAATCCGCGCTCTCGGACGATTGTACTTCAGAACTTCTTATGGACAGAACGTTCTTTCGCACTCAAAAGAAGTTGCAACAGCCGCTTCTATTATTGCGGCGGAAATCGGTGCGGACAGAGAACTTGCAAAGCGCGCCGCAATTTTGCACGATATCGGCAAAGGCGCAGAAAACGACAGCGACCAGAACCATGCGGAAGTCGGAGCGGAAATGGCGCGAAAGATGGGCGAAGATGCTAATGTTGTAAACGCTATTGCCGCTCACCACAACGATATTGAACCTACAACTGTAGAAGCGATTATCGTTCAGATTGCGGATGCTATTTCTGCCGCGCGCCCTGGCGCAAGACGCGAAACTATAGACAATTATGTAAAGCGCCTTGAAAATCTGGAAGCCATCGCAGAAGGATTTGAAGGTGTTGAAAAAGCATACGCTATACAAGCAGGCCGCGAGCTTAGAATTCTTGTAAACAACGAAAAAGTTGCGGACAACGAAGTAAAGCAGCTTGCTTCTAATATCGCAAAACAGATTGAAAGCGATTTAAAATATCCTGGAAGAATACGAATTACAATGATTCGCGAAACAAGGATTATTGAATACGCAAGATAATCAAAAAAAGCGGCGGTTTTACTTATGAACCGCCGCTTTTTTTTTATATAAACTTTATTCAAGTTAAAACGCCATATTTACATAAAAAGCAAAAATATTGTCATAATTGTTACTGCCGCGCGGCATCATTCTGTAATAAAATCCCAACGCCGGAAGCATTTTATACTTTGAACCGTGATGAAAATCGTATTCCGCACCAAGCCGGAAACCGTTTCCCCAAGCGGTAGTTTCCACTTCAGAATGTTTTTTTTCCGTTCCCTCGCTGTCTATATATCGTTCTGAAATAAAATCCGTACGCGCACCCAACGCATAAGCAAGGCTTGCGTTCAAACCGCCAAAGCCCGGATAAACTTTTATTCCGAACCATCCCGCATAATCAAGATGATTTTTATGCTGGCTTCCGTCCCAGTTTATATCAGAAAGAAAATCGTAACCGAAAAGAAATTTTAAGGGATTTCCAAGTTTTAACGAAACATCGCCTGTAAGACCAACAATTACGCGGTTTTTATATGGAGAATCAGCATTTCCGCCGTAAACCGGAATTCCGGTGGAAAATCCAAAATCTCCGCCAAAAAATTTAGTATTTTCTGCAAATGCGCCAAAAGAAAAAATGGACATTACAATCAATAAAAACAAACTTGCAAAAATCTTTTTCATACTAAAATTATCGGCAGATATTAAAAATTTTAAAGCGATTCAAATGCCGCCGTCGAACCGAAATGGCAAAATGACAAAAAAAAGCGGAAACCGCTATGATTTCCGCCTTAATCCAATCCGTCTATTGATTAGTCATTCAATGACAACAAAGCGCCAAGAATTACACAATGTCCGGCAAGACTATACCACCATTTAAGCTGAGCAATTTCAAGGTTTCCGTTCAAGAAATCCATAAGAACAATAGCAACAATCCATACGATGATTACAATCCAACCAAGAATATTATCAAACTTGCCGAATTTATCGCCGACAAAACATTCCAAAATCAAAAGAATACCTGCAAGCAATTCAACAACTGCAAAAACAAGTCCTATTGCTTTTCCGGCATTACCATTGATAAGTCCTGTCAATGCTTTATAAGCGTCATCACCGCCCTTTCCAGAAAGAGCCCAAATACCTGCGATTGCAAGCAACAAACCTACTGCAATCTGAAGAATAAGTCTACCAATAGACAAAGAAGATTTTTTAGCCATTTTTTAAAAGCCTCCTTTTTTATATCTGCATACAACAGATTTATGTATAGATTATAAACCAGAATATTTTATCTTGCAATAAAAACAATTTATTTTTTATAACAATTCATTTATATACAACAGAAAATGTTTGCACAATAAGTTTTATATCCGGAGAAAATGTAAAACCAACAATATCGCCTTCTTCTTCAAGATTTTCTTGAGTCCTCAAACGCCATTGCTCAAGATTTTCATCTTCGCCCTCTTTTTGCGCCAAGCCCCAGGGAATTTCGTTAAAAGGCAAAATATCAACGCTTTCTATTTGAATCACAGCGCGAGGATTATTTCCTCTGTCAAAAACAAGATAATATTCCCCGCTTACAGGCAACGGTTCTCCATCGACCGAATAAGAGGCAAAACTGGAAAAAATTGCAGTCCGTTTTCCGCTAAGAATATTTGCAACCTGCGCATCGTTTGTAAAACCTTTTGCTTCAAAAATCAAATCGCCCGCGCAACCAATTTCCGGATTCTGCCCGGTCGCTTTTATAAACTGCTGCCAAAATTTATCTGCTTCGGAAAGAACCATAAAACCTCTGTATTAAAAGAACGTATTATTCTTTAATTTTGTAAAAACGCCCTCATCCGCTCCAAACGGAACAATAGAAGGATTTTCATATTCCGGACTTATTACAAGACCGCAATCAAGGCAGTGAATAACAAAATCTTTGTACTTTTCCTCAGGAACTTTCGGAAAAAGATACGGACCTTTTCGTTCCCAATATTTTGTAAGAATTTTATCGTAAACAAACCAGTTTTTTTCGGAACGTTCCTGAACAGCCGCAATAAGGTTGTAAATTGAACGGGCAATTGCCGCATGCAAAGGTGCAGGAAGTTTTTCCGAGCGCAAAAGTTCAGAAAAGAGCGGATTTTCTAAAGTTTTCTTAAAGAGTTCAGTTTTTGCCGCAACGATAAAAATCGGTTCGCACCAAGGCAAAGGGGGCGCAAACACAATTGAATCAATTTCCTGCCATTTCAAGCTTGCCGGACTCCAAGGTTTATAAAAATTAGTTCCATTCGGCGAAATTGCAACGGAAGCTTTCAAAGCCTGTGTTTTTGAATAAAAAATTAAAATTTCCCGTTCAGAATTAAAAAGTTCCTGAACCGCTTTTTTTGTCCTGTAAGGAAAATCTGTTTTAAAAGAGCCGGAAATTCCGCGGCAAAGAACGTTTTTAAACATTGTAAAAGCAGAATTACCCTGCCATCCTAAAATAGCCCGGCCGTCTTCCTGAAACATATCCACAAGGCGAACACCTTTTGCTGTGTATAAAAAACAATTTCTAGCGCGTTTTACAGTTCCAAAGCGCGAATAAATTTCTTCCGCCAAAAAATCTATATTTAACATTCTATTCCACAATTTTACAATCAACAAATGCCGGACGGCGCGCAATATCCTGCTGAACAACACCCGCAAAAGTCAACTGCGATTTTTTCTTAATTTTTTTAAGTTTTTCCACATTTTCGCTGTTAAAATAACAGTTTGCAAAAATCTGAGCCCCGCTGTTCACGCGAACAACCGGAACTTCATTCTTTTCATAAGAAGTTATGCAAAAAACAATATTCATATCCATTTTGGTAACAGAATAAACCATTGCACTTATGCGAACTCTTTTTCCGACCCATTTTTCGCAAGCAGAAATTTCATTTTCCCTGAAATCCGCATAAATTTCGTTAAGCGAACATTCCGGGATTTTTTCAAATGATTCTTGAATTTCAAATCCGACTTTTACAGAATCTTTTAACTGCAAAAAGATTTGTTCTTCTGAAGAATCCAAGGAATCTGCGAAAACATAGTCAACATATTTTTTTTGATTTGCAAAGCGTTCTTCCAAAAGCGAATTGTACTTTTCAACAGTAAGATAGAATTCATTCTGAATATTCAGAAGTTCCGCATTCAAATTGAAAGGCGTTTTTTCATCTTCAAAATCATTCTGCTTTTTTTGCAGTTCATTCTTATCCTGCTGATTTGCAAAACTTTTTTGCTGCCGGAAAATATTGTACAGAACTTTATAGGAAGCAGCATTAGAAGCAAGAGCGGAAAACAGTGCAAAATCATTTTCCGAAGAATCAATTTCTTCAGAAGATTTTACATTTTCCGCAACTTTTTCTAAAAATTCTTCCGGCTTAAAGCACTTTGCCAAACGCGCATAATTTTCTTTTGAAATTTTAGTTTCATTTATAGAAACTTCGCCAAAAGAAAAAAAGAGAACGTTAAAAAATGCGAAAACCAAAAGAATTTTCTTCATATATTATATTCTAATTTACAATTACAAGTTTGCAAGTTTTTCGTTTATCATTTTTGTAGCTTCGCCAGGATTTGCTTTTCCGCGCGATTCTTTCATAACTTGTCCCATAAGCCAACCGACAACGTTTGTCTTGCCTTTCTTGAAATCTTCAATCGCTTTAGGATTTGAAGCAATAACTTTATCTACAATCGCCTGGATTGCACCCGCATCAGTTACAACTTCCATTCCTTTTTCTTTGATGATTTCGCCAGGCATTTTCAAAGTTGAAAGCATTTCTGCAAATACTTCCTTTCCTTGCTTTGAAGTGATTTTTTTGTCTTCCAAAGCGTCGGCAAGATTTGCAATATGTTCAGGCGAAATTTTCACATCGTTGATTGTTTCTTTCTTTTCGTTCAGAACAGCAAGAAGTTCTGCAATTATCAGATTTGCAACACGTTTAGGTGTTTTTGAAGAATCTGCGGCCTTTTCAAACCAAAGCGACAAGTCGCGCGTACTAGTTAAAACTTCGGAATCAAACTGAGTTAGGCCAAAATCTTTCTGAAAGCGGACGCGTTTTTGTTCCGGAAGTTCACCAACCTGCTCCGCGGCTTTTTCAACAAGATCCGCGCTTACAGTAAAAGGTTTGATGTCCGGCTCTGTTGTAAAACGGTAATCCACGAACGAATTTTTTGTTCGCATAATCTGGGTCTTTCCGTTTTCTTCGTCCCAGTTCATTGTATTTTTAAATCCAGGATTGAATTCCTGGCGGTCTTCCATAAATTCTTTAAGCTGTCTTTGAGCTTCGTAAGTACAAGCTTCGCGGATTGCCTTAAAACTGTTCAGGTTTTTGATTTCAGAAATCGGCGTATGATAAAGTTTTCCGTCTTCCCAAACATTCAAGTTGATGTTCGCATCGCAGCGCATATTCCCTTCTTCAAGGTTTCCTTTTGTAACTTTTACATAGCGCAAGATTTCCTGAACTGTCTGCATAAAAAGAGCGGCTTCGTCCGGACTTGTAATATCCGGCTTTGTAACGATTTCGATAAGCGGCGTTCCGGAGCGGTTGTAGTCGATATAAGAATGGTTTCCTTTTAAGTGGAGCGATTTTCCTACGTCTTCTTCCAAGTGAATCCGCTCAATTCTTACGCGGCGATATTTTTCATCTACAATGCAATCATCGCCGACAAAGTTTTGCGGACGGAATTTTTCGCCGCCCGGCTGCTCATTTTTAGGATAGTGAATAAGCGGCAAATCTACAAAGCCGTCCGTGCAGAGCGGCAAATCGTACTGCGTAATCTGGTAGCCTTTTGCAAGGTCAGGATAAAAATAATGTTTTCGGTCAAACTTTGTAAAATTCGCAATATCGCAGTTCAAAGCAAGACCTGCAACCGCACCAAGTTCAACGTAACCTTTTGAAATTCTAGGCATTGCACCGGGAAGTCCCAAGCAAACCGGACAAACACGAGTGTCCGGCATTCCGCCATAACGGTTTTCGCAAGCGCAGAACGCCTTTGTCTTTGTAAGAAGCTGAGTGTGGATTTCACATCCAATTACAATTTCCCATTTATCTATTGCCATAATATTCTCCAAAATAATCGGTGATTGAGCCTGGCGAAATCACCTCTTTTCAAAACAAGGTCATTTCGAGAACCTCAATGACCATTCATTCTCTTTACCGAAGCGGCACTCCGCAGTTCGGATGATCATTTTCCCACACTTCTGCAATCTGCAAAAGTTTTGCCTCGCTGAACATCGGACCTGCAAACTGCATACCAATCGGCATACCGTCCGTGTTTTCAGAACGTCCAGCAGGAACCGCAACAGACGGAATTCGCGCCAAGTTCACAAAAACGTTGTACATATCGCTCAAATACATCTCAAGCGGATCATCAACTTTTTGTCCCAATTTGAATGCCGGAGTCGGACAAGTAGGACAAAGAACAATGTCGTAAGTTTCAAAAAGTTTTGCCATTTCCCGCTGAATTCGCGAGCGTACGGTCATACCTTTTTTATAAGTATCACCCGAAAACTGTTCAGAAAGAACATAATTTCCGATTACAATTCTTCGCTTTACTTCCGGCCCAAAACCATTTGAGCGAGTATCAACAAAAAGCTCATCGTACCCCTTTCCGTTATCAACGCGGTTTCCGTATCGGATTCCGTCAAATCTGCTAAGATTCGAAGCCGCTTCAGAAAGCGCAATTACATAATAAGACGCAATCGACGCATCCAGAACAGGAAGACTTACTTCCTCAATCGTTGCACCTTTTTGTTCAAACCATTTTCTAGTTTCGTCAAAAGCCGCTTTTACATCGCTGTCCAAACCTTTTGTTTCCAAAAACTGTTTTGGAATTGCAACTTTAAGCGAATCCATTTTTTCATAAGCGGAAAGATTTTTAAGTTCGCTAACATTCGGCAAATCCGCAGAAGTATCGTCGTAAAAATCAACGCCAGCCATACAACTTAAAGGAAGCGCAATGTCGCTCGGTGAATGTCCCATAATTCCAACCTGATCAAGAGAAGAACCATAAGCAACAACGCCCCAGCGCGAAAGAACTCCGTAAGTCGGCTTTAATCCGTAAATTCCGCAATAAGAAGCAGGAAGGCGAAC
The DNA here is from genome assembly GCA_964429905.1 of uncultured Treponema sp. Taxonomy (GTDB): domain Bacteria; phylum Spirochaetota; class Spirochaetia; order Treponematales; family Treponemataceae; genus Treponema_D. The sequence continues at coordinate 147,090 of CAYSDV010000004.1, read as the reverse complement.
CGAGCCTCCAGTTTCTGTTCCAAGCGCAAACAAAGCCTGATTTCCGCTTACAGCCGCAGCCGAACCGCCGGAAGAACCACCAGAAACATAATCGCGGTTGAGCGGATTTCTAGTTGCCCCGTAAGAAGAATATTCCGTAGAAGACCCCATCGCAAACTCGTCCTGGTTACAGCGACCAAGCGGAATTGCGCCCGCATCTTCCAATCGAGCAATTACAGTCGCATTGTAAGGTGCAACATAACTTTTCAAGATTTTAGAACCGCAAGTAAGAGCGTGTCCTTTAGAACTGATATTGTCTTTATTCGCAAACGGAACGCCCAAAAGCGGCTTTTTTTCAAAAAGTTCGTCGAGTTTTCCAGCCACCTTTGCTTCCGCAATAAGTTTGTCCGCTTCTTCCGCTTTTTTTACCGCATCCGCATAAATTTCCAAAAATGCGTTCAGCGGTTTTTCAGAAGCCTTATCGCTTTCAAATGTTTCCGCAGATTTTTTTACAAGAGCCGCACTTGTCGTTTTTCCAGATTTCAGCGCCTCTACAGTTTCTTTAATTGTATAAAACATAATTTTTCCTAATTCATTTATAAAATCAAGAAGGGGAAATCCTTCCCGCCGTTCGGCACTCCGTGCCTCACTTTTCAAAAATCGCCTTAAGTCAATTTTTGACACCGTCTTTTTATTATATGCAGGGGCGGAATCCCGCCCCTAGTCTCAAACCTTCGGTTTTCGACCTACCCCACCTAGCGGGCTCAAGCGCCGCCCGCAACGCCTGCTGAAATTTTTGCCATCCTGAAGTTGATTCAGAATCCTTCTGTTCCAGCCGCGAACACGACGTTCGCGAAGTTCGAAGCAAAGTGTGGTCTTTTATGTCCGAACAGACAAATATCCGCAAAACATTCCGTTTATAAAATACACCGGAAAGTTCACGTCCACACTTTGTATGAACAAAATGGCAGGACGCCATTTTGTTCTAGGCCGCCACTCGCAAGTCTCGCGGCGAGCCGTTTTCTTGAAGAACCTAAAAAAGCCCGCTGTCGCAGCCTTTTTTTTAACGGTTCTTCGATTTTAGGCACCACCTCCAATGACTTTTGGTACTTGGAAATAGCCGTCCATAAATTCGTTTGTGATTTTTTTTACGTCTTGGATTTCAAGGCCAGGAACAACAGTGTCTTCGCGAAGTTTTTCCACTTCTGTAGAAGGATAAGCGTCGTAAGGATTTTCACTGTCATCGTATTTAGAAAGAATGTCGAAATATCCGACAATTTCGCTGACCTGTTTTTTTAATGTTTCAATATTTGTGCTTTCCGGAGAAAGGCGCGAAAGATAAAGGAGATTATTAAGAGTCTCCCCGTCAATTTGTTTGTGAGTACTCATATTAATATTATAGAAAAAAGTACAATATTAAACAATTACCAGTTTTACCGCAAAACAAAATTTATTGATTTGTGGCAAAACCTTTAATTTCACACTAATTTTCGCTTACAGTAAAAAAGCCGGTTTCGCTTTGCCAAGTAAAAATTTGACTTTGCGCTGCATTTTCCAAAAGCGAAATAAGTTTTTGCAAATCAGGAACGCCAAGCGACTTTACCATTGCTCTTCCATAAGCGGAATTTTCCGTGTCAAACCAGCGCTGAATTTCTTTAAGTGAAATTTTACGCTTTTCATAAATTATTTGACTTGCGCTTTTCACTTTAAATCCGACTTTTCTGAATTTTTCCGCAATATACTGTGAATTCCAGCAAAAAAACGGATTTTCCTTGTCGCCAAAAAATTCCGTTTCCGCTTTATTCATTCTGTCCAAAATTTCTTCGTAAGGCGCACTTGTCGCTTCTGTCAAAACCTGATGTTTTATAAGCAGGCTTATGTGCTGCGCTCCGGACGGAATTCGCTGAGAAATAACAACGCTCCAGCCTTTCGCAAACGGACTTTCTTCCGATTTTGGCTTTTCCGCTTCTTCATTTTCTCTTTCTATGTTCTGATTATAATCAGAATCATAATTCACACCATCAAAAACTTCTTTTTCAACCTGAAATTCCGAATCTTTTTCATCAGTAAAAAGTTTTCCTGTCTGTTTTTTCAAATTTGTAAGTTCAAAAATCGCATTTGCAAGCGCATCCACAGAATTAACACTGACAAAAGGATCGCGGAAAAATATTCTGTCAAAAACCGCGCCTTTATACTGAAATTTCAAAATCAAATCCCTAAAATTTTTGGAAGACATAAAATCAGGCGAAGTTGATTCCGGCCGGAACTGAAGAACCGGCTTATCCAAATCGCCAAGAGTGCGCGAATACTGTTCAAGAATTTGCATACCTTTTTCCGAACGGCACAATCCGCAAGTAACGCCTTCCGGAGTTTTCCGCGCAACTTCCCAAAGCAAAAGTCCGTCATCAGCATTCCAGACCAAACACCTGTAATGTCGCAAAAGATTTGCCATTTCTATCATTGTATCGCGGATTTGCAAAAGAACTTCCGCCCGGTTTGAATCCAGACGAGAACGCCATTGCCGGTCCGCTTTGTCCAGCGCAGATTCCCGCACGTTGTCAACCGGACTGAAAGTAAGATTTTCGCCTTTTCCGCTGTCCTTAAAATGTTCCGCAATCCACCATTCACTAATCGGGTTTACGCCAAATTCAGATTTTTCGCTTTCCGATGATTTTTTCTGCAAATCTTCCAAAATATTGCGGCTTCCTGTCTGCGCAGGAGAATCTTCCGGCTTCTGCTGCTTTTCCAAAATAGCCGCAATCTGAAGTTCGCGGCGGCTAAGCACTTCATCGCGGATTTGCTTTTCGTAACCTTGCGTGCTTGGCGTATAAAAAACGCGCCCCATCAACGAATCCGGCAAATATTGCTGAGCAACCCAATGGTCGCGGTACGCATGCGGATACAAATATCCGCTGCCATGACCAAAACCTTCCGCATCGCGGCTGGAATCCTTTAAATGGTTCGGAACTTCCGCATCTTCGCTTTCCACAGATTTCAGCGCATCAAAAAATGCCATGCTTGAATTTGATTTCGGCGCTGTAGCAAGGTACAAAGCGGCGTGCGCTAAAAAATAGCGGCCTTCCGGAAGTCCAACTCTGTCAAAAGCGGCCGCACAGCTTTCCACAACGGAAATCGCTTTGGGCTCTGCAAGACCAGTGTCCTCACAGGCAGAAATAAGCATTCGCCTGAAAATAAAATGCGGATCTTCGCCAGCCCTTACCATTCTTGCAAGCCAATAGCAAGCCGCGTCAGGATCGCGCCCGCGCAAAGATTTTATAAACGCGCTGATTATATCGTAATGATAATCGCCGTCGCGGTCGTAAAGAACAACTTTTTTCTGAATGGATTCTTCCGCCGCTTCTTTTGAAATGTAAATAGTAGAACCGTAGTCCGGAACAGGCGGATTTGCGTTCGGTTCCCACTTTTCCGGAGTTGTTTCAACGGCAAGTTCAAGCGCATTCAAAAGAGAGCGGCAGTCGCCGTTTGCAGTCTGAACAAGATGTTCCAGCGCGCCTTCTTCAAAAACAACATTCCATTTGCCGTAACCGCGCTCTTTGTCTTCAAGCGCCATTTTTGCGGCGCGCAGCAAATCTTCGTAGGTAAGCGGTTTCAGCTGAAAAACGCGCGAACGGCTTACAAGCGCTTTATTCACCTCGAAAAACGGATTTTCCGTTGTCGCTCCAATAAGAATTATCGTTCCGTTTTCCACCCAGGGCAAAAGCGCATCCTGCTGACTTTTATTCCAGCGGTGAACTTCGTCCACAAACAGAATTGTGCGGCGGCTGTAAAGATTAAAATATTCTTCCGCCTGTTTTATGGAAGTGCGGATATCCGCAACTCCAGTAAGAACTGCATTCAAAGTAATAAAATTCGATTTTGTATGATTTGCAATAACGCGCGCCAAAGTAGTTTTTCCGGTTCCCGGCGGCCCGTAAAAAATAACGGAAGTAAGCTGATCCGCGGCAATCGCGCGGCGCAAAAGGCGGCCTTTTCCGACAATATGATCTTGACCTATATATTCATCCAAATTTCTAGGACGCATCCGCGCGGCAAGAGGTTCACGCAATGTTTTTGCAGAGCTGAACAAAGAATCATTTTCCATAAAACAAATTATATCATATATTCAAAATGATGAACTCATATTTTAAATAAAAAAGGGCGGAGCCCCGCCCTACGCCTCAAACTTCGGTGTTTCGGGAACCTCAACCACCTTCAGTTTTCGGCTACCCCACCCTGCGGCACAAGGCCGCGGTACGCTCTTTTAGTGCAAATTGCAGTAGGGCATGGAAGCCCTTTAGTCCACCGCAGCGAAGCGAGGAGGATGAGCCGACAGGCGAAGGCTGAAACGCCCGACCTGCCGAATGGCAGGGACTGCCCGAATTTTCTCCACAAAAGTGGAATTTTAAGCTACAATATTTGTTATGAACAAAAAATGGTTTGAGATTATCGATTTTTACAGATTAACCGGGATTGTCTGCATTTGGATTTCTTCTTGGATTTTTATGATTCCGTGGAAAACAGACATAACTTCGCCGTATTTTGAAAATTTTTGGGGCGCGCTTTTTGCATTTTTTGGTGCGGCCGAAAAAAAAACGGCAACGGTTCAGCAGACGCCGGACTTAATGTGCGGACTTTTTGCGCTTTTAGTAATAAGCGTTCTTCAGCTTAGAGGAATTTTAAATATATTTGACACTTCAAAATTTTCTGAAAAAGATTTTAAAGAGCATAAATTTCTTATTGTCCTGATGAACATTCTTAGCATAATAGTTCACACGCTTTTTTTTACAATGCTCATAAAAATTTTTCTGTTTCCGGACAAAGGCGTCTCTTCGATGATTGTACGGCTAAAACAGGATTTTGGCATAACGATTTTTGCAACAATTTGTATAACCGGAATGATTTTAGGCGGAACTGCAATTGCTAAACTTATACTTATAATTTTTTCGCTTGCCGCAATTTTTATGAATGTATCTTTTGTAAGCAGCACGATGGGAATTTGGGGATTTATTGCAATTCTTTTTGCGGCTGCGGGTTTTTACCTTGAATTTTGCTTTAACGGATTTAAAAAAGAAAATTTGCTCATCGACTTGGCTTTGATTTCCGGAAAATATGAAAAACTTGAACTTAAAGCAAATGATGAATCCGCAAAAATGAAAGCCGAAATAAAAAATACCGCAAAAACGGCTCTTAAATTAAAAAATCAGGAATAAAAAATGACAAAAACAAAAGCGCTGATTTTATGTTCAATCTTAGGATTTATTTTTATTGCGGCTCCCGCATTTGTGATTACAAAGGCTTTCCGCATAAAAAGCGGTTACAAGGGCGTTTTTTGGGAACAAACTGAATATCAGGTAAAAGAATGGGCAAAAAAGAATAACAACAAAAGTTACTGGGAAAAATGCCCTTTAAGTCATTACGGCGTTACTTGCCAGCGGTTAAACTGGAAGCAGAACGAACAGTCGCCGTTTGAATATATTGAATTTCAGTTCAAGGATGAAAAACTTGTTGCGGTCATAGAAACCGGGCACGAAAAGCCGTTCAGCCAAGATATTTTTTATTCTTACGGACATTCCGAAAACGGAACTGACTTAGCGGTTGAAACTTACAGGGAAAAAGGCACAAAATATCAGCTGCGCGATTTTGTAAACTATTATTCGCCGGTGCAAAAAATGAACGGAACAAAAAAACGATTTGCGGTAGAAATACTTTTCAGAAAAAATCTTTCTGACTTTTCAGTTCCGGAAGAAAAAGTTATGTATCTTCTGACAACCGGATATTATTCGCCGGAATATTACGAACAAGCAAAAGAGCACACAGAAAACTTTCCCTCGCACAGATTTTTGGCAAAATAAACATTACGCCCAGCATAATTTTGACAACCACAACATAGTGATATATAATATTGCAAACACAAAAAAAACGAGGCAATTATGAAAAAAACATTTTTACTATTTTCCGCAATGGCAATGCTCCTCTGCGGAATGATATTCACTGGTTGTAATGATGATGACGATTTTTTTGGACCTTCAAACACTTGGTGCGAAGCTCCTATAACAAAAACAAATGAAGCTGGAGAAAAAACTGTTATAGGTTATTTAAATGCAATTTATTGCGATGAAGATTACACCAGTACAGAAACAAAATCTAACTGTCTAAAGAACGGAACAACACTGAAAGCTGGAATTACAGTTCTTATCAGACTAAATCCAGACGCAACAGAAACAACTAATTTAGCAGAAACAGTTTTATCTGGACTTTCAGAAAACAAATATATAATGAAGACTTTTGAAAAAGACACAGAAACTGAAACTGGTACTGGAGAACAAAAAGTTAATATAAAAGGTTCTAAAGGACTTTGGAAAGCTGCATATATTTCCAATGATGATTTGCATGATTTAGACGGACAGCAAGATCTTCCAAAAGCTCCTGCTCCTGTTTGCAACAGTTCCTCATATAGCGATGTTACAGAAACATTAACAGATTTTTCTTGGAAAACCTTATTAAAACAATATCTTATTTCTACTCTGTAATAGTTATATTTTAGAACTTTAATCCTTTATATAAAAAAACAGGGTTGTCTAATAAAGAACAAATCTTATTAGCCAACCCTTTTTTAACACACTCCCAATTCCTAATTCATCATTCATCATTCCTAATTCACCATTCCTAATTCAAACTTCCAAATGCGTGAGGGATTGTAGTGGCCGCGCAGCGGGTGCGGAGCACCGGAGGCGAAAGCCGGAGCCACGAAAAGCCCGACGGCACAACGTGCCGGCACGCCCAAAAGTATTCAAATCTAGTTTATCATTTCAAAAAAAATTATTATAATGCTCGTATGTTTGGGTTTTATGATTTTTACGATGTTGTAGTTGTCGGTGCGGGACACGCCGGAATAGAAGCGGCTTTGGCGTCTGCCAGAATGGGACTTAAAACGCTTGTTGTTACGCAATCTCCGGACGCAATCGGGCGGATGAGTTGCAATCCTTCCATCGGCGGAATTGCAAAGGGAAATATTGTACGCGAAATAGACGCTCTTGGCGGCGAAATGGCTAAAATTATTGACCGCTCAATGATTCAGTTCAGAATGTTGAATAAAAGCCGCGGTCCGGCAGTTCAAGCGCCGCGAAGTCAGGCAGACAAAATTACTTATTCGCAAATTGCACGGAAAACTTTGGAATCAACGCCGAATCTTTCCACTTTAATGGACACTGTAATTGATATTCTTACTGCGGAAAGTTCTTCCGACTTGCCGCCGGATTCCGACAGTTCTGCGGAAATCGGTTCTATTCCGGGCGAAAAACGAAGTTCGGAAAACAAAAGCACAAAACGCTTAAAAATTACGGGAATCGTTACGGAGCGCGGGCGAGTTGTTCCATGCCGCTCTGTAGTTCTTACAACAGGAACTTTTTTGGGCGGACGCATCTTTATTGGGGAATACGATGCCGCTTGCGGGCGTTTGGGCGAACCGGCGGCATACGGACTTACAGAAAGTCTGCACAAACTTGGATTTACAACCGGACGATTAAAAACAGGAACTCCGCCACGCATTTTAAAATCTTCAATCGATTTTTCCAAACTTGAACTTAACGACGGCGACGACGAAGTTGTTCCGTTCAGTTTTAGCGATGAAAAAGTTACGCGACCGATGGTTCCGTGCTATATTGTTTACACGAATGAGGAAACCCATAAAATTATACGCGAAAACATAGGGCGTTCTCCTTTGTACAGCGGAAAAATCAGCGGAATAGGTCCGCGCTACTGCCCAAGCATAGAAGATAAGGTTATGCGCTTTGCCGACCGCGAGCGCCACCAGATTTTTGTTGAACCGGAAGGTTTGGATACGGATGAAATGTATTTGAACGGACTTTCTTCGTCGCTTCCGGAATGTGTTCAGGATGCGTTCATGCGCACTATGCCCGGTTTTGAAAATGCTGTTCCAAGCCGTCCTGGATACGCGGTTGAATATGATTATGTTGAGCCGACTCAACTTTATCCTTCGCTGGAAACAAAGCGCGTAGCAGGTCTTTTTAATGCCGGGCAAATAAATGGAACGTCCGGTTACGAAGAAGCCGCCGGGCAAGGGCTTGTGGCAGGAATAAACGCAGGCTTGTATTCGCGCGCCCACAAAGATTTTTGCGGACCGTTATGCGCGTTGCCGCACGATTTGAACGGAACTCCAATAAGCATGGAAGAAGGCGCTTTTTGCACAAAGGCTGTTCTTAACGCGGCAGAGCAGAAACGCTTTTTTGAAATAAGCCGAAAAGTGAACGAACGGCTTAACAACGTGGAAAAAGAGTCGCAGAGTGCGGCTGGTTTTGCGCACTTTTTTGACATTCCCGAATGGAAGCCGCTTGTTCTTGGCCGCGACGAAGCGTACATCGGCGTTTTAATTGATGATTTGGTTACGCTGGGAACGAAAGAGCCGTACAGAATGTTTACGGCGCGCGCTGAATACCGATTAAAATTAAGACACGACACTGCGGATCAGCGGCTTACAAAATACGCTTTTGATGCAGGGCTTAAAACGCAAGCGGAACTTGATAAAGTTAATGCGAAATATGCGCAAATTGACGAAATTGTTGCGACTTTGCTAAAAAATCCGCAGGCGGAAAATCCTGGTTTTCCGGAAAAAGTTTGGAATGAAGCCAAAATCGAATATAAATATAAGTATTACATTGAAAAACAGGACAAGCGCATTGAAAAAATGCATAAAATGGAAAACGTAAAAATTCCTGCAAATTTTGATTACGGAGCAATTCCTTCGCTAAGCGCAGAAAGCCGCAACAAGCTGGAAAAAGTGCGGCCTTTGACGTTGGGACAAGCGGAGCGAATCAGCGGGATTCGCAATTCGGATATTATGCTTTTAATGGTTTATTTGCGTTGATTTATCAAGAAAAACTGCGCCACTGCTCGTTTTTCTTCTCAGGTTTATTTGCGTTGACTTCGTTTAGCGCAAATATCCGATTTATCAGGAAAAACTGCGCCGCGGCTCATTGTTTATATATTGCGCAAAACATCCACGATGTGCGTTCCGGCGCCTAAAAGTTCCGGGCGCTCGCTTATAGAAATTGTGTAATCAATAAAAAGGCGGAAAGTTTCTTCATCCATTGCATTGAGCGTTTGACGCATAAAGTCCGCAGCTCCTTCCTGATTAAAAATCTTTATCCGCTCCAAGCCGGATTCCTTTTGAAGTTCGTTTATGTCGCTAAGGCGCAAATAAGTGTAAAGATCTTCTTTTGAAGGAACACAGCAAAAATCTTTTGTAAGGCCGCCGCTTTGCAAAACGTCCTTTATTTTATTTTTCGCAAAACAATACTGAAGAACAGCATAATCATTCATTATGTAAGCGGCAAAAATAATTCCGTTTTTTTTCACAACACGCTTTAACTGCGCCAAAACGCAAAGCCGCTCTTCTTTTGTGTGCAGATGATACATTGGCCCAAAGCAAATCGCCAAATCAAACTTGTTTTCTTCCAAAAAACTAAGGTCAAGCGCATTTCCCTGCCAAGTTTTAATCTTTTCGTGCTTTGCCCGCAAAACTTCAAGATTGCGCGGAACAAGCTCAACTGCGGTAACATCGTAGCCAAGATGGCAAAACTCCACAGAATAGCGGCCAGTTCCTGCACCAACATCAAGGATTTTTATGCTGGAAGAAGAATTGCCGCCCTTAGCGGCATCCGCTTGTTTTGAAAAATCCGCATTTTTAGCGATTTCGTTAATTGCATTTTTTATATGGTGCATACTTACAGAAAATTCCACAATTCCATGTCTGGTCTGCAAGCGGTGCTCTTCATTAAATTTATTGTAATATTTTTCAAGATTTGTCATAGCGCAAATAGGGGCGTTGCGGGGATTTCCCCGCAGAATGGGGTGCGCCGCAACAAAGTGTGGCGCAGGGGAAAGCCTTTTCCCCTCCTCAATTTAATTTATTTTATTGAATTTTTCGTCTACGTTTTTGCAATATTTTTCTTTTTCCGCATCCGAAAGATATGTCGCCTTGAATCCGTTTTTAATCAAAGTTTTTATTTCTTCCAACGAAAAACCCGCTTCGCTGTAAAGTTTGAAATATTCATCGCAAAGCGAAACCTTAAAGAAAACCGGATCATCTGTATTTACAGTTACCAAAAGTCCTTTATCAAAAAATTTGCGGATCGGATGCTCCGAAATTGACTTTACATATTTTTTTGTAAAAACATTGCTTGTAGGGCAAACTTCCAACGCAATTCCGCGCTCTTTAAGCGTTTCCATCAATTTTTCATCCTGAACCGCAGAAATTCCGTGTCCGATTCTGTCAACGTGCAAAATATCAATCGCTTCCCAAACAGATTCCGGCCCGACATCTTCCCCGGCGTGAGCAACAACTTTGTAGCCTTCTTTTTTTGCAAGTTCAAAAACTTCTTTATAATCGCGGCAAGGACCTTTGCTTTCTGCGCCGCCAAGCCCGATTCCGATTATATTTTTGCTCGGAAACTCTTTCAGCAAATTATAATTTTTCATTGCGTTTTCAATTCCGAAAGTGCGGCTTACGTCCATCAGAAGTTTTACGGTAATTCCGTAATTTTTTTGAATTTCTTCTATTTTTTTATCAAATATTTTTACCATTTCTTCATACTTAAAACCGTTTTTCAAGAATGAAGTCGGCGCAAAAAACGCTTCCGCATAGGCAATTCCGTTTTCAACAAGATACTTTGCCAAATCATCAAAAATATAGTCAAAATCTTCTACAGATGTGTAAAGTGACTGAATTTTTAAGAACGCCTGAATAAATCCGTTCAAATCATCATATGTAAAAAGATTTTCTATTTCTTCATCCGAAATTTCTTTTCCGTTATTCTTTTTGTACAAACTTTTTATCGATTCCACAGAAGGAACCGCTTCTATGTGAATGTGAATTTCTGCTTTTGGAACACTTTTTATAAATTTATAAAATTCGTCTTTTTTCATAGTTTTCTCCAAAAATCAATTTTCCTATGTATTTTATCGGCAGAATTTATGCAAATGTTTAGATTTTTTTGCAACAAAATTTTTTTCATATAAAAAGGGCGGAGAGCGTCGTTCGCAAGTTCCTTGCTCACTTTTCCACAAAAGCCTAAAGTCTTTTGTGGACGCCAAAGCAAAAGGGCGGAGCGCCGCCCTACGCCTCAAACTTCGCAGTTTTCGGCTACCCCACCCAGCGGGGCAAAAATATTTTCGCTCTCGCCCCGCAACACCCCGTTTTTTTCCGTTTTAAATCATAACTTTCAAAATTTTTCAAGGAAAATAGTTTTAAAAATTTCAGTTTTAAATATTGTACAAAAACACCACTAATAGTATAGTTTAAAATATCCTTACGCTAGATATAGCGTAGACGCGCTTTTTACAAATATCCGGAAAACGCAAAGAAAAACAAGAAACAGGTGGGGAATACAAGTGAAAATCATAAAGCGAAACGGCGAAGAAGTAATTTTTGACATCAGAAAAATCGTAACTGCTATTGAAAAAGCAAACAACGCAGTTCCAGAAAGCGAAAGAATTTCTTCTGAATACATTCAGGCCGTAGCCGCAAAGGTTTCAAACAAGTGCCACGCAAGCAAAGTAGAAATGAATGTGGAAGCCATCCAGGATTTGGTGGAAACCGAACTTATGCGGATAGGCGCATTCAACATCGCAAAACTCTACATAACATACCGTTACCGCCATATGCTTATGCGAAAGCAAAACTCAACAGACCAGCAGATTCTTTCGCTCTTGGAATGCGCAAACGAAGAAGTAAAACAGGAAAACTCAAATAAAAACTCAACAGTTGTTTCCGTTCAGCGCGATTATATGGCCGGCGAAGTTTCCAAAGATATTACAAAACGCTTTCTTTTGGACGAAGACATCGTGCAGGCTCATAACGAAGGAATAATCCACTTCCACGATGCGGATTATTTTGCGCAGCACATGCACAACTGCGATCTTGTAAATTTGGAAGATATGCTTCAGAACGGAACCGTTATAAGCGGCACAAAAATAGACAGACCGCATTCCTTTTCAACAGCCTGCAACATTGCAACTCAAATTATTGCACAGGTAGCTTCATCGCAATACGGCGGACAGAGCGTTTCCTTAGCGCACCTTGCTCCGTTTGTAGATGTAAGCCGCAAAAAAATCGCAAAGGAACTTTCTGATACAGAAAACGAAACCGGAATCAAATTTTCAAAAGAGCAGTTCGATTCAATTGTAAAGCGCCGCCTTTCAGACGAAATTGCCCGCGGAGTTCAGACAATTCAGTATCAGGTTGTTACTCTTATGACAACAAACGGTCAAAGTCCGTTCGTAACAGTCTTTATGTATTTGAACGAAGCCAAGAACGAACAGGAAAAAGCCGACCTCGCTCTTATCATAGAAGAAGTATTAAAACAGCGCCACAAAGGTGTAAAAAATGAAAAAGGTTATTGGGTAACACCTGCATTTCCAAAACTCATTTACGTTCTTGAACCGGACAACATCGAAGAAGGTTCAAAATATTTCTATCTTACAGAGCTTGCCGCAAAATGCACTGCAAAGCGGCTTGTTCCGGATTACATTTCCGAAAAGAAAATGTTCGAGCTAAAAGAAGGAAACTGCTACCCTTGCATGGGTTGCCGCTCTTTCCTTACAGTTTACCGCGACGAAACAGGACGCCCTAAATTTTACGGAAGATTCAATCAGGGCGTTGTTACAATCAACCTTGTTGATGTTGCATGCTCTTCCGGCAAAGACAAAGAACTTTTCTGGAAGATTTTTGACGAACGTCTTGAACTTTGCAAACGCGCGCTTATGTTGCGCCACAAGCGACTTTTAGGAACACCAAGCGACGTAGCACCGATTTTGTGGCAGAACGGCGCGCTGGCCCGCTTGGAAAAAGGCGAAAAAATCGACAAACTTCTGTTCAACGGCTACTCTACAATTTCACTCGGCTATGCGGGACTTTGCGAATGTGTACGCTATATGACGGGAAAACCGCACACAGATCCAAGCGTAACTCCGTTTGCTCTTGAAATAATGCGCTATATGAACAAAAAATGCGCAGAATGGCGCGACCAGACAAGCATTGCGTTCAGCCTGTACGGAACACCGCTTGAATCAACAACTTATAAATTTGCAAAATGCCTAAAACGTCGATTCGGCGAAATTTCCGGCGTTACAGATAAAAACTACATAACAAACAGTTATCACGTTCATGTAACAGAACCAATCGACGCTTTTGAAAAACTTTCTTTTGAAAGCCAATTCCAGGAACTTTCTCCGGGAGGAGCAGTAAGCTACGTAGAAGTTCCGAATATGGAGCAAAATATTCCGGCAGTTCTCGCAGTCTTAAAACATATTTACGAACATATTATGTATGCGGAACTTAACACAAAATCAGACTGCTGCCAAAAGTGCGGCTATACAGGCGAAATTCAAGTTGTAGAAGACAAGGACGGAAAACTTATCTGGAAATGTCCGCAGTGCGGAAACACAGACCAGACAACCATGAACGTTGCGCGCCGAACTTGCGGCTACATCGGAACTCAATATTGGAACCAAGGCAGAACGCAGGAAATAAAAGAGCGGGTACTTCACCTTTAGTTTGTATGCAACAAGAGGGGCGGAGCCCCGCCCCTAGCCTCAACCGCGTTGCGTTTTCGGCCTACCCCACCCAGCGGGGCAAAAATGACATTTGCAACTTGCCCCGCAACGCCCAGTAAAAATTTAAGAAAAAATCAAGGTTTTTATGTATTACGGAAATATAAAAAAATTCGATGTTGCAGATGGCGAAGGAGTTCGCGTAAGTCTTTTTGTTTCCGGTTGCAGAAACTGCTGCCCCGGATGTTTTCAGCCGGAAACCTGGAATTTTAACTTTGGAAAAGAATTCACAGAAGAAACCGAAAAAGAAATCATAGAAGCGTTGAACAAACCGTTCATTCAAGGATTCAGTCTGCTAGGCGGCGAACCTTTCGAACCGGAAAACCAAAAAATCCTTGCTCCGTTCTTATCAAAACTAAAACAGATTTATCCGCAAAAAGATATTTGGTGCTGGACCGGCTACATCTTAGAAAAAGACCTAAAACAAAACGGCCGCCTTTATATTCCCGACTACACAGATTTAATGCTGAACTGCATAGACGTTCTTGTAGACGGCCCTTTTATACAAGAAAAGAAAAATCTTATGCTGCACTTCCGCGGCTCAGAAAACCAGCGCCTTCTTCGCCTAAAAAACGGAGAAACGCAAAGCATAGAATAAAGTTATTTTTTTGTACTTACAACTTCTTTTGCGCGGTTCATTGCGCTTTCAATATTATCAAAAATATTTTCGCGGCCAATTTTATCCGCCATTCCGGTTTTTTCAAATAAAATATACGGCTGCGTATTTATTCCCGAAATTACAATTGTAACGCCTTTTCTGTCGCAAGCAGCCTTACATTGTTCAAGAGCCTGCAAACCGCCGGCATCAAGATAAATCGTATTGCGCATACGAATAAGCAAAACCTTAAATTCCGCGCCGGCCCGTTCAACCGCAACTTCAAATTTTCTTACCGTAGCAAAAAACAGCGGTCCTTCTATTTCGTAAACAACAACTCCAGCAGGAACATCAAGCTGTTCTTCTGTTCCGTCGCCTGTAATTCCGGAAACAATAGTTTTTCGGCTTTCCTGAACAGAACAAACATCTATCATTTTCTTTATAAAGAAAAAAGCGGCAAAAATCAAACCAATTCCAATCGCATAAGTCAAATCAACAAAAACTGTAATCAAAAAAGTAACGGTCAGGACTGTAATATCAGACTTTTGACCTTTCAACAACTTTCTGATAGAAGGAATTCCAGCCATATTCCATGCAACGCTCATAAGAACAGCCGCCAAAGCCGCCATCGGAATATATTCAACATATTTTCCGAAAAGCATCATTATCAAAAGAAGAACAAGCGCATGAATAATTCCTGCAACCGGAGTCCGTCCGCCATTATTTATGTTTGTCGCAGTTCTTGCAATCGCTCCCGTAGCAGGAAGTCCGCCAAACAATGGACTTACAATATTTGCAATTCCCTGACCAATCAATTCGTTATTGGAATCATGCTTTGTTCCAATCATTCCATCTGCAACAACAGCAGAAAGTAATGATTCTATTGCGGCAAGAATTGCGATTGAACATGCTGTAGGAAATACGGTTTTTATAGTAGAAAGACTCAAATTCGGAAGAGCCGGCTTAGGAAGCCCGCTTGGAATAGAATATCTGTCTTTTATAATATCAGTATGCCAAAAAGGATTGTCACCAGCAAAATGCGAAATCAAAAGATTCACCAAGGTTGCCAAAATTATAACAACTAAAGAACCTGGAATTTTTTTTGTAACTTTCGGCCATAAAAAAATAATTACAAGGCAGAGCAAAGCCATTCCAAAAGAATAAAAATTGATTGTCTTTATGGAAGCCGCATAAACAAGTATTTTTCCTGCAAAAGTACCAGGCATTTTCAAATATTCATTTCCAAATACCGTAATCGGAAACTGCGGACTAAGACCAAAAAAATCCCCGATTTGCCCGGTTGCGATTGTAACCGCAATTCCGGCAGTAAAACCAACAACTATTGTATAAGGAATGAATTTTACAAGTCCGCCAAGCTTGAAAACGCCAAGCAAAACAAGCATAATTCCGGCTAAAACTGTTGCTGTAGCAAGGCCAGCAACTCCAAGTTCAGGATTATTTACAATCGCATAAATTATTACTGTAAAAGCACCTGTAGGGCCTCCAATCTGGCAGCGAGTTCCGCCAAAAGCCGCTATACAAAAACCTGCAACAATCGCAGTATAAAGTCCGGTTTCAGGACTGCATCCGCTGGCAATAGCAAATGCAATAGAAAGCGGCAAAGCAACAATTCCAACAATAACACCCGCAATAAAATCGCTTAAAAACAATTTTGCATTATAATTTTTAAGTGTGTTCAACAACTCTGGTTTGTACATAAAATGCTCCAAAACATGATATGACAAAATACATCTTTTTGTCATATTGAGCAATAGAAATTTAACACTTGAACGCATCAAAAAAAAGCGCAGTTATAAAAGAATTAGACTCAATTGACAAAACCAAAGAAAAAATTTGCAATTTTATTCAAGAAGTTTTCAATAAAGAATTGAAACTTCTTCTCATCAAAAACAAAAAGATTGAATTTTTACTGCTGCGATTCCGACATTTTGTAAATTTTGAAAAAAATCGTTATAATTGAATTATGAGTTACCGTTGCCCGCGCTGTCAAAAAAAAGATGAATTTTGTCTTTGCAAATATACAAAAGAAATTGATTCCGGAATAAAGTTCGTTCTTTTAATGCATCCGAAGGAAGTAAAAAAGAACCGCACAGGAACCGGCTGGATAACACGAATATCATTAAAAGATTGCGAAATTTTTGAAGGTTTGGATTTTTCGCAAAACAAAAGACTTGCCGACCTTTTACAAAATCCGCAATATTTTCCGGTTTTGCTTTATCCGGGGGAAGATGCCTGGAACGCAAAAAAAGCCGGTTTTTCACAAACAGTTGGCGGCCGCACTATTTTGGCAATTATAATAGATGCAACATGGTTTTGCAGCAGAAAAATCATTCAGCATAATCCGTGGCTTTTAAAATTGCCAAAAGTTTCTTTCGCAGGCGAATACCGTTCAATTTTTACGTTCAAAAAGGAGCCTCGCCCGGAATGCGTTTCTACAATAGAAACCTGTTACTATTTAATAAAGGAACTGCAAAGCGCCGGACTTGCAAACAAAACTGCGGATCCGGAACCGCTTATGAACGTTTTTAAACAAATGATAAAAGATCAGCTGCGCGCAGAAAACGAACGCATTTTAGGATTGCGCCCAAATAGTCACGGATGTGATGCAAAATACACAAAATTAAAGAAAATACCAGATTTTTAATTATTTCTGAACGGAAGAACGCCTTCCGCTTTATATTCGCCGCAAAGAGCGCCGAACATAGCTTCCAAAGTGTAGCCGCTCCAACTGTAGCCGAGCAGAATTTCATCTGCCCAATCAAAATCAAACGAATAAGTCGGCGACATAATTGAAAATATTACGACTTTTTTTCCTTTATCCTTAAGTTGCTGTGCAATTTTAGCGCTCCGCTCATTTGCCACTAAAAAAACGATTGTGTCGTAAGAACCGTAGATTTTAAGTATATTTTCGCTCATCCAGGCAGTTTCATTCGGTCCAAGCTCATAACTGAATCTGAACTCATTTGCCTCGGGGTAGCGTTTTTTTCCTTCTGAAAAAAAGCGCGGCAAAGAACCGCACAGCAAAACTTTTCCGGCGTTCTGAGCATTAAAAACGGTTTCCGCTTTTTTATAGAAAGTTATTGATCTGCAAGCTTGCTGCAAAAAGAATTTATCACCTTCTTTATCCGGAATATATTTACTGATTTCTGAAGCATTCGGATAAAGAGGAGCAGCATTTTTGTCCTTAAAATATTCAAGTTTTGCTTTTATAACACGGAAAGCGGCATCTTTTACGCGCGCTTTAAAAGATTCATCCGTTTTCATCAAAGAAAGATTGCTTGTCCATAAATTTTCGCCAAGACGCGCAGTTGTGGAAGAAATTACAATATCGTTTCCCGCTTCAATAGCCATTCTGAAAGCCGCAGAAACAGAACCGGCAAACATAGTTGCTCCGTTCATCATCATATCATCAGTAATAATAAGGCCTTCGTAACCAAGTTCGCCGCGAAGCAAATCTGTTAAAAAATATTTTGAAAGACTTGCCGGCGCACCGGTTTTATCAATCTGCGGAAAACTTAAATGTCCGCTCATAACAGCAGGAACCTTTTCTTTTATCAACATCTCAAAAGGAACAAGTTCCCGGGTTTTTAAAGTTTTCAAATCAATATCAATCTGGGGAAGATTTATGTGCGAATCATAACTTGTATCGCCATGCCCCGGGAAATGCTTAACAGTAGGAATTACGCCCGCAGAAACACTGCCGTTAGCCCAAGCCGCGCCAAGAATTCCCGCTTTTTGGGGATTATCGCCAAAAGAGCGCGTTCCGATAATTGTAGAATCGTGATCTGTAAAAAGGTCAACCGTCGGCGCAAAGTTCATATTTATTCCAAGCGCTTTTATTTCCCGGCTTATATAGTAAGCGGAACACCAGGCATCAACAGGAAAACCGCCTGCGCCAATCGCCATATTTCCCGGAGTTACTGCGGTTTCACCTTTTACGTGGCGAATCCAGCCACCTTCCTGGTCAGTTGCAACAAACAATGGAATTTTAAAACGACGCGAAGCCGCACTTTTTTGCAGTGAAGAAATAGATTTTGCAACAAGATTTATGTCGTCCGTATTCCAGCCGAAAACTTTTACGCTTCCCAAACCGCGGCCGCCGACCCACTGAAACAAAAGATTGTCCGGCTCTGCTCCGGCCCATCCGAACATAAGAATTTGACTTAAAAGCTCTTCGTCAGTCATCCGCTCTACAAGAAAATTTGCAAGTTCTTCATCCGGAAAATCGCTCCAGAACGTGGCATTTTCCGGAATCTTTGTCTGTGAAATCAAAACGCTGCAAAAACAAACACCAAGCAGAAAAACGAAAAACTTTTTCATAGTGGTAATTTTACAAAAAAAATGTATAATTCACAACCATTTTACTTTACATAAAAAGCGGGCGTTACGGGCGGCGTTTGAGCCCGTACGGTGGGTAGACGAAAACTGAAGGTGGTTTTAAAACCACCGGAAGTTTGAGGCGTAGGGCGGTTGTCCGCCCTTCATAATGAATTTCAGTTTTCTTCTGAATTATCTTTTTTTATTCCGGGAAGTTTTTCCAAAATTCCGCTTGTTACAGAACTTAAATCTTTTAAATTTCCGGCGATGCTTTCGGCAAGATTTCCGGTCAAATTAGTTATTCCGGAAATTCCCTGCGTAATTACAGAATCGCTGAACATAGAAGCTATCTGCCATTTGTAAAGTTCATTTATTTTGCTGCGGATTACGGTTCCTTTTGCAGTAAGCTCAACGCCAACTTCAAACTGCCGGTCGATAAAACAGAAAGCACCGATTTTTTCAAAAGGTTTGAATCCGTTTTTAGGGCAAATAAGCCGTTCAAGTTCGGAATTAATAAGGTTTCTGACTTTTGAATTTCTTAAAAGCAAATTCATATTTTCGTTTTCAAGCGCGTTTGCTTTTGCAAAGTCGATTATAGTTTCTTTTTTGGGAATTAAAAGCGCGCCCAAATAATTCTTGTCCTGGCCAACAACAACTGCCTGCGCAATATACGGAGATTCAACAAGTTTATTTTCTATCGGGAGCGGTTCAACATTTTCGCCGGAACGCAAAACTATTGTATCTTTTGCTCTTCCTTTTACGATGATATCGCCTTTTCGCGAAAGAACAACAAGATCTCCGGTGTTAAACCAGCCTTCGCGTAAAACTGAATCTGTAAGTTCCGGCTGATTATAATAGCCTTTCATAACATTTTCACCGCGGACATACAAAACACCCATTTGGCCAGGTTCACACGGAATGCCGAATTTGTCGACAACTTTTATTTCGTTGTGCGACATTACGCGACCAATTGTTCCGATAACCGGGCGTTTATGACTTCTGACACAAATTATAGGTGCGGTTTCCGTAAGGCCGAAACCTTCCAAAAGTTTTATTCCTATTGAATTATAGAATCTGTCCAAATTTGGAGCCAACGCACCACCGCCGCTCATTCCAAGTTTAAATGAACTTCCGAAAGTTCCGCGCGCTTTTGCAAAAAACATAAGTTCGCCAAGAGCCTTAAAAGGGAAAAGAAAAATGCAAGGAATGTACAAACTTTTATTCAAAACAGTAACAATCCAAAGCGGTTTCTTGAACTGAATATTTCTGCCAAGAATTACGTCTATCAACCGGCGGCGAGTTTTTACCGCTCCGGAGCAAACCTTAAAAAGCGCCTTCTTTACGGAAGATTTTCCCACCAAGTTTTTTTCTATCTGTTTATAAAGCGCATCCCAAATGCGCGGAACGCAAGCCATAAAAGAAATTTCTATTTTTTTGAAATCCGCTAAAATCATACTTGGAACAGGTTTTGTATAGCACATAGAAATTTCTTTTGCCATGTAATAATATTCCATTTCGCGCTCATAAACGTGCCAAACCGGAAGAACGCAAAGAGTTTTTTCGCCGGGTTTAAGTCCGAGAACTTCGGAAATTCCTTCAATCTGACACAAAAAATTCCTGTGGAGCAATTCTACGCCTTTTGGAGTTCCTGTTGTTCCGGAAGTAAAAATTATTGTAGCAGAATCCTCTGATTTTCCGCTTTTTACAATATCTTCTATTTTATTCGGATTTGAATTTCTAAATTCCTTGCCAAGTTTTAAAACTTCATCATAAGAAAGAACCTGAACATCAACCAAAGAAGCGTCAACGTTTTTATCATCTATTACAATAATTGTCTGCAAATCTTTTAACTGAGCCCTGCAATCAACTATTTTTTTATAGCTTGAACTGTTTTCCACAACAATAATCTTGCATTCGGAAAAACTTAAAATATACGCCAAATCTTTAACTGTCGCTTCGCTTCCGCGCGGAATATCGCAGCAGCCGCAAGACATAATTCCAACAGAGCAGACAAGCCATTCTTTTCTGTTATCAGAAATAAGTCCTATATGTCCGCCTGATTTTGCTCCCAAGGAAACAAGTCCGCCGGCAAAATCCAGAACACTTTCCTTGAATTGTAAATAACTTACCGGAACAAAATTTCCCTTTTCATCTTTTGCATATTGAATTATAGAATTCGGAGAATACGTTGCTTTTTCGCACACCATCTGAGGAATTGTTGAATACATACTTTACCCTTTATACATTTTACAACAAAAGTTATATTTTTACATGTCATCAAATTGACATTTTTTGTTAATTTGTCAAATTATAAATAAAAATTCCCCTCTGTGTCAATTTTTGTATTGAATAAAAGAAAATTTAATGCTAGTCTAATTTATCGTCGCTAGTGTTACTAGAAGGCGATTCTCTGGAGAGTTCCCGCAGCAAAACGGGACGCCGAAGGGTTAAGGCTATTCAAGCCGACATCTCAGGCAAAGTGGACAGGGCAAAAAGTCTATTTCAACTCTTTAGAGAGCCAAAGTTCAACGGATTTCGTTCGGACTGGCTCTTATTTTTTTTTAACTTCAAAATCTGAAACAACAGAATTTTGAAAACGAGGATATCCATGACTTTTACAGATTTCCTTACAAAAGTTGACGACATTGTTTGGGGCGTACCAACAATCGTTCTTATCTTGGCAACAGGATTGCTTCTTACAATTCGCCTTCGTGGTCTTCAGTTCAAAAAACTGGGACTTGGTTTTAAAACACTTTTCAAGAACGAAACAACAGGAAAAGGTGAAGTAACTCCTTTTGCAGCATTGTGTACAGCGCTTTCCGCAACAATCGGAACAGGAAACATTGTCGGAGTTGCAACAGCAATCGCAACTGGCGGACCGGGCGCCCTTTTCTGGATGTGGGTTGCCGCTCTTGTAGGAATTGCAACAAAATACACAGAATGTATGCTTGCCGTAAAATACCGCGAACACACAGCAGACGGCCACGTACTTGGCGGGCCATTCTATACTATTGAAAAAGGAATGAAAGAGCGCACAGGATTTTCATGGAAATGGCTTGCCGTTCTTTTCGCAATATTCGGCGTTTGCGTAGGACTTTTCGGAATCGGAACATTCACTCAGATTAACGGAATCACATCCGCAGTAAAGAGCGCATTTGACCCGAATTCAGAACACATCGCATTCTCGCTCTTCGGAAACAGCTATTCATGGGCAACTGTAATCGCCGGCGCAATCGTAACAATTTTTGCAGCGCTCGTAATCATCGGCGGACTCCAGCGCATTTCAAAAGTTGCGCAAGTTATCGTTCCATTCATGGCAATCCTTTACGTTTTCCTTGGAATAAGCGTTCTTCTTATGAATGCAACAAAAATTCCAGGCGCTTTTGTAATTATATTCAAAGCAGCGTTCGCACCAAAAGCAATTACCGGCGGTATCGTGGGTTCAATGATTGTAGCAATGCAAAAAGGTATTGCACGCGGAATTTTCTCTAACGAAGCGGGACTCGGTTCTGCCGCAATCGCAGCCGCATCTGCACAGGTAGAAGAACCAGTTCAGCAGGGAATTGTTTCTATGCTCGGAACTTTCATCGACACTATAATCGTATGTACAATGACAGGACTTTCAATTGTAATCGCATTCACAGTAGACGGTCAGTTTGTACTTCCGCAGGTTGGCGGCCAGATTCTTCAGGGCGTAGACCTTACTTCAAAAGCATTCAGCAGCGTTCTCGGCGGCGATGGTCATTCAGTTCAGTTCCTTCTTATGGTTTGTCTGATTTTCTTCGCGTTCACAACAATTTTAGGTTGGGACTATTACTCAGAACGATGTCTTGAATACCTTACAAACGGAAAAATGAAGCTTGTTTTTATCTACAGAATTATTTACATCATCGCAGTTGCAATCGGACCATACATGACAATAAGCCAGGTATGGACAATCGCAGACATCACAAACGGACTTATGGCAATTCCAAACTGTATTTCACTGATTGTATTAAGCGGAGTGGCAGCAAAAACCACAAACGACTACTTTAACAAGTATCCGAACCTTTAATCAGTAAAACAGAATAAAATTTACAGCTTAAGGTGGGGCGGAGCACCGCCCCTAGGCCGCATTTCATTGCGGCCTACCCCACCCAGCGGGGCAAAAAAAAGCAACCGCAACCGGCCCCGCAACGCCCCGAATATTACAAAAAACAACTCTCGGATTACAAAAACCAGATTTACAGTTCGAAACCCCTAGCGTACAAAACAAAAAATATTTGCAACTTTCTCTCTTTACGCTTTTTCTTCTTTCTGCGCAAGAATAACAGCCGCAAAAATCAAAACACAACCGACAACTCCCCAAACCGTAAGATTTTCACCGGAACCTTCAACCGGAAATAAAACGCTGAACAACATTCCAAAAACGCTTTCAAAACTCAGCAAAATTGTCGCAAAGGAAGCATGCAGATATTTTAATCCGACATTCTGCAAAGCAAATGCAACCGCTGTGCTCAAAATACCCAAATACAAAACAGAAACAATAAAACTTTTGCTTTCAAACGCCAAAAGCGGAAATGGCTGCAAATTCAACGTTAAAGAATTTGTCTGCGCATTATAAAACGGAGCAAAAATCCAAGAAAGAATTGCCCCGCAAGAAAATTCCAAAAAAGCATACACAAACGGATCGTTTTCTTCGCTGTTTTTAGAAAAATCCGCCTGATAAAATATCTGCAGACAATAAAATATTCCGCAGACAAGAGTAAGACAATCCCCCAGATTCAAATGGATTCCATTTTTTATATCATCACCAAGAGAAAGAAATGCAATTCCGATAATCTGCAAAACAACTGCGGCAAAAACAAACCAAGCCGGGCGTTTTTTATAAAAAAACCAACCGTAAAAAGGAATAAGAACAACATAAATCGTTGTTAAAAAGGCGTTTTTTCCCGGCGTTGTATAATTGCAGCCTATAGTCTGAAAAAGATATGCTAAAAACAAAAATATTCCAATAATTCCGGCTTTCTTTAAATAATTAACATTAATTTTCTTCAAGCGCTTAAAAAACACAATACCTAAAACTACAGCCGCAATTGTAAAACGGAAAGCCAGCATATAACAAGCACTTATATCGCTAAGGCTGTCTTTTACCACAACAAAAGCAAAACCCCAGATTGCAGCCGTCAAAAGCGCACCTGCCGCCGCAAAAAATTGAATCATAATAACTCCAAAAAAAAAGGATTGCCCCTTCAAGTTCAAAACAAATACAATTTTGAACTTGCTGCAGAATCCATATTCCGACTTAACGGCATACAGATTCCTTCAGGCAACCCTTTTCGCTTTTAATTATGCGCTAATCTTACGCTTTTTTTGCTGTTTTTTTAGCAGCAGTTTTTTCTTCTGTAAGAGGACGCGCAACTTTTTTCAAGTGCCAAATATCGCGAACATAATCTTCAATTGTTCGGTCAGAAGAGAATTTACCAGCATTTGCAATATTCTTTAAGCAAGCCTTAGCCCAAGCCTTTTTGTCTGCATAAAGTTTTTCTGCATCATTCTGCGCACGGCAATAATCATCAAAATCCGCAAGAACGTAATAAACGTCCGCACGGTTTCCTTCTATTCCGTAAACCAAAGAATCATACAATTCCTTGAACAACTGATGTGTAGGATCATAAGTTCCGTCAACAAGCTGATTAAGAACCTTTGCCAATCCAGGATTTCTTTCGATATATTCCTGCGGATTATAGCTGTGTTCATCTTCAATCTTTTTAACCTGTTCTGTAAGAAGACCGAAAATAAAGGCATTTTCTTTTCCAGCTTCCTCAACGATTTCAATGTTTGCGCCGTCCATTGTTCCCATTGTAAGCGCACCGTTACACATAAACTTCATGTTAGAAGTTCCAGACGCTTCAAGTCCAGCTGTAGAAATCTGTTCAGAAAGATCTGCAGCAGGGAAAATCTTTTCCGCAACAGAAACTCTGTAGTTTTCTACGAATACAACATGAAGGCGGTCATTTACGCGGCGGTCATTGTTAATTCGTTCTGCAACTGTATTAATAAGTTTAATAATTGACTTTGCTCTGCGGTAACCAGAAGCCGATTTTGCTCCGAAAATATAAGTTTTCTTAGCAGGCTTGTAGTTAGGATCATCAAGCATTTTGTTATAAACATACATAACGTGCAGAATATTCATCAACTGGCGTTTGTATTCGTGCAAGCGCTTTACCTGAACGTCAAAAATTGATTCCGGATCAATAAGTTCATTCTGAGTATTTTTAAGATATTCAGCAAGTTTGCGCTTATTTTCTTCCTTGATAGACATAAGTTCTTTAAGAGATTTGTCATCATCAAGATATTTTTCAAGACCTTTAAGTTTTGTAAGATCTTTTTCCCAACCGTGGCCAATTCGTTCTGTAATAAACTTTGAAAGTTCCGGATTTGCAGAAAGAAGCCATCTTCGCTGAGTAATTCCGTTTGTTTTATTATTGAACTTTTCAGGATAAAGTTCATACCAATCGTGAAGTTCTTTTTCTTTAAGAAGTCTAGTATGAAGTTCCGCAACACCGTTTACGCTGAAACTTGCATGAATTGCAAGCCAAGCCATATAAACTTTTCCGTTGTTGATTATAGCCATTCTTCCATGACGCGCATAATCGTTCGGATATTTTGCAGAAAGTTCAATCATAAATCGGCGGTTGATTTCTTCTACAATCTGATAAATTCTAGGAAGAAGTCCGCGGAAGATTTCAATAGGCCATTTTTCCAATGCTTCTGCAAGGATTGTATGGTTTGTATAAGCAAATGTTTTTGTTACAACTTTCCATGCGTCATCCCAACCAACATTGTATTCGTCCATCAAAATGCGCATAAGTTCAGGAATTGCAACAACCGGATGTGTATCATTAAGCTGAATTGCGTGCAAATCCGAAAATTTGCTGAAATCAGTTCCATAGTCAGAAACATAATGGCGAACCAAATCCTGCAATGATGCAGAACTGAAGAAATACTGCTGCTTCAAGCGGAGAGCTTTTCCGGAAGGACCAGAATCGTTCGGATAAAGAACTGCAGAAACATTTTCTGCGCTGTTCTGCTTTTCAACCGCGCGGTTGTATTCCATATTATTAAAAAGCTGAAGATCAAATCCGTTCGGAGAAGAAGCCTGCCACAAGCGCAATGTATTTACAGTTCCAGTTCCGTAACCAACAATCGGCATATCATAAGGAGTTGCAGTTACTTCTTCTGCATTTTCCACATAATAGCGGTCGCGTCCGTCCGGAGTTTTTCCGTAAGCAATATTTCCGCCGAACTTAACAGTTACAGCCAAGTCTGAACGTTTAATTTCCCAAGGATCGCGATGAGCAAGCCAATTGTCCGGATATTCAACCTGATAACCGTTTTCAATACGCTGTTCAAACATTCCGTATCGGTAGCGGATTCCATATCCGTGTCCAGGATAATCCAAAGTTGCCAAAGAATCCAAGAAACATGCTGCAAGACGGCCAAGACCACCATTTCCAAGACCTGCGTCCGGCTCCTGATCTTCCACCATATTGTAGTCGATGTTCATTTCTTTCAAAACTTTTTTTACATCATCTAAAATTCCAGCATTGATAAGATTGTTGCTCAAAGCGCGTCCCATCAAAAATTCTGCTGACAAATAATACAACTGCTTTGTAGGCTTCTTTTCGTATTCCTGGCGTGTTGCCATCCAGTTATCCATGATAACTTCAAGCGCAGAAGCTGAAACTGCATCAAAAAGATCATGTTTGTTTGCCTGCGAAATATCTTTACCGTATTGTCTCTTAAGTCGACCTTCAAGATTTTCCTTAAATTTTGCGGCATCAAATTTCATTTAAAATAACCTCCAGGGTATTTTCACTTATGTCGAATTTTCGACAATTAATAAATAAGACTACTAATAATTTCAATATTTTTCAACCGTTGCAGAAAGTTTTATTATTTCGCCATCAAAATAACAAAACTTGACGTAGGAAGAACATAGCGCTGCTGCTCCGGAAGAACAATTTCTTTTCCAAGTTCAACAAAGCCCTGCTCGCCCTGAACCGATGTATCCGCAACAAAACACCATCTTTTTCCTTTCGGAAGCGACGGAAGAGTTACCGTTACATCGTAAATATCTGTATTTGCTGCAACAAAAAAATCATTATCCGGATTTCCGTTTTCATCCGGAGCGGCTGCCCCCACAAGCTTAAACGCCAAAAAGCGTTTTATATGCGCCCAGTCAGGATTTTTTCCGTCAATATCGTACCATTCAATTTCCGCTTTTGAATCAGAAAAAAACTTTTTGCGTCTGAACGCCTGATGCGCTTTTCTTAACTGAATTGCCTTGCGCGTAAAATTAAAAAGCTCCTGATTTTTCTTTTCAAAATTCCAGTTCAGCCAAGAAATCTCGTTATCCTGGCAATACGCATTGTTGTTTCCCATTTGCGTTCTGCGGAATTCATCACCTGCACTGAACATCGGAACACCCTGCGAAACCATAAGGCAAACCATAAAGTTTTTCAGTTTTTTAAGCCGCAAAGCTTCTATCTTAGGATTTACTGTAATTCCTTCGTAACCGTGATTATAGCAGTTGTTGTCATCCGTTCCGTCGCGGTTGTTTTCACCGTTTTCATCATTGTGCTTTCCATTGTAACTTACAACATCGTTCATAGGAAAACCATCGTGGCAAGTTACAAAATTAATGGAAGCATCTGGTGTTCTGCCCGAATGATTGTACAAATCCGAACTTCCTGCAATTCTGGTTGCCGCAGCAGTTACAACGCCTTCGTCTCCTCGCACAAAGCGGCGTATGTCATTTCTGTAGCGGTCGTTCCATTCGCTCCATCTTCCGCCAGGGAAACCGCCTACAAGATAACCGCCGCCACAATCCCAAGGTTCCGCAATAATTTTTGATTTGCACAAAATTGAATCTTCGGAAATGGCGTTCGTAAGGAACGGAAATCCCTGCATATTTGAGTTCTGGTCGCGGCAAAGAGCGGCCGCCAAATCAAAGCGGAATCCGTCAACGTGCATTTCGCTTACCCAGTAGCGCAAACTGTCAAGAATAAATTTAGTCGCAACAGGATGAGAAGCGTTCACCGTATTTCCGCATCCGGAAAAATTGTGATAATACTGCTTTTCTTTTTGCGGAAGCATATAATATGTAGAATTTTCAAAACCGCGGAAACTGAATGTATAACCGTGTTCGTTTCCTTCAGCAGTATGATTAAAAACAACATCAAGCAAAACTTCTATGCCCGCTTTGTGAAGTTCGCGCACAAGAGTTTTGAATTCGCGCACAGGAGCGCCCGGAGTTTTATCCGAAGAATATGATGTTTTCGGAGCGAAAAATCCGATTGTACTGTAACCCCAATAATTGGAAAGATATTTTCCTGTTTTAGGATTCACATTTCCGGTTTCATGCTCATCAAATTCAAAAACCGGCATAAGTTCAACAGTTGTAATTCCAAGTTTTTTCAGATAAGGAATTTTTTCCGTAAAACCTTTGTAAGTTCCCGGAGCGGAAACTTCCGATGTCGGCGAAGCGGTATAGCCTTTCAGGTGCGCTTCGTAAATTACAGTTTCGCTAAGCGGATAATTAAGCGGCTTATCGCCCTGCCAGTCAAAATCAGAATCGTCAACCACAACGCATTTAGGGAAATTTGACAAATCCGAAAGTTTACCATTTTCAATACCAGCAAGCCCAAGTTCACGCTGTTTATTATAAGACTGAAAAACAGAACCTTGGGTAAAAGCCTTTGCATAAGGGTCAAAAAGATATTTATTAAAATTAAATCTATGACCTTCCGGCGGATTATATGGTCCGTCCAGCCTAAAAAGATACAAAGCCCCTGCTGAAAGACCTTCAACAAAAATATGCCAGACACTTCCAGTTTTATTTTTTACTGGGTCAAAATCAATTGACATTGCCGGCTGTTTAGAATCAGGCTCATCGAACAAATCCAGAACAACTCTCTCTGCGTTTTTGCTGTAAACAGCAAAATTAACACCGTTTCCAGATAGAGTTGCCCCAAGAAGTTCTGGACGGCCTTCAGAAATCTGACCTACGTTCATAATCGTTAATTTTAACATAAATATATTTTGTTTTCCACACAAAAAAATGAAAAGACACGGAAATCAGAATATTTTAAGTACAGAGCAAAAAATTAAACTTATATGAAACACGCCGCCAAGCAAGCAAAAAAAACAAATCAACGGAAAAACTTTACATAAGTTTGTTCAAAGTTTTATCGTGCTGACGCCAATTCTTGTCAACTTTAACCTGCAAATCCAAATCAACCTTAAAAGAAAAAATTTCGTGTATTTTCTTTAACGCGGCAAGGCGGATTTCTTTTATCATGGAAGCGCCTTTTCCTATGACCATTCCTTTCTGACTTTCGCGCTCAACGCACAAAAAGGCACGCACCCAAAGTTTTCCGTTGTTTCCGCGCCGTTCAATATCAGAAATATCAACATAAAGACAATGCGGCAACTCCTGTGACAATCTGTTGATTGCTTCCCCGCGGATAACTTCGCTGATTCTGAAAGAAACATCCTGATCGGTGTACATATCTTCCGTGTAAAGCGCAGGCGCAACAGGAGAAACAGCGTAAAGCGCGCGCAAAACTTCATTGATTCCAGTATCGTTTTTCGCAGACATTTCCAGAATTCTTTCTTTCGGCAAACCAGGTAAAAAATCACTTAAAAATTCGTACGCCCACTTTGCATTGGATTCCAGAGAATCAACTTTATTCAGCGCAACAACAAGATGTTCAATATATTTAGAAGCAAGCGCCGCATTCATTTTTTCTTCATCGCCGGATTTTCGCGTTGTATCAATCACATAAAGGATGCAGTCCGCTCCGTCAAGCGTGTCTTCAGTAACAGATTTCAATTTAAGATTCAGTTTTTTTTCAGAATCGTGATAACCGGGAGTATCCACAAAAACAAGCTGCCCGAGCGAAGTATTAACAATTCCGCGGATTGCGTTGCGGGTTGTCTGCGGAACCGGCGAAACAATAGAAACAGGTTCCTGGCAGGCAGTATTTACAAAAGTAGATTTTCCTGCGGAAGGCCGCCCAAGAATTGCAACCAGCGCAGTTTTTTCGCCAACATCAATTTGATTTTCGTTTTCCATAACACAAGTTTATCAGAATAAAAGTTTTTAATTAATACCATATTTTTTTTATCTATTAATAAAGTTGTATATTATAGATGAAATTTGATTTTTTTTAAGGGAAAAGCCTTTCCCTACGCACGCACTTCGTTGCGTGCTACCCATTCTGCGGGGCAAAAACATATCCGCTCCCGGCCCCGCAACGCCCCACAAAATTTTCAAAATAAAATCAATTCTTTTTTTGCTATTAGGACTTATTACTATTTACAAAATAGAAAAACAATTGTATATTTATCTGCAAGGAAGAAATAATTTTATGCAATGCAGAAACACAAACCAGCGAAAACTGATTATGGAACTTATGACAAAAAATTATACTCATCCTACAGCCGATGAAATTTACGAACTTGCAAGAAAAGCGGATTCGCATATAAGCAGAGGAACTGTTTACAGAAATCTTAACTTTCTTGCGGAAAACGGAAGCATATTAAAAATAAGCGTTCCGGACGGAGCGGACCATTTTGACTGCACTGTAAAAGAGCATTATCACTTTCATTGCTTAAAGTGCGGAAAAATGTATGATGTTCCGAAATCAGTTTTTGTAGAAATGGAATCTGCTGCAAAAGAAATGGAGCAAAAAGGTTTTTTAGTTCAGGGACACAACCTTATTTTTACAGGAATTTGTCCGGAATGCGAAAAACTTTAATAGTCTGAAAGTTACATTTCAGGCTGATATAAAAAAATCATTTTGGGGGAACGAAAATGGATTTGAAGGGAACAAAAACAGAAAAGAATTTGCAGGCCGCATTTGCAGGTGAATCACAGGCGCGCAACAAGTATACTTATTTTGCAAGCGTTGCAAAAAAAGAAGGATACGAACAGATTGCCGCAATTTTTGAACAGACTGCAAACAACGAAAAAGAACACGCAAAAATGTGGTTCAAACTTTTAGGCGGAATCGGAAATACTGCAGAAAACCTTAAAGCTGCCGCAGATGGTGAAAATTACGAATGGACAGATATGTACGACGAATTTGCAAAAACAGCCCGCGAAGAAGGTTTTGAGCAAATCGCAAAAATGTTCGAAGGCGTAGGAAAAATCGAAAAGCATCACGAAGAGCGCTATCGCAAACTTCTTAAAAATGTTGAAGACAAACTTGTATTCTCAAGCGAAGGAGATGCAATTTGGATTTGCCGCAACTGCGGACACGTTTGCATAGGAAAAGAAGCTCCGGAAGTTTGCCCTGTTTGCGCTCATCCGCAAAGCTATTTTGAAAAACTCAACGAAAACTTCTAATTAAAAATCCGTCAGGATAAAAAAGCCCCTTAAAAGTTGGAAACAATTTTTAAGGGACTTTTTTTTCAGATAAAATCAATTAAAAAAAATACTCTAAATTAAAATTCAACGTTCTGCGCTGCAGAAATTATTTTCTCGGGAATTTTCACTATCCATTCAATTTGCATAACATTATTATAAATGTTAGTATATGCTAACTATAAAAATATTGGAGCAAATATGACATTTCTTAGCGAACTTCCGTTCAAAAATATTTTTTCAAAATCTGTGCGCTCTGCATCTCTTTTGCTTTTTTCCATTCTGCTTGCAGTTGCAACTTTCGGCGGGTCTCTTTTAATCGGAAGCCTTAAAAACGGACTTTCCAGCCTTGAAAAACGGATGGGAGCAGACATAATAATTGTTCCGTACCAGACAAGAACAAAGGAAAGCATAGAATCTCTTTTACTGAACGGAAACAGAACCGCTTTTTATATGAACAAAAATTATATTGAACGGATGCGCGAAATCGAAGGAATTGAAAAAGTTTCTCCGCAATTATTTTTATCTTCAATAAGCGCCGGCTGCTGTTCCGTTTCGGTCCAAATAATCGGATTTGACCCGGAAACAGATTTTACAATTCAACCATGGGCAACAGAATCTTACAAAGGAAAACTTAACGATTTTGAAATTCTTGCAGGGAGCAAAATTACTATTCCGGAATCAGGAATATTAAAATTTTACGGCGTTCCATGCAAAATAGTTGCCCATCTTAAAGAAACCGGCTCCGGATTAGACAACGCAATTTATACAAATATTACAACAATCAAAGAAATGATAAAAAATGCAAGCAAACTTCCAAATTCGCCGGCCGCAAAAGTAGACGCGGACAACGTAATTTCTTCATTAATGATAAAAGTTGAAAACGGCTACGATGTTGAACAAGTAAAAGGGCAAATCAACTTAAAAAATCATAAAGTGCGCGCAATCCGCGCAAAAAGTATGACAAGCGATGTTGGCGACAGCCTTTCAAACATTTCGCAAATCGTAGGAATTCTTGTTTCTGTAATATGGTTTCTTTGCATAATAATTATGCTTATCGTTTTTTCGATGATTATAAACGAACGCAAAAAAGAATTTGCAATTTTGCGCATAGCCGGACTTTCGAAAAAAAAACTTTCGCGGCTTGTAATTTCCGAATCCCTTATAATAAGCATTTCCGGCGGAATTATAGGAATTTTTGCGGTTCTGCTTATAGGAATTCCTTTTAAAACTCTGATTCAAGAAAAACTCTCCATGCCGTATTTGATTCCCGGATTTTTTAAAACATTTTTACTTTGCCTGGGAACACTTGCAATTTCAATAATTTCCGGCGCACTGGCATCTGTTTATTCCGCCATAAAAATAGCAAAACAAGACACCGGACTGATTTTACGGGAGGCAAACTGATGGAACTTATTGCAGAAAATATTTCAAAACAATACTTCAGAAAAACTAAAAATTCAAACTATTTTGATGCGCTGAAAGAAACATCTTTTACGCTTTCATCCGGAAAACTTGTAGAAATAGAAGGCCGTTCCGGAAGCGGAAAAAGTACTTTCTTAAATATAATGGCAGGAATTTTGCAGCCGACAACCGGAAAAATCATTTTTAAGGATGAAAAATCCGGCACAGAAAAAAATATTTATGAGATGAACGACACAGAACTTTCGCAGTTCCGCAACAAAAACTTCGGCATAATTCCACAAGAACAAAGCGGACTGAACGCGCTTTCCGTAATTGAAAACGTAAAACTTCCGGCATTGATATATAATCCGGATTCAGAAGAAATTACGCAAAGGGCAAAAAATCTTTTGAAAAAAATGGGAATTGAAGAATTAGCGGAAGAAAAGCCCTGTAATCTTTCCGGCGGAGAAATGCGCAGAATGGCAATTGCACGCGCGCTTATAACAAACCCCGCATTTATATTCGCAGACGAACCGACAAGCGATTTGGACGATGAAAACACAAAAACAGTACTTTCGCTTTTACAAGAAATTGCGCAGCAGGGAACTTCCGTTCTTTTGGTTACGCACGAATCTGACGCCGCCCGCTACGCAAACCAAGTTTACAAAATGAATGCAGGAGTTCTTACGACGGAAAACTAATAATAAAAACAGCCTGAAAGCAATACGATATTTTTTTGCATTTTCAGGCTGTTTTACAGATTTTAAATTATTTTATCATTTCCGCAAATTCCAGCGGATTTCCGTTATTTTTCACTTCTTTATGGAATTTTCCATGTTCAAGAACAATTGTTCTTTGCGCAAACTGGGCAACTTCCGGAGCGTGAGTTACAACAATAATTGTTTTTCCTTCGCTGTTAAGTTTTTTGAAAATTTCAATAACAAGGTTTTCGTTCGCTTCATCAAGATTTCCGGTCGGTTCATCCGCCAAAATAATCTGCGGATGATTGATAAGAGCGCGCGCAATGCAGACACGCTGCTGTTCGCCGCCCGAAAGCTGATGAGGTAAATGTTTTGCGCGTTCCTTTAATCCGACAAGTTCCAGCATTTCCATCGCTTCTTTTTCGTCCGGCATACTGTGATAATATTGACTTACCATTACGTTTTCCACCGCAGTCAAATAATTCACAAGATGAAACTGCTGAAAAACCAGTCCGATTTTATCGCGGCGAATATCAGTAAGTTCTTTGGAAGAAACTTTTGTAATATCAACTCCGTCAAGAATAACTTCTCCGCTGGTAGGCTTATCCATACAACTGATGATATTCAGCATTGTAGATTTTCCGGAACCGGAAGGTCCCATAATTGCAACCCATTCGCCTTTTTCTACATTCAGGCTGACATTTTTCAAAGCCTCTACGGTTCCGCCGCTATAAATTTTCGATATATTTTTTACTTCAAGCAATGACATAGTTTTTTCTCCTGTTTTCAGTTTATTCAAATTTTTATTCCCCGCGTAAAACTAAAGCGGGATCAACATCCGTTGCGCTTCTTACCGGCAAAAGACAAGCCAATGCTGTAACCGCAACAGAAACAATCACCGTTAATGGCGCAATTGCCGGCGTAAAACTTATGCTGCGCGCAAAAACATTTACAGAAACCGCTTGAGCAAAGAAAAACCCTAAAATTACGCCAAGAATTCCGCCCAGAGCGCCAAGGAACAAACCTTCTCCAAGAAATTCCCATACAATTTCCCGGTTCGAAGCCCCCAACGCTTTTTTTAAGCCGATTTCGCGGCGGCGTTCCGTAACAACAGCCATCATTGTAGTTGCAACGCAAACCATTGTAAGAACAAGAACTACAAGCGTTACAATATAAACCAATGCCTGCAATTTTCCTAAAACTGTTCCTTCGGACTGAGTAACACGTTTTACAAGACTCGCTTTTACAGCAGGTACACTATCGGAAATTTCAACTGCATATTTTTCAAGTTCCACAGAAGATGCGGAAATAGAACATTCAACAACATCCACAAGTTCAGTTCTGCCGTCCATTTCTTCTATATCGCTCATATTAACATAAATACAGTCTTCTTCGTTTCCGCCTGTTTGCAGAATTCCTGTAACTTTAAGTTTTTTATTAAACTGTTTTCCGTCCGCATCAATTCCGGAAGCAACAAATTCCCGTCCGTTAGTTAAACCGACAACTGAAGCAACAGTCTGACCAATCAATGCTTCGCCGGGTTGCTCCGGATAGCGCCCGGTAACGTACCAGTAAGGGCTTGTTTTTTTTAGTTCGGTAAAATCTGTTCCGGCAGAAACAAACGGCTGCTGATTAATTTTTATATTCTGATATTTGAGCGGCGTAACACCCACAACAGAATCTTTTGCAAAAAACTTAACAGCCGTGTTCAAATCTTGTTTTGTAAAACTTTCCGTTCCGCTGGAAACGAGCAAAAAATTTGCGCCGTAAGAACGCAATTCTTTTCCCATTTGGCGCGGAACATCGTAATAAATTGTAACAAGCCCGCTTAAAACTGTCGCGCCGATTGCAATTGCCAAAAGAGCAATCAGCATACGGCTCCGTCGCCTTACAAGCGAACTTGTTATCATCTTCATATAAAACCGTGATTTAGTCATATAAAATCCTTTTTTATTCGCGAATGCGTGAGGGATTGTAGGGGCGCGCGGAGCGCGTTCCGAAGGAATGCAGGCGAAAGCCGAAACCCCGAAAAGCCCGACGGTGCGAAGCACCGGCACGCCCTAACTTTCTTTTTCAAACTCCAAAATATTATCTTCCGTGCAGAACTTCTGCCGGTTCCAATTTTAAAATCATTTTTATAGAAGGAACGCTGCCTGCCATTGTTACCAGGAAAATTAAGATAACTACCAGCGGAATTACGGTCGGAGTAATTGCTATTGCAGAACCGAAAACGCTTTTTCCGATAATTTGCGCAAAGCCGCAGCCGGCAAAATAACCGATAACGCCGCCGATTATTGCAGTTATTATAATTTCTGTAAGAATCAGCCACGCAACAGGTCCGTCGTGCGCGCCAATCGCTTTTAAAAGCCCGATTTCTTTGCTGCGTTCCATAACGCTTGCGGTAACCAAGTTGGAAATTCCCAATGCGGAACCGATTAAACTTAAAATTGTAATCAAAAGCATCAGAAGTTGTGTCTTTTTTAGAATTGCGCCTTCACTTTCTGCAACTTGCCGCACTGGTTTTGCAATCGCACCGGAAATAACTTCCTGTATCTGATAGCAAATAGAAGAAACATAAGCTGTGCAATACCAAATTTCACGCTCTGCATTCGTAAGGCTTTCCGGATTTTGCGCTGCTTTCCGCGCAAGTTCGTTATCCGGCGAAGTAAGCGCGCTGACTTCTATTGAATTAATCAATCCGGATTTTCCGGAAAGCTTTTGCGCGGCGGAAAGATTCATAAAAATATTTTTATCTTCATCGCCACCGGCATCGAAAATGCTTTTTACAGTATAAGTTTCCGAAGCGGAAGAACCTTTTAGCGTTATTTTGTCACCAGCTTTTAAATTAAACTGCTGAGCGACATCCGCGCCGAGCATAACAGAATTTTCTTCCTGTTCTGTAAGCCAGCCACCGTTTTTCAGATGCCACCAGTTTTTCATGCTTATCATTCCGGCATCAAGTTCTTCCCCTGTAGGCAAAGCAAGATGATGATTAAACCAGGTTCCTGTAATTTTTACATTTTTTCCGTCAAGTTCAACTGTATCTTCCAAATACGGTGCAAAATCTACAATATTATAGGCCCAGAAAATAGTTTTTATTTTTCCAAGTTCGTCTTCCTTTAAATATTGGGAAGAACCATTTTCAACACCATACATATCGCTTAAAAGTCCGGCTGTTTGCGGAACAACGCGGATGTTCGCACCGTACGTTTTTAATTCTTGGTTCACTTTATCGCCAACGCCGAACATTACGTTCAACATTGCAGTTGCAAGACTGGCTCCCAGCGCGATTGTAAAAGCTATCATTGCCATTTTGCCCTTTTGCCGCCAAAAAGCCAGAAAAACCATTCTTAAAAAAAACATTTTTCTTTTTGCCTCCTTTTAAATTTGTGTTCCAAGATTTTTATCTGAACCGTCTTTTTTCAACCAAAAGGTCTTTTGCATTTATTTTTATTTCTCCATCCTGAATTTTGTAAGGAAGCGGAATAGGATTACAACCGCCAGGAAAACCGATTGTGTTTATATTCATTACAACGTCGCAGAGTTTGCAAATTACTTTGCCATTTTTAAAATAATATCCGGTTGCGCCGCAAATCTCGCATGCGTCAAAACCAATTCCGAAAGCAAAGGCATTTTTTTGAATTATTATAAAGCGGATTCCTACGCCATCTTCTGTTTCATATTCAAAGCGGTGCAGCATTCCGTCGCGAACATTTTCAAACGGAATTGAAATTATATCGCCTTCAATTTCAAAAGGTTCTGCGGCAGAAAGAACAACAACTTTTTCGGTTATTTTTTTAAATACTGTCAAATCAACAATTATAAGCGAATAAAAGAAAAAACTTGCAGAAGCCCAACGCCTTAAATTCCTGCATTTTGCACGGATTTTTCTATGTTCCGCAGGATTTGTGTACTTTTCATGATTGTTAAGACTCACATAAATAAGGATTGCCGCAATCACAAAAGTAATGGCGATAGCAATAAAAGTAAAAATCAACTGGTGGTTAAGCAAAAACATAATCTGCTTTCGTAACGCTCTGGAAACTTTTATCCAGCGGCGGACAATCATCGGACTAAAAAAAAGACCGAGCAATCCGATAAAATTAGAAAATATTACAACTGAACTATACACAACGGTGCAAAGGCAAGGAAGATTCTTCAGTATTTTATACACAGTAAGAGTAGCAAGAAAAACTACAAGAAGGCCGAGCACAAAACCTATAAACTTAAAAAGAAAATCTGTGCTCATTACGCTTTGCCCGCTAATCAAAAAATGGAACGGATAAAGCAAAACGTTCGGCAGCTCATAAGAAATCAATGAGAATGCAAAAAGGCCACCTGCAACATCCAATGCAAAATTACAAGCAAAAGGACAGCCGCTTTTTTTAGAAAAAACAATCCAGCTAAAAACAAGATAAAGCAAGCCCGCGGCAAGGATAATTCCCATAAAAACAAGATTGAAAACGAGTATCGTCTTATCTCTGATTAAAGTATTTTCCTTTACAATGGCAATAAACAAAGCCATTGCAAAACCGGCCAAAGTTCCCCAAAAAACAAACTTTTTCTGTCTTTTTATATTAAAAAAACTGGTAAAGTAAAAAATTATTCCCAAAAGAATGCCCGGAAGAGCAAGGTCGCGAACAACCCAAACAAAATATTTCAGCATTTCAATAAACCTGCATAACGCCTAAAGACAATAAAACACGCACTGAAAAAGCAGAAGCCTCCCAATGCGTGTTTTCAGCAAACTACAGGAAAATCCTATAGCCGCAATTCTAATTCACAAAGCAATCAGATTACCACTGTGGTCCAAGGTATTCCCAATCCGGCCAAACAACATCCAATGTCTTTGTTTTCCAATAATCAGAAAAACGTCCTTCTACACCAGTAGATTTGTCTGTGTGAAGAAGATAGCCCTGTTCTTCCGGACTGTGAATTTTAAATGTTACAGTGTAGTTTCCT
This sequence comes from uncultured Treponema sp., assembly GCA_964429905.1. Taxonomy (GTDB): domain Bacteria; phylum Spirochaetota; class Spirochaetia; order Treponematales; family Treponemataceae; genus Treponema_D. The sequence goes on along the minus strand of CAYSDV010000004.1, from coordinate 109,067 downwards.
GTTGGAATCGCTTTTATGTTAGCGCCATAGTGAGGACCGTCAGAAGCATTCATCAACATAAATGTTCCAGATGTAGCAATTTTTCCGTCTGCATTTGATTTGATTTCATAATCTACAGTCAAATAAGGAACGAAATCGCCTACACCATAACCAAGATTATTATCCAAAGCGTGAATATCAGCTTCTACGTGGAAAGCGTAATCAGCCGCATTGTAAATAGCGCCATTTCCTTCCATATCAACCGGCTGGAAGTAAACACCACCTACGTTAAGGAATCCAACTTCCTGTTCATCACCAATGTCGAATTCTTCAAATCCGGCATCTTCTCCAGGAACAGAAACAGAAACTTCTGATTTTGCAGCTTTGCTACAACCCATAAAAGCGAATGCAATTACAGCACTTGCAAGAACAACTAATTTTTTCATTTAAAAACTCCTTTTGTTTTTAATTAAAACCTAATTTATTTAGCAAGGTGAAAAATCACCATAGTTACAAATTTATTGGCGGTCGGTTTTACCGAAAACACAGATTGTTTTCAACAATGTCATTTCGACAGGCTCAATGGCCAGTTAATTCAACACAGGAAGTTTATTTCCGTCTTTTTCTTTTTTGAGCAATGTAAGAATAAAATCCGCAATTACCCAAACAACACTTACCGCAACGCAAACAATTCCGAATGCAATAAAGAATTTTCCAAAATACGGATGAGCCTCCAATGAACCGTGCCCCATAAACGCAAAGAACAGTCCGAATACAGTAAGCGAATATTTAAGAACAGCCATTCCAACTTTTCCAAGATAGAAATCACCAACGCCCAAATATCCAAGAACAAGCTGAAGAACAGCAGCCAGATTTTTATTTTTAGTAGAAACCGTAAGTTCCACATTATTCTGCGCATTTTCCAGAGCTTTCTTATTTTTTCCGAGCTGCAGGACAAATCCCACTACAACCGGAATAAGGAACAAGAACTGAGCAAGCAAAGTTTCTACGTATGGATGAATCCCGATAATATCAACCGTCGGCCAACCGTCCAAAATATGAGGAACAACAAAGTCGCCTTCTACGAATTCGGAAATTCCGCTTCCTACAAAAGCAACGCACATAAAAAGCATAATAACAGATGTTCCCAAGAAGAACGGCTTTAACGGCAACTTTATAGAAACGTAGCGAATCAAATAGTAAACACCGAACAAAAGAACAACGCCCGCAAAAAGACCAATCCAAATAGCGCGGATTGCAGAACCGTCCTGCGCTCCAAGAACCAACGCCTGATAGAACAATACAATTTCCGCACCCTCGCGGAAAACAGCCAGGAACGCCGTAAACGAAAGACCAAAAACACTTCCCTTATCATCAGAAGCGGCAACCTGATTTTTAATATAGTTTGTCCACTGATGCGCATCCGATTTTGAAACCATCCAGTTTGATGTGTAGAACAAAACTCCAGTCGCCAAAATCATTGTAAGACCTTCAATAAGTTCCTGTTTGTCGCCCTGACCACCGGCAAGAAGATTAAGCAGAATCGCCATGACAATCGAAGCGCCAATACCAATCAATGAACCGATATAAACAGATTTGCACTCTGACTTTTTGTCCGACTTTACAAGATATGCAAGAATGGCTCCGACAATAAGAATCGCCTCAAAACCTTCCTTCAAAATAATCGAAATAGAAGCAATAAAGTTAACCCAGAAAGAAGCCCAATTGCTCTGATTTGACTTAGGATCAAGATTTACAGCATCTTCGCGCAACATTGATTTTAATGTTTCAATTTCCGCCTTTACTTCCGCTTCACTTGCATTTTTTGTAATTGTCTTTTTAATTTTTGCAAACTGAAGTTCAACTTGTCCCGCTCTGTTTCCAGATATTCTTGCCTTTACAGTCCGCTCAAATCCAATTTTTTCGTAAAACTGATAATACGCTACATTCACCTGTTTTTTAGCGGCTTTTCCCGTTTCCGCAGGAGTTCCACCTTTATAAATTTCAAGCGCCTTATCAAGTACAATATCCATATCATCTACAACCGCGTTCCAGTTTGCATATTGCTTTTCTTCAGCAAAAGCAGAAGAAGCAACACCGAACAACATTGCAGCCGCAATAATCACGCCAAGAAACTTGCGCATTTTTGTCATTACCTCACAAAGAATTTTTAATCAGTAAAAAATTAGCATAGGCTAATTCTTTTACAATAAAATTAGCCGTTGCTAACTAAAATGTCAATAGTTTTTTTTACTTTAAATCTTAAAATCTTTGAAAAGTTGAATCTTAAAAAGTTTTATTCCAGTCCTTCCACCATTTTGCAAGCGGAATTTCCTGCAATCCTACCGTAAATAACAATATCCGCAACCGCATTTCCGCCAAGCCTGTTCCCGCCGTGAATTCCACCCGCAACTTCGCCGGCCGCAAACAAACCTTTCACAACCTTGCCGGAATTATTTATAACTTGCGCATCCGTATTAATTTTTACCCCGCCCATCGTATGATGAACCGCCGGAGTAATTTCGCAAGCATAAAATGGCCCCGTTTTTAAAGCGCGTGGCATTTCGCTGCCCTTTCTTCCAAAATCAGAATCTTTTCCGCTCATCTGGAATTTATTGTAGCGTGCAACAGTGTTTTCAAGTTCGGCGGCAGGAATATCCAATTTTTCCGCAAGTTCCGCAACAGTTTCACCTTCCGTAAGCAAACCCTGTTTAGAATAAGTTTCTATCGCCTTTAAAGAATCGCGGACGCCCTGATCAAACAAAAGAAAAGCGGATTTTCCGGACTGCGAAAGAACCGCCGCAGAAACAACATCGCGCGTAAGCATTTCATTTGCAAAACGCTTTCCATCACGATTAACAAGAATCGCACCGTTTCCGCGCACCGCCTCTGTAATCATCATTCCACTTCCCACAACAACCGTAGGATGCGTCTGAATTTTATTCATCTGAATAAACTGCGCGTCAAATTTCTGCAAAAGAGAAACCGCATCTCCCGTAGCGCCCCTGTGATTTGTAGTAGAAAAATCTTTTAAGTCCGGACGATACTTTGCAATAAGTTCTGGATTTGCGCCAAAACCGCCGCTCGCAACAATAACCGCATCCGCATAAATTTCGTAACTTCCAGTTTCCGCCTCAACGAGAACACCAACCGCCGCTCCGTCCTCTTCAAGAATTTCCGTAACACGGTTTCTAAGCCGAACATCAACAAAATTATCATCAGCCGCTTTCGCCAAAACAGGAATAAGGTGCGCACCAATAGGATAACCGCCTTCTGGACGGTGAGTTCTAGGATTCGTAGAACCAGCCATTTTTCCAACATCACTCAAATCCGCACCAAGCGAAATAAGCCAGTCAACCGCATCTGCAGAATCTTCCACAAGAGTGCGCACAAGCTCCGGATTATTCAAATTATGCCCGCCACTCATAGTATCTTCAAAAAACTGCTCATTAGAATCCGATATGCCAAGTTTCCGCTGAACAGAAGTTTCAGACGCATTCAAACCGCCCGTTGAATAATTTGAATTTCCACCTATAATTCCCATTTTTTCAAGAACAATCACATCCGCGCCATTTTGCGCCGCCTGAACCGCAGCCGCAAGCCCCGCTCCTCCAGAGCCAATAACAACAACATCACAACTCGTATTCTTATATTTTTTCGGCTTAGGCCCAATCCCTTTCGCATTTGCAATAGCGTTTTGCAAAGCAGTTTTTGCACCAGCAGAAGTCATCGTCGCACCAGAAACAGCATCAATAGCCGCCGGATCCGCCCCCTGAACAACTTTAGATATCAAATAAGAAATCGCAGGTTTTGCAAAATCCGTTTCCGCCTCCGAAACCGCCTTTCCGCTTACGATTTTATTGTCTTTCACATTTATGGAAACCGTAATCGTTCCGTTCCGACCTTCGCCAACACCATAAAATTCACCGTTTTTCATCGACTCATTTTTATTTTTGCAAGCACACACAAAAATTGCCGAAACAATCATCATTAACATAAAAAATTTTGTAAATTTCATCGCAAACCTCTAATTTTCTTTTAATATACAATAGTTAGCCATAACTAACAATATATTTTAAAACTGTTTTTTTGGGCGGTCCGTCAACAAAGTTGCCGTCGGGTGTTCCAGGGCCCGCTAACGCTCGGTCTCGCTGCGTTCGCAAGCTCACTACGCTCGCCTTTTGCTGCGCAAAACCCTTCCATACCCTACCGCTCCGCTACATAACAAAAAAAATCCTGCAACCGCAAACGGATTTCTCTTTTATTTTTCAGCTTTTTACCATTATATTTAAAGTAAATTAAGGAGCATTTATGAGTGTAATAAATTTGAACGAAAAAAATTTTGAAAAAGAAGTTACAAAAAGCGAAAAACCAGTTCTAATTGACTTTTGGGCTTCCTGGTGCGGTCCCTGCAAAATGGTTTCACCTTTAGTTGACCAGCTTGCAGAAGAACACAGCGAATACAAATTCTGCAAAGTAAATGTCGATGAAGAAGAAAGCCTTGCAATAAAATTCGGAATAATGAGCATTCCTACTCTTATTGTTTTCAAAAACGGCGAACAAAAAGCAAAACAAATCGGCGCTCTTCCAAAACAAGAAATTTTGGATCTTATTAAAAACGCATAACCATACCGTTCACAAAAAATATGACGCGCCTCAAAACGCAATAAAAGCGCAAAAATCACGGAAATCATAAAGACTTTTATATCTTTATATTTTTTATTATAATCAAACAAAAAGGACTTATAATGAAAATCGCATCTTTAAAAAATGAATTAACTACAAATGCTTATCCAGGCCGCGGAATTATTGCAGGTCTTTCCGAAGACGGAAAATTTGCCGTAAGCGCATATTGGACGATGGGACGCAGCGCAGGCAGCCGGAACCGCATCTTCACAGAAACTGAAGACGGAATAAAAACACAAGCCTTTGACCCTACTTTAATCGCCGGTGACCCAAGTTTAATAATTTACCGCGCAGTACGCGTTCTTGGAACAAAAACAATCGTAACAAACGGCGACCAGACAGACACAATTTACGACGGATTAAAAGACGGCAAAACATTTGAACAGTCGCTCCGCAGCAGAAAATATGAACACGACGCACCAAACTACACTCCGCGGATTTCAAGCGTTTTAGACATTGCAGATGGAAAATACAACTATGCAATTTCTATTTTAAAAAGCGACAACGGAAATCCGGACAACTGTTTGCGCTTTACATTCACTTACGATGCCCCGCAAGCGGGAAAAGGTCATTATATCCACACCTACATGGGCGACGGAAATCCGCTTCCAAGCTACGAAGGCGAACCTACTCCTGTAGAAATCAGCGGCAGCATTGACGACTTTACGAACAACATCTGGTCTTGGCTGAACGAACAGAACAAAGTAAGTCTTTTTGTTCGCTACATAGAAATAAAAACAGGAAAAACCGAAACAAGAATAATCAACAAAAACAAATAAAACACCAACTCCGGTGGTTGAGCACCGTCGAAACCACCACTTAACAAAAAAGCGCCCTTTTGGGGCGCTTTTATCATATTGCGAACATCAACTAGCGGAGCAATGAAAGTACGTTCTGTGAACTCTGTTTTGGCGCAGGTCTATTACCGCTTCACCACCTTTTGTCATTCCACCTGCTTACAAACTGCTCCGCAGTTTGCATTTACCTTTTCCTCACAGGCTCAGGCAAACCAACTGTTTCACAAAAAAAGCGCCCTTTAGGGGGCGCTTTTATCATATTTCAATTTTATATTTAGCGGAGCAAACTAAGCACATTCTGGCTTGACTGGTTTGCCTGAGCCAACATTGCTGTTCCGGCCTGTGAAAGAACCTGGTCTTTTGTGAATTCAACCATTTCATTTGCCATATCTGTATCGCGGATTCTTGATTCAGAAGCCTGAAGGTTTTCTGCACCAATATCCAATCCCTTAACAGTCATATCAAGGCGGTTCTGGTATGCACCAAGGTCTGCGCGCTGCTTGTTAATCTTTTTCAACGCTTCATCCAAAGTACCAATAGCGCGGTTTGCATCATCCGGATTTTCCAAAGACAAAATTGATTCATCGCCAACATTGCGAAGACCAAGCGCCATTGCAGACATAGTACCAATATAAACCTGAGTTCTCTGATCCATATTCGCACCAATATGAAGCCACATAGAACCAGTTACAGTGTTTTCACCAGTTGGGCGTGCAAAACGACCAGTCAACATATTCATACCGTTAAACTGAGCAGCAGAAGCAACGCGGTCAACTTCAGCAATCAAAGAAGAAACTTCAACCTGAATCTGCATGCGGTCTTCAGCAGAATAAATACCGTTCGAAGACTGAACAGCAAGCTCACGGATTCTCTGAACAATATCAGTAGTTTCCTGCAAATAACCTTCTGTTGTCTGAATAAAAGAAATACCATTCTGCGCATTTGTAGAAGCCTGTTTCAAACCTCTGATCTGTGAACGCATTTTTTCTGAAACAGCAAGTCCAGAAGCATCATCACCAGCGCGGTTGATTCTCATACCAGAAGAAAGTTTTTCCATACTTTTCTGCTGAGCCAAATCCTGAATTCCCTGCGATCTCTGAGCAAACATAGCGCTCATGTTGTGATTAATAACCATAGTTTATCTCCTTGGTAAGTTTTCAAAACTTATTACAAGGGTCCTACCACCCTTTACTTTACTATCGGAGAATGCATTTTTTACTTTAGGAAAATTTATTTTTTTTTGATTATTTTCATATTAAGGGGAAAAGCCTTTCCCCTAGTTTCAGCCTGCAAGCAGTCTTCAACCTACCCCATTCTGCGGGGCAAAAAAAAGAACCGCACTCAGCCCCGCAACGCCCCACAGGATTTTACACGACTGATTCAGTTCCAATACAAATATTTACTCAACAATTCCGAACAATTAATGTCTGTTGCAATTTCCGCAACCGTTCACAATAACATGCGGAGTTCCACTTTTTGTTTTATTAAACCTGCGCGCCAGCAAATACTGGTTTTGCGCCACATCCTTATGACAAACCGGACACGTTCTTTTCACTCCGGCCTCGCACTTCGGAAAACAATGCGGGCAACCGTAAATATAACAAATTTGATCGTTTACATTACCATTCGTAACAAAAACTTTAGAAACAAGATTTTCGCCGGGAACAAGCAAAGTTCCGCAAACCGGACAATTAACATAACCGCCAGTTTTTTTTCTATTCTGCCCGCCCCGCTTTTTTTCAGCAAAACCGCTCTGCTTCCGCTGTGAATACAAAAATCTAAAATACATTAAAGCCGCAATTATAATAATTACGGCAATTCCCATAAGAAGAAAATCCATTTTCTAAAAACGCACTATTCAGTTTTTGGCGCGGCAGATTTTTTCGGCAAAATAATCAGATTGCTCTGCGGAAGTGCTTCTATCCAACGGCAAAAGTCGTGCCATTCATCAAGGCGATGGTTTTTGCGCGTTTCATAAATTCCTTGCAAAACCTGATAATTCATCTGCAAAGTAGCTTTCTGATTTAAAGAAGCCGGCAAAAGCTGAATCATCTGCCACCAGTCATCTTTATTCTTCGTTGCATTAAAACGGTCACGCGCGGCATTCATCGTATCAATCAAAACATCAAGCGCTTTCAAAGAATCGCTGTTCAAATGCTCGCAAGAAAAATCTTCGCGCACAAATTCCTTTGCCTGAACTTTGTGCATTGTAGAACAACTGTTCCGCACTGTTCCGACTTTATAAGTGTCCATTTCCGCCCACCAGTAACGAGGAGCGGTAATATCAAATTGAACTGTAATATATCTAAGAAATTTTGCATGACTAGGCCCTGAACGGCTAAGCCTATCCATCAGCTCAACATCAGCCTGCCCGATAATATATTTTCCACAAGAATCATAATGACTGTCGCTCTTTTCCCAACTGTTAAAAGAATTTCTCATTCCACGAATCGCTGCTTCCCAGCCAAAGATTTCTGTCTTTTCAATTTTAATCATCTTGTAAATTTCCACCCTAAAATTTTAAGAATTAGTCAAATCGCCGGAAATATCATCCATAACCTGAACCGGCTCTTGAACCAAAGGTTTGTTTCTAAAATAAAAAACAACAAAAAGAATTCCTACAATGCACAAAATAATTCCTGCAATTCTAACCAAAGCAGCGCCTATCTTTAAAGGAATCAAAAGCATAATAAGTCCTAAAATAATAGAAACAACCGCTTCAAAAACAAATTGCTTTCTGTCAATTCCGGAATCCCGCAATTTTCCTATTGAAAACAAAAGAAGTACGGAACCCGCCAAAAAGTAAACCGCAAGAATATAAAGCATAGCAGTCCAAACAACAGCCGCAAAACGCAAAGGCAAACAAAACGCCAAAAGTCCGACCACAATACTTAACATTCCGCGTATCAAGACTGAATACTGAAAAGTTGCATCAGGAAAAAGCTTACGCGTATAAATCAACTGATAAATTCCGTTCGCTACAGCTTCAATTCCCAGTATAATAACAACAGCTTTTATACATCCGGCAGGAGAAATCGCCATTATTAAACCAACAACTGCAAGAATAATTCCAAGAAACAAACTATTTTTTTTCATATCTTCTCCAATTTTGCGGCAAAATTTTTCTTCAAACCAAATATTTTTCACGAATATTATAGCACAAATTTGCTTCTAAATACAATTCTTCAAAAAATATAGTTTTAATAAATTTATAACAATTATTTTTACATTTTTTTTAATTTAGTAGTTGACATCAAATGCAATTTAATATATTTTAAGTATACATCTTTTTTGGAGCGATACCAAAGCGGTCGTACTGGGGCGGTCTTGAAAACCGTTGATCTTCACGGGTCCGGGGGTTCGAATCCCTCTCGCTCCGATAGCTGGAGGTGTGGTAGAGCGGTAATACAACGGATTGCTAATCCGTCAGTTCCGAAAGGGCTGGGCAGGTTCAACTCCTGTCGCCTCCGAAATCACACAGCTTTAGCTGACATATTTGAATGAGATTGTAGCTCAGCTGGATTAGAGCACCACCCTGCGGAGGTGGGGGTCGCACGTTCGAATCGTGTCAGTCTCAAGGCTATTGAAACCTTGCTTTTTAGGCAAGGTTTTTATTTTCAATCAACTTATTTTAGAATATCGTTTTTTTTAGGATATGCTGGTCATTGTAGTCCTGATTCGCTTGCACACGAACGTAGCGAACTAATGACAAAAGTTTAAGTTCAAGCAAAATCTGTTAAATTTGTGTTTTCAAAACTTCGATACGGCGCGGCAACCACAGGCTCAATCACCATAGTTCTTGAAAAAAAATGATTTCCGCAATATATAATAACTTTTGATTGATTCTTTAGCGTTTTTAATGTAACATAAAAGACGTATCAGAACTCTTTGATGAGTCCAGATGCCTTTCAAAGTATACTTCAAAACTCCGCCAGGGCGGGAACGCAGCAACGGTATGAAGATTTTACTTGTGCTTAGGATTATCTGGGCTCTTCAAAGGGTTTTGTTTTTAACTTTCAAAAATTTTTCTGCCGGCGATAAAAACAGTTTTCACTTTGCCGGTCAATTCTTTTCCTTGAAAAGGACTTGCCTTTCCCTTGCTGTAAAAAAGTTTTGAGTCAACTGTCCAATATTCATCAGGATCAACAACCGTAATATCCGCATCGTAGCCAACATTCAGCAAACCTTTCTGCACTTTTAAAATCCTAGCCGGATTTGCGGACATCAGTTGAGAAAGTCGCTTTGAAGAAATCTGTCCGCTCTTTACAAGAACCGAATTGCAGACTCCATAACTTGTTTCTATTCCGGAAAATCCTGGAGCGCCGCCCACTTTATCCTGCAATGTATGAGGCGCATGATCCGTTCCTATGCAATCCACAGTTCCATCGCGAATAGCGGCTAAAAGCGCAAGTCTATCTTCTTCCGGACGCAAAGGAGGATTTACAAGCTCGAAAATTTCCGGCTCGTCAGTTCCGCACAACGCAATATGATGCGGAGTTACTTCGCAAGTTACAGAAAAACCTTTTTCCGACGGCAAATCCGGATCAAATTCAGCAGCACCAAGCATACCTTCAATAGCATTATCCGGCAGATCTTCAAAAAATTCAGCGTCTTTATCCGCGACTATCTGTTTTGCATTTTTTATATACTCAATAGACTGCGCCGTACTTACATGACACAAATGAATGTGACACGAAACTTTTCGCGCAATATTTATATTTCTTTCAGTAGCAATATCTTCCGCAAGAGCAAGCAGCTCATTTGCCATCGCAAGATTGTGCTCCATTGACTGCAAATCATCTTCCGTAACATTTTTTAAATTGTCCAAATCGCTCCAATCCGGAATACCATATTTTTCCATACATTTGAGCGCTTCTTTTCTATATATACGGGCAGTGGCTGCAAGTTCAGGATCTTCGCAATGGCAGGCAACTATCATTCCTTTACTGGCCGCTATTTTCATCGCAGTCAACATCACAGAACTGGAAGCAACTTCTTTTCCGTCTTCAGAAATTACAGGAACTTCATCAGGATTTATTTCAAACAAATGAGTCGCATCTATTCCTTCGAAATTTTTTGTGATTGAGCAAACCTGAAACATATTTGCCAACCCGAGCGAAGCCGCTCTTTGGCGGACTTCCCGCGCCTGTTCACCAGTTGAAATAACAGGATTTGTATTCGGCATTGCAACAACTGTGCCATATCCGCCGGCAACAGCCGCTTTCAATCCGCTCTCCAAATCTTCTTTTTGCGTAAAACCCGGATCCCTAAGATGAACATGCATATCTATAAAACTTGGCGTAACAGTAAGTCCTTTTGCGTCAAAAAGTTCAATCGGCTCATCACCGGTAAACCCGTCTTCTTTGAGCACAGACTTTGCAAGTTCCATTACAGTTTTCGAATCCGTAAAATACCCCTGATAAACAGCACGGATTTTTCCTTCCACGCACAGAATTGCGCCCGGCGAATCAATCGCTTCATCAAGAAGGATTGCATTATAAATAAGCAGCGTTTTAGACATTATACTTTTTCCTCTACAGTTCCGTCTTCCCCGGCTTTGTACATTGTGTCGCAATATTCACAGCAGTAAAGCCCCTTTGCTTTATCAACCAAAAGGAACGTCGGTTTTACATAATCTTCTGTTACAGTTATGCAGCGCGGATTTTTACATTTGAATACATTCTGAATCCGCGACGGCAGTTCCATTTTTATTTTACGCACAATTTTTTCGTTCTGAATCACATTTACGCTGATATTCGGATCAATAAAGCCAAGAACCGAAAAATCTATGTCCATAACGTTTTCTATTTTTATAATATCTTTTTTGCCTGTCTTTTTAGACGGTGCGTTCATAATCAAAGCAGAACAAAAAGAAGATTTATCAAGTCCAAGCCACTGAAAAATGCGCCATCCAGAACCAGCGCGGATGTGGTCAATTACAAGTCCGTTTTTTATTGAATCTATATTTAACATAACTTAAAGAGCTCCTGTAAGCTTTGCAATCAATGCCATTCTTGCGTACATTCCAAATTTTACCTGCTTAAAATATGCGGCGCGCGGGTCATCATCAACTTCCGGTGAAATTTCGTTTACGCGCGGAAGCGGATGAAGAACAAACATTCTTTCTTTTGCCAACTTCATTTTTTCTTTATCAAGAATGTAACTGTCTTTTAAGCGAAGATAATCCTGTTCGTTAAAAAAACGCTCTTTCTGGACGCGTGTCATATACAGAACATCAAGTTCGCCAATAACATCTTCCAGCCGCTCCGCAACTTTATAAGGAATATTTTTTTCTTCAAGCTGCCCGATCATATATTCCGGCAGTCGCAATTCCTGCGGGCTTATAAAAACAAACTTGTTTCCTTTATAGCGGCTCAAAGCCTGAGTAAGACTATGAACAGTACGGCCGAATTTCAAATCGCCGCAGAAACCTACAGTAAGCCCCTGATAATCGCCTAAAAGCCGGCGGATTGTAACCAAATCGGTAAGGGTTTGAGTCGGATGGCTGTGTCCGCCATCGCCGGCGTTTATAATCGGAATATCCGAATATTTGCTTGCCAAAAGCGCGGCTCCCTCTTTAGGATTGCGCATTGCAATAACATCAACATAAGAAGAAACAACACGTATTGTATCTGCAAGAGTTTCCCCTTTTGTTGATGATGTATAGGAAGCGTCGGCAAAACCTTCTACAGTTCCGCCCAAATGAAGCATTGCCGCTTCAAAAGAAAGCCTAGTTCTTGTGCTTGGCTCAAAAAAAAGTGTCGCAAGAATTTTCCCGCGACACACATCTTGAAAAGAAATAGGATCTACTGTCATCTGCTCTGCCAAAGAAATAATTTCGTCAATTTCAGAAACAGACAAATCTCCAGGCTCTATTAAATGCCGACCTTTTAACATAACTTACAGAACTCCATTACAAATTTTTTGAATTATAACGTAGTAACAAAAGTTATGCAATTAAAATTGAATTTGTTCAAATCAAATAATTCGATATAAATTGGAAATTAAAAAAAAGACGGGCGTTGCGGGGCAAAAAGCAAATCAATATCCGCCCCGCTGGGTGGGTAAGCGAAAACGCTAAGGAGCGAAGCGGCGGGCAAACTTGTTTGCACACCGCCAAGCGACGCAGTGTTTGAGCGGAGGGCGGGGCTCCGCCCTTTTCATTGCTGTGTCAACAAAAGACTTTAGGCTTTTGTTGAAAAGTGAGCAAGGAACTTGCGAACGACGGGGTCCGCCCTTAAAATTTTAGTCCAAAGAAGACATATCTGTAATCTCTTTGTCGTAATCAACGCCTGGAACATCAAAACCGTTTATGTTCAAGAAATCGTGCTTGTAGCCTTCCAAATCACAGCGTTCTGCAAGATTTTCCTGAGTTACGCCGTCCATAAGGCGAGCAACTTCCGCCTGAACATCGTCTGCCATTTCCCAGTCGTCAATGCGGATTCTATTTTCCGAATCAACAGGAACATTTCCTGCCGCTCCGTTTTCTCCGGTAAAAAGACGTTCTGCAAAAAGGCGTTCCATCTGCTCAATACAACCTTCGTGAGTTCCCTTTGCTTTCATAACTTTAAACAATACAGAAAGATAAAGCGAAATAATCGGGATTACGGCAGAAGAGCGTGTTACAAGACCTTTGTTTACAGAAACGTAAGCCGCACCGCCAACAGTTTTTGCAAGCTGTTCATTCAATCTGTGCGCTGTTGCTTCCAAATCTTTTTTTGCCTGACCAATTGTTCCGTCGCGGTAAATCGCGTGGCTTAATTTTGGTCCGATATAAGAATAAGCAACCGTTCTGCATCCGTTGTTCAAAACACCGGCATCGCTCAAAGCGTCAATCCAAAGCTGCCAGTCTTCGCCGCCCATTACTTTTACTGTATTTTTTACTTCTTCATCAGTTGCAGGTTCAGCAGAAGATTCCTTCAAAGTTTCTGTCATAATGTCTATTCCCAGTCCGGAATAAACACTTCCAATCGGTTTGATAACAGATTTGTAAAGAACGTGCAGACCTGTAGCAGGATCAATCTTTTCCGGATCAGAGCGAACCGGCGAAGCGAGCGAATAAACTACCAAATCAACTTTTTTTCCAGTTTTTTTGATTTCATCAATAATCATTGCGCGAGTTTCATTGGAATAAGCGTCCGCGCTGAAAGTTTTTGCAAAAAGTCCGTCTTTTGCAGCCGCACGGTCAAAAGCAGCATTATTGTACCATCCAGGAGTTCCGCCTTTCTTGTCTGTTGCAGCTTTTTCAAAAGAAACACCGATTGTATCTGCGCCATATTCAAATGCAGCGGCAATTCGGCTTGCAAGTCCATAACCTGTTGAACATCCAAGAACAAGCACAAGTCCAGGCCCTTTTCCGCCTTCTTTTACAGTTTTTATTCCGCGCTTAGATTTTTGCGCCTTTACATATTCAATCTGACGTTCCGTATCTTTTGCGCATCCAACCGGATGAGCATTAATACACATACTGCTTCTTACCATAGGTTTAATAACTGGCATAAAAAACTCCTAAAATAGTTTATTTATATAAAAATTCATTTTTCTTGAAGGGCGGACAACCGCCCTACGTCTCAAACCTTCGGGGTTTCAATAAACTCAACCACCTTCGGTTTTCGCCTACCCACCGTGCGGGGCCAAATTATTTTGCTCTTTGCCCCGCAACGCCCCGGAAAAACATTTATTCTTTATATTTTTTAAGAACAATACATCCGTTGTGTCCGCCAAAACCCAACGAACAGCTTGCAGCCGCATTTATTTGGCATTTTACGCCTGTTTTCGGAGTGTAATCCAAATCGCAACCGTGCTCCAAATCCGGCTCTTCAAGATTCGCAGTCGGAGGAACAAAGCCTTCTTCAATCGCTTTTACACAAACAATTGCTTCCATTGCGCCGGCCGCTCCAATCATATGACCTGTTTCCGATTTTGTTGAAGAAATATGCAATTTATAAGCGTAATCACCAAAAACAGTCTTTAACATTGCGGTTTCTGCGCTGTCATTTGCGGCTGTAGAAGTTCCGTGCGCATTGTAATATTGGATTTCTTCCGGTTTTAAGCCGGCGTCTTTAAGCGCAATCTGCATTGCCTGCGCGCCTCCGGCACCATCTTCACACGGAGCCGTAATGTGATAAGCGTCGCTGGTTGCACCGAATCCTGCAACTTCTGCATAAATTTTTGCACCGCGCGCTTTTGCATGTTCAAGTTCTTCCAAAACAAGAACTGCCGCACCTTCGCCCATTACAAAACCGGAACGATTTTTATCAAACGGTCTGCTTGCAGCCTTAGGATTGTCGTTAAAATTTGGTGTAAGCGCCTGAAGAACCTGATAGCAGCCGATATTAAAGCCTGTAATACTTGCTTCCGAACCGCAAGTTAATGCCATATCAATGCGACCAAGCCGAATCATATCCAAAGCAAGTCCAATTGAATCTGTTCCTGATGAACACGCTGTAGAAAGAGTCCATGCAGGTCCATGAATATTAAAAAACATACTTACATTTGCGGCCGCTTCGTTGTTCAGCGAAAGAGGAGCTGTAAGCGGAGGCAAGCGGTTTACGCCGGCAGAAGGATCGTCATATTTTTTAAATCCTGCTTCTACCGCTTCGTTCAAACCAATTCCAACACCGTTTACAATTCCAATATTTTCTTTTCCAATATTTTCTTTTGTATATCCAGAATCATTTACTGCTTCCAAACTTGCGGCAATTAAAAAACGCGTCTGACGGTTTATTTTGCGAAGCATTTTCTTTTCTATACCATATTGCGCAGCATCAAAATTCTTAACTTCTGCAGCAATCTGAACTGAATATTCAGAAGCATCAAAAAGTGAAATTTTATCTACACCGCTTTTTCCTGATTTTATTGCGTTCCAACTTTCTTCTATATTATTTCCAACGGGACTAACTGCTCCCAATCCGGTAATTACAACACGACGCAATGCCATTTTTGCTCCTAAAAAAATGATAATACTTTTAAATATGATTATAGTTCAAAAGCCTTATTCTTCAAGGATAATTTATTTAGACATTTTTAGTCAATATGTCAAAATAAAAACGACCTCCTGTCATTTTTATTTTTTCAAAGAATGGTCGCTTAGTAGCAACTGTTTTTCCTCCTCTTAATTTCTCCGCTGAACTTTCTGTTTTTGCCGCGCTCTTCATCCATTCTTTGCTTCGCTATCTGCGGACGTCCGTGTCCGCGAGTTTTTGTTTTGCAATGTGGTTTCCGCTCTGCACGACGTCCTGTCGTTTTTATTTTTTCAAAGAATGGTCGATTGGTAGCAAATCTTTTTCTTTCTCTTAATTCCTCCGCTGAACTTTCTGTTTTGCCGCGCTCTTCATCCATTCTTTGCTTCGCTCTTTGCGGACGTCCATGTCCGCGAGTTTTTTTTTTTGCAAAATGTTTTACGTTCTGCATAACATCCTGTCTGGTCATCATCTTATAACTTTTTATTATGGATTATAAATCCTAAATTGATTGCCTAAAAACCCTTTTTGTTCTAAAGTAAAAACTCACACTTATGTGAAAAAAGACGAGGCGCATGCCCCTGTAGAATTTTATGTTTGCGGTTCATAAAAATAAGCCGCAGTAATGGAGAACGTCGATGTCGGAAAAAGACACCAATCAGTATTACATTACCAGACAGGATTCCACAGAATCTAATGCCCGAAGTTATCCGCGCAAATTCCCATTTGCATTGGTAAAAGCCAAAGGATCTTGGGTTGAGGACATTGAAGGAAACAAATATCTGGATTTTTTGTGCGGAGCGGGAACTCTTGCACTTGGTCACAACGATGAAGAAATCAATCAGGCAATGATAAAAATGCTTGAAAGCGATTTTCCTCTTCATACTCTTGATTTAACCACTCCGGTAAAAGACGAATTTATTCAAACCGTTCTTTCCAAACTTCCAAAAGAGTTGCAGAACAACGCAAAAATTCAGTTTTGTTCGCCAAGCGGAACAGATGCAACCGATGCAGCATTAAAACTTTGCAAAACTGCAACCGGACGCTCAAACATAATCGCGTTCCAGGGCGGCTTTCACGGAATGGGTCACGGCGCACTTTCCTGCACAGGAAACTTAAACGCAAAGAACAAAGTGGCAAATCTTATGCCGGGAGTTCAGCATTTTCCGTATCCAGATACATACAGAAATCATTTCGGACTAAAAGGCGAAGCGGCAATTGATGCGGCTTGCGTATATTTTGAATCCACACTAAAAGACCCGGAAAGCGGAATCACAAAACCAGCCGCAGTCATTCTAGAACCGATTCAGGGCGAAGGCGGAGTAAATCCGGCCCCTGTAAAATTTTTGCAGACAGTCCGCCGCGTTACAAAAGAGCTGGACATTCCTCTGATTGTAGACGAAATCCAGTGCGGAATCGGACGAAGCGGAAAACTATTTGCCTTTGAATATGCAGACATCGTTCCAGACGTAATTCTAGTTTCAAAAGCAATCGGCGGAAGCCAGCCGCTTTCCATTGTAATTTACAACAAAAAACTTGACGTTTGGCAGCCAGGCGCGCACACAGGAACATTCCGCGGAAACCAGCTTGCAATGAAAGCCGGAACAGTTATTTTAAATCGCGTTTCCAACCCGGATTTTTTGGCAGAAGTTTCCAGAAAAGGCGAAAAAATAATGAACCGCATGAACGCTATCAAGCAAAAAGCAAGCATAATCGGCGACGTCCGCGGAAAAGGCCTGATGATTGGATGCGAATTTGTAAATCCTAAAGGCAACAAAGATTTGTGCGGACTTTTCGAACCAAACGGCGACGCAGCCGCTAAAGTACAAAAACTTTGCTTCAAAAACAAACTTGTTATGGAAAAAGGCGGACGAAACGGTTCTGTAATGCGAGTCCTTTGCGCTCTCAACATTTCTGACAGCGACATTGACAAAGCGATGGACATTTTCGAAAACGCAGTTATGGAAGTTCAAAAAGAATATTAAAATATTATTTTTACACAAAAAAGCGCAGGTGCAAAAACGTTCAAGCAAGAACATTCGGCACTTGCGCTTTTTTTACGGATTAAATTTTCCTGCAAACATTCATTTCATTCCCGCAAAAAAAAACTGCAAAAACACAATGTAATTCAACATAAAAACATTCCGCGGAAATCTGCGTAATCCGCGAAAAGCATCCTGGAAGCAAACGAACTTGCCCGTCAAACCGGATTGCAGCGGAAATCGCACTCAAACATTACGCTTAAGCGCTTCAATATAACTTTCCGCATAGCGCGAAAGAACAAGATTCTTCTTTATAATTACACCAATCCGCATATTTTCGTTCAGTTCCAGCGGCCGCGCAACAATATTTTTTCCGTTAAGCTCCTCGCTGATTACTCCGGAACTCACAGTAAAACCATCAAGCCCAATCAGAAGATTGAACAAAGTTGCCCTGTCGCGCACACAAATAATTTTATTCTGTTCAATAGAAGAAAACGGCTCTTCAGAAAAATAAAACGAATTATGCTGCCCCTGCTCAAACACCAAATAAGGAAAATCCGCCAAATCTTCCACAGAAACAGATTTTTTTTCGCACAGCGGATGCTTGTCACTAAGAAAAACGTGCGGTTTCGCAGTAAAAAGTTCCGTAAAAATCAAATCATTCTTCTTCAAAAGCTTTCCGATAACTTCTTCATTCCGCGAGCTTAAATATAAAATTCCCACTTCACTTCGCAACCGCGCAACATCGTCAATAATTTCAAAAGTTTGAGTTTCGCGCAAAGTATAATTGTATTTTTCTCCGCCAAATTTGCGGATAACATCAACCATCGCATTGACCGCAAAAGAATAATGCTGGCAGGAAACGCTAAAAACAGGCGCCTTCCTTTCTTTTCCAGCATAAGTTTCTTCCAGCAAATCCGCCTGCTCCAAAACCTGCCGCGCATACCCCAAAAAAACTTCGCCTTCCTTTGTAACTTCAACACCTTTGTTTGTGCGCGAAAAAATCTGCACGTGCATTTCTTCTTCCAACTGATGAATTGCCAAAGTCAAACTCGGCTGAGAAATAAAAACTTTTTCCGCCGCACCAGAAACAGTTCCCGCTTCCGCAACCGCAACCGCATATTTTAATTGCTGCAAAGTCATATAAATCAAGTATAAAACATAAAATATAAAATATGAAGTATAAATCAAAAGAGGGGGAAAGCCTTCCCCTCGGCTCAACCGCGTCGCGTTTTCGCCTACCCCTTCGCCTAGGGCTTCCGCCCTAAAACCCTTCGCTATAAAAAAAATCTTTTTTATTTCTTTCAAAAATATTTACTAACAAAAAAAACATAGTGTATAATAAAATGCTTGCCCACTTGATATAAGGAGCAACTAAGGGGTTAAAATTTTATGAAAAACGCTTACGTAAACCGCGTATGGGAAGAAGTAAAAGCTAAAAATCAGAATGAACCTGAATTTCTTCAGGCTGTAGAAGAAGTTTTGACAACTCTTGATCCAGTTGTTGAGCAGATGCCAGAACTTGAACCAAACGCAATTCTTGAACGACTTGTTGAACCAGAACGTGTAATTATGTTCCGCGTTCCTTGGATGGACGACAAAGGAAATTATCACGTAAACCGCGGATTCCGTGTTCAGTACAACAGCGCGATTGGACCTTACAAAGGAGGTTTGCGTTTTTCTAAAGAAGTAAACCTTTCTGTACTTAAATTCTTAGGATTTGAACAGGTTCTTAAAAACTCTCTTACAACGCTTCCAATGGGCGGCGGAAAAGGTGGTTCAGATTTTGATCCGCACGGAAAATCAGACAAAGAAGTTATGCGTTTCTGCCAGTCGTTTATGACAGAACTTTACCGCCACATCGGACCAGACACAGACGTTCCTGCCGGTGATAAAAATGTTGGCGGACGCGAAATCGGTTATCTTTTCGGACAGTACAAAAGAATCCGCGATGAATACACCGGCGTTCTAACAGGAAAAGGTCTTACTTTCGGTGGTTCTTTGATTCGTACAGAAGCAACAGGATACGGACTTATTTATTTTGCACAGGAAATGCTTAAGAAAGTCGGACAGGATTTCAAAGGTAAAACTTGTATAGTTTCTGGTTCAGGAAACGTTGCAGAATACGCCGCAGAAAAATTGATTCAGCTTGGTGCAAAAGTTGTAACTCTTTCTGATTCAAACGGATACATTTACGACGCAGACGGAATTACTCAGGAAAAACTTGACTGGGTTAAGGAACTTAAAACTGTTCGCCGCGGAAGAATCGCTGAATATGCAAAACAGTTCCCTTCTGCTAAATATTTTGAAGGCAAAAAAGTTTGGGAAGTTAAGTGCGACTGCGCTTTCCCTTGCGCAACACAGAACGAACTTCTTGGCGAAGATGCAGAAATGCTCTTGAAAAACGGAGTTCAACTTGTTGCAGAAGGAGCAAATATGCCTTCCAACAATGACGCTGTAAACAAATTCCTTGCTGCAAAGATTTTGTACGCTCCAGGAAAAGCATCTAATGCCGGTGGTGTTGCAACAAGCGGTTTGGAAATGAGCCAGAACTCAGAAAGACTTTCTTGGTCAAGCGAAGAAGTAGACCAGAAACTTCACGGAATTATGGTAAACATCCATGCAAACGCTTACGACACAGCCGTAAAGTTTGGCGCAACAGACGGAAAGTGGGTAAACTACGTGGCCGGCGCAAACATCGCAGGCTTTGTAAAAGTTGCAAACGCAATGATAGCCCAAGGATTAGTATAATCAAAATCACTTGCCGACAGGACGTCGGCAGAGTTCGCATTGACTTTGCGTAGCAAAGTCAAATAAAAAGGATTTGGCAGGACGTCAAATCCTTTTTTAATGCCCAAAGACTGGTGTAATCAAAACCTATTGCAAAAAATTCAACAATATATTGAAATTATTTCAGTTTACGCAATATTAATAATCAACTAGAATAATGATATGAATATTTAGGGCGTTTGCAACAAAATAATTTGTTTGCGAGCTTAAATTCAACTAGCCAGAATTGCTTGCAATTCTGGAAGCTGTGGCAGATCAAACTTAAGTTGGTGAAGTAATAAAAGCCACAGCTGCGTTAGGGATTGTAGTGGCGTGCGAAGCACGTTCCCAAATTGCAATTGCGAAAGATTCTGAAAAAAATTCAGAATGACATTTTTTTGCAGTGGTTTTGATAAACTGAACTATCACGCAATTTGGGAATGAAACCACGAAAAGCCCGACCTTATAAAATAGGAAATGCGTTAAAAAAAATTGCGAAGGCTTGGAGCAATTTTTTAGCATTTACTTTTTTATAGGGGAACGCCCGAAAAAAAAGAGGTTACAAAATGGGTCAGAATTATTTTAATTCAATTCCGTGGCGGGAAGCCAGACTTCAGCTGGGACATTGTCGTTCTATGTCTAAAGAAGAATTTGCAGACGGCGTAAATGCTTTGAAAGGCAAAAAAATTGTAATCGTAGGTTGCGGTGCTCAGGGATTAAACCAGGGGATGTGTCTTCGCGATTCAGGTTTGGATGTTTCTTACGCTTTGCGCGAAAGTGCGATTACAGAAAAACGCCAGTCTTGGAAAAACGCTACTGAAAACGGATTCAAAGTTGGAACTTACGACGAAATGATTCCTACTGCTGATTTAGTCGGAAACTTGACTCCGGACAAGCAGCACACTCCTGTAATCACAGAAGTTATGAAAAGAATGAAAAAGGGCTCTGCGCTTTGGTATTCACACGGATTCAACATCGTTGAAGAAGGAATGCAGATTCGTCCTGATATTACAGTTGTTATGTGCGCGCCAAAAGGCCCGGGAACAGAAGTTTACAATGAATTCAAGCGCGGATTCGGCGTTCCTGATTTGATTGCAGTTCATCCTGTAAACGACCCAGAAGGAAAAGGCTGGGCTTATGCAAAAGCGTTGGCAGTCGGAATGGGCGGAAGCAAAGCCGGCGTTCTTGAATCAAGCTTTGTTGCGGAAGTAAAATCTGATCTTATGGGCGAACAGACTATTTTGTGCGGAATGTTGCAGGCCGGAACTATCGTTTGCTACGACAAAATGGTTGACGAAGGTATCGCTCCTGAATATGCGACAAAACTTTTGATGCACGGATGGAATGTTGTTTCTGAAGCTCTTAAATGGGGCGGAATTACAAATATGATGGACCGTCTTTCTAATCCTGCAAAACTTAAGGCTAACGAACTTTCTAAAGAAATAAAAAAACTTCTTGCACCGCTTTACCAGAAGCACATGGATGACATTATTTCCGGAAAATTCTCAAGCACTATGATGCAGGACTGGGCAAACAAAGACCACGATTTGCTTACTTGGCGCGAAGAAACTGGAAAACTTGCTTTTGAAAAGACTGCTGAATCTAGCGAAGAAATTTCTGAACAGGAATATTTTGACAAGGGAATTTTGCTTGTTGCAATG
The DNA here is from genome assembly GCA_964429905.1 of uncultured Treponema sp. Classification (GTDB taxonomy): domain Bacteria; phylum Spirochaetota; class Spirochaetia; order Treponematales; family Treponemataceae; genus Treponema_D. Next base: position 87,231 of record CAYSDV010000004.1, on the reverse strand, counting down.
GTAAAAGCAGGTTGCGAACTTGCGTTTGAAACAATGGTTGACGCAGGAATCAAGCAGGAATCTGCATACTACGAATCTTTGCACGAAGTTCCGCTTATTGCAAACCTTATCGACAGAAAGCGACTTTACGAAATGAACCGCGTAATTTCTGATACAGCGGAATACGGCTGCTACCTTTTCAGCAATGCGGCTGTTCCACTTCTTAAAAAAGAATTTATGCCGAACATTCATACAGACGTAATCGGAAAAGGTTTGGACGTAAAAGACGATTCTGTTCACAACCAGACTTTGGTTAGCGTAAACGCAGAAATCCGAAATCACCCGATTGAAGTTGTAGGAAGAAAGTTGCGCGAATATATGACAGCAATGAAACCGGTGCTTTAGTCGCCATTGCGAAAAGCGATGATTACTGGTCATTGAGGCGCCCGCCCGCTTGCGCGCGGAGCGCAGCAAAGCAATGACCTTGAAACTTTATTTGGTGGTTGCCAGAGCGCCCTCCGGGACGACATTGCTCAACCACCAGGTTTTCACGAAACTCTGCGGGATTTGTTTCTTGCAGAGTTTTTTTATGTTTTTGAAAAGTCCTACATCTGCGCAAATCTGCGAAATCTGCGGGAAACTTTCTTTGCGCTCCTGCATGGAAATCGCAGATTTTTATTTTTCCGCCAAGCAGTAGCGGATGTTTTTTCCGTTGCCAAGCTTTTGGATTTTTTGCGATTCAAGAAGACGGCGCAAAATTAAAATCGCGTTTGCCTGAGACGTATTCAAAAACTGTTCAACATCTTTGCGCGAAATATATTTTTTTTGACAGAACAGCGAAAGCACTTGCAAATCGCGGTTTTGCGATTCCGTTGCAAACTGCACCGAAGCCGGATTCCGAACATTTTGCGCTTGGTGCAAAAATTGCGAATATTGCGATTTTTGATTTTGCGAACTTTGCGAATGCATTGAAAATTGCGACATTTGCGAACCAACCGTATTTTGCGCGCTTACAGAATATCTCTGCACGTTTTCGCTTACCGTTAAATAATTTTGTTCTTTCATAAAATTGATGTTCGGCAAAGTTACCTTAAACGCATGAGTTGAAACTTCAATTTTTGGCTGAACTGAATATTCTGCGTAACTTTCCTTGATTTTAGGAATTCCGATTCCGTAGGATTCAACAAGTCCCAGTCTGTAAAAAACGTTTGCAAGTTTTTTGTTACGCGAAACAGAAACCCCAAGCATAATGTCATCGAAAGAAAGCTCCGGAACAAGTCCGCCGATAGAAACAAATTCCATGCGGTCGTCAAAAATGCTGATAAGAGCGGGACTTTGAACTGAATAATCGCGGTGGATTATCATATTCAGCAAAACTTCGCGCAACGATTCCGGCGGATAACTTTGCGTGTCTATTCTGTTTAATCCGCGAATTTCCGCACTGGTCTGGTTGTTCAAATCCAAAAAAGAATACGCTTCGTCCAGTTGCATTAAAATTGAACCGGAAAATTCCTTGCGGTTCTTAAAAAGCGTTTTTGCCGAACCTTGAAAAACCGCCGCTTTTATAATATTCGGACATTGGTCGGAAAAAAGCAGTGCCAAATTCGTGTAAGTTCCGTCGGAAGAAACAAAACCGAGCGTCCGTTTTTGCGTTTCTGCGAATTCGATATTTTTTGAGCGGAAAAACTTTTCGCAATATTCAAAAGTAAGATTTTGTTCAAGCGAAAGTTCATTTTCAAAAACAAAGCCGCTGGATTCTTTTATCATTTTAAGAATTGCATCTTCGCTTGCCGGACTTGAAGACGTGCCCTGCCGAACAAAAACCCCTTCAGGACGGATTCCTTTTCCGGAAAGATAATAAGGCCGGCGTACACCGCGAAGAACTTCAAGTTTTATGACGTTTTTTCCTTCCAAAGTAATTGCGGAACATTTTGTAAAGAGCGTTATGTCCGGACGAATTGAATTGCGGATTACATTCGTTATTTTAAGCATCATTTCATCCGGATTCTGTACACCGCAAACAGAACCGTCATCATTTATTCCGAAGAAAATTCTGCCGCCATTCGTATTTGCAAATGCGATTACCGAATATTTAAAATTGTCCACATATTCACGCTTGTATTCTACTTCTAAACCTTCAAGATCCATAAGCCGCCCTCTTTCTAATATTCTAATAAAATTATATTAATATATTATCAGAATATCAAGAAAAATAAGAGCAATCTGCACAAAGTAAAACAAATTATTTTGCAATATGTTCTATTTTGGTTGTAAAATAACTTGTTATGAAAAAGAGTTTAAAACGTTATTTAAAAGCAAGGATTTTTATGAAAACAAAACTTATAAAAACACGCCTTCTCTTTATTGCACTTGCTGCAACTACGCTTATTTTTTCTTCGTGCAGTGATGGAAATGGAACAGCTGATGACAAAATTTATACAAATCCAACTCCAAGTACAACTAAACCTGAATCAAGTTTGAATGTTGGCGTAATGCTGCAAGGATTTGACTGGACCAGCAACAAAAAATCAAGAGGAAGTTCAACTGACTGGTACAAAATAATTTCCAATAATGCGGACGAAATAAAAAACACATTTGAATACGTTTGGTTTCCGCCGGTAAGCGATTCCGGCTCGGAGAACGGATATTTGCCGCGCGAACTTAACAATTTAGGGGAAAGTTCAGGATTTGCTTTTGGCACAAACGGAACTCAATACGGTTCAAAACAAAACTTAATCTCTTCAATAAAAGCAATTTCCCCGGCAAAAGCAATTGCGGACATTGTAATAAACCACCGGGTTGGAACAAAAAACTGGGGAACCTTTTCAAATCCAACATGGGCGGATGACTATTATTCAATTTGTTCAAATGACGAAGGATTTACAACTCCTGGAAGCGATATGTATGGCTCTTCTAAAAAAGGCGCGGAGGACACAGGCGAAAGTTACGGTTCTGCGCGCGACCTTGACCACACAAACTGGGACGTTCAGAACGGAATTGTTTCTTGGATGAACGATGTTCTAAAAAGAGCAGGATTTGCAGGCTGGCGATACGATTTTGTAAAAGGCTACGGCGGCAAATACGTTGGCTATTACAACGCGCAGACAAACGCAGCTTTTTCAGTAGGCGAATATTGGCCAACAAATGGATTCAGCGCTTCAAATCCAACTGCTTGGAAGAACGAAATTGAAAAATGGATTTCCTCAACCGGAGATTCAATAAAAACAAATGACGACAATTGGGAAAATCTTACCGAAGCAAAAATTGCAGAACGCGACGAGCCAGGAACAAAATCCCGCGCATTCGATTTTGTGCTTAAAGGAATATTGAACACAGTTTTTGGAAATAAAGGCACAGGAATTGCAAACAAAAACTACAATCTGCTAGCTTCGCCTGCCGCTCTTTACAAATCTGCGCCGGCTTATGCCGTAACTTTTATAGACAATCACGACACCGGAAGCACACAGGCGCTTTGGTATCTTGATCCAAACGACGTTGGAACAGCCTACGCATTCATTCTAACGCATCCGGGCTATCCGTGCGTTGCATGGCAACATTATTTTTCCGCAAGTGAAAGCGACGACTCCAGAAATTCAAGCCAATATTTTGGAGACAAAACTGTTCCCGGCACAACTTTGACTTACAAACAGCTGATTTTTAAACTGATTTCTTTAAGAGCAGATGCGGGAATTACGGAAATTTCACAAGTAAATGTTTCGAGCAAAACATCGGCATCGCGCTATCTTGCGGAAGTTTCCGGCGCAAAGAAAACGCTTTTAGTTTGCATCGGAAGCGATTATTCCGCAAAAGAAAGCGAATGGAAAAGCGAAATCCAGGGAACAGATTTTCACATTTGGAGTAAATCAAACACAATGCAATAAATTTCCCAAAGCGGATTTTTTCAAAAATTTTAGATTTTTTTGAAAATACGGGGCGTTGCGGGGCCTGGAGCAAATTCTCTTTTGCCCCGCAGAATGGGGTGTTGAGCAACGAAGTGCGAAACAGGGGAAAGGCTTTTCCCCTTATAATTATAAGTCAATTATAATTTTCTGTTGTAATTATACATATTTTCCTTTATACTTGAAAAATCTTAAAAAGTTTAAAGGAGAGAAATATGAAAGTCTCATTCTTAAAAACCGCAACTTCTGCGGCATTAATTTGTTTCAGCCTGATTTTTGCAAGCTGTGCTTCTATTCCGGAACCTTCGGAAAAAAATTCAAATCTTTTGTACGGAAATGTTTCGTTCAATTTTACTTGCATTCCGAACAACTACGGAATTCCTGAATCAAGCGAAAAATCAAACGGAATTGAAGTAAAATTCAAAAGCGTAAAAACAAACAAAACAATCACGATGACAACAAACAACAAAGGCGAATTTTACCGGACAAATGTGCCGGAAGGAACTTATGTCTTTAAAAGTTTGAAAGCAAAAGTTAATTATGGCGGCGGATACGAAGCGGAATATATCGCAGATTTCAGCAAAACACCAAAAGAATCATATTTTTATTTTGTTTCTTTAGGCAACGCTGTTATGAACTTGGGAAAAATCAATCTGGATATTTCAATTACGGACATAAATTATTACAGTTATTACATCCGCTGGGACGAAGATTTTGACGAAACTTACTACAACTTTTGCATGGAACATCCGGATTCCAATTGGATAAACAAAGATTGGTACACAAGAAAAGAAACAACTGAGTAACAATATCCGCAATTATGCACTCGAAATTCATAGCCGAATCTGCTAAAATTCGGCTATGACAAAAGCTACTATTACAATTCTACCTGAACAGGAAAAAAATTCTAATCTTATTGAAAAACTTATAAAGAGCGAACTTTCTAAAAAAAATATTTCTGAAAACTATTCAAAAATTGAACTTGAAAAAAAATCTATTGATGCGCGCCACGGACAGTTAAAATTTCATCTTAGATATAACGTGTATTTTGGCGACGATGAAAACGATTCTGAAAAAGCAAACGTACTTCCAAATTGGAAAAAAACGGACGGAAAAAAATCTGTAATAATTGTCGGTTCCGGGCCGGCAGGACTTTTTGGCGCGCTTAAACTTTTGGAGAGCGGAATAAAACCGGTTATCATTGAACGCGGTGAAGAAACTTTTGAGCGCAGAAAAACGATTGCAAAAATAAGTACGCAGGAAACTGTTTTTGCAGAATCAAATTATTGTTTTGGCGAAGGCGGCGCAGGAACTTTTTCTGACGGAAAACTTTACACAAGAAGCAACAAACGCGGCGACATTGCAAAAATTCTTAAGATTTTCAATTATTTCGGTGCAAGCGAAAAAATTTTAACGGAAGCACATCCGCACATCGGAACAGACAAATTGCCTGCCGTTATAAATAAAATGAAAGATTTTATAATAGCACAAGGCGGAGAAATTCATTTTAATTGCAAAGTTGTCGATTTTATTTTGAAAAGCGGAAAAGTTTGCGGAGTAAAAACGGTTGAAACGCAGAACGGAAACGCTTGCAACAATTTTTTTGCAGACGCTGTTATGCTCGCAACCGGACATTCCGCCGTTGACATCTACGAACTGCTTGCAAAAATCGCACCAAAATCATTGGAAGCAAAAACGTTCGCAGTCGGTGTGCGCGTTGAACATCCGCGCGAATTAATTGATAAAATTCAATATCATGGAAAAACAGACGGAATGGGAGCGGCGGAATACAGACTTACAACGCAATCAGAAGGGCGCGGAGTTTATTCATTTTGTATGTGTCCGGGAGGATTTGTTGTTCCTTCCAGTTCAAGCCCGGATGAAATAGTTGTAAACGGAATGAGCGCCGCCGCAAGAAATTCAAAATGGTCAAACGCGGCATTTGTAGTAGAAACCAGCCCGGAAGACATTCCGGAAGAATTTGTTATGCAGGCAAAAGCGCTCAACTGCCCTGCCCTTGCCGGACTTTTATTCAGAACATGGCTTGAAAAAGAAACGAAAAGACATGGGAAAGGGCAAGCCGCTCCGGCGCAAAGAATGACAGATTTTCTTGCGCATAAAGAATCAAAAGATTTTCCGCCTACAAGCTACACTCCAGGAATTGTAAGCTCGCGCCTTGATTTATGGCTCCCCGAACAAATTGCAGGCCGGCTGGATGACGCATTCCATTTCTTTGGCAAAAATATGAAAGGATTTGTGTGCAAAGACGCCGTGATGATTGCCGCCGAAACGCGAACCAGCACGCCATGCCGCATTACAAGAAACAATGAAACTTTGGAAAGCACTGCTCTAAAAGGACTTTTTCCAGCCGGAGAAGGAGCCGGCTATGCGGGCGGAATAGTATCTTCCGCAATGGACGGTGAAAAAGTTTGCGCCGCCATTGCAAAGAACATTTTGTAAAATTATTTTTTAGCCAATTCCGAAAGGCTTGCAACAAGACCTGCCGCCCCCTGAATGTCTGACGGAATTATTATTTTAGTAGCCTGACCGTTCGCCGCTTTTTCAAATGCTTCCAAAGCGCGAAGGCGGATTACGGCATTATCAGGAGCCGCTTCCCTTATCATTTTAAGACCTTGAGCGGTTGCTTCCTGAACTTCGCGGATTGCTTCCGCTTCACCCTTGGCTTTTTGAACGGCAGCTTCTTTTTCCGCTTCCGCTCTAAGAATTACCGCCTGTTTTTGACCTTCCGCTTCCAAAATAGCAGACTGTTTGTGTCCTTCCGCAATAAGAATCTGTTCGCGACGTTCGCGCTCTGCACGCATCTGCTTTTCCATAGCTTCGCGGATTGCCTGCGGCGGTTCAATATTTTTTACTTCCACGCGCGCAACTTTCAATCCCCAAGGGTCAGTTGCCTCATCAAGAATGGAACGCATTTTTGTATTGATTACATCGCGGCTTGTCAAAGTTTCATCAAGTTCAAGCTCACCAATGATATTTCGCAAAGTTGTCGCAGTCAAATTTTCCAGCGCTTTAAGCGGATTTTCAACTCCATAAGTATAAAGCTTTGGATCAGTAACCTGACAGTAAACAACAGTATCAATCTGCATTGTTACATTATCTTTTGTAATAACCGGCTGCGGAGGAAAATCCATAACGCGCTCTTTCAAACTCATTATGTTAGCAACGCGATCAATAAACGGCAATTTTACATGAAGTCCAACATTCCACGTTGAACAAAACGCGCCAAGCCGTTCAATTACAAAAGCCTTTGACTGAGGAACAACTCTTACGTTCACAAGAATCAAAATCAGCACAACAATCAGAACACCAATAATTACGTAAATCATTTTTGTCTCCAACAATATATTTTTATAAAAAAGATTCAAAAAAAATCAGAAAATAGCAAACAAACTATTTTTATGAGCAGCGTTTCAAAACTTTAAAACTTTTATTTTACCTGTACAGAAAGCGTATTTCCATCAACTTTTTCAACTGTGCAAACAGAATTTTCCGGAATTTCCGTTTCTGCGTTCTCATCAAAATTTTTTGCACTCCAAATCACCCCGTTCTTAGCCTTAACTTCACCTTTTTCAAACTTAGTGATTTTTTTTGTAACCAAAACTTCCTGACCAACCATCGAATTTACATTTGTCGCATTTTTTCCGAGTTTAAGTTTTTTCACAGCAAAAGGTCTGGTTGTAAGAACAAGTGCAATCGTCAAAAGCAAAAAAATCAGCAGCTGCCACTTGAACGGCATATTCGTCTTGCTTAAAAAAATCATAACAAACGCAGCAATTGCGCCCCAAACTGTTGTAAGCGCAAACGTAAGGGCTTCGACAATTACGCAGACAATCATTACAACAAGCCAAAACCACATAATATTATTCATAAAAAACTCAATCATAAATAAAATTGTAACACATAATTATTAAAAACAAAAAATAAATTTATATTTAAAAATGGCGTTGCGGCAAAGTTTCGCAATGCTCAACCCCGCCGCCGCTATGTCAGTGGCCCGCTTACGCTCGGTCTTCCGCTTCGCTCCAGCCTGCCTTCGGCACCACTCCCAGCGCTAACGCAATCCGCACTCCAAAAAAGTCTAAAGTTTATCTTTAATTTCGCTCCAAATCGCAACGCTTCCCTTTTTATGTTCCTTTGCATAATAAAGAGCCTTATCCGCATACTGAACAACCGTATCAATCTTGTCGCAATCCGGAATATCTTTGTTCGTGCTTATTCCCATGCTAAAACCAATGCGGCGATTTTCAGGAATTTCTATATCCTTTATTTTTAGCAAAGATTTTATCTGAGGAATAAAATACTGATGTTTTTCCAAACATTCGTAAAGTCTGCGATAAACGCGCGCACCTTCATTCGCATCCGTATCAACCATTATAATTACAAACTCGTCGCCGCCATAGCGCGAAATAAAATCAATTTTCCGGCAGGTTTCCCGCAAAAGACTTGCAAAACTTTTTATAAGCAAATCGCCTACATTATGACCGAACGTATCGTTGTAATACTTAAAATTGTCCAAATCAATAAAAGCAACCGCAATCTGAATTATCGTTTCCTTTCTTTGCATATAGCGACGCACGCGTTCGCTTTCAAGTTCAATGCACTCCTGAAAAGCATGTCTGTTCTTCAACCTTGAAAGCTGGTCTGTAGAAGACATAATCATCAGATGCTCTTCCTGCTTGTAAATTACAAACTGCGACTGAATGCTTACAAGCGCTATATTCAGCGTATTTATAACATCAACGCTAATCGGACTAAGCGAAGAAGGAACAAGAACTATTCCAAAACGATATTCCGCGTAAGTTTCATCACCAAAATAAGTTCCGGTTTCTTCATCCAAAACCATCTGCGCAATATTACTCTGCTTAGATTTTTTAAAAAGTTTTTTAAGCATTTCCGGCGTTACAAAAAGCTCTTCATTCTTAGAAGTAAAATAATTTATTTCCGCTTTTCCGTTTTCCATCACGCCAAAACAAACTTCTTCCGCCAAAGTATATTCTTGAATATCAAATAAAACAGTCTGAATATACTTTTTCAGATTCATATTTTTTATGTTTCCGGTTTTTACCTTATTAATGAACTGATAATCATGAATTCGCTTGTGCAGCAAAGTCAAAAGCTGCTCTTTTTCAGCCTTTCCGTTAAGAATTTCAATATTTAGTTTCAGCGGCTCAAAAGCTTCAACTCCGTTCAAATATTCATCCACCGAAATAGATTTTTTTCCGCTTTTTTCCGCCCCTTTCGTGTAATACGCAAAGCCTTCCTTAGCTGCAAGTTCAAACCCGAGCGACATATATTTTTCAGATTGTTTTTCATATCCAAGCCGCTTCAGCGCAACTGCATATTCATAGCACGCAAAAACAATTTTATGTGCCATTTTGCTCTTTATCTGATTAAATTCTTCAATGCACTTTTTAAAGAAAGATTCAGAAGCGTTTATATCTTTTTCATCAGCGGCAAGAATTGCTTCCACAAGATAAACCAGCGGCTTGTCTTCTTTTGTAACAGATTCAAAATTCTGCATAATATTTGCATGATTAATTCTTCCGCGGATAAAATCAAGCTGGTCAAAACTTATTATAGACTTAAAAATCAGAATATCGCTCTGCGAAGGCAAAAACGAACTGTTCGCCATTTCCAGCATATTAAAAATTTGCAGATAACGCGAAATCGCATTGAAAATTTCGTAAGCTTCGGAAAAATGCCGCGAATAAAAAAGCGCATAGGAAATATTTTTCAAAGTGTCTGTTACCGTTGAAAAATCTGAAACATTGTAAAGATGTTCTATAAAATCATTTTCCAAATTGTAAGCGCGTTTATACAAAGCGCGGCAAGTTGCATCGTAGCACAAACCGTTTCTTATATTCAGTATAGGACCGATTTCGCCTATTTTTGTACGTATCGCATTACATTTGTCATACCATTCAAGAGCCTTATCAATTTCACCAAAATGAGAAGCAATTATTCCTTTCCAATGACATGCAGTAGAAACCAGATGTTGATTGTCAATTTTTTCCGCAATCTGCAGACATTGATCAACTTCGGAATCCAAGCCTTCTCTTGCCGCTTTATCATTCATAAGACGCCATGGAACAGAAATACAAACACTTATGTAATTATTTACAAGTTCCTGTTCTTTTAAAAGCTGCAAAGCCTTTTTATATTTTGCCATTGTATCTTCCGCAGAAACTCGTTTTGCAACATGAAAATCAAGCATCGCGTTAAGCGCAAGATAAACAGCGTTTTTTTCACGCAAAAAGTTTTTTTCAGCAAGCGCGGAATATTTTTTTGCAAGAACCGTCGATTTTTTGAACGCAAAAGCGCGGGCAAGATAGTAAAGCGCAATTCCTTCAAGCCGGTCATCTTCCTGAACATCTATAATGTCGTTCAAATATAAAATCGCCTCATCAATAAGGTCGCACTCAAAAAGAGCCTTTGCCAATTCCAAACTCATAACGCGCTTTTCAGATTCTTCAAAAGCAAACTTTCCGAAATTAGCAGACACCCACAGCGAAAAATCTTTAAGCTGCTCAATGTCCATAAAAATTCTGTTGTTGCGCAAAGTCTTATAAATAATTTTGTATTGCTCATCAACAGGCAAATCCAAAATAAGTTTGAATTCCGTTCTGTCCTGCGCAATAAACATTGTCGAACTCATCAGATAAAGATAATTCGGTTTTGAACTGTATTCTTCCAAAAGTCTGTTCACCGCATTCTGTTCCATTTCATTTTTTGCAGATGCAAAACAAAACGCAAAACGGCTTTTTACATTTGATTTTTCAATCGCTTTTATTAAATCCACACCTTGCGCAGAAATACACTGACAATTTAAAATCAAATAATTTTTTTGCGGCAGCGCTTCTAAAAATTCAACAATCGACTTTATATATCTGCCCTGCTCATAAACAATTTCATTCGCCAGCGGAATATCGTAGCGGCAATCCGCAATTCCATCCTTAAAATAGGAAAGAAACGAATTTTTTTGCACAGAGTACGCAGCCTTTGAAATCAAATTTTCATCAGGCTTGCAGTCATTTTGGGAAAGAACAGAAAAAAACGGTTTATAAGGCGAAAAATCTTTGCTCACATCAAAAACTTCAAAGTCTTTTTTCAATTCTTCAGTTAAAAAATTCTGTGGAATCCGTAAAAAACAAACATTGCTGCTGCAAGAAAATATAAACTTTTTTATAATTTTAGCCTGATTATCTAACATAAACGTTTACTATTTTACCCCCATTTTTGATAAAAATAAAATTTTATTCTTCAAATTCGTGTATTTTTTTATAGGATTTTCAGTATAATCAGATTTATGAATAATATTTTCCTTACAAACGATAAAAATTCAAAAGATGAATACAATAAAATTATCAGCCAGACCGCAGAAGCTATTACACAAGCGTTCAATTCAGATTCCGCATATTCCGGACTGACTCCTCAGGAATTAAAAAAACTTGTGCAGCAAGATTCAATTTTACCGCAAACCGGTTTAGGTTGGGAAAAAGTTCTTGAAATCACAAAGAATAAAATCCTGCCGAACCTTTTGCGCACATCTTCAACAGATTATATGCCGCACTTACATTCACCGGCAACATTGGAAAGCATTGCGGCGGAACTTATAATCTCAACGTTCAATCAGTCAATGGACAGTTGGGATCAAGCGCCAGTTGCAACAGAAATTGAAGTTGAAGTAATAAAACATTTATGCTCGCTTTACGGATTCAGAAAAGGCTCAGACGGAGTTTTCACTTCCGGCGGAAGCCAGTCAAACGAAACAGCAATAATTCTTGCACGCGACTGGTTTATTTCAAAAATTTTAAACTATGACGTAAAAAAACATGGACTTCCGGAAAATTTCCGAAAACTAAGAATGTACACAAGCGAAATAAGCCATTTTTCAATGGAAAAAACAGCGCACGTCCTTGGTCTTGGCTACGAAAGCGTAGTAAAAGTTCCGGTCGATTCTAAAAAACGAATGAATTTTGCCGCACTAAACCTTCTTGTTCAAAAAGACATAGCAGACGGAAACATTCCGTTTCTTGTTGTTGCAACCGTAGGAACAACAGATTTCGGTTCAATCGACCCGATTGAACAAATCGAACGTCTTTGCAAACATTTTAATATGTGGCTTCATGCGGATGCGGCTTACGGTTCCGGCGTAATTCTTAGCGAAAAATACGCGGACAAAGTAAAAAAACTGTATCTTTGCGATTCAATAACAGTAGATTTCCATAAAATGTTCCTGCAACCAATCAGCTGTTCCGCTCTTTTAATAAAAGATTCCAAAGATTTTGACGCACTCACAATTCACGCGGATTATTTAAATCGCACAGAAGACGAAGAAGACGGCTACACAAATCTTGTGGACAAATCGTTACAGACAACGCGCCGCTTTGACGCGCTTAAAGTTTGGCTAAGTTTTCAGATGCGCGGAAAAAACGGATGGAGCGAAATAATCACAAAAAATATGGAAAATGCTCAATATTTTTATTCAATCATAAATCAGAACAAAAATTTTCAGGCTGTGGTTGAACCGGAAATAAGTTCTGTTGTTTTCAGACACATCGCCGGCGACGAAACAAATAAAAAAATACGGCGAAAACTTCTGCATGAACACGGAATTGTTGTGGGCCAAACAGTTTCAGACGGAAAAGTCTGCTTAAAATTCACATTGTTGAATCCGCTCATGACTCACGGAAAACTGGAAAACCTTGTTCAGCTTATTCAGTCGCTGGCAGAAGAGTAAAATCATTGCACGCTACAAAGAAATAATCCATTCCGTTTATTTCTTTGTAACTTAGCGTGCCGAAAATTTCAATATTTTCATGCTCTTTCGGATAAACTTTTCCTTGCGGCAACTCAAACTGAAGTCCCGTCTGACAGCACGCAGTCGCATCATAAATCAAACATGAATGCAAAGCTTCGTCCGCTCCGCTGTCATTAGTTTCAAAATATTCACCGCGAAAACGCACCGTTTTTCCAAGAAATTTTTCCGCATCAATAAGAATATTAAAAATGCTGGAAGAAACCATATTGTAGTTCATATCAACAAAATCAATATCCGCAGAAAAAGGGGAATTAGTTTTTTCCGAATGTACAATATCAGATTGCCCGGCGCCTTGCACTTCAACGCCTTTTTTACTGCACGAAGCAAAAAAAGCGCAAATAGCAAAACACAAACTAAGAAAAACAGCGCAAAGAGCAATATTATTTTTAATCTTCATTAAAAATCCTGCTTAATATTTTCCTGCGACTTTCCCTTGTCTTTTTCGCGAATTTCAACACGGCGGATTTTTCCGGAAATAGTTTTCGGCAATTCTTTTACAAACTCAAAAATTCGCGGACACTTGTACATCGCAGTATTTTCCTTCGCAAAAGTAGAAAGTTCCGTTTCCATTTCTTTCGCATCTTTTTTGTCATAACCAGGAGAAAGCACAATCGTAGCTTTTACAGCCATACCGCGCTTTGCATCTTCAACACCAGTAACAGCACATTCCATAACCGCTGGATGCTGCTGCAAAATGGATTCAACTTCAAACGGACTTACTCTGTAACCGGCAGTTTTAATAATATCATCTTTTCTGCCGACAAACCAAACGTATCCGTCTTTATCCATGTAAACGTTATCGCCGGTATGATAAACACCGCCGTCAAAAGCATCCGCTGTAAGCACAACATCCTTATAGTAGCCCATCAAAAGACCAAAAGGTCTGCCATGCTCAACGTGAACGCAAAGTTCACCTATTTCGCCAACAGGAACCGGTTTATTATTCGGATTCAAAACTTCAACTTCATAGCAAGGATTCGGACGGCCCATAGAACCAGGACGCACTTCTGAATATTCCATAAAGTTTCCGCAAATAACCGTTGATTCAGACTGCCCGTAACCTTCATAAATCTTTTTGCCGGTTTTTTCAAACCATTTGTTATAAACTTCACCATTCAAGGCTTCACCGGCAGTACTAAAGCGGGTACATTTGCTCAAATCATACTTGCTCAAGTCCTGGCGAACCAAATAGCGGTAAACAGTCGGCGGCGCACAAAAAGTTGTAAGCCCATATTTAGAAATCATTTCCAACATTTTTGTAGGCTTAAAACTGTTCATATCGTAAACAAACTGCGCAGTTCCGGCAATCCACTGACCATAAAGTTTTCCCCAAGTCGCCTTTGCCCAACCGGTTTCCGCAATCGTAAGGTGCAAACCGTCCTCTACAACGCCGTGCCAATATTTTGCGGTAATAATATGTCCAACCGGATAATCATAATCCTGAATAACCATTTTCGGATATCCGGAAGTTCCAGACGTAAAGTACAACAGCATAGGGTCTTCGTTATGAGTTGCAGAATCCCCAACAGGGCGCGGAAATTCTGCCGGAAGATTTTCATATTCTTCATGAAAATTAATCCAACCGTCGCGCTTTTCCTTTCCGACCGTAACAAGATATTTTACAGCTTTAGATTTAGGCATAGCCTTATCAATTTCGCTCTGAATATTAGGATTATCATAAGAAATAATCATCTTCACATCCGCAGCGTTTGTTCTGTATTCAATATCCGCCTGAAGAAGCTGATCTGTTGCAGGAATTACAATCGCACCGATTCTGTGCAAAGCCGGCATTAAAATCCACCATTCATAGCGGCGGCGCAAAACCAGCATAACCGTATCGCCCTTTTTAATTCCTTTGGAAACAAGCCAATAAGCCGCTCTTTTTGATTCCCGCGAAATATCATCAAAAGAAAATTTTCGCTCTTCACCGTTGTCATCCACCCAAAGAAGCGCCAATTTTCCAGGAAAATCCGTCGCATAACGGTCAACAATATCATAAGCAAAATTAAAATCTTTTTTTGTCTTCAATCTACAATGCTGCTTAAAATCATCGTAATCTTTAAAATCCCTGTCTTCAACTAAAAATTCATGATACAAACTAGACATTCAAAACTCCTGGTTTTTTCTATATAAAATAAGACAATTAAAATAATAAAAAGTTTCAGTAAATTCTATCACAAATCAAAAAAAAAAGCAGTAAAACACAATTCAGAATTTATAAATATTTTTTGGGGCAATTTTTGTGCTCCGCACAAAAACCGGGCTTTTCGTGGTTCCGGCATCCGCCTGCATTGCTTCGCAACGCGCAAAGCGCGCCACTACAATCCCTTTGCCGTCCGCTATTATTGAAAAAAGTCAATTCAACTTGTATAATCCCAAATATGAAAAAAATTCCTGACTACACAACTATTTACGCAGACAACGAAATTGTTGTCTTAAATAAAAAAAGCGGGCTTTTAATCGCCGCTGACCGTTACGATTCAGACGCTCCGCGGCTTGATTTGCTCGCAGAAAAGGAATTTGGAAAACTTTACGCTGTCCACAGAATAGACAAGGACACTTCCGGAATTATTATTTATGCGCGAAATCCGGAAGCGCACAAAATCATATCCGAACAATTCCAGGAGCGCAAAGTAAAAAAAGTTTATCACTGTTTAGTTCACAACCGCCCGCTCTGGAACACTTTGCACGTGGAACTTCCGCTTTTGCCGGACGGCGATGCGCGCCACAGAACAGTTGTAAATAAAAAAATAGGAAAACCTTCCGTTACGGATTTTACCGTCCTTGCAGAATGCGGCCCTTACACTTGGATTCAGGCAGAACCAAAAACCGGGCGGACTCATCAAATTCGCGTTCATCTTGCACAAAACGGTTTCAGCATCGTTTGCGACCCGCTTTACAGCGGAAATCAAAAACCTGTGCGCCTTAGCGAAGTAAAGCGCAATTGGCACGGAGACGAACTTGAAGAGCAGCCGTTGCTAAGCCGCCTTGCCTTGCACGCATACCAAATTTCGTTCGCACATCCGAAAACCGGCGAACAAGTTACATTCGTTGCGCCCTATCCAAAAGACTTGGAAGCAACCCGCAAACAATTCGCAAAAATTTTCGGAAACGACCCGATAAATGAAAAAACAGCGGAATAATTGTGAAAAATTATAAAATACTTTCATTTTGTTTTTTTATACAACTTTTCGCTTCATTTTCGATATTTACAGAAAACTCCGGTTTTCATATCAATGTTTCTCCATTTTTCGGAGTAAAAAACGGAACTCAAGGCGAATACGTTTATATTGATAAAGACAAAAAACTTAGTCAACTTGATTGGAAAATGGAAAAACTTTTTTATCTTGGCGCAGAAAGTAAACTTTTATACAAAAATTTCTTTTTTACGCTGAGCGGAGCAGGATACTTTCCCAAAAATTCTGGAACAATGATAGATTCCGATTGGCTGGGCATAGGAACAGGTTTTTCAGAAAAAACAAATATTTCTTACAATGAAAACAAAATAGACAACGGCTTTTTTTTAACAACAGATGCAGGATATAATTTTCCTATTTTTTCAAAATTAAGTTTAAAAATCTCATTAGGATTTGAATATAATTATTACTTTTTTAAAGCTTCGAATGGTTATGGATGGTACGGTGATCGATCGACTGCGTATTATGACAAAAATGCAATATTTTACGACAAAGGAGAACTTGGAAGCATAACTCTTGAGCGCAAAGATTTTTCTATGCTTTTAAAACTGAATCCTGTTTTCTACATAACAAAATATGTTGAGTTAAGTCCATATTTTCAAACAGGAATCTTCTCTTTTTTTAAAGAAATAGACAATCACTTGCCTGTGAACGCAACTTCAGGCGGAGTATATTATTATGATGAAGGTTCCTGTTATTTTAAAACAAATCGTTTTGGAATGGATCTTACAGGAAATATTTCAAAAGTATTTTCTGTAAATTTCAAGTATTCATATACTTTTACAACACGATTTCTTGCAGACTTATACCAAAATACCGAAAGTGAAGAAGGTCCATTTAAAAAAGATAGTATAAAAAGCGCATTTGACCAATCTTATCATAACTTTGCAGTCGGATTAATATTCAAACTTTTTTAACAAGATAAAATTTTTAATCAAATCCAAACTATTTTGCTACAAATTTAATTCTAACCTGCAAAATCCTGCGCTGCGCCTGGTCTTCCACAAAGAAAAGACAATTTTTCCAATTAAAAATTTCGCCTGTAGAAGGAAGATAACCGAATTTTTCCAAAAGCCATCCGCCAAGCGTCATATATTCATCAGATTCAAGGTTCAGCTTTAAAATTGAATTCACATCTTCAAGTTTCATATCACCAGGAACAATAAATTCATTTGCCGCAACAAGTTTTATCCGCTCTTCCGCCGGAACCTTAGATTTATCATCATCAGTCATACGGCCAAAAACAACCCTCTGAATATCATCAACTGTAACAACGCCAGCCATAACGCCCTGCTCATTCAACGCTACCGCAAATTCTGTTCCATCTTTCTTAAATTTCGACAAAAGTTCAAGAGCAGTAAAAGTTTCCGGCACGAACAAAACAGACTTCATAATTCGTCTTGCATAATTTTCGCCAAAATCTTTTTCAGAGCTAAGCAAAACGGATTTATAATGAATTACGCCAACAATAGAATCTTTTTCATTTTCATAAACAGGAAGCATAGAAAGCCCTGTCTTCACAAACATTTCAGCAATAGTTTTCCTGTCATCGCTTACACAAACAGATTTTACAAACGAACGGTGCTTCATTATGTCATGGACAGTCAAATCGTTAAAACTAAAGATTTTATCCAGCATAGTTTTTTCAGAAGCTTCCAAAGTTCCTTCCTGCGCGCCAACATCAAGCAAAGTGTGCAATTCTTCTTCCGTAACCAGCGGTGCATCATCCTTTAAAACATTTTTTGCAAGATATACAATTCCTTTGGAAATCGCACTGAAAAACCAGACAATCGGAAAAAAAACTTTTTCCAGCACAAGCAGCGGAACTGCATGGCGGCAAACAGTTTCTTCAACATAACGGCCGGTAACTGTCTTTGGAATAATTTCGCCAAAAATTACAGTAAGCGCGGTAAAAATCAGCGTTGCAATTCCAACGCCGGAATTTCCAACCAAAGAAACAGCAATCATTGTCGCAAGAGAAGAACCAAGCGTATTCAAAAAATTGATTCCAATCAGAATAACCGTCAAAAATTCATCAATATTATCGCGCAGTTTAGCAGCAGTTTTTGCATTTTTTTTACCGTCTTTTATCATCTGCCGCAATTTTATTTTTGTAACAGAAAGATAAGCCGTTTCCGTACCGGCAAAAAAAGCGACAAGCCAAACTATAAGCAAAAGAATACAAATCAAAAAAATATTTTTAATCATTGCCATTTTCCTTTGCCTGATTTTTTACAACGCGAACCTTAATAACCCTGCGTTTTTCCATAGCTTCAACAGAATAAACAATTCCGCCGTCTTCAACAGAATCGCCGACAACTGGAATACGGTCAAGTTTTTCAGTTATCCATCCGCCGATAGTATCATTTATTGAAGATTCAAGTTTTATTCCAAAATAAATTTTCAAATCCACAAGAAGTGTAGAACCTTCCACCATAAAGGAATCTTTATCTTTTATCTCTTCAAAATTATTTTCATCTTTACGCAATTTTTTATTTCCGGCGGTTCCAAAAATTTCATGATGAATATCAGCCTGCGTAATCAAACCATCCGTTCCGGAATACTCATCAATTATAATCGCCATTGACTGACGGTTTTCCTGCATAACTTGAACCACGGAAGTAATTTTTCTTGTTCCCGGAATAAAAAGCGGCGGACGCATAACTTCAGTTAAATTGAATTCCGAAGGATTTGTTTTCAGCAAATCTTTTAAATAAAGAACGCCAATAATATCATCAATATTTTTTCTGTAAACCGGAAAACTTGAAAATTTTGTTTTCTGAGCTTTTTCAATAACATCTGAATAAGAAGAATCAAATTTTAATCGCACAATAGAAGTTCGCGGAACCATAATTTCCGCCGCGGTAATATCTGAAAACTTGAAAACAGAATTCATCATATTTTTTTCGCCGTTTTCAAGAACACCAGTTTCTTCGCCAACTTCGATAAAAGATTTTATATCTTCTTCCGAATAAGTTTGCTCCGGTTTTTCAACGCTAATTCCGCGAATTTTCAGAACAAGCCTGCTGAATGCCGTAAAAAGCAAAGTAAGCGGCTTCAAAATGTGAACAACAATATCCACAAAAAGCGAAAGCCCATATGCAATTCCGTCAGGTTTTCTTGTGGAAATCGCTTTCGGCGT
This sequence comes from uncultured Treponema sp., assembly GCA_964429905.1. GTDB lineage: Bacteria > Spirochaetota > Spirochaetia > Treponematales > Treponemataceae > Treponema_D. Next base: position 68,172 of record CAYSDV010000004.1, on the reverse strand, counting down.
AATCTCGCCAAAAATCAAAAGAACAATCGTCACCACAAAAGTCGCAACGCCAACCCCTTTGCTACCGAACAACTGCATTGCGACAGCAGTAATAATAGAACTTAAAAGTATATTCACCAAATCGTTTGCAATAAGCAAAGAATTAATTAAAAGTTCCTTATTTTCTAAAAGACGACTAGCCCGTAACGCTTTTTTGTTCTTTTTCTTTCTAAGAATAAGCAAACGCAACTTATTCATAGAAAGAAATGCGCTTTCAGAAACACTAAAGAGCATTGATAATGTAACAAGAATTACTGAAACCGCCAGCAATCCAACAAGAACAAGATTACTCAATTTTTTTATTCAGCAGAAGATGTTTCCGCATCAGAAGTTACTTCCGCAGAAACATCTGAAGTTTTCAGCATTTTTTCTACAGAATCGCGAATTTGTTCAATAGTTCCAACATATTCGCTTTCCGGCGCAGCATTTATAGACTTTTCAAGCAAATCAAGCAAATCAGACGGTTTTGTTTCCGGCAATCTTGAAGAAAGCTGAGCCGCCAAATAATACAAAGTCTGCGAATCAAGCGGTTCAATAGCTTTATGTTCAGCATATTCAGTATAAACGCGAACCGCACCAACAGTATCCTGATCTATAATTTTTTTATACGCTTCAAGATTTGCAAGCTGGAAATAATATTCACCAAGCAAGCCGGATTTATTTTTCGGATCAAGCGAAACAAGCTTTTTTACCAAATCATACATCGCAACATGATGAATTTCCGCAGCGTCTTTGTACAAACTGTCAATCGCGGCAACTTTTTCAAGCGCAGAACCTTTTTTAGTAGCGGCAACACGCTCATTATATTCGCTTACAAGAGCGTCTTCCACACCAACAGCACCGGCATAACCTTCCGCAGAATTAGAACTGAATTCGCAAGCAGGTTCAGTTACATAATAACCTTCTTTTGTAAGAATGTTAAAAATCGGAGTTGTTTGAATTCCATATTCATCCGCAACTTTAAACTGTTCAGTAAGCTCTGCCGCACGTTTTTCCAAAGCTTTCTGTTCTTTGCTGGAAATTTCTTTTTCAGCATCAGAAAAAACAGAAGAAATATCTGTAAAATCAAAGTGAACACAAACATATCTGTCAGAAACCAAATCAACAAAATCTTTAGAAAGAACAGTTTCCACACCTTTTTCGCTTCCGGCCGCATCCATATCAGAATTTACAAAAAGCAAAATCGCCTTATCTTTTGACTGAGCAACTTTTTTTGCATCTTCAAAATTTGTAAACCAACCATTAGCATCCTGTTTTTTTCCGCAAGAAGCCAAAAGCAAAGCGGCCAAAACAGAAACCGCAATCATCAATTTTTTCATTTTTCCCTCTTTATTTAAAATATCGCACACCAGCAGCAAAAATATTTTCACAGCTGTTTTCGTATTCATTTGTAAGCGGATTTCCAGCAACGTTCATAATCAAATCGCGGCTGAAACCATTCGCTTCCGTTCCAATAGTTCTTTCACTGTGTCCCATTTTTCCAAGAACTCTTCCGTCCGGACTTGTAATACCTTCAATAGCAAAAAGCGAACCGTTCGGATTATCCGGCTCTGTTATTGCAGGATTTCCGTATTCATCAACATACTGGCTGAAAACCTGTCCGTTTTCAAAGAATTGTTTTGCCGTTTTTTCATCGCAAACAAAACGTCCTTCTCCATGACTAATAGGCACAAGGTGAATACGCGAATCAACAACTGTAGGATCCATTGCCCATGGACTTGCCGCACTGACAATTCTTGTGCGAACAATTCTGCTTATATGGCGACCAATTTTATTATAAGTCAAAGTAGGCATATCCGGCTGCATATCGCGGAATTCCCCGTACATTGCAAGACCAGTTTTTACCAGCGCCTGGAATCCGTTACAAATACCAAGAACAAGTCCGTCCCGCTTTTTAAGAAGATTCATAATCTGCTCAGAAACTCTGCCTTCCCGCAAACAATTGGCAATAAATTTCGCAGAACCATCAGGTTCATCACCCGCACTAAAACCTCCGGCAAGAGCAAGAATTTGTGCTTCTTTAAGTTCTTTTTCAAAATTAGCAAGAGATTCTTCCAACAGGGCCGGAGTTTTATTTGCAAGAACAATAACTTTTGTTTCCGCTCCAGCCAAATTGAATGCACGCGCCATATCGAACTCGCAGTTTGTTCCCGGGAAAACCGGAATCAAAACACGCGGCTTAGATTTAGCTTCTGCAAAAACAGGATTTTTTCTGATATCAGAAAGCGATTTATGAATGCTTGTCGCAAATTCCGGCAACGGATTCTGAACTTCAGCACCGCTGACTTCAGGGAAAACGTTATTAAGCTTTTCCGCCCAAACAGATTCCGCATTAGCCAAATCGATTTTTACACCTGGAATATTATCAACGCAAACTTCAATTTCCTGCGCCTCAGTTGTTTCGCCAATCTTAAAAACAGTTCCGTCCGCAAAACCGCTGACATCAAGATTTCCATCCGCTTCAACAATAATCGAACCGTAAAGCGGCGTAAACAAATCTTTTGGAGTAACTTTTTTAATATTATCAAAACCATTCGCTGTTGCGCTGAAAGGAATATTATCAATTTTTACGCCGATTTTATTTCCGAACGCCATTTTAGAAACCGCTTCCGCAATTCCGCCGGCACCAACCGGATACATCGCACTTATTTTTCCATTGGAATTCAATTCGTAAAGTTTATTTGAATTCGCAGTAAAAATGTCAAAATCAGGCGCAAGTTCAGCAGAATAAGGCACCGTAACTATATAAACATTATCACCGGCCTTTTTAAAAGAACCGCTCGTTACATTTTTTACATCATCACTTGTTACAGCGAAAGAAACCAAAGTATGCGGAACATTCAATTCCTCAAAAGTTCCGGACATAGAATCCTTTCCGCCAATAGAAGCAGTTCCCATTGCATTCTGCGCATCAATGGAACCCAACAAAGCCGCCGCCGGATAGCCCCAAGTTTTTTCGCTTACCGCACGACCAAAAAATTCCTGGAACGAAAGACGACAGTCAACAGGTTTTCCGCCCATACAAGCAATTTTTGCCAAAGAAGAAAGAACCGCTGTTTGCGCACCATGCCAAGGCGACCATTCGCCAACACGAGGATCAAAGCCAAAAGCCATCATGCTTACAGTTGAAGTTTCGTACGGACTAACAACAGGAATCTTTGCAACCATTCCAGCTTCCGGCGTGCTCTGATATTTTCCGCCATAAGGGAACAAAACTGTAGAAGCACCGATTGAACCGTCAAAACGCTCTCCAAGTCCACGCTGCGAACAGCAAGCCAAATCATTCAAGTTTGCCATCCATGCATTTTGCAAAGCTTTTTCACCGCCAACATCTTCCCGCTTTGCAAGTTCCGCTTTTACAGAATCCAAAGCATTTACAAGCGGAGACTCTTCCTGCTTAGCAGGACTTTCTATCAAAGCAACCGCTTCGTGATGAGCACCGGCCGCATCCAAAAATTCGCGGCTCAAATCAACTATTTTCTTTCCGCGCCAGTTAATAACAAGACGGTTAGTATCTGTTACATCAGCAACCTTTACAGCCTGCAAATTTTCCAATTCAGCCGCGCGAATAAACTTTTCAGCATCTTTTGCGCGAACAACAACAGCCATTCGTTCCTGACTTTCAGAAATTGCAAGTTCAGTTCCGTTCAAACCTTCATATTTTTTAGGAACTTTATCCAAATCAATATCCAAACCAGGCGCAAGTTCACCAATAGCTACAGAAACACCACCCGCACCAAAATCATTGCAGCGGCGAATCATAAGACTAACATCTTTATTTCTGAACAAGCGCTGAATTTTCCGCTCTTCTACAGCGTTTCCCTTTTGAACTTCAGCAGCGGCCGTAGAAACCGATTTTTCCGTATGAACCTTAGAAGAACCAGTTGCACCGCCAATTCCGTCGCGACCAGTTCCGCCGCCTACAAGAATAACAACATCACCACATTCAGGGCGTTCACGCATTACAGTATCAACAGGGGCAGCCGCCACAACAGCGCCAAGCTCCATTCGTTTTGCCAAATAGCCAGGATGATAAATTTCTTCAACCTGACCAGTTGTAAGACCAATTTGGTTTCCGTAAGAACTGAAACCTTGCGCCGCTTCCCTACAAATCTTAATCTGCGGAAGTTTACCTTTTCTAGTTTCATTAAGCGGAACAGTCGGATCAGCCGCACCAGTTACGCGCATCGACTGATAAACCCATGAACGACCAGAAAGAGGATCTCTAATCGCACCGCCAATACAAGTAGCCGCTCCACCAAAAGGTTCAATTTCCGTCGGATGATTATGAGTTTCGTTTTTAAACATCAAAAGCCAAGTTTCCTTCTTATCGCAAGGCTTTCCGTTTTCATCGCAAGTATAATGAACATCTATATAAATAGAACAAGCGTTATTTTCTTCGCTAACTTCAAGATTATCAAGTTTTCCATGCTTTTTAAGATATTTTATTCCAATAACAGCCATATCCATCAAGCAAACAGGTTTGTCCGTTCTTCCAGCATACATTTCTGTCCGCATATCAGTATAGTTCTGCAAAGATTTCTTAAACAAAGAAGCATAAGGACCATCTTCAATTTTAATATCTTTAAGTTCCGTTAAAAATGTCGTATGCCGACAGTGATCAGACCAATAAGTATCCAGAACACGAATTTCAGTCTCTGAAGGATCACGTTTTTCACCAACAAAATAGCTTTGCAAAAATTTGATATCCGCAAAATCCATTGCCAGACCCATTTTTTTGCGGTAATTTTCAAGTTCCTTGTCATTCCAGCCAATAAATCCATCAACTACAGGAATATCCTCCGGCTCTTCAGACTTAATTTCCAAAGTATCAGGAATTTTCTCATCATCAGTCAAACGGCTGTCAACAGGATTTATCAAATAATTTTCAATCTTCTTTACATCATCAGCAGAAACTTTTCCGCTCAAAACAACCATTTTTGCACAGCGCACGCGCGGTTCTTCTTTCAAAACCTCAGCAGTCGCAGCCATACCGGCTCTAAGCAAACTCAAACATTGCTCGGCACTGTCCGCCCGCTGATCATACTGTCCAGGCAAATATTCCCAAACAATCACAGTATCGCCGTCCGCAATATCAACTTTATCGTAAAAAACAAAATCGCTCTGAGGTTCACTAAAAATTCTCGTTGCAGCCGCCTTACCAACAGCCTCTCCAACATTTTCAACATCATAACGATTCAAATAACGAATTCCAGTAACGCTAGAAATTCCCAAAAAATTATTAATTTGCGACAAATAACTTTTAGCCTCGTTTTCAAAACCAGGCTTTCTTTCTACATATAAACGAAACATAACTTATATTATAAAGATAAACGAATGCACTTTCAACGCAATTCTCAATAACATCGATCATAAAACAAACCTTTATGCGCATTTATCCAATTCAAAATTTTATGGGCGCAAACGGAAATCGTAACGGGCTTTTCAGGGCTCTCGCTCGTTCCACTCGCTTCGCCTACCGGCCGGCCGTCGCAAGCGCCGGCGCGCTCCGCGCCCCTTTCAATCCCGCGCAAATTTAGCCATCACAACTATAGGTTTGCAAATTTGCAGTGGCAGTCTTTTTTTTAGAAAAATTGCCATGGCGCGGGGCTACAAGTAGTCCCGCGCAAATTTAGCCATCACAACTATAGGTTTGCAAATTTGCAGTGGCAGTC
>CAYSDV010000004.1:0-62358 GCA_964429905.1 uncultured Treponema sp. | reverse complement strand
TTTTTTTTAGAAAGATTGCTATGGCGCGGGGCTACAAGTAGTCCCGCGAAAATTCAGCCATCACAACTACAGTTTTACAACTTTGCAGAGGTATTATTTTTTTAGGCAAAATGCTATGGCGCGGGGCTGCAAGCAGTCCCGTGCAAATTAATTCATCACAACTATGCCATTTTAAACTTTGACTACATACAACAAAAATCAACAAAATCAAAAATCATAAAAAAAATCTGCGAAAATCCGCGAGATTTGCGGGAAATTTCTATACAAAGAACTACAATTTTGCAACTTTGCAGAAGTATTCTTTTTTTTAGGAAAATGCCTCAGAAAAAAAACAAAAAAGCGCCGCTCAAAATGAACAGCGCTTTTTTTTTCATAACACTCCCGCACTTCGCAATGCAAGAAACTGTCTAAAAGAATGAACCAGGATGGTTGAACAATGTCGAAACCACCAAACATAGCGTAAAGGGCTTCTTTATTTACAACAAAACCCTAACCCCTCTTCTCAACCACGGACACGGACGTCCGCGCTTTGCAAAGCAAGGTGAACTTGTTCACCTTGAGAGTAATGAAATACAAGGATGTATTTCATTACGGATTTACCGTCGCCTTATAAGCTGTAGTAATCTGTCCGTCTTCACCCTTTACGAATTCAATCATAACCGCAGATTTAATCGGGTTACGTTTTTCATCAAAAGTGATATGACCTGTTACATAGTTTCCATCAGTCTGTTCCAAAGCATCGCGAACTTTTTCAACATCCAAAGTTCCAGCCTTTTCAATCGCATCCTTCAACATATATACAGAATCATAACCAAGAACTGCAAACGCGTTAGGCAATTTATTATATTTTGCGCTGAATGCCTTTACAAAGTTCTGAACAACCGGTTCAGTAGAATCAGATGCATAATGATTTGAATAATATCCGTTCAAAACCTCTTCACCGGCTGTTGCAGAAAGACCATCCCAACCGTCCGCTCCAATAATCGGAGTGTTAATTCCCTGAGCTCTAAGCTGTTTAGCAATCAAAGCAACAGTTCCATAATAATCAGGAAGATAAACCACATCCGGCTTTGCATTCTTAATCTTTGTAAGCTGAGCGTTAAAATCCTTATCACCAGTTGAATAAGATTCAAGAGCAACAATAGAACCGCCATTAGCCTTAAATGAAGCCTGGAAGTTTTCTGAAAGACCTACAGAATAATCATTTCCAACATCATAAAGAACAGCAGCTTTTTTTACCTTCAAGTTTTCAGCCGCAAATTTTCCGCCAACAGTTCCCTGGAACGGATCTATAAAACAAGCGCGGAAAATATAATTTCCGGCATCAGTAATTGCAGGCGCTGTAGCAGCAGGCGCAATCTGAATAACTTTACTAGCCTGAGCCAATGTTGTAATAGCCTGAGTACATCCACTAGTCAAAGAACCGATAACATATTTCACACCGTCTTTTGTTATAAGTTTCTTAAAAGCGTTTACAGTTTTATCAGGAGAACCTTCGTCATCTTCGCAAATAAATTCAACTTTCTTGCCGGCGATTCCACCTGCCGCATTAATCTCATCGATTGCAAGATCAATACCGTTTTTACATTCAACGCCATATACTGCAACGCTTCCAGAAAGCGGAGCAACTCCACCAATTTTTACTGTATCACCAGCATTCTTTGAGCATCCAGCCAAAGACAATGCCATAGCCAAAACAGCAGTAAATCCAACAACTTTTTTCATAATTTCCTCCGAAGAATGAAAATATTTACTATAAATATAAATTATTTCAGTATATTGTGGAAGAGCATAAAAAAAACGACAGTCGCATGGACTGCCGTTTGTTATCGCTTTTAAACTTTACTATTTAGAATAGTATTCGATTACAAGGTTTTCCTTTACATCTACTGGAATTTCAGCACGAAGTGGTAAGCGTGAAAGTTTAGCACTAAAGCCATCAACATTCTTTTCGATATAATCAAGTTTTCCAGCTTTGTCTTCAAGGAAAATTGCTTTCAATCCACCTGATTTCTGAGCTTTTTCGCTCAAAGCGATTGTCTGACCAACTTTTACAGAGAAAGAAGGAATATTTACTTTCTTTCCATCAACAGTAAAGTGTCCATGACTTACCATCTGGCGAGCCTGACGAATAGACTTAGCAAAACCAGCACGGTATACAAGATTATCAAGACGACGTTCCAAAAGAATAAGCAATTCATCACCAGTATTACCTGTTGCACGAGCCGCCGCATCGAAATATCTTCTCATCTGTTTTTCAAGGATTCCGTAATAAGCTTTTACCTTCTGTTTTTCAATCAACTGAAGACCATATTCAGAAACCTTCTTTTTTTTAGCAAAAGCAGGGGAATTTGCTCTTTCCATTGCTTTAGGGTGTCCACATACGTTTACACCAAGTCTTCTACATTCTTTAAAACGAGGACTTCTTCTAGTAGCCATTTTATGCTCCTATTTAATTTTTTACTCTGCAGCCGGTGCAGATTCTTCAGCAGCTGGTGCCGCTTTTGCCGCAAGCTTTGCAGCAACTCTTTCTTTATTCTTCAAAGTTGCATTGCACACTTTGCAGATATTTAAAGTATTACCGTCAACTTCTTTTTCATAAAGACATTTTACATCTGTCTTCTTACAGATAGGGCAAGTAGCTCTTCCGTGTGCCGGAAGTGAACGGATACCAGTTCCACGATGGTTCTTAGACATATCTTACTCCTTATCTGAAGTTTCTGCTTTAGGAGCAGATTCTTTTTTAGCAGTTGTTTTTTTAGCTGTAGAAGTTTTCTTAGCAGCTGGTTTCTTTTCTGCTGTTGCAGCTTTCTTTGCAGAAACACTCTTCTTTTCAGCAGTTTCAGCCGGTTTCTTTTCTTCAGCAGGCTTTGCAGCTTTCTTTGCTTTTGCATCAGATTTTTTATCATCTTTTGCTTCAGAATCAAGCTTGTAGTCCACGAGTTCAAGAATAACCATATCAGCAGCATCGCCCTGACGGAAACCAATTTTAAGAACACGTGTATAACCACCATTGCGGTCTTTCATTCTAGGGCCAATTTCAGTGAAAAGTTTGTTCAAAATCTTTTCATCAGCAATAAATTTTGCTACTTCACGACGGTTGTGAACTGAATCAACCTTACTTCTTGTAATCAATTTTTCAGCAGCCTTACGTACTTCAAGAGCCTTAGATTTAGTTGTAGTAATACGTTCAAATCTAAAAAGCGAAGTTACCATATTGCGTGACATTGCACGACGATGAGCTGTTGTGCGTGAAAGCGGATTAAAACCATTTCTATGATTCATCTGTTTCTTCCTTCTGCTTTGTTAAGTTGACAGAATTCTTAAGATGACTGTAGTCAGTCATACCAAGCGTCAAGCCCCATTCCTGAAGCTTTTCTTTGATTTCTGTAAGACTCTTTTTTCCAAAGTTTCTTGTCTTAGCAATATCATCTTCTGTCTTTTTAGTTAATTCACCAATAGTGCGAATATTTGCATTTTTAAGACAATTTGAAGAGCGAACCGAAAGTTCAAGTTCTTCAACAGGAGTATTAAGAATTTCTTTTACTCTTGCATCATCTTCATTATCTTCATCACTACTAGCAATATCACTGTCATTAAAGTTTACAAAAATTGAAAAATGATCTTTTGCAATCTTTGCAGCTTCTGCCAATGCATCTTCAGGTGCAATTGTTCCATCTGTCCAAATTTCAAGAACAAGCTTATCGTAATCATTTCGCTGTCCTACACGACAAGGTTCAATAGCATATTTAACCTTTGGAACAGGAGTAAAAATCGCATCCATTGGAAGTGTACCAACAACTTCAATATAATGTTCATTTACTTCAGCTGGAACATAACCTCGTCCAAGATCAACTTGAATTTCAATATCAAGCTTACAACCTTCCATCATTGTAAAGATAAGCATATCTTTAGTCATAACTTCAAGCTGATTTTCTTTCGCAAGGTCATCGCTCTTTATAACACCAGGTCCTTTAAATTCATAAAGGATTGTGTCCTGTTCAACATCGTTAGGAAGGCGCAATCGAATCTGTTTTAGACTATTGATGATTTCCAATGTATCTTCAGAAACATTAGGGATTGCTTCAAATTCACTAGAAATTACATGCGGAACATCATCTGCATCATACGAAGTAATGCGGATAGATGTAATCGCGTAACCCTGAATTGATGAAAGCAAAACTCGGCGCAAAGTATTTCCTACTGTAGTACCAAACCCTGTTTCAAAAGGATAAGCTGTAAACTTACCATAATTCGGATTAGTCTCAAGATGCTCAAAAGTAATACCTTTTGGTTTCTTAAAACCTTTAAGCAGATTTTTGCGAGCCATCAGAACTCCTCTTAAGGCTGAAAACTCAACCTCTATTTACATCAGTACAATTCGTTCAGACATTTCTGTCAAAACAGTCTGCCACTCACATCCGGCAGACAGGATTACTATCTTTTTATTTCCGTTACATACGGCGAGTTTTACGAGGACGGCATCCGTTATGAGGAATAGGAGTTACATCATGAATAGATTTTACTCTTAAACCCATAGCGCCAAGAGAACGGATAGCATTTTCGCGACCCATTCCTGGTCCTTTTACGTAAACATGTACTTCTCGCAAACCGTAACTTACTGCTTTCTGAACAGCTGTTTCTGCAACTGTCTGAGCAGCAAATGGAGTAGATTTCTTTGCTCCACGGAAACCAAGACCGCCTGATGATGCCCATGACAAAGCATTACCATTCAAGTCTGTGATTGTAACGATAGTATTATTAAACGTTGCCTGAATGTAAACATTACCTTCGTAAACGCTTTTCTTTTCCTTTCGTTTTTTAGCTGTAGCCATCAGTTTCCTCCGCCCTACTTCTTCTTATTAGCAACTGTCTTCTTCTTACCCTTTCGAGTTCTAGAATTAGTGCGTGTTCTTTGACCACGAACTGGAAGACCTCTCTTGTGTCTAAGACCGCGATAGCAGCCAATATCAATAAGGCGTTTAAGGTTAAGACCGATTTCTGAACGAAGACGACCTTCTACCTTGTAATTCTTATCCATGATATCACGAATAGCCGCAATTTCATCCTGAGTAAGATCGTTCGCCATTTTCATTGGATCAATCTTTGCTTCTTCAAGGATTTTTTTTGCCAAAGAATTTCCGATACCATAAATATAAGTTAAAGCAATACTTATGTGTTTATTTGGGATATCAACTCCCGATATTCGAGCCATCTGTTACTCCTTAGCCCTGTCTCTGCTTGTGTTTTGGGTTTGAACAAATGATACGGATAATTCCGTTTCTTTTGATAACCTTACACTTATCACAGATAGGTTTTACACTGGTTCGTACTTTCATAAAGACCCCCTGAGAATAGACATTCTCACCGAATCTTAGCACCTCGCAATGAGAGACAATTCGGTGAGAAATAATATACCATATATTCCCAATCTTTTTCTACTACTTAGAACACGATTTTCTAAAGATTTCTAAAGATTTCGTGATCTAATCTTACCTTTCTTTGTAAGTCCATCTTGATGATGCATCTTAAGAAGCGCTTCTACTTGACTCATCGTATCCAAATCAACGCCAACCATAATGATAAGCGAAGTTCCACCCATCAGCATTGCAACTGACTGCGGGAAATTGAACAATCTCTGAATCACAGACGGAATAACAGCGATAAACGCCAAGAACAAAGAGCCAGGCAAAATAAGTCGGTTCAATATTTTTGTCAGGTATTCTTCTGTTTTATCAGTACTTACACCTGGAATAGATCCGCCATTCTCACGAATGTTCTTTGCAATTTCAACAGGATTCAAAGTTACCTGTGTATAAAAATAAGCAAAGAAAATAATAAGAACGACCAACAAAACATTGTACCAAAGTCCGTTCGGTGTCAAAATCATAGAAAGACGAGTTATCCACCTAGCAGACTCCTTGCCGCTTCCCAAAGTAGAAACAAGCTGCAACGGCAATGTAAGAAGAGATGAAGCAAAAATCAAAGGAATTACGTTTGACGGATTTACTTTGAAAGGAATATAAGTGTTTTGACCACCATACATTTTTCTTCCAACAACACGTTTTGCGTAATGAACCGGAATTTTTCTTTCACCTGATTCTTCATAAATTACCAAAGCAATGATAGCAACAAACATTATCAGAACAACAATAACAAAAACCAACTGAATTTCGCCATCACTAACTTTTCTTACAAGCTCTGCAATCGCATTTGGAAGTCTTGCTACGATACCGGCAAAAATCATCATAGAGATACCATTGCCAATACCGTTTGCAGTAATCTGATCACCAAGCCATACTGTTACCATAGAACCTGTAGTAACAGTAAGCATAGCAAGCAGATTAAACTTCAAAACCGAATTCAGAACAATACATCCAGGAATAGAGCGGGCATAAACTGTAACAGCATAAGACTGAAGAATACATACAAAAACTGTACCAATTCTTGTCCATGTCGCCATTTTACGCTGCCCACCATCTTCCTGAACTGCACGTTTCAAACTTGGAAAAATAATCACGGCAAGCTGCAAAATAATCTGTGTAGAAATATACGGCATTACTCCCAACATAAAAATTGAGAAGTTTGAGAAAGCACCACCTACAAAGAAGTCCATATAACTAGCAAATGCATTCTTGTTCTGAGCAGCAAGATTGTTAAAATAATCAAACAAAACTGTTGCATCAATACCAGGAATTGTAAGTACACTTCCCAAACGGAAAATTGCCAAAATTAAGAATGTAAAGAGCATTCGCGAACGAATTTCCTTTACTCTAAACATATTTACAACTGGATTGCTTGCCATGTTCTACTCCGAAAACTTATTTAGATTCTTCAGTAGCAGCAACTTTTACGCTACCGCCAGCTTTTTCAATTTTAGCTTTAGCTGATTCAGAAACTTTATCTACATCAATAGTAAGTTTCTTTGTAACATCACCATTGCCAAGAATCTTAACAAGTGGAGAAGCTTTAGCCGAGATAAATCCTTTAGCAGCAAGAGTTTCTTTGTTTACCGTTTCACCGTCTGCATATTTTGCATCCAACAAACCTACGTTAATACAAACAAATTCTTTCTTAAAAGGATAATTTGAAAATCCTCGGCGAGCAATACGTCTATAAAGAGGCATCTGACCACCTTCAAATCCTACATAAGGAATTGAAGAACCAGAACGCGACTGCTGACCTTTATTACCCTTACCAGCTGTTGTACCAAGTCCCGAAGAAGAACCTCGTCCAACACGTTTCGGCTTTTTATTAGCACCCTTTGGTGCGCTAAGTACCGGATTGTATTCAGACATTATTTTGCCTCCTCTACTTTTACAAGATGAGCAACAGAAGCAATCATGCCCCGAACAGCATCATTATCGTTCTGCAATACAGAAGAATTGATTTTTTTCAATCCAAGGCTGCGAACTGTGGCAACTTTAGCAGGTTTCTGTCCGATTGTACTTTTTACAAGCGTAATCTTTAACTGTTTAGCCTTTGCCATAATTACCCCCACAATTCATCAAGAGTCTTTCCGCGCGCTGCAGCAACTGCCTTTGCATCCATAAGATTTTCAATTGCATTGAAAGTTGCACGAACAACGTTTACAGAAGAACTTGAGCCCAATGATTTAGAAATAACATCTGTAATTCCTGCTGCATCCATTACCGAACGAACGGCACCACCAGCTTTTATACCAGTACCGGCACAAGCAGGCTTTAAGAGAACAGAAGAACTCTTGTATTTTCCAATAATTTCATGTGGTAAAGTACCATTTTTCATTGACATTGTAACAAGATTTCTCTTGGCATGGTCAATGCTCTTTTTAATAGCTTCAGAAACATCATTAGCTTTGCCAAATCCGTATCCTACGCGACCTTTTTGATCACCAACAACAGTAAGTGCAGAGAAAGACATTCGGCGTCCACCTTTTACAGTCTTTGCAGTTCTGTTAAGAGTTACAAGTTTTTCAACAAACTCTTTTGGTTCTTTATCAAAATTCTTGCGTTCCATTTTAACTCCTAGAACTCAATTCCAGCACTACGAGTGCCGTCTGCAAGGGCTTTTACAACGCCATGGTAAAGATAACCGTTTCTGTCAAAAACAACCTTAGTAATCTTTTTATCCTTAAGGCGTGCTCCAAAAGCTTCACCGAGTTTCTTTGCGCCTTCAGTATTTGGCTTAAGAGCTTCGAATTCTTTTTCCAATGTAGAAATTGAAGCGAGTGTCTTACCCTCGTCATCATTAATAACCTGAACAGAAAGATTCTTGTTAGAACGAGTTACTGTCATACGTGGACGTTCAGCCGTTCCATAAACAGTCTTTCGAATATGAACCTTTCTGTGAAGGCGCTTTCTGTCTTTATCATTTAATTTCTTAAACATAGCGGCCTACCTTATTTAACACCAGTTTTACCAACTTTACGTCGGATAACTTCAGTATCGTAGCGAATACCCTTTCCTTTATAAGGTTCAGGCATTCTAAGCTTACGAATCTGAGCACTAAATTCACCAACCTGCTGCTTATCAATACCAGTAATTATAACATTACCGTTAGCATCAGCAGTTACAGTAAGACCTTCCGGAATTGTTACAAAGAAATCGTTTGAATATCCAAGGTTCAACATAAGAATTTTACCCTGAACTTCAGCACGATAACCAACTCCAGTAATGATCAACTTTTTAGTGAATCCTGTTGTCACACCAGTAACCATATTATGAATAAGATTTCTGTAAAGACCATGGAATGCGTTTGCCTGCTTAGAATTACCAGCCTGCATTACATCTACATTTCCGTCTTTTACTTCAACATTAACATTGTTACCAATTTCCTGTTTAAGTTCACCCTTTGGGCCTTTTACAGTTACAACACCATCTGCAACAGTAACTGTTACTCCAGCTGGAATAGTTACAGGAAGTTTACCAATTTTTGACATTTCTTCCTCCTAATTACCAAATAGAGCAGATTAACTCGCCGCCAACCTGTTTTTCAGTTGCTTTCTTACCAGTTGTAATACCAGCAGAAGTTGAAACAATGATTGTACCGTATCCGTTGAATACGCGTGGCAAATCTTTATACCCAGAATAAACTCGACGTCCAGGTGTAGAAATCTTCTTAGCACCATGGATTACAGGATTATTGCTGTCATCATACTTCAAGATAATACGGATAACAGAGTGTCCGTCTTCCTGAACCTTCTTAAAGTTTTTGATATATCCTTCAGTCTTCATAATCTTTACGATTTCAAGCTTAAGCTTAGAAGCAGGAATATCTACTTTTTCGTGGCGGGCATTAGCCGCATTGCGAACCTTAGTGAGCATATCTGCTACTGGATCTGATGCACTCATTTCTATTCTCCTACCACTCTACCAAGATGATTTTGTGACGCCTGGAAGAAGGCCTTCACTTGCTAATTTGCGGAAACAAATACGACACATCTTATATTTACGCAAATATCCACGTGGACGTCCGCAAATCTGACAGCGACTATACTGTCTTGTTTCATACTTCTGTTTGCGAGCGGCTTTAATGATCAATGATTTCTTAGCCATGTATCCCTCACTCTACTTACGGAATGGCATGTTGAATTTAGCAAGCAAAGCTTTAGCTTCAGCATCAGTCTTTGCGCTAGTTACAAAAGTGATATTCATACCAGCAACCTTTGTGATTTTATCAAAATCAATTTCTGGGAAAATCAACTGTTCTGTAACACCAACAGAGAAGTTTCCATGTCCATCAAAACCTGTAGCTTTGATTCCACGGAAATCCTTAATTCGTGGGAACGCAACGTTAATAAGTCGGTCCAAAAATTCATACATAATTGTTCCGCGCAATGTAACCATTGCACCCACTTCATTGCCCTCACGCAACTTAAAGTTAGCGATACTCTTTTTTGCTTTTGTTTTAACAGCTTTTTGACCTGTAATCTGTGTCAAGTCATTAACTGCGGCATCAAGGAGTTTCTTATTTGTGAGAGCTTCGCCAACACCCATACTTACAACAATTTTCTTCAATGCAGGAACCTGCATTGGAGTTGTGTAGTTAAATTCTTTTACAAGCGCTGGAGCGATTTCGTCTTTATAGACTTTCTTAAGCCGAGGTACGTAATTAGCCATTACAGTGTTTCTCCACATTTACGGCAAACGCGAACTTTCTTGTCCCCGTTGAATTTGTAACCAATTTTTACAGGACGACCGCATTTTTTGCACACGATTCCTACATTAGAAATATTAAGCGGTGCTTCAATTTCTACGATTCCACCCTGATCCTGCTGGCTACGCTTTTTCATTGCCTTTTTTACAATATTAACACCAGATACGATTACTGCATCTTTTTTAGCGATAACGCGAACAACAGTTCCGCGCTTTCCCTTATCTTTACCTGCAATAACTTCTACAGTGTCATCTTTACGGATCTTAAACTTCTTTTCCATAATAATAACCCCTTAAAGAACCTCTGGAGCCAATGATACGATTTTCATAAAATCCTTATCACGAAGCTCACGAGCTACAGGTCCAAAGATGCGTTTTCCCTTAGGATTTTTATTTTCATCAACAATAACGCAAGCGTTATCATCAAAACGAATATAAGTTCCATCAGGTCTGCGATATTCTTTCGCTTGTCGTACAATTACAGCCTTCTGAACATCACCCTTTTTAATTGTTGATGTTGGAATAGCATCTTTAATTGCAACAACTACAATGTCGCCAATTCCGGCATAACGGCGGTGTGTTCCGCCAAGCACTTTAATGCACTGAGCAATTTTAGCACCGGAGTTATCAGCAACTGTCATACATGACTGCATCTGAATCATAATTTTACTCCTTATACCTTATTTTGCACGTTCAACAATTTCAACAAGACGCCAAGCCTTATTTTTGCTAAGCGGACTGTTTTCCACGATTCGAACTGTATCACCAATGTGAGCATCGTTCTTTTCATCATGGGCCATATACTTCTTTGATCGAGTAACATATTTCTTGTAAAGACGATCCATTTTCTTTGTTGTAACAGTTACAACGATTGTTTTATCCATCTTATCACTTGTAACAAGACCAACAAATTCACGTTTCTTTGGAGTCTCTACAGTCTGAACAGTATTTTCTGCCACGGTTCAGCTCCTACTTATTTTCTTCAGCAGCTTTTTTCTGCTGAATGAAAGTATTCAAACGTGCAATTTCACGACGCATTGTACGTTTCTGCATTGGGTTATCTACATGAGAAACAACCATTTTGAAACGGAGATCCATGTATTTTTTCTTAAGCTCATCACGCTTTGCAACCAATTCAGAATAAGATAATTCTTTATCAGTCTTTTTCTTTGATTCAGCCATCTTATTCCTCCTTAGTCCTGTGTAGGCTTATAAGCAATTTTTGTGATAATTGGAAGTTTATCACCAGCAAGTTCAAGCGCTCTATGAGCAAGCTTCTGGTCAACTCCACCAACTTCAAACAAAATCATACCAGGTTTGATAACAGCTGCCCAAGATTCTGGCGCACCTTTACCCTTACCCATACGAACTTCAGCAGGTTTTTTAGAAATCGGCTTATCTGGGAAAACACGAATCCAAACCTGTCCCTTTCGGTCAAGCGTTCGGTTAATAGCAACACGAGCTGCTTCAATTACACGAGCACTTAACCATGTAGGTTCCATTGCAACAAGAGCAATGTTACCGAAGTCAATAAAATTGTCGCGAGTAGCATTACCTTTTTCTCTACCACGCTGCACCTTTCGGTGTATAACTCTTTTAGGACTTAATGGCATAGCCTAGCTCCTTTCCTTAGCAGAAGGTTCTGATTTTTCAGCTTTTTCAGTTTTAGCAGCTGATTTTGCTGTTTTTTCTGATTTAGCTGATTTTTCAGCCTTATCTGCTGGACGCTGTGCACGTTCACGGCGCGGCTTGCGAACAAGCTGACCTGCATCTTCGTTCTGTTCAACACCATAGTTCATTCCGTTGTAAACCCATACTTTTACACCGATTTTTCCGTATGCAGTATGAGCTTCGTATGTACTATAGTCAATATCAGCACGAAGTGTGTGAAGCGGAACACGTCCTTCCTTATGCTCTTCAGTTCTTGTCATTTCAGCACCGCCAAGACGACCTGAAAGACGAATCTTAATACCTTGCGCTCCAGAACGCATTGCATTGCTTACAGCCTGTTTCAAAGCCTTGCGGAATGAACCATGACCAGCAAGCTGTCGACCAACATTCTGAGCAATCAAACTTGCATTTACATCTGCACGTTTAACTTCCTTAATCTTGATCTGAACTTTTTTTGTAAGCTGCGCCTGAATATCAGCACTAATCTTTTCGATTGTAGCACCCTTTAAGCCGATGATTACACCAGGGCGAGCAGTGTGAATAACAATTGTTACACGCTGCGGATGACGTACGATTTCAATTTCAGCAATATCAGCGTTTTTGCATTCCGGAAGATCCATAACCATCTTTCTAAGTTTTACATCTTCAAGAACAAGGTCTGCATAATCACGAAAATCTGCATACCAACGTGACTGCCATGTTTTGTTCACGCCTAAGCGCAAACCGATTGGATTAACTTTCTGACCCACTTTATTCCCCCGCCTTCTCGTCTACGATGACGGTAATATGACACATACGTTTCAAAAGCTGATCTGCACGACCACGCGCACGGAACCAAACTCTTTTAAGTCTTGGACCTTCATCAATTCTAATTTCTTTTACGTAGAGCATATCTTCATCAAGCTTATTGTTCACATTCAGCGCATTTGCAATTGCTGATTTCAAAGTTGCACTAATAAGGCCAGCACCTTTCTGTGGCATATTAGCAAGAATTGCCTGAGCTTTTGTAACAGGCTGCTGATTAACAAGCTTTGCAACTGGGCGAACCTTAGTTGGAGAAGCAATAAGGAACTTTGAAGTGGCTACATAACCTTTCTTTTCAGCCATAATATCCACCTTTATTTACCTGCCGAAGCAGTTTTATCTGTACCACCATGGCCTCTGAAATTACGCGTAGGAGCAAACTCGCCGAGTTTATGACCAACGAGATTTTCTGTAACGTATACAGGAACCCATGATTTACCATTATAAACAGAAATAGTATTGCCTACCATTTCAGGTATGATTGTAGAGCAGCGAGAATATGTTTTTATCATTTTCTTTTCTGCTTCTTTATTCATTGCTGAAACCTTTTTGTAAAGTGATTTTTCTACAAAAGGTCCTTTTTTAACAGATCTTGACACCGTTATCTCCTATGCGACTACTTCTTGCGACGTGAAACAATGAAATTGTTAGACGGCTTTCTCTTGTTACGAGTTTTGTAACCCTTACAAGGCTGTCCCCAAGGAGTAACAGGGTTACGACCTTTACCAGCACCTTCACCACCACCAAGCGGGTGATCAACCGGGTTCATAGCCATACCACGAACTGTAGGGCGAATACCAAGCCATCGTTTATGTCCTGCTTTTCCAAGCTGAACATTCATATGTTCTTCGTTTCCTACAACACCAACAGTTGCATAACAGCGACCATTAATCTTGCGCATTTCTCCAGATGGAAGTCGAACAATAACGTAAATACCTTCGCGACCAGCAATCATAGCACTTGCACCTGCAGATCGAACCAACTGTCCGCCCTGACCAAGTGTCAACTCAATGTTATGAATTGTGAATCCGACAGGAATATTATCAAGCGGCAAAGCATTTCCTACTGTAGGAGTTGCATTTTCGCCAGACATAATCTTCTGTCCAACTTTCAAACCTTTTGGCGCAATAATATAACGTTTGTCACCATCAGCATAGTAAATCAAAGCAATATTTGCACTACGGTTAGGATCATACTCAATTGTTTTTACAGTTCCTGGAATACCGTGTTTATTTCGTTTGAAATCAATCTCACGATAGCGTCTTTTGTGACCGCCACCCTGATGACGTACAGAAATACGACCACCCTGACCGCGTCCACCATTAGACTTCTTTCCTGACACCAAAGTTTTTTCGGGTCTATCGGCTGTCAGTTCTTCTCTTACCAAGTCAACGCGTCCGCGTGTACCTGGAGTTATCGGCTTATATACCTTAAGAGCCATTTTATTTCCCCTTAGTTAATGTAATTATACGCCTTCAAATGCTGCGATTGTTTCACCGTCAGCAATGCGTACAATTGCTTTCTTGTATGAGCTTGTGCAACCAGGTTTACCACGAAGTCTTTTCATCTTGCCCATAACATTAATAGTAGTGCAGTCAACAACTTTTACATTAAAAAGTTTTGCTACAGCTTCTTTTATTTCTGTCTTTGTTGCAGCAGGCAATACCTTGAAAACATATTTATTCTGTCCACGAAGGTCATTTGCTTTTTCTGAAACAACAGGCTCAATAAGAATATCAGAATAATTCATTATTTAGCCTCCTTTTCTTCAGCATAAAAATCTGAAAGGTTTTTAACAGCAGATTCAAGAACTACAACTTTTCTAGCATAGAACAAATCATGAGCTCTAAGACGATTGAAAGCTAAGAAAGAAACATTAGGAAGATTTCTTCCAGACTGTTTGATTTTTGCATCATCATCTTTAAGAACAATCACAGTTCTTTCGCCATTTACAAAATTGCTAAGAATCTTTACGAGATCCTTTGTTTTACCGCTTTCAACAGTAAAATCTTCTACTACTGTAAATCTATCGCTCTGAGCCTGCATACTGAGGATTGACTTAATAGCAAGACGCTTTGCTTTTTTCGGCATTGCATAGCTATAATCACGTGGTTTAGGTCCAAAAATTGTACCACCGCCAACCATAAGTGGAGATTTCTTATCACCACGGCGGGCATTACCAGTTCCCTTCTGCTTATAAGGCTTAGCATTGCTACCATGAACTTCTGAACGAGTTTTTGTACAAGCTGTACCAACACGCATATTAGCAAGTTCATTTGTAATAGCATAGTAAATAACATCATCATTTACTGGAAGACCGAATACTTTGTCATCAAGCGTGATTGTACGCAGTTCTTTTCCAGAAGTTGAATATACTTTCTTTTCCATATCCTATCTCCTAGCTCTTTTTCACTGCGGACTTCACGATAAGTGTGCAGTCTCTTACACCTGGAACAGCACCGCGAACCAAAATAATATTCAGTTCCGGATCAATTTTAACAACTTTAAGATTCTGAACTGTAACTTTTCTGAATCCCATATGTCCCGGCATTTTGATATTCTTAAAACAATGTCCAGGGGTTGTACAAGCACCTGTACCACCAGCTTCTCGATGGAATTTAGAACCGTGAGTAGCGCGTCCACCATGGAAGCCCCATCTCTTCATAACGCCCTGAAATCCCTTACCTTTTGATGTAGCAGTTACATCCAAGAAACGTGTTCCTTCGAACAATTCCAAACCAACAGAATCGCCAACTTTAACTTCCGAGTCAAAATCGCGGAATTCTTTCAAAGTACGTTTCGGTGAAACGTTTTCCGGGAAAATGCCTGCATACGCTTTGTTTGCCTTGCCAGACTTCAAATCGTCTACGCCAAGAACAACAGCATCATATCCGCATGTTTCCTTTGTCTTAGTAGCAACAACAGTGTTCGGATCAACGCGGATCACAGTAACAGGTGTTAAGTTACCGGCTTCGTCGAATACCTGTGTCATTCCTACTTTTTTTGCAATCAGACCTTTCATTCTGATAACTCCTAATTGGACTTTCGTCCTTTTTTATTGGCCGCCAACCCAGATCCGGAGGGTCCGTACCTTATTTTTCAGCAGTTTAGTAAACTACTGTTTAATTTCTACTGCAACGCCTGCAGGAAGTTCCAATTTCATCAATGATTCCATAACATCTGTTGATGGATTCAAGATGTCGATAAGACGCTTGTGTGTTCTCATTTCAAACTGTTCACGTGACTTTTTGTTTACGTGAGGTGAACGAAGAACTGTTACCTTATTGATTCTTGTAGGAAGCGGGATAGGTCCTGAAACCTTAGCACCAGCTTTCTGAACAGCCTGAACAATAGCTTTAGCACTCTGATCGATCAGTTCAACATCAAATGCACGAAGTCGAACTCGAATCTTTCCATTAGCCATGAATTTATCCTCCAAGGAGAAACAGATGCCTAAAATAAGAATCTCTTATTTTAGACACCTTTTCGCCTATAAACTACTCGATAACCTTTGTAACCTGTCCAGAAGCGATTGTGTGACCGCCTTCACGGATAGCAAGTTTAAGACCTTCGTCCATAGCAACTGGATGAATAAGTTCACCAATAATCTTAACGTTATCGCCTGGGTTTACCATTTCTACACCGTCACCAAGTGTTACAGTACCTGTAATATCTGTTGTACGGAAGTAGAACTGTGGTCGGTAACCATTGCGGAAAGAAGAGTGACGTCCACCCTCTTCTTTTGTCAAAACGTAAAGCTGAGCTTCGAATTTTGTATGTGGGTGGATTGAACCTGGCTTTGCAAGAACCTGTCCACGAACAACATCTTTCTTTTCAACACCACGAAGAAGGATACCAACGTTATCACCTGGGATAGCCTGATCAAGTGTTTTCTGGAACATTTCGATACCAGTTATAGTTGTCTGTGCTGTTGGGCGGATACCTACGATTTCAGCAGGATCGTTCATATTGATTACACCACGTTCTACACGTCCTGTTACTACAGTACCACGTCCAGAAATTGTGAAAATATCTTCAATTGGCATCAAGAATGGCTTATCTTCATCACGAACTGGATCATCGAACCATGAGTCCATAGCAACAAGCAATTCTTCAATACATTTTGTATTTTCAGGATTTTCAGGTTCATTCAAAGCTTTGAATGCAGAACCCTTGATGATTGGTGTATCAGCAGAGAATCCATACTGCTGGATTGTATCTTTTACTTCTTCTTCTACAAGCATCAACATTTCTTCATCGCCGTCGAGCTGGTCAACTTTGTTCAAGAAAACGATGATCTTTGGTACACCTACCTGACGAGCAAGCAAAAGGTGTTCACGTGTCTGAGCCATAACACCGTCAGATGCAGCGATTACAAGAATAGCACCATCCATCTGAGCAGCACCAGTAATCATGTTTTTAATATAGTCGGCATGTCCTGGGCAGTCGATATGTGCATAGTGTCTCTTGTCTGACTGATATTCCAAGTGACGTGTATTGATTGTAATACCACGTTCCTTTTCCTCTGGAGCGTTATCAATTTCATCATACTTAAGAGCATGGTCACCATACTTTGTTGCACAGTACTGAGTGATAGCTGCAGAAAGAGTAGTCTTACCATGGTCAACGTGACCAATAGTACCAACGTTCATGTGAGGTTTAGTTCTAACGAACTTCTCCTTTGCCATGTTTGTCTCCTTGTCGGTCATTTTTTTTGAAACCGACATCTTTATTTTTTAATGTGTTGCACTTTAAGCCAGAACACGTTCAGCAACAACAGTTACCAAACACATTCGCAGACACACTTTAATTGCGTATTGATGAGAATATTCAGTTTATGATTTACAGGACTAAAAAAGCTATTAAACTTCATGATATTCCATCATTTTTCGAAATATCTTGGTCTGTAACCACCAAACATCATCAAACGTCTAATTTTGATAACAGGTATGGAAACCAGAACCCAATCTGTACCTCAGATCAGTTGAAACCCAAAAACGCATGTTATCAAGTTCTACATCAACGATGCAGAAAACATTCAAGGGTCGCATTTCTTGAAAATTGCATTCACAATTAACTTTACAGAAACACCAGTTTTGCAAAAAGCAAGCCGCCAACATTCAAAGAACCCTAGACTATAACACTCAAGAGAGTGCAAGTTCTATATTTATACAATTTTTTTAAAATATTTTCAATAGTAAAAAATATTTTGCAAACAACTTTTTAAATAAAAAAAGGATGTTTCAGAACGAAACACCCTTTCTGCAAAAAAAAGCAAATCAATCTACCATCTAAAATGAGCAAAAGCCTTATTTGCTTCAGCCATCTTATGAACATCTTCCTTCTTCTTGAAAGCTGTTCCTGTATTATTGAATGCATCAAGCAATTCAGAAGCCAATGTATCTGCCATTCCATGACCTGAACGTGAACGAGCAGCTCCAATGATCCATCGCATAGCCAAAGCTTCGCGACGAGCTTCACGAATTTCCATCGGAACCTGATATGTAGCACCACCAACACGGCGAGACTTTACTTCAACCATTGGTTTTACGTTATCAACAGCCTTAAGGAATACTTCAAGCGGATCCTTATCTGTTTTTGATTTAAGTTTATCCAATGCATCGTACATAATTTTTGTACAAGTTGACTTTTTTCCGTCAAGCATCATGCGGGTAACAAATTTTGTGATAACTTTTGAGTTATATTTAACGTCTGGCATACATGGACGTTCGATTGATTTCTTATGTCTTCCCATCTTAGTCCTCCATTAAGCCTTTGGTCGTTTTGCACCGTATTTAGAACGGCCACGTTTTCTGTCTTCTACACCCAATGTATCTTTTGTACCGCGAATAATATGATAGCGTACACCAGGAAGATCCTTTACACGACCACCGCGGATAAGAACTACAGAGTGTTCCTGAAGATTATGACCAATACCAGGAATGTATGCAGTTACTTCAATACCATTTGACAAGCGAACACGAGCAACTTTTCTAAGCGCAGAGTTCGGTTTTTTTGGAGTTACAGTCATTACACGAGTACAAACTCCGCGTTTCTGTGGACAAGACTCAAGCGCGGGAGACTTAGTTCTGTTTGCCACTGACTGACGTCCATGACGAATTAATTGATTGATTGTAGGCATCGCCTATTCTCCTATTTTTATCCGGTCAGCACCCCGGAAGATTTGCAAAACAAAAATCCTATAGCGATAGGTTTTACAATTCTATTGAATTCACAAAATGAATTCAATAGAATTTCATGCAAATTCCTTGAAAATTCTTGCAGTGCAAAACCGCAAGAATTTTCAACAAGCACTTCAAAACTTAAGTTCTGAATAATTAATCAGATTCTTCACTTTCAAAAACAGGCTCAATAGCGCTGTTTTCTTCCTGCTCTTTTTCCAATCGTCGCTTTTCAAGAATTTCATTCATCTGAATATCAAGATCTTTATCACTTTCATCAAACAATCTGACATTCTTGTAGTTTTTAATTCCTGTTCCGGCAGGAATCATATGACCAATAGCAACATTTTCCTTGATACCATGAAGACCATCTGTTGCTCCGGAAATTGCAGCATTCGTAAGAACACGTGTTGTTTCCTGGAACGAAGCAGCCGAAATGAATGAATCAACATTCAACGCAGCCTTCGTAATACCCTGATACATAGGACGTGCAACAGCAGGCTGTCCGCCATTTGCTACTACACGACGGTTTTCCTCATGGAACTTCCATTTATCAATTTGCTGACCGTAAATGAATTTTGTATCACCTACAGCAACAATTTCTACTTTTCTTAACATCTGGCGGATAATTACACCAATATGCTTGTCATTAATGCTTACGCCCTGAGCGCGATAAACCGCATCAATTTCTTTCATCAAGTAATTCTGAAGAGCGTTTTCTCCAAGAATTGCAAGGATATCTGCAGGATTCGGAGCTCCGTCGCACAATGCTTCGCCGGCTTCAACACGGTCACCATCGCGAACAATCATGTGTCGGTTTGTAGGAACAAGGTGCTCGTAAACTTTTCCGAATTCATCTTCAACAGTTACAATTCTTTTTGCCTTCTGAATTCCCTTGAACTTAACGATACCGGAAATCTGCGCAAGAACACAAGGAACTTTCGGTCTTCGCGCTTCGAAC
This sequence comes from uncultured Treponema sp., assembly GCA_964429905.1. Classification (GTDB taxonomy): domain Bacteria; phylum Spirochaetota; class Spirochaetia; order Treponematales; family Treponemataceae; genus Treponema_D. The sequence continues at coordinate 42,604 of CAYSDV010000004.1, read as the reverse complement.
AATTCTGTAACGCGCGGAATACCACCAGTAATATCCTGTGATTTTGTAGCTTCCTTTGTCATCTTAGCAAGTGTATCACCAGCCTTAATCTGCTGTTTGTCATCAACAGAAAGAACAGCACCAGCAGGAAGATAATAACTTCCAAGTTCGTTTCCGGCTTCATCTGTAATAATAATGCGCGGCTGCTTAATATCGAGGTGCAAATCTGTGATTGTGCGCTCTACGCTGCCAGAAGCATTATCAACTTTTTCAGACAAAGTTGAACCCGGAATAATATCTTCAAAATGAACATATCCGTCACTTTCAGCTATAATCGGATCAGAATACTGTTCAAATGTTCCAAGTGAAGAGCCGGCTTTTACAATATCACCAACTTTTACATGGATATTAGAACCGTTACTGATTTCAACTTTAACTTCTTTATTTGTGATATAAATTTCATCGCCCTTGATAACAATTTTTCCGGAAACCGGAGCAGTAACATCCTTTCCGTTTCTTGAAAGAAGAACTGAATCTTTCAAAAGGCTAACTCCGTCCTGAACGTTAAGTTTATCACCTTTTTCAACTTTTACTGTATCAAGAATGCGAAGAACCTTCATGAAACCTTTACGTGTAAAGAGCCAAGTCCCGTCAGCTTTTTCTACGTGTGTTCCCTGAATATCATTGATAATAGCATTGTATTTCAAAACAATTCTGTTATCTTCTACAGCTTTATCCGCAGTACCACCAGAGTGGAATGTTCGCAAAGTAAGCTGAGTACCAGGCTGACCGATTGACTGAGCGGCAACGATTCCGACAGCCTCACCGATTTCTACAATCTTGTTTCTTGCAAGATTTTGTCCGTAACACTTAACGCAAATTCCATGCTGAGCTTCACAAGTAAGAACAGTTCTTAGTTTTACCTTTTCAACACCGGCATCTTCAATTTTTGCGGCAAGCGCTTCATCGATATATTGGTTTACATCGCAAATAAGTTCGCCTGTAATCGGATGAACAACGCGTTCAATTGTATAATGACCTACAATTCTATCTTTAAGATGAACTGTAATTTCATCACCTTCTTTAATCGCTTCGTAATCAATACCATTGATTGTTCCGCAATCTTCTTCATTTACAACAACATCCTGCGCAACATCAACAAGACGTCTTGTCATATAACCAGCATCCGCTGTTTTCAACGCTGTATCCGAAAGACCTTTTCGGGCACCGTTTGAAGAAATAAAGTATTCAATTACCGAAAGACCTTCCTTAAAGTTTGACTTAACAGGAAGTTCAATAATGTCTCCACCCGGCTTAGCCATCAAACCGCGCATAGCAGCAAGCTGAGAAATCTGTTTACGAGAACCGCGGGCACCAGACGTAGCCATCATATAGATAGTATTGAAACCGTCTTTATCCTTAGCCATTTTGTCGTACATAATTTCTGTAAGCTTTTCATTTGTTCTGGCCCAAATATCAGTTACTTTAGAGAATCGTTCTTCATCAGTAATAATACCGTGAGCGTTATCATTTACAATCTTCGCAACTTCTGAATCAGCTTTTGCAATCATATCTTTCTTTTCTGCAGGAATGATAATATCATCCATAGAAAGAGTTGCACCGTAGAAAGTAGCATTCTTATAACCAACAGACTTGATGGCATCAAGCATCTGAACTGTAAGCCACGGACCCTGAGTATGATAAACATGCTCAATCATAGCTTTCAAAGCCTTGTCGCCCATCTGTTTATTAACGAACTTAACATCTTCCGGCATAGCTTCATTGAAAGCTAATGTTCCAGCTGTTGTTTCGATTACATCACCGGCTTTAAATTCTTTGCCGTCCCAGCAATATTTTCCGCCGTCAAAACAATCTTTAGGAGCCGGAACTGAAATTTTTGCCTGCCATTCAATTGCGCCTGACTCCGCAGCAAGACGCGCTTCGTTAGAAGAGCAGAAACGCTTTCCTGTTCCCTTTGCAGTCGGTTTTATTGAAGTCATATAATAGATTCCAAGAACCATATCCTGAGAAGGAGCAACAATTGTATTTCCGTTTGCCGGGTCAAGCAAGTTTCGCGCAGAAAGCATCAATGTCCAACATTCCATCTGAGCTGCCTGAGTCAAAGGAACGTGAATAGCCATCTGGTCACCGTCAAAGTCGGCGTTGAATGATTTACAAGCAAGAGGATGAAGCTTAAGCGCCTTTCCTTCTACGAGAACCGGTTCAAAAGCCAAAATACCAAGTCGGTGAAGGGTCGGAGCACGATTCAACATAACCGGATGTTCACGGACAACTTCATCAAGAATACTGTAAACTTCCGGAGCTTCCTGCTCTACAAGCATCTTTGCTTTCTTAATATTGAAAACAACCTGTTTATCAACAAGTTTCTTCATTATAAATGGTTTAAAAAGTTCAAGGGCCATTTTTGTCGGAAGTCCGCACTGCCAAAGCTTAAGTTCCGGACCTACAACAATTACAGAACGACCAGAATAGTCAACTCGTTTACCAAGAAGATTCTGACGGAAACGTCCCTGCTTACCTTTTATCATATCAGAGATTGATTTCAAAGGTCGGTTTGAAGCACCTTTTACAGAACGCTTTCTCTTTGAGTTGTCAAAAAGCGCATCAACCGCTTCCTGAAGCATTCGCTTTTCATTGCGGATAATAATATCCGGAGCGGAAAGCTGCAACAATCTCTTAAGTCGGTTATTGCGGTTAATTACTCTTCTGTACAAATCATTCAAATCTGATGTTGCAAAACGGCCGCCGTCAAGCTGAACCATCGGACGAAGATCCGGCGGAATAACAGGAATTACATCCAAAATCATCCAAGACGCTTTATTTCCTGAAGAACGGAAATTTTCTACGATTTCAATTCTCTTTAACAAACGTTTGTCCGACTTAGGACCTTTTTCTATCATTTTTGAACGAAGTTCTGCCGCAAGAGCGTCCAAATCAATGGAATCAAGCAAAGTTTTTATTGCTTCCGCACCCATATCAGCAGTAAATGTTTCACCGTAACGTTCGCGAGCTTCAATATATTCATCTTCTGTAAGAAGCTGCATCTTTTTCAAGTCTGTGTCACCAGCGTCAATTACGATATATTTTTCGTAATAAAGAACCGCTTTAAGCTGAGCAACCTGCATATCAAGCAAAAGTCCCATTCTGCTTGGAACAGAACGATAATACCAAATATGACTAACCGGAGCAGCAAGTTCAATATGACCAGTTCTTTCGCGGCGAACTTTAAAATGAGTAACTTCTACACCACAACGGTCGCAAATTACACCTTTATAGCGAATTGACTTGAATTTTCCGCAGTAACATTCCCATTCCTTTGTAGTTCCGAAAATGCGCTCGCAGAAAAGTCCGTCTTTCTCCGGACGAAGAGTTCGATAATTTATAGTTTCCGGCTTTTTTACTTCACCATAAGACCATGCACGGATAGTTTCCGGTGAAGCCAGTTTAATTTTAAGGCTTGCGAAATCCTGAATATCACGCATTTGCATTCTCCTTGTCAAAACCAGATGCGGCTTTATCAATTAATTCCTGATCGCGTTCTGTAAGAGCAATCTGCTTGCCCTTTTCATCATAAATCGTAAAATCAAGAGCCAAACCTCTAAGTTCCTGAACCATTACGTTGAATGCTTCTGGAACACCAGCAGGACTTGACGGATCACCTTTTACAATAGATTCGTAAATCTTTGAACGGCCAGTCATATCGTCAGACTTGATTGTCATCATTTCCTGAAGACAATTTGCTGCTCCATACGCTTCAAGAGCCCAAACTTCCATTTCTCCAAGACGCTGTCCACCAAACTGAGCCTTACCACCAAGAGGCTGCTGAGTAACAAGAGAGTACGGACCTGTTGAACGGGCATGCATTTTATCATCAACCAAGTGGTGAAGTTTCATAAAGTAAATTACACCAACAAAGATTGGATTTACAAACGGCTCACCAGTCTGACCAGAGCGCACAATCTGCTTACAGTCTGTAGAAAGTCCAGCTTCCTTTAATTTTTCTGCAATCTGTTCCTGACTAGGCGACTGGAATACAGGAGCTTCAAAGAACTGATTCAAATATCGTCCCGCAACACCAAGTTCAGATTCCATAATCTGACCAATATTCATTCGGGAAGGAACACCAAGCGGATTCAAACAAACATCAAGCGGAGTTCCGTCTTCCAAGTAAGGCATATCTTCCGGCGGCAAAATGCGCGCAACAACACCCTTGTTTCCGTGTCGTCCGGCCATTTTATCACCTTCGCGGAGCTTTCGTTTATTTGCAATAATTACCTTTACAACTTCATCAACACCAGGAGAAAGCTCATCGCCTTCCATTCGCTTCATTCGCTGAACATCAATTACAACGCCTTCAACACCATGCGGAAGTTTCAAAGATGAATCCCGCACTTCTTTAGCCTTTTCACCAAAAATAGAATTCAAAAGCTTAAATTCAGGAGTTGTTTCCGTTTCGCTCTTCGGAGTTACTTTTCCGACAAGAATATCACCGGAACGAACTTTTGCACCGATTCGTACAATACCTTCCGCATCAAGATTATCAAGAGCTTTTTCCGCAGTATTCGGAATATCGCGTGTAATCTTTTCAGGACCAAGTTTTGTTTCGCGAACTTCTGTTTCAAATTCCTTAATATGAATTGTTGTGTACATATCTTCACGAACAACCCGCTGAGAAATCAAAACAGCATCCTCATAGTTATAACCGTTCCACGGAACGAACCCAACAAGAAGGTTTCTACCAAGCGCAAGTTCACCATTAAATGTAGCCGGACCATCAGCAATAACCTGACCAGCTTTTACATGCTCACCAACAGATACAGTCGGACGCTGATGATTCCATGTATCATTATTAGTTCTCTGATATTTAATAAGATGATATTCGTTTACATCCCCAGCAGAAGAATCTGTCGGCTTGATTTTTATAAGTTCAGAAGAAACATAAGTTACATCACCTTCGTATCTAGCCTTTACCAAAACGCCAGAATCGTAAGCAGTTCTGCGCTCCATACCAGTACCAACATAAGGTGGTTCAGGGAACAACAAAGGAACACCCTGTCGCTGCATGTTACAACCCATGAGCGCACGGTTAGCGTCATCGTGTTCAAGGAACGGAATCAACGAAGCAGATACAGAAATTACTTCGCGTGGAGAAACGTCAATATACTGAACATCTTTTACAGAACGCTGAGTATAATCACCGCGGCGTCGAACAGAAATCATATCAGAAGGGAAAGAACCATCTTCTTTCATTCCTGGAACAAGCTGACCAATATAGTACTTATCCTCGTCCATTGCAGAAAGATATTCAACCTTATCTGTTGCTTTTCCATTTTCAACTTTGCGGAACGGCGCTTCCAAGAATCCGTATTCATTAATTCTTGTGTACATTGCCAAAGAAACAATCAAACCAATATTCGGTCCTTCAGGAGTTTCAATAGGACACATTCTTCCATAATGAGAATAATGAACATCGCGAACTTCAAATCCGGCACGGTCACGCGAAAGACCACCAGAACCCAACGCAGAAAGACGTCTTTTGTGAGTGAGTTCTGAAAGCGGATTAATCTGATCCATAAACTGAGAAAGCTGAGAAGAACCAAAGAATTCACGGATAGCTGCAACAATCGGCTTGATAGACACAAGATCCTGAGGCTTCATTGTTTCAGTTTCTTTAAGCCCCATTCGCTCTTTTACAATGCGTTCCATTCTGCTGAACGCTGTTTTAAGCTGATTTGTAAGAAGTTCTCCTACACAACGGATACGACGGTTCCCAAGATGGTCAATATCATCGATTACATCTTCACCAATGTAAACATTGATAAGAGTTTTCATCGTATTGATAATATCATCTTTAATCAAAGTGAAATCTTTTACATCTTCCGGATAATCAAACTTTTTATTAAGTTTATAGCGTCCAACACGACCAAGATCATAACGGCGATCAGAAAAGAACATTGAATTCAAATCTTTTTCCGCTGCTTCTACGGTCATAGGTTCACCAGGCTGAAGGATTGCGTAAACCGCATTCAAAGCGTCTTCCTTAGACACTTCCATATCCACAGAGCCTTCTTTTACAAAGCGGATTTCCTCTTTTTCAAAACAGTTGATAATAATCTGCGAATCCAAAGAATCATTTCTTTCATCTTTGTTGTTAGGATCTTTTTTTGTACTGAATTTTATAACATTGATTTCTGAAACATTATTTGCAATCAAATCATCAATATCATGTGGATGAAGACGAACACCTGCATTGAACAGACGTTTTTCCTCTCCGTTTTCATCCTTTACAATAACAGCATCTGAAAGAACTTTATCAACCAACAACTCGCGTTCTTCAGTTGAATCAATTACCTTTACAGTTTCTGTTTTATAAAAACAACGGATAATTTCTTCGCGCGTAGAATAACCAAGCGCACGCAAGAAAATAGTTCCAAGAATTTTCTTTTTACGGTCGATTTTTGCGTAAATCAACTCTTTTTTCTGATCAATTTCAAATTCCAACCATGAACCACGATATGGAATGATGCGGCTTCCGTAAACATCCTTATCATGCGTGAAAATAACGCCAGGAGAACGGTGAATCTGAGATACAACTACGCGTTCTGCACCATTGATAATAAATGTACCGCGCTCTGTCATAAGCGGAATATCACCCATGTAAATATCTTTTTGAATAATGTGTCCATCATTCAAGAATACAAGGTCTATTCTGGCTTTTAACGGAACAGAGTAAGTTACGCCTTTCTGCTTACATTCAAGTTCTGAAAATTTAATATTAGCGTAATCGAGTTCATAATACTCGAACTCAAGAGACATGTCGCCGTTTGGACTTTCAATAGGGAAAGTTGTATTAAACGCTTCCTGCAATCCCTGATTAAGTAACGGCTCGCCTTTCTTCAGTCGTTCTGCCTGAAGAAAACTTTCATAAGAAGAAGTCTGAATAGCAATCAGATTAGGAACATCAATAAAGCTTTTAATGTCCTTTCCGATATACTGTCGGTTGATTGTTCGTGTCTTTGCGAACATCATCGCCCCCATAGTTTTTAAGTTCAGTTATAAACTGCTACATGCAGAAACTCTGCACAGCACAGAATCAACTGATTTCGCCTTGGGAAAGGCAATTATTTTAATTTTTTAAAGATCTAAAACAATATTTAACAATTTTTAAATGCGCAAAAAGGGATGCTAAAGACAAAACGCCTTTACGCACCCCTTTTAATATCAAGCTATTCTTTCAAATAACTTATTTCTTAGAAGCCTTACCACCAGCTTCTTCAATCTTTTTGATGATTTCATCAGCATCAGCCTTGCTTATGCTTTCTTTAAGAGTTTTTGGTGCGCCTTCAACAAGAGCTTTTGCTTCGCCAAGTCCAAGACCTGTAATTTCGCGAACAACCTTGATAACTGGAATCTTTTTAGCTGCATCGAATGAATCCAATGTTACTGTGAATTCAGTCTGTTCTTCAGCTGCTGGAGCTGCTCCTGCTGCAGGACCTGCTGCAACTGCAACTGCTGCTGTTACGCCGAATTTTTCTTCCATTGCTTTTACAAGTTCTGAACATTCAAGAACTGTCATTCCAGAGATTGCATCAAGAATCTGATCTGTTGTTAATGCTGCCATATTGTCTTCCTCACAAATATGTTTTTATAAATATTCAACCCAAAGGTTGTGCAGTAGCCATTCATACGAATGTTTCTGCATTTTACCACGGACAGTCGACAGCTTCTGAAGCCTGACCGTGTTTATAGACCCACAAGAATCTATTGAAAAAAGCACAAAGATTATTGACCTTCTGCTTCCTTCTTTTCTGCATAAGCCTTGATTGTAGCGGCAAGCTGACGAGCAGGGCCATTGATTGCAGACATAAGCATTGCAATAAGTTCTTTCTTTCCTGGAACTTTTGAGAATGCTTCAATTTTTTCCGCATCGTAAACTTCTTTTTCTACGCAAGCGCCTTTTACTGTAAGAACAGGGGCATCTTTTGCGAAATCGAAAAGAGTTTTTGCAACAACGTTCGCATCTTCATTAGCCATTGCAACAACTGTAGGTCCTTTAAGAAGAACTGCTACGTCTTTAATGTCCATTTCTTCAAATGCGATACGAGCGAAATTATTTTTTACAACTTTAAGAGTTGCGTTCTGTTCACGAAGCTTTTTGCGAAGATTTGAAATCTGTTCTACAGTCATTCCGCGATAATCAGCGAAAATAAAACTGTTGTAGTCAGCAAATGTCTTTTTTGCTTCTTCGATTGCTGCTGCTTTAGCAGACTGAACTTTATGTGCCAACATTGCCATAATTATTCACCTACCTTCATGTCAACCCAAACACCTGGGCCCATAGTTGAACTAAGGGATACAGACAAGATGAAGTTCTGAACAACTCCGTTCGGAGCCTTCTTTCCAACTTCAGACAAAAGTACATTGATATTTTCAGCAACTTTAGCCGGATCCATAGAAACCTTTCCTACAGCAATGTGAATAACTCCACCTTTGTCTGCGCGGTATTCTGTACGACCTTTTTTAAGTTCCGCAATAGCAGAAACTACATCATTAGTTACTGTTCCAGTTTTTGGGTTAGGCATAAGACCTCTGCGGCCCAAAACCATACCAAGACGACCTACATCTTTCATCATATCCGGAGTAGCAACTGCAACATCAAAGTCAAGCCAACCACCCTTTACTTTTTCAATGTATTCATCAGAACCAGCATAAGCAGCACCTGCTTTAAGAGCTTCGTCAACTTTATCACCCTTACAGAAAACAAGAACTTTCTTTTCGCCCTTGAACTGGTTAGGGAATACAAGTGTGTCGCGAACTGATGCAGATTTATCCATTTTAAGGTTTACGTGAGCTTCTACAGTTTCGTCAAAGCCAGCAACCTTCATTTCTTTTACCATCTGACAAGCAGCAGCAACATCATATTTTTTTGTAAGATCATACTTTGCGGCAGATGCGCGATATTTCTTTCCGTGTTTCATACTACTGCTCCACCTCTACGCCCATACTGCGAGCAGTACCAGCGATGATTTTTTTAGCACCTTCAAGATCGTTAGCGTTAACGTCTGGAAGTTTTGTCTTAGCGATTTCTTCAAGGTCTTTTTTAGAAAGAGTTCCAACTTTGTTAAGAAGCGGATTTCCTGAACCTTTCTGAAGTTTAAGAGCTTTCTTAATAAGAACTGCTGCCGGAGGAGTCTTAAGAATGAAAGTATAAGATTTGTCCGCATAAACAGTAAGAACTACAGGAATAATAAGTCCTTTTTCCATAGTCTTAGTTCTGTCGTTAAATTCCTGGACAAACTTTGGTGCAGAAACACCATGAGGTCCAAGAGCTGGACCGATCGGAGGAGCCGGAGTCGCTGCGCCCGCAGGACACTGCAATTTGATTACGGCTGTTACCTTCTTTGATGCCATTTTGATTCTCCTAAATTGGTGTGAATAAATCAATCTTAAGTTTGCTTAAACAGATTTTGAACAGTATTCAAAAATAAATCAAACTTTTAATTTATTCTAACGAAATGCCTTTGTCCAACGGACTTGCACTTCTCCCAAAAACAGGTAATGTTCGCACTGGCATGCGAACACCTGAAATTGTTTTCTAATTTACTTTTTCCACCTGAAGCATATTTACTTCAACTGGAGTTGCACGTCCAAAGATTTGAACATTTACGCGCAACTTTTCTTTTTCGTCGCTGACTTCTTCAATGTTACCCTGGAATGAAGCAAACGGACCGTCTGTGATTTTTACAATATCACCGACAGCAAAATTCTGCTGAATGCGGACACTTTTTTCAGATTTGATTACGCCGATTTTCTGAAGAAGATTTTTTGCTTCCGCAGTTGAAATTGAACGCGGACGAACATTAGGATTTGTTCCTACAAATCCCATAATTCCCTGCACCTTACGAAGTTTTGAACAAGTATCTTTCCATCCGATTTCCGGAAGATCAAGTTCTATCATAAGATAGCCAGGCATAAAATTTACATTTTTAGTTTTCTTTTTTCCGTCTTTTATTTCTACAACTTCTTCAAGAGGAACTTTTACGTCTGTTACAACTGCTGAATCGAGTTCTTTTTTTTCAAGCAGTGTTCTTAAAACTCTTTCAATTTTTGCTTCATGTCCAACAAAAACCTGAAGCATATACCAACTTTTTGCCATTGTATCCCAGCCTTATTTCATTACTGCGCGGAATGCTTCTGTAAAAGCAAAATCCAACAAGCCAAGAACTACAGCAACAACAAGTGTGGAGATAATTACAACTTTAATTGATGAAAGAACATCTTCACGTGATGGCCATACAACCTTTTTCAATTCTGCTTTACTTTCACGGAAAAATTGACCGATTTTTGACATAATTCCTCCAACTAAATGGTAAAAAAAACAGGGCAGGCAGGATTTGAACCCACGACAGGCGGTTTTGGAGACCGCTGCTCTACCACTGAACTACTGCCCTATATATAAACTGTCTGAAAATCAGACAGAAAATATACAAAATTAATTAAAGCTTATTTTGCTTTTGTTTCTTTATGTAAAGTGTGCTTGCGTTCAAATGGACAATACTTTTTCAATTCAAGTTTGCCAGTGATATTTTTGCGGTTTTTGTAAGTTGTATAGTTCTTACGTTTACATTCTGAACACTGCAAAGCGATGATTTCAACTGCACCCTTCTTCTTGCTACCCATATCTATACTCCTAAATAAATTTTAAATTCAATTTAATTCTGAAAAACATTAGCCCCCGTGCGGATTCGAACCGCAGACCTCAGCCTTACCATGGCTGCGCTCTACCGACTGAGCTACAAGGGCGCAAACTGAACGCCTTTGAAGTTTTCAAAATATGCGTTTTATTACTATAAAGAAGAGCGGTTTTTATGTCAATTAGAATTTATTTGAATTTACTGAAATATTCTAGTTTTTTAAATGTGATTGTGCTAGTATCTTGTCTGATATAGATAAAAATTTTCAAAAATTGAATTCAAATAAACTTCTGACAGAGGCGAACAATGAATATTGATATGCTCATAGACGGAATTCTTGATTCTTACGACCGTTACGGCGGAATTAACAGAGCTGATTCAGAAAATTATCCGAACAGAGAAAATGTAATCACAGTGTTAAATGAGCTGCAAAGTCTTGTTTTTCCAGGATTTAAAAATGCGGAAAGCATTACACCTTCCAATATACGCTACATTACAGGTCAGAAAGTAAATCATATAATTGCAGTGCTTACAAAAGAAATTCAAAAAGCGCTGGCTTATTCTGTCTGCAAGGATGAGAAAGACAGCAAAAAGTTCAAAGAGTCGCATTGTTTTAAGCTTGCAGAGCAGACAACTTTTGCGCTTATTGAAGAAATTCCTGAAATACGCAGAAAACTTACGCTTGATGTACAGGCCGCTTTTTCAGGTGATCCGGCGGCAAAAAGCAATGAAGATGTAATAATTTCTTATCCGGGACTTCAGGCGATAACTGTTTACAGAATTGCGCATTTTCTGTGCGAAAGCGGAGTTCCTATACTTCCGCGCATAATGTCGGAGCACATTCACGGAAGAACTGGAATTGACATAAATCCCGGAGCAAAAATAGGCGAATCTTTTTTTATTGATCACGGAACCGGCGTTGTCATAGGTGAATCAACTGTTATAGGAAACAATGTGAAACTTTACCAAGGTGTAACATTAGGCGCTCTTAGCGTAAAAAAAGAGCTGATGAACAAAAAAAGGCATCCTACAATAGAAGATGATGTAACAATTTATGCAAACGCAACAATTCTTGGCGGACAGACGACAATCGGAAAAGGAAGCGTAATCGGAGGAAACACTTGGGTAACGCATTCCATTCCGGCAGGTACAGTTCTTACAAACAACGACAACAACTTTTCGGACAAAAAATAAGCGGTTTGCGAAAAAAAAGAACACCATAACAGTTTTGCAAAACTATTATGATGATGATATAAATTTGCGCGGGATTGAAAGGGCGCGCCGAAGGCGCGTTGCGAGCGGAAGCGAGCAATGGAGCCGGTAGGCGGAACCCTGCAAAGCCCGTTACGTTCAGCCTTTGCGCCCTAAAAAGAATATAGAAAAATTTCCGTTTTTGATTTTTTTCTGCGATAATTATATAGAGGATTTTATGGCTAAGAAAAACGGTTCTGTTGTTTATAAATGTTCAAACTGCGGATACAGTCAGCCGAAATGGCTTGGAAGATGTCCTGAATGCGGAGAATGGAACACGCTTGAAGAATGTGTTATTGATTTTAATGCGGCAACACCAGGCGCGAAAGGTTCGGAAATAAGCGAAAAAGCAAAACCTGTTCCGCTTGAATCCATCGAAGCAAAAGACTGCTCGCGCTTAAAAACCGGAATCGATGAATTTGACAGGGTTCTTGGTGGCGGTGCAACAAAACGTTCCGCAATTCTTTTGGGCGGCGAACCGGGAATCGGAAAATCCACTTTATTGATTCAAACTGCGGCGGCTGTGGCTGAAAATGAAAAAGGGCGAATTCTTTATATTTCCGGCGAGGAATCAGGAGCGCAAATAAAGGAACGGGCAGAAAGATTGAATTTGAACTGCAAAGGAATTGAAATTCTTTGCACTATGCGTCTGGAAGATATGCTGAGCGCAATGGACAATCTGAAACCGGTTTTTGTTATTATAGATTCAATTCAAACTGTTTATTCCGTACAGGCAGGAATTATTCCGGGAACAATAAGTCAGCTGAAATACTGTTCAAACGAACTTATCAGCTGGGTAAAAGAGCGGGATTCCGTTTTGATTATGACGGCGCACATTACAAAAGAGGGAACTATTGCCGGTCCAAAAACTTTGGAGCATATGGTTGATACCGTTATTTCTTTTGAGCGGAACAATGATGACGTAAGATTTTTACATGCGCAGAAAAACAGATTCGGTTCTGTTGATGAGCTTGGAATTTTCAATATGACGGAAAAAGGGCTTGAAGCGGTTTTGAATCCGGCGACTATGTTTCTTTCTGAAAAGCGGGAAACGCAACCTGCCGGAGTTGCCTGTTGCGCGGTTTTTGAAGGAAACAGAGTCTTTTTAGTAGAAATACAAGCGTTGACGGCACCGGCAAAAGCGGCGATTTCGCGTGTTTTTACGGATAAAATCGAATCGGCAAGAGTTTCCAGAATTGCGGCGATTTTGGAAAAAAGAGCGGGTATTAAATTTTTAGGGCAAGATATTTACATAAATGTGGCGGGCGGAATAAGGCTTAGCGAAAGTGCGGTTGATGCGGCTTTAGCGGTTGCAATGTATTCCGCAAGAACGGATCAGCCTGTACCGAACGGAACGGCAATTTTTGGCGAATTAAGTCTTGCGGGTGAAATCCGCGCGGTTTCCAAGATAAGACAGAGGGCAAAAACAGCGGAAGGATTGGGTTTTAACAGAATTTTCGCGGCGGAAAAAGCGGACAGTGTTATTGTTGCAAAAGATATTGCAGGCTTAATCAAAAAAGTTTTTGCATAGCAACATATTCAAGCAATCAGAAATCAGCAGGTATGAATCCAGGTAAGTTCGTGCTTGTTGTAGTTCAAATGAACTATGCGGCTTTGCGGAATTTCGGAAAACTGCTTTATTATGTTCCAGTCCGGTTCGCCCTGCATTTTTATGGTGCAAATCATATTGCGGCAAAGTCCGCTTTGCAGCCATTCTTTTATCCATTTTAAGAGGCGTTCCGGATAGCAAATTACATCGCTGAAAACCCAGTCGCAATAGCCGATATCATGCGGGCGCAATGTAAACGCATCGTGCGCCTGAAAAGTAACAAGAGGATTTTCCATAAGTTCCTGTGCAAGAGGAGCGCGATCAACTGCATAAACAGAAGCACCCAGCCCCGCAAGAACCCAAGTCCATCCGCCCGGACAAGCGCCTGCTTCAAAACAGCGTTCGCCGGCTTTTGGCAGTTCTGTTCCGTTCAGAAGATTTGCCATTGTTAAACTTTCCTGAATTTTCAAATATGCGCGGCTTGGCGGATTTTCGTGATCTTCTTCAAAAACAATTTTCCCGGCAGGAAGGAAGCTTGAAGTTTCCGCGCTGAAAATCATCTGGTTTTCGGAAATAAGAGTATACAATCCTATTGGGCTTTTAGGAATTTTCACTGGAAATTTACGAACCTTTAGATTTACATACGGAAGTTTTTCCTGAATTAAACTTGCGCGGCGAAAATACTGATATTGATATGGCGCCCAGTTTCTTTGCATAGATTTTAAGCTGGAAGCAGCCTGCCCTATAGAAGAAAAAGTTAGAATCTGGGGATTAAGCATTGTGGAGCGGGACCAATACGGCAAATCATCCGCAGTCCTGATGTTTTCCACGGGAAAATCTTTATAATAAAAAAGATCTCCGTAAACAGCATCCGGCTTTGAAGAAAAACCCAATCTGCCGGCCAGTTCCGTCTGCAGCATTCCTGACATTTCCGGAAACGCAAGGAAAGCCGCTCCTGTAAGTTTTTTTATTGACGCAAAGTTTTCCATATTATTTTTTATATCATCTGACATGACAAACCGCTTATTTCATCTGAAATACTGTCGTTGGAATCGCTGTCCAACTTTTTTATGTACTGGGCAAGTTTTGAATAATCTGTTGAAGGAAGTATTTTAAAGCCAATATCCGTGTTGTCGCCTTCTTTTTTTAGCCACTGAGGATGAAAGAGCAAATTGAACTGTTCATTAGCAGCACGCGCAAAAATAATTTTCGCTTCGTAATCTTTTTCCATTTCCAGTTCAACAGGAAGAGAATAATGTATTTTGCAACCGTCCTGGCTTATATTTTCAAGAACACCTGGAAGAGCGCAAATATCCTCCGCAACAAATCTTCCGATATCCTTAAAACGCTGAAAAAGCCTTTCATTAGTCATAGATGTTTTAGTATAGAGAATTAGTGAAATAACAGCAAGATGAGCAAGGCAGGCAAATCGGGAAGACGGGAATTTTTGAAAGGGTGGTAAATCAAAAAGGGGCTGTCCGGAAAGAATGAAATACAGCAATTGAGCAATGCCGAAACACTCTACAAGCGCTATGTTTCAAACTTATCAGACAGCCCCTTTTGCAGCGCACGCTATGCTTTATGCGCTTTTAATCGCAATATGTTTTGGAGCCGGCAATGATTTACGCGGCATATTTACTGTAAGAACACCGTTTTTTACTTCCGCATTTACTTTGTCAGCTTCCACATCGTCAGGAAGAGAAAAACTTCTGCTGAATTTGTGGTAACTGCGCTCTTTTACAAGCCATTTGCCATCATCTTTCTTTTCGCCTTTTTCTTCTTTTTTATCTTCTGTTTTTTCTGAAGAAATTGTAAGAACATTGTTGTTCAATTCAATGTTTACATCTTTGTCAGTTTTGCCCGGAAGATCCATTGTAAGCGTGTAAGCGTCTTTATGCTCTTTAATATCTACTTTTGGCGCCTGGAACACTTTTTTAAGGTTGATAGATGGCATCATGTAATTGTCATCTCCAAAATCATCAAATAAGTCGTTGAACAATGCTAATTCATTCATATAATGCCTCCATAGTGAATTCTTAGTAGTTTTTAAGCAGAACTTTTTGATTCTTACGAACCTTTATGTTCTAGCTTTCATAATATATTATGCAAATTCCGTGCCAAGAAAAAATGCAAGTTTTTTTTCCGCATAAAGCGCGGATTTTCGCATAAAAAAGATTTATCCGCCAAAATCCGAGTTTTTGCAGCCGGACAAATTGAGCAATTTTTGCTCAATTTTATTTAATTCTGTTCATAAAATGTATTTTTTTTATGCGTTTTTTTCAGATTATTTTTGCAAAGTGATTTTTTTTTATCAAAAAATATCTATAATATTTACGGACGGAAGCAGGCGTTGCGGGCGGCGTTTGAGCCCGCACGGTGGGTAGACGAAAACTGAAGGTGGTTGAGGTTCCCGAAACCCCGAAAGTTTGAGGCGTAGGGCGGTTGTCCGCCCTTCAAAAAAATATGCAATTTTAAAGACACTTTTTACTTTGGAGAATTTTATGAGTGTGAAAATTTTTATCGACGGAAAAGAAGGCACAACTGGTCTTAAGATTTTTGAACGTTTTTCCGGACGGAATGATATTGAACTTTTGCAGATTGATGATGAAAAGCGCAAAAACCCAGAGGAACGCGCAAAAATGATAAATGCAAGCGATTTTACTTTTTTGTGTCTGCCTGATGCGGCTGCAATTGAATCGGCTGAACTTTGCACAAATCCGAACACGGTAATCATTGATGCTTCTACGGCGCACAGAACAAATCCCGACTGGGCCTACGGATTTCCTGAATTGGACAAATCTTTCCGCGAAAAAATTTGCACTTCGAACAGAATTGCGGTTCCAGGATGTTACGCTTCCGGTTTTGTTGCCCTTGCCTACCCGCTTGTAAAATACGGAATTCTGCCGCGCGACTATCCGGTTGTAGTTCATGCGGTTTCCGGTTATTCCGGCGCCGGCAAAAAAGCAATTGCATTGTATGAAAATCCGCAAAGAAATCCGGAACTTGATTCGCCGCGTCTTTACGCATTAACCCAGATGCACAAACACTTGCCGGAAATGCAGAAAATAAGCGGTCTTGCTTTTGAACCGGTTTTCAATCCGTATGTTTGCGATTATTACGAAGGTATGACTGTAACAGTCGGTCTGCACTCGCGGCTTTTGGCAAAAAAAGTTACAGCGCGCGATGTTTGGGAGCAAATGCGCGAACATTACGAAGGTCAGAATTCGCAGTTTGTGAAAGTTGCGGGTTTTATGGGTGAAGGAACTTTAACGGAGCAATTTATTGCGGCAAATACGCTTGCAGGAACAAATAATATGCAGATTTTTGTTTACGGAAATGATGAGCGCATTATGCTTACAAGCCGATTTGACAACTTGGGAAAAGGCGCTTCCGGAGCGGCGGTTCAATGTCTGAACATAAGAATGGGAATTGACGAAACAACTTCGCTTTTATAACAAATTGAATTACAGATTCTTATAATTTTATAAAAAACTGCACCAACAGAAAAAAGAATTTTTTTGTTCTGTTTCTATTGACAGTAACAATATCTGATTCTATACTGTTTCTATCAATAGAAACAGAGAGGTTACGGAAATGTTATTTGAAGTTTTATCATCAGACAGATTTACACCTTTTTCTTTGGCTAAAAAATTCGGTGCAAAAGCAATTCTTGAATCAGCTAATTTTTCTTCGGGAAAAGACAGATATTCCATGATTATGCTGGACGAAGCGTTCCGTGTAATTCAGGATGACAACGGAATTGCATTTATAATAAACGGTGAACGCAGGTCTGTTTACGCAATGAAAGGCGACATTCTTGACGTGCTTGCAGAAATTGCCGCAGAAAATCCGTCGGAAGAAGGTTTTGACCTGCCGCTTCCGGCTGCGGGAATGGGCTATCTTAGTTATGAATTCGCCGCAAAGTGCGACACAATCCATTTTCAGAAGCAGGAAGACCAGCTGAATATTCCGGAAAGCGCATTTGTTATCGGGCATACATTTATTATCTTTGATCATTTTTGCGAAAAAATGTATATTTGCGCCCAAAATTACAAAGAACATGAAATCAATCTGAAAGATGCAATAGAAAACATAAAAAAACGACTTTCCGACCTTGATTTTTCTTATCTTGCAGAACCGACGACGAATTACAAAGCAACAGTCCTTACTGATGAAGAGCAAAGCAAAAAAGAATATTGCGAAAAAGTTGAAGCGCTAAAAAAACACATTTACAGCGGAAACATCATACAGGCGGTTCCCAGCCGAAGAATTCAAATTAAGAGCGAAGTTCCTGCCTTGGAAATCTACAGAAGACTTCGCTCCGTAAATCCGTCGCCTTATATGTTTTTCCTTGATTTTGGCGATTTCCAACTTACAGGCGCTTCCCCGGAAAGTCTTGTAAGAGTGCGGAACGGCGAAGCGATGATTCATCCGATTGCAGGAACCAGAAGGCGCGGAAAAACTCCTTTGGAAGACAAGCAGCTTATGGACGAACTTTTGAACGACCCTAAAGAGCGCGCCGAACACCTTATGCTTGTAGATTTGGCACGCAACGATTTGGGCCGCGTGTGCGAAACAGGAACTGTAAACGTTACGCGCCTTATGTTCACCGAACTTTACAGCCATGTAATCCATCTTGTTTCCGAAGTTGTAGGAAAAGTTTCCGACAACACGCCGGCAATCAAAGTTTTGCGCGCGGCATTTCCGGCAGGAACAGTTTCCGGCGCGCCAAAAATAAGCGCAATAGAAATTCTTTCCGGTCTGGAAAAATACAAGCGCAACTTTTATGCAGGAGCGGTCGGTTATATAGGCGGCAAAAACAACCTTGATTTTTGCATAGCGATAAGGTGCGCGTTAAAGCAAAAAGATATCTGGACTTTGCAAGCCGGAGGAGGAATTGTTTACGCAAGCCAGCCGGAGCGCGAATTTACGGAAACCTGCGAAAAATTAGGAGCAATGCGCGCCGTTATAGAAGGAGGACAAAAATGATTTTATTATTGGACAATTACGACAGTTTTACATATAACATTTATCAGTCTTTGGCAAAACTTACGAAAGAAGAAATAAAAGTTGTGCGGAGCAAAGAAATTTCCTTACAAGATTTAATCGCGCTTAATCCTTCAAAACTGATTGTTTCGCCAGGTCCAGGACGTCCGGAAAATGCAGGAATTTCCGTGGAGGCTATAAAATATTTTGCAGGAAAAATCCCGATTCTTGGAATCTGCCTTGGACATCAGGCAATAGGTTACGCTTTCGGCGCAAAAATTGTAAACGCAAAGTTCATTAAACACGGAATCGCGGAACCTATAAATCTTGACGGCAAAGGAATATTCCGCCTGATGGGTAAAAAAGAAACATTCACGCGCTATCATTCGCTGGTAATTGACGAATCCACTCTTCCGCCGGAGTTCGAAGTTTCTGCCCGTGCCGATGACGGCGACATCATGGGAATACGCCACAAAACATTGCAGATTGAAGGCGTACAGTTTCATCCGGAATCTATAGCAAGTTCAAAAACAAAAGAATTCTTTACAGCATTTTTAAATTACAGAGTTGAACCTTTTCCCGCTACACAAGTTCTTACCGCCCTTATCGACAAAAAAGATATGGACAGAAAAACTGCGGAAATGTTTATGGAAGATTTAACGGACGGCTGCATGGACGAACGAATGACAGCAGGAATTCTTGTTGCGCTTGCCACAAAAAAAGCTGCACCGGAAGAAATTGCCGGATGCGCAGGCGTTTTAGTCGCAAAAAGAACGCCTCTCCCGCTGGAAACAACCGAACTTACAGATATTGTCGGAACAGGCGGCGACAGCAAAGGTTCGTTCAACATCAGTTCCATGAGCGCATTGTGCGCCGCAGCCTGCGGACTTCCGGTAGCAAAACACGGAAACAGAGCAGTTTCCTCAAAATCCGGAGCGGCAGACTTTTTTGAAGCGCTCGGAATAAAAATCGACAATACGCCGGCAAAAACAGCAGAAATTATCCAAAAAACAAATTTCGGTTTTCTTTTCGCTCCAGTCTATCATTCTGCGATGCGGTTTGCAGGCCCGGTACGAAAAGCGCTCGGAATAAAAACAATAATGAATCTTATCGGACCGCTTTCCAATCCGGCCGGGGCAAAATATCAAATGCTTGGCGTATATTCCCCGGAACTGCTGGCCCCAGTTGCGCGCGCTTCCAAACTTTTGGGCGCAAAAAGAGTTATGGTCGTTGTTTCAGAAGACGGATTCGACGAAATTTCACCGGTTACCGGAACAAAAATTTTCGAAATCGACGAAGACGGCAAAGAAAAAGAATACACAATTGAACCATCCCAGTTTGGACTTTCCGGCTGCAAAGATGAATATTTGTCCGGAGGAACAAGTTCTGAAAATGCGCGACTTGCACTGGACATTCTTTCAGGAAAAGGCAGACGAACTTTAAAAGCGGCAGTTGCATTGAACGGAGGCGCCGCGCTTTACATAGGAGGAAAAGCAAAGTCCATAAAAGAAGGCTGCATAAAAATCATCAAAGCGATTGATTCAGGAGCAGTTTCCGCAAAGCTTGAAGAAATAAAAAAAGCAAGCAACAGTTAAAAAGAAGCAAAAAAGCCGGGGCATAAGTTATGAAGGATATAATTGCAGAAATTGTAGAAAAACGAAAAAAAGACATTGAACAGCGGGGTTTTTCATTCGGTTATGAAATTCCAAAAAAGCGGACGCGCCCAATCAACACTTTTATGGCAGAGCGCGGCGTAATTCTTGAAGTAAAACGCGCATCTCCAAGCAAAGGCAACATTGCGCCAAACTTAAATGCTGTAAAAACCGCTCTTAAATACAAAGAAAACGGAGCCGCAGCAATCAGTTGCCTTACCGAAGAAAATTATTTTAACGGAAACCTTAAAGATTTAATGGACATTTGCAATGCAATTCCGGACATTGCAGTTTTGCGAAAAGATTTTTTAATCGATGAAGAAGAAATTGAAATCGCTTTTCGTTGCGGAGCGGATGCAGTTTTGCTGATCAGCGGAATTCTTCCGCTAAAAAAAATGCTTTCCATGACAAAAAAATGCCGCGATTTGGGAATACGCGCATTCGTAGAAGTCCGCACTAACGAAGATGCGCACAAAGTTCTTGAAGTAAAAAAACTTTACGCAGACACAATTGTTTGCGGCGTAAACTCGCGGAACTTAAAAGATTTTTCAATCGACTTGCTCGTTCCGGCAATGCTAAAAAAGCGGCTCGGTGGCAACGTTATTTTTGAAAGCGGAATCACAACGCGCGACGCGGCAAAAAAAGTTTCTTCCATGGGATTTTCGGGAATATTGCTTGGCGAATTTGCCGCCAGAAATCCGGAAAAAGCCGGCGATTTTGTAAAAGCATTTAAAAGCACAGAAGAAAGCTTGTGCGGAAAAAAACTTATTGAACTTGCAGAAAAAATAAATAATCATAAAGAAAGCGCAATAAACTCTAACCCTATGATGGTTAAGGCTTTCGAAACCACAAAGCCGCAAACATCCACAAGCAAACTTCTAAATACGTCCGGAATGCCGCACAATTTTCCTTTAATAAAAATTTGCGGACTTACGCGCCCCCAGGACGTTCTTTTAGCGGATTCGCTCGGCGCAGATTTTGTAGGCTTTATTTTCGCAAAAGAATTCGCACGCAACGTTTACAAAGAACGTTTTGACAAAATAAAAGAAATACTGCCAAAAATAAAGGCGCTTAAAGTTGCAGTCGTTACAAATCCGCTGAGTGCAGAAGCAAAAGAAGCGGCAAAACTTGCGGAAAGCGGCATTATTGATTTTTTACAATTTCACGGAATCGCTTACGAAAACATTCCGGAAAATATGAAAACAGTTCCGCACTATTTTGCAATCACTGAAAAAACGGAAAACATTTCCGAAAGCGCAAAAAAACTGAATTCATACGGAGAACCGCGATTTTTACAGGACAGCAAAACCCATAATTATGAAAAAAAAGGACAGCTATGGATTGCGGGCGGAATAACAGCAGAAAACGTTCAGGAACTTTGCAAAAATTTTAACCCTGAATTAGTAGATGTTTCCAGCGGAATTGAAAAAGAAGGTGAAACCGGAATAAAGGACGAAGCAAAAATGCGGCAATTCTTCGAAAATATTAAAACTCAGCGGATGCGGTAGCGCTGGAAAGGGCAAGCCGAAGGCTTGTTGCGCAGCAATGAAGGCGAAAGCCGGAACCCTGGACATAGCGACGGCGAAGCCGGACCGCCCCGAAAAAATTTATTTTTTTTTGTATAAAAATTTCAGAATTCTGCGTGTTTTGGATATTAAGTATATATGAAAAAATATACTTTTTATTTAACCGCAATTTTTTGCGCAGCGGCAATTTTTGCCCAGGCCGAATACAGCATTTCTTCGGTAAGCGCAACTGTAACGCTTCCTTGCTTTACGCTGAAAACAGCAACAAAAGCCGAAAAGAGCGATTTTTCTTCCGCGCCGGAATTTTGTGTTCCCACCTGGGGAGTTTCCGCGTATGCAAAGCAGGGAAACTTTTCGCCAATCTGCATTCAAGCAGGAAAAATCACAACAAGCGGCGCTTTTTCAAATT
The DNA here is from genome assembly GCA_964429905.1 of uncultured Treponema sp. GTDB lineage: Bacteria > Spirochaetota > Spirochaetia > Treponematales > Treponemataceae > Treponema_D. The sequence goes on along the minus strand of CAYSDV010000004.1, from coordinate 20,537 downwards.
TAAAATCGCCACCGCTAAGTTCTTCCAGCTCTGCGCTTGGATCCGGCAACACAGAAATCACTATGCTAAAAACTAATTTGCCGGGCGCTTCCGCTTCTGAAAAACCGTTTGCTGTAAGCGGAATTTTTAAAACACCCAAAACAAAGTTGATAAACAATTTTGGCGCAACTTTTTACACGACGGAAGAAAACGATTTTTTAATTTCGACCGTTCTACAAATAAAAACAGGAAAAAAAACGGGCATAGGATTTTCCGCGACGGCAGGAAATTTTTTAATAGAAAACAGCTCAAGTTCATGGTTTTGCAGAACGCCTATTTTTCCGGCGGAAAATCGCAGCGCAATAAACTTGCAATGCGGCTTTTCTTCGCCATTTTTCAAAACAAGGGAAACTGTAAATATTTTTGAAACTTCATCCTTTCCGAATTTTACGTTCGCAACAGAAAACCGCATTGCGCTCACCGGATTTTCATTCTGCGACTTTGCGCTTAACGCCGCTTTTTTCTGCGCTTCGGAAAAAGTTGTTTTCACGGCAAACTCTTCGCGATTAAAAACTTTGTGTCAGATAAAAATAAATCCGCAGTTTACATTTTTTCCGGCCGGAAACAAACTGAAAATTCAAAGCGGCGGGATTTTTTTAGCGGAACAGAAGTTAAAATCCGATGAATCCGTTGTCCTGAACAAAAAAGTTACAGGTCAAATTAATTTTGTTGCAAAAAAACATCAGGCAAAAATTTCTTTGTCTGCAAACGGCGAAAATCTTGATGAAAGTTTTTCCGCAAATTTAAGCGTAAATTCAAAAATACGACTAAAACCAGCGGAAACGTTTTCTTTTTCAAGGAATAAAAAATCCGAAAAAATGACTTTTAAGTTTTCGCAGAAAATTTACTTTGCGGCAGGAAAAACACAACAAAATGTGAGCGCAAGCGTTGCGCTCAGCACAAAAAAGAGTGGCGATACAACTTTAGAAGCGGAAACAAAAGCGAATTTCAAATTCAAAGCGAAATTTCTTAATATCGCCTGCTCTGCTGGAATTGCGTATAAAACGCAGATTTAAAAGTGAACTATTCGCGGTTCCAGTTGCCGCGTTCTGCATAGTACGACCAAAGACCGCGGTTCTTTATGCTTGTTCCGGAAGTATTTTCTGTATAAATATAATCAAGCGAACTGTACATACTTGTTGCACTTTCATCCAGCGAAGGATCAGCGCACAGCAAAGCACGAACAATATAAGGACTTGGCATAACGGAATCCGCATTTGAAGAAAAATCAGAAGTTCCGGAACCAGGTCTAACACTTCCGTCCGATTCCAGCACAACTTTAAAAATTCCGCCGCCGGAACTGTTGCTGTCGTCCGTTCCGCGCAAATCGCCGGAACCAAGCAAAATGCTGTTGTTGGTAACAGCCATACTCAAAATAGATTCACCAACACTTGTACTTGATACAAGTCCGGAAACAGATTTATCCGTAGGGTTTAACGTTCCGCGGAATATTTTTGTAAAATTATCTTTATTTGCGGAATAATCAGAAACTTTAAATGCGCAGACACCGCCTTCGTAAGGGAAATAAACGTAAGTAGGCTTTTCAACCGCAACTGAGCCGCCTGCCAAAGTTCCTTCATTTGTATTGGCATTCACATAATTCAAAAAGTGATATCCGTCACCGAACCAAACAGCCGAAAGCGTACTTCTTGTAAGTTCGGAATAATAATAACCTGCCTCATCAACTCCGCCAGATTCAAAAGTTTCTGTTGAATTTGAATATTTAATTTTTGCAACATTCGTTACAGTTCCGCCGTCAAGTTTATAAACATCGCTTGTATTGTTTCTTGCGTTGTCAAGATAAGCGTAATCGCCGCCAACTCTTATAAAAACGGCTCTATGCTGCGGATTTACGGCGCTTGTTCCAAAAAGATGAATGCTTAACCCCATTCCGTAATTATCATCATCATTTGAATTAACAGCAGCCTGATATTCAGAAAGATATGTGGAAAGTTCAGAAATTTCCTTCCATTCAGCAAAAGAAAGATTTCCTTCGCTGTCAGCCGCCGGTTCAGAATAATAAACTTTATAATCAGTCGGAACATTTCTGCCGTTCTTATCATAATAAAAGGATTTAAATCCTATTACATAAACATATTTTGAATCCGCGGCAACATTGTAAAGATACATTCCGTTAAACTTTCCGTCAAAATACGCATAGGATGTTGAATCCGGAAGTCCATTTCCCGAAACTTTATTCCATGCACCATGCTCCAGCCTGGAAGCTTTTTTATAACGGATTTCACCATTCGCCGCAAAAATATACTGATTATCAAAATTTGTATCCGCAGAAAAAGAATCATCAGGATTCACATTAAATCGGACAATTCCATTTATAAAACCGGAAACTGTCGCGCTTTCAAGTTCAACTTCATCGCGGATTGCCTGAAAAATAGCATCATAACAACCGGTAAAACAAAAAAGAGAAGAAAGAAGTATAAACGTACTAAAAACTATTTTTTTCATCAATAATTAATCCTTAAAAATGTGATTTCCATCAAATGAAACACCGCAATTTTCTAACTAAAAATGATAACGCGCGCTGACTGCAGCCTGCAAAAACATTCCGTAATCAGATTCTGCATTGTCTGTATCGGTATACCACTGCGGAAGAAACAAAAATTCGCCGCTAAGTCCAACAGACCAGCCTTCTGTAATTCTAAAAAACGCTCCGGTTTCCGCTTTTCCAACTAAACCAGGAAAATATTTTTTATTTGCACAAGTTTCAAACGCAAAGCCCGCGGAAAGAATTGTCGGAAATTCAAATCTGCCTGCAACCGGCTGGATCATTGCTCCAAAAGTAATCGGAACAAAAGTAAAAACGTTGCTTCCCAAAGTCGGATTGTATCCAGCCATAAGTTCGCCGCCTAAAGCAAGCCAACCGTTAAGAAAGCGGAAATAGCCAATCTGTGCGGCACCGCCAACAGAAAGCTGTTCACCAAAATTCAACGGAAAGTTCGGCATAATTCCTATTTTCAAAAACTGATCGCCGCGGCCATTAATCTTGTAGTTATCATCACTAACATAGCGAACATCATCCTCGTCATCCGCATCTTCAGAAGTTTTGTCTTCGCCGCTATTTTCTACATTTTGTTCACTATTATTTTCAGACAATTCTGCTTGTTCGGTTCCATTCTGTCCATCAATCTGCTTTTCTTCAGACTGAGCAAAAGTCGGCATCGAAAGCACAAATAATATTCCAAAAATGAAAAGAATACGTTTCATTTTTCCTCGCAATTCTTGTATAATAGATTTTACTTTGAGTTTTGAAGAAATCTGTAAAACTCGTAATTAAACCTAGTGTTTTTGAATTATACAGTTTTTATTGTCTTTTTACAATAAACAACAGAATTGCAAGGAAGGTAACAAATGAACGCAACAATTATCGATGGAAAAGCTATTGCCGCGCAAGTCCGCTCAGAAGTAGCGGCTAAAGTTTCTGCTTTAAAAGAAAAAGGAATCACACCTTGTCTTGCAGTAATTCTGGTAGGCGAAAATCCGGCGAGCGTTTCTTATGTAACCGGAAAGCAAAAAGCACTTGCAGAAGCAGGAATGGCTGACAAAAGCATGCACCTTCCGGAATCAACTACAGAAGAAGAACTTTTGCAAATAATAGAAAAATTGAACAACGACAATTCCGTTCACGGAATTTTAGTTCAACTTCCGCTTCCAAAACATATTAATGAAGAAAAAATCATTCTTGCTATAAGTCCAAAAAAAGACGTGGACGGCTTTCACCCGGAAAACGTGGGAAATCTGGTAATCGGAAAAAAAGCGTTCTTACCTTGCACTCCGCACGGAATTATAGTTCTTCTGCAAAAAATGGGAATAGAAACAAGCGGAAAACACGCCGTAGTAATCGGACGTTCAAATATTGTAGGAAAGCCGGTCGCACTTCTTCTTGCAAGAAAAGAAACAAACTGTACCGTTACAATCTGCCATACAGGAACTAAAAATATGGCGGAAATCACAAAACAAGCAGATATTCTTATCGCCGCCGCAGGAAAACCGCATACAGTTACAAAAGATATGATAAAACCGGGCGCAGTTGTAATCGACGTAGGTGTAAACAGAATTCCGGACTCAACAAAAAAATCAGGTTTCAGACTGATTGGCGACTGCGATTTTGAAGACTTAAAAGAAACAGCAAGTTTTATAACTCCAGTTCCGGGCGGAGTTGGACCAATGACAATTGCAATGCTTATGCAGAACACGCTGGAAGCAGCAGAATAATTCAAACAAAAGGAGAAAGCTATGCCGCAAACAGATTTTCTTATGTCCAAAACTTTTGAAAACATAAAATTTCCAGACATGAAAAAAATATTTTTCGCTCTTCTAGCAATATTGTCCGCCCCGCTCCGCGCCAATGATTTAAACTTTACGGACCATTCAAAAATAAAAGAACTTTCCGATTTTGCTATAATGGGAACTTTTGACCTGCGCACCGAAAAAGACATTTCTTCGCCGGTAAAATACCGCTCAATAAATCACGAAGGCGGAATGAATGTCCGCGTACTTGAAATTTTGGAAAAAGATATTTACAAAAATCAAAAAGGACAATGGTTTTACGTACTTCTTACAAAACCAATTTGGACGGAAGACGGCGAATGGCTGGAAAAATACAGAAAATTTCTGATTTTTCTTCCGGACGAAACACCGATTTTTAACTTTCGGGAATAAACCTATTCCCTTCAAAATCAAAGTTCCGAACCGCCGCAAGCAAAATATTTAATTTTCAACTCCGCCGTCAAATTCCGTGTACGCATACGCATCGTGATTATGAATGCTTTCCGCATTTGTACATTCCACGCTGAACCACCGGAACGGCTTTTCAATTTTCAGACTTCGCAAACCCAAATAAACTTCGCGCACAACATCTTCCACAAAGCGCGGATTTTCATAAGCATGTTCGGTAACGAACTTTTCATCCTTGCGCTTTAAAAGAGAATACAATCCGCCGGAAGCACAATTTTCTATCATTTGAATAACATCTTCAATCCAAAAAAAGCCAGAATAAAGCAATTTTACAACAACCGTTCCGCGCTGATTATGCGCTCCGTATTCGCTGATTGCCTTAGAACAAGGGCAAAGCGTTGTAACCGGAACTTGAATGGAAACAAAAAACTGCTTTTCAGATTCCGAAACAGAACCTTCGTATTTGCAGACATAACTCATAATCGCGGCTTTTCCGCTGACCGGCGCATTTTTTTCCATAAAAAAAGGAAAAGTCATTTCGCCGTAGGCCTTCTGCGCATTTAAATTCGTCCGGATTTCTTCCAACATTTCCAAAAAATGCTTCATAGTAAGATTTTCGTGATGCTTGTGAAAAATTTCTATAAAGCGGCTCATATGCGTACCCTTAAAATGATGCGGCAAATTCACAAACAAATTCACACTTGCAGTTGTAGCCTGAACTTTATTTTTTTTATCTAAAACCGTAACCGGATACTTTACGTCTTTTACACCAACTTTTTTAAGAGGAACTTCGCGTGTATCTTCTTCGTTCTGAACATCAATCATAGTTGTTTTATTGTAGCGAAAAAAAAGCTTTAGATAAATATAAAAAATCCGGGCCATTTTTTCGCTTCGCGAAAAAACCGGGCTTTCCGCCGTTTCATTCCTACGGAACGCCTGCGGCGCGGCTACAATCCCTTGTCCATGCAAGCTCGCAGGCAAGCCCAGCCGCGCACAAAGTTTCTTCCCAGATTTTATTGCACATGCAAAGAAAAAACGTTATTGCGGGCTATATTTTTTTTCTATATACTAAATTCTCTATGAAGTACTATTTTGAAACGTACGGATGCCAGATGAACTTAGCCGAATCCGCAGCAGTTGAGCAGCTTTTGATTGCACGCGGCTGGCAAAAAGCGGAAAACGCAGAAGTTGCAGACATGGCAATAATAAACACCTGTTCAGTCCGTGCAAGCGCAGAAAACCGAATCTTCGGGCGGCTCGGCTATTTTACAGGTTTAAAAGCCGTAAGAAATAAAGAAGAATTTGCAAAGTACAAATCGTTTCCAAACGCAACGGAACTTGTTTGCGAACATCCGGTTCCTATTACAGTAGTTGTAATGGGCTGCATGGCGGAACGCCTCTTAGGTTCATTGCAAAAAGACTGGCCTGTAATTGATTATGTTGTAGGAACTTACGCAAAACATCACTTTGGCGACATCATAACAGCAGTTGAAGAAAAAAAAGAACGAATTCCTTTGGACGATACAGAAAAATACAAATTCGCCGCCGTTTCTTACGAACAGGGTGCAAAATCAACTTTCGTTCCGATTATGCACGGCTGCAACAATTTTTGCACCTACTGCATCGTTCCTTACGTTCGCGGACGCGAAATAAGCCGCCCGGTAGAAGAAATTTTAAATGAACTTGATATCCTTACAAAATACAAAGTCCTGGACATCACTCTTTTAGGTCAAAATGTAAACAGTTACAAAGGAACTTACAACGGAAAAGATGTCAACTTTGCAGAACTTTTAAAAATCATCTGCACCCACCTGAAAGAAATCAACTCAACAATAGGTTGGGTACGGTTCCTTTCCAGCAATCCGAAAGATTTTTCAGACGAACTTATCGATGTGATTGCGGAAAACGAACTTATCTGCCATCACATTGCGCTTCCTGTACAGCACGGTTCAACTGCGGTTTTAAAAAAGATGAACCGACAATACACACGCGAACTTTACCTTGAGCTTGTAAAAAAAATAAAAGCAAAAATTCCGGATGTTTCGCTTACAACAGACATTATGATGGGTTTTCCTACAGAAACAGAAGAAGATGTTGAGCTCACATTGGATTTAATGAATCAAGTAAAATTCGAAACCGCCTGTATGTACTATTACAATCCGCGCGAAGGAACGCCGGCAGCAAAGTGGCAGCAGATTCCGGAAAAAACGCGGAAAGAACGGCTTCAGCGCGTAATCGACTTGCAGCTTATCCACACAGATGAACAAATGAAAAAGCGCGTAGGTCAGACTGTAAAAGTTCTTGTAGAAAGCATAACCCGCGACAACAAAAACGAACTTTTAGGAAAAACGGCCCAGGACGAAAAAGTCAGTTTTGCAGCAGATAAATCTTTGATAGGAAAGTTTATCTATGTTAAAATAGATTCATTGAACGGCCACACTTTCAAAGGAACGGTTGTTCCGGAAAATTAAAATACGATTAATTCCGATTTTTGTTCGGAATCTATTTTCAGAGAGGAAACATTATGATAGCGAATTTAATTGCAATTATTATAGGAATTGTTTTCATCGCTTTTTTTGCAGGATTCAACCTTGACAACAAATGCGATGTAAGCCTTGTTTTTTACACATTCAAGCAGATTCCAGTTTTCTTTACGATTTTAATTTCATTTGCGGTCGGCCTTATGTGTTCGCTCCCGTTTGCGCTTGTTCACCGTTCAAAAAAATCAAAGCAGATTAAAAATGCGGAACAAAAACAATCAGAAAAATTGAATAAAAAACAGATTTTCGGAAAAAAATCAGGAAAAACTGCAAACACAGCAAATACAAATCCGCCGGCAAATCCGGAAGACGCAAAAAAACAAAACGCCCAGCAAACAGAATTTAAAAGTGATTCCGAGACCGCTAAAAATCAGGAAAATTCCAAACTTTAAAAAAACGGAAGTACCTAATGAAAAAAACAATTGCTGTTTTAAGCATTTTTAATCTATGCGCATTAATTTTTTGCCAGGAACTTACTGCAAAAAAAATTGCAGAAAACGCAGTAAAAATGGATTCACCGCAGGCAGCCGAACAGTACGCCTCTTCCGAAGCGGAAAAACTTACTGTTCCGGCAGAAAAGCGCGCCGCATTTACATTTTTAGGTTCGCTCCAAGAATCACTTTCCGAATACGACAAAGCGCAGCGTTCATTTGCAAAAGCGGCTGGTATTTCCGCCGGAAATACAACCGCAGAAGGAATGCCTAAAAAATCAAGCGAACGGCTGGTTTTAGATGCAGTCAGATGCGCGCTAAGCGCCGGCGATTGGGAAAATGCAGAAAATTATCTGAATTCTGCTGTCCGCAATTCAAAAAATTCAGAAATTCAGGCAACTATAAAACTTTACGAACAGTGGGCAAAACTTTGCAAAGCAGAAACAACAGCCGATTTGGAAGAACCGACTGCAATGCTTAAAACATATGTAAATCTTGATTCAATGAAATCTGTAAAACATTCAATACTACTAACCTTGTGGTACATTACAGCAGATTCATCATATGCAGAATTACTTAACAAAGAATATCCGTCTTCTATGGAAGCCGGAATTGTAAACGGAAAAATTCAAATCTATCCGGCGCCGTTCTGGTATTTTCTTCCCAGAAAAACAGCGGCAACACCTGCAATTTCTACGGAAAAAGCGGATTTGCCGGAAGCAAAAGACAAAAACGCGCAACAAAATTCAAAAAGTACCGCACAAGATGCTTCTGCAGAAAGCGAAAAAACAAAGCATTTTCAGCTTGGACTTTTCCGCGACAAAACAAACGCAGAAAATTTCGTAAAACGCGTAAAAGAAAAAGGTTTTAACGCATACATCCAGGAAGAAAAGCGCAGCAGCGGAACAACTTATTTTATTGTTGTAGTAGACGAAAACAGCGAAGAAACAATGGGAATCAAATTAAAAAATGCCGGATTCGAATGTTATCCGAACTAAAACTAAAAGGTCGCATTCCGGGTATAACTTTTTAGAAATTTCCCGCGGATTTCGCAGATTTTCGCGGATTTTAGGAAACAGCAAAAATATTAAAAACTTATATTTTTACCGTTCAACACTGCGGAAAGCAAAACGCCGCTTTTATAAACAAGTTTCAAAGAAAAGAACGGAACCCGCATTTCCAAAAGATTCAAAAATATTTCATCTCCTTTCCAATGCGGCAAATCGTTCATTTTTGATTTTTCAACCCATTCAAGTTCACCTTCATCGCACTCAATCAGAGAACCGGAAAAATCATTGCTCCAAAAAATATGCATATATTCAGTAAAATTATCATCGCTAACAAACGTAACAATTCCGCGGTATTCCAACGAATTCAACAAAAGCCCGGTTTCTTCTTTAGTTTCGCGCAAAATACATTCTTCCGGACTTTCCGTTTCCTCAAACTTTCCGCCAATTCCAATCCATTTGTCATGATTATAATCATTCTGCTTTTTTGTACGGTGAAGCATCAAATATTTTGAATCTTTTTCAATGTAAATAAGAGTTGTATTCTGCATCTTTTAAATACTTCTTCAAATAAAATTATAATTTTCAATAAAACATAAAAAAATGTACGCAAACAAGAAAAAACTTATCCACGTACATTTTTCTGCCAATTATTTTATAAAACTAAAAGTCAGCAAAAATTATTTAGCTTTTCCCTGATTTGCAACTGCGTTCATCTTAGCAGCAATCGCATCCTGGTCGCCAAGATAATAATGTTTTACAACATTAAAATCATCATCAAATTCATAAACAAGCGGAGTTGCTGTAGGAATATTTACTCCAAGAATCTGATCCGGAGTCATTTTGTCCAAATAGTAAACCAACGCGCGAAGAGAATTTCCGTGAGCAGCAATTACAACGCGTTTTCCAGCCTTCATCTGCGGTTTGATTTCTTCCAAGAAATAAGGAACTACGCGCGCAATAGTTGTTTCCAAAGATTCATTCTGTGGCAAGAACGAAGGATCAACATCGCGGTAAGCAGGACTTTTTTTAGCAGAACGTTCATCATCATCAGAAAGAACCGGAGGTTTTACATCAAAAGAACGTCTCCAAATTTTTACCTGGTCTTCGCCGAACTTTTCAGCAGCTTCAGACTTGTTTTTACCCTGCAAATCGCCGTAATGTCTTTCGTTCAATTTCCAAGTTTTAATAACAGGCAAAAAGTTTCTGTCCATTTCATCAAGAACACCGTTCAATGTATGAATAGCTCTTTTCAAATATGAAGTATAGCAAATATCAAAATCGTAACCTTCTGCCTTCAAAAGTTTTCCGGCAGCCTTTGCTTCTTCGCGACCTTTTTCACTAAGCTCAACGTCCATCCAGCCAGTAAAAAGATTCAATTTGTTCCATTCGCTTTCACCGTGACGAATTAATACTAATTTTGTCATTTTTTTCCTCATTTTTTAAGATTTATAAAGTCGCTTAATATTAATTTTTTTTTAACATTCCTACAAGTACCTTATTAATAAGGAAATGAATTAAGACGAACAACATTTTAAGGGCGGTCCGGCTTTGCCGTCGGCAGTTCCAGCCTTCGCCTGCCGGCTCATCCTCCTCGCTTCGCTGCGGTGGACTAAAGGGCTTCCATTGCCTACCGCATCCGCATTTTTATAATAAAAATTTAAACAAATTTTTATATATTGTGCTATAATAAAACGTGAATTTTTGCGTACTCTTAAAAAAACTTTTACTATTTGCAATTACTTTCTCTGCGGCTTCCCTTTTGATTTCTTGCAATGAAAAAACTTCAAAAGAAGATTCACAAGAAATTTTTATCGGAAATAATTTTTACTATTGGATAAGCGACGAAAACTCAGATGTTCAAGACGCAATCAATCATTCCGATAATTTTAAAAAACTTACAGACAACACCACAAAAAATCTTGAAAAAACACTAAAAAAAGATTTGGGTGCAAACAAAAATTTCGTATGGGTTCGCGCAGAATTTGAAATTCCGCAAAATATGAAAAACAAAATGCTTGGCCTTGTAATTCCGTACCTAAGAATGTCTGAAAAAGTATATCTTAACGGAAGTTACATCGGTTCAACCGGAAGTTTTCCGCCGGACGAACAAAGCGCACTATACAAAACCCACTATTACAAACTTGCCGCAGAACTATTAAAGCCGGAACAGACCAATGTTCTTCTTATAAAAATATGGTCGCATGGCCAAAGCGCAATTTCATCGCAGTCTTTTATAAAACTTGAAGAAGACGCAAAAAAAGATGCAGAATTTTCCAACTTTTGGAACGCAAAAATTTATCTTCTTTTGGTGGGAAGTTTATTTTTTGCATTCATATTTTATCTTATCCTCTTTCTAACAGGAAAAAACAACCGCGAACATCTGGATTTTGCATTTCTTAACTTATTCACAATGTTTATATGCATTCCATTTTTCGCACCGGAATCTCCGTGGTATACAAAAAATTTTGTATCATTTCCAATCTTTATGAAATTTTCAATTTCAATTCCTTTTTTTTGGATTGTTTATTTTACCACAAGTTTCATATTGGATTTTGAACATTCCAAGCGCATAAAATTTATTGAAAGGCTAAGACTTGGAATTGCCTTAGGACAAACCCTCATAACCATAACTCTTCCGGATTACGATGTCCTTATGGATATGACGGTAGCAATGCTGATGTTCTCAATTTTTCAGTTATGCTTTGGGCTTTACGCTTTTATAAGAAATCTTTTTATAAAAAGCCGCCGACAGGATGCAATAATTCAACTTTTAGGTTTTACACCTGTTTTAATAACAATTTTTATTGACCTTCTTATTAGACTTAACAACAACACAAGAATTTATCCGTTCATAACAATTTTCGGCTGGCAAATTTCACTGATTGTTTTCCTTACAATCCTTTCTTTGCGCTACGCTTTAGTTTTCAATCAGAATGAACAGTTAAAAAACACTCTTCAGCAGGAAATCAACGCAAGAACGCTTGAACTCCAAGACAAAAACGCTAAGCTCACGCAATTAAACGAACAGCTGGAAAAAGACAAAATTGTTTCCGAACTGGACCTTTCAACCGCTTCGATTGTTCAGAAAAAATTTTTCCCAAAGCCGGAAAATTCGCTCAGAGGCTGGGATCTTGCAATCTGTTACGAACCGCTTTCCCAAGTTTCCGGAGACCTTTACGACTATTATACTTTTGGCAATACTTTAAACGGAATTTCTTTGTTCGATGTTTCCGGACACGGAATTTCAGCGGCTCTTATTACAATGCTTGCGCGCAGCATAATCAGCCACAGTTTTCAAAAAGGATTTAACGAGCAAAAATCTCTTACATCCATGCTAAAAGAAATAAATGAAATTATTATTGGCGAAAAAGGCGAAATCGACAATTATCTTACCGGAATCATCTGCAGGTTCGGACAATTTACTCCGGAAGGAAGCATTCACGTTGAACTTGGAAACGCAGGACATCCTTATCCGCTGCTTTATTCTTCAGAAAACAGAAATGTAATAACGCTAATGGCAGATGACAGTCAACTGCATTTCGGCGCAATCGGAATGGAAGGAATAAATCCTGAATTTGCGACAATAACATTCAATATGAACATCGGAGACATTTTTGTTTGCTACAGCGACGGACTTACAGAATCCGTAAACAGCGAAGGCGAACAGTTCGGGCGCATAAGACTTGAATCAATTCTAAAACAAAGCGCCTCAAAACCGCCAAAAGAAATTATTGAAGATATCAGACTAGAATTCCATGAATTCTGCGGACAAACAGAACGACAGGATGATATTACAATTCTGATTTTAAAAAGAAAAAGCCCTTCTTACATTCAACTCCCGGACGGAGAAAATATAGAAGAGCTTCCTGTTATATAATTTTTTGCTCTAACCAAGAACCATCTTGTCGTTTACTTCGCCATTTACGCTGAATTTTTCAAGCAAATCTTCAACTGTAAGTTTTTTCTTTTCTTCGCCCTTTACGTCGTAAACAACTTTTCCGTCCATCATCATAATAAGGCGGTTTCCGTAACGGATTGCGTCCTTCATATTATGCGTAACCATAAAAGCGGTAAGATTATCGCGCGAAATAAATTCTTCTGTAAGCTCAAGAACTTTTTTTGCAGTTTTCGGATCAAGAGCGGCAGTGTGTTCATCAAGCAAAAGAAGTTTTGGCTTCTGCAATGTAGACATTAAAAGAGTCAATGCCTGACGCTGTCCGCCGGAAAGCAAACCGACCTTTGCATTCATACGGTTTTCAAGCCCCAAATCCAAAAGCGCAAGTTTTTCTTTGTAAACCTTTTTTTCTGCCGGCTGAATATACCAGCTTAAACCACGCCTTTTACCGCGCCGCATCGCCATTGCAAGATTTTCTTCTATAGACATATTCGCCGCAGTTCCCATCATAGGGTCCTGAAAAACGCGTCCCAAATACTTTGCCCTTTCATATTCCGGGCGCCCCGTAAGGTCAACACCGTCCAAAACAATAGAACCGGAATCTGTATAGTGAACACCGGCAATAATATTCAAAAGAGTAGATTTTCCCGCTCCGTTTCCGCCAATTACAGTTATAAAATCGCCGTCATCAATTTCAAGGTCAACGCCGCGAATTGCTTTTTTTTCTGTTATTGTTCCAGGATTAAATGTTTTTGTTATATTAAAAAGTTTTAACATCGCAGCCCTCTATTGTTCATCTTTATGTTTTTGCACTTGAATGTGGCGAGTATTTTCCTCTTCATTAACATTCATTCCAGGAAGACTTCTGCGGCGGCGGTCAATTTTAGCTTTTATAACCGGAACGCTAAGCGCAATCGCTACAATAAGCGCAGTCAAAAGCTTCAAGTCTGTTGACTTTAATCCAAGCTGAAGTACAACCGCAATTACAATTCTGTATATAATTGAACCAAAAACTACGCTTAAAAGAGTCCACCAAAATCCAAAGCGGGAACCAAAAATAACTTCGCCAATAATTATGCTCGCAAGACCAATAACAATTGTTCCAGTTCCCATTCCAACATCTGCGTAACCTTGGCTTTGAGCAACAAGCGCGCCGCTCATTGCGACCATCCCGTTGGAAATCATAAGACCAAGTATTTTTGTATTATCCGTATTTACGCCCATCGCGCGCACCATATGCTCATTGCTGCCGGTTGCGCGAACAGCACTTCCGATTTCTGTTCCAAAAAACCAGTACATAAGCGCAATAATAATAACAATTACGATTGCACCGATAATTAGCGAAACGGAAGTTGTAGTAAGTCTGTTTCCGGAAAAGTCTTTAAGCATGCTCATCATTGTGGGACTTCCCAAAAGCGGAGTGTTCGCCTTGCCCATAATGCGAATGTTTATTGAATAAAGCGCAATCTGGGTTAAAATACTTGCAAGCAAAATGTTTATCTTAAGCTTTGTGTTCATAAAACCAGTCGCAAGCCCACAAATCATTCCCATTATAAAAACAAAAAACAAAGTAATAATCGGATTCATACCTTTTACAATAAGAACAGCAGTAACAGCTCCGCCGGCAGCAAAACTTCCGTCAACAGTCATATCAGCAACATTCAAAATTCTGAATGTAAGATAAACACCAAGAGTCATCAGTCCCCAAAGAATTCCTTGGGCAACCGCACCTTCCATTGCAAATAAAATCGCCATCATGCGCTCCAAAAATTAAAGATTCTCTGGAATTGTTATTCCAAGCGTCTTTGCAGTTTCTTCATTAAGCTTTAAATCGCAGTTTTCCAAATACTGAATCGGCATTTCCGCAGGATTCTTTCCCTCGCGAAGAATTTCCACAGCCATTTTTGCAGTCTGCTTTCCAAGTTCGTAATAATTAATTCCGTAAGTTGCCAAACCGCCGGCATTTACCATTCCTTCTTCGCCGCAAATCGTAGGAATTCCTTTTTCGTTAGCAATCTGCGAAACAAGAGACATTCCGGCAGCAATCATATTGTCTGTAGGCGCATAAATCGCATCAACTTTTCCGCAAAGGCTTGTTACAACCTGCTGAATTTCGTTTGAATTAGAAACTGTGCCATCAATATATTTCAAACCGGCTTTATCGCAGGCAGCCTTTGCAAGCGCAATCTGAAAGTACGAATTCTGTTCGCTTGAACAATAAAGCATTCCTACAGTCTTTGCGTTCGGAACAAGTTTTTTAAGAAGACTTATCTGAGCTTCGCAAGGAGTCAAGTCAGAAGTTCCGGTTACGTTTCCGCCCGGAGCAGTATTTTTTTCCACCAATTTTGCAGATTCCGGATCTGTAACAGAAGAAATAAGAATAGGAATATCTTTTGTAAGATTTGCAACAGCCTGAGCCGCCTGTGTTGCAATAGCAAAAATCAAGTTGTCGCGGTCATTTATAAGTTTTTCTGCAATTGTAACGCAGTTTACCTGTTCACCCTGCGCATTATGATAATCAATTGAAATATTCTTTCCGTCTTCATAACCGGCTTCTTTAAGTCCGTCTACAAAACCTTTGTAATTTGCATCCAATGCAGAATGTTCAACAAGTTGAATTACACCAATTTTAATTTTTTTATCGCCTTTTGAGCAACCAGAAAGTCCAATAGCCGCCGCACAAAGCAAAGCAACTGCTGCAAATGACTTTTTCATCTTTTACATCCTCCAATTCCAGTAAAAAAAGTATATATAATTATAAAGACAAAACACATTATAAACAAGTTTTTTTACAAAACAACGCCAATCCGCGCAATCTGCGGGAACATTTCCGCACTGCGAGTTTGGATGCGTTAGGGATTGTAGGGGCGCGTAGCGTTCCGGAGCGGAACGTAGTGAAGCGGAGGAATGAAACCCCGAAAAGCCCGACCCTTCAAAATAGAAAATGCGTTAAAAAAAATTGCGAAGACTTGGAGCAATTTTTTAGCATTTACTTATTTTGTAAGGGGAACGCCCAAAAACGCTTGAAAATCCAAAAAACGCAATGTATATTGAAAATAGGAGGAAAAAGATGCCTTTAGCAATATTACAGCAGAAACTCAGTTCTTTTTCTGAAGAATACTTTGATGAAATAAATGAATTTTTTGATTTTCTCACATATAAATCAAATTCAAAAAGAAAGGAAACTCACATCATTCCCGGACTTGCGGAAGGAAAGTGGAAATATCCAAAAGATATAAACGCTTTTGACGATGAAATAGCGGATGACTTTAAGGACTACGTATGAGAATACTTTTGGACACACACATTTTAATTTGGTTTCATACGCGCGATGAACAACTTTCTGAAAAAGCATGGAAAGTTCTTTTGAATCCTGAAAACGAAATATTCTACAGTGCAATAAATATTTGGGAAACGCAACTAAAATTCTTAAAACACAACGATGAGATTGATTTTTCAGGAGATGAACTTAATGAATTGAGCAAAAAAGCTGGATTGAAAATTCTGAATGTAAAACCTGAGCATTGTCTAGAATTAAAAACGCTTGTTTATGCAGAAAATGCACCTAAGCCACACAAAGATCCGTTTGATAGAATGTTGATTTGCCAAGCAAAATCCGAAAACATGCTTTTGATGACTCATGATAGTCTTATTCCATTTTACAATGAGCCTTGTACTTTTTCTGTTTGAAATAATTAGGAAAACCAAAAATGAAAATCACTTTGCACTCCATAAAAGTCCGCGATTTGGTGTAAGGCGACCACATAATCCCTTGGTCAAAAGGCGGAAAAACAACAATGCTTCTGCCTTAAAAAAATTATGCAACAACAATATCTTTTGTATTATATTCAAAACTGTTTTCAAACATAAAATCAGGAGAACAATCAATCTGTCCGTTATCCCAAGTTACAATGCCGTACACAAGTGATGGATTTTCATAAATTTTTGGATTTTTTAGAGGCTCAAAAACTTCACCTTTTAATATAGAAGAATCAAATAGTCGAATTTGCCCATTAGAAAACTTTATCAAATAAACTCCGCTATATAAATGTTTTATTTCGAAAACAGTGAGCATTTTTTCTGGATTATCCGAATAAACAATTCCATTTTCTTCATGCATTTTTTTCTCCTAGGAATCAATTTTATCAAAATGTTTATTTTGAACGGCAAGATTCCAAGCCGCATACGCTTTTTCTTCGTTCTTTTTCAACCAATCTTGCACTGATTTTAATTGCTTTGCAGGAAGTTCGCCAGCTAAAAGAGTTCTGGTAAGTAAAACATCCGCCTTTAATGTACTTTACAAAAAAACTGCCGTCAAGTTTTCCTACTTCTTTTCAAAATTGTCTGCGATTGTGGCAAGGAGTTCTGTTTTCTGTGGCACATTTTATAAACGCACAATACAACCTTCGGTGAGGAAGTTTAATCACCAACAAAAACATTCTGCGGAAATCCGACGGTTCTGCCAGACGGCATGCTGATCGGCAGTCCTGAGTTTGAAATGATGAACGGCTTTTTTATGTCCCTGCATCACTGGCTAAAGATGCAAGGACGAAAGATTTTATTTGCATAGGTCTTATCTACTCCTCTAAAAAAGCTCATATTGACATTTCTTTGACTCCAGATTTCTTCTTTCATTCACAATTTTAAATCGTTTGGGAATTTGAATAATCCTGTCCGTGCTGAAATATCCAGAGACCCATTCAGGTATTTTGCCATACCAGCAGATTACAGACGGTTCAACAACTTTTAACATTTCAAGGAATCCATTTCTAAAGCAAATCCAGTCTGAAACGCCTTCTGTTGAAATTCCCACGACAGAGCCTTTCTCAATGTTTAAAAACGCAGTTTCATAAGTTTCTTTTCCCGCCCAGCTCAAAGTAATGACAACAAACCTGTCTTTCTGCTGCCAGTACGAAGCAACAAGCCTGTTCAAAAGCAGGAGCGCGTTGTTGAACTGCGGATAAGCGTTTGTAAAAACACTTAAATCCGTACTGAAAACTGCGTATACTTTATCAAGAAGCTCTGAATGTCCGTCAGGATTGCAGGCAAAATTCACTTGTTTTTTATCATCGATGAAAAAATGAGGAACAAGCTTTTCAAGCGGTACGGACTTTGACACGCTTTCAAGTTCGTCATAGGGAACAAAGATTTTATCTGTAACATCAATGCTTTGTCTGTAAAATTTCGGAATCTCCGCGTTTTGAGAAAAACCACACCACTTTTGGCAAAGCGTGAAAAAGTTATTTTCAGTCATCATTTTTTTTTCTCTCCTCACGCTCCGCTTCTTCGTATATCTTAAGACCGTCCGTATCGCCTTCCTCGTGCATTTCTTGTATATCCTGGTTCCAGTCTTCCTCTGTAATTTTGTTTGCTCTTTCAACTGCGACATCTTGTTCCCTTACTGTAGGAATATGAGGCGGAATCTCTGTGCCGAGTGGCGTAAGCCACTTTGGATATGCAGGAAGAATCGAGTAATCCCAGCCGTTTGCGTCGCACATCATCTGTGCAAGCGTCTTGCCGTTCGCCAACTTAAAGTTATTTATGAATTCAAACGAGTTCTTGATGTCATACTTTGCGACTTCGTATTTTTCATCATAACAGTCTGCGCCTTTTGGAACTTTCGACAAATCCGTAACCGTTATATGCAGCAAGCGTGGATTTTCATTTGTTCCGTATTGCTGAATGTTGTACATATAGCTATCTACATACAATGTCGGCTCATCATTGTCATAAAGTTCGTAAAGCGAATCAAAATCATCATACAAACCATTCATTTCATTTCCTCCTTGTGCCTTGAGAAAGTTTCCATAACAACCCGGATTTTTTCTTTCATCTTTTTTGTCAAACGCATTTTTTCATCAGATTCTCTTCCTAGCCTGTAGCCTTTTTCGTTGCAGTGGTGAACATGTGGCTGCATTCCGTGATGAGGCTTGTCCAAGTCAATCTCATATTGCTTGATTCTGCCTTTGTAGACAGAAATACTCTTTGGGTTTCCGTCCTTGTCCAAAGTTACGTAAGTCACATTCGGCGTTTTTGACATCACTGGAGCTGAAATTCCGCCGTCGTTGTGGTCATGTTGCACAAGATAATGTGTATTCCGATACTGAAAAACTTTATGGTAGTCGTACCAAGTAAAGCCGTTTGCGGTTGGTCTTGCCCATTTTCCGCGTCCGCCCATAATTGAGCCTCCTTTAAAAATATTTTTTGTATAGTGGATTTTTAAAGGAGCTTGGGATATTCTTTAACTTGTCTAGGGTTGTTGAATATCTTTCAGCAACTTTAAAAGTCCGCTTGTGTTTCCGCATAGGCGGATTTTTTATGCATTTTTACTGCAAATTAATTTTTCATACAAAAAATCACCCCTTTATATATTCATTTGGAATTTTTTCCATAACTTTTGGCTTGTACTTTGAAAATCTTGACCAAGGAACAATTCCTTCATGCTGCATCATTCCCAAAGCGACTGGAACAGAAACTCCAGAGTTACGACTTATATTGAAAATTCTTTGTTCGGTAACATAAGTTCCTATCTGCGAAGCAAATCTTAAAACTGATTGCTTGTGTAAATACATATTTGCGTATTTATCAGCTTCCGCTTCTCTTTCATTCTTTTTTATAGTTTCTTTGTCGTCTATATTGTCTAAAAACGATTTTTCCAAAAAATCATAATGATGAAGAATGTGCGCAATTTCGTGTGCAATCACAAACCAGAAGTTGTCTTCCCTGTCGTATCTTCCTGTGTAAACAATGAACGGTCTGTTGTCTTGTAAAAACGAAGCCCCGTCAAGATATGTTTTGGAAAGATGTGAAAGGACAAAAAACTGAACTCCTGCAATGTTTTTCAAGTCATCAATAATTTTTTCAATTCCGTTTATTTGTGTTGTGTATCCATAAAGATTGTTTGCAATTTCTTTTAGCGTTTGTGCATCGTACTTACTCCAATTTTTTGATTGGCTCTCTATATTTTTTGCATGAAGTTTTGCAAACGAAAACCATGTTGTTCGATAATAGTCTGTAAGTTCTGTGTCATTTCGTGTTTGTCTTGCCGCAAACTTCATTCTTTCGTTTTCATAATATTCTTCTGGGAATTCTCTTGTTTCAAAAAGTCTCTCATACTCATTTTTTATTCCGCTTAAAGTTGAAACATCGTTTAAAAACCATCCTTTGTTTTTAATTTCATTCACAGGCATATATTTATACATTTGAGCTTTTGCTTTTATGAGTTCTTCTTTTTGTTCTTTTGTTTCTTCTTTTGCAATTTGCCATTTAGCAGAAAGATTTAGCCAAAACTCCGGCGTTTTTTCAAAAGCACCACCAAGAAGAACTGCAACTTCGGGAGAGATATTTTGCTTGTCTTGAACGAGCAAACTTATTGTTTTTCCGGATAATCCTGTTATTTGCGAAAGATCAGTTTGATTCCAGCCCATATATTCCATTGATTTTTGGATAACTGCTCCGGGACTGATTGTCTTAAAAGGTTTTATTTCATTCATCATTTCCTCCGTTTAATTTTGAGAGGCGGATAACGGATATTTTGTTTCCGTTATTAGATATTTCTACACAAAGATTAAGAATCCATCCGTCATAAAGTGCAATTTTGTATGAACCATCTTGCAGGAGCAGACCTTTATACGGAGGCGGATTTATTAAATCTTCTATGCAAGAGGCAGAATCGGCAATTGTTAGCACATACAAAAAGTCTTCTATAACTGCATTGGGAATGTCAGGAAATACTTTTGCATATCCTTTTGTGCAGAGTTGCTCAAGATTTTTGTCAGTAAATTCAATATTCAATTTTTACCTCTTTAGTAAAACATATCATAACAAAAATAAAATTGCAACTATAAAATTTACCAAAACAGTAAAATAATAATTAGCCCAAATTTCGAGTTTTATAAAAATTTACAAAAAAGGCGTAATCCTTTAA
>CAYSDV010000003.1:0-253934 GCA_964429905.1 uncultured Treponema sp. | reverse complement strand
TGGTAAGAACAATCAAATACTTCTCAGAAAACTGCTAATTATTAGCGTAGATTCTTGAAGATAAAAGCGTCTTGTTTTTACAAGGCGTTTTTTTTTGTATTTGATTGTTCTTTCGATTAAGACGCTCGAATTGCTGCGCCACTGCTCAGATTTTTTCGCTTATATACGGACGCTGAAGAGTCCGACCCGATACGAAGTGAAAGAATACGTCCAAAAGTTTCTTTTAAAAATATAAAAAATATAAAAAATATTTTTACTTGACAAAAATATATCATTGTGAAAAAATCGCTATACTAAATTGGATTTTACGAGGAGATTATGAAAATTCAACTTTCTGATCATTTTGTTTATTCAAAATTGTTGCGTTTTACAATTCCTTCTATAATCATGATGATTTTTACGTCAATCTATTCCATTATAGACGGACTTTTTACTTCAAACTTTGCGGGAAAAATTCCTTTTGCCGCAATTAACCTGATAATGCCTCTTGTAATGCTTTTCAGCGGTTTAGGTTTTATGTTCGGAACCGGTGGAAGTGCTCTTGTTTCAAAATATCTTGGTGAAGAAAAACTTGAAAAAGCAAACAGAACTTTTTCTTTTATAGTCTATGCCGCGATTGTTTTTGGAATTGTTATGAGCGCTGTATTTTACTTTATTATTCCATCTGCTGCTAAGTTTCTTGGTGCAAAAGATGAAATATTAAAATATTCTGTTATGTATGCAAGGACGCTTTCTTTTGGTGTTACGGCGTTTATGCTGCAAAGTATTTTTCAAAGTTTTCTTATCGCGGCTGAAAAACCTCAGTTTGGCTTGGCTTTAACGCTTGCGGCCGGATTTACAAATATCATTTTGGACGCTCTTTTCATTGGTGTTTTCAAATGGGGTGTTGTTGGCGCTGCTTTGGCAACTGATTTTTCTTATGTAATCGGTGGAATTATTCCTCTTGTTTATTTTTTTACCGCAAGAACAGGAAAACTTCGGCTTGGAAAATCATCTTTTGACGTAAAAGCTTTGCTTAAAACTGTTACGAACGGTTCTTCTGAACTTATGACGAATATTTCTTCAAGTATTGTCGGAATGCTCTATAACGTTATGCTCTTAAAATATGCCGGTGTTGACGGAGTTGCGGCTTACGGTGTTATCATGTATGTGGGAATGATTTTTGCGGCTATTTTTATTGGATATTCTATGGGAGTTGCGCCTGTTGTAAGTTACAACTACGGAGCGGAAAATTCTTCTGAACTTAAAAATCTTTTTAATAAAAGTCTTGTGATTATAAGTTTGGTTTCTGTTTTTATGCTGATTGCTTCGGAGTCAGCAGCCGGTTTGCTTGCTTCTATTTTTACAAGTTATGATGAAGCGCTTTTTAATCTTACAAAAAAAGCGTTCAAAATTTATTCTGTAGGATTTTTATTCTGCGGTTTGAATATTTTCGGCTCTTCTTTTTTTACAGCATTGAACAACGGAATTGTAAGTGCGCTTTTGGCATTTGTGCGAACTCTTATTTTTCAGGTCGCTTTTATTTTGTTGTTTCCAGTTTTGCTCGGTTCAAACGGAATTTGGATGGCATCTCCGGCTTCGGAAATCTTTTCGATGATTTTAACGCTTTCATGCTTTATTGCTTTAAAGAAAAAATATAATTATTAGGGATTTATGAACAGCGCAAAGAAAATTATTTTTGTCTTTTCATTTTTTGTTTTTTCCTCTCTGCTTTTTGCAAAATCCGGAAAACCAATCCGTTTGTGGAAAGATGTTTCTGGAATGGAAAAGTATAAGTCTGTGATGTATTTTCATCCTGCCGAAGGAAAGCCTAATGGTGCTGCTGTGATTGTCTGCCCTGGCGGAAGTTATCATCATCTTGGATTGTACAACGAAGGTTACAAATCTTCCGAATGGTTTGCAAAAAAAGGCGTTGCGGCTTTTACACTGCGCTACCGAACAGCGGAAAACGGATTTCATCATCCGGCGATGCTTCAGGATATTCAGCGTGCCATTCAGATTGTGCGCGAGAATGCGGAGGAATTTGGGGTTGATGTGAATAAAGTTGGCGTAATAGGTTATTCTGCAGGCGGTCATCTTGTTACAATGGCTGGCGCATTTTTCGAAACGCACGATGAACTGAAAAAAATTGGTATTGAACACACTGTAAGTTTGCGCCCTGATTTTTGTATTCCGGTTTATCCTGTTGTGAGTATGCAGGATGAAATTGCGCATGAGTGGAGCCGAAAAAGTTTGCTTGGCAAAAATCAGTCGGAAGAGCGGAAAACAGAATTTTCTATGGAAAAGCAAATTCCTGAAAATATGCCGCCGACTTATATCGTAGTTTGTCTTGATGATCCGATTGTTGATTACAGAAATAGTTTTGCGCTTTACGATGCCCTTAAAGAAAAAAATATTCCTTGCCACCTTGAAGTTTACGAATGGGGAAAACACGGTTTTGGAATGCTTGATAATAATTTTATGATAGAATTCGGTTGGAACGAAAAAATGTGGCAAATTTTTTTGAAAAATTTGATAGAATAGACGTATTTGGAGAAAATCTGATATAAAAACGGAAGGAAAATGGGAACTATAAGAAAGATTACAGCCGGTCTTGAAAAAAAATATTGGCTGAATACATTTTTATCTCCTTTTGTGATGATTGGCGAAGTTGTTATGGAAACGTTAATTCCTTTCCTTATGGCAAAAATTATTGACGTTGGAATTTCTTCGCATAATATGACGTATGTTTTGCGTGTTGGCGGAATAATGGTTCTTTGCGCAGTTGTTTCGCTTTGTTTCGGTGCCGGAGGTGCGCGGTTCGGTGCGGTTGCGGCTTTGGGATTTGCACGTAATTTGCGCCGAAATCTTTTTAAGAAAGTTCAGTCGTTTTCCTTTGCGAATGTGGATCATTTTAGTTCTGCAAGTCTTGTAACCCGGCTTACAACGGATGTTACGAACGTTCAGAATGTATATCAGATGATTTGCCGCATTTGTTTCCGGGCGCCGTTTATGCTTGTTGCCGGAACTCTGATGGCATTCAAAATAAATGCGGAACTTGCGCTGGTTTTTATTGTTGCAATTCCAGTTCTTGCAGTTGCTGTAATCGGTCTTTCTTCTGCGGCTTATCCGCGTTTTTCCGCTATGCTTAAAAAGTACGATAAAATGAACAGCATTGTACAGGAAAACTTGATTGCAATCAGAGTTGTAAAAGCATTTGTTCGTGGTGATTATGAAGATGAAAAGTTTGAAAATGCGGCAAAAGATGTGCGGAATGCGCAGGTTCGTGCGGAAAAAATCGTAATTGCTCTTATGCCTTTTATGCAGGTTGTTGTTTATGTTTGCATTATTTGGGTTTTGTGGTTCGGCGGAAAAATGATAGTTTTCGGCTCAATGAAAGCTGGTGAACTTGTAAGTTTTTTAACGTATGTAACACAAATATTAATGTCTTTAATGATGATCGGCATGATTTTTGTGAATATTGTACTTTCCCGCGCAAGTGTAAACAGGATTTGCCAGGTTTTGGATGAAGTGCCTGATATATCAAATCCTAAAAATCCTGTTATGACTGTAACTGATGGTTCTGTTGATTTTGAGAATGTTTCATTCAGCTATAGCAAAAATAAAGAAAACTTTGTTCTTTCCGATATAAATTTGCATATAAACAGCGGAAATGTCGTTGGAATTATCGGTGGAACCGGCTCTTCAAAAACAACACTTGTTTCGCTTATTCCGCGCCTTTATGATGCGGCTTCTGGTGTTGTAAAACTTGGCGGTATCAATGTAAAGGACTACGACTTAAAAACTTTGCGCGATAATGTTGCTGTTGTTTTGCAGAAAAATGTTCTTTTTAGCGGAACTATAAAAGAGAATCTTAAGTGGGGCAAAAAAGATGCTTCTGATGAAGAGATTATTGCCGCTTGTAAAGTAAGCGATGCAGACAGTTTTATTCAGGCTCTTCCGGACGGTTACGAAACAGAGCTGGGGCAGGGCGGTGTAAATCTTTCCGGAGGACAAAAACAGCGTCTTTGCATTGCGCGTGCTTTGTTGAAAAATCCTAAAATTTTGATTCTCGATGATTCTACAAGTGCTGTTGATACTTCAACTGAAAAGCGCATTCGGGAAGCATTGTGCTCTTTGCATCCGGAAATCACTAAGATTATTATTGCGCAGCGTATTTCTTCTGTAAAAGATTCGGATATAATTTTTGTTCTTGATGACGGAAAAATAAATGGATGCGGAACTCATGATGAGCTTTTGAAAAACAACAGAATTTATAAGGAAGTTTACGAAAGCCAGTCAAGTTTGGGTGATGCAGATATAAACTGAAATATTTTAGAGGGATAAATTGCCACCAGTAAAAGTAAAAGGGCTTCAGAAGCCTAAAAATACAAAAAAAACTATCGGACGCATTTTAAGTTATATGGGAACTTTTAAAGCTTTATGGCTTTTGGTTTTTCTTTGCATAATAGTTTCTGCAGGTGCAGACCTTTTGAGTTCTTATATTATAAAACCTGTTCTTAATAATTTTGTAATTCCTTTGATCGGAAAAGAAACTCCTGATTTTACGCAATTTTTGTATCTTCTTGCAAAGATTGCTGTGGTTTTTGCCGCAGGTGCATTTGCGAGCTGGTTAAATGCGCGCTTAATGCTTCATATAAGTTCAAATCTTTTGTGCAAAATCCGTACAGATTTGTTCAAAAAACTGGAAATGCTTCCTATAAAATTTTATGACACGCACACTCATGGCGAACTTATGAGCCGTTTTACAAACGATACGGATACTTTGCGCGATATGCTAAGTCAGACTGTTCCGCAGCTTATGTCGTCCGCTCTTTCAATAACCGGTGTTTTTGTAATGATGCTGGTTCTTTCGCCGCTTTTAACCGCACTCGTCGTTGTAACTATGGCATTTATGATGTTTTTTGCCGGAAAAATCGGTAAAAAATCTGCGGCTGCGTTCCGTGATCAGCAAAAAAATATAGGAACTCTTAATGGCTATATTGAAGAACTTATAGAAGGCCAAAAAGTTGTAAAAGTTTTTAATCATGAAAAAGAATCTCTTTCTGATTTTAACAGACTGAACGATGCTCTTTGCGAATCAGGAACGCGTGCTAATATCTACGGAAATATTCTTGGACCGATTATGGGAAATCTGGGCCATATTCAATATGCTCTGATTTCTGTTGCAGGCGCATTTTTTGTAATTGGTGGAATTCACGATATAGGAACAATTGCGGCCTTTTTGCAATATACAAGAAATTTCAGCCGCCCGGTCACAATGATAAGCCAGCTTTTTAATTCAATATTGAATGCGCTTGCCGGTGCCGAACGGATTTTTAATATAATTGATGAAATTCCGGAAACAAATGAAGGTCGCGTTACTCTTGTAAATTCTTACAAAGCGCACCAGTCATTTGCCAGAACGGGCGAATGGTCTTGGAAAGATAACGCGGACAACCATCTTATTCCGATGAAAGGAGAAATTGTTTTTGACCATGTAACTTTTGGTTATATTCCTGAAAAAACAATTCTTCATGATATTTCAATTCATGCAAAGCCGGGACAAAAAATTGCACTGGTAGGTTCAACCGGTTCCGGAAAAACAACTATAACGAATCTTCTTACCCGGTTTTATGATGTCCCGGAAGGAAATGGCCAGATTTATTATGATGGACTTCCTTTGAATCAGATTGCAAAAAATGATTTGCGGAAATCTTTGGGAATGATTTTGCAAGATACACATCTTTTTACCGGTACAATCTTTGAAAATATAAAGTATGGAAATCTGGAGGCATCCAGAAAACAGGTTGAAGATGCTGCTAAACTGGCAAATGCAGAC
Organism: uncultured Treponema sp.; assembly: GCA_964429905.1. Lineage (GTDB taxonomy): Bacteria > Spirochaetota > Spirochaetia > Treponematales > Treponemataceae > Treponema_D. The sequence continues at coordinate 248,113 of CAYSDV010000003.1, read as the reverse complement.
TCATTTATCCGCCATCTTGAAAATGGATATGAAACACTCATTACAGGCGACGGAGGAAGTTTAAGTCAGGGGCAGCGGCAGTTGCTTTCAATAGCGCGGGCGGCAGTTGCAAATCCTCCGGTTCTTATTATGGATGAGGCCACAAGTTCTGTTGATACCAGAACAGAAAAGCTTATTCAGGATGGAATGGATCGCCTTATGCACGGAAGAACTGTTTTTGTTATCGCACACAGACTTTCAACAATCCGCAATTCCGATGAAATCCTTGTTCTTGAGCAGGGAAGAATTATTGAGCGCGGAAATCACGAAACGCTGATGTCGCAAAAAGGCAGATATTATCATTTATATACTGGAAATGCTTTAACTGAATAGCGAGCCGCTTTTTATTTTCTTGCTGTTGATTATTTTACAGGCGGTGTTGATTCCTTTTTTGTTGAGCAAAAGTAACCGCCATCTTCAAGGTAGCGGCGGCGCGTCATTATTAAGCCGATAAGTTCCTGGTACATGTTGAAGTCTATTTCAAGCGCCATTGGTAACAAAAAATATTCGGTTTCATCGCAGTAGCGTTCTATAAACTTTGGGTCAGTTACGTAGCCAAGAGAAATCATATTGCTGATTCTGTCCGCACATTTCAGAATTTTTGCTCTTTGGCTTCCAGTGTCCAGAATTCGTTTTAAAAACTGCTTTTTATCTTCATTAGGGCGTCGGGTTACTTCCAATACAAGTTCAAGAACTTGTTCGCCTTCATCATCTGCGTTGATAATAAGATTCTTGTCAAAATCCGGAATGTCTTCCACAGTGTCGTGGACAATCGAAGCTTTCAGAAGAACTGAATCTATGTATCCGTAATCAATCAGGATAGCAAGTGTGTCCATCTGGTGGCGGAACATATTTCCGCCTGCATGCCTTGCTTTTCCGATAAGTGCGGTTGCAATCTGCATAAAAGGAGCAAGATGTATATCGCTTAGTTTGTGCATTTCTTGATTATTCATATTTTGTGAACGCTCAATTTTCATTTCATACTTTGCTTTTTTCATACAAAACTCCTTTTTTTCAAACTGCAATTTCCCGCAAATACCGTAGATAACGCAGATTTTTATTTTTATCTTCGTAAATCCGTGGAATCTGCGGAAAATTCTATGTAATAAAGTTTAGCGAAACTTCATCATTTCGACAGGCTCAATGAACAAATGTTTATAAACTTTCCAAGTACGACTTTAATTTTTCAATCGTTCTTAGACTTTCGTTCATGCGCTCTTTTTCCTGTTCTACAAGTTCAGGTTTTGCGTGCTGTGCAAAACTTCCGTTCAATTTTGCTTCGCTTCTCTTTACGTAGCCGGTTTCTGTTTCAATCTGCTTTTCAAAACGTTTTTTAAGGGCGTTTGTATCTATATTTTCAGAAAGCAGGATGAACGCTTCAAAACCAGTTCCTACAGTTCCGATTGCTTTTTTTGGCTTTTCAGAAACAAAATCTGTTTTAGAAGCGCCGGACAAGAGTTCAATCATATCAACTTTTTCTTTTGCCACTTCAGCAGGAGAATCTTTTGTTACAAGAATTGCAATGTGGATTTTGCTTGCAGGATCGATTCCGCATTCAACACGAAGCGCGCGGATTTTTCCGATTAAATCTTTAAGAACATCAAAACGTTCTGTAATCGCTTTGTTTTCGCGTTCTTTTGAATATTCAGGATATGGCGCGTTTATAATCATTCCTGTATATTCGCTGTCCGTTACGATTTTATTTGCGCAAGATTCAGCCGCTTCTTTTCGCGCCGCAACTAAATCTTTTACAGGAAGTTTTGAATATATTTCCTCTGTAACAAACGGCAAATAAGGATGCAAAAGGCGAAGGCTTTCTTCCAAAAGGTTAAGAAGAACTGTTGCCTGTCTGTCTTTTTCCGCATTGTCGCCGTTCTTGAACGAAAGTTTTGACGCTTCTACGTACCAGTCGCAGAATTCATTCCAGAAATATTCCATGATTGCGCTTGCCGCATCGTTGTAGCGGTAAGTTTCCAATGCTTCTCGCGCTGTTTTTGCAGCTTTGTTCAAGCATGAATAAATCCATTTGTCAAGTTCGGTTAAATCGGAATCTTTTAGAGGAACAATATTTCTTCCGTCAAGATTTCCCAAAAGATAGCGGCTTGCGTTCCAGATTTTATTGCAGAATCTTGAACCCAGTTTGAAAGAATCTTTGTCTATTAAAATGTCCTGTCCTTGCGCGCACATGAATGCAAGCGTAAACTTAAGCGCGTCAGAACCGTAAATATCTATAATTTCAAGCGGATCAATTCCGTTTCCGAGTGATTTGGACATTTTTCGTCCCTGTTTGTCGCGTACAAGACCGTGGATATAAATATCGTGGAACGGCGCTTTTCCAGTGAATTCAAGGCTTGCCATAATCATTCGGCTTACCCAGAAGAAAATAATGTCGTATGCTGTTACAAGTGCGCTTGTAGGGAAAAAGTTCTTGAAATCTTCAGTTTTTTCCGGCCAGCCGAGAGTTGAAAACGGCCAAAGCCATGAAGAAAACCATGTGTCCAGAACATCAGGATCTTGTTCAAGTTTTTCTTTTGAAGCGTGGCATTTAGGACATTCTGTAGGATCTGTACGGCTTACAATCGTTTCACCGCATTCTTGGCAATACCATACAGGAATTCTGTGTCCCCACCAAAGCTGGCGGGAAATGCACCAGTCGCGGATTGAAGTAAGCCAGTGTTCGTATGTGTTTTCCCATTTTTTTGGGAAGAATTGAATTTCACCGTCTTTCCAAGCCTTTAAAGCTTTGTCTGCAAGCGGTTTCATTTTTACAAACCACTGGTAAGAAAGATAAGGTTCTACAACTGTATTGCATCTGTAACAATGTCCTACAGAGTGGTTTATTTTGTCTTCGCCTTTAAAAAGACCAAGTTCCGTTAAATCTTCTATTATTAAACTTCTTGCTTTCTGGCAAGTTAATCCGCGGTATTTTTCCGGGCAGTTTTCGTTTAAAGTTCCGTCCGGATTTAAAATATTTATAATTTCAAGGTTATTTCTTTGACCCACCTGCCAGTCGTTCGGATCGTGTGCCGGCGTTATTTTTACCATACCGGTTCCGAATTCTTTGTCTACGTAACTGTCTGCAATAATAGGAATTACGCGGTTTGTAAGCGGAAGCTTAAGTTTTTTTCCTACGATGTCCTTATAGCGTTCGTCTGTAGGATTTACCGCAACCGCAGTATCTCCGAGCAAAGTTTCAGGTCGGGTTGTCGCAATTTCTATTTTTGTAGAACCGTCAGGAGCAGGACCGTCTGCGTATTCATACCAGATGTGGTACATTGCGCCCTGCGTATCTGTATGCTCAACTTCATCATCGGCAAGAGCAGTTCCGCATCGCGGACACCAGTTTACAAGATAATGACCTTTGTAGATAAGTCCGCGCTCGTAAAGTGAAACAAAAACTTCGCGAACCGATTTTGAAAGACCTTCGTCCATTGTAAAACGTTCGCGTTCCCAATCGGTTGAGTTTCCGAGTTTCCGCTGCTGTTTTACGATAATGTCGTGATGTTCTTTTTTTACCTGCCAAGTTCTTTCAAGAAAAGCTTCGCGCCCCAAGTCGTTGCGGCTCTTTCCTTCTTTTTTCAGCTGACGTTCAACAACGTTTTGTGTCGCAATTCCTGCGTGATCTGTTCCGGTAACCCAGAGCGTGTTGTCGCCTTTCATTCTGTGGTAGCGGACAACGATATCCTGCAAAGTGTTGTTCAGTCCGTGTCCCATGTGAAGAACGCCTGTTACGTTCGGTGGCGGAATTACAACTGAATACATTCCTGGATTGCAGTTTTTGCATTCACATCTTTTTTCATATTCTTCATGAACAGGAGATGCAGCGTCGCTTGCCGGTTTAAAATAACCGTTCTTTTCCCATTCGTTATAAATTCTGTCTTCAAAATCTTTTGGATTGTACGATTTTTCTAATTCAATTGCTTTCATAACAGAGAAGTATAACGAATTTTATGGAAATGCTCAATTATGAATAATTGATAATGAATAATGCAGAATTTTTAAATTTGGGCGTTTCCTGCATGCCGTAGGCATGCAGGTCGGGCTTTTCGGCGTTCCGGCTTTCGCCTACATTCGTTTGGCTTTTGTCACTCAGAAGTTGTTTCCAGCTCTATAAGACAAATATATCCTAAAATAAATTCAGAATGATATTACAAAGCCAAACGAACGCTTCGCGCGCCTACAATCCCTAACGTTGTAAGCTTGCAGGCAAGCACCGGGGCTACAAGTAGTCCCTAACGCTGCAAACTATAATTCAATTTTTTTAAAACTTTTTGTTTTTTCATCATAATAATCCGCAGAAAAATTAACTCCTGTTTTTTTAGTTTTAAGAGTTCGTTATGATTTTTTCCAATAGGATTTGAATCTAAGCAAATGTTAGAATATTGTTTTAATAGTTTTATTTCTTCTTTTGAAATTGTTGAAATTCCATTGTTCAATAATTGCAATTTTGGCTTGTTTTGAACATTTATAAACTGCGGAATAAAATCTAGAAATCATATATGTTTAATATTCCATACTATATATTCGTCACGTTTGACAAAATCCGAGCCATTTATGTACAAGTATTTAAGTTTTGTTAATTTTTTTAGATTTATTTTTGTATTTTAGATTTTTTCATAATTACTTATGTCCGCTGAAAAATCAATTTCGGCAGATTCCAGATTTGGAATATTTTCTAAAAAATCTAAAGAAGAAATCCAGCAATTCATTATTCCTAAATCTTTTAAATTTGGAATTTTTGTAAGAAAATCATAATTTCCAGAATAGCGAAAAAAATAAAATGTAACAGAGTTTAAGTTTGGAAAATTTTCAAAACCTTGAACATCAACCATTCTTTTTATTGGTAATTTATGTGCATCTATAATAATATACTCACAATCTTTTTCAAAAGACAGCGTGTTTACAGTTCCGTCTGCGGCAATGAATTTTATTTCTGAGTTTTCTGCAAAACACAAGGTGTAAAAAATAAATGTAATAAACATAAATAATTTTTTCATAATTTTATTTTCCTCTTAATTTTAATCAGCACTTTCTGACTGAAATGACAGAAAGCGCTGAACGTTTAAAATGTTAATTTAATGCAACAAATTTTAGTTTTCCTGTACTATTAGGTTTTGCACCGGCATTATTATCTTCCATAAAATATCTGTGATAATATTTTTCGTCTTTTTCGTAACCGTTATTGTTATAAAAACTATAACCAGCGCCATTTGCATCTACTTCGCAATATTCTATATGGTCAAATTTTCCGTCACCTTCCCAATCATAGAATATGTAACCTTCTGCATTTGTAGTTCCGGTAGTTTTTGTTATTACGTCCGAACTTATAAATCTTGTATAACCGGTTTTTCTTCCGGAGGGATTTTTTTTACTGGAATTACTTGCTCCGCCAGAACTTCCTCCGGAGCCTCCGCTATAACCCGAACCGCCAGATTTGCTTCCGCCTCCAGAGCCGCCGCCGTAACCGCCATTCATTCCTAAAAGCTCAAAATAATTTAATTCTCGGAATGATTTCATAAGATTTTTCATCTTACCTCTAAACATTTTGTTTTAGAGTTTTGTTTTATCAAAATGAGAATGAACTAAAAAGTAGATTTTACAAAAAAAAGGTTTTATAAAAATAATTTCAAAACAAAAGTTTTTTTTGCTATGCGCCACCGAACTTTGTTAAATAAAAATTGCAGTTTGTAATTTAAAACAAAAAAGTGAACTTTAAAAATCTTTTCCAAGTTTTAAGGTTCACTTTTTTTTGAATTCATTTTTATTTTGAGCGAATTAGAATGTTTGTTCTATTTTTACAGTAACTTCGCCCGGATTGTTTTTTAAGTCTGTTTTTGAACAGGTGAATGTCAGCGTATAATATCTACCTATAGTAAGTCTTGAAATTATGGAATCTTTACTGTCTCCGGTCATGGTTTGTGGAGTATTGTCTTCCGGAGAAAGATTTGCACCGGAACGTTGGTACGTCCAATCTCCGAATGCGATTTTAAATTCTTCTGTTTCTTTTTGTGCTTGGAATCTAAATGTGTATGTATTATTTCCTGTTTTGTTTAACATTATTGTGGTATCATCCTGATACCACAAATTTTTTCCATCTATTTCATTGTAATGCAAATAACCCCAGCTATTAAAACTTCCTCTGCATTGCCAACCATCAAGCCCCGTGAATAATGTTTCAATAGGTTTTGTGTTTTCATCAATTCCTAAATCTTTAAATGTGATAGTGTAAATATTGTCTTCTATTTTTGCCGCGCTTGGATTTGAAACATATATTCTGTATTTGTGGCAATCTTCAAGATTTTTCAGAATAATATTGTGGTTTTCCTGTGAAGAATAAACTGTTTTAAGTGTGCTATCAACGTTACCGATTGTATTGCTTAATTCTCCGCCTTCAGGAAGCGCTTCGCCACCGAAACTTCCTAAAGAATACGCATTTGTAGGCATAATAGAAAAAATAACGCTTGAACTAAATGTTTTGTCTTCCATTACATTTGAATAAGTAAAATCGTAATAATGTCCGTTTTCTGACTGAGTAAGTTCTTTGTATTGCCAGTCAACACTTCTGTGATTTTCATAATCAAAACCTGTTGGAACTCCGCGTATAAAAGGTCCTTTTTTAAGGGTAGGAGTTTCTGTAAATTCACCTTCAATTTTAAAAAACAAATAATCTTTTGTAATTGTGGAAACAACAAATTTGTATGTGTTTCCATGTTTTAATCCTGTAAGCAGAATGTTTTTGTCGTACTTTTCGTCTGTGTGCGGTTTTGCAAGATAGTATTTATCTGTTTCAAAAACAGAAGTTTGTCCGTACCAAATATTGTCTTTTGCATTCTCGTCATCTTTTGTTGTAAATTTGAAGCTGGCATTTCCGTTGCCGTTTCCCCAGGCTTTCATAGTATTGTCATATTTTAATTCATAATAAAAACCGCCTGAGGAATCTTTTTTCATCTCTAAAAATTTATTTCCTTCGAACATTGAATATTTTCCCGCAAGTGAAATGTCGCCGATTATATAAAGATTTTTAATTTCTTCATCTTCTGAATTTTCTGCGGCACGACTTGTGTTTTCTGTTTCAGAAGAATCAGATCCGAAAAGTTGGTTTAATTCTTCAGAAGGTGTTTTTGTTGCATCGTAATAAACTTTTTCGCTGTTTTCTATGTCGGAAGTTGGAACGCTGCAATCTTCTGATTTGTAAAAGAAATAGGGAAAGATGCTTGCTGTTGTCTTTGGAATTGAATATGCCAAACTTTCGTCGGCTTTTCCATTAATCGAAGGAATCAAACTTATTGTTTCCAAATTTTTAGATTCAATGGACTCGGACGGATTGTCATCGGTTCCATTTGAACATCCTGCCAAGTAAAAAATACTTGTAAAAGCTAGTAAAAGAAAAATTTTTTTCATTTATTTCTCCTAATTTTTTTTAATATAGGTAATTTTACCCCCCCCCCCGAGAAAAGTCAAGACGAGCCGGAATTATCAGAAAGTGGTGAATGCTTAAAACATTGTTTTTATGCACAAATTTTGAAAAAAAATTTAAGAACACTAATTTTTTGCTATGCGCAACCAAACTTTGTTAAATAAGGGCCTGGCCAATAAGTAAAAAACATAGCGGTCATTGAGCCTGTCGAAATGACTTTGTGACTATATGTGGTGGTTTCGACGTTGCTCAACCACCGGTTTTTATTCTTTTTAGACAGCTCCTTAAAAACAATAATTATCTGCGGTGCATTTGCGGACACGGACGTCCGCAGAGCGCGGATCAAAGTTTGGACAGTTTTTAGCGAGATTTTTTTTCTCTTGTAAAAGAATAATTTCTGAGCAAAAGTTTTATTGCTATGCGCAACCAAACTTTGTTAAATAAAAATTGCCAGGAGGGCAATTTTTATTTTGTAACCTTTTTTTAATTTTATGTTTATCTTTTAAAAAAGCGGATTTAGTATTTGCTTTATAGAAGATTTAAATTTTATTGTTTAAAAATGTCTTTTGGAGGCATAATAATGAAAAGTTGGAAAAAATGTTTAATCGGATTTGCAGGTGCGGCAGTTCTATCATTCGGAATTGTTTCTTTTTCTTGCAGCAAAACTCCTGTAGTCGGTACGGCCGGCACTGCGTATGCGGAAACTTCTTCGATTGTTCCGCAGGATTCATTGAAAATTGTTGAGGCGCTGCAAAATTCTTTCCGCGCTATAAGCGACGGAGTTCTTCCTTCTGTTGTAGAGGTCGATGTTACAGAAACAAAAACCGTTCAGACTATAGATCCTTTTGATGACATCAGAAGATATTTTTTCGGAGTTCCGGAAGACAGCGAAAATAAAAAAGGCAGAACCCGCGAATATGAACAGAAAGGTCTTGGTTCCGGCGTTATTGTTCGCAGAACCGGAGATACTATTTACGTTCTTACAAACAATCACGTTGCAGGTGATGCTACAAAAATCAGCATAAAACTTAACGACGGACGTAATTTTGAAGGAAAGCTTGTGGGCGCGGATTCCCGCATGGATATTGCGCTTGTTTCGTTTGAATCAAAGGATAAATCAATTCCTGTTGCAATTCTCGGCGATTCTGATGCTGTAAAAACAGGTGATATTTGTCTTGCGATGGGTGCTCCGCTGGGATACAGTCAGTCTGTAACTCAGGGAATTGTAAGCGCTAAGGGCCGCTCTGGTTCAGGAATCGGCAATATCAACGACTTCATTCAGACGGATGCCGCAATCAATCAGGGAAATTCCGGCGGTCCGCTTGTAAATATTTACGGTGAAGTTATCGGAATCAACACTTGGATTGCTTCTCAGTCAGGCGGTTCGCAGGGATTGGGATTTTCTATTCCTATAAATAATATAAAAGGCGCGGTTGATTCTTTCATTTCAAACGGAAAAATTGTTTACGGTTGGCTTGGTGTTTCTCTTATGTCGGCTTCCGATGATTATAAAGAGGCTCTTGGTGTAAAAGATTTGGATGGTGCTCTTGCGGCTCAGGTATTTATAGGTTCTCCTGCGCAAAAAGGCGGAATGCGTCCTGGCGATTATATTGTTTCTGTCGGAGATCACAAGGTGAAGGATGTCGATCAGGTTCAGCGTGAAGTAGGTCTTCTTGAAGCCGGAAAAACTGTTGATTTCAAGGTTATTCGCGACGGCAAGGAAGTTTCCCTTATGATTAAAATTGAAGAGCGCACGGAAAAAGTTTCTTCGGACAATGGAAAGCTTTGGCCGGGCTTTATTGCCGCTCCTGTTACAGAAGATTTGAAAAAACAGTTTGAACTTGATACGGATAAAGGTGTTCTTGTAACAAATGTTCTTCCAAAATCACCTGCCGCTGCATTAAGAATTCAGCAGGGAGATGTTATTACTGCTGTAAACGGAAAATCTGTAAAGAATTTAAAAGAATTCTACGCGGAACTTTCTAAAGTGGACAAGTCTGTCAATTTTGATGTTTATTCAAATGGCGGAACAATTACTACAGGAACTTATAAATTCTAATTGACCATAATTCTTGTATTTGATAAAATAATAGAACTAGGTTACAAAAGTTGTAGTATCACCCGTTAAATACTGCGGCTGTTTTGTGCCAGATTTTTAATTCAGAGGTTGAAAATATGTACGCACTTGTTGAATATAAGGGCAAACAGTACAAAGCAGAAAAAGATGCTGTATTGACAGTTGATTCTATTGATGCTGAAAAGGGTGCTAAAATTGAAATTGAATCAGTATTGCTTGTAAGCGATGGCGACAAAGTTACTGTTGGCACTCCTTATGTAAAAGGCGCAAAGGTTACTGTTGTTGTAGAAGAATCTTTCCGCGACAAAAAAGTTCTTGTTCTTAAATACAAATCAAAGAAAGATTATCACCGTTTGATTGGTCACAGACAGCATTATACAAACGTTCGCGTTGAATCTATTAATGCTTAATGATTTCTGTGCTGATTGAGCGCAGTAAAAGCGGCGTGTTGCTTGGTTTGAATGCAAAAGGACACGCCGGATATGCTGAACGCGGTTCGGATATAGTTTGCAGCGCAGTTACGGTTCTTATACGTACGACGTTGCAGATTCTTTCTGAGCTGCAAGGCGTAAATCTTAAAACGGATTGTTCCGAAAGGGGATTTGTAAGTTTTAAGATTTTGGATGGCTTTTCTTCTGTTTGTGAAGAAAAGTTGAAGTACGCTGGAGATTTTTTGCAGACCGGCTTGATTTCAGTCGCAAAAGAATTTCCGGATAATCTTGATGTTGTAATAAAAAACTTATAGGAGCAATAAGATGGGAAGAACTAGAGGCGGTAGCGGCGCAAAAAACGGCCGTGATTCTAATCCTAAAAACCTGGGTGTAAAAAAATATGGCGGAGAATTTGTAACAGCTGGCTCAATTATCGTTCGTCAGCGTGGAACAAAATTCTTCCCTGGTGATAATGTTCAGAGAGCAGGCGATGACAGCTTGTTTGCTACAGCAGACGGAAATGTTGTGTTTCATGAAAGAATGAACAGAAAACTTGTCTCTGTAACACCTTCAAAGGCTGAATAGTCAGAGTTTTTATATTTTGTTGATGCCCGGTCTGAAGTATTCTTCGCGCCGGGTATTTTTTTTGTAAACTTTTTGTGGGAGTAAATAGATGTTTCAGTTTGCTGATGAAGCGGAAATTGAAGTTCATTCTGGAAAAGGCGGAAACGGTTGTATTGCGTTCCGCCGCGAAAAATATATTCCGCATGGCGGTCCTAATGGTGGTGACGGCGGAAAAGGCGGAAACGTAATTTTTGTTGTAAAAAGAAATATGCGTACACTTTCAAAGTTGCGCCACCATCATATTTTCAAGGCAAAAAATGGCGGCGACGGACAGGGCTGGAACAGATTCGGCAAGGACGGCGAAGATGTTGTTATTCCTGTTCCGCCTGGAACAACAATCCGCGATGCCGCTACGAATGAACTTATTCACGATTTTACAGATGAAGATGAAAATAAAGAATTTCTTTTCCTTGAAGGCGGAAAGGGCGGCTGGGGAAACGTTCATTTTAAAAGCTCTACAAACCAGGCTCCTCGCTATGCTCATTCCGGTGCACCCGGCGAAGTCCGCACTGTAAAGCTGGAACTTAGCATTATTGCGGATGTCGGACTCGTAGGTTTTCCGAATGCCGGCAAATCTTCTCTTCTTACTGCTTTTACAAATGCGCGTCCTAAAATTGCACCATATCCGTTTACAACAAAAATTCCTAATCTTGGAGTTCTTAGAGTTGATGACGAACAGGATATAATAATTGCGGATATTCCCGGTATTATAGAAGGTGCTTCTGAAGGCGTTGGTCTTGGATTTGACTTTTTAAAGCATATTTCACGCACGGCCTGTCTTCTTTTTATGATTGATTCTTCTGATGAAAATTATCTTATTGCTTATGAAACTCTTATAAAAGAACTTGGAAATTATTCTGAAGACCTTTTGGAAAAGCCGCGTATTGTGCTTGCGAATAAAATTGATGTTGAAGGCGCTGAAAAAAATGCGGCTGAAGTTGTTGATTCAATAAGAAAAAAAGAGCCGGAAACTATTGTTATTCCTGTTTCTGTTCAAAATAATCTTGGACTTGGAACTGCGAAAAAAGCAATTATAGAACTTGTAAACCGTCTTGAAGGTAAAAAGGACATAAAAGAATCTTCGGAAAAAATAAAAACTCCGGATTTTATGTGTTCGGATGATTTTGATGACGAAAATGTTCAATATCCGGGAAGTGAAAACTGATGAAAATTGCAGTTTTTGGCGGAACGTTCAATCCTCTTCATGTGGGGCATGCTATGCTTGCGGAAACTGTTGTCCGCGAGCTTGGTTATGAAAAACTTCTGTTTGTTCCTACTTTTATTCCTCCTCATAAGCAGGCTGGCGGCTTGGTAAGCGCGCAGCATCGTCTGGAAATGATAGAAAGATTCTGCTCTTTTTCGGCCGGTTCTGAAAAACAGCATTTTTTTGCCGAATCCTGTGAAATCGAACGCGGCGGAATTTCCTATACTTCAGAAACTTTGCAGTTTATTGCGGAAAAATATAAAGATGAACTGGACGGAGACAGACTTGCCTTTGTGATGGGGCAGGAAGTTGCCGCTCAGTTTTATAAGTGGAAGAATCCGGAACAAGTTTCTGCTCTTGCGGATTTGCTTATTGCTTCCCGGGTGCCTGAAAAAAATGGAGTTGAAACAGCCGGAACCGAAAATAAACCGATTGGGCTTTATACAGAAGATTATGCAGATCAGTCTTATGTTGAAAATTTTCCGTATCCGCATAAATTTGTGGGAAATCCCATATTCCCCGTTTCTTCCACAGAGATAAGAGCCAGAATTGCAAATGGCAAAGCATGGCGTTACCTTGTTCCGGAGCCGGTTTTTCAGTATATTATTTCTAACAGTCTGTATGGTAAATAAAAATGATAGAAAATATTGATTTGCTGACGGAAAAGATCAGAAAGTACGTAAAAAAAGCGGTTAACGAGTCGCGCTATGAACATTCATTGCGTACTGCGGAAACGTGCAGGAAATTTTGCAAAAAATACGGACTTGACGAAAAGACCGGTTATCTTGCCGGACTTTCGCATGATATGTGTAAAAAATTGGATCCGGAGCAAATGATAAAAACCGCTGAAAAGGACGGAAAGTCAATTTCCGCTCTTGAAATGGAAAATCCTGCACTGTTGCACGGAAGGGCGGCAGCCGTAAAACTTAAGGAAGAATTTGGAGTGGAAGACCCCGATGTTCTTGAGGCTGTGGCAAATCATACTTTCGGCAGAAAAAAAATGTGCGCGCTTGCAAAAATTCTTTATATTTCAGATAAAATTGAACCGGGACGCGAACATGTGAATGATGCGTACATGAAAAGTATAAAGAAACTTTCATTGGACGAACTTTTTTGCAAAGTTGTTTCGGACAGCAAAGAATATCTTCTTAAAAAAGGAAAGAAAATTGCGCCGGAAACTGAAGAGCTCTTAAAATATCTGAAAGCGGGTGGGGTATGAAAAGAATAAGATTGACTGATGAACAGAAAGGTGCGTTGCTTTTGCTTTTTATCCTTTTGATAATAATTGCAGTAAGTATAATCATGGCATTTTCGTTAAGAAAAGACAATGTTGCTGAAAAATTGAAAAATGACCAGGTTGTACGCGTGCTTTGCGTTCTTGATGATGAAAACGGCAACGCTGTTTTTTCCGATGTTCTTATTTATTATCCTGTTTCCGGAAAAGCCGGTATTGTTAATATTCCGGGAAATACAGGCGCTATTTATCAGTCTTTAGGACGCGTAGACAGGATTGACGATGTTTATCTTGAAAAAGGTATAGAAACGTACAAATACGAAATTGAAAAACTTTTGGACTGCAATATTCCTTTTTCTATAACGTTCAATATAGAAAATTTTGTAAAGATGACGGATATGCTTGGCGGTCTGCGGGTTTTTATTCCTGCTCCGGTTGATTCCGTTTCTGAAAACGGGGAGCGCTGGCTTTTGCCGTCCGGCGCGGTTACGCTTGATGGTGATAAGGTTGCGGCGTATTTGAAATTCAGAGATGAAGAAGAAAGTAACTCTGATATACAGGAACGTTACCAGAATGTTGTAACTGCATTTTTTTCTGTTTTGCACGACAAGCGCAGTCTGATTTTTGGCAAAAAGAAGATTTTTAATGAATTTCTTAAGCTGATGAACTGCAATCTTAAAGAAAATGACGCATACAGACTTTTTTCCGAAATTTCGAAAATGGATTCTGAAACTATGATCCGGCAGTCTGTTACAGGTCCGCTCAGAATAGTTGACGGTCAAAAATTGCTTTTTCCGCTTAATAACGGTGAATTTATAAAAGAAGCGGTTAAGCAAAGTACGAATATGCTTATTTCTAACAGCGGAACCTATGCAAGCCGTGTTTATGTTCTTGAAATTAAAAACGGAACTACAGTTCAAGGTCTTGCAAGAAATACTTCTATTCTGTTCCAGAATGCAAGTTATGATGTTCTTAGTGCAGTAAATGCAGACAGAAATGATTATGAAAAAACTGTGATTATTGATCACATTGGAAATAAAGAAATAGCCGCTATGGTAGGAGATTTTATTCATTGTACAAATATTCAGGAAGAGGAAGTTGATCTTTCCCGCTCAGAAAGTGATACTGCCGCTGATGTTGACTTTACCGTCATACTTGGTAAAGATTTTGACGGAAGATATGTACGCGCTTCTAAGAATGATTAAAATTTCAGCGGAAATATAAAAATTTGCAGGAGAAAAAAATGGCAAATAAAACAACGGAACAAAAGGCTTTGGAAATAGCGCAGCTTCTTGAGGACGGAAAGGGCAAGGATGTTGCTGTTCTTGATGTTTCTGAACTTAACAGCTGGACTGACTATTTTGTTATTGCGACTATAAATTCATCGGCGCATTGGCAGGGGCTTTGCAAGCAGGTAAAAGATTATGTTAAAGAAAATGACATGCAGATTCACGTTACCAGCAGAAAAAGTCCGGATGGTGATGACTGGAATCTGATAGATATCGGTTCAGTTGTTGTGCATCTTATGTCCGAGGCTGCAAGAAATTTTTATGATTTGGAAAAGCTTTGGCATGCGGGAAAAGTGTTGGATTTTCATAATGCGTAGGCAATAAAAAAAAGCGTTTCGTTCGGGAATGACCTGAAGAAACGCTTTTTTATTTTATTCATCGTCTTCGTCGAAGTTTTCTTCTTCATCTCCGAAGTCATTTCTGTCGTATTTGTAAGGATTTATATATCCGTCTTCGGGTTCTACATCATCATAGGGTTCGTAAATGTCATCATCTGCATCATCGAACGCTTCTTCATAGCTTTCTGAATCCTCATCAATGTCATCCAGAATATCATCTGAATATTTGTCATTAAAATCGTCTTCAAATTCATCATCAAATGAATAAGGTCCGCTGTAAAAATTAGAACTGTCAAAGGCAGACATAAAAAAATCTCCAGAGAAATTGAATTCTCTCCGCATACAAAAATATAAATTATCTGGGTGGTTAGGTCAACAGCAAGTTTGATTTAAAAAGAATGTTTTATGGAAAATATTTTTTTGAAAAAAAAGGACTTTCTTAAATGAAAGTCCTTTAGCTGGGCCGACAGGATTCGAACCTGTGGAATGCAGGCACCAAAAGCCTGTGTCTTACCGCTTGACGACGGCCCAAAAAATTATGCAGAGAGGTGCGCTACTCTTCTGAATCCGCTTCTTCTACATGTCCTGCATTATACTCCGAAATTATCTTTTTTTGCAAGTCCATTCTGAATTCTGGATTGATTGGATGTGCAACATCCTTGTATTCACCATTCGCAGTTTTTCTGCTTGGCATTGCAATGAACAGACCGTTCTGCCCTTCAATAATTTTAACATTATGAACAACAAAGCAGTTGTCAAATGTTACAGTAACATAGGCACGAAGTTTTCCTTCGTTTTCAACTTTTCGAATACGCAATTCTGTGATTTGCATAAGCCTTTCTCCTTATTGTTGCAAAAAAACACCGCAAAGACTATTGCGTAACTACACATTTAAAGCCTTCATCATTAAGTATTTTTGCAGCTTCTTCTGCTTCGGCTTTCGAAGCATAAATGCCAAAAATTGTTGAACCGGAACCGGACATTTCTGAAAAAACAGGTTTTGTTTTCTTTAGTTTTTCAAAAGCATTGCCTATTTCCGGAAACTTTAAAACCAGCGCGCTGGTAAAAGTGTTCTTAAAACTCCATTTTGAAACATCTGAATTATATTCTTTTTCCAAATCTTCCAACGGAGGATAAAAATTACTGTCTTTCTTTTCAATTAAGTCATCCACAAGGGAATACGCTTCTTTTGTGGAACTTTGAACATCCGGGAAAATCATAACGAAGAATAAATCATTGCGTTTTTTTATTTCCCTGACGTTTTCACCGCGACCTGTCACAACGGCGCAAAAACCATTGTTGTTTCCGCAGTGAACAAAGAAAAAAACATCGCTTCCGATTTTTGAAGCGATAGAATCAAGCTGTTCTTCGGAAAGCTTGATTCCGTGTATTTTTTCCAAAGCCCTTAAAAGAGCCGCTCCGTCTGAAGAGCCACCTCCAAGACCACCGCCTGCCGGGATATGTTTTACAAGCGTAATTTTTATGTTAAGTTTTTTTACTCCTGTTGCGTTGTAAAACTCGTTGTATGCCATTGTAAGCGTGTTTTTTTCCGGAAGAACCATATCCGCACATTCTACGGAACAGATTCCTTTTCCCTCTTCTGCCTGGACTTTAATTTCGTCCGCAATAGAAACGGTTTGAAAAATGCTTTCCAAATTATGAAATCCGTCTTGCCGTTTGGGAAGAACCCTAAGACCTATATTGATTTTCGCAGGCGCAAAAACTAAGACTTCATTCATCATACTAAAAAAAATTATAACACTCTTTTAATTGTTGTCAAATAAAATGTTTTTGCTGTTTTATTATTTTTTTCGCTGGTTCAAGCGGCGCTTATTGTTGTGATATCGCAAACTGTCCGTGCAGGGGGCTGCAGAATGGCCGGTTTGTTGTCTGTAAAATGGTCGGGTGATGGTCTGCAAACAGTCAGAAAGTTTGAAGGCGATATGACATCCGTTCTATGTGAGAAAGATTCTGGCGTTTTACAGTTTACAAAAAAATCCGCAGTTACTAAAATGATTTTATTATGATTAAAAGAAATTCTGGTTTTGCCAATTTGACTGCGGGATATTTGTTCCCGGAAGTTGCTCGCAGAAGACGCGAGTATCAAGAAAAACATCCTGATGCGAAAATCATAAGTTTAAGCATTGGAAATACAACGGAACCGCTTCCGGCTTTTATTGCGAAAGCAATGGCGGATTATGCCACATCTCTTTCTACAAAAGAAGGTTATTCCGGATACGGTGATGAGCAGGGAAATTCTGAACTTAGAAAAAGAATTGCCGAAACCTGGTATAAGGGAATGGCTTCTAGCGATGAAGTTTTTATTTCTGACGGAGCAAAATGCGACATTGCGCGTATTCAGACTTTGTTCGGTTCAAAAGTGAAGGTCGCAGTGCAGGATCCGGCTTATCCTGTTTATGTTGACGGTTCTGTAATTGTAGGCGCGGCTGGAAAAAACAACGGAAAAGGCTACAAGGGTATTACTTATATGCCTTGCGTTCCGGAAAACAACTTTTTCCCGGATTTGTCAAAAATAAAAAAGAACAGTCTGATTTATTTCTGCTCTCCGAACAATCCGACTGGTGCATGCGCAACAAAAGACGATTTGAAAAAACTTGTTGATTTTGCGAACAAAAACGACTGCATCATAATCTACGATGCGGCTTACCGTGAATTTATCCGCGATGCTTCGCTTCCTAAAACTATTTTTGAAATTCCGGGAAGCAGAACCTGCGCAATCGAAATAAATTCTTTTTCAAAACCTGCAGGATTTACCGGTGTCCGCTTGGGCTGGTCGGTTGTTCCGAACGATTTGAAGTTTGCCGACGGAACCAGCGTGAACAAAGACTGGAACCGCGTTATGGCAACTCTTTTTAACGGCGCTTCTAATGTTGCTCAGGCCGGCGGACTTGCTTGTCTTGAGCCGGAAGGTCTTGAAGCGATGAAAAACGTAATCGATTATTATCTTGAGAACGTTAAGAAAATCGAGGAAACTTTGCGCGGTGAAAACTTTAAGAAAGCCGGCGTTACGATTTATTCTACCGGAAACAGTCCTTATGTATGGGCGAAATTCCCGGGAAAAAAGGGTTGGGATGTTTTCGATTTGATTTTGGACAAGTGCCACATTGTAACAACTCCAGGTTCCGGATTTGGTCCTAGCGGCGAAAGTTTTATCCGCTTCAGTTCGTTCGGTCACCAAGAGGATGTAGCCGAAGCTTGCGAAAGACTTGGCAAATTGTCGCTTGAAAATTAGCGGATTTTTTGAACGCTTCCTGAAGTTTTTCGGGAGGCGTTTTTTTTTTGCAGGAATGGGGTGTTGCGGGGCAGAGTGCAAAATTGTTTTGCCCCGCTGGAAGGGGTAGGCGAAAACGCTGTTTGAGCCGAGGGGAAGGCTTTCCCCGACTTAGAACTGGGACTTGTATCCTATGTTCAATTCAAAGGCTTTGCCGTAGTGTCCGTTTGCAATGTCTGTAATTCTTGCCTGAAGCATTCCGTGGATTTCTCCGTTGTAAAAATTTGTTGCAAGGTAAGGTGCTGTTGTAACATTGAAGTCGTCCGTGAAAAGTTTGTCGGCGTGGTTTATTGCGTCTGAAAAATTCTTTTCCGGGAATGAAAGCGCGGTGTGAATTCCGAATATGAACATTTTGTTTTTTACATAAAGATTGTCCGTAAAAATGTTAAGGTTTACTCCCAACGTGTCATTTATAAAAATAAAATCTTTTACGGTGTCTTCCGGAAGACTGAAAACTGAAAGGTGAATCTGTGCGGATTTTGTTCTGAAGCGCGGTTCGAACAGAAGATATGCGGCATCTTCGTTAAGTTTGAGTTCTGAAGAGTCACGGGTGAATTCTATGTCCGAAATTCCTGCCTGTATGAAAAGCGAGGTTGTATAGCTGTTTCCTACAAGCACGTTCATTCCTGCGCGCCAGTAAAGAGTGTCGATTTCAAAGAAAGCGTTTGAATTTTCTTTTTCTTTCATAGGCATTCCGAGCCCTGCGGAAAGGTCAAACGTGAAAAATCTGTAAACTCCGGCAAAACGCAAGTCTGTGTTCAAACTGTAGCAGCCTTCAAGTTCGTGGTTTACGTAAAAATAAAGGCCGAGCGCAAGCGGCTGTGCGTTGAAATGAACGATGTCCGAGCCGCCTACGCCGAAACTTGGATAAATGACAGAGCCGGAAAGTCCCAGCCAGCTTTCTGTTATTTTAGAGGCGATTGGTTGTATTCCGAATTGTCTTCGCAAAAATATGTCTGAACCGATTGGCTCGTAAGTTCCTGCGAAAAAACTTAAATAATTTGCCGCGTCAAGAAGCTGCCTTCTGAATGTTATAGAAAGTTCGTCTATTTTAAAGTTTGAGGGAGTTGTGTCAAAAAAAGAATTTTCGGTAAAGTTTTGTGTGGCAAGTGAAAATTCCGCATGTGCCATTATGTTTTCGGAAAGGCTGAATTGGCCTGAAAAAAACGACTGCATGTACAATGCCGGGTCAAAGGTATCTTCTTTTGATGAAGCGAGGTCGGTTTTTATGCCTGCAAATCCGCTGAAAAAAACTTCGCTGAAAGTGAATGTATTCATAGCGGTGAATGCCGCCGCCAGAATAAATGTTTTTATTTTTTTTGCTTTCATAGTATGAACTCCAGAATATTTTTCCACGATTAGATTATCGGCTTTTTTTCGCTAAATCTTATTTTTTTTTGCGCAGTGCGCCTTCAATTTGCTTGAATTATAAAAAATACGCTATATAATTAAAGTATGAGCGATTATTTAGACCCGAACAATGAAGAACTTTTGAAAGACTTTTTTGCAGAGGCAGAGCAACAGGTTGAAACTCTTGAAAGCAATATTCTTGTGATAGAAAGCGATCCTTCCAATCACGAGGCTGTTGATGAAATTTTCCGTGCGGCGCATACGCTGAAAGGCGGTTCCGCTACGGTAGAAATGAATGAACTTTCGGAATTTACGCATAAAGTAGAAGATGTGCTTGATGAAATCCGTTCGGACAGACTTGAAGTTACAGAAGATATAGTTGATTTGCTGCTTAATTCAATAGATGTTATAAAAGCAATGCTGGAATCCAGACAGAACGGTTTTGTTTACGAGGAAGATGTTTCTGAGATTGTGGCGAAACTGAAGTCTTACATACCGGAAAAAGGCGCAAAGAATAAAAAACATTCCGCTCCGCCGGCAGGCTTTGGCCCGAAACTTGGAAATCCTGCGGATGTTTCTGCGGAAAAAGCGGAACTCTCTGGCAGCGCGGTTGCGCCGGAAAGCAGTTCTTCCGGTTTGAATCCGTTTGTTTATCCTCCGCTTTCGGAAGAAGAATTTACAGAACTTAAAAATTCATGCGAAGGAAATCAGAAAGTCTGGCGGGTTGCCGTAAAATTTGATGAAAATAACCCTATGAATTCTGTAGGCGGAATTCAAGTTTTTGCCGCACTTAAAGCGCTGGGTAGCGTTCTTAAAACCGTTCCTGATTTTGATGCTCTTTACGAAGATGAGTTTTATGAATTTGTTTATTACTACATGGCTTCCGATTCTACTGCGGAAAAAATAGAGGATGTGGCTTTTTTGGGCGATGTGACTCTTGCAACGGATGCGCAGGAAATTACAGGACCTGTTGCCGGAACTGCTGATAGCTCTGTAAAGGCTGCTGCACCGGAAATTTCTGTACAGGAAAACTCTGTTCCGGAAGAAAAAGTTGATTCTGTTGTTGAAAAAACTAAGGAAAGCGAAAACATAGCGGAAAAAACTGCTGTTGTTGCGGCTGAAAGTCAGAATGCACAGCATACAGAGCAAAAAAGTGAGCATCATGAAAAAAGCGGCGGCGCAAAACAGTCGGCTGCTGTTCAGCAAAATTCTGTTCTTCGCGTGGATTCAAAACGTGTTGATTATCTTATGAATCTTGTGAGCGAGATTGTAATCGCAAAGGCTTCGTTCAATCAGCTTTCTGCAAATCTTGCTTCCGGTCTTTCGGAATTTCAGGAAAAGGAAGTTGAATATAAAGAAAGAATCCGCAGACTTGTGGAAAAATTGCCTAAATATCTTGATGAACTGAAAGACGGAAAGTCATTGCGCGATGTGCGGGCGGAAATTTCTTCTGAATTCGGAGCTTCTTCCGGACTGGAAAATGGCGAGGCGGACTTAAAGTCAATAGCAACAAAGCTCCGTTCTTCTACTCAGAATCTTGGACGCATTGCGGGGGAACTTCAGGAAGGCGTAATGAAAATCCGCATGGTTCAGATTAACCAGATTTTCAGCAGGTTTCCGCGTGTTGTCCGCGATTTGCAGCGCGATCTTAATAAAAAGATAAATCTTGTTATAGAAGGTGAGGATACAGAGCTTGATAAGGCGGTTGTTGAAGACCTGCTTGATCCTATTATGCACTGTGTAAGAAATTCTTGCGACCACGGAGTTGAATCTCCGGAAGTGCGTCTTGCGGCCGGAAAGCCGGAAACCGGAACTGTTTTGTTAAAAGCATCGAATGAAGGCAATCTTATTGTAATTGATATTGCTGATGACGGAGCCGGAATCGATGCGGAAAAAGTTCGTGCCAAAGCGATTGAAAAAGGAATTATTCATCCGGATAAAGTTCTTTCTGAAAATGAAATACACCAGCTTATCTTTGAACCGGGATTTTCAACTTCGGATAAAATTTCAAAGGTTTCAGGGCGCGGTGTAGGTCTTGATGTTGTAAAGACAATGATAGACAAACTGAACGGAACAGTTAATGTTACTTCGGAAAAAGGTAAGGGGACTACGTTCAGTATAAAACTTCCGCTTACGCTTGCTATTATTCAGGGACTTCTTGTGCGCGTAGGAAAAGAAATTTATTCAATTCCGATTGCGTCTGTAATTGAAAGCCAGAGGATTCTTTATTCTGATATAAAAACAATTGATAATTACGAGGTTCTTAATCTTCGCAATGAAGTTATAAGCGTTCTTAGACTTTCAAGGCTTTTCAGCATAAAAGAGGATGAACGCGATGAATACTGCAATATTGTTATTGTGGGCTCAAAAGATAAAAAACTCGGCATTATGGTTGATTCTTTGATTGGCGAAGAAGATGTTGTAATCAAGCCGCTTAAGGATCAGTACACAAATTCTCCTGGAATTGCGGGCGCTTCTATTCTTGGTGATGGTTCTGTTTCTCTTATAATTGATGTAAGTCAGCTTCTTGAACTTAGCATAAAGCTGGATTCGCAGGCGCAGAAGCGGGCTGTTTGATTTTTGTGGGGCTTGTATGAAACTTGAATCTATTCTTATATCTGATGATAATATGAATCTTTCTGCTGTAGTTGCTGAAAACAATGTTGAAGAACAGCAGGTTAAAGAAACTATTGATTTTAAAATGGTAACTTTTTCGCTTTCGGGAAAGGATTATGCGATTGACATTATGTATGTAAAGGAAATTGCAAAAGCCGGAAAATTTACTTATGTGCCGAATACGCTTCCGTTTGTGGTTGGCGTTTATAATTTGCGCGGAGAAATTATTCCAATCCTTGATATGCGCGTTTTCTTTAACGTAAAAGAATCTTTTGATGAAACTGATGAAAATAAACTTCAGAATCTTTTGATTTTAAATGTTGACGGACAGGTTTTTGGAATTGTAGTTGATAAAATTGACAAGGTTGTGGGAATTCAAAAAAGTACTATCCAGCCGCCGCATCCGCTCTTTGCAGATATAAATATAAAATATATTTATGGTGTTGTTGAAAGCAACAAAAGGCTTTATATTTTGTTGGACATTGAAAGAATCTTTTCAAAATCTAAGTCTGAAAGTGAACCTGCGGAGGAAAAACATTTTGCTGTAAGTGCAAAAAATGCTGTTCCTGCACAGGATTCCAAAAAAACGGATGAAAACGTTGCGCTTAAAACTGAAGAGGCGCCGGTTTCTGCGGAAAAAACGGAAAGCGCGGATGCTCCGGAAGTGCAGACTGCTGAAAAGAGCGTAAAAAATAGCGTACAGACAGATTTGCCGGAAAATAATGTTTGCGCCGCAGTTGATTCTTGCGGGGTAAAAAATGGAAATCCTAAGGAAGCCGTGCAGTCTGGTGGTTCTGCGGAATATTTGCAGGAACCACAGTCAGAAAAGGCTTCTGATGCTGAAAGTGCGGATTACGGATTTGTTGTTGAAGGTCTGAAATCTTATGCAAACTTTTTTGTTTCACCCATAAATGAACAGTGGGTAAAACACCGTTTTGTACGATGGATTGAAGAGCGGAAGAACACTTCTGTTCAACTTCAGGGCGCAGATGATGCAAAAGAATTTTTGAAAGACTTTTGGTCACCGTTTTCAAATACTTGGTGGTCAAAAGAATATGCTGAAAGTCTTTTTAAAGTTCTTCCTGAAAATTCTGCAAAACAGATTGTTGTATGGAATCCGGGATGCGGTTCCGGAATTGAAACTTACTGTCTGGCCTGCGTTCTTTTAAAGAAATATCCGGATTCAAAAATCCGGCTTTATGCGCAGGATATTGATTTGCTTGGCGTTTCAAATGCGCCTATGTTGAATATTCCTGATGATGCGCCGACTGAATGGTTTTCCGAATATCTTTCAGAAACTGCTTCCGGTGCAAAAACTTTCAATCAGCAGGTAAAAGATTGCGTTATGTTTGAGTATCATGACTGCCGGCACACAAATGCTTTGCCTATGGTCGACTTGATTTTTGCACGCGATTTGCTTTCCTTGATTGATGAAGATTCGCAAAATTCTGTTTTTAGTGATTTTGTGGAAAAACTTAAAGGAAATGGTGTTTTGATTCTTGGAGAAAATGAAGTTGTTCCTGATGCTTCGGAATTTCTTGAACATACAGAAAAAATGCTTACGGCGTTTTCGAAGCAATAGGAAGTCGTATGATAACTTCAGTTTTTGGAGCGGACTTTGAAAACCTTGACTGCCTGAAATATTGCAGTTTTATATTATTTCTTACAGGAGGTAGATATGAGGGTTGAATACATTAATCCGTTTGTTGAAACATCTTACAGAGTTTTGAAAGAAGTTCTTGGCGGTGCGGAAGTAAAACGGGGAAACCTTTATCTGAAATCTACAGCAATGCCGGTTATGGGAGTTGCAGCTTTGGTTGGTCTTGCCGGAGATGTTGAAGGACGTGTCTTATTTGACATGACTCTTGAAACTGCAATAAACATTGCATCTAAAATGAATGGAGAAAGACTTGTAACTTTTGATGAGTTGGCAAAAGCTACCATCAGCGAGCTTGCTAATTTGATTACGGCACAGGCTGTAACAAAGCTGCATGAGTTGAATTTCAAGTTTGACCTTACTCCTCCGGCTTTGTTTGTAGGCCAGCAGATGGAAATTGCGGCTCTTGGCGGTGGAACTGAAAATGTGGAAGCACTTATAGTTCCGCTTATAACAGAATATGGTAAAATTGAAGTTAATGTTGCGATTAGGGAACGCGCATAATTTGGGAGGTAAATAAATATGAAAACTGTACAAGACTTTCCTACGATAAATGAACGTCCTCCTGAAGGACGGAAGAGTGACGGCTCTGCTTTCCGCATAATGATTGTTGACGATTCTATGTTTGTAGTAAAGCAGCTTGGTCAGATTCTTACCAGCGAAGGCTATGATGTTGTTGCAACAGCAGGCGATGGAAAAGAGGGCGTTGAACGATACAAGGAACTTGCTCCTAATGTTGACCTTGTTACAATGGATATTACAATGCCTAAAATGGACGGAATTTCTGCTTTGGAACAGATTATGACTTTTGATAAAAATGCAAGAGTTGTTATGATCAGTGCGCTCGGTAAGGAAGAACTTGTAAAGAAGTCTCTTTTGCTAGGTGCAAAGAACTACATTATAAAACCTCTTGACCGTAAAAAAGTTCTGGAGCGAATTTCTGCCTGTTTGCGAAGTTAGTTAAAAAAGCATAATTCAAAAATAGGTTTTACTTTATTTGATATTTTGATTATAGTAGGAATATGAATAAAATTCGTATTCCTGCTGTAATTGTTTTTATCGCTTCGTTTGTTTTTACTTTATTTTCTGTAAGTTTTTCGTTAGATATTTCTTTGCTTGCTTTTCCGCTGAGCTTAGCCGGAACAGCATTTCTGTTTTATTTCCTTTTATATAAAGCAATCAGGCTTGAGCAGTATAGCGCCGTTAGTGTTTCTGTAAAATTTCTTCAGTATATTCCGTTTATTCTGCTGGCTTCTTTTATTTTCCGCCGTGCCGGAAAAAATGAAACTTATTATTGGTACGATGTTGTTACCGTTCTTCTTTGGTGTGTTGTTTTTGTTTCTTCGCTTGTCGCGCTTTATTTTTTGAACGAAAAACGCGTTTTTTCTGTTGTTCCTGAATGGAAAAGTTATGCCGAAAAGAAAAAAGGTTCGGGAATAATTGCCGCGAAAAAAATAACTGTAAAATCTGTTCTTTTTGAAATTTTGGACTGGGTGGACGCTCTTGTTCAGGCGGTTTTTATGGTTCTTTTGATTCAGATTTTTATTCTTCAGCTTTATGTTATTCCGTCTGAATCTATGGTTCCTTCGTTTTTGATTGGAGACCGTGTTGTTGTTCTGAAAACTCCGAGCGGACCGAAATTTCCGCTGAGCGATGTAGGAATTCCGTGTATGAAAGCGTATAAGCGCGGCGATGTTGTTGTATTCAGAAATCCCCACTATTCGTTTGACAGAAAATCGGAAGTCCGCACTGTAGTTTCGCAAATTGTTTATATGCTTACGTTTACAACGGTTAATCTGAATGTTGACGAAAACGGCCAGCCTAAGGCAGACCCGCTTGTAAAACGTATTTGCGGCGTTCCAGGTGAACAGCTTGTTATGCAGGACGGAACTTTGTACGCGCGGACTGCAAAAAGCGATGAATTTGTGCCGGTTGAATTTGATGCAAAATTCGCATGCTGGAATCTTGCGCCTTACGCAAAAAAAATGAACGTTTCCGGAAGGAAAATTGTTCAGGATGTTCCGCTTTCGGAAGAAAACTATAAGCTGATGCTGAAAATTGAAGAAGAGCGGAGGGATTTTGACTTGGAAAAAGCTGCTTTTGAATGTTGGAATACTTCCAAGTCGTTTCTTTCTGTCTTTAATAAAATCGGGAAGTACAATTCTCAAAGTTCTGTTCTTTCGCTGAATACTTATGACCTTTTTTCTGATTATTATGAGAATACGAAAAAGCTTCTTTCCGGAATTGACTCTTACAGATGGTTTGATAAATTTATGAACGGCTGGAAAGATGACGGAAAAATAGGTTCTGCTTACAATTCCTTTGATTTTAATGGTGGAAAAAATAAAGTTGATTCTCTTGCTTTGTTCAACGGTGATTATTATGCAGAATCGAATTTTAAGTTGAATGTTATGGTAAAACTTACTGCCGGAAAACTTTTTTTGCGTACTGCTGAACTTATTGGCAAAGGTTATTCGGAAGATGATATCAATAATGATGAAAAAATAATCGAATGTCTTGTTCAGGCTCAAAAACTGCATTTTTATCTGTTGATTTTGGATCAGCGCAATATGCCGGTTTTTCCGCAGTGCAAGGAAGACGGAACTCCGCAGTATATTCCGCAGGACTGTTATTTTATGATGGGCGACAACCGCTTTAATTCCCTTGATATGCGGCATTCTTATGATGCGGCTTTTAAACCTGTTTCCAAAGAGGACGACTATTCCGTTCTTTATTATTCAAACATTGCGCCGCAATATGTGAGCAGAAAAAGAATCCTAGGTTCGGCTGTTTACCGCTTTTGGCCGGCAAACAGAATCGGCGGAATAAAAACAAAATAACGGGGCGTTGCGGGGTGTCCCCGCACGGTGGGTAGACGAAAACACTGAGGAACGCAGTGTTTGAGGCGTAGGGCGGTTGTCCGCCCTTAAAAAAATACATATAAGAAATTCTGAATTCTGCGTTATAAATTGCTTGTCTTGTATAAAAAAAAACTTTATATTTAAATTACTATGTTTATTGATAAAGTATTAACTGTATTATTTGGTTCACAAAATGAAAGAGATGTAAAAAAATTGAAACCGCTTGTTGCCGCAGTAAATGCGAAGGAAGACTGGGCAAAATCGTTGGCGGCGGAAGATTTTCCAAAACAGACTGCGCAATTTAAGACTCGCCTTGAAAACGGCGAAACTCTTGATGATATACTTCCGGAAGCTTTTGCTTTGGCTAGGGAAGCCGCTTTCCGTGTTCTTGGCGAGCGCGCTTATGATGTTCAGATTATGGGTTCGCTTGTTCTTCATTCCGGTCGGATTACAGAAATGAAAACCGGTGAAGGAAAAACGCTTATGTGCGTTCCTGCGGTTTATTTGAACTCTTTGACAGGTAAAGGCGTTCACGTTGTAACTGTAAACGATTACCTTGCAGAACGTGATGCAAACTGGATGCGCCCGGTTTATGCTTATTTGGGCCAGACGGTTGGGTCTATCCTTTCCAATATGGATAACGAGGCCAGAAAAGTCGCTTACAACTGCGATATTACTTACGGAACTAACAACGAACTTGGTTTTGATTATCTTCGCGACAATATGCAGGTTGAACTTGAACGCAAAGTTCAGCGCGGTTTTAATTTCTGCGTAGTGGATGAAATCGACTCTATTCTTATTGATGAAGCGCGTACTCCGCTTATTATTTCCGGTCAGGGCGAAGATGATACTTATAAATATCATGAAGTTGACAAATATGTTGGCGAGCTTACGGAAGTTGAAAAAGATCCTAAGACGGATGATTATCCTGACGAAGTTGAAATGGAGCCTGAACAGCGCAAGCTTATAAAAGGCGACTATAAAGTTGATGAAAAATCAAAGCGAATTTCTTTTACGGACAAGGGAATTGCGCACATAGATGAAATTCTGCATAAGCACAATCTTATTCCTTCTGATGCTAAAGTTGTTGATGAGGAATATTTTGAATATGTTCACTATTTTACGCAGGCTGTAAGAGCGCATGTTCTTTATCATAACGATGTTGATTATCTTGTGCGCGACGGTCAGGTTCAGATTGTAGATGAATTTACGGGGCGCGTTCTTGAAGGCCGCCGCTACGGT
Source organism: uncultured Treponema sp. (assembly GCA_964429905.1). Taxonomy (GTDB): domain Bacteria; phylum Spirochaetota; class Spirochaetia; order Treponematales; family Treponemataceae; genus Treponema_D. The sequence goes on along the minus strand of CAYSDV010000003.1, from coordinate 220,442 downwards.
GACGGACTTCACCAGGCGATTGAGGCTAAGGAACATCTTAAAATTGCACAGCGCAACAGAACTCTTGCTACTATCACATTCCAGAATTTCTTCCGAATGTACGCAAAACTTTCTGGTATGACTGGTACGGCTGCTACAGAAGCGGTTGAATTTAATAAAATCTATCATCTTGATGTTGTTGCGATTCCTACAAACCGTCCTGTTGCCAGAATAGATGAAAATGATGAAGTTTATTTGAATGAACAGGACAAGTGGGAAGCGATTTGCAAGGAAGTTCAGGAAGCGCACGCAAAAGGGCAGCCGGTTATTGTCGGTACTGTTTCTGTAGAAAAGTCTGAACTTCTTTCTGCTCTTTTGACTAAAAAGGGTATTAAGCACGAAGTTTTGAATGCAAAGAACCATGCCCGCGAAGCTATGATTATTGCGGAAGCCGGAGCGAAAGGTTCTGTTACTATTGCGACAAATATGGCGGGTCGCGGTACGGATATCAAACTTGGCGGAAATCCTGAATTCAGGGCAAGAAAACGTGCCGGAACAAATGCGACTCCGGAACAGTATGAAGCGGCGTATAAAACAGAAAAAGAAAAATGGCTGAAAGAAAATGAAGAGGTTAAAGCGGCCGGCGGTCTGTACGTAATCGGTTCTGAACGTCATGAATCGCGCCGAATTGATAATCAGCTTCGCGGTCGTTCCGGACGACAGGGCGATCCTGGACGTTCAAAGTTCTTTATTTCTATGGATGATGACCTTATGCGCCTTTTCGGTGGCGACAGGATGAAAGTGATGATGACCAGAATCGGAATGCAGCCTGGCGAACCGATAAATCATCCATGGCTTAACAAGGGAATTGCAAAGGCTCAGCAGAAAGTTGAAGACAGAAACTTTGAAATCCGAAAACATTTGCTTGATTATGATGATGTCCTTAATGAACAGCGAAATGTTATTTATGAACAGCGTGATGATATTCTTGCGGATAAAGATTTGGCACAGCGCGTTTTGAATAATGCGGATAGTTTGGTTGAAGATATTTTCTATGATTATGAGCATTCTCATTCTAAAAAAGATGGGCTCCGCAAGGAACTTGCAGAAAATCTTATGAATTATTTTGGTATAAATGCAGACGAAAATGTTTCAAGAGATTCTGTTGTTGCGGCTTTGCAGAATGACATTACAGAAAAAGAAACTCTTGTCGGCAAAGAAAATTTGAATCTTTTCATCCGCTATCAGTATGTTCAGGTTATAGACAAAAAATGGCTTGATCAGTTGGAGGCTTTGGAAGGACTTCGTGAAGCTGTTGGACTTCGCTCTTATGGTTCAAAAAATCCTCTTACTGAATATAAGATTGACGGTTTCAATATGTTCGATGAGATGCTGGATTCTATAAGAACTACAGTAATGTCGCGCGTATTTAAAGTAAGAATTCAGCTTTCTCCGGAAGCTCAGGAAGCCAGAAGAAAGGCTGCTATGCAGGCACAGCGCAATATGAATGCCCAGCATTCAGAAGCGGAAAGCATTACCCGGCAGTCAAGACCTGTTTCTTCTATGAATGGTGCTGTTGCCCGAAGACAAGTTGCAGGAAGTGTAACTGCGCAGCATACACAGGGACAGTCAGTAACGGTGCGAAGAACATCGCCTAAGATTGGACGGAACGATCCGTGTCCTTGCGGAAGCGGAAAAAAATATAAAAATTGCTGTGGAAGAAATGCTTAGGAAAATTGCTGCTTTTATTAATTTTACATTAATAGTGTTTCTGTTTTCTTCATGTTTGAACTCGAACAAAGTAGTTTCTGTTTCAGAAAACGAAATGTTCAGTTTGAATTATGGAAATTTTGCCGAGCAGATTAATCTTTTCAAATTAAAGAAGAGCGGTCCTGTAACTACTTCTGTTTTTATGCGCGACGGCTTTTTTTATATTGTAAACGGTGACAGCGGAAAAATTGTTTCTTTAAATTCCTATGGTGATTTGCTTTCTTTGTTTTACAGCGAAGATTTTTATTCACAGTCAAATCTTTCTTCTGTGATTGATTTTTCTTCCGGAATTTGGAAACCTGTTTCCTATCCTTTTGCGCTTGCCGGAAAACTTTCTGTTGATTCGCGAAAATATATTTATGCTGTCGGAACCGTTCCGAAAGAGAGGAACGAACAGGCGGAAGATTTGAATCTTCTTTACAGCAATGTAGTGCTTAGAATTTCAAGCGACGGAAAGGAAGTTGACTATTTGGGGCAGCAGGGACCGAGCGGAACTCCTTTTCCGGATATAAAAAATATTTACACTACGGAAAATAATGAAATCGTTGTTGTATGTTCTACGAATGACGGACTTTTAGTTTTCTGGTTTTCTGCATCAGGTTTTTTAAAGTTTCAGGTTCCTGTAAAAACTTCTTCTGTTCCTGTTGTTACGCCGGAATCTGTGAATGCTAATGCAGAGCAGTCGGATCTTTTTGTAACGGTTGAAAATGTTGTTCCGGACTGTTATGCGGAACGTCTTTATGTAAAAGTTGATTATTATTTTCCCCATATAGATGAAGAGTCAAAAACTCAGTCCGGCATTGATTATGTAAAAACATCGGTTTATCCGCTTGATATAGAATCCGGAAAATTTGGAGAAGCGGTAAATATTCCGGCTTATGAAGAATCTGTTACGGAAGATTTTTCAAAATTGACTTACAAACTTCCTTATGATTTTCTTGGCGTAACAAAAAATACCTGGATGTATTTTATAATAACGACAGATGACGGTTTTAATGTTCTTATGCTTCAGCCTGGAACGCAGAACGTAATAAAGCGCAACATAAAGATTGACCATAAAAATACGCTTTATTATTCTCTGTCGCTTTCTGATGAAGGAATTATTTCCGCTCTTCTGTGTGAAAAAGATCGGGCGCGTGTAGTCTGGTGGCGCACGGATTCCCTTTTGGCTACGATGTTCAACTAGCCTTTTTGCAGGAAGGTTATAATATGGATTTCAGCAATATTGAGGAAGGTTATGCCGACGGAGAAAAGCCGCTGCATTTTTATTATAACCGCGAAGAGCGCATAAAAAATGCGCCTAAAATTGTTCAAGATTATTATTCCGGAAAAATTCAGTTTACCCGCAATCCTTTTAAAGTTATTTTTAAGAATCCATTTAACAGGATGATGTTCATATTTCTGGTTCTTTTATGCGGTTTTGCATATTTTATGGATTACCAGACTAATAAAAATGCGCTGAAAATAGGCGGAACTTCGGCAAATGTTTCCGCATTTTCTTATTCGGAACAGATTTATGCAAGTTTAAAATTTGAGCCGCTTTCAGAAAAGAAAAAAAAGGATTTTATACCTGTTCCTGTTTCCGTTGTTTTCAGCGCATTTGATTCTTCCGGAGCAGCGGTGAACAGCGGAGAACTTTTTGATTCTTACGACGGAAATGAACTTTTTATGCGGACACAATTTAAAGATTATGATATAATTCGTGTTGTTGCGGATGTAACTTTTGGAGATGAAAAGAACACTTTTTCTTCGGAAGTTGTAAAGCGATAAAAGAGGTTTTTTATGCTTCAGTTTTACTTTTTGTCAGTTTTTTTGAGCCTTCTTGTTGGCTTCATTCTTTTTTTTGGAAACTCGGCTGCACAGGAAGATGAACAGGAAAGTCCGGTTGAACAGAAAAAAAATCCGGATGATGACATTTCTTTTTTGGATACAGATTATAGAGGCGTAAAACTTCCGCATCAGAAAAAATCTGTAAACGGAATGTTCGGAAAAAATTCGGTTCTCAATGATAAACTTTTTCAGCTTGTTCTTGGAATTCTTTCTGTTTTTGTCGGACTGATAAAGTTGCTTTCTGCCGTAAACGGAATTCCTTTCCTTGGCGATTTGCTTCCGGCTCTTGCAGGACTTTTGGGCGGAGCGGCGCTTCTTTTTAAGTATTACCTTGAAACCAGTTCTGCTGATTTGGAACTTCCGCCTTTTTTGCAGAATATTTTTGTTGATAACAGAAAATATATCGGCTTGGCTTGTATGATAGTTGCTGTTGTTCACTTTATAGTACCAGGAGTTTTGTTCCTTTAATGAGTAATTCAGTTGCATGTATTGTTTATAAAGACGGAAAAGTTCTTATTGCGCATCGCACTGCAAAAGGCGATATGGGAAACCGCTGGGAATTTCCTGGTGGAAAAGTGGATTCCGGCGAAGATGATAAGATGGCGATTGTCCGTGAAATGCAGGAAGAATTTGGGGTAAAAGCTTTTCCCGGCGAAAAAATAACTTCCTGCTCTTTTTTTCATAAAGACAAGGAATGTTTTTTAAATGCTTATTCCGTAAGCCTTGAGCACGATGGAATTGCAAAGCCTTATCTTCTTACGGAACATACAGAATACAAATGGGTTGATCCGAAAGTGATTGCAGAGCTTAATTTTGTTGATTCTGATTTAAAAATCTATCCTGATGTAATGAAATATTTGGAAAAATAACTTATGAATTTTTTGAATAAATTTTCTCTGAATAAACTTGTCCTGTTTTTTTCTGCGTTTCTTGTATTTTTTGCTTTCGGTTGTAAAAAGGATAAGGAAATAGTTTTTGACAATTCAGATCCGCTTGCTCTTGCTTTGGATGTTCAGTGGGCAGTTATTGTTGAACCTTATGCCGCATTCCGTAAAAATACAGACTGGAACAGCGAAGTTTCCGGCCATTGCAGAAAAGGCGATATTTTGCAGATAAAGGGAAACGCAATCTTCAATAATAAAGAAAACTGGTATTTTTTTGATGAAGGTTGGCTTCCGGAATCTGTTCTGGCTGTTTATTCGAACAAATTTAAGGCGCAGACTGCCGCCGGGAATTTGAAGTAATGCTGATAATAGCGGAAATTGGCACAAGCCACGAAGGTTCGAAAAAAAAAGCGCGTGAACTTATTGACTGCGCTGTTTCTGCCGGTGCGGATGCTGTTAAATTCCAATGGGTTTATGCGGATGAGATTTTACATCCGGATACGGGTTTTGTAAAACTTCCTACCGGAAACATCCGTCTTTACGACCGTTTTAAGCAGCTTGAATGTGATTCTTCCTTTTATAAAAAAATGCTTGATTACGCACATTTAAAAGGCGTAAAATTTGTGTGTTCGCCGTTCGGAGTAAAAAGTCTTTCCGAACTTTTAGAAATAAAGCCGGATTTTGTAAAAATTGCATCTCCTGAACTTAATCATTTTCCGCTTTTAAAAAAACTTGCAGAATACCGCTCTTTGCAGCGCGCCAGAAACGAAAAACCGGTTCCTGCGATAGTTTCTACCGGAGTTTCTAAATTAAAAGACATTGAAAAGGCGCTTGCAATCCTTTGCTATGATGAAAAAGGCCGTTTTGTTCCGGATGGGATTTCGCTTTTGCATTGCATTACAAGTTATCCCGCGCCGGAAAACGAATATAATTTAAAGTTGATTGAAAACTTGAAAAATATTTTCGGTGTTGCTGCCGGTTTGAGCGACCACAGTTTGGATCCGGTGCTTGTGCCGGTACTTTCTGTGTTTTGCGGCGGAACGATAATTGAAAAACATATTACGCTAAGCAAAAAGACCAGCGGACTTGATGACCCTGTTGCGCTTGAAGGCGAGCAGTTTGCTCTTATGGTTCATTCTGTTCATCAGGCGGAAGCGGTTTTGAACCGTTATGGAAAAGAAGAAGGATTTTTGCAGGCTATAAAGCAGCTGGAAGAATCCTATGAAAGAGAAAAAATTTTTGCTTGCATCGGCGACGGAATAAAAAGACTTGCATCTGCTGAAGAAAAAAATTATGGGCGCACAAACCGTTCATTGCATTTTATGAAAGCGATGAAAAAAGGTGAAAAAATTTGCGCGGATGACATTGCTGTTTTAAGAACGGAAAAAGTTCTTTCGCCGGGAATCGGACCGGAATTTTTAGAAAACGCTGTTGGCGCTGTTCTTGCCCGCGATGTGCAGAACGGTTCCGGAGTTCAGTTTGAGGATTTGATTTTGCGCGCGCAGTAGCGGATTTTTAAAAACTTATTCCCGCACAGTTTTTAAAATCATTGCGATTCCTGTAATCGTCAAGTCCTTGTCTATAAAATTAATGCTTTTTATAATCGGCTGAAGAACGCTGTTTAATCCGCCGGTTGCAATTACTTTTATATCCTCTTTTTTTGTAAGGCTTTCTTTTGAAAGATCGGTTTTCATTCTGCTTATCATTGATTCAATAAGCCCTTTGTAACCTAAAAAAATTCCGGATTGAATTGACCAGACTGTATTTTTTCCAAGACTTGATTCCGGAACGTCCATAGGAACCGATGGAAGTTGCGCTGTATTTTTAAAAAGCGATTCGATTGCAGTTCCTATGCCGGGTGCAATTGCGATTCCGGAAATATTTCCTTTGTGATCAATTGCTGTAAAAGAAAGGGCAGTGCCAAAATCAATTACAATCGAAGGGCATTTATACTTAAGCCAGGCGGCAACCGCATCGCTTAAAAGGTCTGTTCCTATTTCGTGGATTGCGGTTTCCGGCAGATTTACAGGAAGTTTTGAATAAATTTCCGGACCTATTACAAGCGGTTTTTTTCCGCATATATGTTGGGTTACAATAATAAAAGGTCCGATAAGAGCCGGAACAACAGAACTTATTACCGCATCATCAATTTTTGAAAAATCAATATGCGCTTCGTTGAACAGAGGACGCAGGGTTGAAAAATATTCGTCGCCTGTTCGTCTTGAATTTGTGGAAAGCCGCCATTGATTTATAATTTTTTCATTTTCCAGCACGGCAACTTTTATGTTTGTGTTTCCTATATCAAATGCCAAAATCATAATAATTTAATATTTTAACTATTTTATTGTAACTTGCAAGTTTTTTATGTATTATATTTTCTATGAGTGATTTAATTCAACCTAGAGTATTAAAAGGTTTCCGCGATTTTTTACCGGAAGCGGAAATTGGAAGAACAAATTTAACTGAAAAAATTACAGAAGTTTACCGTTCATTCGGTTTTGTTCCGATTGACACGCCTGTTCTTGAGTATACAGAAATCCTTTTGCGAAAAAGCAACGGAGAAACAGAAAAGCAGGTTTTCCGCTTTCAGGATAACGGCGGCCGCGATGTTGCGCTCCGTTTTGATTTGACCGTTCCGTTTGCGCGCTTTACAGCGGAACACAAAAATGAACTTTATTTTCCGTTCAAACGCTATCATATTGCAAAAGTTTGGCGCGGAGAAAAGCCTCAGGCAGGACGTTACCGCGAATTCGTTCAGTGCGATATTGACACTGTTGGTTCGGACAGTGCGGCAAGCGATTTTGAAATTTTGAATGTTATGAAAGCCGCTTTGAACGGAATCGGTGTTGAAAATATTACAATTCACGTAAATCACCGCGGAATTTTTAACCGTTTTCTTACTCTTCTTGGCGTAATCGAAAAAAGCGAGGACATTCTTCGCTCTGTTGATAAACTTGCAAAAGTCGGCGAAGAAGAAGTTCTGAAAGAGCTTAATGAATTTACAAACAATGAAGAGAAAGCTCAGAAAATTCTTGAATATATTTCCAGCAAGGGAAGTTTTGAAGAAATTCTTTCCAAAATAGAAAATCTTGCCGGCGGTCCGGGTGAAGATACAGAGCGGATGCGCAATATTTACGAAATGATGAAGGCTGCAGGAATTGAAAAAACTTATGTTTTGGATCCTAGCATTACGCGTGGTCTTGACTATTACACCGGCGTTGTGTACGAAACTTTTTTGAATGATTTGCCTTCTATCGGTTCTGTTTGTTCCGGCGGGCGCTACGATAACCTTGCAGGACTTTATATGAAGGAAAAAGTTCCTGGCGTTGGCGCTTCGATTGGAATTGACCGTTTGATTGCTGGCCTTGAGCAGCTCGGCAAATTTAAGGCGGACGGAAGTTACCTTGATGCGGAAATTTATTGTATGGATGAAAAAAATGCAATTTATTACCAGAAAGTTGCCGCAAAATTGCGTTCGCTGGGAATTAATGTTGAAGTTTTTCCTGATGCGAAAAAAATGGGCCAGCAGTATGCGGTTACAACAGCAAAGGGCGTAAAGTGGGGAATTATGCTCGGTGAAGATGAAATAAAAACAGGAACTGTTACATTGAAGAATCTTCTTAACCGGGAAATTTCTGCAGGACTTACAGAAGAAAAAGTTGCGGAAATTATAATTCAGAACCGCTGAACTGTAAAAAAATGAGCAAAGTAAGCGGAAGATTTTAAAGCCGGAGTTTATATGAAAATAAACGAAACAGAACTTATTGAAAAAGCTTTTTCTATGCTTAAGTTTTCTTACGCTCCGTATTCGCATTTTACTGTGGGTGCGGCTTTGCTTTGCAAAAACGGAAAAATTTTCGGCGGCTGCAATATTGAAAATGCCGCGTATGGACCTTCGAACTGTGCGGAACGCACTGCCGTTTTTAAGGCGGTAAGCGAAGGCGAAAAAGATTTTGAAGCGATTTGCATTGTCGGCGGACACGAAGGAATTGTAAAAGATTTTTGTCCGCCGTGTGGTGTTTGCCGCCAGGTTATGCGTGAATTCTGCAACCCCGATTTTAAAATCATACTTGCAAAATCCGCGGACGAGTTCAAAATCTTTACGCTTGCAGAACTTTTACCGGAAAGTTTTTCGTTGTAATTAATTATGATTCAAATAAACGAATTTATTTCTTATCTTCCGGCTTGCAGAAATCCTTTAAGCTGCGATGTTGTTTTTATAAAGCAGAAAGATTTGAACGGCGAAAGTTGCACCTGGATTTTTGATGTGGGTTCTTCAAAAGAAGCGGCAGACGCAATCAATTCTGTTGAAGGAAAAAAAAATATAGTTCTTTCGCACTTTCATCCTGACCACGTTTTGAACTTGCTGCGGAAAATCCGCTATGATGAACTTTTTGTTTCTAAATATACAAAACGTTATCTTCGCACCGGAAAAGTTGTGGAAGAAGATTTTACAGTGCCCGGAACCCCGGAAATAAAAGTGTTCCGCTTTCCGTCCAGCCATGCAAAAGGTTGCCTTGCGCTTTTATGCGGAAATTATGCGTTTTTTGGCGACGGAACTTATGCAAAAGAAAAAATCGGTGCGCATTCCTACAATGCTCAACTTTTGAAAGAAGAAATTGAACTTTTAAAAACTTTGCCGTGCGAGTTTGTCTGCCTTGACCACGACAAAAATTTTATTCAAAAGCGGACAGGTTTGATTGAACTGCACGAGCAGATTTATGCGCGCCGCAAAGAAGGAAATCCTGTTATAAGCGTGGAAGATTTTTTTAATTCGGATGGGAGCGTAAAATAATCTGTAATTTTGCGGTTTTGCTAACAAAATATTATCAGCGCATATAATTTTGAAGTTGTAAAATTGAATTTGAGCGTTTTAAGGGGTTTTAGGGGATTTTCCCCTAGGCGAAAGGGTAGGACGCAACGAAGTGCGGCCGTAGGGGAAGACTTTCCCCCTCTTAAAATCTTATGCGAAATAAAGTAGAGGTAAAAATGAAAATTTTGGTTTCCGGACTTATAAATATAGAAGCAAATGCGGCGGTCCGCAAGTTTCCTGTTGAATATTCGCCGATTGAGTATGCGTTTAACGGTGTTGGAGTTGATTTGAGCGGAGTTGCCTACAATATTATAAAAGCTTTGAATGCTTTGGGCGATGAAGTTTTTCCTGTTTCCATAATCGGAAAAGATATAGTCGGGCGGATGATAAAAAATGAACTTTCCGGCCTGAAAATAAATACGGAAAATCTTTTTGAAAAACTTGAAAAAACTTGCACAAGCGCAGTTCTTTTTGATGAAAACGGAAAGCGAAAAGTTTTCTGCGACCTTAAAAATATTCAGGATTTTGTTCTTCCATATAAAGATTTGCAGGACAAAGTTGCCGCATCGGACGGAATTGTTGTATGCAATATTAATTTTAACGATGAATTGATTAGAAAGGCCAAAGAAAGCGGAAAACCTGTTTTTACAGATGTTCACGTTCTTTCCGATATTGAGGATGAATACAACAAAAGATTTTTGCAGAATGCGGATATTGTGTTTTTAAGCGATGAAGGAATTGCCGGAAATCACGAGGATTTTCTTGTTTCAATTTGGGAAAAATATAAAAACCGCGCGGTTGTTTTAGGGCAGGGCAAAGCCGGCGCGATGATTCTTGACGGAAAAGCAAGAACTGTTACAAGCGTTGCAAGCGTAAATACGCGGCCGGTTCTGAACACATGCGGTGCAGGCGATGCGCTTTTCAGTTCGTTCGTTCATTTTTATCTGAAAGGTTTTGCGCCGGTTGAATGTTTGAAAAAAGCGGTTACGTTTGCAAGCTGGAAAATAGGCGAATCCGGCGGGGCAAAGGGCTTTGTTCAGGAAAATGAACTGGAAAAACTTTGCGCCGGAATAGAATACCAAGTTTGCAATGTAAAAACTTTTTGATATATGCAAACTTGGCGTTCCGACAAAATTATTGGTTGCTTATTTTCCGGATTGTTCTTGCGTACACAAAAATAAGCTGAACCGCCATTACGCACCACAGCAAAGGTTCGCACATTATAATTCCCCATTTACCAATAACCGGAATTATAAGCCAGGTAAAGAGCATTTTTCCCACCAGTTCGATAATGCTTGAAAAAAGCGGAAGAATTTTGCTTCCCAAGCCCTGCATGGTGTTCCGCATAATAAGAAGAATTCCCAGCGCAACATAAAAAGGCTGAATGAACGAAATGTATTTTGCGCCGAAATCAACAAGTTCCTCGTTTGCAGAACCGCTGATAGCTTTTATCAGACTGTCGGAAAAAATAGGAATAAGAACAGTGCACAGAATGCTCCAGATAACGCACATGACGCAGGAAGCAAAAACGCCTTTTTTTATCCGCTCTATTTTACCGGCACCCAGGTTTTGCGAAACAAAAGTTGCGCTTGCAACTCCAAGCGTCATAATCGGAATTGCTGTAAAAGAAAAGATTTTGCGCGCGGAAATGTGCCCTGCGATTATCAGAGTGTTGAACTTGTTTATTGCCGACTGCAAAATTACAGAACCGGAACTTACAAGCGCGCTCATCAACGCCATAGAAAGTCCCTGCGCAGTTAAGTTTTTGTACAAATCTTTTTCCGCCTTAAAACTTTTCTTTTCCGGAACAAGAATTTTTGTTTTCTTAAAAATGTACAGAAGACACAAAAGCGCGCTTATTCCCTGCGCAATTACAGTTGCAACCGCCGTGCCGCTTACTCCGAATTTAAAAACCGCAACAAACAGGATATCAAGAAAAATATTCAAGACCGAAGCGATTATTAAAAATACAAGCGGCATAAAACTGTTTCCGATTGCGCGCAAAAGTCCGCTTAAAAGATTGTACGCAAAAAGAACGCCGGAAAAAATAGCGATTGTCCAGATGTAGGAAAAAGCTTCTTCCAAAATTGACTGCGGCGTTCCCAAAAGTTTAAGCAAAGGCTTTAACGCGGTTTGCCCCAAAAGCATTGTAAAAAGTGTAACGGTTATTGTGATTACAACAGAAGCCGCCGTAACTTTTTTAAGCTTTTCAATGCAGTTTGCGCCGTAATAGCGGGCAGCCATAATTCCAAGTCCGCTTCCAAAGCCGCTTCCGAATCCGATTAAAAGTTCAAAAATCGCCGCGCAGGCACCGATTGCCGCAAGACTTTCTTCGCCAAGAAAATGTCCTACAATTACAGTGTCAACCGCATTGTAAAACTGCTGGAAAATCCAGGAAACCATAAGCGGAAGCGAAAATGCTATTAAACTTTTTATAATGTTGTCGTTTGTTAAGTCAGGATGAAAAATTTTGTAGTAATTCATAGTTAGAATTTATAATGGAAAAACAAAAAATAGGGAATAAGGGGCGCTTCCCTTCGCTGCGCTCAGGGCCGGCTGTTCCAGCCTTCGCCTGGCGGCTCATCCTCCTCGCTTGGCAGGTTTTTAATGCCGCAGAAATTCTGCAAACCATAAGTTTTGCACGCTGAACAAGCGCGAATACACCGACTGCGCTGCGGTGGACTAAAGGGCTTCCATAGCCTAGCGCGTCCGCAAAAACAAAAAAAACTCCGCCTTGGAACAATCCCAAAGCGGAGTTTTATTCAAACAAGTAAATTGTTATTCTTCGATGATTTCGTCTTCAAACGGAATATCGTTTCCTACAGTATCTTTGAATGCAAAGTCTGCATAGAAGTGCTGTCCAGGATAAATGTTTGCATACATAGCCATTTTTCCCTGTTCATACTTTTGTTCTCCAGTTCCAAGAACTTTTTTGTCTGCAGCAATGTCAAATTTTGCAACTGGTTCTACAGTTGTATCTTTTGAATCGTCAAGAGTTTTGTAATAAGAAACTGTATAAGCTCCAGATTCTTCATTCTGTTCAACTTTTACAACAACAACAACTTCGCCCTTTTCGTTTATTGCAAAATCTGTTGTTTTAAATCCGTAATATGCTGTTGAACCGCAATCTGTACTGCCCGTTGTTTTTGAGTTTACAATTACATCTTCTTCTGCTTCTGTTTTACCATCTGCACCTGTGAAATTGCCGAGCATAGTAAAATTGTTATCTTTTACCAATGCATCTTCATATTTAGAAATATAGGTTCCAACCTGTTTTCTGTTATTATCATATCTTACCGCTGCAATCAAAAAACTGTATGTATTGTTTTCTTGGTCATCAGTTCTGTCAAATACAAAACCTGCAACGCCTTCATTTGGTCCTTCTGCTTTTCCTATTTGAGCAGGTTCATCTTTGAATAAGATTCCATCTGTTTGTGGCTTGATTGTAATTACACAAGTTGAACCATAATGTTTCTGAGCTAAAGGCTTAAAAGCGCGGTAATAATAAAGCCTATTTGCGGTAGCTGACATATTATTTTTTTTGTCGTCTTCAGATTCTGCATGTTCAATTTTTAAACTTGTTCCTGAATCGTCTTCTGGTAGTATAAAAATATAAGAGTTGTCAAAATCAACTGTTTTTCCAGAAAAAGCTTTTTCGTCGTCATCTGCGCCGGCGCATCCTGCAAATCCAAGCACAAGCGCTGCTGCGAGTGTGCTGCTCAAAAGAAGTTTTGAAAGTTTCATATTTTATCTCCTGTTCGGGATTGTCTTGTTAAGTTCAACATGCCGCATTATCGGACAATCCTTTTTGTTATTTTACAATAAAATTATAATATTTTATTTTGTTATGTCAATAAATGAATTTGTCCGCGTACTTTCTTGTTGTCTTTCACCGTTCTGCCGGTTTTCATTGTCTTTCTGTGGTTGTTAATTTCTTTCTAAAATGCTAAATTATTATCCATAAATAGATTTTTATTACGAGGCTAAAAAAATGGCAAAAGACAAAGTAATTCTTGCATATTCAGGCGGACTTGATACAACTGTTATTATTCCGTGGCTTAAAGAAAATTATGATTATGATGTAATCGCTGTTTGCATTGATGTTGGTCAGGGCGATGACTGGGACGCAATTAAAAAGCGCGCGTTAAAAACCGGTGCCGCTGCCTGCTATGTAGTAGACGCAAAACAGGAGTATATAGAAGAATACGTTTGGACGGCTCTTAAAGCAAATGCCGTTTATGAAGATGAATATCTTCTGGGAACTTCAACAGCGCGTCCGCTTATCGGAAAAATCCTTGTTGAATACGCCCGCCAGGAAAATGCGGTTGCAATTTGTCACGGCGCAACCGGAAAAGGAAACGATCAGGTTCGTTTTGAACTTGCAATAAAAGCGTTCGCTCCGGATATTAAAGTTATTGCCGCTTGGCGTGACGACAAATGGAATATGGACAGCCGCGAGGCAGAAATCAAATTCCTGGAAGACCGTGGTCTTGAAGTTCCTATGAAAAAGGATCAGTCTTATTCCCGCGATGAAAATGTTTGGCACTTGAGCCACGAAGGTTTGGAACTTGAAAAAACAGAAAACGAACCGAACTACAAGCATATGCTTAAAAATACAACTGTTCCGGAAGAGGCTCCGGAAGAAGGCGAATACGTAACAATCGATTTTGAAAAAGGAATCCCGGTCGGTTTGAACGGAAAAAAGATGAACGGCCTTGATTTGCTTAACGAATTGAACGTAATCGGCGGAAGAAACGGAGTTGGTCTTGTTGATATTTGCGAAAACCGTTGCGTTGGAATGAAAAGCCGGGGTGTTTACGAAACTCCGGGCGGAGCAATCTTGTATTTTGCGCACAGAATGATGGATCACATTTGTCTTGACCGCGATACTTATCACTTTAAGCAGCACGTTTCTTTGAAAATGGCAGAACTTATCTACGACGGAAAATGGTTTACAACTTTGATGGATTCTTGTATTGCGTTTATGGATAAAGCCGAAGAAACTGTTACCGGTTGGGCAAAAGTAAAGGTTGTAAAAGGTGCAATCCGCGGTGCTGGTTCCGGCTCAAAATACAGTTTGTACAACGAATCTATCGCTTCGTTTACAACCGGCGAACTTTACAATCACAAAGATGCGGAAGGCTTTATCACTTTGTTCGGTCTGCCGCTTAAAGTCCGCGCAATGATGGAGCAGAAAGTCGGCGAAGGTCAGGCAATTAAGGAAAGCAAAAACCTAAAAAAGCGACCGACAGAGTAATCTGCTGCAAAAATATACCGGTGGTTGAGCCTGTCGAAACCACCGGATGCACGGACAATAAGTTTGAAAACATACCGGTCATTGAGGTTCTCGAAATGACCGTAGCCGAATGCAATCACCAAATATAGCGCTCATTGTCAAGTTTTATGGAGTATTTATGACTATAAATGCGGAACAACTTTATTTTGTGCTGGATAATACTCCGGCAGAGCAGAACATTATGCTTGTCGGAAAGCACGGAATTGGAAAAAGCCGTATCCTTGAAGAATATTATGCTAAAAAAAACTGCAAGGTTGTAACTCTTTTTCTTGGCCAAATGAGCGACCCTGGCGATTTAATCGGGCTTCCAGAAAAGAACGAAAAGACTGGACGAACGGATTTTATGCTTCCGTATTGGTTTCCTTTGGACAGCACTCCGGTTGTTCTTTTCCTGGACGAATTGAACCGCGCTCGCCCGGAAGTTTTGCAGACAATTATGGATCTTGCGCTTAACCGCAAACTTGCCGGAAAATCTTTGCCAAAAGGAAGCCGTATTATAAGCGCAGTGAACAACGGCAGCGAATATCAGCTTACGGACTTGGATCCGGCGCTTGTTTCGCGCTTTAATATTTATGAATTTGCTCCTACCGTAAGCGACTGGCTAAAATGGGCGGAAAATTCCGGAATCGACAAGCGCGTCTGCTCTTTTATAAGCGAAAATCCGGAATTTCTTGATGGCGGCGAAACTGGTTTTGAAGCAGAAAATTTGGAGCGCAATCCGGACAGAAGAAGTTGGGAGCGCGTTTCTTGCGTTATAAAAAATGTTCCCGCTCTTTCTGATTTTCATAAAGTTCTTGTTTCCGGAATTATAGGAAACAAAGCGACTGCAAAATTTTTCAGTTTTGTAAAAGAGCGGTTGTTTCCGTCTGCAAAAGAAATTCTTTGCGGCGATTTTGATTCTGTGGAAAAAACTCTTGAAAAACTTTCTCTGCCTTTGATTTCGGAAGTTTCCGCTTCTGTTTTCAATTTTATTGAATCTGAACAATTTGCGGAACTGAAAACTGAAGAATCGGAAAAAATAAAAAAGAATCTTTTTGAATATTTTAAGTTTTTGCAAAAGAATTCAAAAGAAGCTCTTTCGCATTTTGCAAGTTTGTGGTCTGCAAGGCAGTATCCGGGCGCGCTTGCTTTTATAGGCGCAAATTGCCCAGAAATCTACACACAACTTATTTCCGCATTGGAAAACTGACCTGAAATCAAGATGGAAACAAAAAAGCGCATTGAAAAAATAATAAACGAATGGTTTTATTCTGAGCCTATGCTGTTTTTGGCGGCCTGCTCACATTCGCTTGTTGAAAATTCGCAGATTAGTGTTCCTATGCGTTCCGGAAAAAAGCGGATTGAATTTAATCCTGTTTTTTTTGAAAAATCTTCAGATTCCGAGCTTTCCGAATATTTAAAAGTTGAAATTTACCGCATTCTTTTGGAACATCCGTACAAGCGCCAGCCGTTCAATGCAAATAAAAATATCCTTCTTATTGCAAGCGACGTAACTATAAATCATTTTTGCAAACTCAATGTTGCGCTTTCCGGCGTTGAATATTTAAAAACTTTTGCAAGGCGTTTTAAAGAACTGCAAAATCCTCTTGGCGAAGATTTGGCCGGAACTGAAGAAGAAAAATTTTTTATGCGGAATTTGAACATAGACCACAAAACTGGCCGTTTTTATTCAGTTGACAATCTTTCTTTTGAAGACTGGTACAAGCGGATTCTGTTTTTAATAAAACATATTTCCTGCGGTGGCGAAAATGCCGGAACGTCAGTTTTGCAGAAAAATGCGGAATTTAAATCTGATGCGGCGGATTTGTGGGAAGAAAACGAAGAAATTTCAGAAGAAATTCAAAAAAATATTCAAAAAATTGAAGTTGAAGGACTTTGGGGCGAAGCCGGCGGCGGATTAAAGCGTGAAATTTTATCCGGTGCGGATTTTTCAATGGATTACAGGCGCGCTCTTTCCTGCTTCCGGCAGAATATTGTTTCTTCAAAAAGACTGCTTACCAGAATGAAGCCGAGCCGGCGTTTTGGTTTTAAGGCAATGGGAAGCCGCTACGAGCGCAAGGCGAATGTCCTGATTGCGCTTGATGTTTCCGGTTCAATTACAGACGAAAGTTTTTCAAACTTTTTAAAAGCAATAAATAATATTTTTTTTCTTGGAATTATTGAAAAAATCGACGTTATTTTTTTTGACACTAATTTAAAGTTTTCAAAACCGGTTTCTATAAAAAAGAAAATTGAACTTAAAGAAATAAAAGGGCGGGGAGGAACAAATTTTCAAATTCCGGTTGATTTCTTTTATTCAAACAGCGAGTATAATGGTCTTAT
The DNA here is from genome assembly GCA_964429905.1 of uncultured Treponema sp. Classification (GTDB taxonomy): domain Bacteria; phylum Spirochaetota; class Spirochaetia; order Treponematales; family Treponemataceae; genus Treponema_D. The sequence continues at coordinate 203,548 of CAYSDV010000003.1, read as the reverse complement.
AATTTTTACGGATGGCCAGGGCGAACCGCCGGTTATGCGTTCCGGAAAAAATGTGCTTTGGATTTTAACAAGCCGCCTGGATTACGAAAAGTCTAAGAACTGGATTCAGGCATTGCCTGGAAACAAAGCAACTTATATGCCGTTTTAAGAGGATTTTATGAAACAAGATATTGAAAGCGATTTTTGGAAAGAAATTTTCCGTCATCTTCAGCATAGAAATATGAGCCGGATTGGCGCGGAAAGATTGACTGTAGGCGATGCGCCGAAAGAAATTGAAGAATTTAAAAAAAATCATCCGAAAATTTTATTTTCCACAGAAAATTCCGGTTCTTACGTAACTTTTGAAACAGAAATTGCGGAAAATATAAAACTCAGACTTTTTATTCAAAGTCAAATAAAAGCCAGTCTTTTGCAGAACAACGGCGCGGAATGGATAAAAATTGCAGATGCAAAGTTTCCGAACAATCCTTTTCCGGAAGTTGAACTTTTGCTTGAAAACCGGAAAAAATATGAAAGCGAATTAAAAAAGCAAAAACACGAAAGTTTTGCAAACGATGTTAAAACAAAAATTTCCGTGGAACTTATTAAAGCAATGCTGATGAAAAAATATTCTTCTGCATACGAAGATGTTTCTGTTGTTCTGAGCGAAAAAACTTTTGATGCAAAAATTTATAAAAAAGATGAAAACTTGGAATTTTCGCTTTCAAAAGAAAATTTTATAGATGAAATTTTGAAAAAAGCGGAAAGAAAAAGATAAAAAATTATTTGACAGATTATTTTATCTATGTCATCATAAGAAAAATACCTTTTGAAGTATAGAATATTTTGAAATTTTCTAAATTCACGGGGGGGGGATGAGTAGAAAGTTTTTTCTTCTGACCTTTATTGTGTCCGTTTTTTTCTTTTCTTGTTCAAATTCTGAACAGCATGCAAGCCTTTCTTTTATTATTCCTACAAATTTTTCAAGAACAATTACAAATGGCGAATCAGATGATTTATGGAAATTAAGGATTTCGCTAAGCGGAGAAATTAATCAAAATAAAGAAATATATTTTTCTTTAAAAGAACCTCCAAAACAAGTTGTTTTTGAAAATTTGGAAGTTGGCAAAAACATTACTGTTGATGTAGGCATTTTTAATGGCGAAGACCGTTTGTATATAGCAGAAGAAGCTCAATCTATTACACTTGTAAGCGGTGATAATTTTGTGAATATAACATTAATTCGCGGAACATCTTCTGCGCAAATTAATGTTTCTGATAAAATTCCACTGATTATAAATAATCAGACTTCTGAAAAAATAATAATTCCTTGTAAAACGGAATCAAATGTTGTTCTTGATACAACTGAAAAGTTTGAATCATATCAATGGTATTTGAATGGAGAATTGTTGGAATGTTCGGAGAAAGAATTCAGTTTTATTCCGGCAGAAAATGAGTATATCGAATCTGATAATTCAAATATTTTGAGATGTGTTTTTTCTGATGGAACAAAAATTTATTTTTCAGAAACAGAATTTACAGTAGAAATTCAAGATAACGTATTAAATTAAAAATGTTTTTTAGAAAATGGGAGATGAATACTATGAAAAAGTTAAAATTTATTTTGGAATTAGTAGGATTTTCTGCACTGATGATGTTTTCATCTTGCAATAATTTAGAACTGTCAGAATTTAAAAATGATGTTCAAAATTCAAGTAAAAAAGGTTATACATCTTTTGTTATTACTACCGGTTCTGCACGTTTTATTGCCGCTGATAATTATGATATTTCAAAAGTTACATCTTGGACTTTGTCCTATACGGATGAGTCAGTTGAAGATGCAGAGAAAAAATCTATTACATGGACATCTGAATCTGAAGAAACAGAATCCAGTTCATCTTATATAACAAAAGAAAACGGAATCCTAAAAGTTAATAAATTTCCTGTTGGAACTTACAGTTTTGAATTAAAAGGAACTTACACAGATAATAATAAACATACCTTGTATGGAATGAAGTCTGGAGTAAAACTTGTTGAAGATTCATCTAAGAATTCAATTTCTATTATGGTCGGTTCAAAAAAGACTGAAAAAGGTACAGGAACTTTAAGTTTAACTTTTGAAAATTTAAAATTGGATTCATCGGAGGTTAATTTTTCAGATGTTGCTGTTACTCTTTTTAATATTTCCACAAAAGGAAAAATAGAGCTTGTAAAAGATACAGATTATAAAATTGAAAATGCCACAGTAACAATAACTAAAAATGATATTCCGTCTGGTTTATATCAAATAAGTTTTTCATATCCGGGACTAAAAATCATTATAGAAGGTGGAAATGATTTTATTGAAGTAGCAGATGGTTTAACAACAACAGGAACTGGTTCTCTTATTTGCCGTACAGAAAAAAAATATTATGCAACAAATAAAGCTTCTTCTTATAACGGACTTTCTGCATTATCAAGAAAAAATCTTACAGATTTATTCAATGATATTTCAGAAACAAAACCTGAAGAAAGCGAAATTAGTATTTATATGGAAGAAACTCCGGAAATTGACATAGACGCGATTAATGCTTTAAAAAAACTGACTGATAAAATAATTTCCGTTTATAAAGGTTCAAAAGAGTCTTCTTCGATTTTATCAGTTCTGAATAGTGATATTTCTATTTCCGGAGAAATAATTCTTACCTCATCTAGTAAAAATAAAAAATTGGAAGTTACTTCAATTGCTGTTGGTATGAATTCTCCGTATGCAATTACTTTAAAAAATGGCACTTCTTTGTATGATTTGGATGAAAATATTTCAGAAAATTTTGCTGGAACTCTTACAATCAATGCAATTGATTCAACCGAAAAAGATAATTTTGCTGCATATATATCTAATCCATTTATAATTGCAAAAGCTGATATTTCTGAAAAGTTATTGTTACAGGAAGAACTCGAAACCCAAAATTCTTATGCTATTGTTTCTGACTATGAAGAAACGGAAAAAACATATTCATATTCTTTAAAACCATCTAGTATTTCAGGACTTAATATAAGTTCTTCTGCCGATGCTACAATTTCTGCTGTTTTTGAAAATGATAGCAGTCAAACGTATTCTTCTGGTGAAGAAATTCCTTATATTAATGATACTCTGAAATTCTCGCTTAAAGGAATTGAAAATGCTACCGTAGTTGGTTGGTATTTGAATCAAAATCTATTTGAAAACGATAGTTTTAATCCTTATACAAATGATATCTTAAATATAGATGGTAAAAATACTGTAACTTGTCTATTTTCTGTTGTCGGCACGAATTATATAAGTCAATTTACCTTTGAATTCAGTTTGAATGCAGTTGCAGTTTATAGTTCTTTGCAAAGAGTTTCTCAATCAAATAAAGTTTCTTTTGTTGCAGATTATAAAAATACAACTGAACAAAGTGTTGATATAATCACCGAAAAACCATTGGCTTATTGTTTTGATGAAAATTCTGATTTGTATATGATTTGTAATGATGAAAATTACAGTCCGAATCTGTATAAATATTCAAGGCAAGTTTCTGCTGGTTATGATATACAAAAAAAAGAATCGCTTATGAATTTTGCTGAAACTATATCAACTGAGATTAAAGATATTTCTTATGATGTAAGTAGTAATTATTTTTATATTTTAGCAACAGATGGTAATACGGCAAGTGCTTATGCATTTTCTGCAACTGAAAAGAATATTGTTCATACAGTAGAAATTCCGACTACAATTGATAACAATTCTTATAGCCTTAATCAAATTGCAGTTTATGCAAATGATGTTTATGTTGCTGTCGCAGAAGGTAATATATTCAAAATGAGTTTTACGGTTAGTGGAGAAACTGCAACTTCTGATACTCCAGCACTGTTTTATTCAGTAAGTGATGATTTTAGTAGCGGTTCTCCGAAAATTACTGATTTGCAAATTGGGGATGGTTGTGGTAACCACACAGAAACTCTTTATGCTTTAGTAAGAGATGTTAATACAATTGATAATACAAATGATAATACACATACTTATTATAGTAGAGGCGGATTGGTAGGTATTTCTACAAGTGATAGCAATTCTAAAGAGATTTATGGTTATACAGAGGCAAAAGTTGGAAGTTTTACTGGATCAGATGGTGATTTATCATATAATTGTGAATTGTACGCTCCAACTGAAACATCTACAACCGAATTCTTTGGTCCGACACGTTTTGTTGCTGTTGTTCCTAAAAAACTTGTAATTTTTGATAACGGCTTTGTTTTTGCAGATAATGGCGGAACTGGAAAAATTCCTGTAACTTATAAAAATAGTTTTATAGAATTTGATCTTAAAGATGCAACTTTAACAAGATGTTCTGAAAATGCAAATATAAGTTCTGATGTAGAAGAAGTTTCTTTTTATAACACCAGTTATTTTAGTGAAAATTAACAATATTTGAGGTGGTGTTGGAACCACCTTTCTAGACGTTCTTGTTTGGCTGTAGTTTTCAATCTTTTTTATGCGAGCAAACAAGAATGAAGTAAAACATATCGGAATGTCTCTTTTATTTCTGTAATTTTTCTGTAAAACTTGCAGTAATTGCTGATTTTTCTTAAAATTACAAATAGTTTTATAAGATATGGCGGAAACATAATGATAAATTTAAAAGATTGCGCCTGTTTTGGTGTTGCCGGCAATTTTACAGGTCATCTTGAACAGGCTGGCGAAGCAAATGATTTTAAGAATGTGAAAACTGCGGAAAAAAATGCTCCGAAAGCGTTGTTTCCTACATACATTCCGAAAAAGAGCGAGAATATTCCTGAGTTTTTGAACGTGTTCCCTTTTAATTCTGAAAAAATTATTTTTCCGAAAAATGAACAGAAGATTCAAATTGAACCGGAATGCGCTGTTGTGTTTGATGCGGAATGGAAAGGCGGCAAAGTTGTTTCGCTGCGTCCGCTCTGTTTTGGCGCTTCCAACGATGTTTCAATAAGAAAGGAAGGTGCGAAAAAAATAAGTATTAAAAAAAACTGGGGCGAATGCAGCAAGGGATTTGCAGAAAATCGTATTGTTGTTGATTCTTTTTCTGAGAGCGGAATTTTAAATCGCTACAGAATTGCAAGTTTTATGGTCCGCGACGGAAATGTTTTTTCTTATGGGGAAGACAGCGCGGTGCGCGATTACAGTTACATTTATGAAAAACTTACGGAATGGCTTATAGAAAAATTGAATAATCAGAAAGATGAAGGCCCTGCAGAAAATATAAATTCTTATTTGAATGCTGCCGGATGCCCTACGCAGATTATGGTTTCCATAGGCGCAACTCGCTATACAGATTTTGGAGAACGCAATTTTCTTGAAAAAGGCGACAAATCCGTTGTTGTGCTTTACCCGGAAAATAAGTATTCTCAAAGTCAAATTTTAAATCTTGTAAAAGAAAATAATTTTTCGGATAAAGAGATTTCTGTTCTTGCGCAGGAGGTTGTTCTTTAATGCAGAGCGAAAAAAAACAGTTTTCAAACTGGACTGAATACGATGACTGGCTTGTTCAAAATTATGCGGAAAATGCAATTTTTAGAGCGGATGAAGTAGATGGTCATATTGAAATTGAATTCTGCCCGAAAAAAGATTTTCAGACGGAAATGGCAAAAGCTGACGCCGAAAAAGAAGCTGCTCAAGCTGCACAGAAGTAACTTTTTTAATAAACATTTTTGAATCCGCAAGAAATTGCAGAAAAATTGCAGGAAACTTGATTTTCTTATGAATGTTATTTTGCAATTTGGGTTTTGTTGTTGTAAACAAAATTTAACGCGGCCATGGAAATTATTATTACGTAACCAAGCAGACTTAATAAATCCGGGCGTTGTCCGAATACTATAAAACCTAAGGATGCGGAAAAAATTACCTGGCAAAAATCAAAAATTGAAATTTTTGAAGCCGGAGCGTGATAATATGCGGCCGTTATTGTAAATTGACCTGCGGCTGCAGAAATTCCTGCCAATAAAAGATATATTGTTTGCAACAAGGTCATAGGCGCAAAGTGGAAAATCATATAAGGAACTGCCGCAAGGCTTGAAAATGCGCTGAAAAAAAGAATTACAATTTGCCCGGAACATTTTTGCGAACTTAATTTTCGCACGCAGGAGTAGGCAAACCCCGCTCCCAAACCGCCTGCAAGCCCTGCAAGCGACGGCAATGTTTTTGTAAAGTCAAAAGACGGTTTTGCTACCAGCATGGAACCGCCGAACGCTACTAAAATTGCTAAAAAAGGAACAAGCCTGATTTTTTCGCCCAGAAAAAGAAAACAGAAAATTACAGTGTAAAAGGGCGACATTTTGTTCAGTATGCTTGCATCTGCAAGTATTAAATGGTCGACCGCGTAAAAATTTCCGAAAATGCCTAATGTTCCGCCCAGTGCGCGCAGAACTAGAAAAAGCCAGCTTTCTTTTGGAACTTTATACTGTTCAAGACCATTTTTGCGGATTCCGGCAAGAACTGTGGTCAGTGTTATTAAAAATGCGATTATATTTCTGAAAAAAGTTTTTTGGATAAAAGGAACAGTTCCGCTAAGGCGCACAAACATTGCCATAAAAGCAAAGCTTAGCGCCGAAAGCAGAATATAAAAAACTCCTTTTATATAATTTTTGTCAATTTCCATTTTTTTGCCGCATTTTTACGCGCAGTAACTTAGTTGCTTCTTTTTCCGAAAAGTCTGAGCAAAGAAAGGAAAATATTTATAAAGTCAAGGTAAAGTTCAAGCGCACCGATTATTGATGCTTTTTGGAAAACTTCTGAATTTTGCGCATGTTCGCTTACTCTTGCCATTTTTTGTGCATCATAAGCGGAAAGTCCTGTAAAAAGCACAACTGTTATAATAGAAAGAATTATATCAAATGTATTTGAGCGCAGGAAAATGTTTATCAAAGAAGCAATTACAATTCCGATTAAAGCCATAAAAAAATATCTTCCGAACGAAAGAATATTCTGCTTTGTGATTGTTCCGTAAATTGCCATTATTGCAAACATAGCCGCACTTGTTGCGAAAATTGAAAAAATTGAATTTCCTGTGTAAACAATAAAAATTGAAGAAAGTGTCATTCCGTTAAGCGCAGAATAAACCAAAAATCCGATTGTTGCGCCTGCAACACTTATTTTTTGAATAGAAGCGGAAAGCCACCAGACAAGCACAATTTCTGCAATCGCAAGAACTGGAATTCCTATTCTATAGAAACTTACTGCTTGTTCCGGTTGCAAAGATGTAAAATAAATTGCTGTAAAAAACGCGACAACTCCGCTTATAATCAAAGCCAATGTCATCCAGCCGTATGTTCTGGCAAGAAATTTGTTCTGTTCTTTTGCAAAAGAAACTTGTGTTGAATTTGTCATAAATCCTCCATATTGTTATATTAAATATAACAAATTTTTTGTAAAAAGGACACAAAAATATGGCTAATATTCAGAATTATATTGAATGGCGCGGCGATATTTCTTTTCTTCAGTCGGCTTTTTCAAGAGTTGATGCTCTGATTCTTTGTCAGATTACGTACCTGAACTTTGACGGACTTTTAAAGGATTCGGACTTCAGCTCGTCTTTAACACTTTCCGAACTTGCAGAAAATTTTAAGAATTCTGCGGATTTTGAAAAGCGCTCTGATGCCGGAGTTTTGATAAACAGCAAAACCGCTCCTTTTTTTCTTGATATGGCAAAAACAGAGCGTTTTAAAGATGTTATGATAACAGGTTATTGCTCCAAAATAGATTTGTCTGTTGAAGAGCAGTTTGCCGCCGCTTCCTATAAACTGCCGGACGGAACGAATTTTATTTGTTACCGCGGAACGGATGATACGATTGTAGGTTGGAAAGAAGATTTTAATCTTGCCATAGAAGACGAAGTTCCTGCGCAAAAAGATGCGGTTGAATATCTTGAACTTGCAGCGGAAAATTTAAAAGGCGGGCTAAGGCTTGGCGGTCATTCAAAAGGCGGAAATCTTGCTGTTTATGCGGGTTCAAAAGCGGAAAAAAAGATTTTAAAAAGGATTGTTGCAATTTATAATAACGATGGTCCGGGGTTTTCCGAAGAAAAAGTAAATTCCAAGGAATTTTTAAAAATTGAAGAAAAAATTGATTCCTGCTATCCGCAGTTTTCGATTGTGGGAATGCTTTTTCATCATATCGGAAAGCGTTCTTTTGTTGAAAGCGACGAAACTGGCGTTATGCAGCACGATCCTTTTTCATGGCACATCTTGGGAAAAGATTTTGTGCTTGTAAAAAACAACGATTATGGAAGCAAGTTTTTTCATGATACTTTTAATGAATGGATCAGCAAACTGGAACCTAAACAGCGGGAAGTTTTTATTGATTCCGTTTTTAAGATTATTGAATCAACGGATGCAAAGACGAATTCCGAGCTGGAAGCGAACTTTGCAAAGAATTCCGTTAAGATTTTAAAGGCTATAAATAAACTTGAACCGGAAATGCGTAAAATTTGCAAGGAAACAATTATAGAATTGTTCAAGACCGGACATTCAAATCTTACAAAAGTAGAAATTTGAAAAAGCCGGCGAAGAAACCAAAATTGTTGTAAAAAAAATAAAATCAAAACTTGCCGAGCATAACTGAAAAGCGGGCGTTGCGGGCGGCGTTTGAGCCCGCAGAATGGGGTAGGGTGAAAACGCCAAGAAACGAAAAAATGGGAAAGTTTACTTGCCCATTTTTGAGTGACGCGGCGGTTGAGCCTAGGGGAAAGGCTTTTCCCCTTAAAATAAAAATAAAATCTTTGACATCTTGCTTAATGTGTTTGATAATAAAAGAAAGTGTTTTTAAGAGGTATTTATTTTGATGGAAAATACGACAATTATTAATGAATCTCCTGTAGGCAGACATTTGGAACAAATTTCAGAATCAACTCCGTCTGAATATCTTATGTTCAACAAGAAAAAAATTGAACTTGTCGCAAAAATTACAATCGGGCGCGAATACGACAATGATGTCGTTGTTGATAATAAACTTGCAAGCCGTCATCATGCTGTAATTCAGAAAATCCGCGATGCTTATTTTATTAAAGATGAAAAAAGTACGAACGGAACTTTTGTAAACGGAAAAAGAATTCCTGAAGATAAATATTTCCGGCTTAACAAGGGTGATAAAATTACTATCGGAACTATGAATCTTGTTATTTCATAGAAAAATTGGTTTAACAGTTGAGTAAAAAATTAAAATCTTTTTTGGAAGATATTTCGTTTTCCAAAAAACTTCCGGATCATGATTATCTTTTCACATTGGCGGATGCTGCAACTTCTACGTTGGAAACTGAAGTCTGCAATTATCGTCCGGCCGCACATCTTAATACTCTTGGCGGTCTTGTTGATTTTGTTAATTCCGGAAATGAAAAATTGCCTCTTATTATTGTGCCGGATTTGCACGCACGCTCTTATTTTGTTCGCAATATTTTAAATTTTACGCTTCCTGAAGATTTTTGCACTTCTGTTGTAAACGGCGAAGCGGAGCGGATTTCTGTTTACCGCGCTTTGGCGGAAGATAAAGTGCGGATTGTTTTTGTGGGAGATCTTCTTCATTCTGAATTGCGCGGAAGGCTTAGATGGCTGCAGGCGCTGGAAGAATTTTCTGCGGGAATTTACGACGGAAAAGCGATGACTGAAGAAATGACGGAAGGTTTGACGCTTCTTTCTATGGTTATGGAACTGAAAACTACTTTTCCTGCGAATGTCCATATTCTTAAGGGAAATCATGAAAATATTATGAATGAGCGTTCTCCCGGAAATTATCCGTTCAGGAAGTTTGCGAACGAAGGCGAAATGGTAAAAGAATTTATGTCGTGCGTTTACGGTGATGATGTTCTTATGGTAATTTCCTGCTTTGAAAAAAGTCTTCCGCTGGTTGCGGCTTTTCCTGACTGCGTAATAAGCCATGCGGAACCGCTAAGGGCGTTTTCCCGCAAGGAAATTATAAACGGTTTGAATTCTGATGAAGTTGTGCTTGGTCTTACCTGGACGGAAAATAATGTTGCGCAGAACGGAAGCGTGGCAAAGATGCTTGAGGAACTTACAAAAAATTCTGATGCGCTTTATTTTGGGGGGCATCGTCCTATTCAAGGAAATTTTGCCTTGCGACAAAACGGAAAATATGTTCAAATACATAATCCGGACAGGCAGAATATAATGCTTGTTTATAAAGATAAGCCGATTGATTTGGAAAATGATATTGTTCAGGTTGGCGAATAAAAATCAACAAAGGTAAGAATTGTTTTGGAGGAATTATGTCTGACGCTTTTCCGGAGTCAATAGGAAAATATAAAATTGAAGGAATAATCGCAAAGGGTGGAATGGGCGTTGTTTATCGTTCTACGCATCCGACTTTAAAGCGTCCTGTTATAATTAAAAAACTTACGGCAAAAAAAAATTCCACGAACATAAAGCGTTTTATTCAGGAAGCAAAAATTCTTGGAGAACTTCAAAATCCGAATATTGTTAATTTTTATGATATTTTTACAGAAGGAAGCGCATATTATATTGTTGAAGAATTTGTGGACGGAATGGCTGTTGATAAAATTCTTCAGAAGCAGACTTCGTTAAGTCCGCAGATTGCGCTTTTAATTATTCAGGATGCCTGTTATGGTCTTAAGTTCGCGCATACAAAAAATATTGTTCACCGCGATATAAAGCCGGGGAATATTCTTATTTCTAAAAGAGCGGAAATAAAAATAACTGATTTTGGAATTGCTTCTGAAAGTTCCGGCGAAGACACTTTGACGCAGAGCGGGGTTGCGCTTGGTACTCCTGCTTACATGCCGCCTGAACAGTTTGAGGACAGTGCGAAGGTTGACTGCCGCGCCGATATTTATGCGCTTGGCGTTATGCTTTATGAAATGGTTACCGGAACAAAGCCTTATCCGACTACGCTTACGATAGAAACTTTGAATACGATAAAAAAGGGCAGATATATTTCGCCAAGAAAGATTGACAAAAATATTCCGCGGTGCGTTTGTCGCCTTATTCACAAAATGTTGCGTCCTAAGGCTAAAAACCGTTATCAGTCAACTTTACCGATTATAAAAAAGATAAAAAAATATCTTAAGCATTACGATGTTCATTCAATCCGCGTTCAGCTTGCAAAAATTATTCTTTCAAAAAATGTATTGAAAGAAATTGAATATGTTCCAAAGGATAAAAAGCGGAAGCAGATAACGGTTGTTGCTCTTTCCTGCGCAGTTTTTGCCGCTCTTTGCGTTTACGGCTGGTTCGAAGGCTTTTTTCACGCTACTGTTCTTCGTTCGATTTATACTCCGGTCGCTGTGGAAATGAAAATGCCTGCAACAAGCACTTCCGGTTCTGATTTGCCGGTCCGCGCTTTTTTCTTTGAAAATGACGGAAACGAAATTCCTGAAATTATGAATACGCGGCGCGTTCTGACCCAGGTTTCTGAAAAAAAACATCCGGAAGAACGAAATTCGCGCAACAGAACGTTTACTACAAAGACTGTTTATCTTCCTCATGGAGATTACAGAATAAAAGTTGTTGCCGGACCTTACGTCTGGTGGAATTCGTTTTCTGTTGAAAAGAAGAAAGTTACGGTTCAGGCTGATTTTTTGAAAGATATGCGCCGAAATATTTCTGTTCATCCCAGCGCATACGATGCTGAAACCGGAAAACAAATTACGGCGAAGTCTAAATTTTCTGTTCTTTACAATAAAAGCTGGATTCCGATAGAGGAAGTTCCGGAAGGAAAACTTATTTCCGGAAATGTATGGAAATTTAAGGCTGAATGTGAAGGTTATGAACCGGAGATATTTTCTTTGCGCTTGGAATGGCTTCAGGACGTTTTATTTATTTCTGCAAATCTTTCGCCTGTAAGAAAATAATCTTATTGCCGATTTTGATTTCTCTTCGTATATTTAGAATATGATGGAAAACGAAAATAACAATAACGAAAACAATAATAATGAAAATAGCAGCAATATCGTAAATGAAAATGACGACAGCAAAAAAAATGACTCAAAAAAAGGTCTTGAACAGATTATAGACGAACTTAAAAACAAGGCTGCGGAGCTTTTAAATTCTGATGTGGAAGTTGAAGTTGAAATTCAGCCGGATTCAAAGAAAGGCAAATCTGAAAAAACTTCTAAAAAAGCGAAAAAAACTGCGCTTGCTCCGGCAGATGATTTTTTGCCTAATAAGCTTCCGATAATACCTTTGCAAGGGCGTCCGATTTTTCCGGGAATTTTTACACCTTTAATGATAAACAATCCCGGAGACATAAAAGCTGCGGAAGAAGCATACGAAGGTAACGGATATCTTGGAATTGTTATGCTTAAGAACGAGGTTTCCGACGCTCAATTTGAAGATCTTTATAAAGTTGGAACTGTAGCAAAGGTAATCAAAAAAATAAATCTTCCGGACGGCGGAATAAATGTATTTATTTCTACGATAAAGCGTTTCCGCATGGTAAAATGTCTGAATAAAAATTCGCCTATTGTTGCGGCTGTAACTTATCTGGAAGAAGAGGAAAACGATACTTTTGAAGTCAAGGCGTTAACTCGCGCTCTTATAAGCGAAATGAAGGAAATTGCAGACAATAATCCTTTGTTTACGGAAGAAATGCGCCTGAATATGGTGAATATTGACAATCCGGGAAAAATTGCCGATTTTACCGCTTCAATTTTAAATGTTGATAAAGAGGAACAGCAGAAAGTTCTTGAAACATTGAATGTCCGCCAGCGTATGGAACAAGTTCTTGTGTTTATAAAAAAAGAACAGGAGCTTTTGCGTGTTCAAAAGAAAATTCAGAACGATATTAATGAAAAAGTTGAAAAAAATCAACGTGATTATTTTTTAAGAGAAGAATTAAAAGCAATTCAGGATGAACTTGGAACTGATGCGGAAGGAAATCTTTCTGAATATCAGAAATTCAAGAAAACTATTGATGGCTTTAATTTTTCCGGGGAAATAAAAGAATCTTTGGACGGCGAACTTGAAAAATTCAAAATTTTGGATACTCAGTCGCCGGAATATATTGTTTCCAGAAATTATCTTGAACTTGTCTGCCAGCTTCCGTGGAATGAAGAAATTAAGCCGGAAACTTACAGCCTTCATGATGTAAAAAAACTTCTTGATAATGAGCATTATGGTCTGGATGACGTAAAAAAAAGAATTATGGAATATCTTTCTGTTCGGAAATTGAAAAAGGACAGCAAAGGTTCTATTTTGATTTTAGTTGGTCCGCCAGGAGTCGGAAAAACTAGCGTCGGAAAATCTATTGCAAATGCAATGGGAAAACCTTTTTACAGATTCAGTGTCGGCGGAATGAGCGACCCTTCTGAAATAAAAGGACACAGAAGAACTTACATTGGTTCTATGTGCGGAAAAATTATAAGCGGAATAAAACTTACTCATACAAAGGCGCCTGTTTTTATGATAGATGAAATCGATAAAATGGGGTCTAACGGTGTTCATGGCGATCCGGCTGCCGCTCTTCTGGAAGTTTTGGATCCGGAACAGAATGTATCTTTCCGCGATGATTATCTTGATTTGCCTTTTGATATTTCAAATGTTTTCTTTATTCTTACAGCGAATTCTTTGGATACAATTCCTGAACCGTTGCTTGACCGCGCGGAAATCATTCAGCTTGCCGGTTACATCGACCAGGAAAAACTTGAGATCGCAAAAAAATATCTGATTCCAAAAAATCTGAAAAAGAACGGTTTGAAAAAGAATCAGATAAAATATACAAAAGAAGCTTTGCTTAGAATTGCACAGGAATATGCGCGCGAAGCAGGTGTTCGTAATTTTGAAAAGTGTCTTGATAAAATTCACCGCAAATTGATAGCGGAACAGATGCAGAGTGCGGATAAACTTGTTTCTGAAGCTATAAAGGAAGCAAAAAAATCAAAGCGTCCTACGGAAGAAATTGCGCAGATTACAACAGACAAGTATTATGATGCCGAAAAGCAGATTGTAATAGATGCCGGTGATTTGGAAAAATATCTTGGCAAGCCTGTTTTTGATGAAAGTGAAATTAAAAAAGCAAATATTCCTGGCACTGCGATTGGTCTTGCATGGACTAGCATGGGCGGTGATACATTGCTGATAGAAAGCATCACTTATCCCGGAAAACCAGAATTTGTTATAACCGGACAAATGGGCGACGTTATGAAAGAATCTGCGCAGATTGCTCTTAACTGGGTAAAACGCTATGTTATTCAAAAGAAAATAAAAAAGGCCGCTTGGTTTGAGCACAATACTATTCATCTGCACATTCCTGAAGGCGCGACGCCAAAAGACGGGCCTAGCGCAGGAATTACAATGGCAACTACATTTCTTTCGCTGTTATCCGGAAAAACAATAAAGCCTAATCTTGCTATGACGGGTGAACTTTCTTTGACGGGGCAAGTGCTTCCTATTGGTGGATTGCGCGAAAAAACTGTTGCGGCAAAAAGAAACAAAATAAAAACGATTATTATTCCTAAGGCGAACGAACGTGATTTGGAAGAAATTCCTGAAATTGTAAAAGCGGGAATTACTTTTATTCCTGTAACAAGAGTTGATGAAGTGATTGAAAATGCTTTTAAGGCTAAAATCGGAAAATAATTATAGAAAATAGAAAGGGTTTGCCCAAAAAGAGTAAAACACGGTGGTTGAGGCTCTCGAAACCATCAAATATAGCGGTAAAGTTTTATTGCCTTCGGTGCGACAGGCTCAATAACCGCTATGTTTTAAACTTATTGGACAAACCCTTTTTTTATATCTGGCTTAGTTTCCGCCGTTTCTTGTATATGCGGCAAGTCCGCCCTGTTTTAGAATTCTTCTGCTTCGTTCAGCAAGATCATTCTTTGCTTTTATAATTTTTCCGTCCAGTTTGATTTCAAAATCGCATCCGGTGTCAAGCGCTTCTTCAATGTTTGTAAGCTCAAGAACATCGTCCTGCTTTATTAAATCATAATCTGCCGGATTTATAAAAGTCATAGGAATAATTCCGTAGTTTATAAGATTTGCTTTGTGAATTCTTGCAAAACTTTTTGTAAGAATTGCTCTTACGCCTAAATACATCGGACCAAGCGCCGCATGTTCTCGGCTGGAACCCTGACCATAGTTTTCACCGCCGATAACAATGCAGTTTGCAAAACCGGATTCCTCTGAACGCTTGTAGAAAGTTTCGTCAAGGCGGGTAAGTGTAAATTTGCTTATTTCCGGAATATTTGAACGCAGCGGAAGAACTTTTGCTCCTGCCGGCATAATATCATCCGTAGAAACGTTGTCTCCGGCTTTAAGTCTTACCGGCAAAGAAAGTTTCGGTTCGTAGTCCCGGCATTTTGGACATGGCTTGATATTCGGTCCGCGAAGAATTTCTATTTTCTGTGCTTCTTCAAGCGGGAGCGGTGGAATAAGCATTCCTCTGTCCTGTGCGGCTTTCAGAATGTCCCGGCTTGAGAGTCTGGAATCTTTTCCGTCAAGCATAGAAACACGCATTCCGTCAATGTAAACCGGATCTTCATAATCAAGAGTTTCCGCTTCTGTGAATACACCGGTGATTGCCGCTGCAGCCGCTGTTTCCGGGCTTACCAAATAAACGTTTGCATCAGCTGTTCCTGAACGTCCTTTAAAATTTCTGTTGAAAGTTCTGAGTGTTACGCCTTGACTGTTCGGCGCAAATCCCTGACCGATGCAAGGTCCGCAAGCACTTTCCAAAATTCTGAATCCTGCTTCAAAAAGTGTTTCAAGAATGCCCGCTTTGGAAGCCATTAAAATTGTTGTGCGGCTTCCAGGTGCAATTCCTGCTTCTACGTCTGGTGCGATGTGCTTTCCTTTTACAATTGCCGCAACAGATTCAAGGTCGTCAAGCGAAGAGTTTGTGCATGAACCGATTACAACTTGTGTAACAGGCTTTCCTGCAAGTGATTTTATTGTATTGATAACATCCGGATTGTGCGGACAAGCAGCAAGCGCAGAAAGTTCATCAAGATTGATTTCGATTATTTTATCGTATTTTGCGCCTTCATCTGCTTTTTGTTCAGACCAGTCGTTTCCGCGTCCCATTGATTCAAGGAATTTTTTTGTCTTTTCATCAGACGGGAATATTGAGCAGGTTGCTCCCAGTTCGGCACCCATATTTGTAATTGTGGCGCGCTGTGGCACTGTAAGAGTTTCTACACCGTCACCGAAATATTCGTAAATTGCAAGCGTTCCGCCTTTTACGGTTTCTCGGCGAAGAACTTCAAGAATAATATCTTTTGCGCCTACGCCTTTTCGCAATTTACCAGTAAGTTTTACGCCGAAAATTTTTGGCATTGCAAGATGGAAAGCACCGCCGCCCATTGCAACGGCAACGTCAAGTCCGCCGGCTCCTATGGCAATCATTCCGATTCCGCCACCGGTTGGTGTATGTGAATCTGAACCGAGCAAAGTTTTGCCAGGTTTTCCGAAACATTCAAGGTGAACCTGATGGCAAATTCCGTTTCCAGGGCGGCTGAAGTAAAGACCATATTTTGCCGCAATCGACTGAAGATAGCGGTGGTCATCCATATTTTTAAAGTCTGTCTGCAATGTGTTGTGATCAACGTAAGAAACTGAAAGTTCTGTTTTTACTCTGGGAATTCCGATTGTTTCAAACTGAAGATAAGTCATTGTTCCAGTTGCGTCTTGAGTGAGTGTCTGGTCGATTTTGATTGCAATATCTGCACCGCGTTCGATTGGTTCTCCTTTTACGAACTTAGTGTCCGGACAAGCATCTGGAATTACGTGAGCCTGAAGAATTTTTTCTGCAAGTGTAAGAGCCATTGATTGTTCTCCTAAAAAATAAAAAGTAAAGCACAAAAAAGTTTACAAGGAAATTTATAATTATTCAATAATCTAAAATATTGTGCTATAATAGAGAAGCAATAAAATGTGTAGAAAAAATTATGTGTTTGCCATTTTTTTGGCTGTTGTTTTTGAAATACTGTTTTTTTCGTGTTCTGCGGATTCTTCAATAGATTTGAGTTCCGGCGCGGAAGAAACTTTGCGCCAGGTTGCTGCAAAAAAAGAGGAAGAGCTTCTTTGGACAAGAGAACTGGAAAGCGTGCGTCTGACAAAAGAAATAAATACTTCTTCGGCTGTTTCGTCAAGCGTAAAGTTGTCTCCGGAAATTTATAGTGTTTCAAATTCGGATTTTATTCCTCTTTATCCAAGCATAAGCGGTTTTGGAAGTTTGAATACTACCGAAATTTCAGCAGAACTTAAGAAATTTTTGGATGAATTTTCAAATTCAGTTGCCGCCTGGAAACTGGAATCATCTTATATGAAAACTTCTTCTGTTTTTTCGCTTGTGGTTTTTAAATATGATGTTGAAAATAAGTGGAAATCTTTTTTTGGAAAGGATTTTGAAATTTCAGAAGAAAATCCTCTTTTCAATTCTTTTTTTTACGGTGAACCTTTTTTTGAAGAGCAATCTATTATTGTTCCCGTAAGATTTAAGAACGAAAGCGGATTTCTTGATATTCATTTGTATATTGACAAATCTGATGAATTTAAAGTTGTGCAAATTTTTATTCAAAATTGGGGAAAGTAGGGTATGGAAGAAAAATCTTTATCAAAAATAGAGCGGGAACTGGTGCTCCAGTATTTGATTGACGGAAATGTTCCTCTTACAATTTCGCCTTTTGAGCAGGAAATTAAAACAGATGAAATAAAACCTCTTGATTCGGCGGTTGTTCCTGTGGCATTCAAGGCTGAAAAAGTTTCTGTTTTAAAAGAAGGTATAATTCTTTTGGAAGATGAACCGGATTCCTTGAAAAATTATATTGAAAAAAAAGTTAAGGCTGAATTTTATTTTAACAGGGTCGGACTTTATTTTGTTACTGTTTTAAAAAAGGTAAGTTCAGGACTTGCGCTTGTTATTCCGGAAAATATTTACAGAATTCCGGATATTCCTGCAAATAAAAGATATGATTTTACAGCAATGCTGGTTGTTTCTGTAAGCAGTGAGGGGGCGACCAAATTTTCTTGCGTTCCCGCAGCAGGTTTTGAGCTTTTTTGCCGTCCGGTTTGGAGTTCTATTGAATTGGAACAGCAGGCGCGTGCAAAAAAACTTCTTGAAGAGTATGTAAAAGAAGCGAAAATAAATCATAAATCCGGAAACGGGCTTCAGCTTATAAATATTTGTCGCTATATGGTTCAGCCGGAAATTGAAAAAGTGGAAGCGGTTCAAGGCCGGGTAAAACCGTTTGATATTCTTTTTGTAAACCATGAAAGAATTGTGCTCGGTTTTGAAAAAAACAAAGCATTCGAACTTTCTGAAAATTCGGAATATCCTGTCGAAATGAATTTTGTTTTAAAAGAAACTCCTGCGGTCAGCCGCAAAGTTTTTGTAACTTGTAAAGTTTTTAATATCTATAAAAATGAAGACGAAACAAAATTTGCTGCGGATTGTAGTTTTACAATGATTCAGGAAGAAGATTTGCGCTTTTTGTATGAAAAAGCAACCAGCACTCTTTTTCTTGGTTCAGATAATGCCGGTTGATTTTTCATTTTTCAGTTTGAGAATTCAGAAATATTTAAATATCAATATCTTCGTCTTCCGGATCAAGTTCGGAATCAGATTCAGGTTCTACTTCTGAAAGTTCTTTTTTTGTTTTATTCGCTTTGTTTCCAATCAAAATTGCAATAGGATGAAGATAAGAAACATTTTCACATATGATTTTAATCATAACCATAAGTGGAACTGCAATAATCATTCCTACAAAACCCCACATCCATCCCCAGAAACTTAAACTTACAAGAATAACAAATGGAGAAAGATCAAGATTGTCGCCTTCTATGCGCGGTTCAATGATATTTCCTAAAATCATATTTGCTGCTGTCTGACCCACAAGCACAAAAATAATCGGAAATGGACTCGGATAAAACTGCACAAGGGCAAATAAAGATGTAAGTCCTACTGCAAGAATTGAACCGAACGTCGGAATGAAATTCATTACAAATGCAAAAAATGCCCACATGAGTGCAAAATCAAGTTTTACAATTTTTACAATAATGTAGATGATAATACTTGTTGCGAGCGAAATAAAGAATTTTATTGAAAGATAGTGTACAACTTCCGCAATCGTTTTCTTTATGATTTTTACAATGCGGCCTTGCATTTTGCCCTGAACCATCGCATCTACTTTTTCATGTCCGGAATGCATTTCCAAAAGCAGAAAAACTGCGAGCAACAGGATTATAAAAATATTTTTAGTTACAGAAATAACGTTTCCGGAAAAAGCAAACGCTATGGACTGCACGAATTCCCTTACTTTCAGTTGACTCCAAATGTTTTCAAAGAAAGAAAGGTTCTGGTCAAACTGAAGATGGAATGTTTCTGCAAAAACCTGATAGATAGACTGAAATTTTGATTCATATTTTGAAAACTGTCCTACCATGGTGGATAGGCTGGTTCCGATAATTGTAATTATAAGCGAAAGTATTACAAGTATCAGAACAGCCATTATCAGAGTGCCCAAAACCCAAGGCATTTTTATTTTTTCATTCATTCTTTTTACAATAGGGTAAAAAACGCAGGAAAGTAAAATCGAAACTGTAACCGGAAGCGTAAAACTTGAAGAAAGTTTTAAAAACACTCCAAATGCAGCGATCGCAAAAAAAAGAAGAATGTAATAAATGCCTTTTTGATAAGATGATTTGTGCATTGCTATTCCTTATGTTTTGGTTCTATTTTGCTGAAGCCGCAGAACGGAACAAGAACTTCTGGAATCGTAACGGAACCGTCTTCGTTCTGGTAGTTTTCCAAGATTGCAAGCATAGCACGACCTACGGCAATTGCAGTTCCGTTTAAAGTGTGAACGTATTTGTTCTTTCCGTCGTCATCCTTGAATTTTATATTCAAGCGGCGGGCCTGATAGTCAGTACAGTTTGAAGTTGAAGTTACTTCACCGTATTCACCGCCGTTTCTGCCAGGCATCCATGCTTCCAAATCCCACTTTCTGTATGCAGGAGCTCCTAAATCGCCGGAACAAGTGTCAACAACATGGAACGGAAGTCCGAGACCTGTAAAAATTTCTTCCTCTATTTCGCGGAGTTTGTGATGAAGTTCATCCGACTGCTCTGGTGTGCAGTAAACGAACATTTCAACTTTATCAAACTGGTGAACGCGGTACAATCCTTTTGAAAATTGACCTGCTGCGCCGGCTTCCCGCCTGAAGCAGTGTGAAAGTCCGCCGTAAAAAAGCGGAAGTTTTGCTTTGTCCAGAATTTCACCGGAATGGTAGCCGCCCAGCGTAATTTCTGCTGTTGCAACAAGACATGTTCCTTCACCTTCTATTGAATAAACGTTGGATTCGTTTCCGCGCGGATTAAAACCGATTCCTTTAAGAACTTCTTCTTTTGCTAAGTCCGGAGTAATAAAAAGTTCAAAATTATGCTTTCGTAAAATATTGAGCGCATATTGAATCAAAGCCTGTTCAAGAAAAACCGCTTCGTTTTTAAGATAATAGAACTTAGGACCTGAAACTTTTGTTCCGCGGTCAAAATCCAACAAGTCAAGTTCTTCTGCAATCTGAACATGATCTTTAGGTTCAAAATCGAATTTTCTGGGAGTTCCGACTTTTTTTACTTCAAGATTTTCTGTATCAAGCTTTCCGATTGGAGCTTCAGGGTGAATCATATTAGGAATTTGGCGGGCAGCGGCATCCAAATCAATTTCTGCTTGTGCAAGTTCCTTTTCTACGGTTGCAATCTCTTCTTTTATCTGCTTTCCAGCTTCAATTAAAGCCGCGCGTTTTTCATTGTCAAGCTTCTGTTTCATTTCGCGCGCGTTTTCATTTCTCTTCTGCTGAAGTTCCTGCTGTTTTGTAACAAGAGTTGTTCGTTTGTCGTAAAGTTCAACAACTTTGTCAGCATCCGCATTCATATTTCTGTTTTTAATGTTTTCTTTTACAGCCTCAAGGTTGTCTTTTATAAATTTGTAATCCAACATTTTATTTCCTCTTTTATATGGAATTGTTTTTATTTTTTGATTTATTGAAGCAAATATGTAACTTTTACTTCAGAAATCACATTTATTTTTCCGTCTGTCTGTACGGAAGATGAAGTTTTTTCTTCCGTAATTTCCATTGCTTCGCTGATTTTACAGCCGCTTGCGCCTGCAAGTAAAGAAGCGGAATCCTGTGCCTGCTGAATAGCCGCTGAACGCGCTCTTCTAAGAACTGCCGCAGAATCTGCAAGTCCATATTCAATACCCTTAAGACGCATTGATGCTCCGCTCTTACAGTCAACAACAGCAGAAACAAGAGTTATGTTTCTTACAGTTACGCGGACATTGCGTCTTGCTTCATATTGATTTGAAGGATTTGTTATTGTGCAGTCGGAAATCAATATGTCATTTTCGCTTACTCCGACTTTTTTTACAGCTTCAGAAAGTTTGTTTGCAATCGTATCATTGTCCTGAACAATCTGTTTTGCACTCCAACCGTAAGAAACTACCGTAAAATCAATAGTCGCAATATCAGGATTTGAAGTTATTGTTGCAGAACCATTTACGGTAATAGTTTTTTTTACTGTCGGTTCTCTGTTTATATAGCACGAGGAAAACAGCATAAGCAATGCAACTGAAGAACAAATTAATTTAATTCCTTTTTTCATGGAATCCTCCAAAAAATTATGACGTCTTAAAAATTTGCAAAAGTGTATTTTTCAGACGTTGTAAGCAGTTGTAATTATACGTATTACAACATTGCGTTTTTAGTTTGCTATAAAAACTGAAGTTTTCATAGTTTTTTATCTTATATTTATATAAAAACGCTTTAGAAATATACTGCGCTTGTTTGCTTTATCCCATAAAGAACTTGAAGGATAATTGTTTACAACCAAGTCGTAAGATTCAATAGCGTTCTTTATATTCTGAACTGATGATTTCGCTTCAAGAATTCTTCCTTGAAGATACAGACCTTCATCAAGTCGCTTTGTTGCCTTGTCAAAAAATTTAGTTATTGTGCTGAAAGCCTGCGGATATCTTTTTTCATCATAATATTTTTGCGCAGTTTCTAAAAGAGCGTCTTCGCTGAGCATTTCAAGATTTTGCAAATCCACGGAATTTTCCGTTTCTGTTGAAGTTGCCATGTTTCCGCTTGGTCCGCCGTTTTTCTGAACTGATGCGGAATTGTAATTTTCTGCGCTTCCTGAAGTATTTTTCGCACTTATTTTTGGCGAATCGATTTCCGGCGCGGATTCTGTTGTCTGAATTATCGTATCAATCGCAGAATTTTTTTTCTGTTCAGAATTGTTTTCTGAATTCTCCTCAAGTATTTTTTCTTCTTTTACAGTTTTTTCCGCCGAAGTATCAGTTTTATTTTCAGAATTTTTTTCTGCATTTGCACTTTGCGCGCGTTTTTGCTCTTTGATTTTTTCCGCTGTTATAGTTGCTTTTGGCGGCACAACCTGCGCATAATCCGGCGCAACAATGTGTTCGGAAGAAGTGTTATTTTTATTTTCTACAGTAACTTCAAGATAATCGTCTATGTAGCTTTCCGTAAGCGCATCATTTTTGAAAAAGTGCAGAAGATACGTTCCCGCATTTCTTGTGCGCAAAGAAAATGAAGTGTCTTTTCCGCCAAGTTTTCTTCCGCCAAAAATAAAATTTCTGTTTCTAGTGTCAATATTTCCGTCTTTATCAATGTTTCCCTGATAAATCCAACCTTTTCCCGGATAAGTTATATCAATAACTTGGTTTTTCATTGCTGTTAAAGAACGAGAAGGTACAGGAACTGCATCAACAGTGCCGGGAATATTCTTGTTTTCTGTTTTGCTTTCCGGCTCTTTTTGTTCTTCGGAATTTTCTGCTTTTTCCTGCTGATTTTCTGTTGAATTTTCAGTTTCTGTTTCAGGCTGATTTTGAGTATTGTCGTTTTGAATCGAATTTTCCGTTTCTGTTGAAGTTTCCGCAGAATTTTCCGTTTCTGTTTCTGTTTTATTTTCTGCAATTTCAGCATTCTGGCTGTCTGAACCTGTTGAATCAGGCTCATCTTTTACTGTCGGTTCTGTAATTGTCAGTGGTTCTTCAGTTGTTTCTTCAATTTCCTGTTGAATTTCCGGTAGTTCAGGCAATTCAGGATTCAGTTCATCTGTTAAAGGTTCTTCAAGATTTTCAAAATCAGAAAATTTTTGTTCTTCCGGCTGATTTTCTTCCGAATCAGAGATTTCCGAAATTTCAGAAGCATTTTCTTGTTCGGAATTTATTGAGCCATTATTATTTTGATTTTCTATGCTGTTTTCCTGCGGAATTTCAGCGCTTTCTTCATTTTTTGGAGTTGAAGCGCAGGAAATGATTGCTACGGAAAACGCTAAAATTAGTAAAATTACTGTTTTTTTCATGGAGCGGCTCCAATAATATCTTGAATAATTCTGTCGTTTGCATCGCCTAGTTTTTGAACTTCATCTTCATCCGGCAAAGTGAACCATTTTTCTATTTCGTCTTCTTTCCAGTTTTTTTCAGTTTTTCTGGTTGTAATGTATTCATCAGGAATTCCTGGCGCAGACGGAATAAGCAAAGGCTGGTCAAGAACCAAAGGCTGTTCTTTTAAAAGTTTTTGTTTTTCTTTTTTGTTGGAAGAAGAAACGGACAGTGCGATTATGGCGCATAAACATAAAAAAATAAGAATACCGCAGGCAATCAAAGTTTTCTTTGTGTCTTTTTGGAGAAAAGATTGAATTTTTTTTACGGTCTCTTTTATGTCAAACATCAGTTTTCAGAACCTTCTGTTTTTTCTGCTTCTTCGGCTGCTTTTTTTGCTTCTCTTGCTTTTCGACGCTCTTCCGCCGCTTTTTCTTCGCGTTCCTTGTGAACTCTTATAATTTCCGGATCAGTAATTGAACCGTCCGAATTATAAATTCTTTTCGGAGGTCGCGGCGGAATGTAAACACCAGTTTCCGGCTGAACGTCTTCTTCTTCAAATCCGTCGTCAATCGGTTCAATTGGTGCGCCGACTTTTATATCTTCGTCAAGACGGAGCGCAATAATTTTGCTTACACCGGATTCTTCCATAGTAATTCCGAGCATTGTGCTTGCGCCCATTACAGTTTTCTTGTTGTGCGTAATTACAATGTATTGCGAAACATTTGCAAAAGCTTCCAGCGTTGTAACAAAACTTGAAACATTTTTATCATCAAGCGCGGCATCGATTTCGTCCAAAAGACAGAAAGGGCTAGGGCGCACCTGATAAGTTGCGAACAAAAGCGCAACGGCTGTCATCGTTTTTTCGCCGCCGGAAAGAAGTCCGATGCTTTCAAGTTTTTTTCCAGGAGGCTGCGCAAGAATATCAATTCCGGAAGTAAGGATGTTTTGCGGATCTTCAAGCCGGAGTTCTGCTCTTCCTCCGTTAAAAAGACGTCGGAACATATTATGGAAATTCTTTTTGATTTTATTGTAAGTTTCCAAAAACATTTCCGAAGACTTTGATTTTATTTCTTCACTGACACGGATAAGGTTGTCAAGCGATTTCTGCGTGTCGTCGTAGTTTATTTTCTGGCGTTCGTAACGTTCCTTCACTTCCGCAAATTCTTCCACCGCCATAAGATTTACTTGCCCGCAGGAACGTAATTCTTCACGCGCGACAGCAAGTTGTTCTCTTAGGTCTGCGGAAGACGTTGTAATCTTATACATTTTTTCTTCAAATTCCATCAAATCGCGCGAATGTTGTTCCTGGAAGTTCTGTTTAAGATTTCGTATTTCTGTATCTGATGAACCGAGCGAAACTGTAAGGCGTTCATATTGCGCCTGACACTTGTTCTGCTCTTCCTGCTTTTTTAAAAGTATATCTTTTTTTCCTGTTACATTTGAATTGTTTTCAGCAATTTTTTCGTCAAGGGATTTAAGTTCATCCGCAAGTTTTGTTCCTTTGTGTTCAAGTTCCGCCAAATCCTGCTGAATTTCTTCTATTTTTTCGTTCAAGTCATCCGCTTTTTTAGTTTCGGATTCAAATTCTTCCTGTGCTTCGCGCAAAGTGTTCTGCTCTGAAACAAGATTTCGGCGTAAAATACTTGCCTGCTGCATTGCCGCTTGTATTTGAGTTTCCATCTGCGCTTTGTTTACTCTAAGCTTGCTGCAGGTTTCCTTGTATTCATCTATTTTAGCCGCAAGGTCAATATTTGTATTTCTAAGCTCTTCTATCTGAGAAGTCAAATTTTCTGTCTGCTCATGATTTTCTTGAATTTTCTTATCAAGATCGCGCTTTTTTGTCATAATTCCTTCAGGAGAAAGGAATTCTGTAATGAATGCGGGCGAAGATTTTTCATATTCGGAAATTGCATTGTTCAGTTCGCCTATAAGATTTTCTGTTTTTTCAAAATCATCTGCGGCATTTTTTATTGTTTCAATGGAATCTTTTTCAGAATGAGATGCTTTTGCAAAATCGGAATAAACATTTTTTCTTCCCTGAGCGAAAATCTTAAGTTTTTCCACTGTAGAAAGCAATTTTTCTTTTGCTTCCGCCATTGCTTTGCCGGAAAAACCAGCGTCTTTCAATTTTGCGTCAAGCATTCCGACTATATCTTCTGTTATTGAAGCGAGTTCTTTTTGCAGTTCTTTGCGCTTTTCATCAAATTCCGCTATTTTTTCGCGGTTTTCATCCGCTTTTTTGTTGTTTTCTGTTATTTGCGTTCCAGCAGTTGCAATATTTTCCTCGAAATCTTTTATGTTTTTTTCAACTTCTGCAATTTTCTTTTCTTTCTGATGGAGTTCGGCTTCCTGTTCGTCGATTTCATCTTGAAGGTTTGCAATGTTTTCCTCTACAGAAGAAACCCGCACTTCCAACGCTGCGATTTTTTCTTTTATTCCGCGCGCCTGAGAGTTCAACTGCTTGGACATTTCGAGTTTGCCGTTTTTTTCCTGTCCGATTCGGATAAGTTCGGATTGCATGGAATAAACCTGTTCCTGCATTTCCTTTACTTTGTCCATATTTTCGGAAATCGTATTGTTGATTTCTTCAATTTCTTTGCGGACTTCATCGCGGCGTTTTGTAACTTCGGCAAGTTCTTTTTCGCGTCTGTCTTTGTCCGTAATAAAATTTCTGAGTTTTAAAAGCGCAAGGTCAAGTTCCAGCGTAAAAATCTTGTCTTTTAAATCTCTGTATTTTTTTGTTTTTTCCGCCTGAACTTTAAGAGTGTCGTAGGAACGTTTGATTTCGGCCATTGCCATTTCAATCTGAACCATATTTTGTCTTGTCTGTTCAAGTTCGCGTTCTGCAATGGCGCATTCCGCCTTTGAACGGCTGATTCCTGCCGCTTCTTCAAAAATGTAACGGCGGTCTTCCGGTTTTGAAGAAAGAATCTGGCTTACTTGCCCCTGTTCCATAATTGAATACGAGGATTTTCCTACGCCTGTATCCATAAAAAGCTTTACGATATCGCGCGAAGTTGCAGGTCTGTTGTTAATAAAATATTCCTGTTCGCCGTTACGGTAAAGTCTTCGTTTTATTGCTATTTCAGATTCATCAAGCGGAAGAAGTCCTTTTTCATTGCTCATTGTCAATGTAACTTCCGCAACATTAAGCGGTGCCCGTCGTTCAGTTCCGTTAAAGATTACGTCTGTTTTTTCTTGTGCGCGCAAATTTTTTGCTTTGTTTTCTGCAAGAACCCATTTTATCGCGTCAACAACGTTGCTTTTTCCGCATCCGTTTGGTCCAAGAAGAGCAGTTATTCCATCTGCAAAATCAATATGTGTTCGGTCAGCAAAAGATTTAAAACCAAAAATGTCCAGACTTTTTAAAAACACAAAAAACTCCGTATCTAATATCTTTTTATTGTAACGTATTAAGAATGTTGTTTCAATTCCAAATTGAAAAAGACGCTTGTGTGAAATATTCAGTGAAAAATGTGGCAGTTTAACGCTATTTTCAGAACATTCTGCTAACTGTCCAGATTTTTTATGCTCTGTACTTTTCCGTTTCGTATTTCTTTAGGATAAACTGTTATTCCAAGCTTTTTTTCCAAAGCGCTGAATGCTCTCATTTCGTAGGCATCACCGATAACAACGTTAATTCCCTCTTTTCCGGCTCTTGCCGTACGGCCCGCTCTGTGTATAAAAAAATCGCTGTCCTGCGGTAAATCCATTTGAATTACATGTGTAATTGCGTTGATATCAAGTCCGCGTGCTGCCAAATCGCTTGTAATAAGAATTCGTTCTTTTCCGCTTCTGAAACGGTCGATTGCCGCTTTTCGGGCTTGTTTGTCTGTTTTTGCATGCAGACAGGCGCATTCAATTTTTTTATACTTCAGTTTTGAAAAAATATTTTCCACTTGATCTGCGCGGCTGGTAAAAACAAGCGCTTTTTCCGGCGTTTCCGCTGAAAGAAATTTCCGCAAAGTTTCAATTTTGTCACGGCTTTCCGCATAAATTGCCCAATGCGTAATGTTTTTTGTAAGAATGTCCTCTTTTGGAAGAATTTCAATTTCGGAATTTGAAAAAAACTTTTTTGTTCCGTTGTCGATTGTTGCGGAGCAGGCGATAATCTGAATGTTTTCCGGCATAAGTTTTTTCAGTTCGGAAGATTCTGATATGAGTTCCTTTTTTACAAGCCGGTCTGCCTCGTCAAAAACAATCGCTTTTACATATTGCGTTTTTAATTTTTTTAAGTGAATCAGTTCGACCAGTCTTGCCGGTGTTCCGATTATGATTTCCGGTTTTTCCTTTAAAAGTTCTGTCTGACGTTTTATCGGGGCACCGCCGATGAAAAGAGCGGTTTTTATGTCTGAAATGCTTTGCGCTGCTGTTTTTATTTGCGATGCAAGTTCAAAAGTCGGAGCGCAGATAATAATTCTTGCGTGCCGTTCATTTTTGTTTTCAGTTTCGTGCAGTTTTTCAAGGCCCACTATAAGAGGCAGAAGATATGCGAATGTTTTTCCTGTTCCTGTTTCAGACTGAAAAACAAGATTTTTTTTCTCCATAAGCGCAGGTATTACTTTCTGCTGAACTTTTGTCGGTTCAGTTATGTTTATGCTTTTGAGTTTCTCTGAAAGATTTTCCGGTAAAATTGAAAATGTATTTTTTTCTGTCATAGTAAAAATATAGCATAGCGTTTTTTTTTGTGCTATAATAAAAAAATATGAAAATTGGAATTGACACCTTTGGATGCGATCATGCGCGCAGCGGACTTGGAACTTATATTCTTTCTTTTATGCAAAATCTTCTGGTGGCGGAAGATGTGAATTTTGAGCTTTTTGGTTCTGAATTGGACCGGTTTACATATAATTCCGGAAAGGATGTTCCTTTTCAGGCGGTTTCTGTTGGCGACAATTTAACTGCGGAGCGAAGATGGCATTTTACAGCATGTCCGAAATTTGTGTCTTCGCGTTCTTATGATGCGGTTCTTTATCCTGCACCGGAAAAAGTTCTTCCTATTAATTTTAAAACTCCTGGAATTGCGGTTGTAAACAGCGTTCTTTCCGGTTTGGTTGAAGGAAAAAAAGATTGGATTCAAAAACTTCAGATAAAGCGCGGACTTTTGAAGGTTCAGAAAATTATTGCAGCAAGCGAATTTATCCGCAATGATTTAATAACCCATGGAATTGATAAAAATAAAATTGAAGTTGTTTATAACGGTATTGACCACAAACTTTTTTTTCCGCAGATTGATATTTCTGATGATATTGTGGACATAAAACCTTTTGCTATAAAAAAGCCTTATTTTATTTACGGTTCCCGACTTTCCGGCGCAGAAAAAAAACATGTTGAGCTTATAAAAGCGTTTTCCCTTTTTAAGAAAAATACAGGGTTGCCGCACAGACTTGTTTTGGCTGGTTCAGACGGTCCTTATTCTTCGGAAGTTCATAAAGCTGCTTTTGAATCGGAATTCGCTTCTGATATCTTTTTGACAGGTTATTTTCCGCATGAAAGTTTTCCTCAGCTTTATGCCGGTTCGGAAGCGCTTGTTTTTCCGTCTGCTTGCGAAGGTGTGGGACTTCCTGTTTTGGAAGCAATGGCGACCGGTGTTCCTGTTGCATGTTCAAATGCCGGAGCACTGCCGGAAATCGCCGGAAACGCTGCGATTTATTTTGATTCTGATAATATCGTGGATATTGCAATTGCGCTGGAAAAACTTGCTACAGACAGAAAACTTTGCGAAGAACTTGTAAGAAAGGGAATTGAATGGTCTAAAAAATTCAGTTGGGAAAATACAATAAAGCAGACTGTCGAAATTGCAAAAAATATTGCAAAGTAGGGCAGCCTGCTTTCTGTTTTGTTATAAGTTTTTATGCCTCAAGTTTTTCAGGTTCGTTTGGCTCAACTTTAAGAAATTTATTCAAATCATATTTTCCGTTTGATTCAATTATTTCTTTTGTAATGTTAAGCTTTTTGTGACCTTTTATGCTTGGCGCTTCATACATCGTATTTGTAAGACATTTTTCTACGATTGAACGCAAACCTCGTGCACCGGTTTTTTGTCGTATTGCTTCGTCTGCAATAGCTTCGATTGCGTCTTTTGTAAATTCAATGTCCATATCGTCCATTGCAAATGATGCCTGGAACTGCTTTGTTATCGCATTTTTAGGTTCTGTAAGAATATTTACAAGATCATCTCGGGTAAGTTCTTTTAATGCTACCGTCATAGGCATTCGGCCTATAAGTTCAGGAATAATTCCGAATTTTACAAGGTCATCCGGAGTGCAAAGGTTTAAAAGTTCCCGTTTTTGGTCAGGTGAAAGTTCTCCTACATTTGAACCGAATCCCATTGAATGTTCCGCAGTTCTTTGTTCGATGATTTTGTCCAAACCTACGAATGCGCCGCCAAGAATGAAAAGAATGTTTGTTGTGTCAATCTGAAGCATTTCCTGATTCGGATGTTTTCTTCCGCCTTGCGGAGGAACGCTTGCTGTTGTCCCTTCGATTATTTTCAGCAATGCCTGCTGTACACCTTCCCCTGAAACATCTCTTGTGATGGAAGTGTTTTCGCTCTTTCTTGCAATTTTGTCGATTTCATCTATAAAGATGATTCCGCGCTCCGCAGCCGCAATATCGCCGTCAGCGGCATTTATAAGCTTTAACAGAACGTTTTCAACATCTTCTCCAACGTAACCTGCTTCTGTAAGCGTTGTTGCGTCTGCAATTGCAAAAGGAACTTTCAGTTTTTCCGCCAACGTTTTTGCAAGAAGCGTTTTTCCGGAACCAGTAGGTCCAATCAAAAGAATGTTTGATTTTTCTATTTTTACATCGTTTGTTTTCTGTTCAAGTTTAGGCACGGACATTCTTTTATAGTGGTTGTAAACTGCTACGGAAAGAACTTTTTTTGCTTCGTCTTGTCCTATTACATACTGGTCAAGGTATTCCTTGAATTGTTTTGGAGTAGGAACGTCTGTAAGATTTATAGGAGAAAGTTCTCCTTCTTCCTGACGCAGAATATCCTGACAAACTGAAATACAGTTGTTGCAGATGAAAATTCCGCTGGAAGGGCTGGCTACTAAATGTCGCGACTTGTCAGCAGGTTTTCCGCAGAATGAACAGTAAGGAGTGTCATTGCCAAATCTTCTCATTATTTTTTCCTCGCATTCATAACTTCATCAACAATACCGTATTCAAGCGCTTCGTTTGCTGTCATAAAAAAGTCGCGCTCCATATCTTTTGCGACATCTTCGTAAGATTTTCCGGTATGTTCTGAAAAATGCTTTATTGTAAGCTCTTTCAAGCGTAAAATTTCTTTTGCATGAATTGCAATGTCTGATTCCTGACCTTCAACTCCGCCCCACGGCTGGTGAATCATAACTCTTGAAGAAGGAAGGGCATAGCGTTTTCCTTTTGTTCCGCCGGCAAGCAAAAATGCTCCCATGCTGGCTGCCTGGCCAAGACAAATTGTCTGAACAGGACATTTTACGTACTGCATAGTATCATAAATTGCAAGTCCTGCTGTTACAGAACCACCCGGAGAGTTGATGTAAATGCTTATGTCCTTTTCCGGATTTTCGGATTCAAGATAAAGAATTTGCGCTACAACAAGATCAGCGTTTACGTCGTTTATTTCACCGTCAATAAAAATAATACGGTCTTTTAAAAGTCGTGAAAAAATATCGTAAGATCTTTCACCGTTTCCGCTTCGTTCAATTACATATGGAACCATGCTGTTCATCTTTTCGTTCATAAAAAATCCTTTTTCTAAGGTCTTTGAAAACACTAAAAGTAGCGTTTCTTTAAATATAGCGATTATTCTTTTATGCGTCAAAAAAAATAAGGCTGCCGGACAATGATAAATCTTTTTCTTCTGAAAAATTGAATTCGGAAAAAGGAATCCTGTCAGACAGTCTTATTGTTTTTAAGAAAGTTTATTTTGCGGCGAACAAATCTGCAAAAGAAGTTTTGTCTCCTTTTGTTACTTTTACTTCCTTGTAAAGTTCTGCGTAAAGTTTATGTTCTTTTGTGTCGTCAATAAGCCATTCTTTTGAACGAGGATCTGAGTAGTGCTTTTTTACTTCCTCAACATCCATTCCGCCTTCTTCTGCAATTTTCTTGTATTGCTCTTCAATTTCTTCCGGAGTAACAGAGATGTTCTTTGACTTAAGAAGAGAATCAACAATGATTCTGCTCTTGAGCATTTTTTCGCTGTCACCTGTCCATTCTTTGAGCATATTTTCTTTTGTCTGACCAGAAGCTGTAATCATTTTTTCAAGCTGTTCAGGTGTTGTCTGGAACTGCTGTGCCATCATTCGCCAGCGTCCGTCAAGTTCAGCGGCAAGCATAGATGCCGGAATTTCAAACGGATTTTTTTCTACAAGCTGTTCAAGCAAAGACTGTGATTTGATTTCTTCAACTTTTCTGTTTTTTGCAACTTCCATATTGCGCGAAAGATCTTTTTTAAGATCGTCAAGAGTTTTGTACTTTTCACTTACGTCCTGAGCCAAGTCATCGTCCAATGCAGGAAGGTTTCTTACTTTGATTGCTTTTACAGTAACTTTGATTTTCTTTGAATCTTTTTCAAATTCTTTTGATTCGTCTTTTTTCATTCCAGTTACTTGTTCGTCAATTCCATAAGCGTCATCACCGGCACCTATTGTGAATACATAGCCGTTTCTGTTTTCTCCGCCTTCTTCCGAGTAGTCAACAGTTACAATGTCGCCTTTTGCAGCGCTTTCATCTGCTTTTTTGTCAATAACAACTGCATTTCTTTCCTGGATATTCTTAAGTTCGCTTTCAAGGTCTTTGTCTGTAATCTGAACCTGAGGTTCTTTGATAGTGATTCCTGAAAGATTTTTTACTTCAACTTTAGGGAAGATATCATAAGTTACTGAATATGTAAGGTCTTTTGATGTGTCGAATTCAGGAACGTTTTCCATAACCGGCTGCTGATAAGGAAGTGGTCGGTTTTCTGTTTCTTTTTCAAAAATTTCGTTCAAAGATTTGTCGATAACTTCGCTAAGAGCATCAGCCTTGATTCCTTCGCCGTATTTGCGTTCAAGCACATTTGCCGGCACATGACCCTTTCTGAAGCCAGGAATCTGCGCATTCTTTGTATATTTTGCCAAAATTCCGTCATAAGATTCCTGAACATCTTTTTTTGCGATAGTTACTGTAAGTTTTACAGCTGATTTTTCAAGACTAGTGAATTCTGTTGTGAGTTTCACTTTTTGCTCCTTAAAAATTGAAAATAAGGGATATCTGCAAAAACGCAATTGTTTTGAGATTTCCGAATATAACAAAAAAGCGACTCAGATGCCCTGAATCGCTTTTTAATTTAGAGCGGAAAACGGGAGTCGGACCCGCGACATCCACCTTGGCAAGGTGGCGCTCTACCACTGAGCTATTTCCGCAAATCTGGCGCTTTTCCGGCCATTATTTTGCTAGAGCGGAAAACGGGAGTCGGACCCGCGACATCCACCTTGGCAAGGTGGCGCTCTACCACTGAGCTATTTCCGCAAAAAAAGATAGTGCGAAAGGAGGGACTTGAACCCTCACGCCGAAGCACTAGATCCTAAGTCTAGCGTGTCTGCCAATTTCACCACTTTCGCTAGATTTGTTTTCGACGATGAATTAGACTTTACATAATTACAAAAAAAGTGTCAAGCGTATTTTTCAAATTTTATCATATTTGCTCTGAATATTTGGATTTTCGCATTTTGGACTTGAATTCATTTTTAAATCACATAAAATCAATTTGCAGAGGTTTTGTTTTATGGATTTTTTTGAACTTTGTAAAAAACGGTATTCAGTAAGAAAATTTTCTTCAAAAAAAGTTGAGGATGAAAAACTTTTAAAAATTCTTGAAGCGGGAAGACTTGCTCCGACTGCAAAGAATTCACAGTCGCAGAGAATTTTTGTTTTGAAAAGTCAGGATGCGCTTGATAAAATTTACAGGACAACACCTATGAGCTATAAGGCTCCAGTTGTTCTTATTGTCTGTTATGACAAGAACGAAAGTTATAAAAATCAGGCCGATTCAGTTTTTAAAAATTATGACGGCGGTGAAGTTGATGCGGCGATTGTTGTAACTTCCATGATGTATGAGGCTGCGGAACTTGGACTTGGTACTTTGTGGGCGCGCGGTTTTGATTCAAAGTCTATTGTTGAAGCGTTCACTCTTCCTGAAAATCTTCATGTGGTTTGTCTTTTGGATATCGGATATGAAGCGGAAGATTCTGAGCCGAGCGAACGCCATTTCCAGCGAAAGCCGCTTTCAGAAACTGTGAAGGAACTTTAAGGTGGAACTTTATCTTGTAAGGCATGGGCAGACGGTCTGGAACAAAGCAGGAAAACTTCAGGGGCGGACTGATATTGAACTTAATGAAAGCGGAAGACAGCTTGCAGGTGAACTTGGCGAAGAGTTGGAGAATGTTGAATTTGATAGAATTTATTCTTCTCCGCTTATAAGAGCGTATGAGACCGCATGTCTTATTCGCGGACACAGAAATATTCAGATAGTTCGCGACGAGCGGCTTTTGGAAATAAGTTTTGGCGACGGAGAAGGCGATTCTTGGGAAGAATGGAACAAACCTGAAAATCCTTACAATGCGTTTTTTTCCGCGCCTGAAAAATATTCTCCGCCGCCTCATGGAGAATCCATAGAAAGTGTTCTTTTGCGCACAAAAGAATTTATTCAGAAAGTTGTTGAGCCGCAATGGAAAACCGCGAAACGCTTTATGATTGTTGCGCACGGAGCATTGAACTGCGCGATTATGTGCTATCTTGAAAATAATCCTAAAGAAAAATTCTGGGGAAAAGGTCTGCAAAAAAATTGTCAGGCGACAGTTTTTGAATATGATGGAAAAAACTGGAAAAGAAAATAATTTTTTTTCTGAATTCAGTTGATTTTATTCTTTGCGGTTTAAGTGTTTGCTTTGTGTAAAATATCTGAACCCGCATAAGGCGGCGAACTGAAGCATCGAATATTACGAATTACTTAAGTGATTGAATATAAGAGCGCAAAATAATAGAATTGAACTTAGAACAGAGGTATATATAAAATGGTTGCACAAATTATTGCATTTTTAATTTTTATTGTTATGTTTTTTCTTATAATTACAGACAGGTTTCCAAGACAGTATGTTACATTGATAAGCGCAGCAATTACTCTTGTTTTTGTTTTTGGCTTTGGAATGGTCATTGATAATAAATTTTTGGGCGCTTCATATAATCCCTTTGTTTCCATAAAAGAAACTCTTAATTTGCATAGCATTTTTACCTTGGGATTCTGGTACAGCGTAGGCGAATCTGAATCAAAAGGTGTGAACTGGGCGACTATTATTTTTATTGCCGGAATGATGGTTATGGTTGAAGGAATGGCGCGAGTCGGCTTTTTCAGATGGTTGTGCATGCGACTTGCAAAAGCCGTTCATTATAAAGTTTCTTCAATCTTTGTTGCATTTATGATTATGTCTTTTGTTCTTGCGATGTTTATAGATTCAATTACGGTTATACTTTTTCTTGCGGCGGTTTCTGTGGAACTTTCCGTTCTGTTGAAGTTTAATCCTGTTTCTATGATTCTTGCTGAAATTTTCTGTGCGAATCTTGGCGGTTCTGCAACAATGTGCGGTGATCCGCCGAATATTATCATCGGAACTTCATTGGGATATTCTTTTTCCGATTTTTTTACAAATACAGGTTTGGCGGCTGTTATCTGTCTTATTTTTACGGTTCTGTATTTTTATTTGGTATGCAGAAAACAATATTCGACTGTTGATCCTTCGGTTGATGTTTCTTCTTTACCGAAGCCGGAATCTGCGATTACAGACAAATTTGGGTTTGGTGCAAGCTGTGCGATTTTTTTGCTGGCGGTTGTTCTTCTTGTAACTCACGCTACCACCCATCTTTCTGTTGCGACGATCGGGCTTGGCGTTGCGTTGCTTACGCTGATTGTTTCCGGAAAACATATAAAAGAAATTTTGAAGCGTGTTGATTATGCTACACTTCTTTTCTTTGTGGGACTTTTTGTTGTTGTCTGCGGACTTGAACAGACAAAAATTCTTGTTCTAATTGCGAAATTTATTGAAAAGATTTCCGGCGGAAACGTTTATTCTATGATTGCAATCATAATCTGGATTTCTGCAATTGCTTCTGCATTTATAGACAATATTCCTTTTGCCGCAACGATGGTTCCTGTAATCCAAAGTCTTTCTGCGGATTTCGGTACCGCTCTTTTGCCGGTTATGGCTTGGGCTTTGGCAATTGGTACTGACGTCGGCGGTTCCGGCACACCTATAGGTGCTTCTGCAAATGTTGTGGGAACTTCCGTTGCCGCAAAGGCAGGTCATCCTGTTGGTTGGGGAAAATACTGTAAAATTTCAACACCGGCAACATTGATTGTTTTAGCCATAAGTACAATTTTTATTTTTGTAAGATACCTTTAACCGTGTTATAATATTACAGAGGGGTATGCAATATGGAAAAACAGATTATTATTTCAATAAGCAGAGAATACGGAAGCGGCGGACACGAAATAGGACGCAAACTTGCGGAAAAACTTGGTATTCCTTTTTATGACAGAAATCTTCTTGATGAAATTGCAAAGAAAAGCGGGTCGGATGTAAGCGACTTGGTTGAATATGATGAAAAGCCGAAGCACTTTTTTGGAAGCAGAACTGTGCGCGGATATTCGAATAATCCGGCGGAAAATATAGCGGAACTTCAGTTTGCGCTGCTCAAATCAAAAGCTGCGGATGATGATTCTTTTGTTGTTATCGGCCGTTGTTCTGATGAAATTTTTGATTCGATTCCGGGCGTGAACGTTCTTAAAGTTTTTATAAGCGGAGACTGGGATTTTAAAGTCCGCCGTGTTGTGGAAAAACGTTCTATGGACGAAAAACTTGCAGAAAAAACAATTTTGCGCCACGACAAAAACAGAATTGCATATCATGACCATTTTTGCGAACACCGTTGGGGCGATGCAAGATCATACGATTTGAGCGTTAATGCAGCAAAGCTTGGAATTGATGGAACAGTGGATATGCTTTACGATTACGTTCAGCGGCTGAGGAAGAATTATTCTGAAAAATAAAGAAAATAAAAATTTTCACCGTTTTTCTGAAATAAAACTGCAAAAATTGCGGGGCAAATAATGGTTCAAGGAACAATAAAATTTAGCGAAAACGAAGCGAAATTCTGCATTGTTGATGAAGAAAATATGAAATTTCTTGATTTTTTGGAATTTGGCGATGAATTTGAAGTTAAAGTTGACGACAAATGGATTTGCACAAAACTTGAAATCATAAACAATGAGGCAGGAGAACTTATTTTTTCTTTAAAAGGCACGCCTTATAACGGAAATTTGGATGGCGTTGAAATAAGAAAATAATATTCTTGTTTTATTCTACAGATTTTTTGCGCTCACAGAGATTCCGTCTCCGTCGTCGTAAAAATCTGTGTGGAATTCCGTGTTTGCTTTTAGGAATTCTATATATTTTATTATTTTCTTCACGAGCTTTTTTGTTGAATAGTTGTGTGTAAGCGTTAAATCTTCCACCATTCCGTGAAATTTGAGATTGTCCGTTATTATGACCCCGTTTTCAGAAAGATTTGATTTGTATTTTTCAAAAAATCTTATGTATTGCGCTTTTGCCGCGTCAATAAAAATAAGGTCGAACTTTTCGTCTGTCTGCCATTCCAGAGCATCGCCATAAACAAGCGTTATTTTTTCTTCAAGACCGCAGTCGCTTACATTCTGTTTTGCCTGGATGTGGCGGTCCAAATCGTATTCCAATGTTGTTATGTGAACATCATCATTTGCTCTTGCAAAATTTATTGCAGAATAGCCTATTGCAGTTCCTATTTCCAGAATATTTTTTACGTTGTGCGCACGGATGTAATCGCAAATGAATTTTAGTCCGCCGTCTTGGATTATTGGAAGGTATTCGTGTCTTGCAAATGTTTTTATTTCAGAAATTTCGTTCATGTTTTCTATTTTAAGGAAATTTTCAGTAATAAACAATTGGTTGCGCTTGTAAGAAAAGTGTAATTTGCTGAATGTTTTTCCGTCTGGAATTTTGCGGTTTTCGGGTTTTAGGGCGTAGCCCTAGGCGAAGGGGTAGGCCGCAATGAAATGCGGACGAGGGGAAGGCTTTCCCCCCCCTTTTTTTTTATAAAAGTCATTGATTTTTCTTAAGTTGATTTTTTTTATTCCGATAATGAAATGAGAAAAAAATATTTTGAACGGTTTTTGCGGCTTTTCAGGAGGAATTTATGACAGAATTTAAAGCTTCTTATAAGGAAATTTTAAGTCAGGAAGATGAAGTTCTTTCTTCTGTGATTTCTTTGCAGAGTGAACTGCGTTCTGCGGTAAAAAACAAGGATTGGGCGGAACTTATGAAAGTTATTTCGGACATAAATCTTTCTATGGATAAATTCAATAATCTTGATGCGCAGAGGGAAGCGGCTGTGGTTTATGCAAAAACTGATGAAATTGAAACAAAAACTCTTCTTGCTGAAGTCCGCGGAAAACTTGTGCGCGTAAGGGCTGAAAACAAAGCTTTGAGCGAATATATAAATATTACACGGAATTTTGTGCGCGGCATTATAGATTCTGCATTGCCGCAAAGCAGGGCAAAAGTTTACGGACGTTCGGGAAAAATTCTTCAGACTCAACCGGACAGTGTTGTTGTAAACACTTTATTTTAGAAATTTGAATAGGAAAATAGGAAAAACAGAGGCAAATTATGGGATCAACATTTTCTGGAATTGAATTAGGAAAACGCAGCATAATGGCGCATACGGACGCAATCACAACTGCGGGCCATAATATTTCCAACGCAAATACTGAAGGATATTCACGGCAGCGTGTTCAGTTGAAAGAATTTGATCCGCTTTACAAACCGGATTTGGAGCGCGCTGAACGTGCTGGTATGATTGGACAGGGAATTGACGTTCAGAGCATTAACAGAATCCGCGATGAAATGCTTGACCAGCGGATTGTTTCCCAGCAAAATCTTGAATCTTACTGGGAAACGCGAAGCAAGTATTATTCGATGATTGAACAGATTTACAACGAGCCGGATGAAGTGAGCGTGCGTTCCAATATGGATAAATTTTGGGAAAGCTGGCAGGAACTTTCTGTGAATCCGGAAAGCCAGGCTGCCCGCCAGGCTGTTGTTACACGCGGTGAATCTCTTACTGATTCCATAAAGACAAAATGGGAAAATCTTATGGGTGTTGGTTCTCTTCTTAATTCTGATATTGAAGCGACTGTAAAGCAGGTTAATTCTTACGCGAACCAGATTGCCTCTTTGAATGCGGAAATTGTGCGTTCTCGCGGAATGGGCGACAATCCTAACGATTTGCTGGACAG
The DNA here is from genome assembly GCA_964429905.1 of uncultured Treponema sp. Classification (GTDB taxonomy): domain Bacteria; phylum Spirochaetota; class Spirochaetia; order Treponematales; family Treponemataceae; genus Treponema_D. The sequence goes on along the minus strand of CAYSDV010000003.1, from coordinate 164,861 downwards.
ACGGGATTTGCTTGTTGATAAACTTTCCAAACTTGCGAATATTACTACGGATCAGCGCGACGGTGATGAATTTATGGTTCACCTTGACGGAAGAGTTCTTGTTCAGGGCGGCGTTGCGCGCAATTTTGAGCTTGTTTCGCTTACGGACAATAACGGCTACGACAAACTTGTATGGGCTGACACCCGCGAAGATGCTGTTGTTAGCGGAGGAACTTTGGGCGCATTGATTGAACTTCGCGATGTTGATGTCAGAAATGAAGTTCAGTCGTTGAATACGATGACAATGAATTTTTCCGACCTTGTGAACGATGTGCACAGAAATGCGTACGGTGCGAACAATGTTACCGGTCTTGATTTTTTTACAGAACATTCTTTTGTTGAAAATATTAACGGAAATTTTGACAGGGACGGAGACGGAACTTTTGATCACAGTTATATTTTCCGCTTTACGGGAACAACTGAATTGAATCCGCAGGAACAGATTGGACTTGAAGGCGTTATGACTTTCAGCGGTCCTTCTGGTAATGTTCAGGTTGCTTATCATCCGACTGATTCTGTTGAAACAGTAATCAACCGCATAAATGATTCCAATGCGGAAGTAAAAGCTTATTTGGACAGAAATAATAATCTTGTTTTGAAAGGAACGACGGCGCAAAATATTGAAAATCCGGATTTTGTTATTCGGCATGTTGAAGATTCGGGATTTTTTCTTACAGGTTATTCCGGAATTCTTGGCGCAAGCGGAGCTGATGGCGCTTATGACTTTGAAAGAGCGGATGCTGTAAATGCTTTGGCTGGAGCGCAGTTTGCCGTTAGTCCGGTTTTGAATCCTGCCGGATATATTGAAGTGAATAGTGTAATCAAAAATGATGTGAAAAGTGTTGCGGCTGCTTTCCGCGATGATTCCGGAAACGTAAATGCCGGCGATGCCCGCGCTGCTGTGGAAATCGCTTCAATACGAAATACAAAAGTTATGATTGGCCATGAACGAACTTTGGATGACTATTTTGCGGATACAGTTACGAATGTCGGGCTTAAAGGCGAACAGGCGGAAGCTAACTTGAACAGTCACATGGCAATTATGAATGATTTGCGTTCTATGCGTGATAGCATAAGCGGCGTAAATATTGATGAAGAACTTGCAGATATAATCAAATTTCAGCACGGTTATAATGCCGCTGCAAAGTTTGTAACAATTTGGGACAGTCTGCTTGATACAGTTATCAATCGACTTGGTGTATAGAAAATAAAGCGAGGTGAATTATGCATAGAATAAGTTCCGCAATGAATAATATGAATACGCAGTCAGCGTTAAGACTTCAGGAAAGCCGGCTGAACACTGCAAATAATCAGATTGGAAGCCAGCGGCGCATTCAGCAGCTTCGCGACGATCCTATTTCTGCCGGACATTTGGTGCGCTACCAGTCTTATCTTAACCGTGTAAATAATTTTCAAAAGAACGCTGAAACTCTTTCTGATGAATTTGTGCTCCGTGAAGGCTATATGTCTAATTCTCTTGAAATTATGCACCGTGTCCGCGAACTTGCAGTTACAGGTGCGAACGGAATCTATTCTAAAGAAGATATGGCGAATATGGCGGTTGAAGTTGACGAGCTTTTGAAAGAACTTGTTCAGAATGCAAATGCGATTTCAAGCGACGGAAACGCTCTTTTTGGCGGCACGAACACAAAGTCTGTACCTTTTGAAATTGAAATGGGAAACGTTCAGGGAAGCGGTGTGCCTCTTATTGAAACTGTGCGCTACAACGGAAATATTGACATAAATAAAGTTGAAGTTGATGAAAATAAATATCTTGATGTTGATAATGCCGGAAACCGCGCTTTCTGGGCGGAACAGCAGCAGATTTTTGGCGGCCGCGATGCCAGCGCATGGCAGGCTTCTGCGGACAGTACAATCAGTGTGGACGGTGTAAAAATAAATATTAATTCCGGCGATAACGTTTATGCTTTGGCGGCAAAAATAAATGATTCCGGTGCGGCTGTGCGCGCAAGTATTGATCCGGTTACAAATGGGCTTAATCTTCAGACAACTGATGCGCGCCAACTTTGGCTTCAGGATGTGAACGGAAACGCTTTGAATGAACTCGGAATTATAAAAGATTCCAGCCAGAAGCCTCCGTATAATCTTGGAAACAGCGTAAAAGTTTCCGGCGGTTCGATGTTCGATGTTGTAATCGCATTCAGAGATGCGCTTTTAAAAGGCGATACAGAAAGCGTGGGCGGAAGGGTGCTTGGTGCGCTTGACAGCGGAATAAATTCGCTTGTAACTCGTGTTGCAAAATCCGGTTCTGATTATGAGCGCGCTCAGAACAATGTGATGCGAAATTCAAATACTGCCTTGAACGTAAAGCAGCAAATCAGCAGGGAAGGCGATTTGGATTACACAAAAGCAATTACTGATTTGAAAATGCTTGATTACACATATCAGGCAACATTGAGTAATGCGGGAAAAATGTACAGCAATACTTTGCTTAATTATATGCGATAAAGATTTTCTAAAAAGAGGAATACATGGAATTGAAAACAAAGGTTAAAGGAATCGTAGAAGTTGAAGAAAAACAGCTTGTAACTTTTCCGGAAGGGCTTTTAGGATTTGAAAAATTTACAAAATTTGCACTGATTGAATCTGAATATGAACCTTTTATCTGGCTTCAATCTGCGGAAGACAGCAATCTTGCGTTTCTTATGATAGATCCTTTTCTTATTTGTCCTGAATACGAAGCGGATATTGATGATTCAACTTTAAATAAAATTCAAGTTGAATCTCCTGAAGATATAATAATTATGACTCTTGTTACAATTCCTAAGGACGGAAGTGTAATTACAGCTAATTTTTTGGGACCTGTTGTAATTAACAAAAAAAATAAGAAATGTCTTCAAGTAGTTTTAAATGATAATCGCTGGACAACAAAATTTGATATTGTTGAAGCATTGAAAAAGAAGGGGGAATAAAAATGCTTATTCTTTCCCGAAAAACAGACCAGCAGATAAAGATTGGTGAAAACATCACAATTACAATTATTGATATAAAAGGTGATCAGGTAAAAATTGGTGTTGAAGCACCGAAAGAGGTAAAAGTTTTCCGACAAGAAGTTTTCAATGCGATTAGAAATGAAAATACAGCCGCGTCCAGCGTAAGCAATGATGCGGTCAGCGCTCTTTCCAAGATATTGAAAAAATAATTTTTTTTGCTAAAAATCTGCCTTTGCGTGTTGACTAAAAGTTTGTGATATTATATATTAATAGCACGTCTAAATGGTGCCTGTAGTTCAGCGGTAGAGCGCCAGATTGTGGATCTGGTTGTCGTGGGTTCGAGCCCCATCAGGCACCCGTTCCAAAATTGGAGTTGCGCCCGTAGCTCATCTGGATAGAGTTCCGGACTTCGAATCCGGCGGTAGCAGGTTCGAATCCTGTCGGACGCATTAATTTTGGGCCATTAGCTCAGCTGGTAGAGCAACAGACTCTTAATCTGTGGGTCGCAAGTTCGATCCTTGCATGGCTCAACTAAAAAACGGTTTTGAAAACTTTCAAAACCGTTTTTTTTTCGCTTTTTTGTTTTTTTTGTAAGAAAAAATAAATCGGAACTATGCGTTGTGTTTTACTTCCGCTTCGCTTGCTCTTAAATAGAACGGACCGTCGTAATCGTTCAGAGGTTTTTCACCTGCAAGAATTTTCTTTTCTGTCATAGAAAAAAGTATTTCTCCGGAATTTATATTAAAATCAGCCGAAATAAGATTTTTATTCGTAAGTGGTTTTAACTGTTCTGAAAGCACGGCAGAGCCGCTTCCGCAGATAAAAATTGTTTCTGAGCTGCAATTTTTTATAAATTCCGCGATTTCTTCCGGAGTGTAGTCGCCGTCTTTAAGAATTTCTTGTTTATTTATAAATGCTTTTGCATAAAAACGGTCTTTTTTTGCATCAATGCAACTTAATACAACAAATGGAAGATTTTTATAATTTTCCGCATAAATATCAAGCGTATCAATTCCGTATAATGGAGCGGAAGTTTTCATTTCTATGGCTTTTGCTGCGGAAAATCCCAGCCGCAAGCCAGTAAAAGAACCTGGACCATTTGCAATGCAGATATAATTGAGCTCGGAAACTGGCAGTCCGATTTTTTCAAGTGTATGTTGAATTGCAGGCAGCAATGTTTCTGACTGTTTCATTCCGATATCAAAAATTTCGCTTACTGTGTGGTCTTCTTTTTTTGCGGAAATTGTAATTTTTGAAACAGCTGTGTCAATTGCAAGTCCATTCATTGTTTTGCTCCTGTTATGCTATGATATTTTCGTAAGGCCAGTTTTCAAGCGAAATTGTCCTTGAATTGTCTTCGTTCGGTTCAATTTTTAAAATAATTGTTTTCTTTGGAAGTTCTTCCATAATTTTTTCGCTCCATTCAATTATGGAAATTCCGTCACCATAAAGCATGTCTTCAGTGCCTAGATTTGCAAAATCTTCCGCACCATCCAGCCGGTATACATCCATATGATATAAAGGCATTTTTCCTTCATATTCACTTATAAGACAAAATGTCGGGCTTGTAATTGTGTCTTTTATGCCAAGAGCCTTTGCAATTCCTTTTGTTATTGTTGTTTTTCCGGCTGCAAGAGTTCCCTGCATCGCAATTATATCGCCTTTTTTTAATAAAGAACCGATTTTTTCTCCGAGCGTTATAGTTTCTTCTGGCGAAGTTGTTCTGAATTCCATCACGGCAGTTTACCTTCTGAATCTTGAACTAAAATATAATCTTTTAAAGCTTTTTTTATCGGAAGAACCGGATAATTTACAGGCTTTAAAAATTGAATGTCTACAGATTTTTTTCCAAGCGGATCTGTTTCTATACAGAAATCAATGTCCGTTTCTAAAGTTTGTCCGGGAACTTCTATGTCTGCGGTACCGGTAAAATTACGTCTGTAATAAATGTATCCTTCCTCTCGGAAAAGATTTTTTAAGTCCAAAATTTTCATAATTCTATATTTTAATTATAACCGTTCACTTTAGCAAGAATTTTATTCTGAATATCTATCGGAATATTAATAAAATGTACGTGAATATTAAAAAGTCCTTGTGTTAAAGCTTTTCTTGTACGGACAATTGTTCCGTTCAGTCCGACGGTTTCGTTTTCCAAAGAGAATTCGATATAAATCAGCTGTCCTTCTTTTATAGGAAGGGTAGTTGAAATACAACAGCCTCCGCCGGAAATATTTGTCAGTATGCAGTCAAATTTTTGTTCTGAAGGAACATAGATTTTTTCATTTTTTTTGTTTGTTTCCGTCTTTAAAGAAGCAATTTTGCACTTTTCATCGATGTTCATTCTTTTAAAGTTTCGCTGCTGTTTTGTCATAAGGTCATTTGAATGGGAAATCAGCATAAGAAAATTGTTTTCTTCTTTTTCGTAGCGTAGAAGCCGCGAAATAAACGCATAGCGCATTCCTGTTTCTGAAATGAAAGTGAATGCGACTTTTGCAAGATTTTCAGGTTTTTCTTCAGAATTAAAAAATTCTTCAGTTATTTTTATTGAAAGAAAATCTTTTTCATTTTTATATATGTGAAAATGTTTTTTGCTTCCATCCGGAAAAATTTCGCTTATATGCATATTTTTTTGCAGAACTTTTGTTGAAGTTATAGTTTGCGAAGCGGCAAAAATTCGTTCAATTCTGAATTTTAGTCTGAACATAAGATTCAAGTCTTGTTCAGAACCGTTTTTGTTTTCTGCATAGTATCTTTCAAAATAGTTATTAAGATTTTCTATGTTTTTTACTGCGTAAACTATGTTTGGAATTTTGTATAAGCGGCAAAGTTTCCATAAAAATGATGTTTCTTCGGGTTTGAGTTTATATTTTTCTGAAAAAACGGAAATGTCATTTTTTGTTGTTTTTCTTTTTTTTTGTGCTTCAAGCCATTCCGGTGTTTGTTCTTGTTCCTTTTTGCTTTTTAATACCAACAAAATAACCGCAATTGCAACTGCAAATATTGCCATAAAAATTATAAGCAGCAAGACGGCTGGAGTTATTATTGAACTGAAAGGAATGCTTCTTATTCTTAAATCCTGCATTTCAAAGTTCATGCCAAACCTTCCAATGCTTCTGCGATAGAAATAAGACGCGGACAAATTTCGTATTCTGCAAGATCTCCGACTGTTACGGTGTCATTTTCTTTTAATGCGTTTTCAAAATCGGAAAGAACTGGCGAAAATTCTTTAAAAAATTCCGGAAATGGTTTTTGAGCGATTTTTACTTCTGTGTAATCCTGAAAAAGGGTAGCAAGTGTTGCCACGTGGCAAAATTCATCTATGCTGTCGGCAAGGGTTTTTATGGAATCATTTGCTTCGCGTGTTTTTCCGCTCTGCAATTCAACAGGAACTTTTTCAAGCCGTTCTGCAAGCTGCTTAAAAAGTACTGAAAGGTGGATGAATGCATCTTTTATATTCTGATGAGTTACAACGCTGAATTCAAACTTCATATTGTTGTCCAGAAGTTTAGGGGTGAATTCATCAAATTTTTCTGCTGTAATCTGATTTCCGTCAATTTTTATTTCTATTACAGCCGCATTGTTTTCTTCACACATTATTTCAAAAGATTTTAAAACATCGCCGACTGTTTTTTCTTTATCCAACGAAATATCAATTTTTTCATCATTAATGTAGAATTCCATTTTTTCCGCCTTTAGTTGTTGTTTCCTCTGTTAGAGAAGTTTTTTATTGTATTCTGCTGCGATTCCAAACTGTTAAGTGCGCCTTCCATTTGGCCGTATTTGCTTCTGAGTTCAGCTTCTTTATCGTCCATTTGTGTTTCAAGACGGGCAATTTTTTGTTCGGAAGATTTTATGCGTGAATCAAGGGCGGATGTTTTTGTTGCAAAAATTCCGCCGGACTGAACATATGCTGTTAATTGCTTGTCCAGTCTGTATCCAATTCCTGAGTCAACAATCAAATCTCCGTCGGAATCGTAACCGAATATATTTTTTACATCTTCAAGATGTTTTTCAAGTTCAGAATCAAGTTTTTTTTCATCAATTTCAAGGTAGCCCCTTAGTTTGCTTGGCGTGTACCCGGAATAACTTGTTGCGTTCGTTGCAATTCCGATCTGAGAAAGCATTGTTATCTGCGCGTCTTCGCTGAAGTTGTAGTTCGCGGATGTTGTTGTCTGCATGGAAGATTTCAAGCTTGTAAGCGAAGAATCTGTATTGAACATTCCAAGTTTTTCTTGTTCCGCTTTTTTTTCATCATCGGAAAGATAGTCAAGTTCCGCGATTATTTCAGGCTTGTTCTGGGAAAGAATATTCAGTTCTGCAATAGCCTGATTGTATTGCCCTACAAACGTAATCAAAGCTTCTTTTGCTGATTCTGTGTCCGGTTTTACAGAAATAGTTGCAGTTTTCTCTGTTTTGTCGGTAATGTTCAATGTTATTTCCGGAACGACATCATCAATAGTATTTGTCGGACGCCGGATTGTAATTCCTTCATATTTTATTATTGCATCATCTGCGTTGGAAATTGCATGCTGCGGCATAAATCCTTTGTTTTCTGCCGGATTTAATGCAGAAACTGAAGAAACCGAAAGAGTTACGCCCGTGTTTCTGTTTCGCAATATAATTGAGTCAATATTTTTGTAATCGCTTAATGCGATGTCAATTTTAGTTTCTGTTTCGGAAAGAAGATTTGGCGTTGAAATTTGTTTTTCGCTGCCATCTTTCATTTTTACAAAAAGAACGTCATTTGTTGAAATTGAATCTAGCGGTTCCGGCTTTTTTTGCGGTTCCGGCGGTAAATTTGCGTCAACCGGCACATTTATAATTGTTACATCCTTAAAAGAAGCGCTTCCGGAATCCGGCAGTACGGGTTTTGATTCCTGCTTATTTAAAGCAATTGTAATATCTGAGACATCTTCTTTTGTAATAGTAAACTGAATGTGGCCGTTCTGCATTTCAGAAACTGAATCCGGAATGCTTAGCGAATATCCGCCGCGCGGTGGAACAATAATGTTTCCGTCTGCCATTTTCAGGTTGCTTGCAGAAATTTGCGGCATCCGCAATTGTTCCTGCACAGTCTGCTGAACATTTCTGTAATCGTTGCGGTTTGCGCCGAATTCAATTGTTTTTGGTTTTACGCGGACAATCATTCCGCTTGATTCAGCAAATGTTTTTGCATCATCTTCAAATGTTAGTTTATTTTCTGCGCCAGTTTTAAGTGATTCTATAGAAAGTGTTTTCTTTCCTTTTGAAGCGCCTATAACTCTTGTTTTTAAAAGTGTTCCGCCGCGTCTGTTGAGCGCATTGGAAAAATCCTGTAAAGAACCGCCTTTCCAGCGCATGGTTACGGATTTGTCATTTATTTTGTATGTGTAAGTTCCGGCTGGAACTTTAGTGTCTGCGTCAAGTTCTGATGTAAGAAAACGCTCTGTTGTTGCCGGTTGAATTACATCTACCTTAAAAGATTCGTAAGCGGCTTTTCGCGTTGCTTCTGCTGTAATTGCATATTCTTCTGTAGAAGAGGTTATTTTATTATTGAATGGATTATCAAATGAGTACAGATTTTTTACGCTGTCTCTAAGAGATGTCATTTTTCTGTTAACAGAACGCCAGGCTTCCTGTTGCGCCTTATACGAATCAAGCGTTTTCTGCTCCCTTGTAAGCGGAATACGCTCAATTTGCATAAGTTTTTCAACAGTTTCATTTGTGTTATATTGGTTTGTAACACCTGGTATGTTAATTCCTGCCATAATAAATGAATCTGAAGCTGAATTTTAAACAATCTTGTCAAAAAGCACACCAATTGCTTTTCTGATTCTGATTTTTAAATTCTGAATATCTTCAGAAGGTATCTCCTTTACAACCTGTTCGGTACTTGGATCTACGACTTTTACGACAACAGTGCCAAGTTCTTTATTCACATTGAACTGTAACTTTCTGCCCATAACTAAGTCGGACATATTCTGCAGTTGCTGTGCGTCTGCTTTTATTTCCGCCATATTTTGAACAAGATTGTCAACAACTTCTGAACCTGTAGGGGTTTTCAGAACGTTTACAGTGCCTGCTTTTGCTGCTGATGTTTTTGTCGGAGTAACAGCACTGCTGTTTAGATTCAGGCCATCCATGGCCAACGTCTGCCCCAATGAACCAATAGTATTCATAAGGCTTCCTCCTTGAATAAAAAATGGGAGAGGGGCGCACCCCTCCCATTCCATGTTTAATTGCCAAAAGATGACATCCAGCAATCTTTTAACAATTAAGATTCTAGCTCAACAATGCAAGAACATTCTGTGACTGAGAATTTGCCTGTGAAAGCATTGCAGTACCAGATTGTGTGAGAATCTGATTTTTTGTGTACTGAACGATTTCAGAAGCCATATCTGTATCACGGATGCGAGATTCTGCAGACTGTGTATTTTCTGCAGCAATATCAACGCCTTTCTTTGCCATTTCAAAACGGTTCTGATAAGCGCCAAGATCTGCACGCTGCTTAGTAACATTTGTCAAAGCTGCATCTACAGCACCAAGAGTAGCGTTTGCTGATTCCGGATTGCTGATAGAAACTGCTTCTTCAGAACCCTGTGCACCACGGAGTCCAAGTGCCTGTGCTGTCATTGTTCCAATGTAAACACGAGCGCTCTGATCCATGTTTGCTCCTATCTGGAACTGCATTACATCATTTGATTCTGATGCAAAACGTCCTGTAAGCATATTCATTCCATTGAACTGAGCCTGGCTAGCGATTCTGTCAATTTCAGAAACAAGCTGCGAAACTTCAACCTGAATCTGCATTCGGTCTTCATCGCTGTAGATTCCGTTAGCAGACTGAACAGCAAGTTCGCGTACTCGCTGAAGAATATCTGTTGTTTCTGTAAGATATCCTTCTGTTGTCTGAATGAAAGAAACACCATTTTCGATGTTTCTGCTAGCCTGATTCAAGCCGCGAATCTGTGAACGCATTTTTTCAGAAACTGCAAGTCCTGAAGCATCGTCGCCGGCGCGGTTGATTCTTTCACCTGAAGAGAGTTTTTCGATGTTTTTCATGATACCGTCATTAGAAATGCCGAGTACACGATCCGCATACAAAGAACTCATATTGTGATTAATAATCATATTTGTGCCCTCCATGTCTATTAATCCGGAACTTCATGTTCCGTATTCTGCTTGGTGCGGGCTGAAAAGGATTTGCGCCTTCCTGTTCAGTTTCAGACCCTTACAGCAGAAACAGTAAGTTTGTTTCCACACCTACTGTTTCTGCCGTCACTTCGGCATCATGAAGAGCACGTTTTCAAAGAACAAAAGCGTTTCTGAAAACACGCCAAAATAGTGCATAATTATGTACGATTATTATAACATAAGTTGAAGAGAAGAGTAGAAAAATAACGTACAATCTTGTGTATGAGGCAAAAAGCCCCATACACAATTATATTACACTATCTGAGTAAAGACAAGACATTCTGTGACTGGTTGTTAGCCTGAGCAAGCATTGCAGTTCCTGCCTGCTGAAGTACAGAATTCTTTGTGAACTCTACCATTTTGCTGGCCATGTCTGTATCACGGATGCGTGATTCAGAAGCCTGAAGGTTTTCTGCAGAAATATCAAGTCCGCGAACTGCATATTCCATGCGGTTCTGGTAAGCGCCAAGGTCTGCGCGCTGTTTATTGATTTTCTTAAGACCTTCATCGATAGTTCCGATTGCACGGTTGGCATCTTCCGGCGTAGCAAGTGAAAGTTTTGTTTCAGTACCGATTTCACGGATTCCCAATGCTGTTGAAGACATTGTTCCGATGTAAACCTGCATTCTCTGATCCATGTTTGCACCGATGTGGAACCACATTGAACCAGTTACTACATTTTCACCTGTAGGCTGAGCAAAGCGGCCTGTAAGCATGTTCATGCCGTTGAACTGAGCAGAAGAAGCGATTCTGTCTACTTCAGAAACAAGAGCAGAAATTTCAACCTGAATCTGCATACGATCTTCATCGCTGTAGATACCGTTTGATGACTGAACTGCAAGTTCGCGGATTCGCTGCATGATATCTGTAGTTTCCTGCAAATATCCTTCTGTTGTCTGAATGAAGCTGATGCCGTTAGAAGCATTCTGTGAAGCTTGATTCAAACCGCGGATTTGTGCGCGCATCTTTTCAGAAACTGCAAGTCCTGAAGCATCATCACCTGCACGGTTGATTCTTTCACCAGAAGAAAGTTTCTCCATATCTTTTGAAAGACCGAGTCCTGTAACTCCCAGCTGACGGTTGGCATACATTGCCGACATGTTGTGGTTGATAACCATAGTTTGTTCCTCCTTGGAATCTTTAAGGCCAGCATCCTTGCTGTCCTGAAAAATGCAAATGGTGTATCTGTTTACAAGGCCACATCTACACTCATTTGCAACAGAATTATCTGGTTGCCGTGTTTGAAAACGTACAAACCAAAACTTTTCTTATTCCATTTTCGGTAACTAGGTTAAAAAACTTTAATAAAAAAATTAATAAAAATGAAAAATTTTTATTTTTTTTATCTTTCAAAATCCTGAAGATTTTTTATCAGGCTGACAAGCGCGCGCGTTGCTTTTCCGCGGTGTGATATTGCATTTTTCTCTTCTGCGGAAAGTTGAGCCGCTGTTTTTTGATATTGCGGAAGAAAGAAAATAGGATCGTAACCAAATCCGCCGGAACCGGCAGAATCCTCTATTCTGTTTACTATAGTACCTTCCATTGTTTCTTCTGCAACAAAAACTCTGTCTGCGCCAAGGTAGAGGACCATTGCGCATGTGTAGTGTGCGGAACGCGGACCGTTCAGAAAAGTTGAACAATCTGTTTTCCCGCTCTCCAAGACTTTATTCAAAGATTCTATTAAAAAGCGGTTCTGCAAATTTTGCGGTGTCTTTGAACCATCTGGTTTTCCTTTTGGAAAATCTGGTCCGCCATAGCGCGAAGAATAAATTCCCGGAATTCCGCCCAATGCGTCAACGCAAATGCCGGAATCATCTGCAATGACAGGGCAGTGTACTTTAGAAAACAGATCTTTTGCTTTTATTATGCTGTTTTCATAAAAAGTAGTGCCGTTTTCCACAGGATTGAAAGCGATTCCTTCATCATCAGGAGTTACAATTTTGTGGTCGGAAAGAATTTCGCTCATTTCTCTTTTTTTGTTTTTGTTTCCAGTTGCTAAATAAATTTTCATATTATAATTTTATAAAAAATAACAGCCGTAGTCTATGAATTTTTTGTATTCATTTCATTGCCCAAAATGTCAGTTTTCATTTCTTCTGCCAAATTTTCTGCATTATTTATATAATTTCCTACCTGGCGTTCACAAATCCCAAGAATTTTTCCTACATCTTTGTTTGTAGGGCATATTTTGAATCCTGCTGATTTAAGTTTGTCATTTCTCTTGTTCCAGTTTTCCGTGTGATATTTGTATTTTTTTATAAGTTCTGATGTATCTTCCTGGTTGTCGTCAAATTTTTTGATTTCTTCCTGAATTTGTATAAGTTTGCTGAATGATTTGTTTCTCATATATTGCATTTTTTCAACTTTTTTCTTTCTGGTTGAATTTTTTTGCTCAAATTCACGTATGGCATCTTTCATTATATTTTTTGAAAGTTCACAGTAGTCGCATACAGAATCTATATTTTCTTCTGTCATGTAATAGCTTGATTTCAGTGCCAGAATTAATGCGGTTCTTGCTTTTGTTGAAGAACGGTTTTCCCAGTACTGTGCAAGATTTTTTATTTTTTCCGGAGAAGATTTTTTTGCGGCGTACTTTTTGTTATGCCGTTCTTTCCAGGAAATTTTATCTTTTGCAGGCGGAATAAAATTTCGCATGTGTGCAATTTTGAAAGCTTCCTCATCGTTTTCGTATTGAGAAATTTTATGCTCATAGGAAAGTTCCATATGTCTTAATATTGCATGTTCTTTTTTAGCTTTGATTTTCCGGATTCTTAGCAGAGAAAGAGTCTGATACTTTAAAAAAGATACGATATATGTCTTGAATGAGCACAAATTTTTTTTGTAATTTTTAAAAACAAAGGGGGCAATTTCAATAATTTTTAGACTTAATTCACTTATAATATCTTCATCTTCCGAGATTAAAAAATATGCGTTCGGATTCCGGTGTAAGTCTTCTGCAATCAGTTTTGCTCCGTCTTCCGCAGAAAGTTTTTTGCATTGAACTTGTTTTGAAATTTCTTCCAAGTCTAAAGGACTTTTTTTCATTTTGATACTCCACTTTTAAATATTTCTATTTATTTAAAAGCAAGTATCGTGCCAAGTTTTTTAAAATTACATAATTCTTGCAAATTCTTTTACTAATGCGGGAATGAAAGTGGCAAGTTTTCCGTCGCAACTTAATCCTGATGCGTTTTTATGTCCGCCGCCGCCGAATTTTGATGCAACTTCGCTTACGTCAACATTATCCCTTGAGCGAAGACCTGCTGTAACTGTTGTATCAGTATCCTGGCGAACAAATGCAACTGCTTCAACGTCCTGAACGGCCAGAAGAGTGGAATAAAGCGCATCAGAATCGCGACCTTCCTGTCCCCATAGTTTTGTGTCGTCGATTGTTTCGTAAGTAACAATAAGTCTTCCGTCTAAATAGCGTTCCGCATGATCAAGAAGAATTCCAAGCAACTTTCTTGTTGAAAACGCTTTTCCGCTTGTTATGTAGTCATAAGTTTTTCTTGGATCCGCACCCGCTTTTACCAGACGCGAAATTGCAACGAGCACATCGGAATCGTTTGGTGAAAGAAAGCGGAAAAATCCTGTGTCTGTCATTATTCCGAAGAAAAGCAATTGTGCAAGTTCAAGCGGAATTTCGCCGACAAGATTTTCATATATAAGTTGTACTAGAAGTGCGGCTGCAGGACAGGTTGAATCTGTTATAGCGCCTGTGCCATCCGGAATATTCGCAGTCTTATGATGGTCAATTATAAAAGTGTCGAGTTCCGTTAGATCGCCGTTTATTTCTCCTAGCCGAGAAATTTCCGAACAGTCGCATATAATAAGGCCTGTTTTTTTACGTTCGTCTTCAGTTTGAAATTCCATCTGATCTGTAAAAAGTTCCGCAAACTTTTTTATTTCAATTCTTTTAAAAGGTCCTGCATTAAGCAGAATATACGGCTTCTTTAATTGTTCCAGAAGTTTTGAAATTCCAATGCAGGAAGCAACACAGTCGCCGTCCGGCTCTTTGTGTCCTGCGATGTAAAAATATTCATGACTTTCAATAAAGGCTTTTAAGGCCGCGAATTTTTCTTGAGAAATTAAGTTCATTTTTAATCAGCGCTGTAAATTAGTTGCTCTGTTCCTGAAGCTGTTCAAGCGAATCTTTGTCTGTATCAATAGAAACGCCTTTTCCTATAACACCCCAGGCAGAATTTGATCTGCTTGCCGGCATAGTCATAATAACAGATTTGAATTCACCGCCCTGCTTTACAACCGAAAGATATGGTTTTAGAGAGCCTGAACCAAGGTTGCGCACCTTAAGTTTTGCAGGAGCTTCTTTTGAACCGTGCGCCCATTTCTTTGGAATGGTTGTTTGTCCGACTCCGTATTTTCCTTTCTGATAAATAACCACGAACGCATCAGGGCTTTCAAGAACTTTGTAGACTGGAATGTAATCGTAAGACAAGTCCGTCCAGTTTTCTTCGCTTGTTTCGTTGTATGCAACTGGAACTGCAAATAATGCAGCTGCTAATGCCGCAAAAACAAAAATTGTGGAAATAAGTTTTTTCATATCAAACTCCTGAAGTTTAGATAATGCCAAGCATAATCGCCTTGATGGTATGCTTTCTGTTTTCAGCTTCTTCCCAAACGCGGCTTGCGGTGCTTTCAAAAACTTCTTCAGTAACTTCCTGTCCTTTTACAGCAGGAAGACAGTGCATGAAGATAGTGTTTGATTTTCCGGTTTTCTTCATCAAATCAGAATTAACCTGGAACGGAGCAAGCAGTTTTGTGCGCTGTTCTTTAAGCTCTTCTTCTCCCATGGAAACCCAGACGTCTGTGTAAAGACAGTCAGCGCCTTCCAATATATCCATTGTATCACTGATTTGAATTTTTGCACCTGAATTTTTTGCAAATGGTGTGCAAATATCAATTATTGTCTGATCAGGAAAAAGTTCCTTAGGACTGTAGATAGCAAAGTTGATTCCGAGTTTTGCGGAAATAAGCATCATAGAGCGGGCTACATTGTTTCTTCCGTCTCCGCAGAATGCCCATTTCAGACCTTTTACGGTTTCGAAATTTTCTTTGAGAGTCATAACATCTGCAAGTGCTTGAGTCGGATGAAAATCATCTGTAAGTCCGTTGATTACAGGAATTCCCGAATATTTAGCAAGCTGTTCAACATGTTCCTGTTTGAAGCCCCGGAATTCAATTGCGCTGAACATTCTTCCCAGAACTCGGGCTGTGTCTTTTACAGATTCCTTTCCGCCCAGCTGAATGTCATCGGTTGACATAAAAACAGGATGTCCGCCTTCTTCTCCAAATGCGGTTTCGAAAGAGCTTCGTGTGCGCGTTGAACGTTTTTCAAAAATAAGCGCAATAGTTTTTCCCAAAAAGCGCTGGTGAATTTCACCTCTGTGAGATTCTGCCTTTACCTGAATGGCAAGGTTCAATAAAGTTTCAATTTCTTCCGGCGTCCAGTCAATCCAATTTAATAAAGAACGCCCTTTAAAAGGTGCTTTGAATGTTTCCATTGTATAAGCATAATTCTTTTTAGCGTAAAAGTCCAGCAAATCAAAAAAATTACAAATTAACTGACTGGAAATTTTCTTGCAATTTTCTGTAAAAATATAAAATTATATAAAAACGTATAAAAGTGTATAAATTCATATAAAATCGTATAAATGAAAAATGCAAAAAAAAGACCTGCATTTTTCATGCAAGTCTTTTAGCGATGATGGGGCTTGAACCTATGACCTACCGGATATGAGCCGGGTGCTCTACCTGCTGAGCTACATCGCCGTATGATGTTTTCTATTCTATCAGTTTTTTTATGTGTGTGTCAACTGTAAAAGTTCTGAAAATGTAAAAAAATTATCGTAATTTTGCGCCTTTTACTGTTTTTTTTGCAGATTTTATGAATTCTTCGATTTTATTTTCGGTGTAAGGCAAAATATTGTTGTATTTTGAATCCAGGCAGTTTTCCGGCAAAAAATTTGAAAGGCGCCAATCTGCGTCTTTTGGAAGAAGTTCCGCGATTTTTTCGATGTCATTCATTTCGATAAGACCTGGAACTAAAACTGTGCGGAATTCTCTTTGTCCGGCATTATATTCGCTTATAAGTTTTATGGAATTTATGATTTTTTCCGGAAAATCTGTTTTATCACCGGTAATTGCGAGCAGATTCTTGTATTTTTCAGGACTGGTTTTTATGTCCATTGCTATAAAATCCGGTTTTGTGAGCGGATTTTTTATTAATTTTTCCAGTTTTTCAGGAAGCGTGCCGTTTGTGTCAAGTTTTATTTTGTAGCCAAGTGATTTTGCGTACAGAATAATTTCGTTTAATAGGGGATTAAGTAGGGCTTCTCCGCCGCTTATTGCAATTCCTTCAAGAACATTTTTTCTTTTTTTTAGGTGGCGGTGGAGTTCTTCTATGGAAACTGCCTCTTTTGGAATGGTTCCGTTTGCAAGTTCAGCATTGTAACAGTACGGACAGCGTAAGTTGCAGCCAGGCAAAAAAAATGAACAGGCGACTGTTTTTGGAAAATCGGCTAAGGTTGTCTTGATAAGGATTCCTGCCGGTTTTTCTGTTTTTGGCTGCATTTTGCTAAGCCTCTGCGGGAATTTTTTCAAAAATAACTTCAAGCTCTTCTACGCTGTGTCCGCGGGCGGTTTCGTTTCCGTTTTTGTCATAGACAATTACAGTTGGGGCGGCAAAAACACCTTTTTCTGCGGCCTCGGAAAGTCCTTCTTCAGAATCGACGTCTATTGCTTTGCCTTTTAAGTTTATATTTTTCATAAAATCTTTTACAGGCGGACAGTTAGGACAGGTTTTTCTTGTATAAATTTCATAATATCTGTCTTCTGATTCTGGACATATATTTTTTTGCGGCGCAGGTTCGCTCTGTTCTTTCTCAGGAGTTGAATTTTCTACTAGGAACATCTTCCGGTGGTCAAATTCATCGCGCTTTCCTTTGTTCCAGTTTCGGACAGCACGGTAATAACCTACAATCCGTGAATAAACTTCGGTTTCTGTGCCGTGGACATTTTTAAGTTCGGCTTCTGTCTGTGAAATTTCTTTTTCAACTTCTTCAAGTGTACGCATGCAGTAATCCTCCCTGATACCCGTTTTGAATTTATCAAGCGGTTAATGTGGTGTCAATGAATTTTTGCCGAGAGTTTAAGAATTTCTGATTTTTCTTTTTCCAACGTATAAAGTTTTTCTTTCAGTTTCTGTTGTTTTTCGGTTTTGCATTTTGGACATTCAAAATGAGTTCCGCTCAGGTAGCCGTGAACTGGACAAACTGAATATACCGGAGAAACTGTCAGGTAGGGGATTTTATAGTTTGTGAAAATTGTCTTTATAAGATTTGCAGTGCTCTTCCAGTCTTTTAGCTGTTCGCCTACAAAAGTGTGGAAAACTGTTCCGCCTGTGTAGCGGGTTTGCAGACTTTCCTGGTGGTCGAGCGCTTCAAAAATATCATTTGTAAAATCAATTGGCAGCTGCGTTGAATTTGTGTAATAAGGCTCTTTTTGACCGCTTGTTATTATTTGCGGATATTGCTCTTTATCATGTTTTGCAAGTCTGTAAGATGTGCTTTCTGCAGGAGTTGCTTCAAGATTGAAAAGTTCTCCCGTTTCTTCCTGATAATTTTGGAGCCGTTCTCTCATAAAATCAAGAACTTCTTCTGCAAATTGCTTTCCTTTTGGATTTGTTATGTCAACTTTCAGGAAATTAAGACAACATTCGTTCATTCCGCAAAGTCCGATTGTATTAAAATGGTTTTCAAGTGTTTTTAGATATCGTCTTGTGTACGGATAAAGTCCGCTGTCGTAAAGTTTTTGGATTACTTTGCGCTTTATGCATAAAGATTGTTTTGCCAAATCCATAAGATGGCTTAAACGCTTGTAGAATTCATCTTTGTTTTTTGAAAGGTAACCTATTTGCGGAAGGTTTATTGTTACAACTCCAAGTGAGCCTGTAAATTCGTCTGAACCGAAAAGTCCGCCGCCACGTTTTCGGAGCTCTCTTTTATCAAGGCGCAGGCGGCAGCACATGGAACGCACATCGCTTGGATTCAAATCGGAATTTATGAAATTCTGAAAATAAGGCGTTCCGTATTGACCTGTCATTTCAAAAAGCATTTTTGCGTTTTCGCTTTCCCAGTCAAAATCTTTTGTTATGTTGTACGTTGGAATAGGGTAGCCGAAACCTCTTCCGTCCGCATCACCTTCTTTCATTACTTCAAGAAAGTGGCGGTTTATCATGTCCATTTCTTTCTGGCAGTCACCATAGGTGAAATTCTGTTCTTTTCCGCCTACAATTGCTTTTTTGTTTTTTAAATCTTCCGGGCAAATCCAGTCGAGTGTGATATTTGTGAACGGCGCTTGGGAACCCCATCTGCTTGGAACGTTTATTCCGAATACATACGACTGCATGCATTGATGGACTTCTTTTTCTGAAAGATTGTCTTTTTTTACAAAGGGCGCAAGATAAGTGTCGAATGAACTGAATGCCTGTGCGCCCGCCCATTCATTTTGCAGGACGCCAAGGAAATTCACCATCTGGTTTACAAGCGTTGAAAGGTGAGATGCGGGTTTTGATGAATTTTTGTCGGAAACACCGCCCAATCCTTCCTGAATAAGCTGGCGGAACGACCATCCGGCGCAGTAGCCGCTGAACATGGAAAGATCGTGTATGTGCAAGGATGCGTGTCGGTGAGCATCCGCTATTTCTTTTGTGTAAATGTTGTTAAGCCAGTAATTAGCCGTTATTGTTCCTGAATTGTGAAGAATCAAGCCGCCGAGCGAAAAGTTTACGTTTGCATTTTCGTGAACCCGCCAGTCGCTCTGCGCAAGGTAGCCGTCCATAGTGCTGTTTATGTCAAGCATAAGGCTGTGAGTGTCTCTCATTGCTTCGTGGCGCGCACGGTAAATTATGTAGGCTTTTGCGACTTCAACTTCTTTGTTTTCTATAAGAACGGATTCTACAATATCCTGTATTTCTTCGATTGCAGGAATTGAATTTGCGCGGTTTCCCGCCATCTGGATGCGAATCCGCTCTTCAACAAGATCTGTAAGTTTTTCTGCTCTTTCCGGATCGATATGCTTTTCTACAGCCTGAATCGCTTTTCCGATTGCGTTTTCGATTTTTTTTCTGTCGTATTTCGCAATTTCTCCTGAACGCTTTACAACTGATTTTATTACATTTTTAGTTTCTGAATCTGATGCAGAGCCCAAAAAAGCCCGCCATTCAGGAAAAACTGATTGATCCGGCATTGTTTCCTCCCGATAAACGATTTTGCTGCAGAAAGTTTTGTTTTACATTTCCCCTTCCACGGATTTTATTTCATTTATAAATTCGTCAAGGCTTTCAAAGTGTTTATATGCAGAGGCGAATCTTATGTATGCGACTTTGTCTATTTCATAAAGGCGGCGGAGAACTATTTCTCCTATTTTCTGTGTTGAAATTTCCCTTGTTGTACGCGCGCTCATAATCGCTTCGTCTTCTATTTCCAAAACGATGTTTTCTATAGTTCCTGTTGCTATGCTGCGCTTTTCAAAGGCACGTCTTATTCCTTTTTCAAGTTTCTGCCGTTCAAAAGGCTGTCTTGTTCCGTCTTTTTTTATAACCATGAAAGGTTTTTCTTCTATTTTTTCATAAGAAGTAAAACGGTAACCGCAGGCAAGACATTCACGTCTTCTTCTTATGCTTTCTCCATTAGCCATTGTCCTTGATTCTATGACTTTATCATCTATGCTTCCGCAGTAAGGACAGCGCATTTTTTCCTCCCGAAAAATTTTATACTATTTATTCTATCAGATTTTTTCGTTTTTTGCTCTTTTTAAATTTTTTTCGTTCAGATTTTACAATGTAGTTTTTATCTTTCTGTATGAATTCAACAGCGAATACGCAAAGTATAATACAAAAACATAATGCCGGAAGCCAATTTCCGAATTTTTTATAGATTGTGTCAGTCTGTTTGTATACAGGAATCTGAACAAGTTCAGCATGCTGTTCAAAAAGAGGCATGTCCATGATGATTTTTCCGGACGGATTTATTACAACTGAATAACCTGCGTTTGTTGAGCGCGCTAAAGTTGTCCGCAGTTCGATTGCCCTGAAGTAAGCCATTACAAAATGCTGATATTCAGAAGATTTTGTCATTGACCAGGAATCATCTGTTATGTTCATAAAGAATTCTGAACCGACCTTTGAAAGCGGTGTGCAGATATCCGGAAATGCGTCGTCGTAGCAGATCGGCGCGCTGAATGTTACGTAAGGAATTTCTTTTTCAAGGCTTTCTTCATATGATTTTTTTAATGAAATAACAGTTGATTCTTCCGGATGCTTTTTTTCCGGAAAGTGACACGGAATGTTGAACATTGTGTATTTGTCGCCGGCAGCCCAACCAGCTGAAATTCCTATGACTTTTTTGAAAAAATCCGCCATAGGCTTTATGTCTGCGAAAGGAAGCGCCTCTGCGATTGGAACAAGATGATTTTTTGGATATGCTCCGCGGAAGTTTCCGTCCGGATCAAAAAGAAGCGCGCCGTTAAAGCGTTTTGAGTTTGCGTATTCAGGAGTGTAGGAGCCGCCTAACAGAAAAGGGACATTCGTTTCTTTTATAAAGTCAATCAGCGGTTTTTCTTTTGGATTGAACATGTAGTGCGATTTTGATCTGGGAAATCTGTATTTAAGACAACCTTCGCTCCATACAACAAGGTCTACATCTATATTTTTGGACTTTGCTTCTTCCATTTTTTCTGATGTAAGACGTTCTGAAATCAGTATGGTTTCGTTGTCGGAAGCGATTTTCCACGGATCAGCGTTCTGCTGCACCATAATTGTATTTACGATTTTTACCGGATTTCTGGATTTTGTATACTGATAAATTCCGTAGACAAAAGTACATGCGAAAAGCATAAAAATTGTGGCGCTTGAACATAAAAAACTGAAAAAAGCGCGTCTTTTTGATTCTTCAGTTGTTCTGCGGTAAAAAATAACAATGCCTTCGCCGCAGAGGGCCGCAAAACTTGAAAGAAGGAATGTGATTCCGTATGTTCCTGTAATATCAGCAATTTGCGCAAGAATTTTAAAGTGATATATTGTCTGGCATAGCGTTCCCCAAGGATAGCCAAGAAAACCTACGGATTTTACCCATTCATAGTTTACGTAGCAGATTGCGAACCAGAATATTTTTTTTGATGAAAAACTGATTTTGTTTTCAAAAAAAGCGGATTTTGCAGAATCCGAGCCTCCGAATTTTGCGAACGGAAGATAGAAGAAAAGTCCGCAGATTCCTGCAAGCACGGCTGTTCCTGCGGTTGATGCTCCAAGCGTAAGGGCGGCAAAGTCTTTGAAGTAAGAAAGCCAGTAACTTGCAAAAAAATGAACAAGTCCTGCCTGCAGCGCCATGTAAAAAAACGCTTCTTTATATGATTTTAAGCTTGAATAAACAATGTAAAGTGGAATAAGCGCAAGAAAACCGCATGCCGGAAATCCTAAAAGATACGTTTCGTTGGGAATTCCCATGGCAAGCGTTATTGCCGATAAAAAAATACAAAAAACTTGTAAAATGCGCCTCATTGCTTTAATATTATCAATATACAAATAAAAAAACAATATTTATTTAGGAAGGTGATATCAGTTTATATGACGCTATTGAACAATGTGCATAGAGTAGAATACGGAGTAAATCCCGAAGTTGTTGCAACTGCGCCGGGGCGTTTCCATCTTATCGGGGAAAACACCTGGTTTTTTAAAGACAAAACGTTGTCTATGGCAGTGGACCTTCCTGTTTATGTTTCTGTTTCAAAAAGAGATGATTCGTATGTTCATTTTTATTTCAAGCAGCTTGATGACAGGAAAAAGGCAAGTATTTCATCTTTGAAGTATAAAAAAGAAGACCGTTGGGCAAATGCTGTGAAAGCGGTGATTTACGGTTTTTCTTCCGGCGGATATGATTTGTGCGGAATGGATGTTACGGTTTACAGCGATATCCTTCCGTCTGCCGGATTCGGAATTACAACTGCAATAAAAGTTGCCGCCGCAAAAGCAATATGTGAACTTTTCGCGCTCAAATGCGATGATATAAATCTTTTGCAGGTAATAGAAAGAGGAAACAAACTTTTTCTTCAACAGGTGAATCATAATGCGGACAATTTTTCAGCTCTTTTTTCAAAAAAAGGAAATTTTGTGGTTACGGATTATTCTAAAAATACCTGGGATCTAGTTCCTTTTGATTTTTCCGGTAAGCATATTTTCTTGGTTGATACGAAAGTTCCGCGCTATGAACTGTGGGACAGAGAAACACTTTACGAACCTCAGAACGCGCTTGTTCTTGGCGACCTTAGGGAGTCGAAATCCAATGTTTTTGGCGGCTGGCAATATATAAACAATGTTACTGATATAAACGAGGAGCTTTCTGTTGTCGGAGAAGATACAAAAAGAAAGCTTCTTTGTGTTATGCGCGAACACCAGGATGTTTTGGATGCGGTTGCTGCATGCAAAAACAATGATTTTATGCATTTTGCGCGTGCTGTGAACCATAGCCATGAAAGTTTGCGCGATTATTTTAATCTTTCCTGCCCGGAAATAGACTGGATTCTAAAGCGCGTTTCCGCTCTTGAACCGAACCTTGAATTTATCCGCAATCCGGTTACGTGCGGACGTTTAACGGGAAAAGGATTCGGCCGTTGTCTTTACGTTTTTATTCGGGATCAGGATATTGAGCCTTTTAAGCAGAAACTTTCCGAATATGAAAAAATATTTGGATTCAAGCCGGAATGCTATGAGGTTCATTCAAGCGACGGCGCAAGGATTGTAGAAAACTGATATGACACTTCTTCTTACTAATGATGACGGATTTGATGCTGAAGGACTTGCTGTTCTGAAAAAAAGACTTCTTGCAGACAATCACACTGTTTATGTGATGGCTCCGGCAGGAAACCGTTCTGCTGTTTCTAACGGAATGACTTTTTCTTCCCTTGAGTTCGTGCGCATTTCCGATACTGAATGGACTTGCTCCGGAACTCCTGTTGACTGTGTTGTTTCCGCTTTGTCCAGTTCTGTTTTTCCAAAAAAAATAGATGCAGTTGTTTCTGGAATAAATGCCGGTGCGAACATTGGAACTGATGTTGTATATTCAGGAACTTGCGCTGCGGCTCGGCAGGCTGTTTTGGTCGGCGTTCCGGGCATTGCGTTTAGCGTTCAGCCGGTCGGGGAAGGACATTACCTTGTTTCCGGTTCTGCTGACGAAAATAAATTTATTTACGAACCTATGGCGGATTTTGCGGCAAAAAATCTGAATACGCTTGTTGAACTTTGCCGAGTAAAAATTCCTTCCGCATTTGTAAGCGTGAATGCTCTTGCGCTGCCTGAATATAGAGGCGCTGTTTTTTGTCCGCATCTTTCCCACAGAAAGTATAAGGATGTTGTTGAGGTTGTGGAATCTGAAGAAGGCGGAGATTCAAATAAATACAAGTCTGTCTTTTATGGAGAAGTTCCGGTTTCTTCTTCGGAGCCTGATAATGATTTTTATGCTGTTGTCCGCGGAAACATTGCTGTTTCGCTGATAAATGCGGAACCGACTTCCTGTACTGTGGACGGCATTAAGTTTTCGTTATAGAATGATATAGTTTTAGTCAAGGTGGTGGGGACTATGAGCAATACATCTGTTTTGTCAGAAGGAATTGAACTTTACAATCAAAAAAAATATTCAGACGCGCTTGCTTTTTTTCTTGCTGTTCCGGAAGATGCCGGAATTGAAAGCAATGAAATCGCTTATTATCTTGGGCTTTGCTATGCAAAACTGAAACGCTACGAAGACGCTCTTTTATATCTTGAACAGGTTGTTACGGGCGGTTCCCAGCTGGAAAGAATCCTTCAGTGCAGGTTTCTTCTTGCTGTCATTTACACAAAAAGCGGTAGAAAGCGTTTGGCTTCTTTTGAACTTGGAAAACTTTTGGAAAGTGATTATAAGCCTGCTTCCGTTTATGCATCAATGGCTTTTATTGCATGGGAACAGCATGAAATTGATATAGCTTTGTCTTACTATGAAAAATCTCTTGAAATTGACGAAAATAATGTGACTTCGCTTAACGGGTTGGGCTATGTTCTTGCTACGGAAAACAAGGATTTAACAAAGGCGCTTTCGTGCTGTAAAAAAGCGGTTGAACTTTTGCCGGAATCACCGGCCTGTCTTGATTCTCTTGGATATGTCTACTATAAATTGGGCCTTTTTAAGGATGCGCAGAAATATCTTGAGAAAGCGGAACATTTTGACACTCAGAACGAAATAATTGCAGAGCACATCCGCGAAGTTAAGCAGGCGGAGGACAATAAATGAAGAAACTGAAACTTTTTTTTGCCGCAGGAATTTTATCGCTGTTTTCAGTTGCTTTTTCACAGACAGAAACTGCCGGACTTTATAACGGAAAAATGCGGACTGCCGACGAAGGTTTTGCGGCTCAGGAATTCAGACGGGGAGTTCAGGCTTATTACCGCGGAAGTTATAACGATGCTGTTATGCAGTTTGAAAAAGCATTAGGATATATGCCGGATGATTCTCTGATTTTGGATTGGCTTGGAAAATCCTATTACAGTTCGGGATTTGAGGGAACTGCGGTTCAAAATTGGCGGCGCGCGGTAAATAACGGTTACGGCGGACTTCTTCTTCAGAATAAAATAGAAGTTATTCAGGAAAGAAGATTGACTTACGAACATTCTGATATAAATTCAAAATACACTGAAGCAGGGGATTTTCCGGGAATTTTTAACGGAAATCTTGTGTTCAGCGGTCCTGTTTCTGCCGCTCCGAATAACGATGGAACTGTGTGGATTTTAGCTTACGGCTCAAATGAACTTGTTCAAATCAATATGAACGGAAGTGTTATTTCAAGAATTTCCGGTCCGTTGAATGGTTTTGACCGTCCTATGGATCTTGTTCGTCTTGATGACGGAAAACTTCTTGTTGTTGAAAGTGCCGGCGACAGACTTGCGCTTCTTAATAAAAACGGAAAATTTATAAAATATATAGGTCAAAAAGGGCGCGGAACTGGCGAACTTGTTGGTCCTCAGTTTGCGGCTCAGGATTCAAGAAAAAATATTTATGTTTCTGATTACGGAAACCGCCGAATTTCTGTTTTTGACAAAGAGGGAAATGGTATTTTTTCTTTTGGCAAGTCGCAAAATGATTTTGAGGGGCTGAAAGGACCAACCGGAATTGCGGTTATTAATGAAACTGTGTATGTTGCGGATAATATTTCCGGGGCGATTTACGAATTCGACCTTGCGGGAAATTTCAGAAGAAATCTTGTTGAAGAAAAGACTTTTGAACATCCGGAATCAATGAAAGTATGGAATGATTATCTTGTTGTGTGCGATTCGAACAGGGCGTTTTCCGTTGACGTTCAGACTGGTGCGGTTTTTGAAAGTATAAATGCCGGAAATGCGCCTGCCCGTATAACTTGTGCGGTTCCGGATGTAAACGGAAATATTATTGTTACGGATGTTGTTTCCAATGAAGTTTATGTGATGGCAAAAATTCAGGAGCTGGTTGGCGGACTTTTTGTTCAGATTGAAAAAGTGGACGCTTCCCGTTTTCCTAATGTTACTGTTGATATAAGAGTTGAAGGCCGTCATAGAAATCCTGTTGTTGGACTTGATGAAAACAATTTTTATATTACAGAGCAAAGCCGCCCCGTTTCAAAATTGAAATTTTTAGGCGCTTCTTCATATTCTGACATAGCGGATATTACTCTGCTCATAGACAGAAGTTCATATACAAAACCCTATTCCGAACAAGTTGATTTAGTTGTAAGGGAAATTGCTACGTCAATGGAAAACAAAGGAACTTTGCGTATTGTTTCTGCCGGAAAAATTCCTCTTGTAGAATACAGCGGACGTCCGGAAGGAGCGGTTCAGTTCAGTTCTTCCGCTCTTAAAACAGATTTTTCCGAAGATGTGCCGTTGGATCTTGCTTTGCGGCTTGCGGCGAATGAACTTATAAATGCGGAACAAAAGCGCGCTGTTATTATTGTTTCTGCCGGAAAAACAACATTGAACGCTTTTTCAAAATACAGTCTTGCAGAAACATCCGCTTACCTTAATAACAATCATATTGCAGTTGCTTCTGTAGTTTTATCTCAGAATGCATCCGATGAGGAACTTGATTATATAGTTTCAAACACGCCAGGTAAGGAATATTATGTTTTTCAGCCGGAAGGGCTTTCCGAAGTTGTTCAAGAAATCATAGACGAACCCAGCGGTCTTTACACATTTTCTTACACTTCTGCGCTTGCCACGAATTTCGGGGAAAAATATTTACCGATAGAAGTTGAATCGTATCTTTTTAACAGAAGCGGACGTGACGAAAGCGGGTATTTTGCGCCGCTCCAGTAATATCAAGTTTTTTTTGTTAAAAGCCGCGCTTTTTGAATTTTTATTTCAGGATGTTTTGAAGACATATTAAGGATTGCGTTTTCAACAGCGGCTTTTTTCTTTTCTCCGAAATCAAAAAGAACTTCCTGCATCGGAGTATTTTCATCAAAAATATTTTCAAGTCCAACTCCAAGAAGTCTGATTCCTCTGTCGCGTTCGTATTTTTTTTCAAAAAGACTTTTTATTTTTTCAAAAAAATCTTCTGTGGAAGCAATGTAATCTTCAAAAGTCTGCTGAACGGAAGTTGTTGAAAAATCGTCGTATCGGATTTTCAGGTAAACTGTTTTGCTGTAGGATTTCTGTTTCAGCAGCCTGAACATAACGCTGTAGCAAAGTTCCATTAAAACTGTTTCCGCAAGATAAACGTCTGTTATATCAACAGGAAAGGTTGTTTCGTTGCTTATTGAATGTGTTGAAGGCGATTTTGTTTCCGTTGAAATTCCCCTTACTATATTGTAAAGAAAATTTCCTGTGCAGCAGCCGAAAAGAGAAACAAGAAGTTCTTTAGAGCGCGAACGGATGTCTTTTGTAGTGTAAAATCCGTTTTTATTCAGTTTTTCAAGCGTCTTTCCTCCGATTCCCCAAACTTTTTTTAATGGGAGGTAAAGCATAAAATCTTCTTCTTTACCTTCCGGAATTGCAAAAAATCCGTTCGGTTTGTTAATTTCGCTTGCAAGTTTTGCAAGATAAGCTGATGATGCAAGTCCGATTGAAACAGTAAGTTCTGTCTGTAAAAAAATTTTATTCTGAATTTCCAGCGCAACTTTATCCGGTTCTCCGAATAAAAGTTCGGTTCCTGTCATTTCAATGCTGGCTTCGTCAATTGAAATTTGATGAACTTCCGGTGAATACTGCGAAAGTATCTGCATAATCTGCATGGAAACTTCCGAATATTTTTTGTGGTTTCCGTGAGTAAAAATACCGGTCGGACAAAGTTTTATGGCTTTAAAAACCGGCATTGCTGAATGAACGCCATATTTTCTTGCTTCGTAAGACGCCGTTGAAACTACGCTTCTGGGCTCTTCCGGAAGTCCGCCTACAATTACGGGTTTTCCGCGCCATTCAGGGTGGTCGCGTTGTTCAACCGAGGCAAAAAAAGCGTCCATATCAACATGAAGAAAACATTTTTTATATTTCATTTTTATTCTTGTTTTTTTTTGGGAATTTCAAGTGAATTTGTAAATATTTTAAAATTCCCGTTGCTTTCGTTTATAAATTCTGAAACTTTAATGATTACATTTTGGCTTGTATCCGCAATGTAACTGAATGTCATTTCCAGCGGCGGCCATGCCGGAATCTGAAAAACCGCAGTATTTGATTTTGCGATGTATGAATAAAGTTCATCCGTGTAAAGTATCGGATTTCCGTCCGCTCCTTGCAGTTCAATTTTAACATTTTCAGATGAATTTTCAAGGTGTACGGTAAATGTTCTTGTTGTGTCTCCAAGAAATTTTGAATCGTTGTAAAAAATTTGTATTTGGGATGGAGAAGAAATTTCTTCTGCAGAAAAAGTTTTTCGCTCGGAAATTTTATATTTTTCCGGAAGGAAAATACAGGTGCATACAAGAATTATTCCGAAAATTGCAAAAGAAAGAGATATTGCGATTATGTTTTGTTTTATGAAAACTTTTTTTTCTTTGTTTACATCTTTCCAAACCGAATTAAGTCTGGTAAGAAGTCTGAACCATACAAGTTCAAACGGTAAAAATGCAAAAGAAAACACAATATTCGTACGTACGGAAGCCATAAGAATTTTAGATAATGTTTCATCGGAGGCATTGCTCAGAAGCTGTAACATAAACGGAATAAAAGGCAAAAACAGCGCGAAGAACAGAAATGCAAGGCTTACCGTTCTTTTTATTTTCTGTGTGAGCAATATAATTATGTATTCTGCGGCAAAAATATAAAATAATGAAATATCCAGCGCAGTAAAAAGAAATATGTTGAAAATTCCGGTTATGTTTATAAGAAAAGAATATACAGCAGCAGAATGATTTTTTTGAATTTTGAAAACCATAAAATATGAAAGTGAAGTAAAAAGAAACGCAAAGAAAATTTTTATTGAATAGCAGGCGATTATGTTTATTTCAAGAAGTTTTTTCATTCCGTAGGCAACGTATTGCCCTGCAAAAAATGATGCCGTTGTAATAAAAATACAAAGCGGAATTATAAAAATTTTTTTTGAAACATGTCTTGAATACAATCTTTTGCTGACAAAAGGCATGAACGAAAATTCACACAAAAGAAAAAGACTTACGCCTGAAACAATAATAAAAAGAATAATTGTAAGTTTTTCGGAAACTATGAACGGTATGTTTAATATTGCAAGAAGTTTTGAATTTCTGTCCCATTCAATTGTATTTTCCGGTTCAAAGTTGAATGTTATTTCTCCTATAAAGTTAGCAATTTTTTTTGAATATTCTTCGGATTTGTTCTGTGTTGAAAGTTCAACAGCGCATGCCGGAATTCCTTTTTCCATAAAAACAGCTGCGGCAGGATTTGATTTTAATATTTTTCCTCTGTGCAGGCTTGTTATAAATCCGCCTTTTACAATGTAAAAAAGACTGTTTGAATAAAATCCGTCCGCAACAAGTTTCAGAAGCCATGCAGGAGAGCAGTCGCCTCCGCTTCCGGGAATAACGGCATTCATTTTATTTTTCAGACTTATACAGATAACGGCGGAATTTTCTTCATCTTCCAGTTGTTCTGCAAAACTTTCTGTTCCGGCAAGAATATTTGTGCTTCCAAAACCGAATTTGTCGCCGTAAGTGAAAATAAGCTGAATTTTTCCGTTCCGCGAATAATTTTTTATTGAATCAAGCATTTTCAGTAAAAATTTATAATTTTCTGAAATTTCTTCAATTTGAAAAATAAGAGAAAGCGTTGTGATTTCTTCGTTTTCTGCACCGGAATTTTCTGAAAAGTCATAGTTGTCCGGAAAAAAATCAAGTTTTATATTGAACGGAAAATCTGATTCTGTGTTCGGAAGAATCGGCAGCTCCATTGCCTGATATCCGTTTTTTTGAAGAAAATAAAGCAGATTTTCACATTCGCTTCTTCCTTTTTGCTGTTCGGCAGACAAAAAATTTGCGAAAAATAAAAAAATAAATGCCGCAATAGCGAAAAAAGAACTGTTTTTCTTCATATAAATAGATTATAATATTAATGGTTTACATTGCAAGAACTCTAAGTTATAATTTGCTTTGTAGATTTTAGGAGATACGAGAACGGATGAGCGCAGCAGGTAAAAAGATGATGATTGAGTTGCCGTTAAAAGTTGTTTTAACAGAAGACGGCGCTTCAAATTTTATTAGCCATAAGAAAAAGTTACTTCGTTTTCGTCTTGCGGACAACATTGATGAGTACGGCATTTCTATGAATAAATTTTCGCCGCAGTCCATTCAGAGCATGCTTATGCTGGACTATATTTCGAAGATTGAAATTTCTATGCCGGAATTTGTTACTTCGAGGCAAGAAGTAATGGATCTTTCAAAGATTATTGTATATTCATTGCTTTACAAGCAGTTTGACAGAGATATTTATGCGGCTATTATTCAGTGCGATTGTGTTCGGAAATACAATCGTTCGCACGCAGCCCAACTTATTGATGAAAAAACGAAGATGAGCGAAAAGCAGCTCCGCGCAATATTGGCCAGCAAAGATGAAGTTATAGGAACAACTAGAAAAGAAATCTTGGATCCGGTTTGGAAGCAGATTTGCGACAGTAAAGATTATTCCATCGAAGAAAAAAACATCTATATGCTGATGACTGAAAAATTTATGAACAGAATGAGTCTTCAGGATTGGTATGTTATTACTTTGTTTCATAACAAAGAAGGTTTTGATGATATGATCATCCAAATCAGAAACATATTGAGCCAATATATGGAAAAATCAAAGGTTGCTGAATATATTTCTGTAATGGTTATGGAACTTGCCCTTAACAATGAAAATACTAACATCCGCAAAGAAGCGAAAAGTATGTATCCTACTGTAGATGATGTGAACGCGCTTGTTGTTGATCCTGATGTACGTTCAAAAATTGTAAAGGAACTTCAGAAAAAACGTGTTCTTGTTTCTATTTCATGGAAACTTGGCGGCGGTTCAACTTCAATAGGTAAGCAGGGAAGACTTCAGATTACTTTGTATAATAAAGATGATGAGTTCCAGGAAGTAAAGGAAAATATTGAAACAAAAGCTAGTGCGGATACAAACAAACGTACTCTTATCGATTTTTACCGGGAAACGCCGGATGGCGGCGGAACTGATTTGGGACTTTATTATCTTTCTTATCTTGATGATGCATGTAAAAAAGTTAATGTTAAGTTTGAATCTATTGTAAATCAGTTCTCTACCAGCGATCTTACAGTCATTAACCTTATTTTTAATTTTTAATTATGAACGACGTGCCCATATCAAAACTGATAATTATAATATGCTCGATTTTTGTTTTGTTTTTTGCAGGGTGTTCTGATTCTCAGACTGAACTTGTAAGTGCAAAAGGATATGTTGTTTTTGATTACAAAGATGATTCCAGCGTTCCTTCCGTAAAACTTGCTGCGTTTACAGAAGTTTCAAGTGATGTCCGTAGAGTGGATTCTGTCCGGATAAAAAGCCGCAGCACTCAAATTGAGTGGAACTGCGCAGAACCGCTGATTTTTTCTGACTCAAAACGCCAATGGGCTGGTTATACGGAATGTGTTTCTCCTGAAAATTTTAAAATTCCCTCTGGAATTTACGATTTTTCTTATATCGACGCTCAAGGAAATGAAAATTCCGTACCTTTCACTGTAAGTTATAATGAAAAACTTCTTTCCTCAAATTCGTCTTCTGCAAAAGAAAAACTTTCTGAAAACGTAAAGGAAAAAATAGCGGTTTATTCTGCAACAGGAAGTTTGATTTATTACGGAGAAAAAAAAGATTCATGGAATGAAGAAAAAAATATTTTTTCTTCGAACAGCGGTTCAGTTTATTACAGAACGGTTTATGCAGAACTTGTGGATTCGGTTTTGCTGATGATGCCGCCTGTTTATAATAGCGAAAAAAAGCAGATTTCTGCTGATAAAAAATAAAATTAATAAAAAAAGGAATTTATGGGTAGCGAACAATTTCAGATTAAAAAAGAACAGGAATCTTCTGAAGATTCTGGAGATGTGGTCTCGAAAAACCCCTTTTACAAGGCGGTAAAGACTTATGTGCTCAGAGCAGGGCGTATGACTGCGGCTCAGGAGCGTGATTACGCAGAACTTTCAAATGTCTGGTGTATTCCCTATGAAAACAAAAAATTGAATTTTCTGGATATTTTCGGAAATACAAATCCTGTTGTAATTGAAATAGGATTTGGAATGGGAGCGGCTACTGCGCTTATTGCGGAACAGAATCCAGATATAAATTATATTGGAATTGAAGTTCATACGCCTGGTGTAGGAAAACTTCTTGGCGAAATCCGCACAAAAGATTTGAAAAATCTTTACATAATTGAACATGATGCACTTGAAGTTCTTGAAAATATGGTTGTTGACGGTTCTGTAAACGGATTTCACATATTTTTCCCGGACCCTTGGCAAAAAAAGCGGCATCACAAGCGCAGAATGGTTCAGCGACCTCATACCGATCTTTTTGCGGAAAAACTTGCTCCCGGCGGTTATGTTTATTTTGTTACAGACTGGCAGGAATATGCGGATTTTGCGCTTGAGCAGTTAAACGAAACTCCGGGACTTCATAATAAATACAACGTTTTTGCTGAACCTCAAGAATGGAGACCTCAGACAAAATTTGAAAGAAAAGGTCTTGAAAAAGGTCATGTTATAAATGAACTTTATTTTGTAAAAAACGAAGATGAATGATTTGTTTGATGTAGAAAAAGCAGCTGAAGAAAATAAAAAAGCTTTAAGAATAACAGAATTGACTTCTCTTATAAAACGTTATCAGAAAAGTTATTACAACGGAGAAGGTGAAATTTCTGATGCTGAGTTTGATAAGCTTTGGGATGAATTGAAACTTCTTGATCCGGAAAATGCTGTTCTGAAAAAAGTTGGTGCGGATTCCGGAAATTTTCCGAAACTTCATCATGTAATGCCGATGGGAAGTCAGGAAAAAGCTGCTACGCCTGCGCAGTTTTTAGCTTGGGCAGAAAAACACGTTTACAAAGAATATCTTGTTGAATATAAACTTGACGGAGCCAGTCTTGAACTTCAGTATGAGCACGGAATTCTTATGCATGCGGTAACACGCGGAGACGGTTCGGTTGGCGACGACATAACAAAAAATGCTAAGAAAATGAACGGTGTTCTTGCCGCGCTTTGCGATTCTTACGGTAAAATTATTGATTATACCGGCGGAGTCCGCGGCGAAGTTATTATGACGCACGAAATTCATGCGGCAAAATTTGCAGATAAAGCTAACTGCCGCAATGCTGCAAACGGACTTATGAAGCGCAAGGACGGCGAAGGAAGCGAATATTTAAAGCTTATAACATACGATGCTTTGGCTACGGAAGAAACTCAGCCGTTTTCCGATGAAGAGGAAAAAATCGGATGGCTGAAAAAAATGGGATTTAACGTTTGTCCCTTATTTATTGCAGGTTCGCCGGAAGAGGTTATTGATTACAGAGCGCGTGTTATGGAAGAACGTTCTGCGCTTGAATATGATATTGACGGATTGGTCGTAAAAGAACGGAAAATTGATTTTGCGGATGCAAGCAGAAATCGTCCGGATCGTCAGATTGCATTTAAATTCAGTTTGGAAGAAGCTGTTTCCACGCTAAGAAGTGTGGAATGGAGCATCAGCGGCGGAACTTACACTCCTGTTGCTGTTTTTGACGAAGTTCCATTGAACGGTACGATGGTTCAGCGCGCAAGTCTTGCGAACCCGGATACAATGCGTGCGCTCGGCGTAAAAATCGGTTGCAAGGTAGTTGTTGTTAAGCGCGGAGAAATTATTCCAAAAATCGAAAGGACAATTCACGAAAATGATTTGTCTGAGCTTGATGTTCCGGAACCGGAAATTTGCGAATCTTGCGGAACTAAACTTGTTGATGAAGGAAGCCGTCTTTTTTGCCCTAACAAAAACTGTGAAAAACGGGTTCTGCATCAACTTTTAAAATGGAATACAGTTGTTGATATACGAGATTTGGGCGAAACTTTGGTAAAATCTCTTTTTAAAAGCGGAAAAGTAAAATCGATTACGAATTTGTATTCCCTTACAGTTGAAGATTTGACGCCGTTTTTCCTTAACGAGGAAAGTATCGCGAATGAAAAAAAATCTCTTGGCGCGGAAAAAGTTGTGAATTCAATTCAGAATCACCGGGAAATGCAGTTAAGCGTTTTTGTTGCCGGTTTTGATATTGAAGGAATTGGTGAAACCACAGTTGAAAAACTTATTGCGGCCGGATTTAACACTCTTGAAAAACTTTTAAAAATGACAGCGGAAGAATGTGCAAAAGTCTACGGTTTTGCGGAAACTATGGCAAAAATTGCTGTGGAAGGTCTTGCTGAAAACAAGAAAGAAATGCTCTACCTTGCGCAGAATGTAATAAAAATACGCGAAACTGACGGCGGTCTGCTGAGCGGCAAGTCATTCTGCTTTACAGGCGAACTTGTGACAATGAAAAGAGCCGATGCCGAATCTCTTGTAAAAGCGAACGGAGGAACTTGCAAATCCAGCGTTACAAAAGATTTGTCTTATCTTGTTACAAATGACACATCATCTGGTTCTTCAAAAAATCAGAAAGCTGTAAAATTCGGGATTCCGGTAATTGACGAAAAACAGTTTTTGGCTATTATTGGAAAATAGCTTATGACTGCAAAAAAAATCCGCAAGTCAAAATTGTTTTTTATTATTCTCTTATCTGTTTCAGGAATTATACTTCTGTTTGAACTTGCAGCTTATCTTCAGTGTTATTATTTTGTAAAAAAAGTTCCTGAATTCAGCGGACAGATTTTGCGCGTTATTCTTTTTGGTTCAAGTGAAAATCCTGAAGGAGAAACTGTAAGCGCAAAAATTTCAGTTCTTGATTACAGCGGAGCGGAAATTGCGGTAATTGAGCGTTCCTGGCCAAAACCGTATCTTGCAGTTGATTTTAGAAGCGCTTCTTTTTTGCAGAATACTTATTTTTTTCCTGAAAAAATTTATGGAACTTCATCTGTTTCTGAAAGCAAAAATATTTTTGAGCGGAATTCAAGTTCGTATCTTGACCGATATTACATAAAAAAAAGCCGTTGTCTTTTAGGAAATAATGAAATTCAGAAAAAGGCTATGTTCAGTTTTTTTAAATTTGCATTAAACAAAAACACCGTAAATCTTTCTGCCTGCGAAACAGGAAAATACTACGGTGTCTTTGCAGAAAACGGAATTCTTACTGTTCAAGCAGAGTGAAGTCCTGCATAAAAAATTCCGGTTTTACAGCAGCCATGTTAAGGCGTACTTCCCAATGAAGATGCGGACCTGTAGCAAGTCCTGTAGAACCTGAAAGACCTATTTTTTCGCCGGCTTTTACATAATCATTTTCTTTTACGTTCAAACTGCTCATATGATAATAAAGACTGTAGAGTCCAGGCAAATGTTCAATCACAACGGACCAGCCGGTTGAAATTCTGTTTTCCGCCATAACAATTCTGCCTTCTGCGCAGGCGGAAACTTCTGTTCCTTCCGGAACTCCGTAATCGTTTCCGTAGTGCGGAGAAGTGGAAGTTTTTCCGTTTGTGTATTTATAAATTCGCTGATCACCATAATGTGCTGTGTATCTTTCTGTTTTTACAGGTTGAATAAACGGCTTAAGGCTGTATATGTCGCTTTCAATAATAGTTCCAAGAATATTGTTCAGCTTGTCTATTTGTGCAAGTCGTTCCGCGCTCATATTCTGTTTTATTTCGGAATTTTTTTCGTCAAGTTCAAGAATTTCTTTGTTCCATTCAATGTTTTCCAAAGTAAATGGTAGAATTACTTCTTTGTCTTCCGAATCCGTTCCTGTGGAAAAAATTACTTTTAGCGAATAAGACTGGTTTGGTTCAAGCCACATTGAAAGCGGAAGACCTGTAAGCATTTCCGGCGAGGTCTGTCTTCTTCCGTTCTGCGGGGTAAGATAATAAAATTTTGAAGAATCAACTTTTTTGTCTTCCTTTACAAGCTGAAGTACTGCTACCGGTTCCTGGTGATTTTTCTTCTTTTTGTCAATTTTCATGCTGAGCCTTGCCCAGACCGCTTCTCCAGGTTTTCCTTTTTCGTTGTATGTGATTGTTCCTCTGTAGTTGTCCTGCTGGAACGAAACTGTGTTTGAAAAAACAAGTCCGCCTGCTAATATTAATGCTAATGCAGATGCTATCTTTTTCATTTTTCCTCCAATTTTATAATTTAGTGTCTGCGTCAATTAAAATCATTTGGGGTGTAACAGCACCTTTAAATGTGTTTCTTGTTACAGTGTAAAGCACATTCAGAGTATCTCCTGTTTTAAAGTCTCTGTTTAGCCGCTCTGCCTGTCCCCAGAACATTGCCGGAAATTTATATTTTCCGCAGTCAAAAATCAGTTTAAGGCTCTGTTTTTCTGATTTTCCAACGGAAATTCCATCCTGAATTTTTAAATTCTTTGAAATAAAAACAAGTTCCTTATTGTTTTCTCCGTAAGGTTCAAATTTATCAACTAAATCAAGAAGTTCAGGCGTAATATATTCTGCAGGAAGTTCAGCGTCAATTTCAACAGAATCTTCTTCTTTGTCAAGTGTAAAAGATTTTGAAAGAGCGCTGGCTTTTTGCATAAATTCATGGATTTTTTCTTTTTCAAAACTGAATCCAGCCGCAGCATCGTGGCCACCGTGATTTATAAAAAAATCATTTCCGAAATCATCAAGAAATTTGGTTGCTACAACAGAGCGGCAGCTTCTCATAGAACCTACGGCTATGTTGTCCGCAAATGTTATTGCGATTGCAGGAACATTATATTTGTTCATTATTCTTGCGGCAAGAATTCCGGTTACGCCTCTGTTTATTTTTTCATCTGCAACGATACAAAGTTTTCCGTCAAATTTTGCGAAATTTTCTTCTGCCTGTTTGAATGTATACATTTCGCCTTCTGAAACAAAATGTTTGCGCTCTTCATTCAAGTCCATTATCTTATTTGCAAGGCGGTTTCGTTCGGCGGCCTCTTCGGAAATAAGAAGTTCCAGGCTGATATTTGACTGACCCATTCTTCCGGCGGCATTCAGTGCCGGAATTATTTTCCATGAAAGATCTGTAGATGTGATTTTTTTGCCGGCAAGTTCCATTCTTGCAATAAGTTCGGACAGACCTTTTCTTGTTTTTCCGCTGTTAATTGCCGAAAGCGCGTTTTTTACAAAAATGCGGTTTTCGTTTTTCATCGGCATAATATCGGCAAGCGCGGCAATTCCTACAAGCTGTAAGTCTTCCGCCGCATCTGTGCTGTGCTTTGGAAAATGTTTTGCATCTGCAAGTTCCGCAAAAGTAACAAAAATATTGTAAAAACCGTCAGTTTCGCTTACTTGGGAATCAGAATATTTTGCAAGTTTTGAAAGTTTTTTTATTTCGGAAAGAGATTTTCCTTTGAGTGAAGGAATTGCTTTTTCTGTTTCCTGCTGCATGTCAAGCATTTCGAATTCCACGCCGCTACCGAAAATATCTTTTAGATATGATGAAACTTGATTTTTGTTCCAGCAAAAAATCTGTTGACCGCGAAGAATTGAAGGCAGTTTTGTGTTTACAATTGAACCGAATCCGGGTTCGTAAACTTCGGAAAAAATCTGCTTTTTTACAAGATTTCTTGTTTTTAGGATGTCCAGCTTGTAGTTTCCGTCTGGAAGCGGTGTTACATTCAGTAGCGCTATATCCTGGGCGTAAAGTTCGGATTTGCTGAATCTTAGCGCCTGCACCAATTTGAATGCAACTGCCGCGCCGGAAATATCCTTGAAAGGATAGCCGGAATCCTGCATTTTCGGATCCAGAAAAATAGTCGCATCCGGTAAATCTTCCGGCGGATTGTGATGATCTGTTACGATTACGTCAATTCCCAGTTCTCGCGCTTTTTTTATTTCCAGATTATTAGAAATTCCGCAGTCAACTGTAATTATAAGAGTTCCGTAATCTTTTGCAAAATCGGAAACGGCATCCAAGGAAAGTCCGTAAGCATCATCGCCTACAGGAATTCTCCATTGAACGTCTGCACCTTGTTTTTTCAAATATCCGTAAAGAATTGCTGTGCTGGTAACGCCGTCAACATCTTTATCGCCGAAAATAAGAATTTTTTCGTCTTCATCAATGGCATCGGTGATTCTGCTGACTGCGTCTTCCATATTTGAAAATTCAAAAGGCAAGTGCATAAAACGCTTGTCATTTTCAAGATAATACATAAGATCGTTTCCGCTGGTGATTCCGCGGCGTGCAAAAACTGCCGCTTCCAGATTGGAAAGACCAAATTTTGTGTGAAGTTTTATGACTTCATCGCGTGAAACAGCTTTTTTGTTGAATTTTTTCAATTTAGAATTATCCTTGAGATATTCTACTGAATTTTTTTGTAAATCAAAGGCTTTTTTTCAATGGAATGTTCAGAATAAGATACGGCATCGTTCAGCATTTTTTTTGCCTGTTCAAGACAGTTGCTGTCTTTTCCGTAAATTTCCATTAAAATATCGCCTTTGTTCACATAAGATCCGCTTGTTGCGTGCAGAATAATTCCTGCTTCCGCACAAACTGAATCAGTTGTCTTGTTCCTGCCGACGCCTAAAACTACACCGGCAAGCCCTGTTTTATATGCTTCAATAAAAATATATCCTGATTTATCCGCAAAAAGTTCAGTTTTGAACGGACTTCTGCGTTTTCCGTACATAGATTCAACTTCTTCCGGATTTCCGCCCTGATCCTTTACGTTCTGCATGAAAAGTTCATATGCTCTTCCGGATTCAACGGCTTCTTTTGCCATTTTTCGCGCTTCTAGTTCTGTTGCGGCTTTTTTGCCGAGCAAAATCATTTCGCAGGCAAGCGCGTAAGTTTCTTCCATAACGTCTTCCGGACCTTTTCCTTTAAGACAATCTAAAGTTTCTTCGATTTCAAGAAAGTTTCCTATTTTTAGTCCTAAAGGTGTGCTCATATCTGTAATAAGCGCAGAGGCATCTTTTTTCATTGCATGTGCGGTTTTTACAAGAAAAGTAGCAAGCTGTTCCGCATCTTCAAGCGTTTTCATAAATGCACCGGAGCCGCACTTTACGTCAAAAACCAAGGCATCTGAGCCTTCCGCAACTTTTTTAGAAAGAATGCTGGATGTTATAAGCGGAACGGATTCTACAGTTCCTGTAACATCGCGCAATGCGTACAAAAGCCGGTCAGCTGGAACAGTTTCCTTTGTTTGACCTGTCATTGCATAGCCGGTTTTTGCGATAAGCTCGCGGAATTTATCCGGTGAAAGATTTACGTTATAGCCGTTAATAGATTCAAGTTTGTCTAAAGTTCCGCCGGTATGCCCCAAAGCACGACCGCTCATCATAGGAACTTGAATTCCACAGGCGGCTGCAATCGGTGCAAGCGGAAGAGAAATTTTATCTCCGACGCCTCCGGTTGAATGTTTGTCTACAAATGGACCTTTCAGCCCTGATTTTTCATATCCGTGCATTTGAATGACATCGCCGGAATGCAACATACAGTC
Source organism: uncultured Treponema sp. (assembly GCA_964429905.1). GTDB lineage: Bacteria > Spirochaetota > Spirochaetia > Treponematales > Treponemataceae > Treponema_D. The sequence continues at coordinate 125,617 of CAYSDV010000003.1, read as the reverse complement.
AGTCATAACTCCGGTTTCTTCGAATGTCATTCCATTAAAATAAATAGCCATTAAAAAAGCAGAAATCTGATAGTCGGGAATGGTTCCGTTTACGTATCCGTCAATAATGAATTTTATTTCTTCAGAAGAGAGAGTGGTATTTCCTTCTAAAACTTTTTTTCCATTTCTGCGGACAAATGTTCCGCGTTTTTTCATTATAATATCGGTTGCTCTCATAATTCCACCCACATTCCATTTTACTCTAAACAGCAGATTTGTACAATTAATAATAATGAATTTTGACTTTGCTTCAGGACAATTTAAAAATGTGCGTTAAAGTATTCCTGCGCTGGTTTTAAGACTTGTTAACTCTGTTCCGCAAGCATTTTCTGTAAGGTAATACAAAATTTGTTTAACGGAAGAAACGCTTTCCTTGAAAAGAACTGCATTTCTTGCTTCTTTTGGTGAAAGTTCGGAAATTGCGTTCAAATATTCAATTCCGTTTTGGGGAATTTCAAATCCGCTTGGTTTTTGTGCACATGAACGGCAGCAAAAACCGTTTTCCGCAGCATTGAAAACTGCTCCGTCTGTAATTTTTTTACCGCAGCGGCAACAGTTTTCTGCTTCCGGCTGAATTCCCATAAGTGCAAGGTAACGCCATAAAAAACGGATAAGTCCCGCTATGCACTGTTCATCCGTGCTGCAAAGTTCAAGACCGTCCAAAAATCCGTTTATAAGCGCCCAGCACTTTGCCGCGTTCCCGGAACATTTTGTTTTTATTGCGATTTCTGCTGCAAGGGAAGCCGCCCAGAACTTTAAAAGATTTTCTCTGAAAGAAAGTCTGTATATTTTTGCGTCAAAATCTGAAATTTTGTAATTTTCATTATTTGAAATTGAAAAGTATGCGGTTCCTGTATTCCACGGCGAAACAAGAGATTTCATTTTGCTTTTAGGACCGCCGTAAAGAGTCGCGTGAACAATTCCTTCGCTCTGCGTTAAAAATGTTACACAGGAATTATTTTTTCCGCTGGGTCGCATAGAAATGACTGTTGCTAAAGTTACAACTGATTTTGGCATAATCTGAATATTAAAATTAACGCACTTGCAACGCAAGTGTTTTGCGGGAATTTTAGTTTTATGCAGTAATAAAAAAAAGGCTGTTCATTTACTGAACAGCCTTTGAGCTATGATGGACTCGAACCATCGACAGCCGCCTTAAAAGGGCGGTGCTCTACCACCTGAGCTAATAGCCCATCGCATTACTTGCGAATGCTTAATTAGAATATAAAATAATAAAAAAAGTGTCAATAGCAAAAATATAAAAAATTTAAAAATAATTGTTTTTTTTTCATTTTTTTTTGCAGAGGCTGATATTTTTATTGTTTGCTTTTTTATTTGACGTTAAAATGCAAATTCTATATACTATATAAATTAAAAGAATTTTATAGGGGTGGAATAAATGGATACTATTTTCCCGTTGGAACAACTTATAGGTTTTAAAGAAAATATTTATATGATTACTGTTGCTGCTAGCCGCCGCGCTTATCAGATGTCAAAAATTAATGATCCGGAAATTGAAAAGAATGCCGGAAAAGCGGTTTCTTTGGCAGCAAGACAGCTTTTCTGTAATAAAGTTACATACAGAATTGAAGACAATTCAAATAAATAATAAAGAATGCGAATTCCGGTTATAATTTTATTTGCGCCGACCGCAACTGGAAAGACTGCTTTAGCTCTTAATCTTTTTGGGCATAGCAGTCGTTCTTTTTTTAAAGACAGGGCGGAACTTATAAGCGCGGATTCAATGCAGGTTTACAAATATCTTGATATTGGTACGGCAAAACCTTCGGAAACTGAAAAAACTGAGTTGAAGCATCATCTTATAGATGTTTTGGAACCGAGCGAGCAGTTTTCTGTTGCAGATTTTGTTTCTTGCGCGGATAAACTTTGCGGCAAAATTTATGAGCAGAATAAAATTCCGCTTATAGCCGGAGGAACCGGTTTTTACATAAGAAATTTTATTTTAGGGCTTCCAAAAACTCCGGTTTCAGATGAAAAAATAAGAAATCATATAAAAGAGCGTTTGAAAAAAGAAGGAAAAGAAACTCTTTATGCTGAACTTGAACGGGTTGACAGCGAAAGCGCGAAAAAAATCAATATAAATGATGAATACAGAATTTGTCGTGCGTTGGAAGTTTTTTATTCAACAGGAAAGCCGCGTTCTTCTTTTAAAGTTAATATGAAAGTCCGGGAGCTTTATGATTTTTGTATAATTGTTTTGGAGCGGAACCGGGAAGAACTTTACGAACGGATAAATCTTCGTGTTGATAAAATGTTTGCCGATGGTCTTGAAGATGAAGTCTGTGCGCTTTATAAAAGCGGCTTTACAAATGATATGCCTGGAATGCAGGCGATTGGTTACAGGGAATGGTTTTTGCCGGACGGAAGTTTTAGGAATGATTCTGAAAATGTGCGCGAAGAAATTAAGCATGACAGCAGAAAATATGCAAAAAAACAGTACACTTTTATGAAAGATATTCCGGAAGCAATTCGGATAAATGTTCAGGATGAGCAGTCTGTTTTGGATGAAGTTCAGAAGCATTTGAAGAATAAGGTTTTCCGTTTGTTTTAGGTGGAATCTATATAAGAGCAGAAAATGGGGTTTTAGGGGCAGGCCCCTAGGTGAATGGGTAGGCGAAAACGCTAAGGAGCGAAGCGGTGGGCAAACTTGTTTGCGCATCGCTGAGAGACGCGGCGTTTGAGACGTAGGGAAAGGCTTTTCCCTTAAAAAAAATAGAATTATATATTGTGAATTATGCTTTTTTTTGCTATTGACTTAAAACTTGTTTTATATAATAATATTTTTACTTTACTAGTAGAGGGGTGCCATCGTGCCTTGTGGAAAGAAACGAAAACGCCAGAAGATGGCGACACATAAGCGTAAGAAGATGCTTAGAAAGAATAGACATAAGGCAAAGTAGTTTACTTTGATATGTCTTAAAGAGACCGGGTCATAACTGTTTGTCCCGGTCTTTTTTTTAATTGAGAGGTTAAATTGTTGCTTTCTTCTATTCATTCACCGGAAGATATAAAAAAATATTCTCAAAAACAGCTGAAAGATCTTGCCGCTGAAATTCGTAAGACAATAATTGATGTTGTGGGAAAAAACGGCGGGCATCTTGCGAGCAATCTGGGGGTTGTGGAACTTACGATTGCACTTCACAGGGTTTTTTCCAGCCCGGAAGATGCGATTATTTGGGATGTAAGCCACCAGTGTTATGCGCATAAGCTTCTGACAGGGCGTTACAGTCAGTTTGTTACGTTAAGAAAAGAAAATGGTCTTTCCGGATTTACAAAAAAAGAGGAAAGTCCGCATGATTATTTTGACAACGGACATTCTTCAACTTCGATTTCGTCGGCGTTGGGACTTTTGATGGCGCGCAGCATTCAGCATGAGAACGGAAAGGTGATTGCTGTAATCGGTGACGGCGCTTTGACCGGCGGAATGGCTTTTGAGGCTCTTTCGAATGGCGGTCAGCTCGGAAAAAATCTGATTGTTATTGTAAATGACAATCAGATGTCTATTGATCAGAATACGGGCGCGATTTCAAGTTATTTGAGTCGTATAACAATGACTTCGCCTTATCAGTCTTTTAGACATAATGTTGATCATTTTATTCAGAAAATTCCTGGTTTAAATAAAATTCTTACAAAATTTGTTTTCCGCCTGAAACGCGGCTTGAAAGGGCTTTTGCTTTCGAACAATCTTTTTACGGATTTCGGTTTTGAATACGTTGGCCCTCTTGACGGTCATAACGAACGTGAGCTTGAAACTGTTTTGAACCGCGTAAAAAATATGAATCGGCCTGTTGTTGTTCATGTTGTTACAAAAAAGGGAAAGGGCTACAGTCCTGCGGAAGATCATCCGGAGCGATTTCATGGAATAGGGCCTTTTGCGATTTCCGACGGAACTGTTGAAAAATTTGACGCGCTGAGTTTTACGGAAAGTTTCAGCAATTCGCTTATGGACTTGGCTCTTAAAAGAAATGATTTGGTCGCGATTACTGCGGCAATGTCAAAAGGAACGGGGCTTGCTTCTTTTGCGCGGCATTATCCGGACCGTTTTTTTGATGTAGGAATTGCGGAGGAGCATGCGGTAACGTTTGCCGGCGGACTTGCGCGCGGCGGGCTTTTGCCTGTTGTCTGTATTTATTCAACTTTTGTCCAGCGGGCTGTTGATCAGATTATTCACGATATTGCGCTTCAGAACCTTAAAATTATTTTAGTGCTTGACCGTGCGGGGGCGGTTCCTGGTGATGGCGAAACTCATCAGGGGCTTTTTGATATTTCTTTGTTCCGCCCGGTTCCCAACTTAAAGATTATGTCGCCTGCAACTTCTGAAGATTTGGACTTGATTTTGAACTATGCTGCGGAAACTGAAACTTCTGTTGTAATCCGCTATCCTAAAATGTCTTGTCCGACAGAACATTCTGCTTTCAGTCAGAAAGTTCAGGAAGGGCGGGGAGTTTTTGTTTCTGCCATGGATTTTGAGCCTGCTTTTGCTGTTCAGTTTGAAGATTGCAAGAAAAGACCGGAAAAAATTTTGTTTGTAACTACAGGCGGTATGTTTTCTGAAGTTTTAACCGCTTGCCGTTCGCTTTCGTTTGAGCGTGTTCTTGCGGACATTTATTCACTCCGTTTTATAAAACCTTTTGATGAAGAATATTTTCTTGATATTGCAAAAAATTATGACGGGCTTGTTTTTGTTGAGGACGGAATTATAACCGGCGGAATAAGTGAATTTCTTGCAGGGCTTTGCTCCGGAAATGGACTGGAAAATTTTGTGGTAAAAGCCTTTCCTGAAAAGTTTTATCATCAGGGCTCAAGAAATCAGGTTCTTGCGCAGGCCGGACTTACGGCTGAAGATTTGCACAATGCCGCCTTGACTATTTTAGGCAAAAAATGAAAATAAAATAAGGCGGAATTTAGGAGGTGAATATGGTGGAACTTGAACTTCATAACAGAAAAATTTCGACTGAACTTCCAGCCTTTGTTATGGGAATTGTAAACGCAAATAATGATTCTTTTTGGGAAAAGAGCAGGGGAAATGCGGAGAAAGCATTCGCACTCATAAAAGAAGGCGCAGATATTATTGATGTAGGCGGCGAGTCTACGCGTCCGGGGAGCGAGTATGTGCCGGAGGATGAAGAAATCCGCCGTGTTGTTCCTGTAATTCAGGCAATCCGCAGGGAATCAGACATTCCAATTTCTGTTGATACACGCAAAAAAAATGTGATGAAAGCCGCTTTTGAAGCTGGTGCGGATATTTTAAATGATATTTCAGCCCTTGAGGATGATTCTGAAATGGCGGAATTTTGCGCTTCTGTAAAAATTCCTGTGATTTTGATGCACAAACGCGGAATTCCTTCGGAAATGCAGAAAAATACAGATTATTCAAATGTTTTTGAAGAAGTGAACTCTTTTCTTCTTGAGCGGGCGGCATTTGCGGAAAGCATGGGAATCAGTCCGGAAAAAATTATTGTTGATCCGGGTGTTGGATTTGGAAAGGATTTGAACGGAAATGTTTCGCTTATAAAAAATATCGGAAGGCTTTGCGGCGGAAAATATAAGATTCTTATGGCTCTTTCAAGAAAAACTTGTATCGGGCAAATGACCGGACGCGATGTTCAGGAACGTCTTGCCGGAACTTTGGCTGCGGATTTGATTTCTGTAATGAAAGGCGCTGAATTAGTTCGTGTTCATGACGTGAAAGAAACTATAGATACTTTGAAAGTTTTAGGGTACATTAATAGATAAAGAGGATTCCCTATGAAGTCCATAGACAGCATTTTAACTGTTTATAATTACATTCGTCCTATTTTGGATATTGGTTTTATTACATTTGTATTGTATAAAGCGTATGAAATAATTGTAAAGACAAACAGCGTTCAGATTTTAAAAGCTGCTGTAATTGTTATGATTTCTTATGCAGTGGCAATGCTTTTGCACCTTGAAACTGTATTGTGGATTTTTAAAACAATTGCGCCGGTTTTGCTTATTGCGCTTGCAATTGTTTTCCAGCCGGAAGTAAGAAAACTTTTCCTGCGGTTGGGGCAGAACAGATGGTTTGCGTTCGGGCACCGCTCTAAGCATACTTATGTTGATTCAGTTCTTATTGCCGCAGAGATGCTTTCAAAGCAAAAACGCGGAATGCTTGCGGTTTTTTTGCGGCACACAAAGCTTGACGATATAATTCAGTCCGGAACAAAACTTGATGCGAATTTGTCTTCAAGTCTTCTTGTTACTATTTTTGGTATGGATACTCCGCTGCATGACGGTGCATGTCTTATACAAGGCGGAAAAATAATTGCCGCCGGGTGTTTTTTGCCTTTAAGTGAACAGTACGACATAAAAAAGACGTTCGGAACCAGACATAGGGCTGCGCTTGGGCTTTCAGAAGTTTCAGATGCGGTTGTGCTTGTTGTTTCTGAAGAAACTGGAGCAATCAGTTTGGCTTATGATTCAAAACTTCATTATGACTTGTCTGTAAAAGATATAACAAAGATTCTTGAAAATCTTTTGGAAATTACGCCTGATGCATACAATATGGAGGATACAATCGATGAACATACGAAAGCTGATTGACCGTATTGCTGAAAATTGGGCTGCAAAAGTTGTTTGCCTTATAATCGCTTTTCTTCTTTATATTTTTTACAGAACATCAACTCTTCAGGAAAAAACTTTTACAATTCCATTAAAAGTTCAGGCGGAAGGGCTTATGATGCCTGTGTCAGATTTGCCTAAATATATAAAGTTGTCTGTAAAAACTACGCAGGAAAATATGGCTTCCATAAAGGAAAAAGATTTTTCTGCAAAAATAAACCTTGATAATTTTGTTGAAGCGGGGGAATATGTTGTCCCGGTAGTTGTTTCTGCTTCGGAAGAGCTGGAACTTCTGGATGTCTTTGAATGTCGTCCTAAAACTGAATATTTCAACGTTATTCTTGATGAAAAAATTCTTAAATATATTCCTGTTGAAGTTGCCCAGTCCGGAAATCCTGCTTATGGGTATTCAGTTGAAGAATTTGATGTTTCTCCGGCGACTGTTAAAGTTGTAGGGCCTTCGCGGATTGTTGAGAAAACATCGAAAATCTATACAAAAAAAGTTATCATAGGCGGCGCCGCAACAAGTTTTTCTAAAGATGTAAAGCTTGATAATATCAATTCTAAAATCACGCTTCTTCCGGAAAGCGATTTTAAGGTTACTGTAAAAATTGTGCCAACAGAAGAAACGCGGACTTATGAAAAGATTGTTCCTTCTGTGCGCAATTTAAAAGAAAATCTTGAAGTTGAAAATTTTTCGGCGGAAATTTCTGTTCAGGCTGCCGGCACAACACTTTTGCTTGATTCGCTGAGTCTTTCAAGCGGAAGCGTTTATATAGATTTGTCTGGAATTAATGAGCCTGGCGAATATGAACTTCCTGTAAATATTGATATTCCCGCCGGAATTACGATTGTAAGCCGCTCTTCAGAAAATGTTGTTGTTAAGATTTCTGAAAAAAATATATCTGGAACTGCGGAACCGTTGAATCTTGATGAAAATGAAAATTCTTCAGCTGAAGAAAAAGAAATTCCGGCGGAAGAAACTGTTTCTGAAGAAAAAAATGATGAAAAAATACAGAAAGAGCAGAAAGTATGATATACGGAATTGGTACGGATATTGCTAAAGTTGAGCGCTTTGAAAAGTGGGTTTTAAACGGCGATATGATTGAGCGTTTTTTTAATGCGCAGGAAATGATTCCCGCAAAATCGGTTCAGTCTGCATGCGAACATTACGCTGCCCGTTTTGCAGCTAAAGAAGCGTTCGGAAAGGCTCTTGGAACAGGAATTTTAGGATTTTTGCTGAAGGATGTGTTTGTTCAAAAAGATGAATTTGGAAAACCGTCTCTTATTGTTCAGAATTCCGCTCTGGAACTCTTAAAAAAAAGATGCGGAAATGCTAAAATTCATTTATCATTATCTCATGAAAAAGAATATGCAGTTGCATTCGTTGTTATTGAAATAAATTGAAGTCAACTGTGTTTTTATTGTATAACTGCTGAAAGTCAATAAGATTTTGTTTGACTTTTTTGGGAGTAAAAGTTGGTGTCTACGGAAAAAAAATCAAAGCCTGGTTCAGAAAAAAAGAAGCCCTCGATTTCTTATTGGTCAAAGGACAAGTGTCTTTGCCCTGTGTGCAGAAAAACTTTTGAAAGGGAAGTTATGCTAAGCGGAAACGGACGAATGATTGCCGGCGGACTTTCTGATGATTTGCACCGAACTTTTGAGCCGTCTGCAAAGTTCGGACGCATTTATCCGCTTATTTATGAAATCGGAGCTTGCCCGTACTGCTGCACAGCGATGTTATGGAGCGATTTTAAGGAACTGAAAGATAAAAAATCGATAGAAAGTATTTCCGGCGACAGGGATGCCAGGCTTTCTTCGTGCGAAAATATTTTTCCGCATTTCAATTTGAAAAAAGAACGTACGCTTTATGACGGCTGCGCAATGTATTTTCTTGCTTTGCTCACTTACAGCAAGATGGAGCCCGACCATTTGCCTACGATGAAAAGCGCGTTTCTTTCTCTGCGCCTTGCATGGCTTTGCAGGGAACTTGATGCGGCTGTTCCAGGTCATAATTTTAAGTATATTTCCGATGTCATGTACAGAAAAGCTCTGTTTTTCTATCAGCAGGCTGTTCAGTGCGAAATGAACCGTACGGAACGGAGTTCATCATTGAATAATTTTGGTCCGGATATGGATAAGAATTATGGCTGGGACGGAGTTATTTATCTTTGCGGACTTCTTGAATATAAATATGGTCAAAAAGAAGATTTTCAGCTTCGGTTAAAAAAACTTGCTGAATCAAAAACCGCTATTGCGCGCATTTTTGGACTCGGAAAATCTTCTAAAAACAAGCCTGGTCCGCTTTTGGAAAAAGCCCGCGATTTATATGACAGGCTTTCGAAAGAACTTAATGATGATGATTTTTAATAATTTTTACGGGAACGGAACTGGAAGTGCGAAATATTCTTCTTACAATTTCTTATGACGGAACGGATTTTTACGGCTGGCAAAGACAGGATGCTGCTGATAAAAAAAACGTTTTCCGTTCTGTTCAAGGCGAACTTGAAAAAGCTCTTGAAAAAATTCATAAAACACCCGTTTTGCTTTATGGTTCGGGACGAACGGACAGTGGGGTTCACGCTGTTGCTCAGGCGGCGAATTTTTTTTCACCGATAGATTCAATTCCTGCTGAAAAATATCCTTTAGCGTTGAATTCATTGTTGCCGCAAGATATACGCATTACAGAGGCAAAGGAAGTTCCGGAAAGCTTTAATGCAAGATTCAGTGCTACAAGCCGCGTTTACCGGTATTTTATTGCTCCTCAGAATGTTCTTGCAAACAATACGCGCTACAGCTGGTTTGTAAACTATAATCCAAATCTTGAGCGTCTTAACAAATACTGTGAATGTCTTCGCGGTGAAATTGACTGCGCAGCTTTTGCGGCCAGCGGCGACAATAGTGTTTCAACATTCAGATATTTGGAAGGCGCACGTTTTTTTACGCAATCAACATTTCCGGATGGAAACAAGGTTGTTGTTTTTGAAATAGAAGCGAACGCATTTTTATGGAAAATGGTACGCACCATCGCCGGAACGTTGATTGATTTGGACAGAAAAAATGCTCCGGAAGATTCTTTCAAAAAAATACTTCTTTCTAAAGACAGAAAAAAAGCCGGACCTACTGCACCTTCAAAAGGACTTTTTTTATACAAAATAAATTTTGACGGAATCCGGCGTCATGTTTAATATTTTTAAAGCATAGAAACAGGATCAATGTCAAATTCTATGTAAACAGATGCGGGATGAGTGTAATCATACATTAAATTCGCAACTGCCTGTTGCATTTCTGAAATGTTTATTCCGCGCAGAATAATTTGATATCTGTAATTCTGGCTTATTTTTAAAATCGGACATTCTGCCGGACCTATTATATCCGTATTCTTTGTGCAAAGTTTTTTCAATATTTCTGTTGCATCTGATGCAAATTTTTCTGCTGTTTCTTTGCTTGCGCTTCTGAAAACCAATCTTACAAGCCTGGAAAAAGGTGGAAATCCTAATATCTTTCTCATTCCAAGTTCGTATTCGTAAAATTTTTCAGTCTTTCCGGAACAGGCGAATTTTATAGGTTCTTTTAAAGGATTGTAGGTTTGAACCAGAACTTTTCCATCCGGAAAATATCGTCCCGCTCTTCCGGCAACTTGCGTTATCAAACTGAATGTTCGCTCTGCGGCTCTGAAATCAGGCATATGAAGTCCTGTGTCCGCAAGAACTACTCCCACCAGCTGAAGATTCGGAAAATTAAGCCCCTTTGCGACCATTTGCGTTCCGAGCATTATGTCATATTCGCCGTTTCTGAATGCGTTGAGTTTTTCTTCCAGTTCTCCTTTTTTTGTAAGCGAATCCGTGTCTATGCGTATGATTTTTGCATTCGGAAATTTAGCGCGGGTTTCAGTTTCAATGTATTCAGTGCCGAAACCGCTGTATCCTACGTCAAGGCTTGAACAGTGCGGACACGAACTTGGCGGTTGAATTGACCAGCCGCAATAATGACAGCGCAACCGGTTTTCTGTTTTGTGGTAAGTCATCGGAACGGAACAGTTTTTGCATTTTATTTCATATCCGCATGAATTGCATCTGAAAAAATGCGTAAATCCTCTTCTGTTTAGAAAAAGAATGACTTGTTTTTTGTTTTCAACTGTTTTTCTGATTTCATCTGCAAGTTCATCGCTTATGCAGCCTGAATTATTTAATTTTGAAAGATCTATGGTTTTGATTTCCGGCATTGCTCCACCGGACAGCCGTTTTGTTAATGTATGGCGAAAAAATCTTCCTGTTTGCATAAGATGCCATGATTCTACGCTTGGCGTCGCGCTTCCCATAAGCAGGGGAATGCCAAGTACTGAACAGCGGTGCATTGCGACTTGCCGCGCATGATAGCGGGGTGTATCTCCGGATTTGTAAGAGCCGTCGTGTTCTTCATCAATTATAATCATTCCCAAATCCGGAACAGGAGCAAAAACTGCGCTTCTTGCTCCTATAACGATTCTTGCTTCTTTGTGCATGATTCTGCGCCATTCGGTGAGCTTTTGACTTGGCGTAAGTCCTGAATGAATGACGGCGACTGTATTTCCGAAACGTTCGGCAACAGCTTTTACAACTTGCGGTGTAAGTCCGATTTCCGGCACAAGATAAATTACGCCTTTTTGACGTTCCAAAAGCCATTTTGCGCATTGCAAAAACACTTCTGTTTTTCCGGTTCCGGTTTGTCCGTACAAATAGTGATAGGCTACTGTTCCTGTTTTTGCAGAATCGGTTATTTCTTTTACAGCCTTGCTTTGTTCGTCGCTCAGCACATTTGTGATTTTATCTGCAATTTCATCTTCAAAATAAAAACCTGCGGAACCGGATTCACGCTTTGCTCTTGATGGAATTATTGAAAAAACAGCCTCGCCTATGGAACAGATGTAATATCTTGAAATCCATGCGGCAAGTTTATAAATTTCTTCAGAAAAAAGAGGTTCTTTGTCTAAAATACGCAAAACGGAACGTATTTTTTCTTTTTCAACCGGACAATCTTTTGGAATTTCATCGCTTACAGAAACTATAAAACCCGTCAATTTTCTGTTTCCGAACCGTACTTCTGCACGTTTTCCTATTTCTGGCGCAAGTTCCTTTTCGTCATTTTCTTTGGGAAGCCAGTTATATGTAAAAGACTGGTTCAGCGGAATATTCAGTACGATTTGAAGATATTTCATTTTGCCTTAAAATCCTTTGCATAGTCAGGAGAAAGCTTAAGAAGATTTTCTCTGAAAAATTTAAGATCTTCCCAAGCCGGGCGTTTGAATTCTATATTTCGTAAAAGAGCGCTTGGATGATAAGTTACAACAAGCGGAACTCCGTTGTAATCGTAGATTTTTCCGCGGTATCTGTTCAAAGAAAATTCACCTTGAATTTTTAAAAGATTTCGGACTGCAACTTTTCCGAGCGCAAGAATCATTTTTGGCTTTAAAATATGTATTTGCGCATCTAAAAAAGAGCGGCATGCTTCCGCTTCTTCTGTTTGCGGATCGCGGTTGTAAGGAGGACGGCACTTTACTGTATTTGCAATGTAGCAGTTTACAAAACGGTCAAGTTGAATTGCGCTTAACATTTTGTCCAAAAGCTGCCCGGCTGGACCTACAAACGGCAGACCTTGCGCATCCTCTTCTGCTCCTGGACCTTCTCCTATAATCAGAACTTCCGGTTTTTCAACTCCTTGTCCCGGAACAATATGAGTTCGCTTTTTGCTCAGTTCACATCTTGAACAGCCAAGTATTTTCTGATTAAGTTCTTGTATTGTAAGCGTTTTGTGTGCATTTTTTTGTTCTGAATTTTCAGCAGGATTTTCCGGAAGATTTTTTTTATCATCATTCTGACTGGTTTTGCTTTGATTTTTTTCTTCTTCTGAAAAAATCGCTTCTTTATCATCTGTGAATTGTGGTTTTTCTAAAAATTCAGGAGAAAAATAGCCGTAAAAATTGTCAGAAGCACTTTTTAAAAGATTAAAAATAAGATTTTTTTCCAAAGCTGTCATTTTTTCCTCTTTTATTTTAAATGAATAAAAAATTCATATCTGAAAATTTTCATGCAAATATTTTGTTTTATTTATAGAATATCAGTTTACTTGTAAATCATTCAATAAACAAGTAAAATAGATTCGCTATGATTCTAAAAAAAAATTAGAGTCAGCTTTGAAATAAAAATACTTTCACTGGAAGTTCTGATGAAAAAAAATATTGTTATATTTATAATTTTTTCCCTGTTTGTTTGTGCGGCTTTTCCACAAGTCAGCGTAAATCCGAACGAAGAATTTTATTCTGATGCGGCAGGTTGGTACTTAAAAGGATATGTTGAACGGCTTCCGCAAATAAAACCTTATCCGGTTGCAGTTATAGAAGAAATTCTTATTGATGTTATAAAAAAGGGCGAACCTTCTGAACAGGCTAAGGCAGAGTTTTATTATGAAAAATATTTTGCAAAGGAATGGCATGTTTCTTTGGATTCGTCTGCTTATGCGCGGATTTATTCAATTGCCGATTCTGATGCGAAAGATGTGGATCATTACGATGATGCTTTGCAACTTTCTGTAGAGCCTGAATTTTCATATGATTTTTCTTTCGGAGAATATTTTTCATCCGGTCTGATTGTAGGTTTGCGCGGTCAAAGCTCTTACGTAAATTCTTCAGAAGTTCTGCCTAAATTTACATATAATTCCGAACTTGATGTTATCGCGCCTTTTGAATTCAATGCGGGCAGCATAGATTTTTTGCTTGATGTTAATGGAAATTTTACTGTCGGAAGCAAAGATGTCTACGCTACAGTCGGTTTTACACCTCTTGGATATGGACTTTTCCCGGATGATGACATTATTCTTTCGCCTGATGGAAATCAGATTCTTCACGGTTCTTTTAATTATGAGGGAAAATATTTTCAATATGCACAGATTTTTGGCGTTGTCGGTGCTATGAATAAAAGTTTTTTAGAAGCGGATGATTATTCGTTCAGCAAATTTTTTGCTTTTCACTCAACGAATGTTCCGCTTTTTAATGGAAAACTTAACTTAAGCTATTTTGAAGGCGCAGTTTTCGGAAACGGTTTTCAGCCGGCTATGTTAACTCCGGTTCCTTGGGCAATAGTTTCGCTTGCAGACGGAAGGTCGGAAACGGTTTATGCGGGCTTAAAAGTTGAAGTAAAACCGGTACCTTGTTTTTCATGGAATACAGAATTTCTTTTAAACGATTTGAAACCTAAAAATTTTATAAAATTGAAGTGGAACGATGCTGCAATCCGTGGCGCTTTCAAAACAGGTTTTGTTTATTCGCCTTTGGATTCCATTGCAAGTCTTATTACTGTTGATTACACGATGGTAACTCCGGAAATTTATTCTTGCTACGATTCTTTTGATGATGATTACAATTACCGCGATTATTCAAATTTCGGAACTTCCATAGGTTCAAATCTTCTTCCGAATTCCGACCGCGTTTCTGTAAAAATAAATTTCAAGCCTTCTAAAAATTTGAAGATTACAACAACAACTTTGTATTCAAGGCATGGAAATTCTTATGAAGACTTGGATTATGATGAAATTGTAAAGTTAAATGGCTCTCAATATTCTTATTCAAGCATCGGTCAGAATTCTAATGGATTTGAATCTTTAACATCTCAGACAAATTTCCTGATGCAGGATGATTTGATGTATTCTATGCAGGCTGGACTTGATATTCAGTATACGTTGTTCTCCAAAAAATCTTCAAATATTACGTTTTCTGTCGGCTATACTTTTGAATTCATCCAAAATGACGGCGTAGATCAGGCTATTTATCCTGGCGATTATTCAAATTATAAGACTTATTTGGATATTATAAATAGCGAAACTGCTACGGATGCTCAAAAGCAAGACGCAAAAAGTAAATTTGATTCTATAAAAGAAGCATGGAAAGATCGCCTTCATGATTCATACAACCATTATTTCAGGGCAGGAGTAAAAATTAATTTTTAATGTCGAATCGAAAATTTTTGTTTTTATATTTAAATACCGGCGCAGGTCATAAATCAGCGGCAAAAGTTCTTGCCGACTCAATGAAAGCAAATGATCCGACCGTAGAAATTCAAATGAGAATCGGTTATCCGCGGCATGGCCTTGGACATTTGATTTTTGAAAAAGGATATAATTATTCTTTGAATGTTTTCAGAGGACTTTTTCCGCTTACATACGATTTGGGACAGCACCGCTGGCTTCAAAGTTTTCTGAATTATATTATCGGACCGGAAGCCCGCCATCATCTTAGAAAATTGATATTAAAGGAACATCCTACAGATATCGTTTCCTTTCATTTTGGCGTAACTCCATTTGTAAAAGACGTGTTAAAAAACATTCCATGGAACATAAATTTTCATGTTATCGTAACAGACCCTTTTACAGTTCCGCGCTGCTGGTTTTTTGAAAAAAATCTCAATTATATGGTTTATTCCGAACAGGCAAAAAGAATCGGTGTAAAAGAATGCGGAGTTCCGCCGGAAAATATCAAAGTGATTCCTTTTTTAATGAATCCGAAGTATAACGCGATTCCTACTCAGGAAGAAATTCGTACATTAAAAATTAAACACGGATTTGATCCCAACAAAAAAATAGTGCTTCTTATCGGTGGCGGGGAAGGACTTCCCGGTTCTACAGAAATTGTAAACCAGTGTATTTTGCGCCACCCGAATTTTTCCGTTGCAATAATTTGCGGAAGAAACAAAGTCGGTCAAAAAAATATGAATCTTTTGCGCCTTGCTCATCCGCGGCTTGATTTGCATGTTTACGGATTTGTGGATTTTCTTGACGAACTTGTAAAAATCTGCGACTGCGCTGTAACAAAAGCCGGACCGGCAACTTTGATGGAAGTTCTTTCGTTCAGAAAACCTGTTATAATCAGCCGCTATATTCACAATCAGGAACTGGGCAATATGCGTTTTGCAGTAGACCATAAAGTAGGCTATTTTATTCAAAATTCAAAACGAATTTACGAAAAAATAAACGAAATCCTGAACGACAAAAATTTCGATTCAAAGATGAAAAAGAATTTCGACAGCGTTCATCTTGATACAGATTCTTCAAAAGTTGCTAAAATACTTCTTTCCCCAGTTCGAAACGCTTGATTTCCCGCTTTTCAAAAGATTCTTTTATAAGAGCGTCCGCGTCAATTTCTTTGAAAATCCGTTCAGCGTCTTCAATTCTTCCTCTAAGAACTGGATGTTTAGGACTAAAAAGAACGCAGCAGTCTTCGTACGGTAAAATCGAAGTATTAAAAGTTCCGATGAATTCCGCAGTTTGTGTTATTTCTTCTTTGTCCATTCCTACAAGAGGTCGCAAAAGCGGAAATTCCGCAAAATGTTCAGTAACATTCATGTTTTCAATAGTTTGGCTTGCAACCTGCCCAAGGCTTTCACCAGTAACAATGCAGTCTGCACCAATCCGCTCTGCAAGCATATTTGCAACTTTCATCATACATACGCGCAGCATAAGAGTTGACCATTCTTCCGGCGCTTTCTGTTTTATTTTCATCTGAACTTCTGTAAAAGGCACAATATTCAGGTAAGTTTTAAGCCCGAATTTAGAAAGGATAGCCGCAAGCTCTTCAACCTTTTTTTGCGCTTCAATAGAAGTGTACGGATAAGAATGAAAATAAACGCATTCTATTTTCATTCCTCGGCGCATCATTCTGTAACCTGCAACAGGAGAATCAATTCCGCCGGAAAGCAAAAGAAGTCCCACTCCGCTGCACCCAGCAGGAAGTCCGCGGTTGCCTTTTTTTGCATCGCTGTAAACAAAAGTCCGTTCGCGAACTTCAACAAAAATCTTAATGTCAGGATTATGAACATCAACGGCAAGAAAATCATCGTCGCAAACCGCAGCGCCGCATTCGCAGTTTATTTCAAAACTGTTAAGCGGAAAATGCTTGTCGCCACGCCTTGAATCAATTTTAAAGGTTTTTATTTTCGGATTTTGCTCTTTTTCTTGTTCCGCAAGATTCCGCACGCATTTTTTTATTTCTTCAATATTATTTTCGCAAGTTAAAGTTTTCGCCCAGCCGGTAATTCCCAAAAGATGCGATAAAGCGTCCTCAACCGCATCGCAGTCTTTTTCATCGCAGTCAATATAAAGCCGCCCCGCATGGCACTGAATTTTCAAATCCAAGCCTTTTAGATAAGTTTTTGCGTTGGCATGAAGAAGTTTTTCAAAAGTTTTTAAGTTCGAGCCTTTCAACATAAGCTCGCCGAGTTTTGCAAGATAAGTTACCATTCTTAAAAGTTTACTGTTTTTTTTTATTGGTTTAAAGAGATATTCAGATTTTTTTTTCAGGGCGTTCCGGCTTGGCTGTGCCAAGCCGGCGGGCTTTTCGTGGCTCCGGCTTTCGCCTGCGAACCGCTTTCGCGGTTTTGCTCCGCAACCACTACAATCCCTAACGCGTTTGCAAAGATTCACTTATTTGCATTTTTCAGTTTTTCTATCAAAGCCCGATGATGTTCAATCGATTTAAACGGCGAAGGCGGTTCCGGCTTTCTGCGGGAATTCGCTTGTTTTACAATTTCCAAAAGTTCTTCAGCAGAATAGTTTCCTTCAACTTTAGAAAGATATTCTTTTCCCAAAGCAAGCAGCGTTCCGTTTTCATTGATTTTATATTCGTGCGGAAAAACGGGGTATTTTTCAACATTCCGAATGTTTGTTCCTCTTCCGCTTACGCAAGTGTAATTTTCGCCCGCACTGAAAATGTGTTTGTTTATTGTATAAAGCGTGTTGTTGTCAGAAAAAACAGCCTTTGTATCTTCATTCGGCATTTTTGTATTCCAGAATCTAAGATGATACGCTCCGTTTTCTGTAATATACCAGGAAATAATGTTTTCCGCTTTTTCCCGCCCGCAAATACGAATGGAATCCGCGCAGTTTAATCCCTGCCAATAGCCTAAAAGCTGATTTTCATTATTTTCAGAGTTTTGGTTGTAATAGGGGATTTTTAAAAGAAAATCAAGAAAGATTTTTCCGTCAACAAGCGCAATCGGAATTATTGATTTGTTTTTTTCATTAATAGAAATTTCCATTTCCCACGCAGGAACGTTTTCCGCAATCCGGACAAAATTTACAGAATAAGCATATCCGTTTTTTTTAGTCGCAATATTTCTGTTTCTCTTTTGAATTTCGTTAAAGTGCTCCGGTTCAACGGCTCTGTCGTAATACCAGCCGTAATATTCCTTTAAAATAATGGAAATTTCGTTTTCGCCGCCAAAAAAAATCATTCTGTCGTTTCCGCTCCAAATACCTTTCAGTTCTTCCGGAATTTCTGCGAACACAAGGCAAAAAGAAAATAATATTGCAAATAACAAAAATAATTTTTTCATAGTTTCTTTATAATCGGAAAAAAAAATAAGTTAGTTTATACTAACTACTTGTATAATTTTTCGAAATATTATATAAATTACCTAGTTAGCAAGTGCTAACTAGAGGTCCTATGAGTTTTGAACAGATTTTAATGAAGTGCGGTGCACCTGCGTTATGCGGAATAAAATCAGCAAGCCTTTTTTCTATGAATTTTGATATTTATGGAAATGGCTCGGATAAACTGGAAGAACTTATGTCTTATTTTTCTGCTTTGGGAATTTTCATTATTCCGATTCAGAAAAAAGATAACAGAATGCTTTTTTTTGTCTACAACAAAAAACTGTTAAAAGAAAGTTGTTCTTCTGAAAAAGCATTGAAATATTTGAAACAAAAAAAATATCCGGTCGAAAGGGGATTTGATTCAATTCTTTTGGAACTTCTTTCAAGGCTTATGACCGGCGAAAACTTTCCGCATGAAGTGGGATTTTTTCTTGGCTATCCTTTGGATGATGTGATTCAGTTTGAAGTTCAGCATGGCAGCGGATTTAAGTTTTGCGGCGACTGGAAAGTTTACGGAAACATAGAAGAAGCGCTTGTCCGGATGAATGAATATAAAAATTGCAGGAACTATTGTTCGCGTCAGCTTGAAAAAGGAATTGCAATTCCTCAGGTTGCCTTGAACTATAGAAATCAAATAAAAAATTATAAATAATGAGGTAAAAAATGAAAAAATCAATTGTTTATTCAACAACAACAGGAAACACAGAAGCAATGGCGAATGCAATCAAAAAAGGTGCGGAAGATTCCGGTGCGGAAGTTTATTTTTCTGCTGCGGACACCGCTGATGCAAATGCCGTTCTTTCCGGCGATGTCATTATTCTTGGAAGTCCTGCTATGGGCGCGGAAGAATTGGAAGACTCAATGGAAAGTTTTTATACTTCAATAGAATCCGGTCTTGCCGGAAAAAAAGTTGCGATTTTCGGCTCTTACGATTGGGGCGACGGAGAATGGCTTCGCTTGTGGCGCGACAGAATTGTTGCGGCCGGTGCGTCTGTTGTTAATGGCGATGGTCTTGCCGGTCATCTTGAGCCTGATTCGGATACGGTACAAGCTTGCGAAAAACTTGGTAAGGAAGCTTGTTGAGTTTGGATTTATTGAACTGCAAGTCATAAATTATAAAAAGTAAACCCGCTTTTCCGCAGGATTCAAGCATGTCGTTCTCCTTAAAAATGCTTGAATCCTGTGTTTTTTTTTAGAGGTTGTAGTGCTGAGTGTTTTTTATATTCTTATAATTCCTTTTATAGGCACATTGCTCGGTTCATCTGTAGTTTTTTTTCTTAAGGATGAACTTGATATGGGCGTTCAAAAACTTTTGCTGGGATTTGCATCCGGCGTTATGGTTGCGGCTTCTGTCTGGTCGCTGATAATTCCGTCGATTTCGCAAAGCGCCGCATTGGGACGATTTGCATTTCTTCCGGCCGCCTTGGGAATATTTTTAGGAATGGCGTTTCTTTACATTTTGGACAGAGTTGTTCCGCACCTGCATTTGCATGCGAAAAAAGCCGACGGTCCGGAAAGGGCAGGCGCAAAATTAAAACGCACCACAATGTTGTGCCTTGCGGTAACATTGCATAATATTCCGGAAGGAATGGCGGTTGGCGTTGTTGCGGCGGGATTTATTTCTGATTCTGTGCAGGTTGGTTTTGCGGCGGCGTTTGCGCTTTCCGTCGGAATTGCGATTCAGAATTTTCCGGAAGGCGCTATTATAAGTCTTCCGTTAAAAACAGAAGGAAACGGAAAACTTAAATCGTTTTTGTACGGAACGCTTTCCGGTATTGTGGAACCGATTGCAGGACTTTTTACAATTTTGCTTTCAACGCTTACAGAAAATCTGCTTCCGTATTTATTGTCTTTTGCGGCAGGGGCAATGCTTTTTGTTGTTGTGGAAGAACTTATTCCGGAAGCAAGCGAAGGTGAACATTCCAATAAAGGAACTGTCGGGTTTTGCTTTGGTTTTATACTTATGATGATTCTGGACGTTGCTCTGGGATAAAAAAAATACGGAAAAATAAAAAAGAGAACTTTGAAAATATTGACATTTATTAATAGTTAGTCTATGCTAACTTTAATAAAACTTTAGAAGGTGCCGTATGGACGAGAAATTCAATCAAATCTTGGGTGCATTCAAAAATAAAGGATGCCGCATAACTGAGCAGCGGAAACAACTGCTTTATATAATTCTAAGAAATCCGGGATGTTCCTGCAAAGAACTTTATTATCTTGCAAGAAGAACAGATACCGAAATAGGAAGGGCAACTGTTTATCGTACAGTTCATTCGTTGGAAGATTTGGGTTTTGTGCAAAAAAACAATGTTGTGATTTGCTAGATTTTTAGAATATTTCAAGGGGCTGCCGCAGGCAGCCTTTTGTTTGCGGTAGGCTATGGAGCCCCTTTAGTCCACCGCAACGAGCAGCGCGAAGTGAGGAGGATGAGCCGAATGGCGAAGGGCGTAACAGCCGACGGTGAGGTTCGGCAAAGCCGGATCCGAACCGGACCGCCCGAAAAAAAATCTTTTTCTTTCTGCCGGTGTTTTTAGAAATTAATTCCTGATTTTAACTGATAATGTACCATAGCATATTTTTTTATTTTGCGTTATAATTTTATAGTTTTAAAAAGATTTTTATTTCAAGGAAATACAAGTTATGTACAAGCCAGTCAATCCAAAAGTAGATTTTCCTAAACAGGAAGAAGAAATTTTAAAATTCTGGAAAGAGGACGACACTTTTAAAAAGTCTGTAAGTCAGCGTGAAGGTCAGCCTGAATACGTTTTTTATGACGGACCGCCTTTTGCGACGGGGCTTCCGCACTTTGGACATTTTATTCCTTCTACAATAAAAGATATTATTCCGCGCTACCAGACGATGAAAGGCAAAAAGGTTGAGCGTCGTTTTGGTTGGGATTGTCACGGACTTCCTGTAGAAAATTTAATTGAAAAAGACCTTGGAATTAATTCTAAGCACGAAATTGAAGCGTACGGAGTTGCAAATTTTAACGACAAGTGCAAGGCTTCGGTTTTAAAATATACTTCTGAATGGCGCGAAACTATTACTCGTATGGGGCGCTGGGTTGATTTTGATAACGATTACAAAACGATGAATCCTGACTATATGGAATCAATCTGGTGGGTTGCAAAATCGCTTTGGGACAAAGGGCTGATTTATGAGGGAAAATACATTTTGCCTTATTGTCCGCGCTGTTCAACAGTTCTTTCCACACATGAACTTGCTCAGGGCTACAAAGAAAAGCAGGATCCTGCGGTTACAATCCGCTTTAAGATTACAAAAGCTCCGGAAACAATCGATGATGCTGAAATGGCGAACGGAAAAACTTATTTCCTTGCCTGGACAACAACTCCGTGGACTTTGCCTTCTAACTTGGGTCTTTGTATGGGACCGGAAGTTGAATATGTGAAAATTTTGGATAAGGATTCCGGTGATTACTATATTCTTGCGGAAAGTCGTCTTTCTGCTTATTACAAAAACGAATCTGATTACGAAATTATCTATAAAAAATTGGGAAAAGATTTTGTTGATGCGGAATATGAGCCGCTTTTCCCTTATTTTGATTATTTGAAAAATCCTGAAAAGTGCGAAGAAGAAACGCATCAGAAATGTGAAAAAGGCGCTTTCCGTATGTTCAATGCGGATTATGTTTCTACAGAAGACGGTACGGGAATTGTTCATATTGCGCCTGCATTCGGTGAAGAAGACAATAAGGTTTTTAAAGGAACTGGAATTCCGAATGTTGAGCCTATGGATGCAGAGTGCAAATTTACAAAAGAAGTTTCTGATTATGCAGGAATTTTCGTAAAGGATGCGGATAAGGCAATTATGGAGCGTCTTAAAAAAGAGGGAAAACTCGTAAAGCGCGACACTGTTTTGCACCAGTATCCGCACTGTTGGCGATGTGGCTCTCCTTTGATTTATCGCGGAATCGGTTCCTGGTTTGTAAAAGTTCAGGATCATCATGAACGTCTTTTGAAGGCTAACAGTCAGATAAAATGGCAGCCTGCGCATATAAAAGAGGGAAGATTCGGAAAATGGCTTGCCGGCGCGCGCGATTGGGCTGTGAGCCGAAACCGCTATTGGGGAAATCCTATTCCAATCTGGAAGTGCGACAATCCGGATTGTAAAAACGTTCTGTGTGTAGGAAGCCGCGAAGAATTAAAAGAGCTTTCAGGCGTTTATCCAGAAGATTTGCACAAGCAGTTTGTAGATAAAATTACAATTCCGTGCAAAAAATGCGGCGGAACGATGAAACGAATTCCTGAAGTTTTTGACTGTTGGTTCGAATCCGGTTCAATGCCTTATGCGCAGAATCATTATCCTTTTGAAAACAAGGAATATTTCGAAAAGCACTTTCCGGCGGATTTCGTTTCGGAAGGTCTTGACCAGACACGCGGTTGGTTCTATACGCTTACAGTTTTGGCGGCTCATCTTTTCGATAAGCCTGCGTTCCAGAACTGTATTGTAAACGGTCTTGTTCTGGCTTCTGACGGTCGCAAAATGTCTAAGTCTTTGCGTAACTATACAGATCCTGTTGAAGCAATCAATAAATTCGGTGCGGATGCGCTTCGTCTTTTCCTGATTCATTCAGCAGTTGTAAAGGCTGATGATTTGCGTTACAGCGACGAAGGAGTGCGCGAAGTTATTAAAAACATAATTTTGCCGCTTTGGAATTCTTACAGTTTCTTTGTAACTTACGCAAATATCGATAAAATTCAGCCGACTGGTCATTTGTTTGATGATAAAACTCCGGAAAATCCGCTTGATGCTTGGCTTTTGTCTATTACGCAAAAACTTGTAAAGGACGTAACAGACGGTCTTGATGATTACGATTTAAGTGGTGCGATTGACCCTATTGTCAAGTTTATTGATGAAATGAACAACTGGTACATCCGTCGAAGCCGCCGCCGATTCTGGAAGTCAGAAAATGATGCGGATAAAAAAGAAGCTTACGAAGCTCTTTATATTGCGTTAAAGACTTTCTGCCAGGTTGCTGCTCCGTTTGTTCCGTTTATTACAGAAGAGATGTGGCAGAACTTGAAAACTTCAGAAGATAAAGAGTCTGTTCATCTTACTGATTATCCGGTTTACAACGAAAAATGGCACAACGAAGGACTTGAATTCAAAATGGCGACTGTTCAAAAAGCCGTTTCTATGGGACATTCTTTAAGAAACACATTTAATCTTAAGAACCGTCAGCCGCTTGCATCTGTTGCTTTGGTTACTCGAAATAAAGATGAAAAAAATGTTCTTTGCGAAATGGAAGATACAATCCGCGAAGAGCTTAATGTAAAAAAAGTTGAATTCCATGACCGCGAAGATGAACTTGTTGAATACAGATGTAAGGCAAACTTTAAGGTTTTGGGAAAAGAACTTGGTCCTAAAATGAAAGCGGCGGCTGCTATCATTCAAAATCTTAATTCAGAGCAGATTCAGTCAATTCTGGAAGGAAGAAATCTTTCTATTGATGTGGACGGAACTGGTGTTGAACTGGATCCTTCGAAAATTATTGTTGAACGTCTTGAAAAAGATGGACTTAAAGTTTTGAACGAAGGAACTTTGACTGTAGGACTTGATTCAAAGATTACAGATGAACTTAAAAAAGAAGGTTACATTCGCGATTTAGTTCGTGGAATTCAGAATCTTCGAAAAGAATCAGGGCTTAACGTTACTGACCGAATCAAACTGACTGTTTCTGGCGACAGCGAATTGAAAGATGCTTTTGAACTGTTCAAGGATTTTGTAAGTTCAGAAACTCTTGCAACTTCTTATTCGTTTGAAAGTGAACTTTCCGGCGGAACTGTAGTTGAAGCTGATGATAAAACTTGGAGAATTGCTGTTGAAAAAGCATAATGCGCTTATGGCTAAAAACGGATTTTTTCTGCTGTTTTCATTGTGTTTTGCTCTTTTTTGTTTTAGCTGCAGATCTGTATCCGTTGAAAATTTTGTGGATCCGCTGGATTTAATTGATTCTGAAAGTTCGTTTTATCTGCGGATTCCAAAAAATGTTGATTCCGAACTGATTTCAAGGATGTTGCAGAACAATATTCAAGGCATTTCTGAAAAAGATGCTTGTAGAATTACGGAAAGAATTGACACGGTTTATCTTGGTTTGAAAAAATCAAGAAAATCGGTTGAATTTCAGATTTCTTCGCTGTGCAGTTTTCCAAAAATTGCACTCGGTTCCGCTTTTTCAAAGAAGAACGGTTGGACCGCGGACAAATTAGTTTTGGAAAATTCTGCAAAGAAAAATGAAACTTACACGGTTTATAAAAATTCCGACATTTTTGCGTCTTTTCCTTCGGTAAATATTTCGCTTTTGGGCAGAAACGTTCCTTCCATGGTTGAAAAATATCATAATATTTCGAACGGCATCAATACGGATTTCAGTTTTGCGCTTGCCGAAGATTTGCACGATTGGCTTTCCTATGATGACAAGAGTTCTGCAAATCAGCTTCGTTTTTATGCTTCAAAGCCGCAGTCGTTTCTTACAACTTTAACAGGTGCCAATCTTAATCTTAAGCTGGCTTATGTAAAAGGTTTTCTTGTAAACGATTCGGAAGACGCAAGCCAATATCTTGCAAGCCTTGAATTTGAGTTTAAAGATGCAAGAGTTGTTGCCGCGGCAAAAGCTATGCTTGAAGTTGCCTTCGGACTTACAGATTCAAATATTTCTGCTACGTCAAAAACTCATCTGATAGTTTCAGACGTAAAAATAAATAAAAATCAACTTTATAAAATTCTTGTGATATAATCATAAAATACGGAGTATAAAATGGCTAGCGAAAAAATTATTTTAACTGCGGAAGATCTTGACGGTTATTTAAAAGACGAGGATATTTCTGACCTTGCAACTCTTGATTCAATGTTTAAGGAAACAATGAAATATTTTGAGCCGGTCAATCGGGAAAAAATAATTGAGGGCTATGATAAAATGGGCCACGAGATGCAAAAAATTTGTGCAAAGCACTCGAACATCAAAGTGTATTCTTTCGAAACAGAAGAAGGTGCCCATGCGGAAGCCAGCCGTGTTATTTCAAAACTTAGAGATGTAAAAACTGATCATCAGGAATTTATGTATTACAGCCAAAGAGCGTATGAGATGCTTTTTAGAATGGCTTATACAGAAAAACACAAGGACAAGAAAGGTCATATTATTGTAAAAACACCTGTAACATATCCGGTTCAAAATTATGCAGTTCATAAAATTCCTGATATTGATTCAGAAATTGAAAATTCTGTTATGTGTGTAATGTTGCGCGGAGCTCTTCTTCCTAGTATGATTATTTCCAAAGAAATTCAGGAATATTCTTCGCATGGATATTTAACACCGTTCGCACTTTTTAAAATCAGCCGCAATGATGCAAAGCAAGAATCTGATATGGAATATGTTCTTGACTTGAAAAAATCGTTCTTTGATTTGGAAAAACTTGACGGAAAAGATTTGATTTTTGCAGATCCTATGAATGCGACCGGCGGTTCTCTTGTAACTGTTGTAAAGTATCTGAAAAGTCAGGGTGTAAATCCGAAGTCAATAACATTCTTTAATACAATTTCAACGTTGAAGGGAAGTATTCGTGTTACACGCGCTTTGGAAAACTGCACTTGCTATACGCTTTGGGTTGATCCTGTTATGAATGAAAAAGCGTACATTATGCCTGGACTTGGTGATGCCGGCGACAGACTTAACGGATGCGACACAAAAGAACATCCGCGAAATATGATTCAGTTGATTGCTGATTACGGACATAATATTTCTTGCCTTTATCGTTCTCAGCTTTTTGAAATTGAAAAAACGGTTCTTGGCTAAAATGAAGCGGATTTTATTTTTTATTTTTGCATCAACGCTGTTGTTTTTTTCATGCGTTTCTGTTCATGTTCCCATTCCCGGAGAAACGGAAGTTAAAAAAAACAATATTTATGTTGAATATATGAATATTGCTGATGCATATAATGAGCTTGGAAAATATGATAAGGCAAGTGTGTATTATAATTATGCAATGAAAAACAAATCTCTTCGCTGGTCGGCGTATTACAAACTTGGTCGTGCTTATGCGATGAATAAAGATTGGTTTTCCGCGCAAAAAGTTTATGAGCATCTTTTAAAACGTGATTCCGAAAATACATCGTTAAAAATGTCTCTTGCGTATATTTATGCAATGAGCGGAAATCTGGATGATTCCGAAGAATTGTACAGAACATTGTATTCTGAAAATCCAGATAATTCTGATATTCTTGTTAATTATATAAATGTGCTTTTTGCTAAAAATAAGTATGATCAGGTGCGCTTGAAACTTGCTGAGCTAAAGGAAAAATTCAAGGATAACGCATCTATTTCTTCTTTTGAAAATAAATTGGAAGAAATAAACGAACTTGAAGAACCCGAAAAGCCAACGGATTCTGCAAATTCTTAAAAGTTTGAGAAAAATTGAATCACGGGATTACGAGTTTTTCAAAAGTTCCCTATACTTTTCGATGTCTACATGAAATCCGATTATATGGGAATCTTCGTCATCGGAAGTGTGTTTAAGCGCTTCTTCCGCTTCCATCAGAAGTCTGTCTGCGCTTAATATTCTTATTGAGCGGCTTGAAATTCCTATGAAAGTTTTTGTTTCAGGATATAACGATTTCAATTCCTGTTCTGTTTTTGCGGCGATATCTTCCGCTGCGTCTACAGTTGTATCTTCTTTTATTAAAGCAAATGTATTTTCTTCATAAATAAATGTATTGTCTTTTCCGAAATTATCTTCAAGATATTTTTTTATGTTAAGAACAGGCGCATTTTCAAATTTTACAAGAAATAGCGAAAGGTCTGTTTCATTTGAAGCCGCTTTTGTTATTTCATAGTTTATTTTTTCTTTTAGCGTTTCCTGTGCGCTTTTTTTGTTTTCCTCTGAATTTAGAGCGGCTTCTGACGCAGGTTCCATAACTTTCTGTTCGTTGTAATATGCTTCGGAATTGCTTTCTTCTGTGTTTTCTGTGTTTGTGATATCGTTCTGCTCATCGATTTTATCAGACTCTTCATAGTTGTTTTGCTCTTTTTCTGCAGAAAAATCCATTTCTTCTGTTTTTTCTGAAAAATCTGAGCTCTCGGAAGTTTCTTTGCTTTGTGGGAACGCATCTTCATTTTCATTTTGTGAATTGATTTCTGTAAAATCAAAGCTTTCATCTTGCTGTTCTGTTTCGGGAAAAGTTTGTTCGCTTATATTTTCTGCAGAAAATTCATTGTCAGAGTTTTCATTGGCAGCGTCTTCTTCAGAATATTCTGTTTCAGCATTTTCAGCTTCGGCAGAATCTTCGTCGTATTCTGATTCTTCAGTTTTATTTTTTCCGTCTTTTGCAGAAATGTAAATCAGTACGGCAATTGTAATCAGAGTTGCGCTTAATATTAAAATAAAGGAATTTTTTGCACTTTTGTAAATAACTGCGGGTCTAAGAAGATAAAACGCAACTTTAAGTTCGTATGTGTCGTTGTTTTTTACAATAGTTCTGTTGAAAATTTTCACAAGTCCCGAATTTGAAACTTCTGTACTTGTTTCTTCGTCAGGGTAGGCAATAATTGTTGCATTGTTTCTTGAAAATTTTCCGGAAAGAATTCCTTCGTTGTTTGCAAAAAGTGAAATATTGAATTTTTCCGGTTCATTTTCCGCTGTTTCTGCAAGTTGCGAAAAAGTCTGTTCTGAACGGATGATTCCGTTTTTATAATCCGTGTGAATTGAATTTACAAAATAAAAAATTGTTCCTGCGAAGACAGCCAATACGAAGATGGCAAATAGTGTAATACCTGTTCTTTTCATATCAAAAATTATAGCGTAGTATAAAATTCAACGCAAGTTTTGAATATTCATAAAATGATCTTGTTGTTCCATTTTTCAAATCTTGATTTTTGAAGTAGGCAATTAAAGGCAGTAAAACTACAAAAAAATGCTGTTCTTTGCTTTTTTCTTTTATTATTTCACTGAAATTTTGAATATTGAATTTTTTCAAGCAAATTTTTTTTGCTCCCTCCTGTTTTTTTTGCAGAATATAATAATCATTTTCTTTTTTTATTCCGCAATTATTTTTTTCGCTCCAGCTGTAAAGATTTTTTTCGTAAAATTCAAGAATATCCGTTGTTTTTTTTGTTTCTGAAACTTTTTTTAAGGGCGAACGGAACATAAGATTTAAAAATAGTTTTTCTGCGGAAAAAGTTTTTTTCTGTGCGGAATAATTTATATTATCCAAATATGTTCCTTTTGCGTAAGGTTTTCCATTTAAATATCCAAAATCTGCGCTGAAAATTTTTATTTTTGAAAATCCTGCTTTAAGAGCGAAATCAAGAGCGGCTATTGTTACCGTTCCTGATGAAGCGTCTGCTTTTATAAATGATTCAGGCGCTGTTTCTGCGCAAAACTGTTCAAACGGATGATTTGTAACTGAAAAAATAATATTGTCGGTATATTTTTTTATTTGCCGCACCGCAGACGGATTTGCCATTAAATCGAATATAAAAAGCGTTTTTTCATCCGGCTTTTTTACAAAATGTTTGTATGAAATCATCTGTCCGTCTATTGAAATTACTGCATCTGGAACAATTTCTTGTTTTTCAAGAGATAAAAACGCTGTGTCTGTTGCAAAAATAAAAAGATTTTCTCTGTTTTTGCGCAAAAAATTTATTTTAGAGTCAAGACTTGGACCGGCCGCAATAATTATGCATTCTTTTTCTGCTGGAAGTTCCAAATCAATATTTTTGTCTGCAAGTCTAAGGTTTTCAAGAATGTTTTTTTGCCATATTTTTGCAAAGTGCGCTTGAACTGAAAAATCTTTTGATATTTCAGAAAGAGCATTGTTAATTTTTATTGAAAGCGCTTTTTCATCAATTTCCAAAAGCCAGCTTTTTACTGAAAAAACAGAAAAACTTGAATAAAGCGCCGGAATGTAAGTTTTTGTTAAAGTCTGTTCTAAATTTTCGATGGAGCAGAAAGTTGTTTTTTCATTTTTAATTTCTTTCAGTTCCGGAAAATTTTCCAGCAAAAAATTTAAATCTTCATCAGACGCTTCTACGGCAAGAATGAAAGAATTCGGGAATTTTTTTTGCAATGCTTTTATTTGAATTCCAGCTCCGATTCCTGTAACAAGAAAAAAATCGCTTTCTTCTGTATTTTCGGCAAGCTGTTCTGCTTCTTTTTGCGGATTATATTTTGAATGAAACAATTTTCCGCTTGAAAAAACAGGAATTTTTTCGCCGGTTTTTGAAAAAGTAAAATTTTCGTATATCATTTTTTTGCCAATTTTTTTATTTTATCAGTAAATAAAATATTTTTCTTTTTGATTTCCTCTGAAATCATTTTTTTTTCATCGCTGTTTTTTTTGTGATTGCTTGAAAAATATTCCGCCGGAAAAAATTCTTTTTTCCAAGCTTCTGTATTACAGAATTTTTCAATGAATTTGATTATCGTTTCTTCTGTTTTTTCTTTTTCCAGACTGATTTTTTTCAGTTCAAAATTAGTATTTATTTCATTTTCCGCAATTTTTTCAAAAAAATCAAAATTTACATCTTTCATTGAATTCAAATTGTTTTTAAAAGAAAAGTTGTCTGAAAGTCTGTAGGCTTTTTCTGAAAAATTTCTTTCCGGCGCGGAAAACCATTTTTCGTAAATTTTTAACGCTTCTGTATTAAATTCTGCTTTTACGCTTCTTTTTTCAAGTGAAGAAGTGTGGCAGTCAAATTTTTTACTGAATGTTTCCAGCGAATTCGGCATTGTGTGCTGATATCCTTTTGAAGTTGAAAGATCCAGTCCGCATAAGAAAACTTTTGAAGTTGTAAGTGACATTGCAAATTCCGCAGCTGTTCCCGAAACTGTTCCGTTTCGCACCGCAAGTTGTGTTTTTACATTCAAAATATCAAATATTTTTTTTGAAAATCCGTCGGAATAGCAAAGAGGAATTATTTTTGATTTTTTTAATAAAATCGTTCCTGCGTTTCCTTCCTCAGCGATTGCTAAAGGAATTTCCGGATGCTTTTGCAAAATTTCCAGATGTTTTTTTGCCCAAAATCCGCCGTCTGTTGAAAATGCCAGGTCTGGAATAAGCGAATTTTCTATTAATGCGGAAATTGCAGAAGAAAGTGCGATTAGATGATAGCGGTTTCTGTATTTTTTTAATAAAGGGATTGAATCTTTTAGGCTTCGTCCGCTGGCACAGATGACGATTGGCGCAGATGTTTTCTTCAATGCAAAAAAGTTATCTGAAAATGAAAGCAATCTGATTGCGTTTAAAAACCAGCGCTTTGAAAAAAATCCGTTTGTAAAAAGTTCGGCTTTTGCTGTATTAAGCGCATTTTTTATTTCTTGCCAGGCGGCGGCATTTTGTTCTGAAAAAACATTTGAAGAGGGGAGCCATTGCAAAAAAATAGTTGAAAGCAAAGTTTCTCCGCTTATTTTTGAAAGCAAATTGTTCTGCAAATTTGAAATTTCTTCTTTTGTTTCTGCATAAAAAACATAATCAAAATAAGAGTTATAATCATCAAATTCGCGTGTGTAACGGATTGCGGCCAGTTTGATTTTTGGAAATTTCGCTTTTATTTTTAAGGCAGAGTAGGAAATTGCGGGTTCTGTTATTAAAATGCATTCTGGAGAAAAATCAAATTCAAGATTTTCTGCAAAATTTTCTGCTTCCCGCAGCGGATTGTATTTTGAATGTAAAAACTTTCCATTAAAAGAACAGGTTAAAGAACCGTCTTTTGCATTTTCAAAAATTATTTTGTTCATAATCAAAATCGGGCCGTCCCAAATAAATTTTGCAATTCATTTAAGACGGCTCTTTTTTGCGCTTTATTATGAAAGTCCAAGTTCGCTGAACAATTTTTTATAAGTTGAAAACTGTTCTGATTTTGCAAATTCCATAATTTTGTCTTCCGGCAGATTTTCAAGCAACTGATCCATGTAAAGAAGAACTGATTTTACATCGTTTTTCAAATCTTCCGGAAGCTGTTCGTTGTTGTCGGAATCTTCCGTTTTTGATTCTTCAACAGAGTTTTCCTCCGTTGCATTTTCTTCAGGTATTTCTTCTTCTACAGGAGCAATTTCTTCATCATTTTCATTTGCTTCGATATCATTTTTATCTGTTTCATCATCTTTCAGATAATCAATGCTTTCATCAGAAATAGCTTCCGAAACAGTTGGCTCTGCCGCAAAGTAATCGTTGAAAATATCATCTTCGATTTTTTTGTTGTTTTCTTCATTTTCAGAATTTTCTTCTGAAGTTTCAGTTTCTTCGCTCTGAGTTTCTGTTTCCGCTTGTTCTGCGTTTTCAACTTCTGTTTCTTCTTCAGGTTCAGAATCTTCAAGCGGTACAGGTTCTTCAAGCTGTTCTTCTGCGTTTGCTGCAGAAACTGAATCTTCAAAATCGTTGTCCGAATCATCAAGAAGAATTTCATCCAAAGGCTTGTCTTCTTCCGCAAGTTCATCGGCTTTTGGAATCAAAGAATTTTCTTCGTTAAGCTGTTCGCTTACGGCTTCAAGATTTGGTTCTTCAAGATTTTCATCGTTAAGATCCATTGAAAGTCCTGAATCCGGTTCTTCTTCCAGAATTGGAGTTTCTTCGATATTTCCTAAAGGAGATTCATCCGCAATGTTTTCGCTTTCAGCCGTATTTTCTGTGTTTTCTTCTGCTGTGTCTGTTGAATCTTCGGAAATAACTTCTTCTGTATTTTCTTCTTCAGAAGTTGCATATTCCGGCGGAAGTTCTTCCGGAATTTCAATATCGTCTTCGTTTTCCGGTTCGCTTTCTGTTTCTGTAAAATCAGCTGTGTTCATGATGTTAGAAAGTTCATCTCCGGAAAGCGCGATGGTTTCGTCACTGTCGTTGCCGTCAAAAAATCCCGTGTTTTCTTCTGCCGGTTTTTCTTCAGGAATTTCCTCTTCCGGTTCAAAAGCGGTTTCATTGTCTTCTGATTTTTCTTCTTCTTGTTCATCTGCAATGAAAGTTTCCGGTTCTTCAATTTTATCTTCCGGATTTTCAATAACAGATTCTTCTTCCTGAATGTTTTCTTCGGAAACAACCGGCTCTTCTTCAATAGTTTTTGCCGGAGCAGAGTTTTCCTGATTTTTTAATGTTTCAAATTCGCCTTTAAGCGAAGAAATCTCGTTCTTCAAGCCTGAAAGTTCTTTCATAATCATATCAAGAACAGAACTGTCAACTTTTGTTGTGTTCGAATCGCTTGAATGAGTTTCTACTTCTTCAATATCCGGCGCTTTTTCAACAGTGTCATCATCTGTAATTGCAAGGTCATAGTCAACTTGTTCGTTTTTCTTTGCGGCTTTTACATCTTGTTTTACAGGAGTTTCGCCTGCATTGCTGTCAACTCCAAAGTCGGAAAGGTCAACTTCTTCGCTTTCTGCCGCAGAGTTTACAGCCGCAGCAGCTGCAACCGCCGTTGCATCATCGCTGTTTTCTCCTACGCCAAAATCATCAAGAGAAAGTTCTTCTGTTGAATTTTCAAATGCTTCTTTGTCAAAGTTTTTAGTTTCTGGCGCTTTTGCTTCTTTTTCTGCTTCAATATTGTCAAACATATCGTCTTCCTGTGTATCTATAGAAGAATCATCATCTTCTGCGCTTACTTCTTCAACAGGAACTTCGTTTTCCGGTGATTCTGTAAACGAAAGGTCAATATCCAGCGGTTCATCGTTGGAAACATCGTCTTCTTTTGCTTTAGAACTTGAATCTGTGTCAAAAAAATCGTCAAGAGAAATTTCATCGGTAATTGAATCAGATGAGGGAGCGGCTCCCGGATTTGGATCTGTAAATCCTCCGTCCATAAAGTCATCAAGAGAAATTTCACCGTCGCCGCTTTCTGTTAAAACTGAATCATCTGAACCGCTTAAAAAATCATCTGCTGGAATTTCTGAACCGTCTGGAAAATCCGGCATTTCAGAAGATTCATTTTCAGCTGGTTTTGCGCTTTCCGCAGAACTGTTGTTGTCCGCAGCATCGAGGAAATCGTCAGCAGAAAATTCTCCGTCCGGCAAATCTGTTGCATTGCTTTCTTCTGAAAAATCGTTTGTAATATCAGAAAGTTCATCATCTGTTAATGCGGAATTATCGTCCGGAATGCTGAATTCTGTTAAATCTTCTGAAATTACAGGCTCGTCGATGGAAATATCATCAGAACTGATTGGAACTTCGTCGGCAGCGTTTTCCGTTGTGTCCGCTGCATCCTGTGGTGGTCTTTTTACCCAAACTCCGTAACTGTCAAGGTTGTTTGTATTTTCTGTTGAATCACTCATAAAAGTTCCTCTCTATTTCAGATAATCTTATTATATTTTATCGGCAGAAACTGCTTGAAAATAAAGTATTATTTTGAAATATGATGTTTTGATGAATTTATAAGTTCATATTATAACAAAAAATTATTGCTTTTTGCACAACTTGTAAATTCAATCAACTTAATTAATTCTATCACATTTTTTGCATTCAGAAAATAAAAATCTTAGCCGATTATATTTGTATGGAAAAAATAAGAGTTTTGTTTGCTATATTCATTGGAACTTTAGTTTACGTTGTTGTTTCTTTTGTTGCCGGAGATAATGGAATTTTAGGCTATAACCAGCTTGTGGAGCAGAAAAAATCAATTGCAAGACAAACTGAACTTATCCAAAATATTAACAATGAATTGAATCTTGAATATTCGGCTTTGCTTCGCGATAAAGACGTTATTGCGGCATATGCGCGCAAGCTTGATTATGTTGCGGGCGGCGAAAAACTTGTTAAAGTAAACGGACTGAAACCTTCGCAGACAACTCTTTACGATGTGGGAACTATTCTTAGAAAGAAAAACTACAAATGTCTTTCGGAAACAACTTGTAAGGCCTGCGGAGTTTCTTTCTTTGCGCTTACTTTAATACTTATGCTCTTGATTGATTTGAACAACGGGAATATAACATTAAGACATAGAAAAACAACTGTTATAAAAGGAATTCCTGTATATGACGTTACTCAAGTCTGATGAATCTTCTTTAGAAAAATCTGTTGAACTTTTAAAAAAAGGTGAAGTTCTTGTTTTGCCTACAGATACAGTTTACGGATTTTCCGGTATAGTCGGAAAAACTGATGAAATGATCAGAAAAATAAAGGGCAGGGAAGAAACAAAGCCTTTTATTCAACTTATAGGAAGACCTGAAGATATTTTTTGCATAACAGATGATGTTGTTCCTCAAAAACTTCTTTCGCTTTGGCCGGGACCTTTGACAATCATTGTTCATTGCAAACAAAATCCTTCGCAGACGGTTGCGGTTCGTTGTCCCGGCGACAGTTGGCTAAGAAAAGTTATTTTGGGCGCACAAAGTCCGATTTATTCAACAAGCGTGAACAGAAGCGGTTTTCCGGTTCTTACAAAAGTTTCAGAAATTAAAGCTGAATTTGAAGGTGAAGTTGCGTTGATTGTAAGTGCGGGCGATTGTAAATCTTCTGTTCCTTCCACAATTGTAAAACTGGATGGCGAAAAAATAGAAGTTTTGCGGAAAGGCGCAGTTTCTATTGAATAATTTTTTTCCACGTGGCGGAAACAGAACCTTCCTTTATGTTTCCGGCTGAATCTTCTGTTAAAGTGTTTTCTGTTCCGGTTAAAGTGTTTTTGTCTACAGGTTTTAAGTTCCAGGAAATCGGATTTGCGTTCATTGCGGCTTCTAGCGCTTTTTTGCGCTCTATTCCCGGAAAATAAGAAGCGTTGTTTCCGCTAGTCTGTATTATATTGACACTTTGAATTCCTTCGTTTTTTTCAATTTTTACAGAAATGTTCATTGAAGCGCCGTTCTTGAAAATTACAAATCCGCGCCCGCCACGCATTATTATAACTTTGTTTATATATTTTCCGCCGTTCCAACTTCCTGCCAGATCCTCCAATGTTATTTCTTCTGATGAATCTGATGATGTGTTCGTTTTTGCGGAACTTGTGCTCATAAGCTGTGTAAGAGTTGATGTAAGGGAACTTTTTGATTCCATAAGAATTTTGTAGTAAGAATCATAAACCTGAGTTGTTGTTCTGGGAACAGTGTTGTTATATTCCAGAAAATTGATTTTCATTTCCCATTTTCCGGTGTCAAGTTTTGTAATCACTGCAAAAATGGCTGCTGTTCCCTTTTTGTTGGAGGCTGAAAAGTCGCAGGCGTTTGAAAAATAATCGCTGGAAAAATTTTCATACCTTTTATCTTCTATTGTGTAGCTGAGTTCTTTTAGCTGGGCAAAGAATAAATCTTCTGTCATGGAAAGCATATTCTTTTCCGTATCTTTTGAAGCAACCCCGTAAAAATCAATCTGTTTCAAGTCTTCTGCAAAAACAGAACAAACAAAAAGAGGATATAAAATTGTGGCAATAAAAAAAGTTTTTAATTTCACTTTTTAATGTCCCGTAAGCCCCTTTCTGAATTCCCGCTGCAAATCTCTGTTTACATCGCGCTCTTTTATTGTTGCCCGCTTGTCAAACTGTTTTTTTCCTCGGCAGATTCCAAGCGTTACTTTTACACGTCCGTTTTTCAGGTAAAAATCTATCGGAATCAGAGTATAACCTTTCTGTTCAACTTTTCTTGTTATTTTTTTTATTTCTTCTTTGTGAAGTAAAAGTTTTTTTGGTCTGTCCGGATCATGGTTAAAAACTGAAGAATATGAATATTCCGAAATATGAAAGTTTTTTACAAAAATTTCACCTTTTATAATCTCTGCAAAAGCATCCGGGAAAGACACCGAACCTGCCTTTACAGATTTTACTTCCGTTCCCTGCAATTCAATTCCGCATTCGTAAGTTTCTTCTATAAAGTAGTCAAATCGAGCTTTTCTGTTTTCTGCAATAATTTTCCGTGCTTCTGCCATGGTTCATATTATAGTTTATCATTTGATAGGTTTCAAGTTATGTTTTCTTTTTGATTGAATGTAACTCATCGGACAAAATTGAAGATGAAATTGAATCTGTTTGATTTATAATACGTTTGCTCTAAAACGGTGTTTATGCTATTCTTTTCCTATGAATAAAAATCTGTTCAAAATGTCGTATTCCGTAAGAAAGGAATTTCACAGAAAAGTTGCTTTTTTTATATTTTTTGTGCTTTGCATTTTTATTTTCATAAATATAGTTTTTTCCTTTTTAGTTTTTCCGGTAAGAACTTGTTCTGTCTCTATGGAACCTGATTTGGATGAGAAGTCTTGCGTTCTTTTTTCTCCTTTAAAACGGAATATACACCGCGGAGATGTTGTTCTTTGCAGTCCGCTCTTAAAAGATGAATCTTCTGTTTCTGTAAAAGTTGCTGACTGTTTTGTGCGTTTTTTTACAGCGCAGCAGTTTTCACTTGTTTCCGGCAGAAAAAATATGGGAACAAACTGTTTTGTCCGCCGTGTTGTAGGTCTTCCGGGGGATTCCATTTATATGCGCGATTATGTTGTTTACATAAAACCTGCGGACGGAACATATTTTCTTACCGAGTTTGAACTTGTGAAAAAGCCGTACAATGTTTCTATTTCGGCGGCTCCGGCTTTGTGGGACAGTTCAATTGGAGTTGAAGGTTCTTTTGAAGAAATCACACTTTCTGAAAATGAATACTTTGTGCTTGGTGATCATCGGAATTCTTGTGTTGATTCAAGGTTTTTCGGTTCCTTAAAAGAAAGCGAAATAAAAGCAGGTGCGCTTTTTTCTTATTTTCCGTTTGATAAGTTAAGGCTTTATTTTTAATTTTGAAAACTTCTTTATATATTCATATTCCGTTTTGCGTTTCAAAATGTTCTTATTGTGATTTTTTCAGCGTTCCGGTAGGAAAAAATAATGTTCCCGATGAATATGTGGCTGCTCTTTGCCGCGAAATTCAAATAAAAAAGAAGGAAAGGCATATTGAATCTTTTGATACAATTTATATTGGCGGCGGAACTCCAAGTATTTTAACCGGAAATCAGTTAAAAAAAATTGTTTCTTCTGCTGTTTTGAAATGTGATGAAACTCCTTCTGAAATAACAATGGAATGCAATCCTTGTGATATTACGGAAAAATTTCTTTCTGAAGTTTCTGCCGCTGGAATAAACCGGCTTAGCGTGGGAATTCAGTCGTTCAGCGAAAAACCGCTGGAATGTGTGTGTCGCCGCAGTTCTTCGGAAAATGTTGTTTCTGCATTGGAGCTGATAAAAAAGAATTGGAAAGGAATTTTTTCCGCAGATTTGATTTCCGGGCTTCCGTTTGAAACTGAAAAATCTTTCAAAAATACGATAAAAAATCTTGTAAAATACAAGCCGGATCATATTTCAATGTATTCGCTCATAATCGAAGATTCTACGCCGCTCGGAAAAGCTTTTTCCGCCGGGACTTTTTCCTATGATTTTGAAAAAGCGGATAAACTGTGGCTTTTCGGCCGCAATTTTCTTGAAAAAAAAGGGTACAGACAATACGAGGTTTCGAATTTTTGTAAAAAAGGTTTTGAATGTGCTCATAATCTTGTTTACTGGAATTTAAAGGATTACGAAGGGTGCGGCTCCGGAGCGACTTCAAGTTTTTACGGCTCCGGCGGTTTTCGCTTTACGAATACAAAAGATATTGAAAAATATATTTTGTTCTGGAGCGACTGCAATGCGGATTTAGAAAATGCGCCCGGCGAAAAGGAACTTCTTTCGCTGGAAATTCAGGAATTTGAATTTTTTATGATGGGTTTAAGAACTTTGCGGGGAATTTCTGAAAAAGAATTTGAAAATCGTTTTTCCCGTTCTTTGCCCCCTCGCTTTTTAAATCTTTTTGAAAAATGGAAGAAAAGACATCTTTGCAAAAAGATAAAAAAACACGGCGAAAAATTCTATGCGCTCAATAAAAAAGGAATTCTTTTTTTGAACGCATTTTTAGAAGAACTCATTTGAGTTGAAAGTTGCTGGAAAAAAAATCAGGTTTTCTAATCTTCTGTCTTTTCTTCAGAAAAAATATATCCTTTTCCGAAGACAGTTTTAATATAATCCGGCTTTGCATGATCTTTTTCTATTTTTTTTCTTAGACGCTGAATGTAAACGGCTACGGCGGTTATATCACCGAATTTTGTTTTCCATACATCTTTGTAAATCTGTTCCGGTGAAAGAAGTTTTCCCGCATTTTTTACTAAATATTCAAGAACTGCGTATTCTTTTATTGAAAGCGGAATTTTTTTTGAGCCGCACTTTAAAACGTTGCTGTTCAAAAGAAGAACGTATTCGCCGAATTTTATGGATTCTTCAACAGATGCGGATGTTATGGCAATCCGGCGCAAATTTGC
Organism: uncultured Treponema sp.; assembly: GCA_964429905.1. GTDB lineage: Bacteria > Spirochaetota > Spirochaetia > Treponematales > Treponemataceae > Treponema_D. Next base: position 87,323 of record CAYSDV010000003.1, on the reverse strand, counting down.
TTTTACGCGGGCAACCAGCGTTCTTGGAGAAAAAGGTTTCGTAACGAATTCGTCTGCGCCAAGTTCAAGGCCTTTGATTATGTCTTCGTCGCTGTCTCTTGCCGAGACGATTATAACAGGAACTGACTGCTTGTGTTCATCGCGCAGTTTTTTCAAAAAATCATATCCGCTCATCTCCGGAAGGTTTATGTCAAGAATAAAAAGCTCTGGTAAATTTCCTTCGGAAAGTTCTTTCAGTGTGCTTTCCGCATCGGCGAATGTTTTTGTCTCAAAGTTTTCTTTCAAAAGATAAAGCTGAATAAGATTTGCTATTTCCGGCACATCTTCAATAATATAAATCATTTGTACGTTCCCTTATTTCCTTATTTTTTCTGACTTTGACTTTTAGACATACTAAAGAATTTAATTCCTTGTTTCTGAATAAGCAATAATTTATCATATTTATAACAAGAATTTATTTTTATTTTTCTTGGAATTGTTTTTTTCTTTTTACGAATTGTTCTGCTTCCTGACATCTTGAAAAGATTCCGGAAATCACAATTTTATTTTATGTATAATCATAAAAAATACGCAAAATTTAAAGTAAATAAATATTAAAAGTTGAATAATTTACAGCCGTTAAATATAATAGAATAAATATCTTGACGATATTCAATTTGCAAAGGAAAATAGTATTAATGATTGATGTTATGCGCTTGGATGGGAAAGTTTATTGGGTGAATCCACACATGATTGAAAGCATGGAAACAAATCCTGATTTAACTTTAACAATGTTGTCCGGAAAGAAAATTATTGTTAAAGATTCCCCGTCGGAAGTAATTCAAAAAATCATTGAATATAGAAAGAAAATTGGAATTAATGCCCAAGAGGTTTTGTAATGGATATAGCAACAATAATTGGTCTTGTTGGTGGTGCGGCTTGTATCGTAATGTCTGTTTTGACATCTGGCGGTACTCTTGGCGGAATTATCGATATTCCGTCTGTTTTCATGACAATCGGCGGTTCTTATGCGGCAATTTTTATTTTGGCTCCTCTTTCAAAAGCTGTAGGTGTTTTTAAAATTATTGGAAAATGTTTCAAAGTACCGGATTTTGGTGAAAAAACACTTATTTCAAAACTTATGGATTTATCAAATAAGGCACGCCGCGAAGGTATTCTTGCCTTGGAAGACGGCCTTGATGATTTGGATGATGCCTTTATGCGCAATGGTCTCCGTCTTGTTGTAGACGGTACTGACGGAAATGTAATCCGTACTATTATGGAAAACGAGATGAGCCAGTGCGAAGCCCGCCACATGGAATGGGTAAACGTAATGAACCAATGGGCCGGTTTTGCGCCTGGTTTTGGTATGATGGGAACCGTTTTAGGTCTTATCGGTATGTTGAACAACCTTGAAGATAAGTCATCTTTGGGTCCTAACATGGCGGTCGCATTGATTACAACTCTTTACGGTTCCATGATTTCAAACTGGCTTCTTGTTCCGTTCGGACAAAAGCTGATGATGCAGAATTCTATGGAAATGCGCGCTAAGGAAATGGTAATAGAAGGTGTTCTTGCTATTCAGGCAGGTGAAAACCCGCGTATTATGGGACAAAAACTTCTTACTTATCTTGATCCTGTTACCAGAAAATCAATAGAAGCGGATATTCTGAAAGATTAAGGAAGCTTAAGATGGCAAGAGAAAAAAAAGAACCGGAAAAACCATCGACTGCCTGGCAAGGAACATACGGAGATATGATTACGCTCATGCTCTGTTTCTTCGTAATGCTTTATAATCCTTCGGAAGTTGATGTTACGCAGTTGGCAACAATTACTCAATCTCTCCAGATGAACGAAACGGAATCTGTGAATGGAGGGCTTTCTCTTTCTACAGGAAAACTTTCTGATTTGGGAAATACAATAAATTCGCTGCCTTCTCTTGAAAAAGGAAAATCGCTCGGTCTTGCAAAGAAAAAGGCAGTTTCCCTCTTTGCGCCGGATGTAAAATCAAATAAAATTACTATTACAAGCGATGAACGCGGACTTGTTGTTTCTCTTGCTGCGGATAATTTTTTTGCAGAAGGAAGCGCAGGTTTGAATATAGAAGAAACTCGGGAAACGCTTTTGCGCCTTTCTGATTTTTTTAAGGATTCCGCTCTTAAGAACAGAAAATTTCGGATAGAAGGCCATACGGATAATACTCCAGTTTCTGAAGATTCTAAATTTCCGAGCAACTGGGAGCTTTCTACAGCCCGGGCTACAAATGTCCTTCATTATCTTGCTGATTACGGAGTTGATGAAAGCCGTTTTTCTGTTGCAGGTTATGCGGATACCCAGCCTAAGTTTTCAAACGACACTCCGGAAGGAAAAGCATATAATAGACGTGTTGATATAATAATTCTAGACGAGGGCCACTTTTAAGTGTATACTTTTTAAGAATATATTTTTTTTGTAAAAATAAGTTTTCCGGGAGGGGAAAATGGCAGACGACGGACTTGACGGATTGGATGAAGGAACAGAAGCTTCTCCTGCAAAAAAGAGCAGAGGCGGCGGAATAATAGCGTCGCTTTTAAAATGGATTGCCATTGCACTTGGTGCAGTAATTTTAATTGTTGTCATTGTTGTGGTAACCGTAAAAATTTTAAATAAAAATACAACTTCTGCGCCTGTTACTATGATTTCAGAAGAGTACCAGGTTCAGCGCGAAATTTTAGATTGGTACACATCACTTGGTGTTATCCGAACAAAAACCAGCGATGAAATTCCTGCAAGTGTTGTTGTTGATATTGCTTTGGGCTATAAAAAAGACGATAAACAATGTTCTACTGAAATTACGCAAAGAAATATTGAACTTAAAGACTTTTTGCGCCGATACTTTACTCAGAAGACAATCGCGGAGTTGCGTCCTCAAAATGAGCAGAAACTTAAAATTGAATTAAGAAACGAAATTAATGATGAGATTTTAAGTTCTTCTAAAATAAAGGATATATCTTTCCAACAGCTTGATGTTCTTGAGCAGTAGGAATTGATTGTGTTCAAGGTGGAAGGTAGATGACTGAAGTTCTGTCACAGGATGAAATTGACCAGCTTTTAACAGCTATAAGTTCAGGTGAGTCTGATTCTTATGATTTTAAGCCGGTTAATGACACCCGAAAAATAAAAATTTATGACTTCAAGCGTCCTGATAAATTCTCAAAGGAGCAGTTGCGTACGGTTTCGAATATGCACGAAACCTTTGCGCGTTTAACGACAACTTCGCTTTCTGCGCAGTTGCGCTCCCTTGTTCATGTTCATGTTGCTTCTGTAGATCAGCTTACTTACGAGGAATTTATTCGTTCTATTCCTACGCCTACAACTCTTGCAGTTGTTAATATGGATCCTTTAAAGGGAAATGCGGTTCTTGAAATTGATCCGGCTATTACTTTTTGTATGATTGACCGTCTTTTTGGCGGACGCGGTGTTACTGCTACGAATAAAAATCGTGATCTTACGGATATTGAGCAGTCGGTTATGGAAGGAATTATTGTCCGCATTCTTGCTAATATGCGCGAGGCGTGGACTCAGGTTATAGATTTGCGCCCAAGACTTGGTCAGATAGAAACGAATCCTCAGTTTGCGCAGATTGTTCCGCCATCGGAAATGGTTGTTTTAATTACATTGGAAACTAAAGTAGGTGATGAAGAAGGTATGATGAACTTCTGTATTCCTTACTTGACAATAGAACCGATAATTTCAAAACTTTCTTCGCAGTTCTGGTTTTCATCTGTCCGAAGAAGTTCTACAACTCAATATTTGGGAACGTTGAAAGAAAAATTGGCTTCCGTAGATATGGAAGTTGTTGCGGAAGTCGGCTCCATCAACTTGCCGGTTCGTGATGTTCTTGCATTGAAAATAGGTGATGTTGTTCGTCTTTCCAATACAAAAGTTGGAGAGCCGTTTACTTTGAATGTCGGAAATAAGAAAAAGTTTTACTGTCAGCCTGGAATTGTCGGTAAAAAAATGGCGGTTCAGGTTACTGGAAAATTAGAAGATGTTGCTGCGGAAGATTTTGAAGAACTTTCTGTAGAAGGAGATGATACATTATGAGTGATGGTGCTATTTCTCAGGATGAAATTGACGCTTTGCTTTCGGGTGTTTCTGTTGACGGTTTGAATTCATCCGGTCATGTAAACGGAGGCCCTGCAGTTCATATTGATACAAATGCTTTGACAACTTTTGCGGGAAATTTAAATGCTCCTTTTGTTGAAAAGTTAAATTCAATGACTGGTGCAAATTTTACATGCAATGCTCCCGCTGTAGAGCTTCTTGACAGGGATTCTCTTCTTTCAAGAATTCCGGAAGTTGTAATTTCTGTTATTTCTGATTTTTCTTCCGGAATGGCAGGCGAGCACATTTATATTTTACCTCCTGAACTTGCTCAAAAGATAGTAAATCTTATTAATAAAGAAGAAAATGCTGAATTTGACGACATGGCACTGAATTGCATTTCGGAAGTTGTCGCAATGCATTCAGGTACTGAAATTCAGGAACTTGATAAAACAGGAAAATTTCCTGGACTTGCAGCGAATCCTCCTGAATCATCAAATAGCCCGAAGGCTATGCTTAGAATTCCTCAGAATAAATTTCCTCTTATTACATATACGCTTTCTCTTGACGGACAGAACTACAATTTGTGGGAATGTTTGGACGGCGAAATTGGCGAACAGATAAGTAATGCTTACGGCGGAAATAAAACTGCTGATTTGGAACAGCTTAGTCCTGCTGATAGCGCTCCAGGAATGAATCCTATGGGCGGAATGCAACAGCCGCAGATGGGAATGAACCAGATGAACGGAATGCAGCAGCCTCAGATGGCTATGGGCATGAATCAGATGGGAATGCAGCCGCAGATGATGGGAATGAACCAGATGGGCATGAGTCCTATGGGAATGCAGCAAATGCCTATGGGACAAAACATGGGAATGACCATGCCTAATGTTCAGACTTTGCAGTATCCGAACCTTCAGGGTGCTAATGTTCCTGGCGAGCAAGGAAATATCAGTCTTATCATGGATGTTTACATGGAAATGACTGTAGAACTTGGCCGCACTAAAAAACAGATTAAAGAAATTTTAGGAATGGGCGAAGGTACAATCATTGAACTTGATAAACTTGCCGGAGAACCAGTTGATATTCTTGTAAATCATAAACCGATTGCAAAGGGAGAAGTCGTTGTTATTGATGAAAACTTCGGTGTTCGTGTAACAGAAATTCTTTCTCCGTTGGAACGTGTTTCTGATTTGCGCTAGAAAAAAATATAAATTCTGAACTGAATTCAGGATAATTAAAATATTTATCTTAATTTTTTCAGGGTGGGGGAAAATTGAGTAAGAAAATTATCATTGCAATTCTGAGTTTGTCCGTTGCTTTATGCGCTGTTGTGTTTGCTCAGCAGGCGCAGATTGATGAATCGCAGCAGATTATTGAAAACTCGGAAAATGTATTCGACGAATCTTCTGTTATTTTAAATGGAACATCAGAGGAAGTGCAGGAACAGAGTTCTTCTTCGAGTTTTTTTATCATTTTGCGAATGCTTGTTGTTCTTGCAATCGTTGTTGCCTGCATTTATTTTGTTTTCCGTTTTATGAAAAAAAATATGGCAACTCCGGAAAATGATGACATATTTATGCGTATCGTTTCTTCTGTTAATATTTCTCCTACGAAATCTGTTCAAATTGTAACTCTTACAGATAAATACGCATTTATGATTGGCGTTTCGGATGATTCTGTAAATCTTATAAGTCAAATTGATGATGTTGAACTTATTCAGGCAATGAATCTTTATTCTGATAAGCAGAAAAAAACAAATAAACCGAAAAATTTCGCAGATATTCTTGATATTTTTATGCCTAACGGACCTAGAAATCAGTCTGAAGCAAATGAAAATGTTATGAGCGGGGCAAAAAATAAAATTACAGAAATGCTTGAAAAACAGCGCAACAGATTGAACGGTGGCAAATAGTATGAAAATATTTACTAAAAAGATTTTTACATTGCTGTTCGTTTTTTGTGTATGTTCATCTGTGTTTGCGCAGAATAACAGTTTTCCGCAAGATTCTGCCCGCGGAACTACAGAAATGAGCGGCAACGTGCGGCCTGCGCAAGTTCCGAATATTTCTATTGATATTACGGAACCCAGAACTGGGCGTGAAGTTGCTTTTTCTGTCCGCCTGCTTGTTTTGCTTACGGTTTTAAGTCTTGCGCCAAGTTTATTGATTCTTCTTACGTGTTTTTTGCGGTTTTCCATTGTTTTGGACTTTATAAAACGCGCTCTTTCTTTGCAACAAGTTCCTCCTACAGCCGTTCTTAATGGAATTGCATTTTTTATGACGATTTTTATTATGTGGCCGACTTTTACGCAGATGTATGAAAAAGCGTTCAAGCCGCTTTCTGACGGAGAAATCGAAATATCTGAAGCGTATCACCAGGCGGAAGCGCCTATACGACAGTTTATGTATACTCAGATGTCTGGTGATACCAGTTATATTGCAACTTTTATGAATATGGCAAAACTTGAACGTCCGAATACTCTTGCTGATGTTCCTACTTACGTTTTGGTTCCTGCTTATATTTTGCATGAACTTACGGTGGCATTTAAAATAGGCGTAATTCTTTATATTCCTTTTATAATAATAGATATGGTTGTTGCAAGTATTCTTATGAGTATGGGAATGATGATGCTTCCGCCTGTTCAAATTTCTATGCCGTTCAAACTTATGTTGTTTGTTTTGGTTGACGGTTGGGGGCTTTTAACAACGCAGCTGTTTAATTCTGTAATTCATTGATTTTAGGTGGGTGAAAAATGTCAATTGGGCAGATTGTAAATTTAATGCGCGATGGAATTGTGCAGATTCTTATGCTTATTGCTCCTCCTTTGATAGTTGCGCTTGTAGTTGGTCTTATTGTCGCTATTTTTCAGGCGGTAACTTCCATTCAGGAGCAGACTCTTACATTTTTGCCTAAACTGGTTAGTATTCTTCTTGTGCTTGCGTTGCTTTCCGGTTGGATGTTCACGGATTTGCGCAGTTATACTATAAGTCTTTTTCAGATGATTCCTGATATTGCAAAATAGTTTATGGATATGGTTGACGAAATTGTAAATTCAGCTCCGCTTTTTTTGCTTGTTGCCGCCCGTTGCGCTGGTCTGATTTTTACATTGCCGCTTTTTTCTATGCGGACTGTTTCGCGAACTGCAAAAATTGCTCTTATTGGCTATATGGCTTATCTTATGATGGGATTTGCGGATTTTTCGGCATATTCTGTCTGGATTGAAGGTGACGGTGCATTCAGTGCGGAATATATTCTTCTTCTTATTGGAGAAGCTCTGATTGGCGTTATTATTGGTTTTTATGTTTCCATAATTTTTGCGGCTTTCAGTACTGCGGCTCAGTTTTTTGCCTTTCAGATGGGATTTTCGGCTTCTGCAGTTTACGATTCCTTAAGTCAGGTTGAAAATCCTCTTTTGGGGCAGTTTTTTAATTTTGCTGCAATTTTGCTTTTCCTTCAAAATCATTGGTTTCAAAAATTGTTTCTGATCGGTCTTCGCCAGACTTTTATTTCTCTTAATGTTTTTAATTTAATAGACGGCCGCGAAAAACTTGTGACTTTTCTTTTAAAAGGACTTTCAAACCTTTTTGCAGATGCTTTTGTGATTGCCCTTCCTATTATGGGAACGCTTGTTCTTATTACAGTCTGTACAGGACTTCTTTCAAAAGCGGCGCCTCAGATGAACCTTTTGAGCGAAGGTTTTCCTGTTATGATTCTTCTTTCTTTCTTTCTTTTGCTGATGATTTTCAAGCCTTTGTGCGATTTTTTCATCCGTTCTTTTTCAACGGGAATATCTGAACTTATACAAATATTGAGTTTGCTTGGAGGTCAAAAATGAGTTTTGAAGATATTGACCTTCAGTGGTTTGCGGCTGAAGATGAAGGACGTACTGAAGAGCCTTCGGAATATAAACTGCGGAAAGCGCGCGAGGAAGGTCGCGTTGCAAAAAGTTCGGATTTGAACAGTTCTCTTGTGTTTTTCTTTTCCCTTATGACACTTTTTGTTTTAGCAAAGAAAATTCTTATTGAATGTGCGGATGTGATGCAGTTTTTCTTTACGCATATAAACGATAAAAATGTTGCAAATGCTTCTTATTTCTATATATTTGCTGAAAAATTTGTAAAAATTGTTCTTCCGATTTCCCTTGCTGGAATTGTTTTTGGCGTTGCGGGAAATATTGTTCAGAACCGTGGCTTTTTGTTTTCAACAAAAGTGATTGAGCCTAAATTTTCAAAAATTCTGCCGAATTTCGGACAGTATTTTAAAAATACGCTTTTTTCATTTAAAGGCATTTTTAATGTTGCAAAATCAATAGGCAAAGTTGCTCTTATAATTTTTATTTCATATTTTCTTATAAGGCGCGATATTCCGGTTCTTCTTATGGAAATTCAGAATAAAAGTATTGTTCAGGCGGTTTTCAGTATTTCCAGAATGGCAGGTACGATTCTTGTGGTAACAGCAGTACTTTTTATAGTTATTGCGATTCCTGATTATTTTGTTCAAAAAAGAGAATTTATGGAATCAATGAAAATGACAAAATTTGAAGTTAAGCAGGAATATAAAGAAATGGAAGGGGACCCTGAAGTAAAATCGCGGATTAAGCAAAGGGCTATGCAGATGTCCCGGCAGAATATTCCGAAAGCGGTAAGCGAATCTGATGTTGTTATCACAAACCCTACACATTTTGCTGTTTCTTTAAAATTTGACGCAGAAGTGGCTCCCGCTCCTCAAGTTACGGCAAAAGGAGAGGATGAACTTGCTCTTATGATGAGGAGAATCGCGGCGGAAAATTCCGTTCCGATTGTTGAAAACAAACCTATGGCGCGTGAACTATATACAAGAACTGAAGTGGGTGCTATAATACCAGAAGATTACTTTCGTGTTATTGCACAAATTTATGCGGAAGTTGTAAAATTCGACTCTAAAAAATGATGAGTAATTTGCTGGGTGGGGACTGATGGCAAACGAAAATGGAAGGGGAAAAGTATTAAATTTCATCAGAACTAACATGATTGGTGTTTTTGCAATCGTGGCAGTTCTTATGCTCATTATTCCGATTCCTAAAGTTTTAATTGATTTTCTTATGATTATAAATCTGGCGCTGGCGCTTCTTGTGCTTTTAACTGTAGTTTATACTCCGCGCGCATCCGATTTGTCGTCTTTTCCGCAGATAATTCTGTTTGTTACGCTGTTCGGACTCGGAATTAATATCTCCTCTACAAGACTTATTCTTTCTGCCTCTGGTTCTAACGTTAATGCGCTTGCAAAAACTCAGAGCGCGATGGTTCAGGCGTTTGCGAATATTGTCGCCGGAAACAGTCTTGTTATAGGATTTGTAATATTTATCATCCTTGTTGTCGTTCAGATTGTTGTAATTACAAAAGGCGCAAGCCGAGTTTCTGAAGTTGCGGCACGCTTTACGCTTGATTCCATGCAGGTAAAGCAGCTTGATATAGACAGTCAGCTTGCGAATGGTTACATTACGGAAGAAGAGGCTACCCGTCAGAAGGAACAGCTTCGCCGCGATATAGATTTTTATTCAAATATGGACGGTTCTTCCAAGTTTGTTTCCGGAAACGTAAAGGCTGGAATTTTTATTACAGTTATAAATCTTGTCGGCGGATTTATAGTCGGAATGGTTTTTAATCATTTGTCTTTTAGCGATTCTCTTGCCGTTTATACAAAACTTACAATTGGTGACGGACTTCTTAGTCAGTTGCCTTCTTTGATGCTTTCTTTTGCAACAGGTATCCTTGTTACTGCTGACAAGTCTTCTGATACTCTTGGCGAAAAAGTAATAAAAGAATTTTCTATTGATGGAACAATTTACGAAATTATCGGAGTTGTCCTTGTTGTTATGGGAATTGTTTTCCGTGGTGGCACACAGTTCCTGCTGGTTCCTGTCGGAGCGGTTGTTTTTTATTATGGATACAAGCTTTCAAAGCAAAAGGAAAAAGATAAAATTATAGAAGCTCAGAAAAAAGCGGAGGAAGCTAACGGTCAGAAAAAGCAGAATACTCCTGAACAGGATGCGGTTGCGCCTCTTGATCCTCTAAGTCTTGAAATTGGATATGCGTTGATTCCTCTTGTGGATAAAAAAAAAGGTGCTGAGCTTGTGGAACGTATTTCGCGGATAAGGCGGGAAGCGGCTTTGGATATGGGACTTCCTGTTCCGAAAATCCGCATTCTTGATAATATGAATTTGGATCCTAATGAGTACTGCTTTAAAATACGCGGAATTGCAGCCGGAAAAAGTCAGGTTCGGCTCGGTTATTATATGTGCATGAATACCGGTGCGGTTACAGAAGTGCTTAAAGGCGAGCCTACGAAAGATCCTGCGTTTGGAATGCCTGCAATTTGGCTTCCGGAAGAACAGCGTGCAGAAGCGGAACAGGCTGGCTATACTGTTGTTGATGCGCCTACGATTATTGCAACTCATTTAACGGAAATTATAAAAAACAATGCGGCTGATATTCTGGGACGTCAGGAAGTCAGTCTTATTCTTGAGCAGACAAAGAAAGATAATCCTATTGTTGTTGATGAAATTCTTTCCGGGGAACGTAAGTTTTCAATCGGCGAAATTGAAAAAATTCTCCAGGGCTTGCTTAAAGAAAAAGTTTCAATTCGTAATATAGTTACTATTCTTGAAACTATATCCAATTATGGAACGATGACGCGTGTAACCTGGAAACTTATTGATTATGTGCGCGAAGCTCTTGGAAGTCAAATCTGTCTTCAATATGCTGATAATGACGGAAAACTTCGTGTTATAAATCTAAGTCAAGGCTGGGCGGAAAAACTTTTAAATTCTGCGCAATATCCGGAAGACGGTTCAAATCCGTACCCTGCGTTGGATCCTGTCGACCAAAGAAGGTGGATAAATGCAGTTAGCAATACGGTAAAAAATGTTAATGCAATGGGATATTTGCCTGTTGTTGTTTGTCCTAAAGTTGTGCGAATGCTTGTTCATTCATCGGTGGAAAGAGAAATGCCGGGACTTGTTATAATCTCTATAGAAGAAATATCTTCCGCTAAAAATCATATTTCTGTAGAAGTTCTTGGCGAAATTGCTTATGAGGAATAATGTTATGATGGAACGAGATATAAAAGAACCATCCCAAGTTATATATGCAAAAAGCATGAAAGAGGCAAGGGAAAAACTTTATAAAAAATATCAGAATGATTACGACATTGTTAATAAAAAGCAGTCTTTGAGAAGCCGTTTTTTTGGTCTTATAAACGAAGAAATGCTGGAAATTACTTATGTGGTAAGACAGCATGGAGAAAATTCTTTGCCTTCCTCATATTCTTCGCCAGCGACAGATGCAAATTCTTTTATGAGAAATAAAGACGATTTTTTGCGCCAAATGGCTATAAAATCATTGGATCCGGCGTTATCTTCTGCTTCTTCTGCAAATATGCCGTTGTCTTCTGTAAGTTCTGCGCAATTCAATGAACTGAAAAAAACTATTGAGGAACTGAAAAGTACGGTTGAGGCAAATAAGGTTTCGGAATCTTCGGCTTCGTCGGAAGAGCATCCTTCTATAGAAATGATAGAAAAACTTCTTTCGGAAAATGAATTTACGATTCCGTACAGCCGCCATATTATTGAAAGACTTAAAACTCTTTCGCTTGAAAAACTTGAAGATAAAGATTATGTTCAGCGCACAGTTATAGATTGGATTGGAGAAACAGTGAATGTTGCTCCTGAGAAAGTTCATCGGAGTCCTCATGTTGTTATAATTGTTGGTCCTACTGGGGTTGGTAAAACTACAACTATTGTAAAACTTGCCGCGCAGTACGCTAAAAATGCAAAGGCGGAAAACCGTAAAATTGAACTTTGCTTTATTACGACTGATACGATGCGCATCGGAGCGCAGGAACAGCTTTCAAAATTTGGAGCGCTTTTTAACCGTCAGGTTTTGAAGGCAGAAAATGCAAGTGATGTTCAGAAAATTTATGAAGATGTAAAAGATCATGTTGATGCAATTTTTATAGATACAAGCGGATATAGTCCAAATGATTCTTCTCATATCGGCGCAATGAAGGAAATGCTTGATGTGCCGGGAATGAATCCTGATGTTTACCTTGCGGTTTCTGCATCTACAAAAGCGCGGGATTTAATTAATATTATGCGAAATTACGAGCCATTCGGCTATAATTCTGTTATAATAACAAAATGTGATGAATCTGAATGTTACGGAAATGTGATTTCCGTTGTTTGGGAAAAAAATAAAAATATTTCCTATATTACAAACGGTCAGATAGCGGCTAGTTGTATTGAAAAGGCAAATGCAATTTATTTTCTTATCAGAATGATAGGATTTAAAGTTGATAGAATTCATATTGAAGATAAATTTGGAGTTAATTAATTATGGAAGAACAGGCAGAAGGTTTGCGGGAACTTGTGAGCGGAGGTTTGGTTGAACCTGTGCATTCGGAATTTGATAATGTTTCTGATAAAAATCATAAGACACGTATTATTGCGATTACAAGCGGAAAGGGCGGAGTTGGAAAAACAAATATTTCTGTAAATATGGCGATTGCCTACGCTCAGCTTGGAAAGAAAGTTATTCTTATAGACGGCGACCTTGGAATGGCAAATGTGAATGTGCTTTTAAATGTCGTTCCGCAATATAATCTTATGCACGTTATCAATAAAAAGAAGACGATGAAGGAAATCATTCTTGATACGGAATTTGGCATAAAGTTTATTGCCGGTGCAAACGGTTTTTCCAAAATTGCGAATCTTAGCGTGGAAGAACTTGAATATTTTGCAAAGCAGTTCAGTACGCTCGGAAATGCGGATATTATTATCATTGATACTGGAGCCGGAATTGCAAATAACGTTCTTCAGTTTGTTGCTGCCGCTGATGAAGTCTATGTTGTTACAACTCCGGAGCCAACTGCGATTACCGATGCTTACGGAATTATAAAAATCATTACAACTGAAATTGTAGACAGAACTGTAAACTTGAAACTTCTTGTAAACCGTGTTCATTCTGCGGATGAAGGAAAGCGTATTTCCGACAGAATTATTACAATTGTAGGACAGTTTCTTGGCTATAAAGTTGACTATATCGGATTTGTTTACGATGATCCGATTGTTCAGGCTTCTGTTATACGGCAAAAACCTTTTATTGTTGTAAATCCGACATGTAAACCGTCTGTATGCTTAAAACATATAGTCGGAAGAATTGAAAAAACTGGTGATGCGGGAAATGAAGGCGTTTCTTCGTTCCTGAAAAAATTTCTTGGCAAAAAGTCAAGGTTGTAAATAACTTTTTTACTGTCTTTTTGACAACATTTGATATATAATAAGAATATATTTTTAAATTTCTAAGTGGGAGGTAGAAAGTGAAAAATGTAAGATTCATCATAGGCTTTTCAATTTTCGGTTTTCTGCTTTCCTTCTTGGCTAGTTTTAGAACTGTTGCGCGCAGTTTTGGAATGCGTTTGGTTATTGCACTCTGTTTTGCCGCAGGATTCGCTGTTTTGGCGGCAGTAATAAACGTTGTTGCGGAAAAACTTTTGGGTATCAATACGGCTGATTCCGACTCTTCTCTGAATGCACCTGTGAACAAGCCTTCCAACGGAAATTCTGTTGATATTGTTATTCAAGATGAGGATTTGCCTTCAGAAGAAGATGGCGCTCAATTTTTTGTCGGTTCTAATCATCAGATGCTTAATTCCGAAGATTTGGAGGAAAATCAGAAAAAATCCGACGATGCGCCTGAAAACGAAAAATCAGAATCGGATGAAAAAAAATCAACTGCTGTTTCCGAAAAAGATTTGCCTTCCGCAGATTTGAACACAAATAAAAATACGGCTGCCGGAATTTCTTTGAATGTGGATGCTGTGCGCAAAGCAAATGTTGATTCTGAAAACAGCGGCTTTGTCCCTGTGAGCGCAAAAGAAAATGCGGAAAATTTTTCCAGCGTGGAATCAAAAACGGTCAGCGAAATAAAAGCGGATGAAAATGTTACCCAAATGAATAGTGTTCCGGACTTGAAAAATGAAAATAGCGCGGAATCGTTGGATGTGCTTCCGGATTTAGAGGAAATTTCTGAAGGAAATATTTCTTTGTCAACTTCAAATGAACAGGACAATTCCGAACAGACAGATTTTTCGGGAAATAAAAATTCAATTTCATCTAAAAAAGAAAATGCAGATGGGAATGATGCGGAACTTATGGCTAAGGCAATCAGCACTTTGCTTTCAAAAGATAAAGAGGAATAAGGTAAGGTTTATATGGACGAAATTACAGCTGAAGAAAAAAAAGAAGATCAGATTTCTGTTTCAACATCAGTGAATGATGAAAAAGAAGAAGACTTGCTTTGGGAAGAATTTCAAAAAACAAAATCTACAAAACTCCGCGATAAATTTATAAAGCAATATATGCCGCTTGTAAAATATGTTGCAGGCAAAGTTGCGGTTGGAATGCCTAACAGCGTTGAATTTGACGATTTGGTCGGCTTTGGTCAGTTTGGTCTTTTAGATGCTATAAATAGATATGATCCTGCAAAAGGTGTAAAATTTAAAACTTATGCTGTAACAAGAATTCGTGGCGCAATTTTTGATGAACTTCGGGAAATCGATTGGGTTCCTCGTTCTGTGCGTCAGAAATCCCGCGAAATTGAAGATACTATTGTAGAACTTGAAGCAAAACTTGGTCGTACGGCAACTGATTCAGAAATAGCCGGTGCACTGAAGATGAGCGAAGATGAATATCACCGCACTGTTATGAAAGTTTCAGGAACAAGCGTTCTTTCTTTGAACGAAGTTTGGTATTCCGGCGACAATAGCGACAGTATGTCAATCGGTGATTCCATAGAGTCGCCTTCTAGTTTGAACCCGGATGTTATTGCAGAGCGCGAAGAAATCAGAAAAGTTATAATTCAGGCAATAAATGAACTTCCTGAAAAAGAAAAAATGGTAATAGTTTTGTATTATCACGAAGATCTTACGTTCAAGGAAATCGGCGAAGTTCTTGAAGTCAGCGAATCAAGAATTTCTCAGCTTCATACAAAGGCAAATCTTAGGTTGAGGGCAAAACTTACGAATTTGCGAAAAGGAATTATGTAGCAGATGTATTCACTTGATAAGATCCGTGATGAATTGTCAAAACGTCTCCAAATAGATAAAGGGCTGAACAGCGTTGAAGTAAATGCTTCGACTATAGACGAAGCCCTTGCGGATGCGTCTGTTCAGCTTGAAACAAAACTGAATGGTCTTGAATACGAAGTTGTTGAAAAAGGCAGCAGAGGATTTTTGGGAATAGGAAAAAAGCCTTGGAAGCTTAGAATTTATCAAAATCCGGAAGTTACTGCCGCAAAGCGAAAAACATCATCTGATGAACTTTTTGATGAAAGCGAATTTGAAGAGAAAGAAAAAGTTGCAAACCGCGATGGTTTGTTCTATGTGCGTCATTTCGGTTCTTCAATAAAACTGAAAGTTGTTACACCGTTAGGAAACGGTCGAGCGATTGATGTTGCGGAAGTTATGGATGCGGTAAAACGTCCGGATACGCAATCATTTGACGAAAAACTGATAAATAAATATATAAAGAACGGAACCGACGGAAAATACGAAACTATTGGTTCTTATAATCATATTGCTGCGGCGGATGCAATTATTTCAGTTGAAATTTCCAGCGATGAGATGCATGGAACGATTACTGTTGATGCGCCTGCGATGAGCGGTGCGGAATGTACTCCTGAACAGATTGAAATTGCATTGAAAGCTCAGGGAGTTCGTTGCGGAATTAATGAAGAAAAAATCAGTGAATTTGTTGATAATCCAGTTTACGGAACTCCTTTTGAAGTTGCTTCTGCGATTTTGCCGGAAAACGGAAAAGATTCTTATGTTCAGTATAATTTCGAAACAGACAGAAGCAAATTGAAAGCACGCGAATCTGAACAAGGTAATATTGACTTTAAGGAACTTAACAACATTCAGAATGTTGTTACAAATCAAGTCCTTGCGGTAAAAATTGCGGCAACTCGCGGAAAGGGCGGAAAAACACTCTATGGTCATTATCTTGAAGCTCTGAACGGAAAGGACATTCAGGTTCAGCTTGGGCAGAATGTTCATTTTGACAGGGATGGAGTTACGATTCTGGCTTCCTGCGACGGACAGGTTATTTTTGAAAACGGAAAAATTTCTGTTCAACCTTTGCTTACATTGGATGCTGTTAATATAAAATCCGGAAATATAAAATTTGTAGGCGCTGTTATTATAAAAGGCGCAGTAGAAGACGGTTTTGATGTCCGTGCTACAGGAACAATTGATATTGGCGGCACGGTAGGAAAATGTAATATTGAATCCGAGAACGGAGATATTGTAATTCATCAGGGTGTTTTTGGAAAAAACGAAGGTTCTATAAAAGCCGGAAAATCTCTTTGGTGTAAATTTGTTCAGGAAACAAAAATTGAAGTTGAAGAAAATGTGGTCGCAACAGACAGTCTTATGAACTGCGAAGTTACCGCTATGAAGAATATTGTTCTGTACGGAAAAAAAGCGCAGATAACGGGAGGAACTCTGTTTGCCACGGAAGAAATTTGTGCAAGAACAGTCGGTTCGCCCGGCGGCGGTGCAACAACAACACTTTCTGTAGGTGTGGATCCTCGTGCTAAGAAAAAACTTGATGAACTCATTGAACAGCAGAATGATCTTATAAAAGAACTTGAAAATCTGGAAATGGATATTTCTACGTTGGAAAATATGCAGAAAGTGCGCAGGTCATTGCCGAAGGATAAAGAGGAAAGCCTTAAGAAATTTCGTGGCCGCAAAGATGAAATTCTTTCCGAATCCAGTGAAATAAATAAAGAAATAGAAGCTCTTCAAACTCATCTTAGAGAATTGAAGGCAGTTGGAAAAGTTAAAGTTGAAGGAACAACATATCCGGGAACTAAAATTTATGTGCGCGATGTTGTTGATGAAGTCCGTACTGAAGTAACAAACTGTACGTTCTATTATGAAAACGCTTTTGCAAAGCGCGGAAAATATCAGCCGCCGGCACTGGATTTTTCTAAAGGACCGGAAGGATATAACTGATATGGGATTACAGCCGTTGGATTTACAGACAATGTATTCTCAAATTTCAAACGTCGCAAACAAAGCTGCGGGAATGGAGCAAAGTTTGCAGGCTGTGCAGAATACTCAACAAAAAGAGTCTGAGCGTCTGGCGGAAGAGCAGTCAAAAAAAGTTCAGGAATCGGAAAAACAGAGCGGTGCTTCTTCTGTAAATCAAAATGGTCACAACTCTTCTGCGTTTTCTTCCGGGCAAAAAAGCAAAGAAAAGCAAAACGATTCCGGTGAAGAGTCTGAAAGCAAAAAATATCGGCTGAAAGAGTCTTATTTAGGTCAGCATGTAGATATTACGAGGTGATTTTTTGAAAGTCATTATTATTTTGATTTGTGTTTTTAATGTGATTATGTGGATTGTATTTCTACGGCATTTTAAAAATCTTTTTACGACGGATGATATTATTGCAAGCACAAAAGCGGAAATAAACAAAATATTAGCAGATTTGAACCGTCAGACAGAGCGGGATATAAGTGTTTATGAAAATTCTGTTTCCCGACTGAAAGCTTTGAATGCAGAAACCGATAAAAAAATCAGACTTCTTATGGAAATGGAAAATAAAATAGGAACGTCTGCAGAAATGAATGCAAAATTGCATGGAAAAAATGTTTCAGCCGCAAAAAAAACGGCGGTAACTGCTTACGAACGAAACAAAGCTAAACATCATCCTGATTCAGAAGATACAGTCGTTCTTACCCGTTCCGGCGAACAGTTTTCAGTTCAGCCTATGCAGACGACTCTTTTTAATGAAAAAAATGATTTTTCGGATTCTGAAAAAGAAGAAAATACATCTGCAACTGAAGTTTTTGTAAACAAATCGGGCGCTTCCTATGCCGAAATTCCGGTTGTAAGTCCTAAAGTTTTTGTTCCGGAAGAAACTGTTGATTTAAGCAAAAGTGAAGACGATTTGAAAACAAAAATTCTAAAACTCTATGATCAGGGCTATTCTGCGCAAACAATCATGTCGGAACTGGGATGTTCTGATACAGAAGTTCAGTTTGTACTTTCAATCGAAGGAAGAATTTAAAAATTTCTGAAAAAAAATCACTTCACTTAATGAGATTAAAAAATAAAAAAATATTCCAAAATTGAACTATTTTTGTTACCTTTTTGTGTTTTTTGGATTATACTTTAAAAAGACATTTTTTTAACAACTTTAGTGGGGTAAAAATGGATTTTCAGTTACAAGAGTTAATTGACAAAATAAAAAAAGACGGTGTTTCCAGCGCTGAATCAGCAGCTGCACAGATTACCGCCGATGCAGAAAAAAAGGCTGCATCTATTGTTGGCGAAGCACAGAAAAAAGCAGATGACATTGTAAAAAATGCTAAATCTGAAATTGCACGTCTTGAAAAAGCAAGCGAAGACGCTCTTTCACAGGCTTGCCGAAACATGCTTATTACTTTCCGTGATTCTTTGGTTGCTGAACTGGATTCTTTCATTCAGTCTGAAGCGGCAAAAACTTATTCTCCGGATTTGATGAAAACATTGATTCCTGAAACTGTAAAGGAATGGAGCAAAAATTCAGATGCTTCTGAACTTTCTGTTTTGCTTAGCGAAAAAGATTTGAATTCTCTTGAATCAGGACTAAAAGCCGCTCTTAAAGAGCAGATTGCCAAAGGGCTTGAAATCAAAGCAGACAATTCGCTTTCAGCCGGATTCCGCATTGGTGTGAATAATGGAGCTGCATTCTATGATTATTCAGCAGAATCAGTTGCAGATTTGTTCTCTGCGTATTTGAATCCGCGTGTTGCTGCGGTTATGAAATCGGCAGCAAAAGGAAATAATTAGTGAAAGAACAATATTATTTGGTTTCGCAGCTGCCTGATATTTCTTCTGCTGGTGAAAAATCCGCACTGCCAATTACCGAAAAATATTACAGAGATTTGTGTTCCCGCTTTTTAGATTCAAAACAAATGGAAGTTCTGAATAAACTTTCACTTGAAGCGCCACGTCTGCCGGAAAAAACTGGTTCAGATTTTCTTGACAGCTGGTATAGTTTTGAACGCTCTTTGCGTTATGCTCTTGCTCAAATCAGAGCGCAAAAAATGAAAAAAGACTTTGGTTCTGTTCCTGTTTCTGTTCAGGCTGATGTTGTTCAGGCTGCGCGTACAGCTGTTGGAATGGACAGTCCGCTTTCTGCGGAGCAGTTTCTTTATGAGTACAGACTTAGTGTTCTTGGCAATCTTCAGCCTATGGATTATTTTTCTGTTGATGCTGTTTATGCTTATGGAATTCGTCTTATGTTGCTTGAAAGAATAAGAAAATTTGACAAAGAGAAAGGAACGGACTCTTATCACAAAATATACGATACTATACTTGGAGAAACTATATGACAGAAACAAAAGGTAAAGTAGTCGGTATCAATGGAAACATGGTTTCTGTTAAGTTTGACGGAAATATTTCCATGAACGAAGTTGCCTACGTTAGCGTTGAAGGCAAAAAACTTCGTGGTGAAGTTATCCGAATACGTGGAAATGTAGCCCAACTACAAATTTTTGAAATGACACAGGGTATAAAAGCAGGCGATTCTGTTGAATTTGCCGGAAATATGCTTTGTGCTATGCTTGGTCCTGGTCTTCTTGGACAAATTTATGACGGTTTGCAGAATCCGCTTCCGCTTGTTGCAGAAAAAGCAGGCTTCTTCCTTGAAAGAGGCGTTTATGTAGATCCGCTCAATAAAGAAACAAAATGGGAGTGGACCCCTTCTGTAAAGCCTGGTGATAAAGTTTATCGTGGCGATTCAATAGGTACTGTACCAGAAGGACCGTTTAACCATAAGATTCTTGTTCCGTTCGGACTTTTGGGAACTTATGTGGTAAAGGAAGTTACTCCAGCCGGTTCGTATACAATCACAGATAAAATGGCTGTTGTAACGGACGAAAAGGGCAATGACCATACTCTTTCTATGTGTTTTGAATGGCCTGTAAAACGTGCCGTTGACTGTTATGCAGAACGTCTTGCTCCTACAGAAACAATGGTTACAAAAACACGGCTTATTGATACTTTCTTCCCGGTAGCAAAGGGCGGAACTTATTGTATTCCTGGTCCGTTCGGTGCAGGAAAAACTGTTATTCAGCATACAACAAGCCGAAATGCGGATGTTGATATTGTAATTATTGCAGCCTGCGGTGAACGAGCCGGAGAAGTTGTAGAAACAATTAAGGAATTCCCGGAACTTATTGACCCTAGAACTGGTGAATCGCTTATGAAGCGAACAATTATTATTTGTAATACATCTTCTATGCCGGTTGCTTCCCGCGAAGCGTCAGTTTACACATCTGTAACTTTGGCGGAATATTACAGACAGATGGGATTACACGTACTTCTTCTTGCTGATTCAACATCAAGATGGGCTCAGGCGTTGCGAGAAATGTCCGGCCGACTTGAAGAAATTCCTGGAGAAGAAGCATTCCCTGCATACCTTGAGTCTTATATTGCTGCTTTCTATGAACGTGCAGGTTATGTCCGCCTTAGAGATGGTTCAAAAGGCTCTGTAACAATTGGTGGTACTGTTTCTCCGGCCGGCGGTAACTTTGAAGAGCCGGTAACTCAGGCAACTCTTAAGGTTGTCGGCGGTTTCCACGGACTTACACGAGAACGTTCTGATGCCAGAAAATTCCCGGCTATTGACCCGATTAACTCTTGGTCAAAGTATAAGTCGGTTATACGCGAAGATTGGGTAAACTATGCAAGAAATGTTTACAAATCGGGCGTGGAAGTAAATCAGATGATGAAAGTTGTCGGCGAAGAGGGTACAACAACAGAAGATTTCGTTCTTTATATGAAGAGTGAATATCTTGATTCAGTTTATTTCCAGCAGAATTCTTTTGATGAAGTTGATGCGGCGGTAAGCGTAGAACGTCAGACTTATACGTTCAAAAAAGTTCTTACAGTTCTTGCTTCTGATTTTGAATTGAAAGACAAAGATGATGCGCGAACATTCTTTAATCAGTTGCGTCAAAAATGTCTGGACTGGAACTATATTGCATGGAATACTCCTGAATTCAAGTCAAAAGAAAAAGAAATTGATGACTTGTACGCATCTAAAAAGGGCACTGTTAAGGCTGAACTTGCAGAAATGCTCAAGGATGGTGAATAATGAGTAAGATTTATAGCCGAATTGAATCCATTGTAGGTTCTGTTATTACAGTAAAAGCTGATAATGTTTCTTATGGTGAACTTGCTGAAATTGAAACTGCATTCGGAAAATCTCTTGCCGAAGTAAACAAAATTGACGGTGATACAGTTTCTTTGCAGGTATTTGCCGGCGGTCGCGGTGTTTCTACTGGTGACCATATACGTTTTCTTGGCCACAGAATGGAAGTTTCTTTTAGTGATGATCTTCTTGGCCGAATTTTTAACGGTTCTGCCGAGCCGCGTGACAATGGTCCTGCTTTGGCGGATAATCTTGTTGCTATCGGCGGTCCTTCTGTAAATCCTGCCAAAAGAATTATGGCAAAGCGTATGATCCGCACTGGTATTCCAATGATTGATATGTTCAATACTCTTGTTATTTCGCAGAAACTTCCTATTTTCTCCATTTCCGGAGAGCCTTACAACCAGTTGCTTGCCCGCATTGCTATGCAGGCGGAAGTCGATGTTATTGTTCTTGGCGGAATGGGCTTGAAATACGATGATTATTTGTACTTTAAGGATACTTTGGAAAACGGAGGCGCTCTTTCAAAAACTGTAATGTTTATGCACACTGCTGCCGATCCGACCGTAGAATGTCAGAAGATTCCGGACCTTTCTCTTGCTGTTGCAGAACAGTTCGCTCTTCAAGGAAAAGACGTTCTTGTCCTTCTTACAGATATGACGAACTTTGCGGATTCATTAAAAGAAATCGCGATTACACAGGAACAGGTTCCTTCTAACCGAGGTTATCCTGGAGATTTGTATTCGCAGCTTGCAAGCCGCTATGAAAAAGCTGTTGACTTTGAAGGTGCCGGTTCTGTTACTGTTCTTGCTGTAACAACGATGCCAGGTGATGACGTAACTCACCCGGTTCCGGACAATACTGGTTATATTACAGAAGGTCAGTATTACTTGAAAGGCGGCCGCATTGAACCGTTCGGTTCTCTTTCCCGATTAAAGCAGAACGTAAACAGCGATACCCGTGATGATCACCGCGCTCTTATGGATGGTATGATTCGTCTTTATTCAAACTATAAAGATACTCTTGAAAAGAAATCAATGGGTTTCAATATGTCTGCATGGGACGAAAAACTTCTTGCGTTCGGAAAAGAATTTGAAGACGAAATGATGGATCTTTCAAAAAATATAAAGTTGGAAGATGCTTTGGATCTTGGCTGGAAAATTCTTGCTGACTGTTTTGATCCTTCGGAAACAGGAATTAAAACAGCTCTTGTTGAAAAATATTGGCCTAAAAAGAACTAGAAATAAGGAAACTGTATGGCAAAATTAAAGCTGACTAAAAATGAGCAGAAGGTTCAGAAAGATGCGTTGAAAATGTATCAGCGCTATCTTCCTACTCTTACGCTCAAAAAACAGCAGCTCCAGACAGAAATTCGTGCAATAGACGCAAAAGCTAAAGAGGTTCGCGCTAAAAGAGTTCAACTTGAAAAAGAATTCGATGAGTGGATTTCTGTTTTTGGCGAAGCGGAAGCGTTTAAGCCTGGTATGGTAACTGTAAAAAATATCAAAAAAGGTATAGGCAATATAGCCGGAGTTACTATTCCAGTGTATGAAGGCGCAGATTTCAGCCGTGGTGACTACGATTTGTACGAAACTCCTTTATGGATAGATATGGCTGCTGACAGAATGGAAAAAGCTTTGTCTTTGGATCTTGAAGCAGAAGTTCTTGATGAACAAGTTCGGCTGCTTTCTCAGGAATTGCGTACTACAACTCAGCGCGTAAATCTTTTTGAAAAGGTTAAGATTCCGGAAACAAAAGCTAATATTAAAAAAATTTCAGTTTATCTTGGAGATGAACAGGTTGCGGCTGTTGTCCGCAGTAAAATTTCCAAGAAAAAACTTCAGGTTGCGTCAGATGCTAAAAAGGAGGCTGAAGAATGATTGTACAGATGAAAAAAGTCTCCATTGTAGTTCTTAATAAAGAACGCAAAGAAGCTCTGAAGCAGTTGAAAAAAGTGGGTGTTGTTCATCTTGAACAGCTTGAAGGAAAAGGCGAACAACTTGCTGCTTTTAAAGAAGCTTCTAATAATGCGGTTTCTGCGGTTTCTCTGCTCAATGATATAAAACTTTCAAAGAAGCATGAAAAACCTGCAAAACTTAGCAATGAAGAAATTTCTGAAAAATGCAAGGAAGTGATTGCTCTTTCTGAACAGAAGAAAAAACTTCAGGAAGAAATCGCCGCTGATTCGGCAGAATTGGAAAGATTTGCTTTTTGGGGAGATGTTTCTCCTTCTGATTTTGCTTATCTTAAGGAAAAAGGCATTTCTTTGAAAATGTATGAAATTCCGGAAGATAAGTATAATCTTATCGATGAAAATTCAAAGACAATCTGTGTGAACCGTAACAAAAAACTTGTACGTTTTTTATTGCTTGATGCAGCAGATGAACGTCCTGCGAGTTTTCCGGCGGAAGCATTTGAAGTTCCGATGCCTCAAATTTCAACTGAAGAACTAAAATTGCGTGTTCAGCAAGATAATGAGCAGATAAATAAAATCAATGCAAAGTTTTCGGAACTTGCTTATTATGTTCCACAGATGAAAGAATTGGAAACTGTTTTAAAATCTGATATAGAGTTTGAAACTGTTTATTCAGGAATGGGGCAGGAAACTGAAGGAAAAGATACTGATTTGGCATGGATTTCCGGTTATGTTCCTGTTGACAGTTTTGCGCAGTTGGAAAATGCCGTAAAAACTAACAGCTGGGCATTTGCATATTCAGATCCTGCTGAAGATGACGAAGTTCCGACTAAATTAAAGAACAATAAGTTCGTAAGTTTGATTTATCCTCTTACGGACTTTTTGGGAACAGTTCCTGGTTATCATGAATATGATATTTCCGGCTGGTTTTTGCTGTTCTTTACAATTTTCTTCGGAATGATTTTTGGCGACGGCGGATATGGTGCAATTGTAACTGTTGCCGCTCTTGTTCTGATTCTGAAATCG
The DNA here is from genome assembly GCA_964429905.1 of uncultured Treponema sp. GTDB lineage: Bacteria > Spirochaetota > Spirochaetia > Treponematales > Treponemataceae > Treponema_D. The sequence continues at coordinate 63,071 of CAYSDV010000003.1, read as the reverse complement.
GCTTTGAAAAAACAGAAAGCATCACCTATGATGTGCCTTGTTCTTCTTCTTGGCCTTGCAACGGTTGTTTGGGGAACTGTTACTTGCACTTGGTTCGGGCTTTCTATAGAGCAGATTCCGGATTGGCTTGTAAAACTTTCTGTTCCTCCGATTTCTAATGCTTATAATGAAACTTGGCTTCCGTTCTGGTCAAATGATGTTTCAAAAGGCACTCTTACAACAGCACAGAATCTTCAGGTTTTCTGCTTTACGCTCGGATTTTTGCAGCTTTCTGTTGCGCATGTAAAAGGAATGATTAGATATCACAAATCCTTGAAAGTATTGGGCGAATTTGGTTCTTTGCTCCAGCTTTGGGGAATGTTCTATGTTGTTCTTAACATGGTTGTAAGTTCTTCAATTTTTGCTTTTGACGAAATTATTTATGGAATTCCGATTGGAAAGGTTTCTATAGCTTTAGTTGCAGTCGGATTTGCATTAAGTTTTATCTTCAGCAATTATGACGGAAGTGTAGGAAAATCAATTCTTGAAAGTTGCAAAAATATAATTTCTGTACTTCTTGGTGTTGTAAATGTATTTTCGGATATTGTTTCTTACATAAGACTTTGGGCGGTAGGACTTGCCGGTGCGGCAATTTCTAATACAGTAAATACAATGGCAGGTCCGATTCTTGGTCATGCGATTTTGTTCTTGGCCGCTGTTCTGCTTCTTGTATTCGGACATGGATTGAACATGATTTTGAACTTACTTTCTGTAATTGTTCATGGTGTACGTTTGAATACCCTTGAATTTTCAAATCATTTGGGAATGTCTTGGTCTGGCTTTAAATATGCTCCGTTCTCTGAAACGGAAAATAAAAAATAAAATAATTCTGCAGACTAAACTTAGTTCTGCTACAGGAGTTTAATTATGAATTTTGGTTTGTTAGGTGCTGCTCTTTGTATGGGTATTGCTGCTATTGGTTCTGCTATTGGAATTGGAATTGCGGGTCAGGGCGCTATCGGCGCATGGAAACGTTGTTACGTAAACAATAAACCTGCACCTTTTATTCTTACTGTATTTGCCGGTGCGCCTTTAACACAGACAATTTACGGCTTCCTTCTTATGCAGTCTATGGCTGGAAAAGTAACTTCCGGTGCAATGGATCCAGCAACTGCGCTTGGTCTTGGAATCGCTTCAGGTCTTGGAATGATGTTTTCTGCTGTTGCTCAGGGAAAAGCAGGTGCCGCAGGTTCTGATGCTCTTGGTGAAACAGGAAAAGGTTTTGCCCAGTATATCATGGTTGTAGGTCTTTGCGAAACTGTTGCGTTGTTCGTAATGGTATTCTCTATGATTGCTTAGTCTGAATATTAAATCAAATAAAAAAGGCGCACTTCTATTTTTAGTGCGTCTTTTTTTGTTTAACAACATAGTGTATAATATTTGTATGGAAAATAAATTTTTAAAACCAAGAACAGTTTTTCTTGGTGGTAACGGTAATATAAAACGTCTTGCAATTGGCGGAGATGCTCCTGTTTCTGTTCAGACTATGTGGAAATCAGGAATTACAGATATTTGCGAAGATGATGAAAGGCTTTCTGAATTAATAAAGCAGATAAATATATTAAAATCATTGGGATGCGACATTTTGCGCTTTGCAGTTCCGGACGTAAAGTCTGCGGCCAGTCTTGTTAAAATTCAGGCGAATACAGATATGCCTTTGGTTGCTGATATTCACTTTGATCATAGGCTTGCGCTTGAATGTTTGAAAGGTAATGTTGCCGCAATACGAATAAATCCCGGAAATATCGGAAGCCGCAATAAAGTTGAAGAAGTTGTCAATGCTTGCCGCGAAAAAGGCGCTGCGATAAGAATAGGTGTTAATACAGGCAGTCTTCCTAAAAATTTGCAGGAACTTGTTGAAAACGGCAAGATGTCAAGAGCGAAAGCGCTTGCGGAAACAGCAGCTTTGGAAGCATCCGTTTTTGAAGAGTTAAAATTTGATCAATATGTTGTAAGTATGAAAGCTTCCAGCGTGCAGGAAACTATAGAAGCGAACGAAGAATTTGCAAAAAAATATGATGCGCCGCTCCATATCGGTGTTACTGAAGCCGGTCCGCTGATTACAGGAATTGTAAAATCAACTATGGCTTTTACTCATCTTTTGAACGAAGGCATAGGAAGCACTATTCGCGTAAGTCTTTCTTCTTCTCCTGAAAATGAAGTTATTACAGGACGTGAAATTCTTCATGAAACAGGAAAAAGAAATGGTGGCGTTACAATTATTTCCTGTCCAAGATGCGGTCGGGAAGGGTTTGATGTTCATGGTTTTGTAAACCGCTGGCAGAATGAACTTTTGGCAATGAAAAAAGACATTACTGTTGCGGTTATGGGCTGTGTTGTAAATGGTCCCGGAGAAGGAAAGCATGCAGACATTGGAATTACCGGAGCAGGCGGAAAAGCGATTATATTCAAAAAAGGAAAAATTATCCGAACAATTAACGCTTCTGATGCCGATAATATTTTCAGGGAAGAATTGAATTCTTTGTAAAAAAAAATTACGGGAACACATGGAATGAAAAAAAATATATTCGTTTTTGCTCTGATTTTAACTTTTTCAATTTGTTCCGCGCAGAATTTAAAAAGGCCGGAGTACATTCATAGTTATGAGCGTATTATTGAAGATGCGCAGATAGCTTTCGACGACAAAAATTACGGAGATTCGTTGACTCTTGCGGAAAAAGCTAAAAATGAGCGCAAGTCAAAATCTGAATATGAAGTTTTTGTGCTTGAAAATGCATTTAAGCCCGCAGAAGTGAAAAAACAGGGCAATTCGATTTCTGAAAGTTTGAAAATCTTGCAGGAACGCGAAAATTACGAGGCAATAAATATTATTGAACGTAATTTTATAAAATATGGAAAAGAAATATTTAAGGACTCAAAGTCAGTTCTTATAGAATTTTTGCGGAATAATGTGGCATTTCCGGAAGCTGATTTTTTAATCGGAAAAATTTATTGTCTTGAAGGTGAGTATGAAATTGCTTACAAATATTTGTTTCAGGCTTATGAAAATTCCGCAAATTTGGATGTTTCTGATGAAAAATATTCAATTCTTTATGAACTTGCAGATGTAAGCAAAATATTGAATAAAGATGACAAATATGAAGAGTTTTTGCTGCTGATTTTAAGTCAAAGTTCTGAATTTAAAGATGAATCGTTAAAAAAATCAATGTTGCGTACTGTTTCCAGTACAAAAAGTGATTGCCTTGAAAAGTTTTTTACGCTTTACCGTGCTTCAAATTACAGTCTTTTGAAAGCATATTTTTCGCTTTCAAATTTTTATATAGGGCAGAATGAAAAAGAAAAAGCGCTTGTTACTTGTCAGTTTGGAGTAATAACAGCGTATTCAAAAATTATTGATGTTCTAAAAAAACGCAATGCAGATTTTGAGCCTACGGATATCGTTTCTGTATTTAAGGAAATTGCGCTTTATCCAGATATTATCCAGTGGGGAATAGAAAATAATGTTTGGGAAGGCTTTTATAATCTTGCAGATTTGACTTACGCAAATAACGATTTGATTTTTTGCATTCAGCTTTTCAATGTGCTTAAAGACAACGAACCAGAAAGTTACTGGAAGAACAAATCTGCTGTGCGCCTTGACGAAATTACACCGTAATCTTTAGTTTTTAATAGTGAAGTCCGATTCCTATAGAAATTTCGTAAGATTTTGTGTTGTCGCGCCAATCTTGATTAAAGAAACTGCTTGCTTTCGGCATCTTTCGGCTTAAGTCAACACCAAAACTTCCTCGCACTTGAATACCTTTCCATCGCAGCGGGTAAACAATTGCTTCCAGTCCGCCGGAAAAGAAGCCGTCTTTCGGATTGAATGTTGAGTCTGCACCTTTGTTATGGAACAAAGCCAAATCTACAAAAGGCGAAAGTTGAACTTCCATATCAAAGTATTTTGCAAATTTTATCTTTTGTATGACAGGAACTTGTTCCCAATAAATTCTGCATATTCGGATAGGCACATCAATATTTATAATTAATCCGGCCGTAGATTTTGTTGATTTATAAGTTTTTGGAAAATCTTCATCTTTTTCATACACTTTGTTGCTGAAATACTGATCGGTGCGGATTCCTCTAAGACGGTCGCCAAAAGAATAAGTTCCGTTCATTTTCGCAAAACCGTAGATGTCTGCGCAGAATGCAAATCTGTTGAATGCTTTGTATGCTTTCAATTCACCTGAAATTGAAGGAATAAAGTCGTAAACTGCAAAATTGTAGCCAAAAGAGCTTGTTATCGATGCTTCCAGACCGTTTCTGAAATTTTCAATCCAGTTTATGCGGCCTGTAGAAAGAGTCTGGCCGAAAGAAATTGAAGGACCGCGCAAATCTTCGTTTTTGTCGTTGATTCCGTCGAAATCCCAATAATAAGTTCCTTCAAAAAACGGCGTATAATAAATTTTTCCCCAATTATCAATTTCCTGAATTGTTATAGGAATTGAAAAATCTATTTTTTCGCCAAAATAAGTTCCGTCGCCATAGTGAACGGTTTCTCCGTTCAGTTTTTCTTCTTCATAATCAAGGTCTCTGTTAAAAATTTGCGAAAATTTTGTTACAAAAGAAAACTTGTCAAACTTTTTTGTAAGTTCAAGGTTTGTATCCAAATCCCATTCTGGTGTTGATTCACCGAATGTATATGAAAATTCAATTTCATTTCCCCAAACTGCATCAAACTGTCCCATTTGAAACGGTGTCTCAAAATCAAAGCCAAGTCCCAAAAGGTATGCATCCGGATTGTCGTCTTCATCAAGTTCAACTTTAAAGTTTCCGTCGGCAGTTAAAGTTTCCATCGAACCCAAAAAATTCGTGTCTTTTGCTTTTATCGAAATACTTAAGGAATCTCCAGAAGAATATTTTGGATACGGAGTTGCAATCAGATGAAATGAATCATCAACAGTAATTTTTAAAATAACGTCATATTTATCGTTTTCTTTTTCTTCTGTTACAGCATTTTCCGTTTCTGTTGAAGAATTCTGCTCTTCCTGGTTATTCAAAACTGTAAAATCAACATCAACAGAGTCAAAGTTTCTTGTGTTTTCAATTTGTTTTTTGACATCTTTTATGTAAGTCATAAGTTCATTTTCGTTTTTAAATTCTCTTTTAAAATCAATCGGAACTTTTGTTTTAAGAGCGTATTCCCGCGTTGAACCGATAATATTGTATTCAACATTTTTAATTACATATGTTGAAGCAAAAATATTTGCAAAACCAAGGAAAACTATAAGAGAAGAAATAATTTTTTTCATTTTAATAAGCACCTTTTCCGTTTATAACAACCCAAACAGTTTTTATTATAATCCAAATATCAAGCCAAACAGACCAGCTTTGAATGTAATAAGTGTCAAGCGTAATCCGCTCTTCATAGCCTGTGTTTGAACGGCCGGAAATTTGCCACATTCCGGAAAGTCCCGGTTTTACAGAAAGAATAAAATCTTTGTTTTCGCCGTATTTTGTAAGCTCATCTTGCGTTACAGGTCGCGGACCTACAAAACTCATTTCGCCGACAAAAATATTCCATAACTGCGGAAGTTCATCCAAACTTGTTTTTCTTAAGAATTTTCCGAACTTTGTAACGCGCGGATCGTCTATGAATTTTCTGTCTTTTTCCCATTCAGCGCGTCTTACAGGATCTTCTGCAAGAATTTTTTCCAGTATTTCCTGGGAATTGTTGCACATAGAACGGAATTTCCAGCATTTTATTTCTTTTCCGTTTTTGCCGACCCGTTTGTGGCCGTAAAAAACAGGTCCAGGTGATGTTATTTTGATTATAATTCCGATTATTACAGATACCGGAATAACTATAATTGCTGCGATTATGCACAAGAAAAGGTCTATGCAACGTTTTATAAAAAGATTCCAGCGTTTTGTAAGGTTATGTGTTGCCGAAAAGCCAAGAATTCCGCCTAAATCTCTAAGTTGCATGGAAGAAGTGAACAAATCCTGATGGCTGAAAATATTTATCGTGTAGCGGTAAAAGTTCATCAAAGGTTTTCTGTTTCCTTTAAAATCGCAGATTATTGCAACTTTTATATTAAGTTTTCGTAAAACTTCAAGAATTTCTTCAGAGTCAGGAAAAACAGGAATGCCGTTTTCCATATAACATTCTTTTGCCGCGCTGTTTATGATTACCGCAGGTTTGTAACCTAAATCAGGGCGTTTTACAAGGCGGTTTATAACTTCTTTTGCGCTGTCATTCGTGCAGTAAATAACAGCCGGAACACCGTAAAAATTAAATTTCCCGAAAAGATGACGTGCGATTTCCCGCGCGCATGGAAGTCCTATTGCAGAAATTGGAACTGCCATAAGAAAAGCGCAGGAAACGCCCCAATTGTTGCTGTCCCGGACTATACTTTCTGTAATTGCGTTTGCAAGTGTTTCATCACCTTTGCCGAAGAAAATAATAGCAATACAAATACCGATGTAGCAAAAGCCGGAAATTATTGTTATTTTTCTTACTTCATCGGATGGCGAAATCATAATTCCGGGATAAAGTCCTGCCGCATAGAAAACAACAAGAATGAGCGGAAAGAAAACTGAATAATAAACAAACGATCTGAAATTGATTGCGGACGGATTTATAAAATTCATTATAAGAAATGCAAGTCCGATACAACAGAAAAGTGCGACCGCATCTGAAATCATAAGTAAAAGACCGGAAAGAAATGAACTAGTTCTGTTTCTGTATGTTTTTTTGAAATATGCAATAAATTCGTTTGTAGTCATAGGCTAATATTTTAACTTTTTAACTGTTTCTTGTACAGTATCTTTGAATTCACGCTGAAAACGCTCTTCTGTGAATGAACGCGCATGCTTTACAATTTCTTCCTTAATGAAAGTTCCTTCTGAATCCATTTTTTCAAATTTTTCAATTGCCGTGCAAAGAGAGTCCGTCTGCTGTTTTTCAAAGAATATTCCGGTTTTTCCGTCCAGAACTGTTTCCAGAGCACCTCCGCGCCCATATGCGATTACCGGAGCACCGCAAGCCTGCGCTTCCAGAGGAACAAAGCCGAAGTCTTCTTCCGCACAGAACAAAAGCGCTTTGCAGCGTTGTAAATAATCCTGCAAAACTTGGTCGCTTGCTCTTCCTAAAAATATTATGTTCTTGTCGTTTCCTGCTAATTTCTTAAGGTTTTCCATTTCTGAACCGCCGCCGATTACGACAAGTTTTTTACCTAATTTTTTGCAGGCAGAAACTGCAAGATCAATTCTTTTGTACGGAACAAGGCGGCTGAACGCAACATAAAAATCCTCCCGCGTTTTTTCCGCCGGATTAAAGCGGCTTACATCAACAGGAAGGTAAATTACTTTTGCATCGCGGTTCCAGAATTTTTTTATTCGCCGCGCAATGAACTTTGAGTTTGCAATTACAGTGTCAATTCTTTGGCTTGAAACATAATCCCAAAGGCGAAGGTTCGGAATCCATCTGTTCATGAAAAACTGAGTCATTTTTCCGCTTCTTTTTCTGTAGTCAAAAAACAAATCCCAGGCATAGCGCATAGGCGAGTGAATGAATGCAACGTGAGGAACGTAAGGCGGAGTTATAACACCTTTCGCGCAGCAGGATGAAGAAGATATTACAAGATCAAATTCTGAAAAATCAAATGATTCAAAGGCTGCCGGCATGAATTTTAATAGTTTTGTATAAATTCTTGTTGCAAACGGAATCTTCTGTATTTTTGAAGTGTGAATTTTGCAATCCTTAAAATGATTTCCCATCCGTTTTTTATCGTAAACGAGTGTGAAAAGTTCTGCTTCCGGGTAAATTTTTAAAAGATATTCAACAAAAAGTTCCGCTCCGCCGTAATTTACAAGCCAATCGTGGACAATTGCAACTTTCATTTTTCCTGCTCCAATGTAGTTTGAATTATTTCCGCTGTTTTTTCAAAAGAATAAACTTCAGGAAATTTTTTTAATTTATCATCTTCGTTCATTATAGAAAGCAATTTTTCTGCCAAATCGTTACAATCACCGGATTTGAAAAAAGTTACAGGAAAATCTTTATAAATTTCCCTGAAAACCGGAATATCAGAAATTATGGCTTTTGTTCCCAGCGACATCGCTTCCAAAGGTGGCATTCCGAATCCTTCATATAACGACGGCTGCACAAGACGTTTTGTTTTTTTATAAAGATTTTTCAGTTCTTCATCGCTGATTCTTCCAGTGAATTCAACAAAACCGTCCGGAACTTCTTTTATTTTTTGAAAAATAGATTCATCCTGCGTTCGGAAATTTTCTGCGTTTCCAACAATTTTAAGCTTAAGGTTGAATCCTTTTGAAACCGCAATTTTAAGCGCATCTATAAGAATAGAAAGTCCTTTGTGTTTTTTTATATTTCCGACAAAAAGAATGGAATTTTCTTTTTCTTCAGATTGGTTTTCAGAATTATTATTTTGTTCGCCGCAATAAAACCAGTCTGGAACTGCGTTGTATGTTACTACAACCGGTTTTTTGCAGTTCAAATCAGAAATTATGCGGTCTTTTGAAAATTCCGAAACGGTAAAAATCTTTTTTGATTTGAAAACCGCATAACTATAGAAAAGTTTTCGCACAAAAGTTCCTGTTTTAGACGCTAAACCCGGAACATCAAGAAAAACAACATCGTGGATTGTTGTGTACACCGGAATTTTTATTCCGGAAGGAACGTTAAAATATGGCGAATAAAAAACGTCGCATTTATTTATTTTTTCTGCAATGCTTTTTGGAAAAGCAAAAAGTTCTTGCAGTGAAAAAGTTTTTATATCAAGCTGCAAGAGTTCTGTTTTTTCTGATTTGAATTTTTCCAGTTCTTCTGTGTTTCCCAAAAGAAGACATTCATTTTTTTTTGTAAGAAAGGGAAGAAGCGCATTTAAATACGAACCGACTCCGCCGCTTTTTGTCATACGGCAATCAATGGCAAGTTTCATTTTTACATTATAGCGTTTTTTTAGAAAATAGGAAATAGGATTTGTTTTTTCCGGTGTTTTTTCCGGAGCGCTTAATGGTAGAACAACAGTAGAAAAAAAATCATAAAAATGGTAAAAATATTGATATGCGCATTAAAAAAAAATTGGCAGCAGCAGCTTCTTTTTTAATTTTTACATTTTCGGTTTTTTCACAGGTTTATTCTTCTAATCAGTTGATTCCTGCCGGGCATTGGATTTACGATGCACTTTTTATGATTAATAACGAAACTAAAAGAACTAGTTTTGCGACAAATGCACCGCTTTCCGCAGGCGAGTTAAAAATGTATCTGAATCTTGTTCCGTATGAAAAACTTAGCGAAAACGGCAAAAAACTCTACGAAGACATTTCAGAATATCTTTCTTCTGAGAATTTCAAAAGATTTGAAAAAATAGATATGGGACCTGTTTATTTTGGATTTAACTTAAATGGCGCTCCTGGTGCAGTTTTTAAGACAAATTCCGATATTGACTGGACTTTTGCGACTGATTATACAGGGCGCAAAAATTCTGTTGATGGATACAATATTTTAACGACTGATAAATCTGGTAACTTGCTACCATCTATAGAATCCGATCTGGATTACAGATACGGCGCATATTCAGGTTTTATTGGCTCTTACGCTTCCAATCCGATTATGGATTTGCCGCTTTATTTAGGATGGAGCGATTATTTTATAATTCAAACTGGAATTACACTTGCAAAAAGTTTTTGGGGAATGTCTGCGGATTCTAACTTTACAAACATTTTTTACAATTCCAGCGATATGGATTTTATGTGGCCGCGCTATTCGTATGGAAGCGCCGGAAAAACTTTTGAAAAGTGGGGTGTGAACGTAAGTTTCGGTCGGAACGGACTTCAGATAGGAAAAACGCTTACGGGCTCTGTAATTTACAATTCAACTTTTGACACGGAAGGCTATTTTCAGCTTAATCTTTATTCGCCAAGAATGAAATATAATCTGGATGCGGTTCAAATTTCAAAAGATAAATATTTTTACGTTCACAGTGTGGAAGCGCGCCCGCTTTTTGATTGGATTAAGTTCGGGATTATGGAAGCCACTTTAGTTCAAAGCGGTTTTGAACTAAAACATCTTAATCCGCTTATGATTATGCATTCTTTCGGTTCTTGGACGGACAGCGACTACGTTTCCGAAGACGAAGAAAAATATTATGGCGAAGCGCATATCTGCCAATATATGGGAATTTCTTTGGAATTCACACCTTTTAAATATTCCAGACTTTATATGCTTTACGCTCAGAACGAAATGCAGACTTTTTACGAGTTGGGCTCTGCAAGCGCAAATGCGATTCCTGACAGTTTTGGTTTTCAGATGGGATTTGAACTTACAATTCCGGATAAAAACGGCGGCTGGTGGACTGGAACCATAGAAGGCGTTTATACAACACCGTTCTGCTATATAAAACAAGGTGCGGACTGGTCGCTTTATGCAACCCGTAACGATATGCAGTCGAATTCGAGCGTGCCGCTTTGCTCTTGGATAGGAACTCCATTCGGTCCTGATGCAGTTGGTTTTCAGGCAAGAGTGGGGTATGTTCAGCCAAAAAAATGGAGTGCGGAACTTGACTATCTTTTTGTAGCGCACGGAACCAATTCGTTCGGTCTTTTTAATAATACAATAGAAAAGGACGGAAAAAAATATTATGCTTATTATCCGAGTGCTTTAAGAAAAATGGGGCTTATTTCAGATGAAGAAGCGGAAGAAATTGCGCGCACCTACGTTCTTACCGGAACTGTTCAGTTCACAAACGGAATAACTGCTAAAGGTTCGTATAATTTTAACCGGAATCTGTCTTTGGAAGGAAGTTTTACATATACATTCATTTTTAATAATGGAAATGAATCCGGAGAGTTTGCGCAGGGAGTTGAAGGTTCTTTTGCGCTTAAATATTCTCTTTTTTAATAAAAAATTCAAGGTGAATTATGAAGAAAATTTTTAGTATAGTTTTTATATTGATTTTTGGAACTGTTTGTTTTGCGCAGAAAAATCTTTCTGTCAATATCGACAATGAAATCTATAATATTTTAGATGTGGCGGAAATGAAAGGCTTTTGCGATTTTTTACCGTCGGCAAAACCGTATACACTTGCAAGAATTCTGAAGGCTGTTGACCAGATTTTGGAGCACGAAGACGAGTTAAAACCTGAAGAAATAGCCATTTTGGAAGATTTTAAAAAATCGAATGAAATAAATACTGAAAAAAAGAACGGATTTACTCATCTTGCGCTCGAAAGCAAAACTGATGAAGATAATCTTCATTTTTCATTTTTATATGATTTTTCTTTGGACACTTATGTTTCCGGCGGATTTTATAACGATTCAGATTTTAATTCTGCCGGTTTTGATATTATGCCGAAAGTTGATTTTCGCGGCGACATAACAAAATATGTTTCTTATTCTTTTTCCGGCGTGTTTGATATTACTTATATGCCGCTTTATGAACAAGGCGAAACTTTTGTAGGCTATAATTGGTACGGCTATGACGGTTATGATTATGATGAATCTACTGGCAACTGGAAGTATTCCCCATATACAGATGATGAGCTTGAATCCTATTTTGATGGCGATAAAAAAGAAAATGGAGAAAACTATTCTCGTCCGACTCCAAGAAAGATAAAGAAATACAAGAACAACAGTTACCTGCCTTATTCCTACAAAAAAACATGGGACGGACAAGTTTACCTTCTTTCTGATATGTCTGCATCCGGAACGGAAGGCTGGGCAACAGAATTTGGTGTAAGCGGCGGTTCTGAAGGAGAAATCCGTTCTTCTTTGCTTGGGGAAAGATTTACGATTGGAGCAGGACGTATTTCGCACGAGTGGGCGGCAATGGATAACGGAAGTTCTTTAGTTTTGAACAAAGCGGCGCGTCCGTTCTTTGAATTAAGTTCTTCTGTAGAAATTTTTGACTGGCTTAAATTTTCTTCCTTGACAGGAATTCTTGAATATCCTAACTCTGATTATATATTGGACAATGACGGCAGCGAATTTGAAGACAGTTATTATCCGGAAACAAAGCAGAATCTTGATGATTCGTTTTATTGGCAGAATGCTTTTTCTGCCAATATGATAGAGCTTGACTTTAAGTATTTTCATTTTGATTTCGGAAGCACAGTAGTTTATCCGAAGCGATTGGAATTAGGTTATATGTTCCCTCTCTTCATTTATGTTGAATATCAAAATCATACCGGAGATATGGATAACCTTGCGCTTTTCGGCGATATTATGATTAGAAAGCCTGGATTAGGAAAACTTTGGGCTTCAATTTACCTTGATGAAATAAATGGCTTGAATAATGATCCTTTTACATCGACAAGGGCAATGTTTGCCGGTCAAGTTGGTGCAAAGGCTGTTGTTCCGTGGCTTCCTTTTTCAAGTGTTTCTGTGCGATATACAAAAGTTGAACCATATTGTTACACGCACCATTCAATTAATTATGCGCCAAGTTATAGTCATTACATAATGGAAGGGTATATGAATAACGGCGCAAGTTTGGGATATTATCTTCCGCCGAATGCAGATGAATTCTTTTTCCGTTTTGAAACAAAACCAAAGTCTTCCGTAACGGCAGCACTTCAGTATCAGTTTATAAGACACGGAGCTGATTTTGGAAGTCAGGAAGTTCCGGGAAGTTCACTTTATTCTGAACTTAACATTTACAACCGCGATGAACTTGAAAAATATTTTCTTCATGACGGTGCGTACAACTGGATGCATATTGTAAAGTTAGAATGTGCATTTGAACATAGAAGCGTGGAGCGCACTTTACAATTTACTACAAGTTTAGGTTTTCTTTACAGTTATTATACTGTGATTGATGATAAAGATTACGGCCGCTACGATGATGATAATTACGGAAACAACGAAAACTGCAAAAACGCAAGTTTTTCAACACCTTATCATTTTGTAAATACAGATGAATATCCTGTTCAGTTTGGTGTTGTTGCCGGATTGGGACTGAAAATACTTTTTTAATTTGAATTTCAAAAAAACTTAAGTTTTCAGTCCTTTTGAAATATTAGTGCGAAAGTTCTTTCAGCGTCTTGTAAAGTTTGCTTGCAGCATTACTGTAAGTGTACTTTTCAAGAATTTCTTCCGGTGGCGTAGTTGATTCTGTAAAAACTTCTTCCAGATTTATATTTATGTCGTCCGGCAGAATGTAGTGTGCGCAGGTTCCGTAAATTTCCGGCAAAGATGCCGCCTGCGCAACTATAATTTTTGCGCCTACGGAAAGGGCTTCCAGCGGCGGAATTCCGAACCCTTCGTAATAACTCGGAAAAACAAATGCCTTGCAGTTTTTCATAAGGGCTTTTACTTCTTCATCGGAAACGTAGCCTACAAGAACAACATTTTTCAAGGTTTTTAATTCTTCAAGTTCTTCGGGAACAAGACCGCTTATAGCTTTTCCGCTTACCGCGAACATCTGTTCCGGATTATTTTTTGCATACTTTGCAATCCATGCAAGATTTTTGCGTTTGCTGAGCGAACCAAGCGTAAAATAAAAACTGTCTTTTTTTAGCAAAGGAAATCTGCTGAAAATTTTATCATCTTCCTTGATATTTTTAAAATGATCCCAACCGTTAGGAATTGCAGAAATTTTTTCGCTTGGAATTTTATATATTTCTGAAATCTGATTTTTAGAAAAATTTGAAACAGTAAAAATGTGCTTCGCATTTTTTGCTATGTTTTTATAGTTCATACAACTGTAAATCTTTACAAGTTTGTCTTTAAGACCGGAAAAATCTTCCGGAAATATTTTTGCATAGATGTCATGAAGAAAAGCGTATCCGCAATTTTTTCCGAATGGAGCAGTATTCGAGAAATTCAAACCGGTGAATCCGTTTTTTTTGCACTGCTTAGGAAATTCAATTAAATCCCATGCCGGAAATGCTTTTATGATTTTTTTTGAGCGGATTATTTTAATATTTTTATATTCAGGAAGTAATTTCGGATTTGCGGAAACAAGCATATAAACTTCGTCATTGTTTTCCAAAAGCAAATCCAGCCGTTTGCAGACTTCCCATGAAAAGCGTTCGATTCCTGTAAGATTTCTGTTTAAAAAGTTGCCGTTGATTAAAATTTTCATAAAAAAAGTTTAACACAATGATTTTTTTTTTCAATAAAAATCGGTATGTTAGTTTAAGCTCCGAATGATGCAATCAAACTCCAGTACAGCAACAGTGTCATTTCTACAGACTGTGACAACTGCTGCTATCTTTCGGTTTTCTTTTCATATAAAAAAGTTTCCGCTTTTTTAGCAAGGTCATAAATGGAATCATCTGGAAATTCTTTTGACGATGCTTTTGCATAAGAAACTTCAATGCTTTTGTTTTCCTTCTGGTTGAAATCAGCAATTTTTTCTTCAAAAACCGAAAGTAAAGATGCGGTAGAGCCGGAGTAATTTTTTAGTATAATTACGAATTCATCGCCACCGATTCTGAAGCAGTCTCCATAATTTGAGAATGTTTCTTTTAAAAATCCGGCAACTTTTCGGATTATTTCATCTCCTGCCTGATGACCTTCTTTTTTGTTGAAAAATCTTAAATTGTCAATGTTAAAAAATATTATTTCCACATTTGCGGAAATTTGTTTAAGGTATGTTAAAGTTGTTTCAAAATATCTTCTGTTGTACATTTCTGTAAAGGCATCAACTTTTAAAAGATATTCAGTAAGTCTAAGACTGTTAAAGCGCTGTGCTGTAAGAAGTTTTGAATAACATCCGAACACAATGCTTATAATTCCGAATGTTGTTACATTTGCAATGTTGGAATACAAGAGCGGTTCCGGCTGATTTACCCGCAAAATAAGTAAGTAGTAAACTGTATTGCATAGGAAAATACATATTACATATCCGATTGAAGCCATGTAAAAAAGCGAGGAGACCGTCATGAGCATTGCAAGATATAATGCTGTTTTTCCTGCTGGAGTTACAACAATTCCTATGTAAATTCCGAACGAAAGCAGTGTAAGGACGTATAAATAAACGCTCATATAAATTATTGCAGGAATTTTCTTTGCAACAGAAACATTAAGAATGCATATTAATAATAAAATTGAAGCTGTAATAAAATAAATTTTACTTTTTTCCGGCAAAAAATCGGATTTGGAAAAAATTGAAAAAAGTTCAGAAAAAATAAAAAAAATAATTCCGAATAAAGAATATGCTATAAGTTTTTTGCGGTTGTCTTCAAATAAGATTGGACGGGTTTTAAAATAATCTTCTTTGTGCAGACTTCCGTACATCATTATGCGTATAAATTTTCTTTGCATAAAAACCTCTTCGAATTATATTCAGCATATAACTCTATCATAATTTTAAACATTTGAAGAAGATGTTTTGAATTTTATTACATTATTTTTTACTAACAATATGTTAAGAAGACCATTATAAAAAGATTGTTTTTAATGGTCTTCTGTAAACATTTTTTATAAATCTTGCTATTTTACAAAAGTGTAGCCGGCATCTGAAATTGCTTTTTCAAATTCCGAGTCCGGCACATCTTTTGAAATTTTTACAACAACCTGTGCTTTGTTGTGATCTGCTGTTGCGCTTTCAACGCCGTCAATCTTTTCCAACGCTTCGCGGACGTGCTTTTCACAGTTCGGACACATCATTCCTTCAACTTTAAATGTTTTTTCTGCCGTCATAATATCAGCCTCCTTTATTAATTTGTTCTCATCATATGTTGAATTTGTTTTTTCACTCATTTTTTGTTCAATTGCCTGTTTTTTTTCTGCTGACAAGTTTGAAAGTTCCGCTCGTCTGTTTATTTTTATTTTTCTGTCATGCCTTGAAGTTTTTATGTCTGCAAAATTCAATCGCAAAGCATTTGTTACAACGCAAAAACTAGAAAGGCTCATTGCCGCCGCGCCTAACATAGGATTCATTTTTAATCCGAACCAATGGTAATAAACGCCCGCCGCAATGGGAATCAGAATGATGTTGTAGAAAAATGCCCAGAAAAGATTTTCGTGGATATTTTTAAGCGTCCGGCGGCTTAAACGGATTGCCCGAACGGCGTCAGTCAGATTGCTTTTTACAAGAACAACATCAGCCGCGTCTATGGCAACATCTGTTCCCGCTCCGATTGCCATTCCCACATCGGCAGTTGTAAGCGCCGGAGCATCATTTATTCCGTCTCCTATCATACACGTTTTTCCGATATTTTTGAATTCATTTACAATTTTCGCTTTTCCGTCAGGAAGAACATCAGCAATCACTTGATTTACTCCGGCAATTTTTCCGACTGCGCTTGCAGTTTTTTCATTATCGCCTGTTAAAAGTACCACGTGAATGCCCATATTTTTCAATTCTTTTATTGCTTGTGCGCTGTCATCTTTTATTAAATCAGAAACGGCTATAATTCCAAGAAGCTTTTCTTCCCTTGCAAAAAAGAGCGGTGTTTTTCCTTCTTCTGAAAGTTTTTCTGCTTGTTCTTTTATTTTTCCGCTTACAGAACCTGGAGCAACGCTTTCGATGTATCTTAAATTTCCGCCGAAAATTTTATTTTCGTTTGAACTATTTGATGCGGCGGATTCGTTTTTTCCGTTTATGGCAGATGATGAAGGGCCGTTCAGAGTTGCGCTTAAACCGTTTCCTGGCTGTACGCGAAAATCTGAAACTTCTGCGATTTCAATTCCGTTCTCTTTTGCTTTGCGCATAACTGCTTTGCTTAGCGGGTGTTCGCTTTTTGATTCCAGGGCGGCCGCACATTTCAAAAGTTCAATTGCATTTATGCCGTCTTCTTCGTTCGCAATTATATCTGTTACAACAGGTTCGCCGTTTGTTACTGTTCCTGTTTTATCAAGGACGACAATCTGTGTTTTTCCGGTTGTTTCAAGGCTTTCGGAAGTTTTAAAAAGAATTCCGTTTTTCGCCCCAATTCCGTTTCCTACCATAATCGCAACCGGCGTTGCAAGGCCAAGCGCGCATGGACAGCTTACAACAAGAACTGAAATTGCCCTTGCCAAGCTGAACGTAACGTCCGCACCGCAAAAAATCCAGATTGCAAATGTTACAAGCGCAATTGCAAGGACAACCGGAACAAAAACACCGGAAACTTTGTCCGCGATTTTTGCTATCGGCGCTTTTGTGGCGGCAGAATCGCTTACCATTTGAATGATTTGTGAAAGTATCGTGTCGGCTCCCACCCGGGTTGCTTCGCATTTTAAAAAGCCGCTTGTGTTTATTGTTGCGGCATTCACTTCATCGCCAATATTTTTATCAACAGGAATGGACTCTCCCGTTAGCGCAGATTCGTTTATTGCGGACGAACCTTCAATTATTTTTCCGTCTACAGGAATATTTTCACCCGGACGGACAATAAAAATATCGCCAGTTTTTACTTTTTCCACAGGAATTTCAGTTTCTTTTCCGTTAAGTAAAATCGTTGCGGTTTTAGGTGAAAGTTTCATAAGGCTTTTAAGTGCGCTGGTTGTTTTTCCCTTGGAAAGTGATTCAAGAAGTTTTCCGATTGTGATAAGCGTTACAATCATCGCGGCACTTTCAAAATACAAATTGTGCATAAAAGTCATTGTCCGCTCCGTATTTCCGGAAAGAACAGAATCGCTCATTCCAAAAAGTGCGGCAATGCTGTAAACAAACGAAATCCCGGAGCCCAGCGCTACAAGAGTGTCCATATTTGGTGTTCCGTGAAAAAGAGTTTTGAATCCGCTTACAAAAAATTTTTTGTTTATCAGCATAACAGAAAAGGCAAGAATCATCTCTGTTAAGCCTATTGCAACGCAATTCGTGCCATTTTTTGAAAACCAGGCGGGAAGAGGCCAGCCGAACATTCCGTGCCCCATGCTTACGTACATTAAAATTAAAAGGATTGCGACTGAGCAGACAAGCCTTTTTTTTAGGGCTGGAGTTTCTTTGTCGCAAAAAAGTTCTTCGTTTTCGTTCAGGGGATTTTCAGAACTGTTAAAAGCGGAAGACACGGAGCCGCCTTGCTCTCCCAATTTTTTTGCCGCATAGCCGGCTTTTTCCACCGCTTCAATAATACTGTTTGTGGCGGCGGTTCCTTCAACAGTCATAGAATTTGTTAAAAGACTTACAGAACAGCCGGAAACTCCTTGCACTTTATTGACTGCTTTTTCTATATTTGCCGCACAAGCTGCGCAGCTCATTCCTGTAACAGAATATTTGTCCATATAATCCGCCTCCAGAAAGCATAGTTTTGTAATGTATGATTGATGTTTATGTTGTTATGGATTTTTTTTCAGATAAGCGGTTTTTATTTCATCATCTTCTGTAAAATTTTTACAAGCTCATCAAGTTTTTCATACTTTCCTTCCATCGCATCGTTCATAACACAGTTTTTTAAATGATTTGTAAGAAGTTCCTTTGAAAAAGAGTTCAGCGCAGCATTTGCTGCTGAAGCTTGTATCAAAATATCAGGACAGTATGCATTGTTTTCAATCATTTTTTTTATTCCGCGTATTTGACCTTCCACGCGGCAAAGTCTGTTCATAAGAGATTTTATTTCTTCTGGAGTTCTTTCTGTTGTGTTTTCAGAACAGAAAGATTCTTGTTCTTCAAGTTTTTTAATTTCTTTGTCCATATATTCCTCCAAATCTGATGAAATTTTATTGATGGTTTATTATTTTATAAATTGTTATACCCTATACGGTATAATGCTAATATAAAAAATATTATTTTATTTGTCAATATAATTTTAATTTTTTGTTATATTTATTGAAAAAAGTGTTATTTTTTGAGAAAATTATTCCTATGGAAAACAACCTTATTTTTAGTCAGCAAAGAAAAATTTCTTCAGCTTTTATTGACAGTACTGTAAAAATGGGAATCGTCCAGTCAGTGCTTATGGTTCAAGATAATCTTACGGAATGTTTTAATATGCTTGAATGTGACGGAGTTATTTACCGCGAAAAATTCAATGCATTTTGGGTTTTTACAAAGACACGGCTGCGTTTTTTCCGCCGTCCTGATTGGCGGGAAGAAATATCTGCCGAAACTTTTCCTGTAAGTAATTCAGGTTTGAAAACTCACATAAACACAGTTTTGAAGGACAAAAATGGAACCGTTCTTGTTTTGGCGAATCAGGAAGCCTGCGTACTTGATTGTACATCGCATCGTCCGCTCCGCTTGACAGCACTTCCTTATCCTAAAGAAAATTTTCCTCAAAGCCAGATGCCGGAATCATTTGAAAAGTTTTCTGCGGATTTTTCTGAATCAGATTTTGTTTACGAGCAGGTAATCCGTTCCCAGTATATTGATATGTCTCATCATATGAACAACATTGAATATATAAAACTCGCTTTGAATGTTTTTCCGGATGAATTTTTGGAACTGCACGAAGTAAAGTCTCTTGAAGTTCATTATACAGGTGAAAGCAGAGAAGGTCAGGTTTTGCGCATTTTCAAAAAAGAAGAGAACGGCAGAAACTTTATAAAAATTACTGAATCTGAAAGAAATGTCTTTGAAATGATGATTGAATTTTAAATTTCTGCAGACTAAAAAAAAATGATAAATAAATGAAAATATATATTGACATCAAAAGAATAAAAGGCTATATTATAAACAGCTTGTAAATAAGCTGATAAACTCTCTCCGATTTAGTACGGGAAACCGTACGGCGCCGGGCTTGGATTGCGTTGCAGTTCGAGCCCGGCGTTTTTTTGTCTTCTTTTTTAGCTTGATGTAATGACACGCCGCCTTGAATTCAATAAAATATAAAAAATTGTTAATTAGGAAAAAATTATGAAAATGATTAAAAAAGTTGTTTTAGCACTTTCGCTGATTTCTTGTGTTTCTGGTTTTGCTTTCGGTGCTTCAAGAAAAAGTCAGAAAAAATCTCCGATTTATGCAAGTGTTGAAGTCGGATTTGAGGGCGGTTCTATTGTAAACAGTGATTATGATAGTTCGTATGCTTACTTTGGAGTTGTAAAACCGACTTTCGGCTGGTCTGCGATTGACAGTTTGCCGAATTTGGCTTTTGAAGGATATTTCAAAATGGCATTTTCCGATTTTACGGCAGAAATAGAATATAATGTAGCAGGTGAGAGCGGAAAAGTTAAAAGTGAAGCGACAGATTTTATTTTCACTCCGGGACTTTCTGCTATATGGTCGTTCAACCCTGGGAATTCATGGGTTTTCTTTGCCGGCGGCGGACTTGAACTTCCGATTGAATTTTCTGATGCAAGCGGAAAAGATTCTGATACATCAGTCGGCTTTGACTTGACAGCAACAGGCGGCGTTCGTGCGGAAATTGACAGTAGTAATGAGGCTCTTGCATCTTTGAATTTCAGTGTTATTTCGCATAATTCCTGGGGTCTTAGCGCCGGTTTCCTTCACAGATTCTAATCGTCAGGTTGTAAAAAATGCAGTATCAGTTTGCGCGCACTCGTCTTACATTCGGAAAAGAAAATATGGAAAAAATCGCCAATTCCAGAGTGATTGTGTTTGGAATCGGTGGTGTTGGAAGTTATGTTGTGGAAGCGCTTGTCCGTTCTGGAGTTGGCGCAATTGATATTGTAGACGACGATCGTATTTGTCTTACCAATTTGAACCGCCAGTTGTATGCGCTGCGCTCAACAGTGGGAAAGGATAAAGTGGATGTTGCCGAAGAGCGCATTCACGATATTAATCCGGACTGCAAAGTTACAAAATTCAAAACTTTTTATATGCCGGAAACCGCAGACCAGTTTGATTTTTCTGTATATGATTATATTGTTGATTGCATTGATACCGTAAAAGGAAAGCTTGAAATTGTTATGCGCGCAAAAGCCGCAAAAAAGCCGGTTATCAGTTGTATGGGCGCTGGAAACAAAGTTGACCCTACAAAACTGAAAGTTGCGGATATTTCAAGAACTTCAGTGTGTCCGTTGGCGCGTGTTATGCGCACAGAATTAAAAAAGCGCGGAATAAAGCGGCTGAAGTGCGTGTTCAGCACGGAAAATGTAATTCCGCCGCATGACGAGGATTTGGAAGTAAGCTGTAAATTCAATTGCGTTTGTCCTCCGGGAACAAAGCGTACTTGCGCCGTTAGAAAACAAGTTCCTGGCAGCAATGCGTTTGTTCCTTCTGTAGCCGGACTGATAATTGCCGCAGAAGTTCTGAAAGATTTAATGCAATTTCATGTTACAAATCTTTTTGCGAAAAGCTGATTATATTTTTATTTTCCCGTCAGAATCTACCTGAAAAATGGCTTTGCATTTTGAGCACCTGAAATTTCCCGGATGGAAAGCCCTTAGTTTTGCAGAACACATCGGACATCCGAAAGAAAATGGGAATACAGATGTTGTTGTATTTTTCGGTTCTTTAAAGAAATCGATTGTTTCAGCCATAGTTGCTTTTATGTTAAAAAAACTGTTAAAACCCAGCAGTTGAAAAACTTCAAGAACCTTAGGCTGTAAATCCATAAAAACAAGATTTCCGCCACGTTCTTTAAGTGTTGAATAAAATTTAGTGAAAACTCCTATTCCGGAAGAAGAAACGTATTCCAAAAGCGCACACTTGAAAACAATGTTTACATATCGCGAACTAAGTACCGATTCCATTTTTTCGCTGAAAAAAGTCGCGTTGTAGTTGTCTATGCTGCCTTTCAAAAAAATTACAAGACTTCTTGGAATTTCAGGTACGCTGTCAATCTGAAATCTTAAATTTTTATCGAAACCATCTTCGAATCCAGGAATAAAAATTGCTTCACCCATAAAAACTGCTCCTAATTCTTTTTTATTATATCAAAAAAATGATGAAAATAAAATATTAAATACTTGAAAAAATAAAAAAATTATTAAGAATATAATATATGTTTGCAGATTCTTTTTTTGATTTCTATCAGACAACAGAACTACTCGGACTTGAAAACGGAGCGAAAATTCTTGAAAAATTCGGCCTGCACGAATGTATTGCGCTTGATTCCGGAATTGCCGCAGATGATATTTTTAAACGTAAAGAAAGAGTGGAGCAGTGCCTGCAATTTTTTGATGAAGAGAAAGATAAAAATCTTGTGCGGAAAATTAAAAATATGGTTTATTTTTGTGCGGGAGCGATGCCGTCTCTTTCAAATATTGAAAACCCGGAAAAAACTGTTCAAAATCTTGAAAAAACAATAAATGAGTTTAAAGATTCCGAAAGCGATTTTTCTTCTCATCTTGTGGCGGTTGGTCCGTGCGGTATTGACCACGACTGGAATTCTTTTGAAAACAATGGACGCGAACACGATTATTTTGACAGTCAAAGTGTTTATGATGAAAGAAATCTTTTTGAATGTGAACTTGAATTGGCAAAAAAACTTGATATGCCGGTTATAATACATTCCAGAAAAGGATTTCAGGATACGATGGATATTTTGCGGACAGTAAAGTGGAACAAAGGTGTTGTGCACGGATTTTCATACACTCTTTCTGAACTGGAATTCTTTTTGAATATGGGTTTTTACATAAGTTTTGACGGCTCTGTTACTTTTTCGGGAAAAAATAAAAACGAAGTGGAAGAAATGGTTTCCTACGTTCCGTTGAACAGACTTCTTATTGAATCAGATTCACCGTATTATGCACCGATTCCCGTAAAAGGAACGGAAAACGCCCCTTCCAACTTAAAATACATTTACGAATTCATCGCCGCAAAAAGAAAAATGCAGCCACTCAAACTCAACGAAAAAATCCAGAACAATTTAAGAAAATTGTTCCGGATAGACAATTGATTTTATAAGTATTTTTGTTGTTTTTTCTAATTCATAATACTATGCAACAAATTTTTGAAATATAAAATGGGAAAATTCAATATTATTGCAGTCCTGAAATACTAAAAAATACATTCACAAAGTTCTTTTTACTTTTATTCTTTTAAAAAATCTATATTTCAATCTTTAGTTCAAGTTGTAAAGAGTTGTTATATCTGTGTTCAGAATGATGGTCTGTCTTTGATTTATTAAGAGGATTTTTATCATCTGTAAAAATATAGCTACCTTGAAGAATCAAATTATTTCTTGGAAAATAATTTATAGACATTCCAAACGAAAGTAAACATCTTATATTTGCTTCTGCATTAAAAATTCCGTTTTTTATATTTTCTGCATCATTTTTTGCATCAATATACATTGTATAATCTAAATCTGGATTTCTGCGTTGTGTGAATAATAAAAAAGAACCTTTTGGAAAATAAAGTTTTGCACCTAAATATTGAGAGTTTCCTCCAGTTCCTATTCCTGAGCCTAACCATTGACCTTTATTTGTATAACCTTGAGTGATTGTGTGATGTGCGTAAAATGTTGAATACCAATTTATCAATCGGTCATAATCAGCTGAACATTCAAGATTTGTACATTCGAGCAATATTTCTCCTTTTAATGAATTTGTGAATGTAAAGGATTTTCTTATTCCAGCTGACCAACCTTGAGTGTGAAATGGATAGCGTATTATATAGTCCATATTTGGGGAAAAATCATTTCGTCCCCATTCAAAGTATGTTTCAAGTCCAATATTTGAAAAAAGCCAGTCAACTGTAAAAGAAAAACGTTGATCTGTTTTATCTCCACCGCCATTCATTTTAGGAATATAAATTCTGAAGAGAGAATAAGAATCTATTGAATCCCATTTTCCTGATAGAGTTCTATTAAATCCGATTGTTAAATCTGTAAAAGGAAAACTATACGCAAACGACAGTCCTGAAATTAAATTGTTGTTATTTGAATTGTCATTATCAAACCAGTCTGATTCTGTAAGTTTTCCCCACCAGCTCCTTGCTTCGATGTAGCCTAAATGCCAGCCAAAGTGTGGCATATATATGGCAGTTTTTCTGATTCCTATATCAAATTTTGGATAACTTGCGGCATTGTTTGAATGTATAATCGGGTTTAGTTGGGCTGGACCAAGCCAAATAGATTGAGTTCCAAAGCCTACTGTAAAAGAATTCCAGGACCAGCGTATTTCTGTATCACCCCAATCGTAAGTCCAGAATGCAGAATCTCCAAATCTTTGCGGAGCATCAATTGATGTAACTCCGTAATATCCGTATTCGGATGCTTTTTTATTGTATATTGTTACAAATTCATTTCCGTTTCCATCCTTTGTAGTTGCCGGATAGTTCGGTTTTATATATTCAAACTCCCGGTTTTCACTGAAACTCACTTGCGGTTTTAATGTCAGTTCAAAGCCGTAGGCTTCCAGTCTTGCGCCTGCAGTCAGGCTGGTATTGTAGCCTTTTCCTTGCCACAGGGCGCCGTCGTTTTGGCCGTAAGGTGCTGCTGTGTTGTAGCTGTTGAACCATTCCGGACCGTAAATTTTCAGCTTTATGTTTTGATTTATTCCTTTTGCAAACCAGTTTTCAGATTTTTGTGCAGGTTCGAAAAGTGTGCGTTTTGTTCCCAGATTGTTGTTCTGCCACGGATGAAGCAATGTTTTTTCACTGTCTGCATTTGAATCAGTTTCGGGATTAATAGTTTCATCTTTCTGTATTGTTTTTGAAATGTCTTCCTGCAGATTCTGGTTTATGGATTCATTTTTGATTGTCCATTCAGAATCACTTAAAGTTCTGTAATTCAAAGTAGGGCGCTCTGTAATTCCAATCAAACTTAAAAAGTCGTAGTATTCTTCTTCTGTTGATTTTAAAGATTCCTGTGCAAATAAAAGTTGTGTGGAAGCCAAAATAGTAAAAATAATTAAAAATTTAAAAAAACGCATTGTAAAAACCTGATAAAAAATATTTTAAACTTTAATGGATTTTTTTAGTTGTGTAAATATTTGCTAGAATACTATAAAATATGATATATTATTAATACAGAGGATATTATGAAAGATTCTGTTGCAATATTAAGTAGTTTTGATAAGTATACAACATTTTTATTTAATGGTAAAAAACTTACTTTTAGAACATGTGACAATCTTGATCGATACACAAAGATTTTACTTTGGGACAATGGATATATAGAAGTTATGGCAAAATATAAAAACAAAGAACATGAAATTGAAGAATATATAGATTTGATTCCTGTATTGGATAATTTATATATGAACAAAAAAGAATTCCTTTCGCCCATAAAAGAGGTTAAAATACAGTATGATTAAAGCAGAAATAGAAAAAATAGCAGAAAACGCAAAACTTATAGTAAATGGATATGCTTTTTTTTATCAGGAAGAGGGGATTTGTCAGATTTTCAAATTTCTTTGATAAAAAAATTTATAAAAGCTAATTATCTTGATATGTATAAAACATGAAAAGATTTTGGCGGTAGCGATTTTTATAATAAATAGTTTTTTGGAGTTTATATGTCACTTTATCCAGTAATTCTTTCTGGCGGCGCAGGAACTAGACTTTGGCCGCTTTCTAATGGAAATCATCCTAAGCAGTTTTTGCCGCTCGTAAGCGAAAACACTATGATTCAGGAAACTTTATTGCGTCTTTCCGGGCTTGAACATTCAGAGCCGGTTGTTGTATGTAACGAGGCGCATCGGTTTGTTGTTGCCGAACAGTTGAATCAAATCGGAATGAAAAATCCGAAAATCCTCCTTGAACCGCTTGCAAGAAATACTGCTCCCGCGATTGCCGCTGCCTGTTATGAAGTTTTGCGAAAAGACAAGGATGCTGTTGTAATCGTTCTTCCAAGCGATCACGTTATAAAAAATAAGGATGCTTTCCAGGAAGCCGTAAAAAAGGCTGTCTGCGAAGCGGAAAAAGGCTTTCTTGTAACGTTCGGAATTGTTCCGACTGAACCGAACACAGGCTACGGCTACATAAAAACCGGAAGTGAGGAAAACGGTTCTTTTGCGCTTGAACGTTTTGTTGAAAAACCAAATCTTGAAAAAGCAAAAGAATATCTTGCCGACGGAAATTACAGCTGGAACAGCGGAATGTTTGTTTTTAAGGCAAGCAGATTTCTTGAAGAACTGAAAAGTTTTGAAGGTGAAATGTTCGAACTTTCTGTAAAATCAGTTGAAACTGCGCAATCTGATTCTGATTTTGTAAGATTGAACAAAGAATTCTTTGAGCAGATAAAAGGCAATTCCATTGACTATGCGGTTATGGAAAAAACAAAGCACGGCCGCGTTGTAAAGCTTGATGCCGGCTGGAACGATGTCGGCTCTTGGTCTGCATTGTGGCAGATCAAAGACAAGGATTCTGACGGAAATGTTTTAAGCGGAAATGTAATAAATCTGAACAGCAAAGACTGTTACGTGAACGCATCCGCTGCAAAAGTTCCGGTTGGAATAATCGGTCTTGAAGATGTTGTTGTTGTAGCCTGCGAGGATGGAATTCTTATTTCTAAGAAAGACAAAGTTCAAGATGTAAAACTTGTTGCTGAAAAAACAAAGAAATAAAAAAAATTGGTGGTTGAGGCTCTCGTACTTAAGGTAGCCAGGCAACCACCAAGAATTAGCGTTGATTGGTAATTTCGAAAGGCACAATCACCATTAAAATTGCAAGGAAAACAAATTATGAATCCGATATTTTTAAAGCCTGAAGTAAAAAATCTTATTTGGGGGTCGGAACAGTGGGGCATAAGCGCTCATCCGAACGGGGACGATTTGGTTCTGAACGAAGAATATAAAGGGCTTCACTTAAGCGATTTGTGGAAAACCAAACCTGAACTTTTCGGAAATGCAAAAGGCGACCGTTTTCCGCTTTTAACAAAAATAATCGATGCTAAAAAAGATTTAAGCATTCAAGTTCATCCTGATGACGAATATGCCGCAAAAAATGAAAACGGTTCTCTTGGAAAAACAGAGTGCTGGTTCATTATGGATGCTCTTCCGGGTACAAAAATCATAATCGGCCATAACGCAAAAAATTCCGATGAAGTAAAATCGATGATAGAAAATCATCAATGGAATGATTTTATCCGCGAAGTTCCGGTTCACAAAGGAGATTTTTTCTTTATTGAGCCGGGAACTGTCCATGCAATCAAAGGCGGAACTGTAATTTTGGAAACGCAGCAGTCAAGTGATATAACTTACAGGGTTTACGATTACGACCGGTTGCAGGACGGAAAAAAACGTCCTCTGCACGTAAAGCAAAGCATTGATGTTATAAAAGCGCCTTTTGTGCAAAAAAATCTTCCGTTGAATCAGAAAAAACAGTTATCCGAAAACTTTACTCAACTTGTTTCATGCGATTTTTTTACAGTCTGGCACGCAAAAATCAGCGGAAATGTTTCTTTTGAACAGACAATGCCGTTTTTGCTCTGTTCCGTTATTTCCGGAAGCGGAAAAATCAATGGCAAAGAAATAAAAAGTTCTGAACATTTTATTCTGCCATGCGGATTTGGTAAAGTTTCTTTGGAAGGCGAAATGGAACTGATTTTAAGTTCGCTCTGATTTTATTTCAAAGTTTCGTATTCGGCAGTTTTTTTCATAATTTCGTCGTTTACGAAACTTTGGTCGTATTTTTCAACAATTGTCGGTTCATCTGAAAATAATGAGCGGCCTAAATACATTCCTTTTCCTTCAATTTTGTTTCCCATCGCTTCAAGAATTGTAGGAAGCATATCGAACGAACTGAATTTTCGTTTTTGATTCACGTTTGCAAGTCCCTCTGCAGGATTTATAAAAATATCCAAAAATCGTCTTTTTTCATTTATTTCTTTTGCAGAAAGCAAAGAATTCCGTTCAATAAAATTATTTAAGATGGCATCTAAATAACAATGATCCCCGGTTATTATAATTGTTGTGTTTTCATACCATTCCTGATTTTTTGCCCATTCAAGAAAATCTGAAAGCTGTCGGTCTGCGCACTGGAAAACGTTTTCAATGCTTTCGCTGTGTTCATTTTTGCAGAGCGGGCA
Organism: uncultured Treponema sp.; assembly: GCA_964429905.1. Classification (GTDB taxonomy): domain Bacteria; phylum Spirochaetota; class Spirochaetia; order Treponematales; family Treponemataceae; genus Treponema_D. The sequence goes on along the minus strand of CAYSDV010000003.1, from coordinate 35,316 downwards.
GGTGTAACCGTCCGGAAAGTGCGTATCTACAGTAAGAAATCCGTAAGCAAACGGTTTTGATTCGGAAGAAAGCGCTTCTAACTCTTTGCGGGCAAAATCGTAAAGTTTCGCATCTTCAAATCCCCAGAAAACTTCGTAATCAGGATTAAGCCAGCCGTTTCTTTTGTACCAGTCTATGTCGTGGATTTTAAAATTCTGTTCTTCCAGAACTGTATCGCGGTTTTCAAACTGTTTTTTTGAACCCATTGAAAAAATAAGATTGTAATCCTGCTCATAAAGGAAATCGCCAAGTTTTTTCAGATTTTTTAGGCATCGGCGCTTTCCGTTTTCTTTTGTGAACGGACTGAAATATGGAACTCCGGAAGTTTTTGAAAGCAATCCTGCCACAGTCCAGCTTGTTCCGGAAAGATTTATTCCGCCGCTGATATTCTGTTCAATTCGTCCGTCGCCAAAATTTATGTTTTCGTTCGCAATATTGTAAATATTAGGAATCAAATCTTCTTTTAAAACGCCGCCTTTTTCCGGAATTGTAAAATCCGGTTCCATTGATTCCATGAAAATATAAATAAGATTTCTTTTGTTTTCCGGTTCCAGAATCTTAAAATCCTTTTCGGAAATGAAATTTTCTTCATAGAACTCGGAATAGACCGGTTTTCCTATAACAGTTTTTGCGATTTTAAAATAGTTCCAAATTTTAGTTGTAAAAACAAGAAGCAAAACTGCTGTAAAAAGCAACGAAAGGGAAAAATATTTATGAAAATTGTAAAGTTTTTCGCGTTTTTTTACTGCAATGATTGTAACAATTTTGTAAAGTGCAAATACGACGATTGTAGGAATTACAAAACCGAACAAAATTGAAAGACCTGTTCCGCTGTCTGCTCCGGATGTATCTGCGGCAAGCACAAAAAAAACGTTCCAATGAAACTGCAGCGGATAATTTCTGAATCCCCATGGAATTGCAAAAAAAAACGATATAGACGTTAAAAGAGCGAGGTCCAACAGCAAAAATTTTATGATTTTCGAAGATTTTTTTTCCATAAATTACCTTGAGTTTTTGTTTTTGATGAATGTTTCAAGACTCTGCTGCCATGAAGGAATTTTTATTTTCAATTCCTTTGCTATTTTTGTGCAATCAAGCATTGGCATTGAAGAAAGTTTGTGTTCTTCGGAAATTTCATCTTCTATAGTACAGGCGATTTCTGCTTTTTCGTATTTTTTTGCAAGTTCAAATATTTTTTTTGCAAAATCAAACTGGTTTGTAAAGCCAGAATCCGCAAAATTATAAAAACCGAACGCAGGAATGCTGTTTTTTCCGAAAAATCCGCTTGCTTTTTGTGTGCGCACAATAAAACGTATTGCGGCTTCTGCAACATCTCCGCAAAAAGTTGGCGAACCTTCTATATTTGAGGATGCTTTTACAGATTCGCTTGTTGAAAATTCATTCAGCAAGTCTGATACAAAATTGTTTCCGTCATATCCGTAAAGCCATTGCGTTCTAAGAACATAATATTGTGTTGTAGCGCTTGCTATCGCTTCTTCCGTCTTTGATTTTGAATTCAAATCTTCATAATCAGTTGAAATATGAATCAGTTTTGCGCTGTGACTGCGCGCTGCCCGTGCAATATTTGTGCATGCGGAAACATCAGGATTTTCGGTTGCCGCGCAATTTATAATCCATTTTATTCTGCCTATGTCCGGATCAAGTTCAGGTTTGTTGTGATATTTTGTATAAAATTCAGTTTCTTTTGAAAGAATGAATTTTTCAAAAGAGTCTGATATTTCTGTATTAAGTTCACTTCCGGAAGAAATATATGGGAATTTTCCGTTTTCAAGCTGACGGCAAAGTTCCGCCCCTAAAGGTGTCTGTGAATTTACAACCCAAATCATTTTATTGCCTTATATTTTTGTAAAAACGTAGTTGCAGAATGTTTTGATTCTGTTTATGAACGAAGTTTCTATTCTTTTTTGAAACATTGCAATTTTAGGTGCTTTGCATCCGCCCGCTCCGTAAAGAATCCAGTTGTCTCCGTCTTTAAAAAGTATAATTACGGATTTTAAATTCTGTTTTTTTACGGCTGTCATTCCTTTTACTTTCAGGCTGTTGTTGTTTGAACTTATATAAATAAGATAATCTTCACCTTTTTCTATTGTAATTGGAGTTTCTATGTTTCCGAACGGGCTCATATAAAGATTTGCCTCGTATTTTTCTGTTGTTCCACTGATTTGCTCTTTGCTTTTTATTTCCGCAGTTTTATAAAGGTCAAAGTATCGGTCATGCTGCACAGACCAGTAAGGAATTCCTGCGTAACTTTCTATGTCAGAAAGAACTGTATAAAGTTTTTCAATCAAATCTTCGTTTCCTTCGTATGGTCGGATTTGTGCAAGTTCTGCAAGATAATTAGGATCAGTTTCGTCAATTTCTTTGCGGAGCGTCTGTGCCGCAACATTTTCGCTGTCAATTGAAAGATTTTTGTATTTATCAATATTTCTTGTTATTACTTCACCGTTTTCAAGCTTTGCACGCTCTTCATCAGAAAGTTTGCTGTTGAACGGAAGCGCAAAAACTGCCGCAGATAAAAGAATAGCCGATGCTAAAAAAAAAGTTTTTTTCATAATTTACATTCCTACTTTCAAGATAATATAGTTAATTCTATTTCTTTTCAAGAAACACTTGTGATATAATAATAGTTACTATGATTTCGAACAATATTAAATCAGTTTTACAGAACCCGGCTGCGGGGGTTATCCGCAAAATGTTTGAAGAAGGTGCTGTTCTGAAACAAAAGTTCGGAGCGGACAATGTATATGATTTTAGTCTTGGAAATCCGGATCTTGAACCTCCGGAAGAAGTTCTTGAGGCAATAAAAATTGTTGCCGAAGATAAAAGTCATAATGCTCACGGATATATGTCCAATGCAGGTTATCCGGAAGCCCGTGCTGCGATGGCGCAAAAAACTTCTGAAGAACAAGGTGTTCAAGTTCCTATGGATTGTGTTGTTATGTCCGTGGGAGCGGCCGGCGCAATGAATTCTGTTATAAAATCCCTTGTAAATTCCGGCGATGAAATTATTGTTCCTTGCCCTTATTTTGCAGAATATGATCATTATATCCATAATCATGGAGCGGAAATATGCCGCGTTAATACAAAAAGCGACTTCAGCCTTGATGTTATGGCAATAAAGGCTGCGCTGAACGAAAAAACAGCGGCTGTTTTAATAAATTCGCCTAATAATCCTACGGGAAAAATTTATTCCGAGGAAGATATTAAAGCATTGGCGGATGTTCTTTATGATTTCGGAAAGAATAGCGGGCGTTTTCCTTATATAATAGCAGATGAACCTTACCGCGCTATTGTTTATGGCGGAAAAAAAGTTTCACCTGTTTTTCCTTATTATAAAAATGCAGTGGTTGTTACTTCTTTTGCAAAAAATCTTAGCATTCCGGGAGAACGCATCGGTTATATTGCTGTAAATCCGGCTGCAGACGATGCAAAAGAGTTGGTGAGCGCCTGCATTCTTACTACAAGAATTTTAGGCTATGTGAATGCTCCTGCATTCTTTCAGAAAGTTGTTGCAAAAAGCTGGAATGCAAAGTGCGATTATTCTTTGTATGAAAAGCGCATGAACGAAATTTCTGCGATAATGGATTATGCTGGCTTGGAGTACGCAAAACCGGAAGGCGCGTTTTATCTTTTTGTAAAGGTTCCGGACTCTTGGAACGGAGATGACCTTGCTTTTACAGAACATCTTAAGAAATTTAATATTCTTTGCGCTCCAGGCAGCGGATTTGCAGGTAAAGGCTGGTTCCGCATTTCTTATTGTGTTTCTGAAAAGACAATCTTGAATTCTAAAGAAGCATTCAAAAAAGCGGTGGAAACAAAATAACGGAAACGACGGTGGAATAAATATGAAAATTCTTATGGTTTCTGCCGAAGCTGTTCCGTTTGCAAAAACCGGTGGTCTTGCAGATGCAGTTTCTGCTTTGGCTAAAGCATTGTCGGAAGAAGGGCAGGAAGTAAAAATTTTAATTCCTCGATATTATTCAATTAACAGAATCGGGCTTTGTTTGGAAAAAAAATCAGTTCTGTTAAATATTGGCTTTTCCGATATTGTTGTTGATTTTTACAGTTCAAATGTCGGAAAGGCAAAAATTTATTTTCTGGACTATGAAAAGCTTTTCGGTCGTCTTGGAATTTACGGGGAAAACTCCCAGTCTTCTTATGCAGACAATCCGCTCCGTTTTAATGTTCTTGCACGCGCCGCATTTGAACTTTGCCGCCAGCTTGCCTGGATTCCGGATGTAATACATGCAAACGACTGGTCAAGCGCAATGGTTCCTGTTCTGCTAAAATTCTTTGAACGGCAGAACTTTCCAAAAACAAAATCTGTTTTTACAATTCATAATATGGCTTATCAGGGAACTTTTTCAGATAAAGCCTTTCCTTTGCTGGGGCTTCCTCCGGAATATAAAACAAAAGCCGGCTTTGAACAGTTTGATTCCATAAATTTTCTTAAGGCGGGAATTGTATGTGCAGACAAAATTACAACCGTAAGTAAAACTTATGCAAAAGAAATCAGCGGCGCAGAATTTGGTTGCGGGCTTGACGGTCTTATTCGCGTGCGTGAAAAAGATTTTGAAGGAATTGTAAACGGTGCCGATTTGGCAGAATGGAATCCCGAAAAAGATAAATACATTCCTGCCAGGTATTCCAAATATTCTTTGGAAAAAAAATCAATAAACAAAGCTGCACTGCAAAAGCGCATGGGGCTTTCTGTAAATCCGGATATTCCTGTTATAGGAATTGTCTGCCGTCTTGCAGAGCAAAAAGGCATAAACGAACTTTTCCGCCCGAATTATGGTGCCATGTACAGAATGTGCAGGGATTTTGATGTTCAGTTTGTTCTTGCCGGAACCGGTGAGGCTTGGTGCGAAGATGAAATAAAAAATCTTTCAAAAAGTCTTCCGAATTTTGTTTCATTCGGCGGTTATTCGGAAGAAATAAGCCATCTTATAGAAGCGGGCTCAGACTATTTTTTAATGCCATCAAAATATGAACCTTGCGGATTGAATCAGATTTATTCGCAAATCTACGGAACTTTGCCGATTGTTCATGACACCGGCGGTTTAAGTGATACTGTAATTCAATTTGATGAAAAAACGGAAACCGGAACAGGATTTAAATTCTATGATTTAACGCCAGACGCTATTTATGGCACGGTAAAGTGGGCATTGTCCTTTTTTGAAAATAAAAAGTTGATAAAAAAACTTCAGGTTCAAGCGATGAGTCAGGATTTCAGCTGGAAAAAATCTGCGGATGAATATATAAACAAAGTTTATAAAGCCTAATCTTTCTGCTGTTTTGTATTCCACATTATTTCCATTAAAATAAAATCCTTCAATTTTGCGGAAAAATCGCTTTTTTCTGTTTTTATATTTATTTTTTCCAGCGCTTGTTGAATCAGCGGATTTTTTTCGCAACTGGATGCACTTGCGCTTGCATAAAAAAGAATGTCCAGAAAAAGTTTTGCAGAAGTTTTTTCTGAAATTTTCAACATTTCAGAAAGCCGGATGCAAAAAGAAATTTCAAAGTCGTAATATTTTTTCTTAAAAGCCACAAGCCTTTTAACAGTAACGTTCTTTTCTATAATTGATGTTAAAATAGAAACGTAGCGCAAATATTCCTGGTTTGCATTTAAAATTCCTGCCCATACTTCCGCAATCACTTCCGGCGAAAAATTGTTCTTTTCAGGAAAAGCCGCATATAACGAAGAAAAGTAAATTTCCATTTTTTCTTCAACTATGGCAAGAAAAATTTCTTCTTTGGTTGTAACATATTTGTATAAATTCGCGCGCGACCATCCTAAATTTTCAGCAATCGTGGTAAGAGTTATATCAGAAAACGGATGTTTTTTAAAAAGCATATCAGCCGCATTTTTTATTTCGCTCATTCTGAATTCTTTCTGCTCGCTGCTTCTTGCTCTTATAAAATCATTCATATTTTAAATTTAATAAATATACTTGAAATAATCAATAAGCGACGCAGTGTAAATAAGATAACTTTTTTTGAGAAATAAGAAACTTTTTGTAATTAAAGTTTAAAATACGTTACAAAAACAGATGCGTCAAAGCCGGAAGATTTTCTTGACGCTCTCCTTAATTTGCAGAAAGCCTGCAGTGTTGACAATCTGAAAATGAGCGACTTCGGAATCAAAAAGGAAGAGGCGCTTACTCTTGCAAAAAACGCCCGCGCAACAATGGGAAGACTTTTTAATGCCGATCCGGCTCCTACAACAGATGAATAAATTGATGGAATTTACGAGCGTACATGGAAATAAATTTTCGGGCGTTTCCGCAATGCCGGTTTCGTAAACTCAACAGGCATTGCGGCCGGGCTTTTCGGGGTTCCGGCTTCCGCCTCATTGCTCCGCAACGCGCCTTCGGCGCGCCCCTACAATCCCTAACGCATTTTCGTTACATTCAAAATTGTTTAAAATTCAAACCAGTTTCCGTCTCTAGTTAAATACCAGTCTGCAAGAACTTGTGCCTGATTTGAATTGTACCAGCTTATGCTTCCGTCTTTGTTCAAAATTACAACTCTTGTTGCGTTTTGGCAAACTTTTATTGGTAAAGATGCGGAACGCTTGAACTGAAAATTTGAATTTGCAGACAAATTGCAGGAACGGATTATATCCTTTCCGATATTCGTATATAAGAATGGATATTTTAAATATGTGAACGCATCCGCATCCTCATCGTTCAATCTAAGAATCGAAGTTGTAAGTTTTGAAACAATATTGAACTTGAAAACTGTTGTTTTTTTCATATTGTCCTGGCTCTGAATGCTTATTCCATAAATATTATTGTCTTGCACGGAAAGTGCGAATGCAACGTTTCCTGCCAGATTCATAGGAACAGTTTCCCTTGTTGTAAGGTCAACGCATAAAAGTGAAGAATGAGGATTTGTTGCATACGACTTTGAAACATAAAGTTTTCCGTCTGCGCAAAGGACTGCATCCTGAAGTCCGGCTCCCGTATAAACTTCCTTAAAAGAACCGTTTTCCATATCATAAAGATTTACTACAGAGTTGCTTTCCATTTCTATGATTTTTGTACCGAAAAGACGCACAGACTGAAGATTATTTTTAGGCGTAAACAATACAGTTGTTTCCGGCTTTGAATAGTCGAAAAGTTGAACCGGATTTCTGGTTCCCTTTGACCAAAGAATAACTCTGTCTCCGTAGGTTATAATACGGGTTTGTCCAGGATTTTCACCAAGTCTGTTTACAATTCCTGTGTCATAAGACGATTTGTAAAGAGAGTTTTTTGTCAAAAAGTAAAAATCTTCTCCTACTGGAGCCATGTCAAGAATTTTTGAATAAGTATTTTCTGTAAGCAGCGAAAGATTTTGAACACTGGTTTCAACCGCTGCGTCAGCTCTGTAAATTGCACCTGCATTTGAACCGAGCATAATTTCCTGTCCAAGTTTTGTTCCGCAGGAAACAGATTCATTTGCGCCTCTTGGACCTTTATATGTTTTTACAATCCTAGGAGGCGTTACTCCCTGATTGTTTTCGTTTTCCAACATTTTCAGCGTATAAGTTCCCTTTAAATCATTTTCAAGATAGAAAAGATTTGTGTCGGATTTGCTTTCAAGTATTATAGGATTTTCTGCCTTTGTTGTATAAAGAATTTTTCCGGAAAGCGCATGGCATACGTAAATTGTATTGTCTTTTACACCTGCAAGATATAAAGAATTGTTGAACAGAACCGGTTGTTCAAATCCCTGTATTGTAGAGAATTTTTGCTTAAGTTTTCCGGTCTGAAGATTGTAATAAGAAAGATTTCCGGCAGGAGAGTACATAACCGCTGTTTTTTCAGATGAACTTGTAGTTATATATGTTACAATTCCAGTATTGTCGCGGATTTTATTGATTACATTTCCGTCTGTTGAGCGCAAAAAAACGGCACCGTCAACAGTCGCAGTTCCTACTATAATATAAGTTCCTTTTGAAGAATAAGCGATGGATGTTATTGAGTCAGAAAATCTTCTTGCAAATTTTCTGGTTAATGTGTCCCAGTTCCATACAGAAACTCTGTTTGTGGTTCCTCCGTCAGTTTCGTAAACTGCAATTTCTTTTCCGTTCGGCGAAACTACAGCCATTTTTATTTCCATATCAGAAATTTGGTAGTGTTCGCCCTGATTATCAGAAGTCCACTTTACAAGAAAACCGTCCTTTCCGATTGAAAAATAAGATTTGTCAAAATCCGCTTCTGAAGTTGCCGGAACAACCATGTTCACTGCTTCCTGATGCGCCTGTGTTGAAATGTGCGACTGAGCAAAAAACAAAAAATTTAATGTAAAAAAAACTGTCAAACTAAGTAAAATTTTTTTCATATTATTTATTTCCTTTTATCAAATTCAAAAAATAGTGAACATCTCCGCGTAATCCGATTAAAAACATAACCGCAATAAAGGCAATTCCTATGAACTGTATATAATATAAAACTTTAGGTGATATTTTTTTGTGCAGAACCAATTCTATAACAGCAAAAAGAATAAGTCCGCCGTCAAGAACCGGAATGGGAAGCAGATTCATAATTCCAAGCGAAATACTTATAATTGCCATAAAACTAAGCATATTAACAAATCCGCTGCGCAAAGAATCGGAAAAGCTTTCTTTTACAACTTGCCCCATCATATCTGCAATACGGGCCGGTCCGGAAACACTTTCTTTTAAATCAACGCCCTTAAAAAGCGTTGCAACGCCTTTTACCGTCAGAGCACAGTCTTTGCAGGTTTCTAAAAATCCTTCTGCTATTGCAGGAAAAAGCCATTTTGGTGCTTTTTCTTTTTTTTCAAGACTTTCCGGCCGTGCAATAATTCCTATTTTTCCGCCGCCTGTTTTTTTGTCTATTTCTGTATGCAGTTTGAATTCTAAAATTTCACCGTTTCTTAAAACTGTTACAATAATGTCTTCGTCCGGTCTTGTGCTTATCTGTTCTATCAAATCGGAAAAATCTTTTGTTTCAATTCCATTGATTTTTATAATTTCATCACCACTTTGAATTCCTGCGTTTTTTGCAACGCTGTTCAATTCAATATGATTGTTTTCATCCGGAACATTAATTTTGTTTGAATACGCATAATAAGTGTAACCGATAAGACTTATGCAGGTAAGGGCGATAAATGCAAAAAAAAGATTGAAAAATGGACCTGCAAAAGCAATTAAAAGTCTTTTGAATGGATGAACACCGTACATTGAATCCGGTTCGGCTTCTATATGGTCAAGTTCGGATTCAAGAGATTTCTGAAAATCTTTTTCTCCTTTCATTGCACAGTAACCGCCCAGCGGAATCAGCGAAAATCGGTAATCAGTTCCGTTCTTTTTTTTGTGAAATAAAACAGGCCCGAATCCGATTGAAAACGCTTCGACTTTTACGCCAAAAAGTTTTGCTGCAAGAAAATGCCCTAGTTCATGAAAAAAAATTAAAAAAAACAGGCAGAGAAGACCGATTATAATTCGCATTTCAGTTGTTCCTTTGCAACCGCACGGGCTTTCGCATCCGCTTCAAAAACATCTTCAAAAGAAGTTGGCTCCAAAGACCAATCTTTTTCAAGAACTGAATAAACAAGTTTTGGAATTTGAGTGAATTTTATTTTACCTGAAATAAATTCAGCTACTGCAATCTCATTTGCGGCATTATAAGCGATTGTGTAAGAACCGCTGTTTTTTGCAGCATTAAATGCGTACGAAAGCATAGGAAAATCTTCATATCTAGGTTTGAAAAAAGTCATTTCATAATCAAACAAATCAAACGGCTTTAAGTAACAACTTTCGTTTTTAGGGTAGGTAAGAGCAGAATAGATTGGATGCTTCATGTCAGGATCGCTTATTTGCGCATAAAGCATTCCGTCATTCGTTCGTACAAGAGAATGAACAAGACTTTGCGGATGAACGACAACTTGAACTTTGTCGGTCGGCATATCAAAAAGTCTGTTTGCTTCAATTACTTCCAGCCCTTTATTTGCAAGGCTTGCAGAGTCAATTGTAATTTTTTTACCCATACTCCAAGTCGGATGTTTAAGCGCATCATTTACAGTAACTTTAGAAAGTTCTTCCGCCGGCAAAGTTCTGAAAGGACCGCCGCTTGCTGTAATAACAATCTGCGAAACATTTTGTTTTCCGACCTGATTTATAAGATTGAAAATTGCCGAATGTTCTGAATCCACAGGTATAATTTCTGCTCCGTTTTTATGGGCCAGAGCGTTTATTAAAGGCCATGCCATTACTACAGTTTCTTTGTTCGCAAGCGCAAGATTTACTCCGCTTTCAAGTACAATTTTTGATGGCAAAAGACCTGCTGAACCGGCAATTCCGTTCACAACGATATCCGGTTTTGTTTCTTCTATAAGGCGTTTTATTCCGTCTGTTCCATCGCTTTTTGTTAAAGATTTTTTGCAGGAAAACTCTTTTGCAAGAGAAGAAAGTTCTTCTTCCTTGGAATTGCAAGTTATACCGCAAACAGAAAATTTTTCCGGCATTGCGCGGCAAATATTTAAAGTGCTTGTTCCAATTGAGCCTGTACAGCCTAAAACCAAAACTTTTTTCATTTTATAATCATTTCCGGTTTAAAAAGAAAATAAGAAACAACGTAAAAAACCGGGGCTGTAAAAACAATGGAATCGATGCTGTCAAGAATTCCACCGCGACCCGGAATTATATTTCCGCTGTCCTTTATTTCCGCAGAACGCTTGAATACAGATTCTATAAGATCGCCTGTAATCGCGGCTGCTGAACACAAAAAACCAAGAATCACAGAGTAATAGACTGGTCCGTTAAAAATTTCCGGCCAAATAAATTTTGCAAGAACACAGGAAGCTATTGCTCCTATAATTCCGCCTATAAAACCTGCAAGACTTTTATTAGGGCTGGCTGCAAAAATATTTCTGTTGCTTTTTCCAAGCAGAACGCCAAAAAGCCAAGCAAGAGAATCATTCATAAATACTGTAAATAAGAAAAGTCCAAGAAAAATTGTTGATTCTTTAAAAAGCGTAATTCTAGTTAAAAATGTAAACAGAAAACCGCAGTAAAATACAATAAATACAGAAGCGGAAAGGCGTGTGTTTGAATCCTCAAAAGTTTTGTGCCCGAAAACTTCAGTTCCCATAAGAATCATAACTGCAATTAAAAACGCCCAGTTTGAATAATCAATATCAGCAGAAGAACTTCCAAAACGGATAAGAAAATATCCGATTAAAGGCATTGCGCAAGAAAGCACTACTATAAGAACCTTATTTAAAAGAGGTGTTTTTTTTCGGAAAATATCATAAAGCTCTGCCGCTGCAATTGCAGACACGACGCATGCAAGCGCATTTATAGGAAGATGGTTCCAATAGTCCATAAAAACAATACCAAGAACCAATGGTATTCCAATAAAAAATGTAAGCAATCTTTGTACAAGCTTGTTCATATTTCCACCCATTTTCTAAGCGTTTACACCGCCAAAACGTCTTGCACGTTTCTGGAACTCCTCAATATCGGCATAAAACTCTTCTTTATTATAATCCGGCCATAGTGTTTTTGTAAAAACAAATTCTGCATAAGCGGCGTGCCAAAGCAAAAAATTGCTGAGTCTAAGTTCGCCGCCTGTTCGGATAAGCAAATCCACGTCCGGTAAATCTTCTATATCAAAAGAGCTGGATACAGTTTCTTCAGTAATCTGATCCGGCTCAACGTTTTCTGAAATTATTTTCTTTATTCCGCGGACAATTTCATCACGTCCGCCGTAGTTTATGGCAAGAACAACAGTAAGCCCTGTAAAATCAGCAGTTTCTTTTTGAACATTTATAATTTCCTGCTGAATATCCTTTGGAAGTCCTGTAAGATCTCCAAGATGTCTTACTTTTATGCCGTTTTCTTTATAAAATTGGAATTCAGCTCTAAGATGTCCGCGGATTAAATTCATTAAAAAACCGACTTCATCCTGGGCTCTCTTCCAATTTTCTGTAGAAAAAGTATAAAGCGTTACGTATTTTACACCAAGTTCAGCAGCAGCGCGTACAATATTCTTCGCAACAGTAAGACCTTCTTTGTGTCCGCTTGTTCGGGGAAGATTACGTTTTTTTGCCCATCGGCCATTACCGTCCATGATAATTCCAATATGGACAGGGACTGCTGCTTTATCAATCATTATTCCAAGATTTCCTTTTCTTTTGCTTCGTAAATCTTGTTGATTTCAGCGATATATTTATCTGTAAGTTTCTGAAGTGCATCTTCTTCTTTTTTAAGTTCATCTTCAGTAATTTCAGAAGCTTTCTGTTTCTTCTTTAATTCGTCATTTCCCTCGCGGCGGATATTGCGAATAGAAGTTCTTGATTCTTCCGCGTATGTTTTTGCCTGTTTTACAAGTTCTTTTCTTCGTTCTGCAGTAAGCGGCGGAATGGAAATTCTTATAACTTTTCCGTCATTAGAAGGATTAAGTCCAAGGTCTGCTGTAAGAATTGCTTTTTCAATTTCAACAATCAAAGATTTGTCAAATGGCTGAATTATAACAGAACGTGCTTCCGGGATTGAAACTGTAGCCACTTGATTCAACGGAGATTTTGTTCCGTAATAATCAACACGAACTTTATCAAAAAGGGCAGCAGAGGCTCTTCCTGTTCGGATTCCATTAAAACGTTCCTTTAGGGAGGCAACTGTTTTTTCCATCTTTTCTTCTGACATATAAATCTCCTAAAAATAATAAACTGACTAAAAAGACTATCAACAAAAAAGCGGCCGGCAAAAACCAGCCGCTTCAAAATAAATTCTATTTACCAAGAACGTAAAGAACGATTTTTTCAAAAGACAAAGTTGCACCAGCTGCTTTTCCAGCTTCTGCCAAAGCCTGTTTTACAGAAATCTTTTCATTGTCAAGGTAAGGCTGATCCATAAAGCAACTTGAAGCCAAAAGCTTGTTTACTTTTCCTTTAAGGATTCCTTCGCGAACATTTTCCGGCTTCTTTTCCATAGCAGGATCTTCTGCCATCTGAGCTCTGAAAATTTCAGTCTGTTCATCAATGTATGACTGCGGAATATCTGACTGATTGATGTAATCCGGTTTGTTTGAAGCCAAGTGAAGGCAGCAAACATGAGCAAAATCTTTTACTGAATCTGCTTCTGAACCTTTGATTACTACAACCGCACCAATTTTGTTGTCATGGTGAACGTAAGTAGAAGCAACACAACCAGCAGGAATTTCAACGTATTCTGCACGCTTTACAGACATATTTTCACGGAACTTAACAAGAATTGTATCAATAAGTTCTTTGTGTTCAGGAAGCGAACCTGATGTTTTCTTTGAAAGTGTGATTTCTGCTGCTTTTTCTGCTGTTGCAACAAAATCCGGGTTGTTTGAAACAAAGTCTGTTTCGCAAAGTGTTTCAGCAATAGCAATACCATTGCCTTCCTGCTTGATAACAATGCGACCTTCAGCAGCAGTGCGGTCTGTTCTTTTTGCCATTGCAGCCAAACCTTTTTCTTTCAAAAGTTTTTCTGCTTCCGCAACGTTGCCGTCTGTTTCGTTAAGAGCTTTTTTACAATCAAGCAAACCTGCGCCAGTAGCGTCGCGGAGAGCTTTAACGTCATTAGCTGTATAATTCATTTTTAATCCCTTATTTTTCGTCGTAAATCTTGTCTTCGTCTACAAGCTGATTATCTTCTTCAACAGGAGCTTCTTCTTTTGTTTCTGTCGGCTGATAGTTAGTGTAGTCCGAAATTTCTTCATCTTCATTTTTGTTTGCTGCGTCTGTAACAACTTCTTCATCACCATCAAGGTTTTCAAGAATTTTAAGACCGTTTTCGTTGTCTGATTCGATTACAGCATTAGCGATGATTGAAGTGAACAATGAAATTGCGCGGATTGCATCATCGTTTCCTGGAATAGGGTAAGTGATTCCTTCAGGGTTGCAGTTAGTGTCTACTACAGCAATGATAGGAATTCCCATTCTGCGGGCTTCTGCAACAGCAATCTGTTCTTTGTGAGTGTCGATAACAAAAATAATTCCAGGAAGTTCCTTCATTTCTTTGATACCGCCAAGATTCTTTTCAAGCTTTGATTTTTCTTTAAGAAGAGCAGAAGCTTCTTTCTTTGTAAGCTTTTCTACAGTGCCGTCAACTTCCATTTTTTCAATTTTCTTAAGACGCATAAGTGATTTTTTAATTGTAGAAAAGTTTGTGAGCATACCGCCAAGCCAGCGGTTGTTTACGTAGTACATTCCGCAACGTTCAGCTTCTTTCTGGATAGCCTGCTGAGCCTGTTTTTTTGTACCAACAAAAAGAACTGTTTTTCCTGCGGCAACAGTTTTGCGAACTGCTTCGTAGCTGTCTTTGATTGCAGCGATAGTTTTCTGCAAGTCGATGATATGGATTCCATTGCGTTCTGCGAAGATGTACTTCTTCATACGTGGATCCCAACGTTTTACCTGATGACCGAAATGAACTCCAGATTCAAGCAGGTTTTTCATGGTTACAACTGCCATGAGTTTCTCCTTCACTGACAAGAATATTACTTGTCCCGTACTCTTTTTCTCGATGCCTTAACAGGCACGGAAGATTTGATATAAAAATATATCAAGCAGTTAATTCAAAATTGAATAATTCTGCTCCTTTAAAATATCATAAAGCTCGTAGATAGGCAAGCCCGTAACACAGCTTTGCGAACCTTCGATTTTTTCTATAAAAAGCGAAGCAAGGCTCTGAATTCTGTATCCGCCGGCAGCACCGTGCCATTCGCCGCTTTCCAGATACCATTGTATTTCTTCATCGGTCATCGGAGCGAACTTTACTTTTGTTTTTGCAACTCTAGAAGATGTTGTTTTCTGTTTTCCGTTGTAAAGAACAATCGCAGTGATTACGGTATGTTCAGAACCTTGAAACAGTCTTAAAAATTCTTCCGCTTCATCTGCGTCCTGCGGTTTTCCGAAAATTCTGTTGTCTTTTACAATTACCGTATCCGCTCCCAAAATCCACTGAATTTCCTGGTTGGACGGCAACGAATGTATAACGGCAGAAACTTTTTCTCTGGCCAAAAGTTCAGGCACATCTTCAGTGTCGACTCCGTTTGTTAATGTTTCGTCAATATTTGGAAGAATTACCTGGAAGGGTATATTCATCATGCGTAATATTTCCTGTCTTCGCGGAGAAGACGAGGCGAGTATAATTGGTTCCATTTTATTTCTTCTGTTTGTTCGGGTGAATTTTCTGCAAAAGATTATAAAATCGGCAAAAAGTCCATGGAAAGTGCGCTTTGGCAAATCCGTATGAACTTTTTGCAGATAAATCGTGCAGTTTTTTATTTTGCGTCTGATGTGGAAGAACTGCTTGAACTGTCAGCGCCGCTCATTGATTTTAAGAGTTTCAACGCTTTTGCTCTTACAGGCGAAGCATAGTGATAATCTGCTGCGATTTTTGAAAGAGAATCGATTATAATTTTTTTATTTTCTGTTGATTCCGAAAGTTTTTCATAAGCGTCAACAACTTCGAATGCGAGCGATGAAGTAGGGTTTAAAATCTGATTGCGTCTGTTAGCAAAAGAAATCGCATCAACAACTTCGTCATTTGAATTTATTCCTATTTCGCCAAGGGAATTTACAGCGGCAGAAATAACCATAGGCTCGTTTTCCGCAAGCGTAACCTTTACAAGATAATTTTTAGATTCTTCAGTTTTTATTTTTCCGAGCGCAAGACATGCGCGGCGGCGGATGTCCGGAAAGTTGTTCATAAGGCGACCGTTCGTGCGCGACTGAGAATTGATTCCTTCGCCGGCAAGCTGGTTCAGCGCTTTCATTACATCAGGGGATGTATTTCCGTTGTCAACAGCTTCTTCCAGGAACTGCATTGCAACAAGTTTGTTGTCATATTCGTCGGACTGCGCAAGACTCAGGATTACAACTCCGTCCACGTCGTTCAAATATTCTTCCTCTACAGATGTTTCTTCTCTTGAAGAAGAAGTTGAATTTGTCGCTTTCTGAACTTTCTGTTCCTGCGCAAAAACAAAAGAAGCGCAAGCTATGCAAACTGCAGAAAGAATAAGTTTTTTTGAAATTTTCATTTAGATTTTCCTCCTGGAAAATACATTTTCTAATATTTTCTGTTAATAATGTAAAATTATAAAGCAAGTGCACAATTTTAGCAACTTTTCTATTTAACAATTTGCTATTCGTGCAGTTCCGGCAGATTTACCATCCATTTTTCGTTTACACGCACAAAATTGTAGTAAACTATATCAAGTTTATCGCGCACTTGAACTGCTTTTACGGAGTCGTGCGAAATATAGCGTATTTCTTCAACAAAGCGTCCTGAGCGTGACGGAACAAAAACATAGCGGAAATAGTCATTAAGACTTGAAAGCCGTATTTTCTGAGGAATCCGTTTGGAAGCGTTCAGAAGGTTACGCGGACTTGACCAATACTTTACAGATTCCGGATCAATGTATTTCAGCCATGAATCATAGTCATTATTTGCCATAACAACGGAAAGCTCGCCAATTATTCTTAAAATATCAGTTTTGTCAGAATTGAACTCTTCCCTTGTAATAGAAACTCCCACTGTTGAGCGGCTGAATTCATCGTCAGCGCTTTCCTTCAATACATTTTTTTCTTCCGCAGTATTCTGTCCGATTTCCTGGACGGCATTTTTAGTGGATTTGCATCCGTTCAATGCAAGCAATGCGGTTGCTATCAATACAATTTTTATCATAATTTGTATATTACATCGCTTGTATATTTTCGTCAAACAAAGTAACTTTTTTTTATGACAAAAGCAATTTTTCCAGGATCTTTTGATCCGCCTACAAACGGGCATATAAATATAATTCAGCGCGCCTGTAAAATTTTTGACGAAATCGATGTGGTGATTGCAGTTAATAACTCAAAACACTGTCTTTTTTCTGCCGAAGAGCGTTTTTCTATGCTTTCGGAGCTTGTAAAACCTTTTAAAAATGTTACCGTTCACACATATTCCGGACTTATCGTGAACTATGCAAAAGAAAACAATGCAAAAGTTCTTGTACGCGGAATAAGAAACGCAACTGATTTTGCATATGAATTCGACCTTTCGCTTATGAACCACACGTTGAATTCGGAAATAGAAACAATGTTTATTCCCACAGACCAAAAATACATACTTTTAAAAAGCAGTGCAATAAAAGAAGTGGCGCAGTTTAAAGGCGATATTTCGGGAATGGTTCCGCAGATAGTCCAAAAAGCATTGGAAAGAAAATATTATTAAAAAAATATGGGCGTTGCGGCACTTGCGTGCCGCCGGGCTTTCTGCTTCAATTCGCTTGCGCTCATTTCCGCTGCAATCCCTAACGCAGTAAGCTCGCAGGTAAGCATTTTGTCGTTCAGTTCGGTCATTGAGTTAATCGATATGACCGGGAATTAAAAAAAACTGGTAAAACAATTGAATTTGTGCTTTCGGAAAGGTGTATTATTAAAAAGTGTTTTCCGTAAAGTTCCGGTTGTTTAATTGACATTTTGTTTTTATCTGTTATACTGTATTGACATACTGATTTGAACTGTTGTATTATAGACCGCAGTAAATCAGATATTAATCTATCTTAGTGAGGTTTATAAATGGCAGTACCTAGATCGAAAACATCTAAAGCCGTTACAAAAAGACGCCAGTCAATCAATATGCGTCTGGCAGCTCCACAGCTTGTTGAATGCAACAACTGCGGAAACTTGATTCAGTCACATCGTGTTTGTCCTAAGTGCGGATTTTACCGCGGACGCCAGGTAATCACACCTGAAGTAAACGGCTAAATATTATTTTAAGGGGAAAAAAATGGACGAATTGTTCGCAAAAATTCAGAAGTTAATCGCTGAAAAATTGGATATTGAAGAATCAAAAATCACTCTTGACTCTTCATTCCGCGGTGATCTTGGCGCAGACAGCCTTGATACTTACGAACTTGTTTACGCAATCGAAGAAGAACTTGGCGTTAGCATTCCGGATGAAAAAGCAAACGAATTTGAAACTGTTCGCGATGCTTATGATTTCATCAAATCTCAGCAGCAATAATTTTTAATTTTTACAATTCTAGAAATTATTGATAAAAACACAGGCTTTTGGCTTGTGTTTTTTTTTTGTAAAAATTATAGTTTATGCAATGAAAAAAACAATTTTGCCGGAAAGAAAAAAAAGTCTTCTTGAATTCTGCAAACCACTTGGACTCAAGTTTAAAAATCTTGAGCTTTTGGATTTGGCTTTTCATCACTGTTCATATTCAAATGAGAACCATTCTGCAAGACTTTACAATAATGAACGCCTTGAATTTTTGGGAGATTCTGTTCTTGGGCTTGCAACTGCTGATTATCTTTACAAAAAAATGAGCGGTACTCATGCAGAAGGCGACCTTGCAAAGATAAAATCAGTTGTTGTCTCTGAAAAAAGTCTTGCTCCGATTGCGCTACGATTCGGTATTGACAAAATGCTTGTGCTTGGTCGCGGCGAAGAAATGAGCGGCGGCCGCAAAAAGCCTGCGATTCTGGCGGATTGTATGGAAGCTATTATCGGCGCTTATTATCTTGATTCCGGCTATGAACTTTGCGAAAAGTATGTGCTTTCCTTCATTGTTCCGGAAATAAAAAAAGTCCAGGAATTTGGAGGAAAAGATTTCAAGACTCTTTTGCAGGAACTTTATCAAAAAAAGAACAAACAGCCGCCAAGATATGAGCTTGTAAGTGTTTCCGGTCCGGATCACGCGCAAATTTTTAATGTAAAAGTTCATCTTGGAGAAATTTCATACGGTCCTGCGGAAGGTAAATCCAAAAAAGAAGCCGAACAAAAAGTTGCAGAATTGGCATACAAGAGTTTAAAATAACAAGAAATTATGATAGACTGAATTTATGAAAAAATGTTTTTTAGTTCTATCTGCATTTTTATGCATAGTATTCAGTTCCTGCGATTTTAATGATTCTGATTCAAAAAAAACGGTGAATATTGAGATTGATTCCAAATCTGGAGACAGAATTTGGTTTATGGCAGCCAGTTTGGATAGCAGGGATATTTCCGCAAGTGACGTTCCTTATTTTGATTTTGCTTCTGTGCGTTCAGTTTCTTGTGATTCTTCCAAAAATAAAATTGATAATTTGAATATTTCTTCTAATCTTATAAGGTATGATGAAAATATTTCTAAAAAAAATCAGGAAATAATAAAAAATCTTGTTTACAAAAATAACAGCCGGACTGCCGGTTACAATGCAGTAGAAAAAATATTCAATCCGAATGTTTCCAAAGTTACTGAAATAGAGCTTTATGATGGAAATTCCGATTTTAATATTGAAACTGCGGAAAAAAAATATTCCGGAACACATTGCAATGTTTTTTTTGTTGATAATACAAGCGGAAAAATTACAGTATCTTCTGCTATTCTTGAAAATTTAGGAAACCTTTTTGATAAAAAGATTTTTCCATATATAACAGATATCTTAGGCAATTTCAAATATACGCCCATGTATACAAATATTATTTCTTCTCCGAATAAAGTTAATATTGTAGTCGCGGATCTTTATTATGATTACAATAAAACGGAAATTGAAAAAGCCGGCATTCAAGGGTATTTTTCTTCTTCCGATATGCTGACTGATTACAAAAATCAAGATGCAATTATATATATTGATTCATGGTTTTTAAGAGAAAATCCAAAAAGTGTTTATTCTACGCTGGCTCATGAATTCAATCATATGCTTAACTATATAAATAAATCATTTTCCAAAAAACTTTTTTTTGAAACTTGGTATACAGAAATGCTTTCCGCTTTGGCAGATGCTATGTTTGAAGAATATCTTGCAGAAAATTTGCAGGAAGAAAATTCAATTTATATGCAAAGACTTCCGTTTTTCAATACTTTTTACAACTTGGGCTTTTCAAATTGGCGGAGTGAAACAAATAAATATTTTATAACAACTTCTTATGGTTCTGATGTTTATATTTCCTATGGAAACGTTTTTGCTTTCGGCGATTTTCTTGCGAAAAATTACGGAGGCTTTGATTTGATAAAAGAAATTGCAACCAACGACTATGTTAATGAGGAATCTGTTTTAATGGCTGTCAGAAAAGTTCAGAAAGATCCTAATATAACGTTTGAAGATATAATAAAGGATTTTTCATGCGTTGCTGTAAGCAATTTATTTAATGATGACAGTTTACCGACTTTAAATAAAAAAGTTGTATATTCTGGAAACAAAAATATTTATTTAAAAGCAGTCAAAACTTCTGCTTGCTATAAAAGTTCAGATAGAAGTAACAGCGCCTTGGATATTCTTGAAAACAATGCTGATTCCGTAGTATTAGGACAATATGGCTTTTTAATATATGGATACAACGACTCTGTAATTTCCGGAATAAATGCAACAGTTGATGAAGATTATGATGCTTTTGCATATACAGTTCTTGGAAAAAGAAATTCTATTTAAATTAAAAGTGGTAGTTTTATGAAAAACAAAATTGCAAGTCTTATTTTATTTTTTATTGTTTTGCCCGGTATTTTTTCATATTCGAAAAGAAATAATTTATTTTCGGAAATAGGATTTATAAAAACTTACGGAAATGAACCGTTTTTGTTTCCTGTTTTTGAAGATTTGAACGGCAATAAGTATAATATTGATGCGGATGAAAAAACAAAAAAAGAATTGCTTTCCTTGCAGGGAAAAAGAATTGTTCTTTCAGGTGAAGTCGAAGAATTAAAATCATCAGAAGATAAAAAAAATCTATATGCACATAATTTTGCGACAATAAAATTTTCCGGATTCGAAATTATTGAACAATAAAAAAAACGGAACTGCCGGTTTTGCAATTCCGTTTTTTATAAAATTATTTCAAATTTTAATGTATTGCCATGATTATTATTTTTGCGGCAAGAACTATGCTTACTAGCGCAAATGGGTAAGTTGCTGCATATGCGCTTGAAACTTCGTCAGTTCCGGCAGTTGCAATCAATGTTCCCAATGCAGGTGTTGATGTCATACCGCCTGTGATAGAACCCAAATTGTTCAAAATACTTAATTTGAAAATATAACGTGCGATTATGTATCCAACAATCATCGGAACTGTTGTGATTACTGCACCGTAAATAAAGTATGCCCATCGGAATTTGTCAATAAAATTAACTCCGCCAGGAACACCGGCTCCAATAAGGAACAGAACAAGTCCCAATTCTCTCATTAAATTCAATGTTTCTTTTCTGATTCTGCAGTCAATGTTTCCGATGTGCGCAAAATGACCTACTAACAAACCGCCAATCAAACATCCGCCTGAATTTCCAAGACTGAAATTGATTCCAGGAATTTCAATGGAACCGATTAAGCAGCCGATTGCAACAGCAAGGAAAAACGCAAAAAGACCAAGCGGTTCGATTGCAAAAAGTTTTCCTTTTGGCTGCGGAACTTGAATCTGGTTTGCGGCTTTGAAGTTTGCAACTTCTTCCGGAAGATTTACTTTAAGAATTTTTGGAACAAGCTGAACAAAAAGAACAACTCCGAGAACACCATAAAGATATGCGATTCCGTAACCCGCTGTAACTTCTGATTCAAGCACAGAAACACCACCGGCAGCTTTTACGGCTTCGTCAATAGACATTGCAACTTCTTTTCCGGCGCTGAATCCAGGAGTAGAAGTAAGCGCACCCGTAAAAAGACCAACACCCATTGATGCAGTCATATTTTTATCAAGAAGAACAAAAACTATAGTTGTTGCGGCGCCCAAAGCAATTACTATTACACCAATGCAAATATATGCCAATGTGCTTTTATTGAATGAGCGGAAAAATTTCGGACCGGCAATTAAACCGATTGCTGTAACAAAAAATGCAGTTCCTATGTTTGAAACGATTGCAAAATTAGAATTTATTTTGCTGTTATAAAGAAAAATTGTTTTTACCCGTTCTATAGTTTCCGGAATTCCATTAACGGTTTGCGTTTCTGTCCAATGAAATGTAAAACTTGGAAAAAAGTGTATTACAATTCCGTAGATAAGCGCTACCAGAAGAACTCCGGCTGTTCCAAGTTCAATTCCTTTTATCTTGATTCCGCCTACAAGATAACCAATTGCTCCAATAGCAAATACAATAGTGATGAATGAAAGTGCTGAAGTACACACTCCGGCAAGATATGCTGTCATTATAAAAACCTCTGAATGATAATTATATTGATATAAAGAGTTTTTTCAATATTAATAAAAAATTAATCAAAAATAAAAAAAAACTGTCATTGCGTAAAATATGCAATGACAGTTTTTAATCAAAACCTATTTGCTTGCACCTGGAATAGCTTTTTCAAATTCAGGGTTTCCGTGTGTATAGCGTGGAAGAAGTTTAGGAGAAACATCATCTGAGTTGATTCCAGCATCGCTTCGCTCTTTTTCGAATGCTTTCACATGTTCAAGATTCATTTTTCCTGTTTCAGAAAGATTTATGTTCTTGAACATCTTTCCGGCTTCAATACCAGCTTCGCGACCAAAAACAACAACATCAAGCAATGAGTTGCCCATAAGTCTGTTTGTTCCGTGAACACCACCGCTTGCTTCTCCGGCAACAAGAAGATTCGGAATATTTGTATGACAAGTCTTGTCGATTTCTACACCGCCGTTCTGATAGTGAAGTGTAGGATAAACCAAAATTGGTTCTTTTCTGATGTCGATTCCGTATTTTATGAACATATTGTACATAGCAGGAATTGATTTCAAAATAGTTCCTTCTCCGTGAATCATATCAATCATCGGTGTATCAAGCCAAACAGCGTCCTGTACATCATTCTTTAC
The DNA here is from genome assembly GCA_964429905.1 of uncultured Treponema sp. GTDB lineage: Bacteria > Spirochaetota > Spirochaetia > Treponematales > Treponemataceae > Treponema_D. The sequence goes on along the minus strand of CAYSDV010000003.1, from coordinate 12,514 downwards.
ACCGCGGCCTTCTTTTACTTCGCGGATAATTCCAGAAGCGTTTACGTCGCGTGTTTCAAGCGGGTGAATATAAACTTCACCGTTCTTATTGATAAGTTTTGCACCAAGAGAGCGAACTTTTTCTGTTACAAGTTTTCCAAGAATCTGGCTTGGATATGCCGCTCCTGTAGGGTGATACTGCAAAGAATCCTGATACAAAAGCTTTGCTCCGGCTCTGTAAGCGAGTACAAGACCATCTGCTGTTGCACCATAATGATTTGAAGTAGGGAAACCCTGATAATGCATTCGTCCGGCACCACCTGTTGCAAGAATTACAACTTTTGCCTTTGCAATATAAAGTTCCTCTGTTTCCATATTCATTAAAACTGCACCGCAAACTTCGCCTTTGTCGTTTTTAATCAGTTCAATTGCAGATGTGAAGTCAACAACTGTGATATCTTTTGCGCGGTTAAAAGTTTCATCACGGAGAGTTCGCATGATTTCCGCACCGGAATAATCCTTGCAGGCATGCATTCTTTTGCGGCTGGTTCCACCACCGTGAGTTGTAACCATTGTTCCGTCGCTGGTTTTATCAAATTCAACGCCAAGATCGTTCAGCCATTTGATTACAGAAGGAGCTTTGTAAACAAGTGTTGCAACAAGTTCCGGTTTTCCGTCAAAGTGTCCGCCGCCGTAGCAGTCAAGATAATGCTGAGCAGGAGAATCGTTAGGTTTGTCTGCCGCCTGAATTCCGCCTTCCGCCATCATTGTGTTTGCATCTCCGACTCGGAGTTTTGTTACCAAAAGAACTTTTGCACCGGCTTCGCTTGCCATAATTGCAGCAGAAGTTCCAGCACCGCCACCACCAATAACAAGAACATCGGTTTCGTAATCAACATGATTTAAATCAATGTGTCCCGGTTCAATTCTTGGTTTTGCCTGAAGCATTGTTGCAAGTTCAATCGGAGCCTTTTGACCTTTGTTAGGACCGATTTTCAATTCTTCAAACTGGTTTTTGATTCTATCCGGGTGAAATTTCAAGAGCAAATCGTCTTTTTCATCTGCGGTAAGACGAGCGTGCTCGAATTTTAAATTTTCTTCGCGTTTTGCAGCAACAATCTTTGCTTCTTCGTCAAGATAATTTCCGTACATATTTCTTATCTCCAAGTTGGCCATTGAGCGTGTCGAAATGACCATTTTGTTCATTGTAAGATAGCTGGTTTCGACAAGCTCAACCAGCAAAAAAATTATTTTTCAATTTCCCGTGTGTTGTAAAGATTTTTAATCTCATCTTTATTTCCGGTTGACATTTCGATGAACTTTTTGATCGCTTCATCGCATTTTCCTGCATCGATTTCTGCAACACGGTCAAGAAGATGCTTGCTTTCCGGCTGAAGATATTTTCCGTTCAAACGTCGGGCAAGTTCCGCAACCTGAGGGTGGCTGATTCCTGCAGGACATCTTGAAGAACAGCAGCCGCACATAATACAGTCGAACGAAAGTTCAGCGCATTTTGCAAAATCTCCACGCTGAGCGTAAGCAATATACTGCATTGTCTGAAGATTCTGCGGACAAGCGCGTGTACAAGCATTGCAACCTACGCAAGAGTAGATTTCCGGATAAAGCTGCATCATAACTGCCTGTTCAGGCTTTATTTTATTGATATCGTAAATCTGCTTTACAAGCGGAAAGAACGGAAGTGTTGCAATGTACATTCCGTCAATTACCTTTTGAGAGCAGGCAAGACAAGTTTTCAACTGATTTTCACCTTGCACACGGTAAATTGTAGCACACGCTCCGCAAAATCCGTTTCGGCATCCGCAGCCTCTTTTCAACTGGTATCCGGCGTATTCCATTGCGTTCATTACTGTAAGTTCTGCCGGAACTTCATATTTCTTTCCGAACAGATATATTGTTGCCATTTGTTTGTTTTCTGACATATTTTGTTCTCCTACCATAATTGGTGGTTGAGGTTCTCGAAGCTACATTTATCGGATATTTCGAAAACCTCAATGTCCACATGTTATTAATATTCCGGCGGAAGTTCGCCTAATTGGTCAAAACTGAATACAGGTCCGTCTTTGCAGACAAACTTGTCGCCGATATTGCATCGTCCGCACTTTCCGATTCCGCACTTCATGCGCATTTCCATAGTTGTGAAAACCTGCTCGTCCTTGAAGCCGAGTTTTTTCAGTGCGTCAAGTGAAAGGTGAATCAAAATCGGAGGTCCACACATAATAACTGTCATGCTCGGATCCGGATTAAGTTCCGTTACAAAAGGAGGAACAAAACCTACGTGTCCGTTCCAATCGTCTTCTGCGCGGTCAATCGTCAAATCAATTGAACAGTTCGGCTGTTTCATCCAGACATTCTGCATTTCATCAAGGCGAACCAAATCTGCTTTTGAACGGCTTCCATAGATTACTTGGATTTTTCCATAGTCAGAACGATGATCCATCATGTAATTTACAACAGAATGAACAGGAGCAATTCCAATTCCTCCGGCAATTACAAGAATGTCTTTTCCTTTTAGTTTTGTATCAACAGGGAATCCGTTTCCTATCGGACCGCGAACACAAATTTCCTGTCCAATTTCTGCATTGTGAAGAAAATCTGTTACCACGCCGCACTTTTTAATAGAAAATTCCATGTGAGTTTCCAAAGTAGGCGAAGAAGTGATAGAAATCATTGATTCTCCGACACCAGGAACAATCAGCATTGCACACTGACCAGGAATGTGCTCAAAGAGTTTTTTTCCGTCAAGTCCGACTACGCTGAAAGTTTTTACATCAGGAGTTTCCTGTTTTATATCAATTATTTTTCCTACATAAGGAATAAAGCTTTCGTTGTTTTCCATCGTTTTCTCCTATTCCTTAAATATCATCTGTAGATTGAACGGCTTTTATTACTTTTATAACGTTCATATTTACAGGACAACTTTCTATACATCTTCCGCAACCCACACACTGGAACAAACCTTCGTGAGCCATAGGATAATACATAAGTTTGTGCATAAAACGCTGGCGGCTTCTTTCAACTTGAGTAAGTCGAGGATTTGCTGCAGCCATCTGCGTAAAGTCTGAATACATGCACGAATCCCAGCAACGAATCTGACGGATTCCGTTTCCTGTGTTAAAGTCTCGGACGTCAAAACACATACAAGTAGGGCAAACATAAGTACAAGTTCCACAACCTACGCATGGTTCGGCAACATTTTTCCAGATTTTTGAATTGAAAATCTTAAGCATGTCCTTGCCTTGAAATTTTGAAAGATCAAGGTGAGCAAACGGAAGTTTTTCAATCTTTTCCTGAATTGTTTTCTGTTCTGCTTTTACAGATTCTTCATCCGATTCTTCAAGAACAGATTTTGCCTTTTCAATAAAAGCGTTTCCTTTTTCTGTATTTGCCTTAAAGAAATATTTTCCATCAGCGAACCAAGTACTTACATCGCCAGATGAACCATCTTTGTCTTTTTCCAAAGATGCATCAATTTCATAAGTTGAACAGAAACAAGTTTTTGCAGGTTCATTGCAGGCAAGTGTTACCACTGTTCCATGTTCCCGTCGGTTTTTATAGTAAGAATCAACAGGATTCATGTTAAGGTAAACATTGTCAATTACAGTTAAACCTATTGCATCGCAAGGACGAACTCCGAAAATCACAAAATCTTCTGATTCTTTTCTTGGATCAATAATTTTTACTTCTTTTCCGTTCATCTGGTAACTTACAAGATGTTCCGTTTTTGGAAAGAAAAAGTCTTTTGCACTTCTGACAGTTTTTAAGTTTTCAGAAAGTTTTACGCCCTTTTCCCATTTTTTGAAATCTGATTTTCCAGTTTCGTTTGTAACAGGAATGTAAAGCGGACCGTTTTTTGAAAGAAGTTCAAATAATGTGTCGATTTTTTCAGATGAAATACTAAGCATTATTTTCCTCCTCATTTGATCTTGTCCAGACAATTGTTGTTTCTGCATCATCAGTTGTGTAAGTAAGCATAGGAGGTTTTGTTTCCATATCGCTTCCAGCCTGATATTCTCCGTAAATTTCGTTTATGTCCTTTATATATTTTCTGTTAAGAAGATAAAGAGGAATATGTTCAGGACAAACACGTGAACATTCGCCGCAATCAGTACAACGGCCTGCAACATGCCATGCTCTGATTATGTGGAAAAGCGATTCTTCAAAATTTGTTTCCGCAACTTTCTGCGAAGTATAAAGTTTGTTGTTATCGAATACACATTTTTCACAAGTACAAGCAGGACATACATTTCGGCATGCATTGCAACGAATACAACGGCTGAATTCACCTTTCCAGAACTCGTTTCGTTCTGCGGCATTCATTTTTTCAAACTTTTCAAAAATATCAAGCCGCTTGGAAACGCCAGGTTCGTAATTTTCGTCAACTCCTAAAAGTTCATCGCAAGAAACATGTTTTTTTCCGGCGCAGCTTTCACAAACTTCACCTCCGTTCAATGTTTCCTGGCAAGGAATTCCGATTGCGTAGACATCGCCACGGGCAATTCTGTTTTCCTTTAAGAGTTCTGTAAACGAATAAGTATCGCTTGGCTTTAAGAATACAAGAACAACTTCACTTGGAATAGGCTTGTCCTGTGCGTTTGGATCGCGCTGTTTTGCCATTGTGTTGTTCATTCTTGTTGTGCTTTTTGCAGTTTCAATTTCTCTTGTTATTTTTACAAGATATTTTGAAAGATTTGCGGCACAATGCTCATCGTAAATAAATTCTTTATCTAATTCTTCGGCGCTGGAAAAAGTTCCCGGAGTAATATCATCATCGAAAATACCTTTTTTCCATCCGACAACACGCTGAACTTTACCTTCGGAAAGCAATTCTTTTGCGCGTTGAATCATTTTTGCGCTTAGTTCTTGCATCTTACATCCTCCAGTCGTTTACACTCTCCAAGTTCCTTAATCTGGGAAACAAAATCATTCATAATTCCTGCAAAGCGAACACCTTCCGCCGCTGAACACCACTCAACGCGGGTTCTTCCTTTTTCGATTCCAAGAAAATCAAGCTGGCTGAAAAGAAGTGTCATTCTTCTTCTGGCAAAATAGTTTCCAGTTGAATAATGGCAGTCGCCAGGGTGGCATCCGCAAAGAATAACGCCGTCCGCTCCACGCTGGAATGCACGCAGAATGAAAAGCGGATTCAATCGGCATGAGCAAGGAATTCGCACAATTTTTACGTTAGACGGATATTCAAGTCGGTTGTTTCCGGCTAAATCCGCACCTGCATAAGAACACCAGTTGCAGCAGAACGCAATGATTTTAGGTGTCCATTCTGTATTTGCTGCAGTGTTTTCATTTTCTAAAGACATGCGTCAACCTCCGCCAAAATCTGTTTGTTGCTGAATCCGTTCAAATCCATTGCTCCTGATGGACAAGCGACTGTACAAGCACCACAACCCTGACACATCGCAGTATTAACTTGCGAAACGTGACGTGTGATTGTTGTTCTGTTCGGACCTCTAAAGTCTTTGTCAACGTATGAAATTGCTCCATAAGGGCAAACATTTGCACACTGACCGCATCCGTTACACATATTTTCATCCGGATGAGCCGTGCAAGGATTGTTTTTAAGCTTATCTTTTACAAGAAGACAAATCGCTTTTGCAGCAGCACCTGAAGATTGTGCGACAGTTTCAGGAATATCTTTAGGTCCCTGACAACATCCGCAAAGGAAAATGCCGGCTGTCGGACTTTCAACAGGACGAAGTTTTGCATGCGCTTCAAGGAAGAAATCATTGTTGTCCATTGAAGTTGTAAGCATTGTAGCCAATGGACGTGCAGATTTGTCTGCTTCGATAGAAGCTGCAAGAACAACCATATCCGCTTTTATGTGAACTTGTCTGTTCAAAATCAAGTCTGAACCTTGAACATCAAGAGTTCCGTCAGCCTGCGGAGTTACTTTTCCGACCATTCCCTTGATATAGTGAACGCCGTACTGTTCAACCGCTCTGCGATAGAATTCGTCAAAGTTCTTTCCAGGAGTTCGAACATCAATATAGAAGACAGTAATGTTTGTATCCGGATAATGGTCGCGTGTTAAAATTGCGTGCTTTGCTGTATACATACAACAAATTTTAGAGCAATATTCATGACCTTTTTCAGAATCTGCTGAACATCGCGAACCTACGCACTGAATAAATACGATTTCTTTTGGTTCTTTTCCGTCTGAAGGGCGAAGAAGATGACCGTTTGTAGGACCAGATGCATTGCAAAGACGTTCAAATTCCAAAGAAGAAACAACGTCCGGACTCTGCGAATAAGCATATTCATCGAATTTTTCAAGACTTATTGGATTGTAACCTGTAGCAACGATGATTGCGCCGTATTTTTCAGTTATGATTTCTTCTTTCTGATTGAAATTGATTGCACCTACACCGCAGGCTTTCTGACACATTCCGCAGACATTATCTTTTCCGTTCTTCAAAGCTTTCATGTGAAGACAATAATCAGCTGCAATTGAAGCAACTTTTGGAACTGCCTGTGCAAACGGAATATTGATTGCCTTGCGATTGTCCAAATTCAAATTGAATTCATTAGGAACTTTTTTCATCGGACATTTTTCTATACATTCGCCACAACCTGTACATTTTGTTTCATCAACAAAGCGAGGATGTCGTTTGATGTCAATTGTAAAGTTTCCTATGTAACCGTGAACTCCGCAAACTTCTGAATAAGAAAGAATTCGTATATTCGGATTCTGACTGACTTCCGTCATTTTTGGAGTAACAATACAAGATGCGCAGTCTAGGGTAGGGAATGTTTTGTCAAGCCTAGCCATTTTTCCGCCGACTGTATAATCCTTTTCAACGATATCAACCGGAAAACCTGCGTCCGCAATGTCCAATGCTGCTGTAATTCCTGCAATTCCACCACCGATTACAAGAGCCCGCTTTGTCATTGTTGTTTCGCCAGGTGTAAGCGGCGTATCCAAAATAGATTTCGCGATAGCCGCTTTTCCCAATGCGATTGCTTTTTCTGTAGCAGTCTGCACATCTTTCATAACCCATGAACACTGTTCACGGATATTTGCAACTTCTACTTTATATGGGTTTAATCCAGCGCGCTCTGCACACGCACGGAATGTTTTTTCATGCATACGAGGAGAACAAGAGCAAAGAACAACACCTGTAAGTTTTAGTTCCTTGATCTTGTCTTCTATCATTTGCTGACCGGCAGAAGAACACATGTAAGTGTAATGAGTTGAAAATGCAACTCCGTTTACTTTACCAAGTTCTTCAGCAACTTTTTCTACATCAACTGTACCGGCAATATTAGTACCACAGTGACATACAAAAACACCAATTTTTTCCATAAGTCACTTCCTTTATTTCTTGTATTTTCTGAATGCGCTTACAATTGCCTGCTGAGGCATATCAGCATCCAACTGTTCCGGCACTTGATTAGGATCAAGATGATGCGGACCTCTTTGACCTTCAACATACTGACGGACTGCATCAATAAGTTTTGCTGGTTCAACTTGACGCGGACATCTTTCCAAACATGCAAAGCAACTTAAACAAGCGTAAATGGATTTTGTTTTAAGAAGCGGTTCGATTTCTCCGTTTTCAACCATCTGAACAAACTGATGAGGATGATATTCCATCGCATCATAGTTCGGACAAGTTCCGGAACATTTTCCGCAAACCATACATTTTTTAGGATTTACACCGCTTATTTCAAGAATCTGACTTTTTAGCTGTTCAATTTCTGATTTAAGCATTTACCGCCTCCTTTTGAGAAATATTCTCATTTTTTGTTTGAGAAAAATTCTCAATCTGAGCTAAAACAGAATCCTTTATATCAAGCGCTTCAGCTAAAAGCTCTGTAAAATAAATTACATCAAGTTTGCTATCTTTCTTATTCTTTATAAGATTGTAACGGCAAAGTGGACAACTTGTTACAAGAAGTTCCGCACCGAAATCTTCCGCGTTGGAAAGAATTGCCTGTGAACGTTTCTGTGGAATATCCGCATTTTCAAACTGCGCATAAGCACCGCAACATTCATTTCTTTGTGCGTAAATAACAGGAGTTCCGCCGATTGCTTTTATAAAATCTTCTATAATTTTAGGATTTTCTGGATCATCAAACTGCATGACGTTACCAGGACGAAGGAGAAGACATCCATAGTAAGCGCCTATTTTTTTCCCGGTTAAAGGTTTTTTTACAGCAGCTTTTACATTATCCCAACCAACGACATCACGAAGAACTTCAAGATAGTGAAGAACTTTAGCTTCTCCGTGATATTCAATATTATCCTGTTTAAGATAATTATTTGCTTTTAAGATTGTGTTTTCATCATTTGTCATCGCATTGTTTGTCTGCTTCAAAACGTTGTAGCAGGCTGAACAAAGGGTAACAAGTTCGTGATTGTGGTCACGTGCATCTGCCAATGCTCTTACAGAAGAAAGTTTTGGAGCTATTTCTTTTGTTGACATTGGATAAACACCGCCACAACACTGCCAGTCCTGGATTTCTTCAAGTTCAAAGCCAAGAACTTTGGCAGACTCTCTTGCGTAAGCGTCCAGTTCAATGGCTTTGTTCTTTAAAGTACATCCTGGAAAATATGAATAAATTATTCTTTCACTCATTTTTTTACTCCAGCCATTTCTTCCGGTTTAAAGACTTCGTCGAATTTTTCAGCGGTTAAAAATCCCAACTGAACGCAGGCATCTTTTAACGAAAGATTTTCTTCGTAAGCTTTGTGAGAAACTTTTGCTGCATTTTCATAGCCGATATACGGATTTAACGCAGTTACAAGCATAAGAGAGTTGTAAAGATTGTGATGCATTTTTTCTTTGTTTGCTTTTATTCCAACTGCGCAATTTTTGTTGAACGACAAAATAGCTTCCGCCAAAAGTCTGCAAGACTGAATGAAATTATATGCTATTACCGGCATAAAAACATTAAGTTCAAAATTACCCTGACTTGCAGCAAAGCCTACAGCCGCATCATTTCCCATAACCTGAACTGCAACCATTGTTACAGCTTCGCACTGAGTAGGGTTTACTTTTCCAGGCATAATTGAAGAACCCGGTTCATTTTCCGGAATATAAATTTCTCCAAGTCCATCGCGCGGACCTGAGGCAAGCCATCGGACATCATTCGCAATTTTCATCATATCTGCTGCAAGAGCCTTTACCGCTCCGTGCGCAAAAACAAGTTCATCCTTTGATGTAAGCGCATGAAATTTATTCGGTGCGCTTATAAAGTCTTTTCCTGTGAGCGCAGAAACTTCTTCCGCTACTTTCTGATCAAAGCCTTTCGGTGCGTTAAGTCCGGTTCCGACTGCTGTTCCGCCAAGAGCCAACTGCTTAAGATATGGAAGTGATGATTTCAACATTTCCACATCACGTTCAAGACTTGTCCGCCATCCGGAAATTTCCTGAGTGAATGAAATCGGAACTGCATCCTGCAAGTGAGTTCGTCCGCTCTTTACAATACCTTCGTTTTCTTTTTCAAGACGTTTGAATGTTTCTATAAGTACGTTTACAGCCGGAACAAGTTTGTCTTCTATTTCGCAAACTGCAGAAATGTGCAATGCAGTTGGGAATGTATCGTTTGACGACTGGCTCATGTTTATATCGTCGTTCGGATGACAAAGTTTTTTTCCTGCGATTTCGTTCGCACGGTTTGCGATAACTTCATTCGCATTCATGTTGCTTTGAGTTCCGCTTCCTGTTTGCCAAACTACAAGAGGAAAGTGTGAATTTAATTCTCCTGAAATTACTTCATCACAAGCTTTTTCAATTGCATCAAGCTTTTCCTGTGTCATTTTTTCTGGTTTCAGGGCATTGTTCGCTTTTGCCGCAGCTTTTTTCAGGTAGCCAAATGCTTTTGTTATTTCACGCGGCATTGTTTCTATGCCAACACCAATTTCAAAGTTTTCATGGCTGCGTTCTGTTTGTGCTCCCCAGTATTTGTCGGCCGGAACTTTTACTTCGCCCATTGAGTCGTGTTCAATGCGAAAATTTTCCATAAAAAATTGCAAGTCTCCTAAAATTTTTCCCCGAAATAAAAGCAGTTCATTAAAAACTGCTTTTATTTTTTATTTTTAGAAATTAATCTGTTTGATTACATCTTTAAGACAATCTGCGCTGTGCTTCAATGAAGCAAGTTCTCCATCTGTCAAAGGCGCAACAAGTTTGCTCTTCAAACCTTCGCTTGAGATAACAGAAGGAATAGAAAGACAAACATCATCGATTCCGTATTCTCCTGTAAGAAGAGTTGAAAGAGTGAGCAATGTGCCTGTTTTGAATGAAAGAGCTTCGCACAAAGTTGCAGTTGTAACACCAATTGCATAGTTTGTGAATTTCTTTGCAGCGATGATAATTCCGCCTGATTTTCTTACGTAATCTTCAACATCATCTTTATTGAATTCAGAAAGTTTTGAAGCTTCATAAGATTCAGCATATTTTTCTACAGGAATTGAACCGATATTTGCCAAAGACCACGGAATGAAAGATGAATCTCCGTGTTCGCCGAAAACGTATCCGTGAACATTTTCCTGACCAACCTGATAGTTTTCCGCAATTCTTGCACGGAATCTTGCTGTGTCAAGCATTGTTCCTGTTCCGAAAATTCTTGAGCTAGGAATTCCTGAAGTCTTAACAAACTGATAAGTAAGAATATCAACAGGATTTGCAACAATTACATAAAGTGCGTTTGGAGCAGCCTTAGTAATCTGTGGAATTATAGTTTTTGTAATATCTACGTTTGTTTGAGCAAGTTCAAGGCGAGACTGTCCTGGTTTTCGTGCAACACCTGATGAAAGAACTACAATATCAGAGTCCTTTGCATCTGAATAATCACCTTCATGAATAGAAACAGGTCCGATGAACGGAGTTCCCTGTCTAATATCCATTGCTTCTCCCATTGCCCGTTCTTTTGCAATATCAATAAGCACAATCTCTGAAGCGAGCTGTTTTACTGTTAAAGCAAAGGCAATTGTTGAGCCAACCTGTCCAGCACCAATAATTGTAATTTTGTTTGCCATATATGTGTCTCCTTAACACAAACTAATTGCCGCTGCAAATCCTTTATAAGAACAAAAATGTCCCCAATCATACAACGGTATCATTATGATTATAATATGTTTTTTATTTTATGTTAATAAAAAAACAGAGGATAAAATCAAATAGATTGAAATAAACGGTTAGTTTTAACTAACTTTAATAAAAAAACAGAGAAGCAACGGTTGTTATGCTCTTGTTTTTCATAGAATCATAATTTCCGCTGCCGCTCAGTTTGTTTATTTTGCATTCAAGACATCTGCCGCAGTGTTTGCCGCAGATTTTAATGCGTTTACTTCTTCCAAATCTGTTTTATTAAGAACTTTTACATTGCCTGAAGCTCCGGTTACGATTACATAATTAGAAGCGACAGTTACCGGAGTTGCAGATTTTACATCAACTGAAGATTTCAGTTTTAAGTTCAAATCCGAGTCATATTTTGCAAGTCTGTATTTGCCTTTCTCTTCAATTATGCAGTAATATTCACCGCTGTCCTGAACAAGAACAGAATCTTCCGCTACAGTTTCATTGCTTTCTTTTGTGATTTCCATTGTATCCGGAGAAAGAAGAACGAGTTTTACAGTTCCGTTGCGGATATTTTCACCGGCAATCGCAACGAAGTTTTCGCCGGCCTGGAACATAGTTCTGTTTCTGATGTATGTAACCGGTGATGTCTTGATGATTTCGCCGGTTGCCGTGTTTACTTTTACAAGTCCGGAAAGCAACGAAGAATCATTTGTGAGTTCGATTCCATATGCAGAAGGCGCTATGGCATTTTCAATTTCTTTTTTTATTACTTCAGCCTGATCTTGTGCTATTGTTTTTCGTTCTTCCTGGGCTTCCGCAGTTTTTTTGTCTGCAACCGCCTGCTGTTCGGCCGCTTTTTGCTTTGCATCATCAGTTACAGTCTGCTGTTCTTCTTCGGCAGTTTTTTGTTCTTCATAATTTTCCTGTTTTTCTTCTGCGACAGCCTGTTTTTGTTCAGCTTCTTCCTGAGCGGCTTTGTCGTCAGGATTTTCTTCTGCTACCTTTTTGGCAGTTTCCGCCTCTTTTTTAGCAGTTTCCGCTTCTTGTCTTGCGGTTTCTGTTTTCTGCTTCTGTTCGTTCAGTTTTTTCTGTTCCTGAACGGCTGTCTTCTGCGATTCCTGCGCTTTTTGTGTTGCGTTTTCTGCCTCGCGCTCTTTTATATCAACCATTTCTTTTCGGCTTTCGACATTTTTATCATCATCTTCCTGCATGTGTTGAACAACTTGTGTGTCACTGATAACAGAAGTGTCTACTGTGCTAAGACCGCCGTTTACATCATATAAAGGAATCACTATCTGAGAGTGTCCCGGCCAATCCTTGTAGTTTACGGAAAGTCCGCAATCAGAAGAAAGGTTGTTCGTGACAACTTTTTTGTATTTATTCTGGAATGTTCCGATATTTCCGCGGTAAACCGCATTGTAAACAGTTACAAACACCGCTACAGTTTCCGCGTCTTTTTCAGAATATCCGTATGC
>CAYSDV010000002.1:0-372698 GCA_964429905.1 uncultured Treponema sp. | reverse complement strand
ACGGCGCAGGTTGAGCCCCCGGCGAAACCGCAGCCGGCCCGCCAGAATTTCTTTTCGTTTTTTTATGATTTTTTAATCTGAAGTTTTTGAAGATGATTCTGAAGTTTGAGGCTCCGGCTCTTCACCGAGAGATTTTAATTTTTCCTGACGAGACTGGATTTCTGAATTGCAATTTTTTACAGTTTCCAGGATTTTTACAACATCTTCTTCCGAAGCGGAAAGATTTGCCGAATCATCATTTATAAATTTATCCAACGCCAGCTGTCCGAGTTTACGGATTTCGTCTTTCTTTTTAGATTCAAACTGACGGATTTCTATGCGGATTACGCTTTGGTCGCTGATTTTTCGGACCGCGGTTTCTGTTTTAGCAAATGCCTTTTTTGACGAGGCAACAACTTTATCCATGCCCGCCTTGAATTTTTCTTTCAATTCGTCTTTATCCATAACAAGTATCTCCAACAAATTTCTATTTTATTTAAGTATAATTCCATTTTTTGGATTTTTAAACTTTTTTTACACATAAACACACGAAATTGTTTTTAATGATAAAAAAATCAGTTATGGAAAATTTTGAAGATTTTAAAAATCAGCACTTTTTGCTGAAAATTCTATAATTCATCCATGGAAAAATCTGATGCTGAGCTTCAAGTTTTGTGAGCCACTCCGTGCTTACTGTATTTGAACCGAGCGCATCAAACACCGCGGTAAAATCGTTTATGCTTTGCTTGAAGCGCATTGCGGCATAATCCGGGAAAATTCCATTGTGAATCATTTTTGCCCAGCCGGCTCCTTGCGCGAACATAAGTTCTTTTGCGCCGAGATTTAAAAGTCTTGCTTTTAAACCGGTATCCGTAGGAAAACGGTCCGCAAGGTCAACCATTCGTTCCGAGGCTTTGCGGACATAACGCATCATCCAGTTATTTTTTCTGGAAAGCAAGTCTTCTCCGTAGCCGACTCCACTGGAAGAACCGTAATATGGAATTATTCTTTGCAGTTCAAAAGGCGCCTTAGCAAGACTTTTTGGAACATCAAGATGAATTTGAGTTTGACAGATTTTTCTGAAAACTTGTTCCAGCCAGTCCATTCCCTCAAACCAGGAATCCCGCATTTTTGAAATATTTATTGTAATTACGAGTGAAACATCTTTTGATTCCGGAAGAAGTTTTTCCGCCTGAAAAAGTTTTTCGCATTTTTTCTGAACGAAATCTTCCGCATCTGCAATACACTGGCGCATTGCATCGCCTTTTGAATAAACGTTTCTTATATCGCTGGGGTCAGAAATTCCTGATTCGGAATCGGCACCTTTATTCCAATATTTGTAGCCGACTGCATAACGCGAAGTTTCCGGTTTTACAAATGAGGAAATATTTTCCAACGGAAGAGAGAAAACTACATCGCGGTTTTCCGAGCGGTAAACTGTATTGAAAGCATAGCCTTCCGAGTCAAAAATTTCTTTGTCAGAAAATCCGTCTCTTCCGAAAGCAACGAGCGCATTTGAAAAACGAGCCGGAGAAAAGAGTCCATTTTTAGGTTCAATCTCACTGAAAAGAAAGCTTCTTGAATCAAGAATCGTATAATTCATTCCATAAGAGCGCAAAACTTTTTCGATTCCGTCATAATAACCGAGTTCTGGAAGCCAAAATCCGTCTGGCATGCTGCCGAAAAAACTTCTGTAAGCAAAAATTCCGGCTTCAACCTGCGCGCTCAGAATCTCCGGCATATCGTTGTAATACGGTAAAAAAATATCAGTTCCGCAAGTTGCAAGAATTTCTATAATATTCTTCTTTTGGAATTCCGCAAAACGTTTTACAAGGCGGCGCTCAAATCCTTCAAAATCATTTTTATCATTTTCCGCTTTTTCAAGGCACAACGTAACCGCATCTGAAAGAGCGCTGTTACCAGCAACCCGCTCAAGTTCTTTTTTTCCGAATTCAATTTTTTTATCAAGCCAGTCAACATATTGCTGCTGAACGTCCGAATCTTCAAGGAGAGTGCATAAAACCGGAGTGAGCACAACTGCAAATTTTACAGGTAATTTTTCGCGTTCAAATTTTTCCAGCATTTTTAAGAGCGGAAGATAAGCATTTGAAATCGTTTCAAACAAATAACTTTGCTCTGCGGCAAATTTTTCCGCATCTTCGCCTGTATGTTTTATATATTCTTGACTTGTATTAAAAACAAATAATAATTTTTTTTCTGCCATTTTATGAAAAAGACTCCCGATGATTTTTATAATGTTCAAGCAATAGAGTTTCGGTTCCAGAAAGCTTCATAATTTCGGACATAGATTCAAGATTTCCTGGCTGAAAAGAAGCAAACCGTTCTGTTCCACGCGGTTTTTCAAGAATTTTTGAGGAAGCCAAAATATCCACAAAATTATCAAGATTAAAAAGCAAATCAACGCGGAAAAACTTTTTATTCTGAGGCAAAAGAACGTACTGCCCGTTATCTTCCCTGGAAATTTGAATGTCAAAAAATTCATCCGGTTTTACCTGATCTTTTTCAGAAAAAGAATTCACTCTTAACCACATTTGACTTACAAACGCTTTTTCAAGCGAAACCCTGTCCGACTCGCTGATGTTCCAATAAACAAAAGCCCATGCAGGATTGCGCAAAACCATTTCCACTTCCGTAGAATTATAAGCACGGGGAACAAGTTCCTCCTTTGGACTTTCAGATTCTTCATCAGAAATTATCATGTCATCAAGTTCGATTTTTTCAAAATCTTCTTGAACTTCCAAAATCTCTTCTATAAGGAAATTTCTATTAAAATCTTCAGAAACATCAATTCCGTCTTTATCCGCAATCTTTAAAAGTTCTGAAAATGAAAGTGTTTCTAAATACGCACGGCTGAGAACAACATTTTCCATAATTTAATAATCTAAAAAAAAAGCGTCTTAGTCAAGCAACACGACGCAACTGAACAGAAAAAAAATCCTGCGATCAAAAAGCGGAAGAAAGTTGAAAAGTTGTGTCTTGAAAATTCAGCGCTTTTGCACTTTAATTACCGTATGAGGGTTTTTATTTATTCGCTTCCGGAAAATTTGGAAATTGCGCAAAAAATCAAAACAAAACTGGAACTTAGCGGATATGAGTCAAAATTATTCGATTCAGACGCAAAACTGTTCTGCGCAGTTTTAGAGGATGACGACGTTCCGGATTTTATTGTTTACGATTATTTTCTGTATAATCATCACGTTTTTAATATTTATGATTTTTTAAAAAGTGAAAAACTTTGCATTCCTGTTATATTTTTTAACGAACAAACTCCACATGCGGAAACAACCGCTTTTTTCTGGAAAAATTTACTTAAAATAATTTATCATGACCCTAAAATTGAAATTGAAGAATTTGAACCCGTAATAGATCTTGTTTCAGAAATAATTGACAACGAAAAAGTGACAAAAAGCAAAACTGAAGAGACCAGTGAAATTCTTAAAAAATTTGAAAATGATTTGCAAAAAATTAAAAAACAGAGCGAAAACTTCGCAAAAGAAGAAAATCCGAGCGCAAAAATCCAGAATATTCTGAAAGGAAGCGCTCTGATTGTTTTCAAGACTCTTTATGAAAACTTAGGAAAAAACGTTGAAACTGCAACTTTGCAGAACGAAATTTCAAAAAAGTCGGAACCGTGCAAGAAAAATACAATTTACTGTCTTGTTTCGCGGATAAGGAAATCAATGGAAAGCATCGGCGCAAACGATTTTGAAATCATAAAAAATGAAAACGGCTACAAAATGATTCAAAGAGGATAAGCGCTCTCCGATTTTTTTCCTTGAACAATATTATTTTCGCAAAGATATTTATTCAGCTCATTCAAAACAAAACGCTTGTTTCCGGTCCACATTGGAGCAATCAGATTTTTCTTAGCTCCATCACCGGTAATCCTGTGAAGAACTATATGTTCGGGAATAATTTCCACAGCCTTTCCAAGCAAATAAAAATAATCATACATTTCCATTGCGGAAAACTTTCCGGATTCAAACTCTTTTTGCAAATCTGTATTTTTTAAAACATGCAGAAGAGAAATTTTTATTCCGTCAGTTCCAGCTGCAACCGAAAACCGCACTGAATCAAGCATATCTTTTTCCGTTTCGAAAGGAAGCCCGAATATCAAATGAGTTACAATGTGTATATCCGCTTTTTGATTTATCCTTTTTATGCACTGCAAATAAATTTCGTTTTTGTATTTTCTGCGGATATATTCAGAAGTTTTTTCGTTTGAAGTTTGAAGTCCAAGCTCTATGCTCACATAATATTTTTTTGCAAGTTCCGAAAGCATTTCCAGCATTTTATCGGAAATACAGTCCGGGCGGGTTCCAAGCGCAAGCCCGACAACATCCTTGCACGAAAGAGCCTCTTTATATTTTTGCACAAGAATATTTTCGTCGCCGTAAGTGGATGTAAAATTCTGAAAATAAGCAATATATTTTACATTCTGTGCTGATTTTATTTTTCCGGAAACAAGACTTTTTCCCTGCTCAACCTGATTTTTTACAGAAAGAAATCGGTTTGCGGCAAAATCTCCGGAACCAGACTCCCCGCAAAAAATACATCCGCCGAGCCCCTTTGTTCCATCGCGGTTAGGACATGTACAACCGGCATCCAAACTGATTTTATAAATTTTAGTTCCGAAAAGTTCCTTATAATATTGGTTTACTGAATAAAAATGTCCGTTTGAAAAGTGCATAAAACAAAAAAAATGTCAGCCTGTTAGACTGACAAATATGATGCTTGCAAGGCTCGAACTTGCGACCTGCTGCTTAGAAGGCAGCTGCTCTAATCCAACTGAGCTAAAGCACCGACTTAGAATAATATAATAAAAATAATTTTTTTTTACAAGTCCTTTTAATTATCTTCTGAACTTGCATCTATAGCAACAGAACCAAGCCAAAGAACAGGACTGTAATAAGAAGTAAAAGTATTGTCGCGGCCAACAGAAACCGCATATAAATTTACATACCACATATCTTCTTCAGATGAACTTGAAGACCAATAAACATCATCATCACCTTCCTGCGGCTTATCATAGTTTCCATCAGAATTTTTGCGGCCAAAATCAAAACTTTTGGAATTTCCAGTCCGCATAGGAATATAGCGTTCCTGCACAACAGTTCCATTTTCATTCTGAATTCTTATTTCTGCCTGCCAATCAGAAGCCTGATAATTTGTAAGCCTTATATAAATTCTTTGGGTACTGCCACATTCTGGAATCAAAGGAGAAAGACTTCCTTTATCAGAACCAAGCTGCACATATTTATAATCCTGTATGATTTTTGTCGCAGAAGAAGAAGCATTAGTAGAAGTCACAAGAGAATCCACAGTAGTCCGATGAGAATTCATCAAAGTATAATCTCTATAAATTTTATAATAAACAGAAGTTCCTTCAAAAGTAAAATCACCATTCGATTTATTATTACCGCTCCCATCTCTGGTAGAAAAATCAAAATAAGCGGAAGAATATACAGTTGAAGAAGTATATGATGACGAATCAACAGAGGGCGTATTATAAGCAGTACCCGGTCCGTCAAGGACATAATAAGTATCCAAACCGCAATCGGAAAATAAAAAGAGGCAGATAAAAAATAAAAAAATTGTAAAATTTCTTATTTTTCTCACATCTGCCTCAATCAAAAAATATTCTAAAAAAGAAAAATTTATTCTTTATCTGCAAGTTCCAAAGCAATAAGTCTTGACTCTGCAAGTTTTGCCCAAGAATCTTCCGGAACAGAACCGAACAATTCAGAATAAACTTCTACAGCACCAGATTTATCACCTTTTGTTTCTTTTACACGACCAAGATTGAATTTTGCATGCGCAATCTGGTCAAAATCTTTATAAGAAACAACTTTTTCATAGCAAGATTCCGATTCATCAAGTTTTCCGGCATCTTCATAAGCAGAAGCTGCGTTAAAATAACTTAAAGGTGCGGTATAAGATTTTTTTCCTTTTTCTGCAGCAGTTTTCCAGAACGAAGCCGCAGCCTCATAATCATCCTGCGAATATTTTATTTCCGCAGAAAGCATATTCGCGCGAACTCCCACAACCCCAGATTTTCCGTTGTATTTTTCAAGAGAAGAAAGAGCCGCTGTTCTGCGCTTTTCAAGATCTTCATCAGAAAGATTCGCAGAATCTTTTGTCAGGATATAAGAAATTGAATCTATATCTTCCAAGCCAGCCTTGCTTGTGTTTGAAACAACCGCAGTTGTAATCCCATAGCCAAGAATAAACACAACAACAACCGCAAGAAGAACAAGAAGAATTTTACGGTAAGATGAAAAGAAATATGTAAATTTTTCACCAATTGTAGCTTTTTCGAATTTAGCTTCCATTTTTTCCTCCAACAACAATAAACCAGCCTATTTTACTGCTTTTAGTCCAGCCTGCTGTTTATTTCCCGAATGTGCAATTCTTTCATCAGTCTAGAAACATAAGTACGCTGAATTCCAAGCATTTTCCCTGCCTTAGTCTGATTCCAGCCACATTCATCCAGTATTTTTAAAACATATTGACGTTTAAACACATTCAATGCTGTTTTTAAAGTTTTATCTTCATCTTCAAAAGAAAACTCAAGTTCTTCAGAAGTTTCCTGCGGTGCGACAGCAAGATGCAAATCAGAGGTTTGAACAACAGAATTTCTGCATATCAGAACACATCTGGAAACAACATCCTTTAACTCAAGAATATTGCCGGGCCACTGATAGTCTTCCAATGCCTTTTTTGCCCCATCTGAAAACTTCAAAGCATTTTTACCATACTCATCAGCAAAAAATCCGGCAAAATGTTCCGCCAATGGAACAATATCTTCTTTTCTTACTTTCAAAGACGGTATTCTTACCGGAAAAACATTCAGTCTAAAAAATAGTTCTTCAGAAAAAGTTCCATTCTGAACAAATACAGAAAGATCTTCCGAAGTTCCGGCAATTATTTTTATTTCAACCTTTTCCTGAATCACTTCAAGAATTTGTTTTTGCAAAGTTTCAGACAAGCATTCAACAAATTCAAGATAAATAACGCCGTTTTCCGAGCAAACTTTTTTTAAATCAACAAGTTCAGCTTTTCTACAGTTATAACAGAAAAAAGGAAAATTTCTGCGCACAGAGTTCTGATAAATCAGCTCAGCAAAAGTCTTTTTTCCAGAACCAACATCGCCTAGCAAAAGTACAGGAGAATTAGTTGATGCTGTTTTTTTTATAATCTCAAGCAAATCCCTTGAAACAGGACTTGCACAAACAAATGCTTTATCCATCGCAGATTTTTTTTTACTTAAAACGCATTGTCACCGCAACTAAGCAGAAACAATGCGCTTATAAAAAAATCTAAATTATCTAAAAAGCAGTTCCAAATGCAAACATCAAGAACTGCTTTTACAAGACATTTAGTTTTTTGTTGTATTCAAGAAATCACCAAGCGTATATGCTCCGTCATCGTCATTTCCAGATGATGACATATACTGAGAAATTTCATCACGCTGCTGCTTTCTCTTGAATTCTCTTACAGAAAAGGCTGCCTTTTCTTTATCAACATTTACATCAACAACATAAACATTAATTTTATCGCCTACATTGTATTTTTTTACAGCTTCTTCATACGGAGTTTCACGTTCTTCACTAAGATTAGACTTATTTACAAGACCTTCAATTCCGTTAGGAGCTTTTACAAAAACACCAAAATCTGTAATAGAAGTAATTTCGCCTTCAAGTGTAGAACCTGGTTTGTATTCTTCTGCAAACTGTTTCCAAGGATTATCAGAAAGCTGTTTAATACCAACTCTGATTCTGTGGTTTTCAGGATCGCATTCTGTAACAACAACTTCCAATTCCTGACCTTCCGACAATTCACTGCCAGGATGCTTAACTTTCTTTGTCCAAGAAATATCATCTGCGTGGAGGAAACCGTCAATACCTTCTTCCAACTGAACGAATGCACCGGCGTTAGTAACTTTTACAACTTTACCGTTTACTTTTGTTCCTTCAGGATATTTTTCAGCAATAGAATCCCACGGATTAGCAGTAACCTGCTTGATTCCAAGCGATACGCGACCAGCCTGAATATCATAACCAAGAATCATTGCTTCAACTTCATCGCCGACTTTAAGCATATCAGACGGCTTGTTGATTTTCTTTGTCCAAGAGAATTCGCTGATATGAACAAGACCTTCGATTCCTTCTTCAAGTTCGATAAATGCACCGAAATCTGTAAGTTTTGTAACTTTACCCTTTACGATATCGTTTACATGATATTTTTCTTCAAAGTGAATCCACGGATCTTCTGTAAAATGCTTCAAAGAAAGATTGATTCTCTTTTCTTCCGGATCAAGGCGGATAACCTTAAGTTCGATTTCCTGACCTTTCTTTACAAAATCTTTAGGACGAGCAACATGTCCCCAACTCATATCATTGATATGAAGAAGACCGTCAAAACCGCCAAGATCGATGAACGCACCGAAACTTGTAAAGCTCTTTACAGTTCCTTTTACAGAATCACCGATTTTTACAGAATTAAAGAATTCTTCGCGCTTTCTGTCGATTTCTTCTTCAAGATATTTTCTGCGGTTTACAACCACATTTGCTTTACTTTCTGAATAAAGACGTTCAATGTAGAATTTAGACTTAACATTTAAAAGGCTTTCCGGTTTTTCAACTTTCTGGCTGTCTGACTGACTGATTGGCAAAAATGCATGAATATCGCCGCCAAGTGTAACTTCATAACCGCCCTTAACGATTTTTGTTATTGTACCGTCTACAGGAACCTTGTCCTTGAAAGCCTGTGAAATTTCTTTCCACATTCGCTTTGAATCTGCTCTTGTCTTAGAAATTTCCGGACCGTATTTTCCGAAAACCTTAGCCAAGAATACTGGAACTTTGTCCCCTACTTTTGGCAAATCGCCTGAAAACTCCTGTACGGGGAGTCTACCCTCTGACTTGCATCCTACGTCAAGGAAAACATAATCATCAGAAACCGAAATTACTTCGCCTTCTACGATCTGTCCTTCTTCAGGATTGCTAAGATTATTCAGAGACTCTTCTAATTGTGTCTGGATAGCGCTCTTGGAGTTCTGAGCTTCTTCCTTTTCCACTTCCATTTCTTCCATTTTGAACCCTTGTTTGTTGATTTTGTTTAATATTATTTCACAAACCTTGTCTATGGTCAAGGCAGATGTATCAATATAAAATGCATCAGGAGCTTTTTTTAATGCGCCCTCAGCTTTGTTCTTATCAATTTCATCACGTTTTTTTATAGCTTCTTTGATTTCTTCAAGGCTAAGATTGCTCACACCTTGATTAAATCTTCGTTCCGCCTGAACATCAAGCGAAGCATCAAGATAAAACTTGTAATCAGCATTCGGAAACACAACCGTTGTCATATCGCGGCCTTCGCAGACAATATCAAGGCTTTTTGTAATTTCCTGCATTCTGTCATTAACCAAATGCCGTATCGGAACGACAGCCGAAACCTGAGCAACATTCTTGCTCACATTATCATTATGAAGTTCGTTCTCCACGTCTTTTCCGTTCAGAACAAGGCGGGAATTCTTATATTCAAGTTCCTGCTTTTTACAGAAGTCAACAACGGCATTTTCATCTGAAAGATCAACACCGGCCTCCAGCAAAGCAAGTGTCAGAGCGCGGTAAAAACTTCCGCTGTTCAAGTACGTAATGTTCAGTTTTTTTGCAATAATTGAAGCGATTGTACTTTTTCCTGTTCCGGCAGGTCCGTCCATTGCAATAATCATCATTGACTCCTATTAAAATTTATTTGAGCGGCAAAGTTTCAAAAGCCCGGAAACTTCTTTTTCAGAAAGATTCCTGAATTCCCCCGGCTTCAATCCGTTCAATTCTATATTTCCAATTCTTACTCGAGTAAGTTTTTTTATTCCGATTTCTTTCGAAGCAAACACATTTCGGATTTCGCGGTTTTTACCTTCGACAAGTATGATTTTTATTTTTCTCGCGTTAAGTTCAACAGCGGATTTGCACTTGTAAAAAACACCGTCAACGCGCAAACCTTTTTCAAATTCTTCAGGAAGAGAGCGCGGAAGCGGAAGAGAACTTTCCACAATATATTCTTTTTCGATTTCGGCCGAAGGATGCGAAAGTTTTGCGGCAAAATTTCCGTCGTTTGTAAAAATTATCAGCCCAGAACTGAACATATCCAACCGGCCGACATTGTAAAGACGCTCTGAATACGCTTCTTTTAACAAATCCGCAGCCACAGGGCGACCTTTTTCATCGGAAAGAGAGCAGACGTAACCGGCAGGCTTGTTCAACAGCACATAGCGTTTCTGCTCTTCTACGTAAACCGGTTTTCCGTCCACGCAAACTTTATCTTTATCAGAAACTTTTGTTCCCATTGCCGTAACTTTTTCACCATTAACGGTTACACGGCCGTCTGTAATTATTTTTTCCGCGGCTCTGCGGCTTGCGACTCCGCTGTGAGCAAGATAAACCTGGAGTCTAATCATATTCTGTTCACTGTGTTTGTTATTTTCGTTAGCGGGCAAGTTCAAACCTCTGTTCTTCATCTTCATCCAGTTTAGGAAGTTCCGAAATACTGTTCAAGTGGAAAAACTTCAGAAAATCTTTTGTCGTTCCGTACTGAATCGGTTTTCCAGGCGCATCGCTTCTTCCGACCTCTTTTATAAAATTGCGTTCAATAAGAAGGCGAACCATATTATCAACGCCGACACCACGAATCTGCTCAACTTCACTTCTTGTAACCGGCTGTTTATAAGCAATTATTGATAAAGTTTCCAGCGCCGACTTTGAAAGACGTCCGCTGTTTTTTTCTCCGTAGCGCTCAGACAGAACGCCCCAGAATTCTTTTTTAGGAACAAGACACCAGCCGCCAGTTATTACGGCCAGTTCAATTCCGGAATTTTCCGATTTATATTTTTCCTTCAAATTTTCAAGACAATTTCTTACAACTTCTTCTGAAAGCTGCGCAACATTCGAAATTTGCTTTTCCGTTACAGGTTCGCTTTCAAGAAACAAAACAGTTTCAACAAGCGCCGTTTCTTTTTCTAATTCCATCTTTGCACCAATAATTTTATTCTAGCGAATTTTTTAACTTTCTTCACTATTTTTATCAATTTTATCAATTGTTATTTCAAAATTCTTGAAATTATCAGAATTACTTTCCGCCCGCTTGCAGATTTTTATATCCCCGAAAATACGACTTTGCATGATTGTAATCATTTTGAACTTAACCGCTTCCAGAACAGCCATAAACGCACAAATTATATCCATCTCATTTCCGCTTCGCGTAATAAGATCAGTGAACATACATTCGTTGCTTTTTTCGAAAAGTTCATTCATCAAAGTTATTTTTTCATTTACAGAAATTTCCTCGTACATATTCAGAATCTTTTCATTAGAATAGCGGCTTACCATATTCTTAAAAAGTTTCTGCATCTGCTGAAGAAGCTCCCAAGTGTCAACTTCTTTCCACTCATTCTCGCTTTCATCAAACGGAAGAACGCGCTGGATTTTTGAACGCTCATAATTCCAGTCAGAATTATCTTCTTTTTCTTCCATAAGTTCAGAAAGTTTTTTAAATTTTTGATATTCAATCAGTTTTTCAACAAGTTCATCGCGCGGATCTTCCACTTCCTCATCATCATAATTGATTTCAACAGGAAGAAGCATCTTGCTTTTCATATTCAGAAGCATCGCAGCCCACTTATAGAACTCGCTCAAATCGCCAAGATCGGTTTTTACGGCGTAATCAAGATATTCAAGATACTGCTCGGTTATATTTGCAATCGGAATATCATAAATATTGATTTCGCTTTTATGTATAAGATACCAGAGCAAATCCAACGGACCTTCAAATTGCCCCGCAATAAATTTACGCTTGCTTTTATCTTCCGCAGCAAGTTCCGCAACCGCCACAACATTTGAATTTGCCTGATTTTTTGCCATTTTGCACCGCCGTTTTTTCCGAAAAAATTCAGGACGACAAATCGTTTTTAAACATCATTTGAATTTCTTCAGAACATTTCTGAACACCCTGTTCAGGGAGCGCCTTTAAAAATTCTTGAAAAGAACGCCTTATTTTTTCATCGGCAGAATCAGTTAAAATCTCAAGTGCAGGAATCAAAACAAATTCACGTTCATGAGCGCGCGGATGCGGCAAAATCAGTTCCGGAGCAGAATTGATTACCGCACCGCCAAAATCTTCTATATCAATATCAAGAGAGCGCGGCCCAAAGCGGATTTCTTTTTCGCGGTTCCTGCCGTATTTAGATTCAATTTCGTGAATTTTTTCCAGCAGAGCAAAAGGACTTTCCTCATCCGGAACAAAACCTTTCACAACCATATTATAGAAATTGCTTTGATTTTCCACGTACATAGCCTTGGACTCATAGATACTGGAAAAAACCGGAGAGCGTAAAATTCCGCTAAGTTCCCTGCAAGCAGAAGCAAGAAGCCTGAGAGGATTTTCTCCGCAATAATCAGTATTTGAGCCAAGACCAAGAAGAACAGAAATCACTTAGAACAAACCTTCCTGCGCAGGAATTTCAGTTTTTTCCGGCTGAGCGGCAGTTTTTTCATCTGTTTTTTTAGCAGACTTCTTTTTTTCCTTTTTCACAGGATTTCCGTCCTTATCTTTAATTACAAGGTTCGGAAAAAGCTGCTCGCGCAAAGTATCTTCCAGTTCTTCAGCAAATTCAGGATTTTGCTCCACAAAAGAAACCGCATTTTCATGTCCCTGTCCAACTTTAATGTCGCCTTTTGTAAACCAGGCACCTTTTTTATCAACAAGACCATGTTTTACAGCAGAATCCAAAAGCGAAGCATAACGGTTTATACCTTTTCCGAAGTAAATATCCAGTTCAACCTTTCTGAACGGTGGAGCAACTTTATTCTTTACAACTTTTACACGAACCCGGTTTCCGATTGCGTCCTCATCACCCTTTCCGTCAATAGTTTCAACCCTGCGGATTTCCAAACGTACAGACGAATAGAACTTAAGAGCGTTTCCACCGGTCGTGGTTTCCGGATTACCGAACATCACTCCGATTTTCATACGAATCTGGTTGATAAAAATTACAATACATTTGCTCTTTCCTACGATTGCCGTAAGTTTTCGCAAAGCCTGACTCATAAGGCGGGCTTGCAATCCCATTACAGAATCACCCATTTCGCCCTCAATCTCTTTTTGAGGAGTCAACGCCGCAACAGAGTCAATTACGATGATATCAACCGCCCCGGAACGAACAAGATTTTCCGTAATTTCAAGCGCCTGTTCACCGCAGTCCGGCTGGGAAACCCAAAGATTATCTATATCAACTCCAAGATTTTTTGCATAAACAGGATCCAGAGCGTGTTCCGCATCTATAAACGCCGCAATTCCGCCAAGTTTCTGAGATTCCGCAACTGCGTGCAAAGCCAAAGTCGTTTTTCCGGAAGATTCCGGTCCATACATTTCAATAATTCTGCCCTTAGGATAACCTCCGATTCCAAGAGCTTCGTCAAGCAAAATAGAACCGGAAGGAATAACTTCTATTCCTTCAAGATTATTTTGCGCACCAAGCCGCATCAAAGAATTCTGACCGTACTGCTTTTCAATCTGCAGACGCGCCGCTTCAAGCGCCTTTAATTTTTCTGACATATCTTTTGATTCTGCCATATCGCCTCCAATGCCTCCCACTAATATATATAGGCGTTTTTTTGCAAATTCGGAAATAATTCACAAAAAAAAATCAATTTTTTTTCACAAAAAGTTGTTTTACAATTTTACACAAACAACACAGAAAGTTTTCAACTCCCCTGCTATTTTACGCTCTGATAAACAGCCCTTCCGGAAAGAGCAATTTTTCCGTTTTCAGAAATTATTTTTGCAAGAACAGTAACAGGCTTATCATTTTCTATTACAGGAGGAACAGAAAATTTCAGCGGAACAATACCTTCCACGTTCTGCATTGTTTCATAACCCACTAAAAAATCGCATTTGAACAAATTTTCAGACTGAACGACATTAGAAATTCTTCCGGACCATGAAACCCAGCAGTCAAGATAAAGTACAGGCTCTCTTTCAATTGTTCTATAAGAAGGAACATCCTTCACTGTATCAAACGACGGTTCTTCAAGATACGACATAAGAAGATTCGCCTTTTGTTTTACAGCAACAGACGCATTCGAATTCAAAATTCTGTTTATTTCAACTTGAGCAAGATTGTCCCTGTATTGCTGAAAATAAACCTGCGCTTTTTCATAAGTTTCATTAATCTGCGATGACGAAAGAATATACGCAAAAGCACCGCTGGAAAGATTGGTCTCCTGAATATTCTTCCGCTCATCCACAGAAAGCACAAGCGCGCTTAAATCAGCGCGGCTTCCCCTTTCCGGGCGCGAAACCGGCATTATATGCACAACAAGAAGAATTCCCAGCACACAAGCAACAAGCGGAACTGCAACTCCTGCAAGCGCATAAGGATTTATTCCAAGCGGAGGGTAAAACTGCTCTATATCACCTGTATCAACCCACTTGCAAATTGTTGAATAATCGCCTTTTGTACGAATAAATTCCATTGCGCTCTGTGCAATTTTATTCCCCGGTTCATAATCCAGCACATCAAGGTAATACTGCAAAGCCCTGTCCGTATCCCCGCGACGCAAGAAAAGAGCCGCCTGCCCCAGCAAAAGAGTTGTATCCGTAAGTTTTATGTTTCTTGCCTTCTGAAAATATTGCGACGCAGTTCCGGTATCGCCAACATAAAGGCACGAAACAGCAAAAAGCAGATAATAATCAAAATTATCTTCGTAAATTTCAGCGCGGCTTTGCAAAACAGTTATTGCTTGGTCAAAACGCCGGCGGCGCATAAGCCTTTTTGCGACAGCTAGAACATCGGACGCCATTTATTGCCGCTCCAACTGTTTTGTAACAGCATCAAGTTCCGCACTAAGTTTTATAAGTTCATCGCGGTTAACATTCTCTCCGTCATCTTGAAGCGCCTGAATTTTTTCAATAAGAGATTTTACATACGCCGTATCAATATTCGAAGAAACACCAGACGAAACATCCGGTGAAACACTCGGAGAAGATTTTCCACCCGGAACTTTCATCGTGCTTGCAGGAACATTTTTCATAGAACTTTTGGAAGAACTATCATCAGAAGACTTATCAACAGAAAAGAGCGGAACATCCGATTCCGAAGCATTCACATCCTGAAGTCCAAGCTTCTGCTCAAGCATTTTCTTAAGCGAAGAAAGTCTGTCCGTCCGGTTATACTTGTTTTTCCATTCATCTTTTACAATGCTGTAGGATTCCAAATATTTTCCCGCAATATAAAGTTCAGAAGCCATCAAATAAGCTTTGTCAGAAGAAGAACTCACATAATCCGAATCAGAATCCAGCTTTCCCTCGCGGAAATCAATATATTTTTCACCGTCAACCCGAACTCCGTCATGGGAAACAGCAATATAATACGAAATTACAAACTGCTCTTCCGGCTCAAGTCTTTTCTGCTCAAAATTCATACATACAGCAGAATTGTTATAAGAAAGAACTGAATCAAAAGTGCGCGAAGACATTACCTGCGGAATCCATTTTTGAAGAGAAAGCAAATCTTTGTTGCTCAACGAAACAACTTCCGGCGATGTAATATCGGCACCGCTTAACAAAAATTGCAGTCCGACCTTAGAATTTTCGCTTTTCAGCCATTTAACTTTGTCAAAGCGGCGGAACTGACGCTCGCTGTTTATAGCAACTTCCTCATTTGTAGAAAAATGCGGTCCGAAAAGTTCTCCAAGAACAGTATCGTAAACAGCTTTAAGCGCAAAAGTCTGGCTTTGCTTTCCCTTATTCATCACGGTTACAGAAACTTTCACAATATCAGATGAAATCAAATTCCTATCCTGATTAACGCTGTCAAATGAATAAAGAACCCAAGCAACATCCGGGACACTGTAAAAAAGCTGAACGCCACGCTCTGTCCTTCGCGCGCCGATTGCAATTCCAGTGTTATCCGTAAGTTTATATTCCTTCTTTCCTGCAAGAAGCGAAAGAAACGAAGACGTAAACTCATCATAGCCGGCGAAAATCGGAGTCTGCGACCCGTTCAACCCAACCGCATACATCTGAAAACTGCCGACAGTTCCCTTTGCAAGAATCCGTACATTTCCGACAGTATTTTCAAAAGTTTTTGCGCGGAAAGGATTTTCTTCCGCAGTTTCCCGCGCTTTTTTAGAATCATTTTTCTTTGAGAATGCAGGAAAAAGCGCAAAAAAAACAATCAGGAGCGAAAACAAAAATGTCAAAGTATTCTTATTATTTTTTTTCATATTTTATTTAGCATCTCCTGATTCAATATTGTTTTTCTTTTCATCAAGCAGCTGCTGAACAACAGAAACCCGCCTCTTCAAATCAGAAACAAGTTCCTTATTCTTCTGTTTTATGTCGCTGTTTTTAGCAATTTCTTCATCAAGCTGAGTTTTCAGCTCAGAATTCACCCTTGTCAAATCAGAAACCTTATTTTCAAGTTCAGAGATTTTTTTCTGCAAGTCAAGCACTCGCCTGCGCACATCTCCGGAATTTTCCGCACCAAGAGTTCTAAGCTGCCGCTCATACTCTTCCTTCGCAGCAAGATATTCCTCTCCGGTTTCCTTCAAAAGATAAAGAAGCTTTTCTTCACGCGCACTCTGCGCAATAGTTTCAATTCTGTGCTGCGCCGCGCTTGCCTTTGCATCATTAGGATAATCGTTCACAACAGTCTGATAAAGAATCTTCGCATCGTCGTAGTTGTATCCGGCAAAGAACGACTCCGCTATCCAGTAAAGCGCCGAAGCATACATCTCATGTTCCGGATACTGATGACAAAAATCGCTCAACGTCAAAACCGACCGCTCATATTCGCCCATACAAAAAAGCGCACGTCCGCTTTGGTACATCACATAAGAAACATAAGGACTTCCGGGAAAATTATTAAAATAATACTCGCAGTCCTGATAGGCGTTCTTATACTCGCCCGCATACATTTCCGCAGTAATAAGCATATACCAAGTTTCCGCATTATTATTTTCAGGATAAGAAACCGCTTTCCTTAAAAGAAAAATCGAAGAAATCCACTCGCCCGCACTGAACGCTTTTGCGCCCTGAACAAACGCTCCCGAAGCAACTTCCGAAGTATAACTCTGAGCGGCAACAAAGCACGGTGAAAAAAACGCCGCAAAAAGAGCAAAAAAAGCAGACTTAAAAAAGTTTTTTCCCAACATAAACTAATTCTCCCATTTCAGCTTTCCGCTAAAAAAAGCAGAGCCGGAAACAACAACATCTGCGCCCGCATCAACAACAGAACGCAAAGTTTCCGCATTAACGCCACCGTCAACCGAAATTTTAAAATTCAAACCAAGCTTTTTTCTGATTTCTACAAGTTCAGAAATCTTCCTTACACAAGACGGAATCAGTTCCTGTCCGCCAAAACCGGGATTCACAGTCATAACAAGAACAACATCCACATATTCAAGCATTTCGCCCAACGCGCTTACAGGAGTGGAAGGAACTATTGAAATTCCGGCTTTTTTTCCAAGACTATGAATTTTCTGAACAAGCCTGTGGGAATGAACACACGCCTCATAATGAAACGTAATCCAATCCGCGCCGGCTTCCGCAAATGATTCAACCTGATCTTCCGGATGCTCAACCATAAGATGCACATCAAACGGCAAATCAGAATAAGGACGCAAACTTTTTACAACCGGCTGGCCATAAGAAATCTGCGGAACAAAACGTCCGTCCATAACATCAATATGAACCACAGAACCGCCGTTACTTTCTATTGATTTCAAAGCATTTTTCAAATCGGCCAAATCAGCACTAAGCAAAGATGGCGCAAGCATTACATTTCCCATTATCCTTTTATAATAGCACACACAAAAAAATCTTACAACTTTCTGATATTAATAATTCATAATTTTCAACATATAAAAAACAGAAACAACAGACAAACGCAAAAAAGCATAAAAGAGGGCGCCTGCCCTACGCCCGCACTTCGTTGCGGGCTACCCCTCGTTACACGGCGCACCGCTTCGCTGCGCCGTTTTTCTTAAAAAAATCACAAATTTAAAATTTTTTACAAATTCAGTATTGACAGATAACAAGTTTTAGTGTATAAACTTTTCTCCACTTTTTAGTAAATTCAATATTTTCATTGACTAATTCTCTATTTTTGATATAATAAAACTTACCGCTTATGGATATTCAAACTGAAAAAGGTCTAAAAGAGGCATTCTCGTTTCTTGAATCAGGCAATTTGGAAGAAACAAGGAAAGCAATCGAAAAATGTCTTATTTACGACTCAGTTAGTCCCGAGGTAGTTTTTACATCTGACTGCTGCAACCGATGGCTTGGAATTCTAAGAAAAACACTTTCTTTGGAAACACCAATGGAACGCGGAGAAGCTCTGCTTTCCGAATGGAAAAATTTTCTTTGCCACACAAAAGCGCAGACTTACGTTTATCAGCCGGCTGTTTATGCAACATGCAGAGGAGTTTTTTCACTGGCGCTGCAAAATTTCAATCTGCTGATGAACGAAAAAGAGCCCGCCACAAAAGCCGACATTTTGCGGAAAACCGGTCTTTGCTACAAAAAACTCGGTGAATTTGAAAACGCAAAAATGTGTCTTTCAGAAGCGAACCGGCTGCATTCCGGACAATCAGCCGTAATTGCAGACCTGGCCGACTGCTACGCTCTTTGCGGAGAAGACAAATATGCAAAAGTCCTGTTCAGGGAAGCATTCTTCATCGACCCAAAAAAAGTCGATTTGGAATATTTAGATTCTTCGCTGATTCAGAAACTTATAGAAAAAACAGAAGAAAAAGGGTTTTCAGGAGAAGCGCTAAAAGCATGGATTCCAGTCTACGGTGTTCTTTGGGGTGTTTTCACAATCCGCAGGAACCTAAAACCGCAGGAAGTTGCAAAACTTAGACAGGAAATATACGCAATGGAAAACGAGCACAAAGATCCTTCAAGAGATTCCGAACTGCTTGTTCCCAGACTGATAAACAAATATTTTTGGCTTGTTGACTATTGCCAGACTGTGAACGACACCCGGCTTATCAACGAGATACTACTAAAAATTAAAATTCTGGACACTGACATATACAAAATGTATGTAAAGTAACAGAAAGTCGGAAATCCGGCAAAAAAGTCAGCCTTTGACTAAAAGAGGTTTGCAAAACAACAAGGGGTTTTTATGGCAGAACTTATCAATTCCGTGCAGGAAATGCTTAAGGAAGAAACTTGGACACGCGCAGCAATCAGCAATTACACAAAAGAAAAACTGGTTGAGCTTGCAGGTATAATTGAAAAAGCAAAAGAAGAAAATTGCACAGACGAACTCAAAGCGATTTGCGACGAGCAGCTTGCACATTCCAGAGAAAGCATAATTGCGCTCTACATTTCCGGAATGCTTTCTTTACAAGAAGGCAACCTTGACGAATCATCTTTGCGCGAACTTGTAGACATCTTCCAGAAAAACCACAAAGAAAATGTTGTAGAATTCATTTGTCAGAGCATTCTTGAAGAAGATGAAAACAACAGATTTGCGCTAAGAACACTTGCAGAAGCATACAGAGCGGAAAACAAGGAAGAAGTTTGGAATCTTTACAAAAAAATCGTAAAGCTGGACTTTGAAGAAGCAGATCTTTCAAAAGCGCTCGGTGAACATTACGAAAGCGAAGACAAAGAACTTGCCATCGAATACTATAAAAAAGCAATTCTGCGATACATAAACATACAGAACATAAACGCAATCAAAGAATTGTGGACAAAACTTATAGAACTCATTCCTGAAGAAATCGATTTCTTCCAGCTTGTAAAGCGAAAGATTGCAAAAACTCTCGGCGAAGACAAAACAGCCGTTCTTTTGCAGGAACTTTACAACAAGTACAAAACACTTGCCGCAACTGACTCTAAAAAATGGGACATTGCAATTTCGCTCTTAAAAGAAATTCTCCATGTTGACAATACAGACATTTGGGCAAGACGCGAAATAGTTGACTGCTACAAAAACAAATATGCGGGCCACAGCCACCTTGACGACTACATCCGCTCTTCTGATCTTACAACAAATTTCCGCAACGTGTTTGAATCAATCAACGATTTTGAAAAACACATTGCTTTTGACGAAAAAAGTTATGTTTTCCACAAAACTTGGGGTGTAGGCCAAATCGGAAAAGTTGATGATGACAAACTTTACATTTGGTTCGGAAAAACAAAACCTTCTAAAAAAGATCCTAAGAAAAAATCAAAAGTATATGACGAAATGTCTTTGAAAATGGCAGTAAGCGCGCTTACTCCGCTTTCAAACGATCATATCTGGGTTCTTAAGGCTAAAAAATCAGTTGAGTTCAAAAATGAAGACGGAACTCCTGTACTTGATATGAGAACGGGAAAACCGATAACTGCACCGCTTAAAGAAAAAGTAAAGCAGGACAAAGCCTGGACTTTAAAGACTATCATCAAAAGTTTTGGAAACAGTTGCGACTTCAAAAAAATAAAAGCCGAACTTGTACCTTCTGTTCTTACACCAAGCGAATGGACTTCATGGAATTCCGCAGCAAAAAGAGTCCTTGACTCTGATTCATCTTTTGGCGTAAACCCGAACGACATTACAC
The DNA here is from genome assembly GCA_964429905.1 of uncultured Treponema sp. GTDB lineage: Bacteria > Spirochaetota > Spirochaetia > Treponematales > Treponemataceae > Treponema_D. Next base: position 352,077 of record CAYSDV010000002.1, on the reverse strand, counting down.
AGTACACTGTCCGCGACCATGAAATAAGCACAGAAGAAAAGCTTGCAAACGAATTCAAAGCCCAAAAGCAGTTCTTTGCAAGAATTGATACTCTTATGAAATATGTAAACAATGACGAAACAGACAAATCAAACGACTTGTTTGCAGAAATGTTCAATTATTTCGTAGGGTATGTAAAAACTCTTGAATCAGAAGACGTTTTCCCTAAAATCAACGAGCAGATTGTTGCGTCTTACCTTGTTGTTCAGGATGTTTCCGCTCAGATAAAGAGCATTGCATATAAAACATCTGTAACATTCCAGCAGATTTATTCAAAAATCGAAGATCCGCGCGAAATGTACACACTTCTAAAAGACACAAAAAACACAACTTTAAGACACGATTTCTTAAAGAATATAAAAATGCTTCCTAACTGGGCGGACGAATATATCCGTTTGTTCCCTACAGTCCTTTCAGGCGATATGATTTCTTATCTTCTTAAGAACGGACAGGAAGAAAAACTTAAGAAACTTGCAGCAACAGCATTTGAAAACTGCAAAGATTACCGCAATGCAGTTCTTTATTTCTTTGAAAAATGCCAGGATGATGAATGGTTCAAAAATTCTGGAATTTCATATGAAAAACAGATTATTGCACTTGTTCAGCTCATTCAAATTGCAGAACGTGAAATTGAAAACCATGTCAATTCAACAGAAAACAAGAAAATTCAGAAAAATGCAACTGAACTTCTTTTCGGCAAAGACAGATTATTCAACTATATGTTCTCGAACGACGAAGAAACTGTAAAAAGGATCTACACTCTCATCGATGATTCGGACGGAATTGACAAGAGCGAACAGAATTACAAGCAGCAGATGCGAAACAAAATTCTTGAAAAGTACCCGAACTTCAAGTTCCATGTTACAGAAGAAAAGTCTGCCGCTCCTAAGGGAATGATTGTTACTGCGGCTAAGCTCGAAGAAAAGAAAGCATTGCTTGAAGATCTTCAGACAGTTCAGATTCCGCAGAATGCAGCGGAAATTGATGAAGCGCGCGCAAAGGGCGACTTGAAAGAAAATGCTGAATATAAAGCGGCAAAAGAGCACCAGCACTATCTTAACACTCAGGTTGCAAAACTTACAGCGGAACTTAACCGCGCAGTTATTTTTGACCCTACAACAATCACTACTGCAATCGTTTCTTTTGCAACGGTTGTAACATTGCACAACAACAAAGAAAACAAGGACGAAACTTATACAGTTCTTGGACCTTGGGAATCAGATCCGGACAATGGAATCATCTCTTACATGGCTCCGTTCGGAAATGCAATAATGGATGCAAAAGCAGGCGAAAACTTAAAGTTCAACATCAATGAATACAGTTATGATTACACTGTAAAATCAATTGCACCTGCAAAAATCTAATATTATAAAAACTTCGCCGGATTTTATTCCGGCATAAAAAAAACGGTGGTTGTGAAAAGTTCGCAACCACCGTTTTTTTATCAATTTTACTCAACGTTTCCAATAAAATACTTTTTCTTTCCGCGACGAATAATTATAAGTTTTCCTTCAATCGCCATAGATTTTGTAATCATTGCGTTTTCATCCGAAAGAACAGTTCCATTCACACACACTGCATTCGCGTTTATAAATTCGCGTGCTTCGCGTCGGCTTTGCGCAATTTTATTGATTACCAAAACATCAATCAAAGGTTCGTCCTTTTCAAATTTAAACGACGGAACGCCTTTCATTCCGGACATAATATCTTTTACAGAAAGACCGGAAAAATCACCGGCAAAAAGCTTTTGACTTACGTTCACTGCATTGTCCGCTTCTTCTTTTCCGTGAATGTCTTTTACAACTTCCCAGGCAAGAGTTTTCTGCGCAATTCTAGTTTCCGGCTTTTCTTTCTGCTCTGCATAGATTTTTTCAATCTCTTCTTTAGACAAGAATGTAAAAACCTTCAAATATTCAAGAACTTTAGAATCATCCGTATTGATTAAATACTGATAAATTTCGTAAGCGCTCGTTTTATTCTTATCAAGCCAAAGAGCGTTTCCTTCCGATTTTCCGAATTTTTTTCCGGTTGAATCAAGAATAAGCGGCATTGTAAAAGCATAAGCTGTTTTGTCCAACATTTTTCTGATCAAATCAACACCGGTAGTAATATTTCCCCACTGGTCGCTTCCTGCAACTTCCATAATGCAGTTTTTTTCCTGATAAAGATGAACAAAATCGTAACCCTGCATAAGCATATAAGAAAATTCCGCATAAGTGATTCCGCTCTCAAGACGGCGCTGAATAATATCTTTTCCAAGCATATAGTTTACATTCACATATTTTCCGATATCCCGCAAAAAATTAAGGAATGTATAATCCTTGAGCCAATCGTAATTGTCAACAAGTTCCGCATTCGGAACCAACCGCGAAACCTGAGCGCGGATTCCTTCAATATTATGGTTTACTGCTTCTTCAGAAATGATTTCACGTTCCGCTGTAGGACGAGGATCCCCGATTCGTCCGGTTGCACCACCGCACAAAAGAAGCGGATGATGACCTGCATTCGCAAGCCGCTTTGCCATGCAAAGTGAAGAATAATGGCCAAGATGAAGGCTGTCTGCCGTAGGGTCTGTTCCCCAATAAAAACTGAACGGATTTCCGTCCAAAATTTTCTGCAATTCGCTTTCGTCGCCGGCAACGTCCTTGATAAGTCCGCGCCATTTTAAATCTTCAAACAATGACATATAAAACCTCAAAATATATGATTTTTTTATAATAATTAAGTATAATCAATTGAAGTGAATTATGAAAGACAAATCAAAACAAAATATGCTCATTAAGGCATTTGAAATTAAAAGCAACACAACAAATTTTTCCGCTTGTCCGGTGCGTTCCATACACAATTGGACAGGATTTTTTATTGCAAACCATTATAAAAAAGTTTTTTTACTGCTGATTTCAATTCTTATTTCATCAAAAATTTTTGCGCTCGGAATCGGTCCCGCACTTGATTTTACAGCAGGAAATAATTTTAAAAATTCTGATTCCCCAACGCCGATTGTAGAAGCGGGAATTTCTTGCTCCATAAAAGCGGACAACATACCTTTTTCGCTGAACATCGCAACCGACTGGAATTTTTCCGAGAATATTTTCAGAGCAAAGGCGTCTTGCGATTACTGGGTTTTAAATCCGCAGCTCAGCGATTACACAATGTTCTTTACAGGACTTGGAGCAACCGCCGGACTTTCCGCATGTAAAAACAGCGCGGCATTTACCGCAGCACCACGATTAGTAATCGGATTAAACTGGATTTTCTACGACGGTTTTTTGGAATACTTTATTCAAGGCGCAGCAGAACCGGAATTCACCTTCAGCAACGAAAACAATTTTTCACTAAAGTTTCCGTGCAATGCGGGAATCCGGCTCTACTTTTAGTCAGAAAAAATACATAAATTACGCCTTAAACTCAAGTGCAGAGCCTTCGCCATTCGTGGTCGCTTTGATATTTGCGCCTTCACCGAATTTTCCGGCAAGAAGTTCCTTTGAAAGCGGATTTTCAACCCAAGTCTGAACAGCACGCTTTACAGGACGAGCGCCAAACGCAGGGTCATAGCCTTTTTCGCAAAGGAAATCAACTGCTTTCTGGTCAAAATCAAGCGTAATCCGTCTGCCTTCCAGTCGTTTTGCAACACGCTCAAGCTGAATCTTAACAATTCCGCTTATGCAATCTTTTCCGAGTTTCTGGAACATTACGATTTCATCGATTCGGTTCAAGAATTCAGGGCGGAAATGCTGCTTTAAAAGAGCATCGATTTTATCGCGCACTTCTTTTGGAACGGCCGCAGACTTTTCAGAATCGCTTTCGTTCGCAGCATCAAGAATTAAATCGCTACCCAAGTTGCTTGTCATAATGATAATCGTATTCTTAAAGTCAACAACCCGTCCTTGACCATCCGTCAATCTTCCGTCGTCCAACACCTGAAGCAAAACATTGAAAACATCCGGATGAGCTTTTTCAACTTCGTCGAACAAAACTACGCTGTAAGGGCGACGGCGAACCGCTTCTGTAAGCTGACCGCCTTCTTCGTAGCCAACATATCCCGGAGGCGCTCCAATCAAGCGGCTCACGCTGAATTTTTCCATATATTCAGACATATCGATTCGCGTAAGAGCCTTTTCATCATTGAACAGAAAATCCGCAAGCGTTTTTGCAAGTTCCGTTTTACCAACGCCGGTCGGTCCGATAAACAGGAACGAACCAAGCGGACGGTTCGGATCGCTCAAACCGGAACGATTTCGGCGGATTGCATCGCTTACAACCTGAACCGCTTCATCCTGACCGATAACGCGCTTATGAAGAACGCTTTCCAACTGCAAATACTTCTGCTTTTCGCTTGTCATCATCTTTGCAACAGGAATTCCAGTCCAACTTGAAACAACACGCGCAATATCTTCTTCGGTTACAGACTGGCGGAGCAAAGACTCACGCTCAGGATTTTCAGCCTTGTCTTTTTCCGCTTTTGTCGATTCGTTAAGCTGCTTTTCCAAACTTGGAATGGTGCTGTATTTTAATTCCGCCGCTTTTTCAAGATTTCCTTCGCGCGTGAACTTTTCCTCATTAAACCTGGCCTGCTCAAGCTGCTCCTTTAAGTTGCGGCTCTTGTTGATGCTGTTCTTTTCGTTCTGCCATTGAAGTTTCATCGTATCGCGTTTCTGCGTCAAATCGGAAAGTTCTTTTTCAAGTTTTACAAGCCGCTCTTTAGAAGCGGGATCCGTTTCCTTGCTCAAAGACTGTTTTTCAATCTGAAGCTGAAGAAGCTTTCGCTCAACCTGATCAAGTTCAACCGGCTGACTTTCAATTTCCATTTTAAGGCGGCTCGCCGCTTCATCAACCAAGTCAATCGCCTTGTCCGGCAAAAATCTGTTCGTTATATAACGATTTGAAAGAACCGCCGCACTTACCAAAGCCTCGTCTTCAATCGTAACTCCGTGATGAATTTCGTACTTGTCGCGAAGTCCGCGCAAAATCGCAATCGTATCCTCAACGGTAGGCTCGGCGCAGTAAACCTGCTGAAAACGACGCTCCAAAGCCGCATCTTTTTCAATGTATTTTCTGTATTCATCCAAAGTTGTAGCGCCAATCACGTGGATTTCCCCGCGACTTAACGCAGGCTTAAGCAAATTGGAAGCGTCCATCGAACCTTCCGAAGCGCCCGCCCCTACAATCGTATGAAGTTCATCAATAAAAAGAATTATCTGCCCTTCGCTTTTTGTAACTTCCGTTATAACCGCTTTAAGCCGCTCTTCAAATTCGCCGCGGAACTTTGCGCCAGCAACCAGACTTCCCATATCAAGAGAAAGAAGCCGCTTGTTTTTCAAAGATTCCGGAACGTCTCCGCTTGCAATTCTACGTGCAAGTCCTTCAACAATCGCGGTTTTACCAACACCCGGTTCACCGATTAAAACAGGATTGTTCTTTGTTCGACGGCACAGAACCTGCATAACACGGCGGATTTCCTCATCGCGACCGATAACAGGATCGATTTTATCCTGCCGTGCACGCGCCGTTAAATCCGTACAATATTTTTCAAGACTCTGCATTTTGCTTTCAGGATCCTGCGAATCAACAGTCTGGTTTCCGCGAACAGATTTTAAGGCTTCCATTACAGAATCGTAAGTAATGCCGTTTTTCTGCAAAAGTTCGCCAACGCGTGAATCAGATTTCGTCATAGAAAGCAGAATATGTTCGCACGAAAGATACTGGTCCTTCAGTTTTCCCATTTCATTTTCTGCTTTAGCAAGAACCTTCTGCGCCTCATTTGAAAAATTCATCTGGGCATTTCCGGTAACTTTCGGATATCGGGAAAGAAGTTCCTGAACCTGAGATTTCAAACTCTGAACATTCGCACCAATCCGTTCAACAATCGGAACAATAATTCCGTCTTTCTGGTTTAAAAGTGCAAGCAAAAGATGTTCAAGCCCGATTTCGCTGTGGTCATTTTTCTGCGCAATACTAGACGCGTCCTGAATAGCTTCCTGTGTTTTTATTGTAAACTGCTCGTAATTCATAAAACGCCTCCACTTTTTATTATTACTTTGAAAATAGTAAAAAAAAAGCAGAACGGCAAGCAAATTTGAAACAATATGTTATATTTGAAAAAAAATTATATCAGCATCTTGAAGGGCGGAGCCCCGCCCTACGCCTCAAACGCCGCGTCGTTCATCGGAAGGCAAGTAAACTTGGCTTCCAATTCACTCCTTAGCGTTTTCGTCTACCCCACCCAGCGGGGCAAAAAGTAAACGCACTCAGCCCCGCAACGCCCCGAAAATAATCAGCAAAATCTAAAATAAATGCAATAATCCGCAAAGAAAAGAATGGATTCAATTAAAGAAAAATATGTTTCCTATCGCTCAGGAGTTTCTTCCTGACCAAACTCGCACAAAGCGTGGGCAATTCGGTCATGTTCTATAAGTTCAAGATTTTTTCCTATTTTCTTAAAAACCTTTATTTCGCCGGTACCTGTTCCGCCGCAGAGCATTTCAAGAACTTTGCGGTTTCCTTCCGGAATTTCAACAGATTTTACATACATCTGCGCGGAAGGACAAAAAACATCAACGTCGACAACATAAGATTTATTATGAAAACTTGCGCTCCAATGAAGTTTTTCTTCGCCGTCATTTTCAGGAACTTGCGAAAAATTCCAAATGGAACTAAAAGAATGCTTTCCTTTAGCAGCATTAAAAACAACAGTTTTATTTTCAATATTTACAACAGCAGAAAGACGCTCATCAAAAACGCCTTGAACAGCAAATGCGGAATCTGTAAGAGTTTTTCCTGAAATTACGCTTGTCAGCGAACTTGAAGAAATATGAACCCACGGAAAAACAACATTTTTTCCAAAAAATCGGTCAATATAACCGGCGGATTTTGCCGGAAGAACATCATAAACTTTTCCGTCAACAGTAAAAGTTCCGGAAAAAACAGTCCGCAAACCAGTAGGAACCCATGAGCAATTTTTTCCGCTATAGCCTTCAGCAAAATCCGAACGGATTTCATAGCGCAAATTCCATTCAATCAAGCCAGAATCGCACAAATATTCCGGATGTTCCTGAATTTCTTCCGCAGAATATTCAATGTGCCCTGAAAGTTTTTCATCATCAAAAGCAAAATTATTTCCATGCACACAGAAACTTTTTGTACTCACAGAAACATTTCCCGCCTCCGTATAAGAACAAACCTGCTTAGCACCCGCTCCAAGAACACCGGCGCGAACAGCCGCATAAGACGGAACAACGTAAGATTCGCTCTGAATGCTCTTTGCCGAAGCTGTTCCGGCAAGTACGTTCTGCAAATCCTCCGCGGAAATGCTCACTCTTGGTTTAAACCCAAGAATTGCCTCGTCCGGCGAAAGTCCCGGATTCAGCATTGTAAATTCAATAAAAAATTTCCGTTCCTGAGCTGTAAGTTTGTTTATTCCGTTAAAACAAAAACGCCAGGAATTTATTCCGCTTTTTTTTTGAGAACCAGCCAACTGATAACGGTTTATTTTTGAACTTTTTTTAGAAATGCTCATATTCCATTAAAATTTATTTAAAAAGCCTGTCCAACTTTTTTGTTACATCGGTAGCTTCTTCCGGAAAGTTTTCATCCAAATATTCAAAACATTCAACAGCTGCCTGCTGTGCATGTTCATACCAAATTGAATACAACTCGCCGCTTATATCATCTCCGGGATACGGAGCACCCTGAACATCAGAAACCAACTGACGCAACATTTCAATACATTTTTTAACTTTTTTGTCCATAAAAAGACCTCGAAAATTATCTCTCTATACAGTTAAATTATAAAGGTAAATTTATATTCACGCTAGTATTTTTTAAAGTTTTGTTACAAATGATTACGTTTATTGTATCATCTGCACTCTTCACAAGATTTTCAGCAGATTTTTTTATATCTTCCGAAGAAACTTTTAAAAGTCCGGAAAGTTTATCCTGCCTGTCATCTTCATCAATACAGTAAATAGTTCTGAAAAAGCCTGCCATTCCTTTTCCGCAAGGAGAATGCGGCTGTATTTCTTCACCATAAGTACCGGTTATTATTCTTTCGCACTCTTCCTTAGAAAGTTCCGTTTCTGCCGCATCCTTAAGACATTCCACAAATGTTTTTACAGATTTTTCCGGCGAAGGATCCCTGAAAGTTGAAAACACAAAAAGACCGCTCAAATTTGCACTTGAAGCATACGCTCCGTACGCGCCGCCGGTAGTGCGAACCCGCTCCCACAAAAAAGTTCCGGAAAGCCAATGGGCAAGCACTAAATCCGCGGAATTTTCTTTCTGTCCGAAGAATGTTCCCGGCAAAACAGATGCAGCAAATCCAACTTGCGAATCAACAACAAAATTTTCCGTCTTTCCAAAATCAGTTTCGCCTGGCAAAAGAAGAAGATTTTTCAGCGCATTTTCATCCTGCTCAACCTTTGGCATTGCGGCAGATATTTTTGCATTTTGAATAAATTCCGGGAGCTTTTTCATAGAAATATTCATCGTATTTTCATCCGCAGTAAGATGAAGAATTCCACCGGCTTTAAAAAGTTTATTCTTAATGGAAATAAATTTTTCTCTTATCTGTTCAACCGGCTGCTTTTCAATTTTATTAAGAAAAAACAACTGCGAAAGTCCGTTCCACAACTCATTTACGGTTCCCGAATGATTTTTTGCGCACTGAACTCTTCTGGAAGCAAAACGGTTTCCGTGCGGCACAACAGACGCTTTTAATGCCCCAGAAAACTCCGCAAGCAAGTTTTTCAAACGTTTAAAATCATTGAATTCATAAGAAGAAACACTTTCCGCAAACAGCGAAAGAGAATCTTCCAGTTTTTCATCAAGATACCGCAAAGTAAAAATAATCCAGTCGCGGCCAACAACATTAAAATCCTTTAATTTTTCTTCCAGTTTTTTAGCGCGCTTTGTACAGGACTTCTGCGAAGTTAAAAGTCTTGTAAAAATACCGCCGGTATAAACTGCGGTATCCTGAGCGCACTCCGTCCAGTCTTTGCCGTTCCAGCCTACATTAGAAGCACAGTACGAAAAAAACGGCAGATACATATATTCTTCCGGAGTAAGACTGTCCAGCGGAAAACAAACTTCAAGATAGCCGATTCCGTTCGTTTCTTCTTTATTCACAAAAACAGCTACATCATCACCAGCGGAAGATTTTACCTTTACGATTTTTGTCTGAATCCGCTCAAATTCTGTAGAGAGCGAAGAAATATTCAAACGCGGAATACATGCAAGTTCATCAGAAGTTTCATGATGATTTTGATAAGAATGAAGAAGTTCCAAATCTTTTTTTATCTGATTCAAATCCTCATTTTTAACCAGTTTTTCAAGAAGTTTCTTTTCTTTTTTTTCACGCTTCAAAAGATACGACTTTGAAGGCCGCACAACAACATAAGAAACTCTTGGATTTTCAAGCATGAACCGCTTTACAAGATTTACAACATAATCAGAATCATTTTCCACATTCTTCCTGATTTTTTCAAACTCCGCACGGAACAAAAGCATTTCCGCCGGATTTCTTCCATAATTCCAGCCGTTAAGCGCGCGGTCCAACAGAACAAGCGAATATGGTCCTCCGGCGCGCACAACTTCGCGGTTTGAAAATTCAGCGCTCATCAAAGCCGCATCAATATCCGCTTTACTAATTCCGTTCCTGCAAATTTTTTCAAGAGTAGAAAAAATCAGTTTGTACACTTTTTTTTCATTAACGCGTTTTACGCCATGCAATCCGAAAGAAACTGTAAAATTGCGGGTTTCGTTCGTAACTCCGCTCAAAGGCGCCATATCATCACCCAAATCAGAATCAATAAGCGCCTTGGAAAGCGGCGACGCATCATGTCCGGCAAGAACTTCAGACATAAAAGCCGCTTCTATATAACTTGAAAGATTTTTTGTAAGTCCGCAAAGCCAATTCACCGTAACAGTAGACCCCGTCGCTCCGCTGGAAGGTGCGGTTTCCACAATTTTAATCGGCGCATCCTGTACCGGCGGAGTTTCAATTTCTTCAAATTCTTTCGGTACATTCGGATAATAATCAGAAACAGCCGGCTGGGAAAAACATTTTTCAAGTCTATTCAGAAAATTGGTTTGCAAAAAATCAAGCTGCTCTTCCGTAGAAATATTTCCGTATAAAAAAACAAGACAATTGTCCGGGCGGTAATATTTTTTATGAAACGCCTTGAACGCATCGTAAGTAAAATCCGGAATCACCAAAGGATCTCCGCCGGAATCAAACGCATAGTTAGTATCAGGAAAAAGACTTCTAAGCTGAATATCGTTTGCAACAGATTCAAAAGATGAATAGGAACCTTTCATTTCGTTATAAACAACACCCTGAACAGAAGGCTTTCCGTTTTCATCAAGTTCTATTCGGTGCGCTTCCTGCAAAAAGGCTTCTTTTTTCAAAAGAGGAAAAAACACCGCATCGCCGTAAACATTCATCAAATTAAAATAATCTTCTTTTACAGTTGAAGAAGCCGGATAAACCGTCTTATCTGAATAAGTAAGCGCATTCAAAAAAGTGTTCACGCTCTGATTCATCATATTCGTAAAAGGCTCTTTCAGCGGAAATTTTTCTGAACCGCAAAAAACAGAATGTTCCGTAATATGCGCCGCTCCTGCAGAATCTTTCACAGGAGTGCGGAACGCAAAAGCAAAAAGATTTTCAGAATCATCGTTCAAAAGATGAAAAACCTCAAGTCCGGTTTTTTTGTGGCGTAAATAAAGCCCGACAGAAGAACAGTCCGGAATTTCAGTTTCAGAAATAAGCTCAAAATCTTTGTACGAATCTTTTATTTTATTCTTAAACATAATCTTCCTCATTCCTTCCTTTTATTATAAGTTCTCCACGCTCATACGCGCGGCGCAAAACGCTGAAAAACTGCGAAGTAACACGCTCGCAATCCGCTTTTCTGTAAGGCGAATTAATCTCCTGCTCTTCGCGCACAAGTTGTCGTCTTCCGGCAGAAATACAACTAAGAATCTTTTCTTTAAAATCATCCGGTTTTTGCGCAACAAGCATCGCAATTTCCGCATCAGACATATCGCGCAATTTTGCTTGAACAAACTTATCATCCGCGTTCACAACATCTTCAATAGTAAAAAGGCGGCTGCGCAAATCTTCGCCAAGCGAAGGATCTTCTTCCGCAAGGTTCGCTAAAATTTCGTCTTCCGCAACAGGATTCATCTTTTTCAAAATTGCAGCAAGCGCATTTCTTCCGTCAATTTTTTCCGCCTTTTCAGTTGTCTGCGCAAGCGACTTTTCGTGCATCGCCTGGTCCACGCGGTGCAAAACCTCCGGACTGACCGGCTCCATTTTAGCAAGCCGCATAACAACATCCGCTTTTTCCTGCGGTTTCATCAAATTGATTACGCTGGCCGCTTTCTTAGGTTCAATTCTGCTTAAAACAAGCGCTTTTATCTGCTCAGTTTCATCAGAAAGAAGATAAAAAATCCTTTCGCTGTCCGCATCATTCAAATAATCAAAAGGCTTTGCGCCATTAAAAGGAGCCGCTTTTTCAAGCATTTCCCGCGCTTTTTCCGGACCATACGCTTTTTCAAGAATTTCCCGCGCAGTTTCAATTCCGCCGGATTCACGCGATTTTTCTAAAAGTCCGCGGAATTCTTCAAGAATAACTTCCGACTCTTCGGGCGAAACACTCCGGATAGAAGCAATTTCTGGAATAATTTTTTCAGTCTGCTCAGGACTAAGATGAGGTAAAATTTTTGCCGCTTCATCAATTCCAATCAAAAGCAAAAATTTTGCAACGCGCCTGTAAACAGAATCACTTCCGTCCGCTTCTTTCGGCGAAACAGGAACTTTCACAAGTCCGCCGGATTTCAAATAATCAGTTGCCTTTCTGTCTAAAATTTTTCCGACTTCTTCGTTCACATTTTTAAAAAGAGGTTTATCGTTCTCTGCATTATTTTTTGCGCCCGAAACAATTTTATTCACTCTGGGCGGAATAAACGGCTTAACACCCGCAACAGCAGAATTCTCAAGATTTTTAATTTCTTTTTTAGCTTCAGATTTTTTTAAATTATCTGCTTCCGCGCCGCCTTTAGCATTTTTCGCATAAGAAGCAACACGCATATCGTTCATATTCATTTTCTATATGATAACAAAAATACAAAGATGTGGCAATTTTAACTGAAAAGTTTCGGAGAACAAGCAGAATTTTTCGGGCGTTCCGGCTTCGCCGTCGCGCTTTTCGTGGCTCCGGTGCTTCGCACTTCGCCTTCGGCTCTCCACTACAATCGCTAACGCAGCCGCAAGATTTTTAATGATTGCAAACATAAAAAGCAAACGCAATCAAAAATCTTTCACACTTACGGCCGTTCAATACAAATAAAATCCCAATAAAAAAATTATCCGCCAAGGTACGCTTTTTTTACCGAATCATCATTTAAAAGCTCAGCCGCTTTTCCAGATTTTGTAATTTCCCCGGTTTCCAGAACATAAGCCCTATCCGCAACGGAAAGCGCCTTAAACGCATTCTGTTCTACCAAAAGAATTGTAGTTCCGTCGGCATTAATTCTTTTAATAATTTCAAAAATTTCATCAACAAGAATCGGAGCAAGCCCCATAGAAGGTTCGTCCAAAAGCAAAAGATCCGGTTGGCTCATAAGCGCACGGCCAATCGCAAGCATCTGCTGCTCACCGCCGGAAAGCGTTCCCGCAGCCTGCTTCAAGCGTTCCTTCAAGCGTGGAAAAAGAGAAAAAACATGCTCCATATCTTTTGCAATCCCGGCTTTGTCTTTCCGCAAATACGCGCCAAGTTCAAGATTTTCCTGAACAGAAAGATTTGCAAATACGCGTCGGCCTTCCGGAACTTGAATAAGTTTTTTTGCAACAATTTTATCAGCAGCAAGATTTGTTATGTCTTCGCCATCAAACAAAATAGTTCCGCTCTGCTTTTTAATTATATTTGAAACTGAATGCAAAGTTGTAGTTTTTCCCGCACCGTTTGAACCGATCAAAGTTATTATTTCGCCTTTTTCAACTTCAAAACTTATTCCGCGCAAGGCTTTTATTGCACCGTAGCTCACACACAAATCTTTTACTTCAAGCAGCATAGTTTTCTCCCGCTAATTATTTCCTAAATACGCTTTTACAACTTCCGGATTCGCCCTGATTTCTTCCGGATTTCCTACGGCAATAATTCTTCCGTAGTTCAAAACCATAATCCGCTCACAAATTCCCATAACAAGCTTCATATCATGCTCAATAAGAAGAATTGTAAGTTTAAATTCGTTTCGTATAAATGCTATCAAATCCATAAGTTCCTGCGTTTCCTGCGGATTCATTCCGGCTGCAGGTTCATCCAAAAGCAAAAGTTTAGGATCAGAAGCAAGAGCGCGAACAATTTCAAGTTTTCTCTGTTCGCCGTACGGCAGATTTTTTGCTTTTTCGTCCGCTTTTTCGCTGATTTTAAAAAGTTCCAGCAGGCGCATCGCTTTTTCTGACATAACTTTTTCATCTCTGCGGAATTTCGGAGTTCTGAAAAGAACGTCTATAGCACTGGCTCTGCGTTGATTATGCAAAGCAATCAAAACATTGTCTTTTACAGAAAGATTTCCGAAAAGTCTGATATTTTGAAAAGTTCGCGCAATTCCAAGCTGATTCAATTTTGCCGGTCCGAATTTATTAATAACGTGAACCTTGTCATTTTTGTCCCAAAAACTAATTTGCCCGCCAGTCGGAGTATAAATTCCGGAAACCATATTGAACATTGTTGTTTTTCCGGCTCCGTTCGGACCTATAAGACCAACCAGGTCTCCTTCATACAAATCAAAAGAAGCATCGCTTACTGCGCAAAGACCGCCAAATACAATCTGAACATCAGAACATTGCAAAACAAGATTTTTTTCAGCCATTAGTTTGCTCCTTCTTTATGCGTTCCGTTTTTTTTAGATATTTTTTCCGGAATTGCGGAAAAAAATCGCTTCAGTCCGCCTTCCTTAATCCAGTCAAATGTTTTTACAAAACTAAATTCCTTTGTTCCCAAAAGTCCCTGCGGACGGAACAACATAACAAGAATCAGCACAACCGGATAAAAAAGAAGTCTGTAATTCTGCAAAAATCTTAATGCTTCCTGAAGATAAGTTAAAACGTACGCCGCAAGCACAGAACCTGTCATAGAACCCATTCCGCCAAGAACAACAAAAATAAGATAATCAATTGATTTTGTAAATGCCGCTTGCTCCGGTTTAATAAATCCTACATACATAACATAAAGCGCACCGCCAATTCCAGCTACAAAACTTGCAAGAACGAATCCTGCCATTTTGTAATGAAAAACGTGAATTCCACAAGAATTTGCGGCAATTTCATCTTCGCGAACCGCAAGAATTGCACGCCCGAAAGAAGAGCGGATAACATTCTGCACGCACACTATAATAAGAACCAGAACACTTGTAACAACAAGCACTGCTATCGTCGGATTCAAAGTTAAAACAGTAGGAAAAGATTTTCCGTTAGGACCGCCGGTTAAATTTTTCAAATTTACAAGGACAACGCGGATTATTTCGCCAAAAGCAAGTGTAACAATAGCAAGATAGTCGCCTTCAAGCTTTAACGTCGGAAAACCGATTAAAAAACCAAAAAATGCAGTTATGAGCCCGGCTGCAATTACAGCAACAGGAAGCGGCAAATGAAGATTTGCATTCAAAAGAATTGTAGCGTAAGCACCCAAAGCCATAAAGCCGGCCTGACCAAGACTAAGCTGCCCCGTAATGCCGGAAATAATATTTACGCTGATTGCCATAATTGCATAAATGCCGGCAAGCGCAAACACGCCGGAAGAATACGCATCCATAATTCCGGTTGCCGTTAAAACTGTAGGGATTACAATAACGAGCGCAGAAACAACCGCAAGTATCAAAGTATTTCGCAAAAATTTATTTTTCATTTCCCGCTCCTACACTTTTACAGTTGTTTTTTTACCGAACAGACCAGCCGGCTTTACAAGAAGAATTACAATCAAAATTATATAAGAAATTGCATCAGAATATTGGCTGCTCAAATAACCTTTTGTCAAAGTTTCCGCAACACCAAGAATTATTCCTCCGACCATCGCTCCAGGAACAGAACCTATACCGCCAAGAACAGCCGCAACAAACGCCTTTAAGCCCGGAATATATCCCATTACCGGATCAACCTGAGGATAAGCAGTCGCATATAAAACTCCACCGGCGCCGGCAAGAACAGAACCAACAACAAAAGTAATCATAATTATGCGGTTCACATTGATTCCCATCAAAGCAGAAGCTTCCAAATCAAAAGAAACAGCCTGCATCGCTTTTCCCGTTTTTGTGCGGTTTACAAGAAAATTCAAAAGAATCATAAGAATAGCGCTGGAAATAATTACTGTAAGCTGAAGATTTGAAACAGAAATAATTCCAAAACTGAAATTTCTTGTTTTCATAGTAGGAAATTGTCGCGGATCCGGTCCTATAAACGGCAGAACACGCATAAGATTTTGCAGAATAAGTTCAACAGCAATCGCTGTAATAAGCGAATTCAGACGCGGCGACTGTCGCAAAGGCCTGTACGCAAAACGTTCAATTAAAATTGCCAAAAAACCGCAGATAACCATTGCCGCAATAAAAGCGCCCGCCATTCCCGGAACAGTAGCTCCAAGAGCCATAAGAACAAAATATCCGGCATAGGCGCCGACCATCATAACATCACCGTGCGCGAAATTAATAAGTTTTACAATCCCGTAAACCATTGTATAGCCAAGCGCAATCAGCGCATAAATACTTCCAAGCGAAAGGCCGTTTACAAGCTGTTGCACAAAAATTGAACCAGTATTCAAAGTGAACTCCAAAATTCAAAATAAATTATATTAATTTTAACTGTTATAGCAAATAAGAACAAGTAGAATTTATAAAGATGAATTCCAAGTTTTCAGAGAATTTTCTCAAAATGCAAGATTTTTAATTCAGGAAACTTCTTTTAATCCGCAAAAAAATCGCATTCCGCTTCTATAAAAAGTTTTTGCTTTGTAACCGGATGTGTAAAAATCAATTTTTCAGAATGAAGCATAATCCGTCCAGAAAGAATTCCTCCATAAAGAACATCGCCCACAATAGGCATTCCTTTAGAACTTAAATGCACACGAATCTGATGCGTTCTTCCTGTAAACAAATTTGCCTGAACTAAAAGACATTTTGTTCCGTTAAATTTTTTTTCACAAAGAACCGTAAATTCTGTTTTTGAATAAAGTCCACCTTTTTGTTCCGGCACAAAGCCCCATTTTGCAGCATGACTTTTCTGACTTATCCTGTTCATAAACATTTCAACACAAAATTTTTTTTGCGGCTCATTTTGCATCTCTGATTTTTTGCAAAGCGCAAGATAAATTTTTACAAAATCGTGCTCAGAAAACATTTTTTGAATATCTTTATTCACAGTCCGCTGCTTTGTAAAAAGAATCACTCCGCTTGTTTCCCTGTCAAGCCTGTGCATAATTCCAACGTAAGGAGGATTCCGCAATTCAAGATTTTTCTTCCATAAATAACGCACAACCGCATCATGCAGATTGTCCCGCTTAGCTCCGCCAACAACAGTTTCTTCCGTAGGAAATAAAGCCGGCTTATTTACACAGATTATGTATTCATCTTCAAAGAGAACATCCTTTTCCGTAAGTTCAAATTTTATATCATCCGGCTGCTTTTCATAAAAAAACTTTTCTTTGTCATACTCAACTTGAACAAATGATTTTCCGCGAAGTTCAAATGCAGGTCTGCGAATTTGTTTTCCATTAACAAAAACGGTTCCCGCCAAAATAAGCCGTCTTATTTTTGAATTGCTGAAATTTCCGTCCTGTCCGTTCTTTACCGCGGAAGGAATTTCTCTTCGCAAAAATTCATCCAAGCGGATTATTTC
The DNA here is from genome assembly GCA_964429905.1 of uncultured Treponema sp. Classification (GTDB taxonomy): domain Bacteria; phylum Spirochaetota; class Spirochaetia; order Treponematales; family Treponemataceae; genus Treponema_D. The sequence continues at coordinate 335,147 of CAYSDV010000002.1, read as the reverse complement.
TGTTGTGGAAAATTTTAAAATCATCTTACAAAACTCAAAAAGTGACTCAAAGTTTTTCAATCACCAAATAAAATATTACAGAACCTTAAAATCCGGTTCCCCGCATTCGTTTATAAAAAGTTTTACGGTACAGTGTTCCATACACAAATCATTTGCAAAAGACGCCAAATTCATTGCTTCCGGACTGAAAATTTCTTCCGGATTATAGGAAGTTTCCAAAACACACTCTGTTCCATCTGAAACAAGCCGGCTAAGAGCACCGTTCAAGCAGACAATATCAGAGCAGGCCGTAAACATATTCATTTTCTTTTTTTCTTCGAATTTCTGCTGCAAAAAAAGAAGCTGCATTTTTTCAATTTCGTGATGACTTATATTTTCCGGCTCAAATCCGGAATTAAAATCACAGTTATTGCAGCGCTGCCATTCTGCAAAATCACAGAAAAAAGCAGAAGGCGTTATTTTCAATGCGGACAAAACGCTGTTAAACCAAGGAACCGCACGTCCGGCAGAATAAAAAGTGCGGCATGCAAACGCAATATTTCTTGCCTTGCGGATATCCTCCGCGCTGAAAGTCTGGCGAACATGCGCAGTCTGTGCAATTTCAGAATCTTCCGTCTGCAAAAAGACAATGTGATTAGGAAACTGCTCAACAGTAAAATCCAATCTGTCTTTAAACGCTTTTAAGGAATCTTTTTCAAAATCTGCATAAAAAAGCTGAATGCCAAAAACCAACCCGGAATTATTCAGCATGGAAGCACGGCGCGCAAGAAATTTTTTATCAAAAAGTCCATTTTCCTGAACATAAAAAGGAATTTCCAGCGAGCAATTTACATTCAAACACTCGCGGCAAAGTTCCATATCCAAAATTTCAGGTTTTGCAAGCACAGAAACAAACAAGTCCGGCGCAGTTTTTTCAACAGTCTTAAAAAAACTTAAAAGTTTGCGCTTGTCAGCGGCATATTCAGAATCGTAAAGAGAAAATTCCGTCATGCCATTTTTTACGCACTCTGCAAGTTTAGGCTCAATTTCCGATGCTTTTAAATTAAAAATTTTTTCCATTAAAGAACTGGAATCCCCGCTTTTGCACATGCTTCCAATTCAGTTTTAGGCCATTCACTAACCTGAACTTCGCAAATGTGCGCCTTTCGCAAAAGATACATACACAAGCGGGACTGTCCGATTCCGCCACCAAGAGTAAAAGAAAGTTCACCGTTCAAAAGTTTTTTCTGGAACGGAAGATTTGCCCGTTCTTCGCAGCCGCGCTCCTTCAACTGCCTTCGCAAACTTTCAGGACTTACGCGAATTCCCATAGAAGAAAGCTCAAACGCTCTGCCTAAAGTTTCATTCCAAACAATAATGTCACCGTTCAAACCAACATGTCCGTCGCCGGCATCGCTAATCCAATCATCATAATCCGGAGCGCGTCCGTCGTGAATTGAACCGTCCGGAAGTTTTCCGCCAATTCCGGCAATAAAAACCGCACCATATTTTTTTGCGATTTCGTTTTCACGCTCTTTCGGAGTTAGTTTCGGATATTCGCGCAACAAGTCATCAGAATAAACAAATTTAATTTCGCCAGGCAAAACCGGTTCAAGTTCAGAATAGCGGTCATACAGGAAGAATTCGGTACGCTTAATTGTATTGTAAATTTTTTTAACAATATCCTGAAGATAGAAAATTGTTCTGTCCTTTTCATCAATACACATACACCAGTCCCACTGGTCTACATACAAAGAATGAACCGCATCCAGCTCTTCATCCGGGCGTATTGCATTCATATCAGTATAAATTCCGAAACCAGGCTTCAATCCAAGTTCCGTAACTTTAAGTCTTTTCCACTTTGCAAGCGACTGCACAATTTCCATTTTTTGTCCGCCGATTCCTTTCGCAGCAAAAGAAACAGGTTTTTCAACACCATTCAAATCATCATTTATACCTGTTCCGGCAGGAACAAAAAGCGGTGCAGTTACACGTGTAAGATTCAGTTCTGTAGAAAGAGAAATCTGAAAAAAATCTTTTATGCTTACAATTGCGTGTTCAGTTTCTTTTACGCCAAGAATAGGTTTATAATTTTTTGCTAATGCAGTCATATTTTCCTCTTGTTTTTTTACGATTTCAATAAATTATTTTCCGCTGTAATTTATAAGTGTTGTCACTTTTGTAGGAGCAAGAGTTTTTTCAAAATCAAGTTCAGGCAAACCGATAACACCGAAAAAGTCGCTTACAGTTCCGCCGCCTTGCTCTATAAGATTACGCGAAGCAGTTAAAGTTCCGCCGGTTGCAATCAAATCGTCCACAACCAAATAATTTTTTCCATTTTGAATATCAGCTTTATGCGCTTCAATTTCTGCGGTTCCATATTCCAAAGCGTATTTACATGAATAAACAGCACCTGGCAATTTACCTTTTTTCCGGATAACAACAAGCGGAATTCCCATACGTTCTGCAAAAGGCGCTGCAAACAAAAATCCGCGCGATTCAACTCCGGCAACGGCATCAATTTTTTTATCTTTGTAAATTTCAACCATTTTGTCTATGCAAAATTTAAAAGCTTCCGGATTTGTAAAAATTCCAGTCACATCATAAAAAAGAATTCCTGATTTCGGAAAATCAGGAACACGTCGAATAGATTTATCCAGAGTTTCAATATTCATAGTTCCATTTTAGTATTGTTTAACGTGTTTTTCAATATAAAAAAATGATTATAAAGCAATCACCCGTAAAATGAATCTTTTAACTTCTTAAAAGCGGAAAATCTTAAAATCCGCAGAATAAAATATTTCTTACAAAACCATAACAAGAGTTCCTGCTGTAAGAAGAATTATCCCCAGCAATGATTTTGCAGAAAAAGATTCGTGCAAAAATATAAACGCCAAAATCAAAGTAAGAACGGTGCTCATTTTATCAACAGGAACAACTTTTGAAGCTTCGCCAATCTGAAGCGCCTTGTAATAGCAAAGCCAAGACGCGCCTGTTGCAAGCCCGGAAAGAATTAAAAAAATCCAGCTCTTTTTTCCTATTCCAGAAATTCCCGACTGCGAATTCGTAACAAAAACCACAAGCCAAGCCATAACAAGAACCACAAAAGTCCGTATTGCCGTTGCAAGATTGGAATTTACGCCGTCAATTCCAATTTTAGCAAGAATTGAAGTTAATGCGGCAAAAACCGCAGAACCAATTGCAAACAAAAGCCACATAATTTTAATCCTTTCTTCTAAATTTCATCAATTTCTTTAAGCCAAACATTCACGCTTGCATCGCTCGGCATTCTCCAGTCGCCGCGTGGAGAAAGATTTACAGTTCCAACCTTAGCACCGTCCGGCATACAACTTCGCTTGAACTGCTGGGTAAAAAAACGCCTGTAAAAATTACGGAGCCACTTCAACTTAAATTCGTGACTATATGGAAGCGAAGAGCAATCCGCTAAAAACAAGATTTTTTTCGGCGAAAAACCAAAACGCAGCAAATAATACAAATAAAAATCGTGAAGTTCATACGGACCGACCAAATCTTCTGTTTTCTGCGCAATTTCGCCGTCTTTGCCAGGCGGCAAAAGTTCCGGACTTACAGGAGTGCGCAAAATATCATCCAAAACATCGGAAAGTTCCGAATCTCCAGCATTTTTTGAAGTTTCGGAAAACCATTCCACAAGATATCGCACAAGAGTTTTCGGAATTGAAGAATTCACGCCGTACATGCTCATCTGATCTCCGTTGTAAGTACACCACCCCAGCGCAAGTTCGCTCAAATCTCCCGTACCGATTACAATTCCGCAAGTTTTGTTCGCAACATCCATCAAAACCTGCGTTCGTTCGCGCGCCTGAGAATTTTCATATGTTATATCGTGAACATTTTCATCCTGACCAATATCTTTAAAATGACAACGGACAGAATCCGCAATCGGAATTTCAAGCAAAGTCGCACCACACTTGTTTGCCAAAGTGCAGGCATTTTTATAAGTTCTGTCGGTTGTGCCAAAGCAAGGCATTGTAACCGCGCGGATTCCGCTTTTTTCAAGCCCGCAAAGTTCAAAAGCCCGGACTGTAACCAGAAAAGCCAAAGTCGAATCCAAGCCGCCGCTAAGTCCAATAACCGCAGTCTTAGCGTGAATATGACGGAGCCGCTTTGCAAGTCCCTGCGCCTGAAGCGCAATAACTGCGGCGCACCGCTCTTTCCTGGCTTCTTTTACACTCGGAACAAAAGGATGCGGCGAAACACCCCGTTTCAGAACGTTTTTTCCGCCAGCCTTAAAGTCATTCCGTTTTATTTCAATTTGAATTTTTCTATATTTAAAAGAATTATTTTCTTCTTTAAAATTTTCCGCATTTACGGCATATTCCGCACATTGATTAAATGTAGTTGTTTTCCGCCTTTCCTGCAAAAGCCGCTCAACATCAATATCTGCATAAATTATTCCGTTTTCAAATAGATTGCTTTCCGCAAGAACAGAACCGTTCTCGCAAATCAAAGAATGTCCGGAAAAAATCAAATCCTGCGTCGACTCGTCATGCCCCGCATTTGCATACAAATAAGCAGAAACCGTATGAGCCGACTGCATCTTTACAAGATTTTTGCGATATTCCGCTTTTCCGATAATTTCATTTGAACCGGAAAGATTTGCAATTACGGTCGCACCGGAAAGCGCATGATTTACTGAAGGCGGATTTGGAACCCATAAATCTTCGCAAAGTTCAATTCCAAGTGTAAATCCCGAACCAGATGAATCTGAAATCAAAATATCTGTTCCAAACGGAACAGAAGAATTTTTTTCTGAAAGATAAACAGTTTTCGGAAGATTTTTGGAAACAGGAGAAAACCAGCGTTTTTCATAAAATTCGCTGTAATTCGGAATAAAAGTTTTTGGAACAAGAGCAAGAATTTTTCCCCTGAACAAAACCGCCGCGCAATTATAAAGAGCGGCGCCGACCGCAACCGGAAGTCCGACTGCAACTACAGCAGGAGAAGAAGCCGTTTTTTTCGCAATTTTTTCAAGGCTTTCAACCGCCGCAGTTTGCAGACTTTTTTGCAAAAACAAATCACCGCAAGTGTAGCCGGTTATGCAAAGTTCCGGAAAGACCACAAGAGAAGTCTTTTCTTCATTCACAAGCCGAACTGAATCTATTATTTTTTCCGCATTAAAATCTGTATCTGCAACGCACAGTTCAGGCGAAGCGCAAGCAACTCTAAAAAAACCGTAATTATCAGAAATCATAAGAACAGTTTAGCACTTTTGCGCCCGTTTTTCACTATTTATAATTCAAATCCGTAAGAATTTCTGTATGATCTTCAAAAACCGCAACAGTATGCTCTTCATGAGCAGAAGGTTTTCTGTCTTCTGTTACAACAGTCCATCCGTCTTTTTCTGTAAAAACATCCGGAACACCCAAATTTATCATCGGTTCTATTGCCAAAACCATTCCAGATTGAATTCTTGGATTTGGTCCATGACTTGGACAATTCGGAATGCTAGGATCTTCATGAACATCAAGACCAACTCCGTGTCCGCAGTAATCATAAACAACACCATAACCGTGTTTTTGAGCAATATTATAAACAGCATTGGAAATATCGCTTATCCGGTTTCCGACCTTGCAGGCTTCAATTCCCGCTCTTAAACATTCAAGCGTAACATCATCAAGTTTTTTCACTTCAGGCTTTACATTTCCAACCAAAACAGAATGACATGAATCGCTTATATATCCGTTCAAATCAATTCCTGCATCAATAGAAACAATGTCGCCGTCTTTTATAATTTTTTTCTTTGAAGGAATTCCGTGAATTACCTGCTCATTAATACTTATGCACAAAGCTCCGGGAAAATCCTCATGATACCAAGCCGGAACACCGCCGTGCTGCTTTATAAATTTTACCGCAATGTCATCAAGTTCCTTTGTAGACATTCCGGGTTTTACTTGAGGGATAATAAAGTTGAACATATCAGCCAAAAGATGGCATGACTTTCTAATTCCTTCAATTTCTTCACTGTTCTTCAATCGTATCATAACTATAACCTCGTTCTGCATAACTTTTTTTATCTGAAGAAGAAACCCTCAGAGCCTCTTCCTCACAAATCAATGCAGTCTGAAAATCTCCAATTTTTTTATAAATCAAAGACATTTGACGCAGAAAAAAAGCATCATCCTTTGCGGAAAAACCAAGATCAAGCGCGCGTTCAAAAACATCAAGAGCAAGTTCATCATTCAACACACCAGAAACATTGCGCTTTAAAAGACTTAGCGTAAATTCCATAACTTCCGGAAAAAACAACCTGAAATAAGAATAACTGTATTCCATTCTGATAATCTGTTCCAAAAGAATGATTGCATCGTAAAATTCCTGACGCAATGCAAGTTCTTCCGCTAATATATATCCGTAATCCATAAAATCTTCGCGGGTAAACCAGTGTTTAAGGCTAAAATCCGCATGATTCATAGACATACGCTTAAATTCAAAAACAGCTTCGTCTTCGCGGTTGTGCATCAAGTCAAAAAAGATAAGTTTTGCGCGGCTTTCCTCATCAGTTCTGGCAGAAAGCCAAGTGTAATAATCAAATGAAGAAACTGTATTTTTTGTATACGCATTCCGGGTGCACATTGACTGATCAAAAAGAGAACGCTGACGTACATCAGAAAGAATTTCATACGCTTTTACAAGTTCCTGAAATTTTTCCGAATCAGATGTTTGCGTTGCATCAGGATGCAGCATTTTCGCTTTTAAGCGGTAGGCTTTTTTTATTTCTGCCGCTGTAGCATCATGTCTTATTCCTAAAACTTTATAACAGTCAATCACTTTTTTTCTCTATTTTATGCAGCAATCAATTTTACCAAAATCATACAATTTTAGCAGAACAAACCACCGTCATCCCAATTGCATTAAAATATCTTGAAAAGCGCTTCCAGCTGCGGTTTATGAATAACAAGAACCGGACAGTGCGCATACGTTACAATTTCACTTCTTGCAGTTGCGGCAACAGAACGGTGAGGAGCGGTTTCTATTGCTTTCAATTTGTCCTTAGATTCGTGGCCGCCTATCAAAATCATATCAGCAGAAAATTCATCTGCCGCTTTTATAACTTCCGCCCATACAGAACCGCTTCTAAGTTCCGTCTGAATTTCAAGTCCTTTTGATTTTGCAAGGTTCTGCACATATTCCAAATAAGTATTTCCGTCGTGGCGCAAATCCATTTCATAAGAATCTTCCTCTTCGGAAACAAGAAATTTAGAACTTGTAAGAAACTTTAAAGTGGCTGTATCCACAACATAAACAACTTTTAGCGCAAGAGAATATTGCTTTGCCATCATAATACCATACATTGCCGCCTGCATAGAAGAGTCCGAACCATTTATGGCAACAATTATTTTTTTCAATAAGGGATTTTTAGCCATTTTCTGCCTCGCTTAATTCGTTTGCCTTGCGGTCATTTCTACGTTTCAAAGCTTTCAAAACAAAAACGTTTTCGCGCTCTTTTTCTTCCAATGAATTTTCAATGTATTTGATAGTTTCTTCTGTCTGCGGAATAACCATTTTATCAAGAGAATTTACACGTCTTTGAGTTTTCTTAACTTCCTCCGCAAGTCTCCACACAATTGTACGGATAGACGCCAACTGCGTTAAAAGCGAAATAAGTTTAAAAAATTTGTTTATAACATCATCTGTATTCGCATAAGTTCCAATCATCGTGTAAAAAAGTTGTTTTTTCGGCAGCTGAACATCAATCGTAGAAAAAGTCATTCCGCCGATTACAACCTGTTTTTGCTGCATATCAAAATTATAATGAACATTATGCGCAATACGGCGAATTTGGTCGGAACCGTCCGCCATAAGCATTCTCCTGAAAGCAGGATACGCAACTTTTATAGCATCGTCAATTTCTTTTTCAAGCAGCTTTACCTTATCAACCATATGCATAAGGCTCTGCACAAGCAGTTCGCGTTTCTGTTCCAAAAGGTCATAACCGTTTACAGAAATCGCAAGCTGTTCTTTCATCGCAAGAAGATTTGACTTTGTAGGAGCAATATTAAGTTTCGCCATATTTACGCCGCCTTAAACGCTTTATTCCGCTTTCGGAAGATATTTTTCAATAAATTCCGGTTTAATTCTGAACAACTCTTCTTTCGGAAGAACAGAAAGACATTTCCAGCCCAATTCCAAAGTCTGTTCAATTGTTCTGTCTTCATATTCGTCTTGAGTTAAAAATTCAAGTTCAAATTTATTTCCAAACTCCAAATATTTTTTATCCAACGCAGAAAGCTCTTCTTCTCCAATAATGGAAGCAAGATTTCTTATCGACTTAACTTTTGAATAAGCCGCAAAAAGCTGAGAAGAAACATTCGCGTGATCTTCGCGCGTCATATCTTTTCCGATTCCGTCTTTCATCAAGCGCGAAAGCGAAGGCAAACCGGCAACCGGCGGATAAATTCCTTTTGAATCCATCTCGCGATCAAGAACAATCTGACCTTCTGTAATGTAACCTGTCAAATCAGGAATAGGATGAGAAATATCATCGTTCGGCATCGTCAAAATCGGAATCTGAGTAATTGAACCTTCAGAATCCTTTATTTTTCCGGCACGTTCATACAATTCCGCCAAATCCGAATACAAATATCCCGGATAACCTTTTCGACCCGGAACCTCACCGCGGGTTGTGGAAATTTCGCGCAAAGCCTCGCAATAATTCGTCATATCCGTAAGAACAACAAGAACGTGCATACCTTTACGGAACGCAAGATATTCCGCCGCCGTAAGAGCACAGCGCGGAGTCATAATACGCTCAATAGAAGGCGCATCCGCAAGCGACTGAAACATTACAACTTTTGAAAGAACACCCGATTCTTCAAAAGTATTTACGAAAAACCGCGCAACATCATATTTAATTCCCATTCCGGCAAAGACCATTACAAACTGCTCGTCGCTGTTTCTTAACTTTGCCTGGCGGATAATTTGCGCCGCAAGTTTATTGTGAGGAAGTCCGTTTCCGGAAAAAATAGGAAGTTTTTGACCGCGAACAAGAGAGTTCATTCCGTCAATAGCGGAAATTCCTGTCTGAATAAAATCCCGCGGATAAGAACGCGAATAAGGATTTATCGGATTTCCGTTTACATTTATAAATTCAGAAGAAATAATTTCCGGATAACCGTCTATAGGTTCGCCAAGTCCATTAAAAACGCGGCCAAGCAAACCTTCACCAACACGAAGTTCAAGCGGTTTGTCCAAAAATTCAAAAGAAGTTTCGTCCAAATCAATTCCTGTTGTAGAACCGAAAATTTGAACAACAGCCGCTTTTTCATTCAAATCAATTACGCGACCAAGACGTTTTTCTCCGTTCCTGTCGCAAACACTTACAGTTTCATTGTAAAAAATATTTTCAGTTCTTCGGACAACAACAATCGGTCCGTCAACGGAAGTTACACCACGATATTCAACACCTTTCATTGTCTGTCCTCCTATAAAGACGCCGTTTTGCTGTAAACAGACTCAAGCTCTGCAAACTGAGTGTTCATACGACTGCGAATTTCTGAAATTTGTTCCAATTTATCGTTCGGAACAACCATTTTTATACGGACAATTTCTTCCGCACTTGTCATAGCGTTTATTTTTACAAGCGGACAACCTGATTTTATAAGAGCGAGCGCTCTTTTATAAAAATCCATAATCAGCTGAATTATCATAATCTGCTTTTCAGACGAACAGTACATATCGATATCATCAAAAGCATTCTGCTGCAAAAATCCGTTCTTTATCATTTCAGAAACTTTAAGAACAAGCTGATCCGTAGATGCAAGCGAATCCGGTCCGATAAGACGAACAATCGCCTGAAGTTTATCTTCCCGCTTTAAAAGTTCCAGCGCTTCTGTACGAACAGTCCACCAAACAGGATTGTGTTTTTCCCACCATTCGCGTACTTCGGAAGCATATTCCGAATAAGAATTTATCCAGCCGATAGCAGGATAATGCCGCGCATTTGCCAAATCGCGGTCAAGCGCCCAGAAACATCGAATAAAACGCTTTGTATGCTGAGTAACCGGTTCTGAAAAGTCGCCGCCAGGAGGCGAAACCGCTCCAATAACAGAAACAGAACCTTCTTCTCCTTCCAAAGAAATTACGCGGCCGGCACGCTCATAAAACGAAGCCAATCGGCTAGGAAGATATGCAGGGAAACCTTCTTCCGCCGGCATTTCTTCCATTCGTCCGGAAAGTTCGCGAAGCGCTTCTGCCCAACGGCTTGTAGAATCCGCCATAATCGCAACATGAAGTCCCATATCGCGGTAATATTCTGCAAGCGTAATTCCGGAATAAAGCGAAACTTCTCGCGCGGCAACCGGCATATTAGAAGTATTTGCAATAAGAATTGTACGTTCCATGATAGAACGTCCGGTTCGCGGGTCAATAAGCTCCGGAAATTCAGTAAGAACTTCCGTCATTTCGTTACCGCGCTCACCGCAACCAATATAAACAATCAAATCCGCATCGCACCATTTTGCAATAGCGTGCTGAGTCATTGTTTTTCCTGTTCCGAATCCGCCAGGAATAGCGGCTGTTCCGCCCTTGGAAAGAGGGAAAAACACATCTATAACACGTTGTCCTGTAATAAGAGGTTCAGAAACTTCAAGTTTATCCGCATAAGGGCGAGGTTGGCGAACAGGCCAATACTGAGCAAGTTTTATTTCTTCATCAAATTCTGTAGTAGCAATTACGTCATCAACAGTGTAGTCGCCGGAACCTTTATAAGTTTTCAGAACGCGACCGCGTACTGTAGGAGGAACCATAATTTTTTGCGTAATGGATTCCGTTTCTTTTACCGTACCCAATACAAATCCCGGTTTTATAGGAGTTCCTTCTTTTACATCCGCAGAAGTTTCAAAATGCCATTTTTTTTCAGTATCAAGCGGTTCAGTTCGCTCTCCAGGTAAAAGAAATGCGCCGGAATGTTCCGACATCGCTTTCAGCGGTCGCTGAATTCCATCATAAATAGTTCCGACAAGACCTGGTCCAAGTCTTAAAGAAAGAGGCCTCTGCTGGCAAACAATTTTTTCACCAATGCGCATTCCGGTATCTTCTTCATAAACCTGAATAGTAGCATTACCTTTATTCTGGCGAATTATTTCACCGATAAGTTTTTTTTCACCTACATCAACAACATCGTAAAGTCCGCAGCCGTCAAGACCTTCAGCAAAAACAATCGGTCCTGAAATGCGGGTTATTTTTCCTTCAATCATAAAACCTTAAAGTCTTCCTCCAAAAAGAGCGCTGCACAGTTCTTCTCTGTATTCATCATGAGCCTTAGAAATCACTTCTGAAAGCGTAAATCTGCATCGAACCGACTTATCGCAAGCTTCAATAATAATTCCTTCCTTGAGTTTTAATCCGCAGTCATTTTCAACAAGAATTTTATTGAATTCAGTCTTTGAATATGATTCCACATCAAGTTTTTTTTCAAGATTTCTCTGAACAAGTTTTTCATCAAAACCGTAAACATTCACATTTACTTTTTTTGATTTTAAAATATCAATTTCTTTTTCAAGCGGTTTTAAAACAAGATTAAGCCGCTGTTCTTCAGTCAGTTTTTCAAGGAATTCATTCGTTGCCTTATTGATTGCAGACTGAATAAAATCAACTAAAAAACGTTCCTTTTCAAGAGGAAGAGCCGCATCCTGCTGTTTTTCGTATGCAGCCTCTTTTTTTTCATTTTTCTTCAAGATTTCTTTTTCTGCGTCTTTTATGCGTTCTTCAACTTCCGCAAGAATCATGTCGGCATCAACATCTGCCTTAGACAGAATCCGCTCAGCTTTTTTTCGCGCATCAGACCGAATCTCTTTGTCCAATATATCTGTAGAACGTAACTCTTCCATGCGTTTTCCTCTTAAAAAGGTTCCGAAAACTTAAATTTTCAGAACTTTTTTTATACTTGAACTCCAATGGCTTCCCGAATGGCATCCGTAAGCGTTTTTTTACCTGCAACATGCCCATCGAGTCCGGGAATTTCCACGATAAGCGGAAATTTTCCCGTTTTTTGCCAAGCCAATTCTTCATCTTCGATAGTAGAAGCCGCCTGCTCCGTAATAATAAGAACATCAGGAACTTCTTCGACCGGGGCAGAATTTGCACCGCCCTTGCCAGTCGCACGGTTAAATGCTTCAAGAACTTCCTGGCGCGTTTCCGCAACTGTGCCGTCCACGCCAGTAAGCTTAAAAGCAAGAACCATTTCTCTGTCGCCGATAATATAGAACTTCAATTTTCAAGTCCTTAATTTTTTCTAAAAATCCAAAACACTTCAATCAAAAATTGAATAAATGTCTTACAAGATTTTTAAAGAACAATAATCAAAAGTCCTACCAGGAATCCCCAAAGACAAATACCTTCTGCAAGACCTACGAACGGAAGCGCTTTTCCGGAAAGTTCCGCATTTTCGCTCATCGCGCCCATTGCGGCAGAACCAATCTTTGCAACGGCCATTCCACCGGCAATACAAGAAAAACCAACAGCCAAAGCAGCTGAAATATATTTCCACGCAGAAGAAGATGCCGGAACAACCTGTTCAACAGCTGTTTCTGTTGCCGCAGGTTCTGCATCATATGACTGAGCTGAAAGACCAAGAATTGTTCCGCAAAGAAGAATTGCAGAAAGTACAAAAACTTTTTTGTTCATAATAAAACCTCTGTTTTTTTTCTATTATTTATTTTCATAATGGAACTGAAGCGGTTTAAATTCCGTTCCTGTTTCATTAAAAAATTTACTGAAGAATTCATAATACTGAAGTCTGATTACCTGGATTGCGACAATCATTCCTTCAAGAACTACAACAATTGCATTACCAACAATAAGAACAAATATTCCGCCCACTGGACCGCATTTTGCACTCATCATTTCCATAATAAAACCAAGAACCGCATGTGCCAGAGCAAACGCACCTACACGCACAAAACTTATTGTACTTGAAAGATAGTTGGAAACAACCTCTATAAGTTCAACAATGCCACCGATTACAAGAGACCCCACTCCATTTTCAACAACCGGACGTTCGCCGTTAAAAAGCCGTTCAAAAGGCTCGCCGAACGCAGACAAAAACAAAGTTACACCAATAATAATCCAGTCATAAACAGCCGGTGAATGATGGAAAACTGCGATGCTTATGGCAAAAGCAACAACATACCAGTAGAACAAAAGGCCAGCAAGTCCGCTTTTTCCAAAGAAAACATTGCCCCACTTTTTACAGATCGCATTGTTGCAAATATTAACAATAACACCTATGGAATTTATTAAAAATCCGAGCGCAATTGTTACACCGAAAATTCCAAATATAACAAAAATAGAATTCGGATCAGAAGAAGGCATAACCTTTAAAATCGGTGTGCGTGGAGTTCCAAAAAGTCCAGTAACAAAAAGTGCAAAAGGACGAAGAACTGTTTCATTACCAAAAAATTCACCGGTAATAAGCCCCATCACACAGGAAGAACAACCTACTCCAATAAAAATAGGCGCAAATTTATTCCATCCGCCGATTTTCACAATTTTTTTGAGCATAAGAATGCCGACAAGCAAAATTACAAGTCCCTGACCAAAATCACCGAACATAATTCCAAAGAGAAATGTAAAGAAAAGCGCTACAAACGGCGTAGGATCAATCGCTCCGTAAAGCGGCGAACCATAACTAAAAATCATTCTTTCGAAAGCAGCGACAAATTTTCCGTGCGTAAGTTTTACAGGAACTTTTTCTTCGCCGCTTAAAACAGCCGGTACTTCAGACGGAAGATACTCCCGGATAGCAACTCGCCCTTCGGAAAGTTCATCAATTTCTTTCATAAAAATCCGGGCATCAGATGCAGGAATCCATCCCGTAATTCTGTAAACCATGGAAGTTGATTCCAAACCGTTCTGAATATCCTTAACCTGCTCAGAAACACAAAAAACGCCAAGCAACCGCTTTATTTCAGCGGAATGAGTCTGCGCATAGTTCTTTTTCTCTTCGTTTATTTTTGCAACTTCGCGCTCTGATTCAATTTTTTCGCGCTTCATGCTCTCCAAAACTTCTTCCGGAATTCCCTTAAAACTTTCCGGAATTTCCATATTTACAAAACCGGCTTTCTTAAGTTCTGTATCAAGTGCAAAGCGACCTTTTTTTGAAGTTGCGGCAAGAATTTTAGAATTATCATTTCCGAGAGGAATAATAACACCATGTTCGCCAACAGCTTCCTTAAGATTCTCAAAATTTTCAGCAGGAATTCTGCCTATACGCAATGCAATAAAAGAAAGGTGTTCAAGCTGCGAATACGGAATCTGCAAATTGGAAAAAGATTCCGACTCCCGCAAAGTTTCAGAAATTTTCGTAAGCTTTTCGTTTTTTTCTTCAGCGCGCTTTTCAAATTCATCAGTCGCAGCAATAATTTTGTTTGCTTCAGTCCGGTCCGAATCAGTTGCGGCAACAACTTCAAATTCGTCATCAGTTAAATCTTCAATTTCAAAAAAAGCGCGGGTTTTCTGAAGGCAATCAAAAAAATGTTTGTCGATATTTGTAAGTTTTTCATCGTCATTCTTTTGCACGGCGCGTTTTTTTGACTGAAACTGAAAATTTCCCTTTTTGCCAAGATACAAAATTACATTCTGAACATCCTGCTTTAACGCCATAAGTTCAATAAGACGCATTTCTGTTGTTCTTGCCATTATCTGCCTCCGTTTTCAATTGAATCAGAAAATCCCGCAACATACATTGCCTCTGATTTATCCGCATTCAGCCGCAACGCTTCTGTTGCCGCTCTTATAGCATTTATTTCCTGCAGTTTTATTCTGAAAAACATAACCAAAGAAGCATAAGTAAGAGGAAAGGCATGCAAAACTTTTTTTGCGCGATGAACCTCGCCGATTCTAAGCTTTTGCTCTATCCACATCGGATCTATTTTCCAAATCTGCCCTTCTTCATGAGGATTCAAATATGAAGCATAACGCCATTTTTTCCAGTCAGCGTAATCATCAGGCGATTTTTTAAGAATTTCCAATGCAGCCTGGCACAACGGGTCATCTTCCGAAGGTTTATCCGAAATATAAAAAAGATTTTTTACAATCTCTTCATCAGACATTTCGTAATAAACTTTAAGCCGCAATGCCCACAACATATTCTGAATTTTATATTCTTCCGTAAAATAGTCAATCAAAGGTTTTCTTGAAGAATCCGAAATCTTTGTTACAGATTTCCACAGAGCGCGGATTTCCTGCAAATCAAGCTTATAATCCATCTGCTGGCGCTCTTCCGGAGTAGGAACATGATCGTACCAAGAAAAACTGGATTTTTCAGTTATTTTTTTAAGATTAGGCCATGCGCTGAAATTCAAAAGTTCATACTGCCTAAGATTTACAACGCGCGGCATTGTCTGTTCCCCAAGACTAAGCGCCGCAGACATTACCTTTATATTAGTAACTTCATAGCGGCCCAAAAGTTCTACAAGAAATTTATCCGGATGCGAATAAAGCTGAAGAAGAGAAACATAATCAGAAATAAATTTATCTACGGCAGTGTTTTCTATTTTATTTGCAAGGAGCTGTTCAGGAATTTGAGGACAAGGAGATTTAAAAAGAATGTCCCACAATTCAGTAAGAGATTTCGCATTAAAAAGACGCGCAGAATTTTCGCCTACAAAAGCCCTTGAAAGAAGGCCGCAGACTTTCGCATAAATATATGCAGACGCTCCAGAATAATCCATAAAGCGCCTCTAATCTTTTAAAAGTATTTTTTCAAGCAAATCATTAAAGGCAGTTTTATCCTGTTCGGTCTGCTCAACAGAAGTTTTGTAATCTTCCAAAGTTTTTTTATGTTCTTCTGTTATGGAATTAATTTTTTCATTATATTTTTTGTCAAGTTCGGCAACAGATTTTTCGAATTTTTCTTTAAATTCAGCATCAGCCTTTGCTCTTACAGAAGAAAGTTTTTTATTAGCCTCTTCCTGGGCTTCCTTTACAAGATCAGATGCTTCCGCCTCTACATTCAAGAGATATGAAATTACATTTGCTTCGTTTTCTGCCACATTCCACCTCAACAAATAATTCACTAAAATTCAAATTCATACTCGCAGATTTTATTACAAACCTCCTGTTCCGACTTTGCATTAAGAACAGATTTGTAAAAACCCGGAATACGAAGAACCCTTGCACAATCTGCAAGCACACGCAAATGGCGGTCTGCATTCCCCTGCTCAAAAACAATCATAACAACAAGATGAACAAGCGATTCCGAATAATTTTTTGAACCGGTACCCGCAACTTCATAATCAATTCCAGGAATACTGAGTCCCAACGAAACCAGAGGTCTTTCAACAGTTGAACAGACCGCATGCGGAACTGCAATTCCCTTCATTATGCAGGTATTCATCTTTTCTTCCCTTTCAAAAAGAGAATTTAAAATTTCATAACGATCAAGATTTTTATTTGTGCGGACAAGATTTTCTGTAAGCTCAGCAAAAAGACTATCTTTGTCTGTACTTTCCAGCTGCAAAACAACATTTTCGGGCTTAATCAAATCGCTAAGCATAAAAAACCTCAACCAAAAACAAAACAGTCTTTATAAATCAAATAAAACTGACTAGTTTGCCTGATACCATTTATCTTCTGCTTCTGAAGCCGCGTTTTCAATAACTTCGCCAGATTCAGGAACAGCAATTTCTTCAGCACTTTCAATTCTTGAAGATGTATCGCTCATATCAGTTGAAACTTTCGGCTTTTTATTTGTAACAGCAAGTGCAAACGCAAAAATAAAGAAAAGCGCAACCAAAACTCCTGTTGCTTTTGTTAAAACGCTCGCAGAATGTGAACCGAACGCAGCCGATCCGCGACCGCCAAGAAGTCCACCCATTCCGCTCTGTCCGTCGTCCTGAACAAGAACAAGACAAATAATCAATATGCAGACAATAACAAATAAAACAAGAAGCGCAGTTTGAATAACGTTCATTTTAAAAAAACTCCAACAGTGGTTAAAAAACCAGAATATCTTTTTGTATTATAAAATAGTAATAGAATAAACCGTTTTGGTCAACGCAATTTTTTCCAGTAAACAAGAAATGAAACATCAGAAAGACAGGACAAACAATGCACCGACGCCTGCAAGTTTTGTTCATCGCAAAACCGCAAAAAAAAAGCCACCGGGTAAATCCGAAAAATAATTTCCGATTTTTGCCGGCGGCCATCAAAAAAATTAAATTATAAAACGCAAATCGGAACAAATGTTTCCGCTTTCAAAGAAGCGCCGCCAATCAAACCGCCGTCAATATCCGGCTGAGCAAGCAATTCCGGAGCGTTTGCCGCTTTCATAGAACCGCCGTACTGGATGATTGTTTCATCTGCAACGTTCTGGTTGTAAAGTTTTGCAATGTATCCGCGGATAAACTTATGAATTGCTTCCGCATCGGCAGGAGTTGCTGTTTTTCCAGTTCCGATTGCCCAAACAGGCTCGTAAGCAATTGTTACGTTCTTCATCTGCTCTTCAGTAACGCCTGCCAAATCAGCAGAAAGCTGGAAAGCGCAAACCTGTTCAGCTTCGCCAGCCTCGCGCTCTGCAAGAAGTTCTCCAACGCAAAGAACAACTTCAAGACCGTCATTCAATGCGCGGCGAACTTTTTTGTTTATAAGCTCATCAGATTCACCGATTTCGTGTCTTCGTTCTGAATGTCCAAGAATTACGCTCTGACATCCGATATCTTTAAGCATTTCTGTAGAAACTTCTCCGGTGTGCGCGCCGTTTGCTGTTGCAGCACAATCCTGAGCAGCCAAAATAATATTAGAACCTTTTACAACCTGCGCAACAGCGTCAAGATAAACAAAAGGAACTCCAATCATAAATTTGTTTGTTTTGCCTTTCAACTGGCTAACCAAATCTTTTGCCAAAGCAACAGCTTCCGCCTTGTTTGTGTTCATCTTCCAGTTGCCTGCAATGTAATGTGTACGTGCCATTTATAACCTCTTAGGACAATATTAATAAAAATACAATGATTTTACAATTCAATTATACAAGATGAAGACCGATTTTTCGCTTAAAACGATTTTCCAAGCCGCAAAATCATTCCCACAACAGGTTCTTTTATATTTGAAGGAATTTTTTCCAAATTTTCAATCAGTTCTTTATTCTTGTAAAAAAGTCTAAGACATTCATCTTCATTTGAATTTTCAAATTTCTTTTCTATTATATCTGTATCACATTCAGATTTTAATTCTATATCTTTTTTTTCAAGAAGATATTCCAACGGAACATTCAAAACTTTAGAAATTTTCACAGCCGTATCCGCGCGCGGCATACTGTTCCGCTCGATTCCAAGTCCAATTCCCTGATACGCAATGTTAGCCCTAAATGCAAGCTCTTTTCTGGAGATTCCTCTATATTCAAGTTCTTTTTCAACCTTTTCCCAAAAACTCATTGACTGCATTTTACTACTACTGTAGTTTTTTTTACTTGAATTTCTACAGATGAAATATTAAACTACATTAGTAGATTTTCGCATATATCTCGAAGGACTTTATGAACGAAGAAAAAAAAATTGAAGACGAAGAAATCAGTTTAATTGACTTACTTGCAGTCTTGTTGCAAAGAAAATGGCTTGTAATCGGAATTACATTGGGCGGTGCAATATTTTCAATAATTATTTCTATTTTATCGCTTTCATTGCCAGCAGAAAAATCATTTTTGCCGAACAATTACACATCCTCCGCACAAATGCTTATAAACAACAGCGACAAATCAACATCATCCCTTTCAAACCTTTCCAGCCTTGCTTCAATTGCAGGAGTAAACATTAACAGTTCCGGCGGAATTTTTTACAGCGAACTTGCAAAATACTTGGTTGATTCAAATACAGTTCAGGATTCAGTAATAAAAAAATTCAATTTTATAGAAGAATGGAAAATAGAAAAATCGCCTGTAACAGAAAGCCGTTCCGCGCTTAAAAAAAAGTTAAAAAGCGATTTCAGCGAAGATTCTGGAGTTTTTACTGTAAGTTTTACAGATATCAACGCAAAACTTGCACAAGATGTTGTAAATTACGTTGTTGAACTTTTGGAAATAAGATTTAAAGATTTGGGCATAAACAAAAACGAAGTTCAAAAAACAAACCTGGAAGAAAACATTAACAACACTTACAATCAGATTGTACTGTTGCAAAAACAGATTCAGGATATAGAAAAAACTGTGAACAATGTTTATTCGCCTTACAACACACCTTCTATTGTTATGGATGCAGAACTTGTAAAAACGGAACTTGCAGTCCAGGAAGAAGTTTACAAACAATTAAAAATTCAATACGAAACTTTAAAAGTGGAAATGTCCAGCGAACAGCCGATTTTTCAAATTCTGGAATATGCAGAAATTCCTGACAAAAAATCTGGTCCAAGCCGCGGAAAACTTTGCATAATAATAACTTTTGCAGCATTTTTCATTTCTGTATTCATAGCATTTTTACTGAATGCTGTTTCCAACATAAAAAAAGATTCTGAAGCAATGGCAAAACTTAGGGGAAATACAAATGTGTAAAAAATCATTTTTTTTCTATATAATAATCTCAATATCCGTTAATTTTTTAATTTTTGCACAGCAGGAAAACACAGACAACAAGTATTCGCAGTTACAACAGGAAGCAATGTCAAATCCGGATTATATGGTAACCGCCGGCGATGTCTATTCTTTAACGTATGCCGCAAACGGAAATCCCATTTCCTACACAATAGCTGTTGATTCAACCTATAAAATAAAAGTTTCCAACCTGGCAATTTTGGATGTTCGGGAAAAATCGTATTTGACCGTAAAAAAACAAGTTGAAGAAATTGTACAAAAAAATTATCCATTAAGTGGCGTTCAATTTATTTTAATCAGCCCGGCTTTGTACAAAGTTGTCATAAATGGTGAAGTTACAAAAACAACAGAACATAGCATTTGGGCATTAACCAGACTTTCCAAAGTAATTTCCGAAACCACAACTGAATATTCATCTATGCGCAACGTAACAGTAACTTCCATAAACGGAAAAAAGAAAAACTACGATTTGTTCAAAGCCACAAGAGACGGCGATTTAAGCCAGAACCCTTACGTAAGGCCGGGCGATGTGATTACAATACAACGGATGGAGCGAAAAGTCGCTGTAGCCGGCGAAGTAGAACGACCGGGAACTTACGAACTTATAAAAGGTGAAAATTTAAAAGAACTGATTGAATACTACGGAAACGGGCTTACAGAATTTGCGGACACAAGCAGAATCGAACTTACACGCTCTGTAGACACAAAAGACGGCGCAGAATCCGGCGAAAAACTTTATCTGGACAAAACTTCTTTAGAAGATAATTTTCCGCTTGAATGCTATGATAGAATTACAATTCATTCATACAAAAACTTAAAACCGGTTATGTTCGTAGAAGGTGCAGTTCAAACAAAAGAAGGCGCAAACCTAGAAGCCTCAACGCGAAAAATAATCCAATTTGAAATCGGAACAGATTACACTTATCTTATAAGAAACAACGGTTCTCTTTTTACAAGTGCAGTTGCAGACACAAAAAGCGCATACATAATGCGTGACAAACAAATTATTCCACTGAATTTGGATGATGTTTTATACAACTCTTCATATAAGACTCATATTGAAGTTCAGCCGAACGACACTTTAATCGTTCCGTTCAGACAATACTTTGTAACAGTTGCCGGAAGTGTAAATTCACCCGGACGGTTTCCATACATTCCGGACAGAACCGCAGATTATTATATTGGACTTGCCGGCGGATTTGACAAAACAAAAAATATCGGAAACGCTATCCAGATAGTTGATATCAACGGAAAACATATTTCCAAAGACGCTTTCATTCAACCGGAAACAACGATTACGGCAAAATCAAACAGATTTACCTATTGGTTCAGCCAATATTCCGGCGTTATAACTATTGTTACATCGCTTATAACTACAACAATCTCCGTTTTAGCGCTAACAAATTCTTATTAAAGAGGAAATTATTTTTTTCCAAAATCATGGTGGTTTAGAGTTTCGATGTCGTTCAACAACCACCTATCGAAAGCACAAGTTTTACAGATTTTACTTGAACTTTGGTCATTTCGAGAACCTCAATGACCATATATCTCAAAGAAACGGATTTTCGCTCCAAAATGCAAATTACTATTTTACACAAAATAAAAATTTGCTATAATTAAACCAAGTTTGCAGATGTAATATAACGGTAGTACACGACCTTCCCAAGGTTGGCGCGCGGGTTCGACTCCCGTCATCTGCTGGAATAACTTATTTATTTCTTTCTCTTGTAAAGAATTAAACTTTTGTTGTGTTAATTTGTGATCTATTTTTTTCCCAGGTATTTTGTTCTACTTTTTTACCTGGAAATGGAGGCTATTTTGCTCGACAAACGTTTTAAATATTCTTTACGCTTGACAAGCCCTTTTTATATTTTCAGAAAATACAAGAAAAGTAATATTTTTTATGTGCGCTTCAAAAACGGAAAAACTGTTTCCACTAGAAAAACTTCGATTCAAGAAGCTTATGATTTCGCCGTAAATTACAATCAGATTGCACCAGAAACTCCGGCAAAGAACAAAACACAAACGATTCAGACGGTTCTTTGTGATTATTTTACAGACGACAGCAAATGGCTTGATTACGACAGAATCCACGGAATATCGCAGTCTGCAAAAGATTTGAAAACTTACTGCTTTTATTGCCGTCAAGCCGCCGAACTGCTGGCGGATGTTTCAAACCTGAAAAATGTTACAAAGGCTCGCTTGCACCGTCTTCAGGAACAGTTTTTGCAGCTCGGACTTTCCGGAAAATCCGTAAACAACCGCATGTCCGTTCTTCATAGAGTTTTCAAGCAACTTCTTGATAAAGAAATGATTGACTGCGATCCTTTCAACGGCTTGAGAAATTGTTATCACGAAAAGCAAAGACGCACATGTTTTCCGCTCGCAAAGTTCAACAGTTACTTTTCAAGTCCTGATAAAATGGACGATACGGATTTGCTTGCTTATTGCGCAATTGTAACGGGTGCACGCCGTTCAGAACTTGCGGGGCTTAGAATATGCGATATAGAAAAATATAAGGATATTCATATATTACGCATACACGGCACAAAATCTGAATATTCAGACAGAACTGTGCCATTAAGTGAAAAGGCTGTTTGCACAATCAAATTGCTTGTACAAAAAAATATTGCCAGCGGAAAAAAAATTGACAACTGCACAAAAATCATAGGCCAACGAATAGGATATTCTCCGGAACAAATAAAAAATGAGGGAATTGTATTTCATTCTTTCCGCAAAATGTATAAAACAATTCTTACAGCTGCAAACCTTAACACAAGCCTTGTTGAAATGTTGATGGGCCATGCAACCGACAATCAAAGTTCAAACAATGTGGAGCGCATTTATTTTGTTGCCGAAAAAGCCGAAATGCTGGAAACATACAAAAAGGTTTTGCAGGCGTTTGAATTTTTGGATAGTCAGAGTGAGAGTTTATCAATTTGATTTTTCATCTCTGTAATAACATCATTCAACATATTTGGGGAACGGTTTAATTGTACAGTGGGGGTATAAAAAAATTGGAATCAGTGCTGGGGCTTATACAACAGTTAATTTCCCTATTTCATTTTCTATAAGTCCTATTATTTCTACGGCTTTAAAAACATCTGTTGTAGACACAAAAGAAAGACAGTTATTCCATATCTACAATGTAACAAAATCAACGTTTATGTGTTATGGTAATAGTGCTGCTGAATTTGGTGTCAACTGGATTGCAATAGGGTATTAAAAGCCAATAGCAATTACACTTGCCCCAATAAATCTATCATTTTTGTCGTGCCCATACAAAAAATAATTTACTATATGATTGCTAAAATAATAAGAGCAAGCACAACCGTTAAGTTGAGAACTGTTTCTTGATTTTGCGGTTACACTAACGCCATATAAAGTTGATATTTGAGAAAAGGTAACAGAGCCTGTATACTCATTGCGTTCCGAGAAAGATTGATTCGCCCACTGTACAATTAAACCGTTCCCTAGTTTTATATAACCGCTCGTTGAACCGAGTGAACAGGCTGTTACCGGAACTAGACACGGATAACTACTGTTGCTTACGTGGTAGCCGTC
This sequence comes from uncultured Treponema sp., assembly GCA_964429905.1. Classification (GTDB taxonomy): domain Bacteria; phylum Spirochaetota; class Spirochaetia; order Treponematales; family Treponemataceae; genus Treponema_D. The sequence goes on along the minus strand of CAYSDV010000002.1, from coordinate 312,043 downwards.
CACTTTGTCGGCATTAGTTGCATTAGTTGCGTTGGTGGCACTTGTTGCATTAGTTGCGTTGTCCGCTTGTGCCGCACTGTTCACCTTTGTCTTAATCATTCTTGTCTTGAACTGTTCAAGTATCGCTTTAATTCCTGTGTATGTTGCCATAGTTATGCTCCTTTTTTTAGGAGCATAGACGCTCCTAATATTTGATTATGTAGTTTACGCCCAGTTGCTTGCCGTGAGTAGTTGCCCCCCCCGTACTGCCGGTTGTACCGCTGAATGAATGGGTGTGAGATACATCGATACTCATCTTATTCGGTTTGTTGCCTTCGTTATTATCGCCTCCTGCCCAAGAAACGCTTCCTGATAAGCTAAGATTTCCAGTCGCTGTTACCGAACCTCGGCCATTAAATAACCCTTCGGCTGTACAAGATATACTTCCTGTTGCATTTCCGCTCATTCCGCCGGTTGTACCGCTGAAACTATGCGTATGGCTCTTGAACTGGTCATCCTTGAACGTTCCCACACTGTAAGTATCGTGCGTGCTTACTCCGCTCCCCCTTGTTCCAGCACCTACCGGAACGCATTCCCTAAAGTCAGGAAGATTGAATGTCGTGCTTCCGTCCCCTGCACCGTAAGAAGTGCCGATTGCGGAAAAAAGATTTTTATATGTTGTTCTTGATACCGCCGCACCGTTGCACAACAGCCACCCTTTCGGAGCCGAAGCACCGCCGAAAGAAACAATCATTCCGCTGGGTAACGCCCTGCGTAAGAATTCCTGTAATATAGCCTTTATCCCTGTATAAGTCGCCATTTTTCCCCCTAGAATATGTCATCAAAATCACTGTCGGTCATAGCAATTTTGGAGTTAATATAATTCCATAACGAAAGATGGTTTCTTTTGCCGGCAGTACCAGAATGAACTATATAGTAATCGCTGTCTAACGGCGTTGCCGTTCCGTTATCAAGAGAATTAATAATTGCATTTCCCGCATCTTTAAGAGTTGTTTTTCCGGTTCCGCCCAAACTTGCGGCAAGCGGCAACGTCAGTTTATCCTGTTTCGAACTCAAATCCGCACTGATGATATAATCGTCACTGATGTTGATGTTGGCTCCGGCACGAACATTCGTGCCGTTCAGCACTGTAACGGTTTTTGACGTGCCGTCGGTCATAGTGAAAGTTATATCGATGTTACCGGCTGAATTCTGCTTGTTGGTGACTGTTGCGATGCCGTTACCTGTTTCGCCCTTGATACCCTGCCGTCCGGAAAGGTCGCCGATATAATTCCAGGCAGTCTCGCCTTTACAGTAGAGTTTACCGGTGTCGGCATCTTCTACGCTTCCGGTATCTATCATACAGAATTCATAGGTGCTAACGTCCGTTCCGCTGAAGTCTTCATTCATTGCGGCTACCGAACTGTAAGTCTTTTTTATGCGGAAGTCTTTTCCGGCTCTTCCGTTGTAAACCTGAATTTTACTTGAGCTTCCGTCAGTGAGTGTTATTGTATATTCGTTCTTTTCTCCGGAAAGAGTGCTTGAAGTTGTCTGCTGGGCAGACTTTACACCCACTCCGTCATTTATCTTGATACTGTCGCTTGTTCCGTTCGTATACGAAACAGAAAGCGTATTGCTCTTAAGTCCATTTTTGTCTGTGGCAGGTGTAACCGAATGAGCTTTTACACCCACTCCGTCCTTGATTGTGGCACTTACAGAATTTTTAGTTTCGCTTGCTGTGATTGCGATGGCATTACTGCGTAATCCGTTTTCGTCAGTCGATTCGCTTTGAGTGATGGAATTGATACCCTCTCCGTTCTTGACGTTGAGAGTTATTTCCGCATTGCTCATTCCGTTTCTTGTCGAGATTTTTACTTTGTTTGTTCCGCCGTTCGCTGTTGTGGTGGCTGTGTTCTCTGCGTGGATTTCAGCACCGAGATACTTCTTTGCGTTCTGGAACGAAGTCTTTCCCACGCCTTCCGTTTCGTTGTATACAAGGACAAGGGCTTCGTCAGTCGGCGTTATGTTGTCAAGTTCCGTTATTTCCTTGACTTCAAGTTCATTTGCCATTTTCTGTCCTTTCAGGCTTCTGTTGCCCGATTATCTGATTGTCAAGTTTGACTACAAGTCCTGCAACTTCCTCAAAAGGCCGCTTGATAAGTGCATTGCGGATTAATCCGTATTCCTGCATTGTTACGTTCAGTTCCATAACAGCTCCTTATTGTTATAGTCATTTTAGACTGAAAAAAATCTGCGGTTAAATAAAAAAGCGGAGTTTTTACGCTCCGCTTTTGGCTTTATTGCTCAAGTGCCAAACCAACTAAATATCGGCTTACATTTTTCCCGCTTGCTTTTGCAAGTTCTTTTATTTTCAGTTCTTCACTTTCAAGACAGGAGATTACAAGCCGTCCTGTTTTATGCTCGCCTTTGCCAAGAGAGCCTTTAGGCCTGCCGGAATTGACACGTTTTCCGCCCCAATTATTCATTTTTGTTTCCGACATTAAAAAACCCCTTTTATTATCAAAATATCAACAAAGATGATTAAAAATATTCCTAAGAAAAAAAATGTGTTTTTCATTTTGACAGCCTCCATAAAATAATTTATCATAAAGGCAAGGTGTATTTTTGCACCTTGCCAGTTTTTTTATTTAAGTATTACACTTAGAAGGGCAATGATTGAAGTTATTAATGCGGAAACTGCAGCTATCAGTTTCGCAATAGCTTCAATCATTTTTGTTATCTTCATAAAAACCTCCTTTCTCTCCTGATATTTTTATAATATCACACTTGATTTATTATGTCAATAATTAACCAACAAAAAGTGCTATTTCTTGTATATTGCAATAAAAATAAATTTAAAATATATTTTTTTTATGAGAAAAATATTATTTGCTTTTATTTTTGTTTTTTCAGTTTGTTTTATATCTTGTGATGAAGCTGATTCTACAGATTCCTTACCCTCTGCGGATTATTCTGAATTTATTGACAATGAAAATATTCAAATTCCCGATTCTGCGGATGCTTTGACGGTGTTTAATCTTTGTTATGATTATTTTGGTGGATATGGTGAATACGCTGTAAACGGACTTGCAACTCATACGGAAACTTCAAATTTAATTAATAAGCCGCATTCAGAAACAATAACTTGCAATATTAATAGAATAAAAATCTATCACACAGACAATTCATCATCCGGATTAACACTTTCCAGCTTTTATGTTGATTTTATAAATGAAGCTCAAGAGATATTGTCTTATCACTATCAATGGCAATACAAAAATACGAACGCCTGGAAAAACGAAAAGACTTCCACCTTTTTCAAATCATCAGATTGGTATAAAAAATCAGATTCAAAAACAAAAACTTCCTGGAGTATAACTATAACTCAATAATATCAATGCAAGATTTTAGATATTTATTTTTTTCTGAAATTCCAAGAGATGCTTAACAGGCAGGCGGAATAGAAATTGCGTTTGTTATTTAATATTTTAGTTTCATAATTCCAAACGCTTTGAATTTTTCGCTTGTCTTTTCGTAATGTCGTTCAGAAACTCCATTTACACTTTCGTTATTAGTAGCGTCAATGAAATAAATTTCTCCATTTTCTTCTCTGTCATAAATTGCTATATGAGTGATTTTGTCAGTTCCTATTTCGCCCATAAAAATTAAATCCCCGTGATCAGGAGTATCTGTTAAATACGTTGCGTGTTCATACATATATGAAGAAGACATATCATTTTCAATCAAATTATATTTTGTATCAACAAGTGCATATTTGTAACACATTACAACAAGTCCAGAACAATCAATTTTTATTGCACGTACAGGCGATTGTCCGCCCCATTGATATTCAGTTTCTGATTCTGAATAAAGTTTTGCAAATTCAAAGGCACGAGTTTTGATTTCTTTGGTTGCTGGTGTAATTGTGCAAGTTTTTTCTTCTTTGTTATAAAAATCTTGACAAGAAACCAAAAACAACGACAAAAATACAAACGATAAATTAAAAATTCTCCGCATCTTTTTCCACCTTTAACATTAATTCTGATTTTCCAATTCCACTATAATTTTTAACATTTATTTTATCAATTTTGTTTAAATTCCAAAAATATAAACCTTTTGGAATACAATTTTCTAATTCATTTTCGTTATCAGAATTTAATATTCCGTATTTAATTTTGTCTTGATTTTTATACGCATATTTTATCATTAATTTGTCTCCGTTGCAAAAATAAAAATTTGCGCCGATACAGGGTCTAATAATTGATCGTTATTATTATCACAAAAATATAAAGTTGCATAAGTGACAATTGCTTCATCATTGTTAATGGTAAGCCTATTATCAACATAATTTCTAGTCCAATTTATAGAAACTAACATTTGATTTTGGAATCCATTGGTAAAAGCATCATGACAATTTCCCATGACGAATAAATCTATATAATTATTGGAATTCCATTTATGGGTTTTTAATTTCAAAGGATTTTTGAAATAAACAGAATAAATTCCTTTTTCATCTCTATTTATAGCTTTTACGTTTTTCCCATTATATAATTGTAAAGAATTATTATTATACCCTATGTTTAGTGAACAACAAGGTTTAAATGGAGTTTCGCTAGAAATTATATAACCTTCAATATTTGCATTTTTCATTGTTGTATCTCCGTTATTATTAACAGAAAAATTCTTCCCAATCTTAATCATTCCTCCCGATATTTCAGCACCAGATATTATTCCGCCTGTTATCATTGATGAGCTTATAGAGCCCTTGAATTCGCCATCGCTTGCATAGATTTTGCCCCGTACCGTTGTGTCGTTAAACTCCGCCGTTCCGTTGTAATCTATCTGCCAGCCGCTTTTTCCGCTCTGGAAGCCGTCGCTTTGAATAAGGCCGCCGTCTGTAAGTGTTATCTTCATATTTCGGCTATTAATTGTGCTTGAAAAATATACATCTATACTTTAAACTTAAAATATGAAGAGACTCTTTTTGATAATATTTTCTATTTCTTTTTTTATAAGTTGTTCTGAAAGAACTGAACCAGAATTTTATTATATAAAAAACAATTCTGATTACCCCATTCTAATTTCATATGATGATACTAGCTTAATTATAAAATCCAAGGAAAATTCAATTATTAACACAAAATCTAATATTTCTTATTCGTTAAATCAGAATATTGTTACATTTTTAAATGAAAATTCAGAAGCAGAAAAAGATGAAATTAAATGTATTTCAGAAGAATCTTACATAGGTTTTTATAACGGTTCCTGTTGTAACATTATTTCATTCTCTAATAATTCAGCATTACAAAATAATAAATATTTTTATTATATTCAAAATATTTCTTCTAATGATATTATCATGTATTGTGATTCTTTTAGTTATAAAACACTTGAAGTAGATTCAAATGAAACTAAATCAGTTACTTTTTTTTATAAAAATCCAGAAATTGTTTTTTTTACAAAAAATGACTTTGAGGATTATCTAAAAGAAACAAATGACGAAAAAAAACAAGCATTTTTAATTGAAAAAAGTTTTAAAATTACAAAAAAGCCGGAAATTCAAAAAACTGCAAACTTCTTGTTTTATAATTACTTTTTAATTATTAACTGATGCGTAAATAACCATCGTTATCTTTATATACTATTCCTTCTGTATCTGATTTAGCGGTTGGCAAATTTATTAATCTAAATGTTTTTGCTTTATCAGAGATTATTGTAGTATATGTAAAATCCGATGGGAAAAGTATTTCTTTTTTGTTGTTATAGTAAGAACTTGTAAATGTATAAATTAAATTGTTAGAATCATCATAAAGTTGTATTTTCCCATAATATTGCAAAATAGTAAAACTCATACCTTTTTGAAGAAATTCATTAACAGTAATACTAAAACTAGAAAACGAGTAACCGTTAAATAGGCCTATCACATTTGAACCACTCATTGCTGTTATTTGTGTTCCTTTAGCAAGAGTTGTAGTTGCCCCATTAACCTTAGAATTGGATAATTCTAACGGTCCAGAATATATATTACCTTTAAATTCACAATCATTTAAAAATATTCCTTGTTTTACTGTCATAAGTCCTATGGAAGTCACGATAAAGTTATCATTGATATTGATATTTCCTCCCTTTATTGCCCCTTTAAATTCTCCATCGCTTGCATAGATTTTGCCCCGTACCGTTGTGTCATTAAACTCCGCCGTTCCGTTGTAATCTATCTGCCAGCCGCTCTTTCCGCTCTGGAAGCCGTCGCTTTGTATAAGGCCGCCGTCTGTAAGTGTTATCTCTTTGCTGAACAGTTTCTGTGAACGCAGAATTCCTACGGCAAGGTTTTCAAACCAGCCGGTTTTTGCGGTTATGAAGTTCGTAAGTTTAGTGTCCTGCAATGCTCCGATTATGTCGTTCATTGCAATGCTATATCTGTAATCGGCATAGTCGGATATTTTAGCCCACTTGTTGCTTTCGTCATCGTAGGTGTATATGTAACCGTCGGTGGTGTTCAGATAATAATCACCGCTGAATACGGCAGGTTTGTTGGCTTCGTAGCAGGCCTGATTGTCCGTGTAGTGTCCAAGATAAATCGCACCACGCTCGCCTTTCTCTCCGTATATGCTGATTATGCACGGCTCCGTAAGAGTTCCGGCTTGTCCGTCAATGGTGTTGGAATATCGAGTTTCCGTTACGCTCCATAAAAAGCGTTTGTCTTTTGTTACAGTCTGAATTCCTGTAGTCCAGCCGTAACTGTCTTTTGTCGCATAGTCGAACGTTACTCCGGAAGACTTATCCGTAAGATAATAGTAGTTGATTACATCTGTAATTGAAGTGCCGTCATAGACTACGGGAACGTTATTTTGTTCAATGAGAACTTTTTCCGGAGAATAATAACGGAACTTAAGCATTGTCGCATTTTCAGGCGGTTCAAAGCCTTTGTAAAGATAGCCTTTCGCCACCTTTTCAGCAAAAGTTTCTTCCGTTACGACTTCTTCCTTGAAAGTGTCAATAACTTCGGATGCCTTTATTTTCTGTAAGCCGGTATAGTTTTTCATTCGTCAGTCTCCTTGAAGAACAATGCTCCTGTATTATTTTCTGCGGCAAGTATGGTGTTGCCGGAAAGCCTTAAAAGAAACGGAGTTACTTTTACAAAGTATTTTTTCTTCTTGTTGTATGCTTCCGTTTCCTGAACCTGCACATACGGAGAATATTCAGTTTCCTTTCCGTCCGGAACTGTTTCAACCGTTATATCTCCGAATGTAGTATCAAGTTCATAATCTCCTGTCGCAACTCTCTTTAATGCTCTTATCTGCTCCGGTTCCACAACGCTACCGGTATCATCAACCTTGATTTTTTCTCCGTCCGGAAAGAGCATTTTATAAATGTTCGTTCCTTCAGAATACAGCCGTGAAACCTGTGCTTTCAGTTCTCTTTTTACAGAATTCTCTTCATCGATTGTGTAAGTTGCCCTTATTATAACATAGAGAATATCGCCTTTTAAGAACGTTGACGAAATTTTAACGGTGTTTCCGTCCCACGTCCCTATCTCGCTTACTCCGTCATCAAGATACGCTTTATACGTTACGTTCTCCGTAAGCTGTTTATCCTTGTAATATAAATAAGCGGAAATATAAAACCAGTCGGAGTTGAGTTTTCCGTTATCATTTACAGAAAGGCTTTGAGCTTCCGGTGAAATATCAAGGACGTATTTGTTCACGTCAATTGTAGCGGAAAATTCGGCTTTTACTTCTGTAATTTGCGCCTGGATATCGCCATAAGTGGGATATGGCATTTTTGTTTCAAGTTCGCGATTTTCCGACAGATTTGGAACGTAAGCCGGAATGTCGCCATAATTGAACAAATCATCTGAATAATCTTTAAGCGTAAGCTGCCAGCCTGAATTGGACGGTTTAGCCCCGTAAATCATCATCGGATTTGTGATTTTTGAAAAATTGCCGTTTTCATCAAGATAACCGAATGAATAAACATTTCCATATTCCGGCAAAATATTGCAGCTTATAGGGCTGGCAAGAGAAAGAATTCTTGTCTTTCCTTTTCCGGTAACTTTCGCGTAAACCGTTTCTTTTCCGTTCGCCCCGGAAGCCTGAATAATAATTCCGTATGTTTTGGAAGTGTCGGAAAAGTCGCATATGTCGCTTGTCTGAATCTGCGTAAGCATTCCCGATGAATCTGTTTTTACAGTGTGGATTATTCCGCTTAAAAGTCCTATTTTCAGATGTTTCATCTGTAAAAGAATCAATGAATACAACGGATAATAATCGCCTTCGTTTCCCACGTCAACAGAAACTTCGCGCGGCTGGAGAATCTGCCTTGCAATCTGCCGTTTAGTGTATTTGTAGCAATGATCATAGGTTGTTATGAATTTCACCGCGCTTTCTGTTATAACATTCTGCTTGTCATATATATCAGATGAAGTTTCAGTTCCGTTTTTTGAAATATAAACCGTGTTGACGGTCCAATTCGAGCGGTCTGTATATGTAACTTTTTGTGCAAACGGCTTACGTTCAAAGCTTTTTGAAACAGTTATGTTTTTAATGCACTGTTCGTTCAGAAGCGCTACGGGAGTATTCTGTTCTTTTTCCGTTGCAAAAGTCCATTTTCCGGAAACAGAATCTTTATACATTGTAGAATTGCATTCAGCGAGAATTTGTGTAAGCAAATCCGCTTTTTTTATATCGTCCGTAACAATTCCATCGCAGAAAAAATCATTGTCAGCGCAATACAAATAGAGTTCTTTAAGGCTTTCCAAATCAATTTCAGTATCTGCATACTGTGAATGCGGATGAATATCACTTGTCATAATCTCAAGAACCCAGGAAGCGGGATTTCTTGTAGGATATTTTTCTGTAGTCCAAGAATAAGAGCCGTCCGCATTTTTAACAACAATTCTTGCAGTTCCATAAGCCATAAAATTAATCTTGTCCAAGGAATCTTTAGTGCTGTCGTTGGCAACAACTCTAAGGCCAATTCTAAGCGTTCTATCCCGCCACGGCTGTTCAAGAGGACGGCAGGGAACAAGATTTTTTTCCGAACTTTTCCAGGCGTCATACTGCCAGCAGTTAATATAACATAAATAACAGTCTTCCTGCGAATTCTGCTCGTTCTTTGGAGTTTCGCGCACGATTTTAACGGAAATATCTTTTTTATATGCCTGTGCGGCGGAAAAGGTATAATCAACAGAAAAGCGTACGGTTTTGTCTGAATTAAGCTCCGGAGAAATAGAGGCGAATTTATTCCACGTAGGTGAACCGGAAGACGCATTGTTTGCCCAATAAAATGAAAGTTCCACTTTTTTGCTTTTCCAGCTGCCGTCATATTGGCGCAAGCCGTTGAAATTTACGCAGATTTCAATCTTTCTTGTATTGCTTGCGCATTGTTTTATAATTCCGTCCTTATAATCTGATGTATCACCGAACTTATGCGGGATTTCATCACCGTAAGAAGTGCAGGAAACTTTCTCATCAAGCCCCGCAATCGTCATTTCGTCAGCAGTTCTTATTTCTATTCTGTTCCTAGAATCATAATAAGAACCGGAATGGAACATATAAGGGTCGTCGCTTTCGCGCATATAATAGACTTTTTCAACTGTTTGCGATGCGGATGTAACGCGTGGAACGTCAACGACTTTGTTGTAGCCTACAATTCTGGCATTTCCGATTGACACATTATTGCAAAGCATATTTGAGAAGCCCGCAACAAAAACGGCATTCCAGAACTGCTGTTCGCCGTTCGTTCCGTCAATGGAATAAAACCCGTTTGTAAGCAGATAAGGCGTATGATATACGGAGCCCATAACGAAAGGTATATTGTAACCCAGCGCAGAACGGTTTGAAGCGCCTTTGATGAACGGAAGCTGTTTCACCTGCTGGCTCAAATTTTTGGCGTCGCGTTCCGCCTGTTCCTGCTCTTCCTGCATATCCTGCATCTGAACCGCGTTATGAATGGCAAGCCCGACAGAAACAGCGGCGGAAACAACGGCAATAACAAGGCCGACTATAGCGCAAGCGGTGCCGTTCGGAGATTCACGCAGAAAAAGAACATCGTCATCTTTAAGTTCATAATCCGCATCAATTTCTCGGCCTTCCTTGATCAGTATGAAGCGTTCAAGGTCAAGTTCCGGATAAAAGCTTTTTATCAAATCGGAGCATTTGCCGCTACCTTTGATTGTCTTGTAAATTTCATTGGAAATACCCTTGTAAATACAGATAGTGCCCATTATACAACCTCATAAACAGCGGCAAGATTAAGATACATTTTCGCGGAATCAACAGTGGAAATGCGCACGCCTTGTGTTTCAGTCGCCTGAATGAACTTTTTTGCGTCCAGGGCATAAGCAACGTGCAGACGCCCGTCTGATTTTCCGTAAAATTCCAGTATACAACCTTCCTTGATACAGTCAGTTTTTTTTACGTTCAATTCAGGAATTGTATTTTGAACCTTGTTTTTATCAAACTTCTGCAAGGCGACATCTTTTAAAATTTTTCCGTTGCGCCTGGCACATTCTATGCACAAGCCGTAACAATCAAGTCCAATTTCCGGATTGCGGCCGAATTCCAAAAACGGAACTCCGATTAAATCTGCAACATATAACATCAGGCGTTACCTCTGTTCGTGTCAGTGTCGAACTTGTAAGGCGGAAAAGTCATTGAAAGCCTATCATCGCCAGAAAGCTCGAAATTAAGTTCCATATCGTTACCATAACTTACGGAACCGAAAAAATGGTGGAACTGTTTCAACGGTTCAATATTGCCGTTTTCGCAGATTACAGCAATGACATCAAGGCGCCAGTTCTCATCTGCGTGCTCAACGAAATTGATCAGAAAATTGCCAAGCCCGCTTATTTTAAGGTTTCCGCCGTTGCCCTGCGTATCAGGCGGCATATATTCAAAGCTTGCCGCCTCATAAGTCTTGCCGTCATACTCAATGTCTTCATTCGTGCCCGCAAATCGCAGTGTATCGTAATCAGGCGTAGAAAATTCAATTAGATACGGGAGCGCATAGTTTCCGCCCAACATATAATGTTCAAAAAGTTCTGATTCCGTCATTAATACAACTCCTCGATTTCAAAATCAAGCCTGGCAGTTGTCTGTGTTTCCGTCGTTTTTGGAGTTGAAGAGAATCTGTAATATCCGTTGCCGAGAGCAGAACAACTGAACGCGCCCGCGCAACCGCCCAAAGACACTGTGAACCAATTCCAGAACTGTTCATATTCTCCGTTTTTTTTGCCGACGGTAACAGAACACTTTATGTGATTTACAAATCTTGTGTTTTTCAAAATTACAGTTTTACGGCCGCTCGCGAATTCCGTAGAAATAAAGTTATCTTCCGGGACTTTTGACAAAGCGTAAAAATTTTTATTCACCTGTTCCGGCCATTTCACCACGTTCATAAATACCTCTTCCCGTTTTTGCTCTGCTCCGCAAACGTCATATTGTCAGTGTAAGTTCCGTTTTTAAATCCGGAATTAACAATTCTGTCTACCGTTATCTGAATTGTGCGCTCCTGCCTTGCAACCGATACGCTCGCATCGTTTGCGACATTGTTATTGATGTTAATCGGCATCGTTATATTTATGCCCTGCCCTTCCGCCTCTCCGTTGGCATAGCGCATAAACTGCCTTTGTTCTGAAGCGTTCAAAATGGCTTCTCCGGCATTTCCCTTGAATGCGATTTTATCGCCGGTTGTAGAATTACCTATAAGGAATCCACCAGTTGCAAACGAAGGCGCAATCGGCTTGTTAGCCGCTACAGTCGCAACCTGCGCGGCTCCCAACAGCCCCGCGGTTACCGCATTAACAATATTTGCCGGTGGAGTTCCGGAAGCAAGAGCGTTAAGTGTGGCTTGCGCCGCGTTGACTGTCGCAACAGCCATATCCATCTGCCACTGTGCAAGTTTTATTTTATATTCTTTTTGTGCGGCTTTTTTATCCAGTTCGTCCTTTTTCTCAAGATATTCTTCATAAGATATTATTCCGTTCTCATATTGCGTTTTAAGCGAATCGGCCTCTTTGTCCGCTTCCTTCTGAATTGCATCCAGCTGAATGTCCGCATACTGGTCAAAATATTGGTCAACATTTCCCAAACCGTTGGAAAGAGAATCCAATACAACGCCTATATTTGCCGCAATTTCTTCAAATTTTGAAAGGGATTCCTTGCCCGCCGCGTCTATCGCAGTCTGTATATTCGCTATGGCAGTATCAACAGCGGAAATATCTATTCCCGGAAGAACAAGCTGATTGTCTTTTATCTGCGCACGCAAGTCTTCAAGTTCCTTTTTTGTTTCTTCAAGCTCTTTTTTTGCGTCTTTGCTTTCCGCGCTCCATTTGAGAACAAGTTCTTTTTGCGTGTCAATTCCGTTCAGCTCCGCCAAAGCCGCGGCATATTTTTTTACATCTTCAAGTCTTTTCTGTGCGGCAGGATCATTTTTTGCGGACAAATCAAGATAGCTCTTTTCGGCCGCGTTCAATTTCTCCTGAATGATTTCAAGCTCACTCATAGGCTTGCCCATTGCGGAATATGCTTTTGCCTTCTGATTTATCGCCGTAATTTCCTTTGCAAAATCATCAGGGCCGGAATCGATGTTCTGTTCTTCCTGTAATATTCTTTTATATTCCTTTTCCGCTTCCGCCTTGTCATGCGCAAGCGCCGCAAGTTTTTCTTCCAAAGCGTGCTCTTCCTGCACCGATTTGTTGTAATTTTCAATTGTTTTCAGTTGTTCCAGCTGTGAGATATCCTGATTTTTCAGACTTTTCTCAATCTCTTCAAAAGAGGCCTTGTTCTCTTTTCTAAGTTTGCGTTGTTCCGCACGCTCTTCTTTTGTCTTTTCAGAACCTTTGTTTTTGAGTTCATTATAGCGTTCATATTCAGCGCTTACGTTCCGTGTCTGTCTGGTCTGTTCTTTTAGCGCATCTATATACGGCTTTTCCTGCTCATTCTGTTTCTTTTTCAGTTCAAGCTGTTTTTCAATATCCGCCGTTTCTTTTTCCAGGGTTTTGACATATTCGTCCGCAAGCTCGCTTCCTTTTTTTGTCGCTTCCGCCTGTTCGTGCGCAAAACCTAAAAATTCATTAACTTTTCCTATGGCATTTCCGACAGTAACAATTATGCTTGTGAAAAGTCTGTTTATCGGAGCTGTTATGGAAGCCCAGCCCATACCCAACTGTTCCTTCAGGTCGCCCACCGCATTCTTCAGCTGAATGCCGCTGCCCGTTGCCTTTGTCGTTTCCGCTGCCATTCCTTTATACTGCGCCGCGACAACTTTTACAGCTTCTCCGCTTTTCAACTGTTCGGCCGTAAGCGCTTTGATCTGCGGAATATTTTCTCCGAGCTCCCCTGAAAGTCCTGAATATGTTTTGTTCAGATTTTTTACCGCGCTTTCTAAGCTCATAGCACCGCTGGCAGACACATCAAGCGCCGCGCTCATTATATCCTGTATTTCGTTCTGTGTTCTTCCTGCCGCCGCAAGCTGTCCCATCATCGGAAGAAGTTCTTCATCACCTATTGTTCCGATGCTTTGCAGCTGGCTTGCGAAATTTTTAAGCTGTTTCACATTTTCCGAATTAAGATAAGGATTGTTTTTTGCGGCCGCTTCAAGCTGTGTTTCCGCTTTCATCTGTTTGTTCGCGGCTTCGATATATTCGCCGACGGCACGGGCTGCCATATTAACGGCTTTGGTAACACCCTGAATGGCTTTTCCTGCCAAAGTAACGGCACCGTTCAGCTTGTTAAGGCTTGCCGTTGTCTTGTTTTTTCCAAGAGAATTTATTTTTGCGGCAAGCGAATCTATTCCGTTCTGCGCTTCTTTTGAATCAGCCTTTATTTTTATGTTTATATTTTTATTGTTCCCAGCCATAAAACAAACCTTTACATTTTCTGAAAATGTTTTAAAATATAGTCAGAAAAGAGATTTTATATGGTATTATTCATAAGCGCGTTTGCAACATTCCTTATTTTTAAATATGTGATTCTTCCTTTTGCCAGACAGTTGTCTGAAGCAGATACATACAAAAACGATGACAGTTTCTGTTCTGATGATGATTTTTCAGATTTGTTCAATTAGTTATTTTATCGAGAAAGGTGGTTTTTATGTTTGAGTTGGTTTCTCTTATTCTGGCGGTCGCAATTGTCTACATTCTTGCAAAGCACGGAAAAAAAGAAGAACCGTCCAACCGTTACAACCAGATGCCTGATGACGCAAAACTTACTTATTCAGAATGGGAAAGCCTTGATAAGAACAACACTCCTTTATCCGCAACCAAAAACGAATGGCACGAACTGGAAAAAGAAGAAAAAATAACAAAAGAGGAATACGAAGATGAACGGGACAATTTTTATTCAGGTGAATGATTTCCGCCCGCAAGTTTTTCAAACTTGTTAATTTCCGACTGTTCCTCTTCCGTAAGCGGTTTTTCTATCCGCCACATTTCTTTCAAGCGCAGCATCTGTTCCTTATATTCCTTGCCGTCGCTTTGTTTCGGTTCGTAAAAACGGTAGCCCATAACTTCGTTCAGCCGCGTATCTTTTAAGCCGTCCAGAAGAGCGCAGAATTTATACCAGTGCAGATGCAAGGAAGAATCCATAAGGTCTATATTGTAATAATGATAGAACGCGGCATAAATCAAATCGGCGTCTTTTTCGTAATCTAGTATTATTTCATCTGTAGATTTGCCGAGATTTTTCGGAAGTTCCTTTTCAGGAAATGCAAACGATGCGAGCGCGTGAAAACCCGCAATTTTATCAGACGGAATAAGTCCGTCATAAAAAAAGTTATAATCTTCCGCATTGTGATTTTTTTTCACCATTTCGGAAAATGTTATAAAATATTGAAAATCTGTATGAATGGAATAACTTCTCCCGTGAACTTCAACAGAACACGGAAGAAGTTTTTTTGAAAGGTTGATCATAGTTATTCAGCGGTCGGCATTATTCCGGCTGTGAATGTCGCCTCGCCCTGTTCATCAAAAACCGCATAACCTTTTGTTGCGGTTCCGTTTTCGTAAACTGTCGCGGAAATTGAAGAGCCGCTTATATTAAGCTCGTTCAAGACAATTGTCGCATCTGTCTTGTCGGCATAATAATAAGTTGTTTCCTTGTCATTTTCAACACTTTTTATAGTGCTGCTGTCAAAGATGTATACAAGCATGAATTCACGTTTTGCCTGTTCTCCGACAGAACGCTCTTTATACAATTTATAAAGAAGGTCAAAATCCGCTTCGCCTTTGTAAGCGGTAAGGTTCAAATCTTCACTGGGTTTATAGTCCATAAGCTCCGTCGTAGGATGCTCATCCGCTATATAATCCCGCTCTTCAGTAACCGGATTCATAGAACGGGTGAATTCCGTTGCCTTCTTAATCCGTATCCACTTCGGAGCTTCCGAAGTTCCGCCGTTCACGAACACGGCAACCTTATGTTTTTTAATAAGTTCCGCCATTTTTTTTATCTCCTGTGATTTTTTTAGATTTGCAGACTTCTGCTTTCTTTTATAGTCAGTTCTATATCAAGTCCGGTCGCCTGGCTGTCAACCGTTCCGCAATCATAAAAATACTTTATAGGGCCGGGTGTTATGTCCGTAACTGATTCACCCAATGAATAATCGGAAAACAAGAGTTTTTGAAATTGGCTTGCGGTTCTTTCCATCCGTTCCACAAGTTCAGAATGTTTTGCGCCCCGAAAAAGCATTGAAACAGTGAATTTTGTTTCCGTGCTGAAACATTCCAAATCTGTTTCTGCAATTTCGCTTGTTTCCGGAATAATAACGCAATAATTCACATTTCCGTCATAGCGTGAAGTGTCTATGCTTCCGATTGCCACATTTTTAGCGCTAAAAATACTGAATTCAGAAAGTATATATTCTCTCAATTTTTCCGCACATTCCATCAGGTCCCCCATTCTTTGGCAAGAACTTTATCTATCATTTTGTTCAGTTCGCTGTTGTAATCATTGCCCTGAAGTTTCAGTTCCGCCTGTTGTACAAAGCCTTTCGGCTTTACGCTCCAATTTTTAGCCCGTACAGTCGGGCCTTCGTAACCGTAATTCTGTACGAACGCCTTCGGAAATATTTCACCGCCGGACGTTCCGCGCGGGTAAATATTAGCCTCGCTTCCGTCTTTTTTCACACGGAACCCATAAGCTTTCTGCAAGCCGCCTGTAGAACGGCTTTTATCCTTTATTCCGGTTTTTATCGCATTGCGCAGTGTTCTTGCAGTATTCCTTGCAAGAATTCCGAGCGCCTGTTTTTGTATGCTGGTGAAGTTCCTTGAAGTCCCCGCAAGGGCTTTCTGAACTTCGCCGATTTCCGCATCTACGACAATCCATTTGTTCTGTCCCACTAAAAACCGCCTTCAAGTCCCAGTCTGAATTCTTTGATTTCGTCAAGGAATCTGTCCGCCTTGAAATTGTTGAAAACGCGGCTTCCGTTGTCGGCGTAACTTGTAGAAGAAACCGCTATATTGCCGCCTTCGCTTTCCCACATAAGGCTGGCAATCTGAAGCGCAACTGTACGGATTTTTGCAGGGACTTCATTCTTTTCAAAGACAAGCCGCTTCTTTTCCAGGTCGGTGTTTTCTTCCGTTGTCTTTACTTCCCAGCCTGCTGTATATTTGAATGAATAAAGACTGTCGGAAGAAAAAACACCTTTTCCGTAATTGTATTCAATATAATTTTTGGACTTCATGCGGAACAGCGAAGAATCAATTTCATTTCCGTTCACTGAAACGCACTGTAGTTCACGGAGCGGAAAAGAATCTAGCTCAAAGAGTTTGCCGTTATCACCGTAGCGTGTTGTTTCGTATAACTTAAGTTCCGGAGAATAACCGAGATATTTTTCAATCATTTCTTCCGCAGCCTGCGTATACTGTTTTACAAGGCTTTCGTCTTCCGGATATTTCTTTACATACTCTTCAAGTTCTTCTGCTGTTATATACATAAATGTTCCTTATGCTTTTTCGGCAAGTTTCAATTTTATGAACGAATCCGCAAGTTTTGAATCAACTTCCACGATGTCGTTTTTGTTGAAAGCCCCGTAACTTCCGCGCAATGTCGCAAGAATTTTCACCTTTTCAGTTTTGCTTTTCTCTTGACTGTTTGTATTTGTTTTTGTTTCCTGATTTGCCATTTTTTTCTCCTTATCAAATCCCAGCCGCTTGTTTATATGGGCAAGCGGCCGGGTTATTTCTTAATTTTTTATTCGCCTTTTATTTTAAGACGGGCAAAGGCTGCCGGAAGTGTCGGCTGTCCGTCCGCCAAAGTATGGCCCAAGAAACCGATCTGATTTGTTCCGGCATACTTTTCGTTGAGAACAGTAACGTCTAAGCCTTTCCAGTATGCAAACCAGTAATGGCTGAAGTCTCCGAGTACCGCAACATAACTTCCGGCAGCTGTTGCGCTAGGCGCATATTCAGATTCAATAACCGGAAGTCCAAGAATTGTCGCAGGTTCTCCCTGGGAGATTGCCGGTTGATACAAATATCTTCCGTCAGTAGCCTTCAGAAGCATAACCTGTTTCAAAATTTCTGTTGACATTACCCATACAGCCTTGTTTCTGTATTCGGGGCGGAGTTTCATTTTCATGTTGATCAAATCATCCGCTGTAATATCAGCTTTAACAGTTTCCACATCGCGCGATGCCGGAATGCCGTTGTCGCTGACAGTGAATACACCGAGCGGCTGATTGTTTCCGGTTCCGTTCATGATGCCGTTTTCAAAAGCATCAACAAGTTTTTCCGCGATTTTATCCTTAGCAAGGGAATCAATCGGAAATGCGCTTGTTGCAAGAAGTTTCTTTGTGATAAGAATCTGCTTGACAAGGTCTGTAGGCGCAAGCTGGCGTTTTCCGAATTCCCAGTCTTTATCGTAGCCGATATCAGAGCCAGGAATTTCGTTTGTCCAGGTTGCACTTTCCGCATCTGTCTTTTCATACGGAACGCCAAGACTTCCCGCACCTGTTACAGGGATTTTTTTAACACGGTTGTAAAGAATCGCTTCTTTTTCAACTTCCTTCAGGATTTCTTCAACATACTGTTCCGGAGCGAGAGCTGCCGCTCCGCCTGGAGCTGATGATGTGCCGACTGAAAGGTATACATCACCGCCGCGTTTTTCAGGGCGGAAAAAATCCTTGCGGCTTTCTGCCGTTTTTCCGTCCGTCTTGTCTGCGCGCGCAGCAACCGGCGGTACTGTTGAAAAACCGTTAAGCTGTTCGGCTCGTTCTTCCGCTTCGATTTCGGCAGTCAAAGAACGCACATTTGCTTCTTTTTCCGCAAAAATCTTGTTTTCTTCGTCAGTAAATGATCTTTTTTCCGACAAAGCCTTTTCATTCATTTCTTTCATTTCCGCGATCAATTTCGCTCTTTCTTCTCTTTTGTTCATAATTTTCACCTTCTTTTTTTATTTCAAATCAGACAATTCAAGTATTTTCAAGGAACGTGTCCTCTCTTCGTTTTCGCGTGCAATTTCCGCCTTTCGATTTTCAGCAGCTTTTGCGCTCTCCAGCTCCTTCCGTGCGTTCTCCAACGCAACAGAAGAACGTGCTTTGATCGTCGTGTCTTCATAAGCGGGGAAAGTTACAGCGCTAACTTCAAACACCGTTTCAATGTCTGTTATTGTTCTTTTAGGATAGTCAGAATCCAGATTGTCCCACTTGTCGCCGCGGACTCTGAACATAAAGCTCATTCCGGAAACATCACCCCTTTGGATTGCAGAATACAGATTTTTTGCGTCGGAATTGTTTTCCGTGTCAAGGTTCACGCGGATGTGCATTCCGTCGTCTTTCACTTCCATCTGCATTGTAGAATTCTTGTTGTTGTTCCGGCTCCGTGCAAGCGGTGTCATTTCCGTATTATGATTAATCAAAAAGCGGACATCCTTTAAGTCCGTGTCATTCAAAGCGGCACGGTCTATATATTCCTCGAAAAAGCCCATATCGCATTTTTTACCGAAAACAATCGGCACGCCTTCTATGAATGTGCCGTTCTCTTCATCTTTTTCAGCTCTTATCTCAAAATCAAAGCTTCTTAATTCTGTAACGTCGCTTTTAAATTCAGGTTTCATCTTTTTTTCTCCAAAAGTTTTCTTGTATATAGTCATTTCGGATTTTAAAAGAAAATTAAACTCAAGCGGTCTGTTTTTGTAAAAAGTTATTGATACAAAACAAATACAATGTTAATATAAGAATGTCAGGAGGTTAGGTGATGAAAAAGAAGTCATCTAAACAAAAAAAGCGGCGAGAGGTTCGCCGCTCTTGGCTCGCTGGCATCGGCACGTTTTTACTCGGACTTGCCGCTGTCAGTGAGGTAATCTTGAAGTTCGTTATGTGGTTGTCAACTAAATAACGAACGCCGTGCTGATATAGAAATATCAGCACGGTTAAAGATTACCATTCTTTTTAATAGGTGTCAAATATGAATTGGTATCTGATTGCACAAATTATTATCAGTCTTATTGCGCTTGCCGGGATTATCTGCATAACGGCAAGTTTCTTTGTAGGGCGGAAAAATGGAAAACGAAAAGACAGAAAAGAAATATAGCGGATACGGCTATCACGGCGGCGGACGGAAGAAAAAGGCGGACAAAAAAATCTTTGTGAACACCACAATAAGCGGAACGCCGGAAGAAATTTCACGGCTAAAAGAAGCAGCAAAAAAGGCGGGAAAAACTGTTTCGCGCCTAGTGCTGGATTCACTTCTTGAAGAAAAATCGCTACAAGCTCAAGAGTTCTGGAGCAGTCCGCTCTAGTGAAGTAGTTACTAAAAAGTAACTACTTCTTAGTAACTACTCTATTTATCGTCATCGTTTTTTTTGTTTTCTTCTTCATCGGAGTTGTTCGGTTTTTCCGAATTACTGCCGTCTTTTCCGTTCTCGTCCATCGCCTTGAAGTTTTCAAGCATTATGTGCTTGTCCGCGTAATCTTCCTTAACTTTCGGCAGGTTCTCCATTTCAAGAACCTGATTAAGCGTGTAGATTCCGCTTTGCAGGCCTTTCACATAGTTTGTCATTCTCGTGTTGTAATCAGCTCTTAACATCGTGCCTGTATCGAATTCCACATAACAAGAATCCTGTAAATCACCGGGAAGAAGTCTGTTGAAATATTCCTGAATTTTCACCAGCCACGGTGTTAATGTATGCTGAAGGAAGTTTGTGTTTGCCTGCTCCATATTTGTGAATTTTGACGCTTCACTGCCCAGCATGAAAAGCGGCACACGGAAAATCTTTGCTATTTCCTTTTCTGAAAACGCGCGGTTTTCAACAAGCTGGCTGTCCGAATTTCCGTTGATGTTGATTGGCGTTGCAGTAAGTCCTTTTGACAGAATAAGCGGTTTGTTCGCGTTCTCATTTCCGCCGTAAGCATCCAGCAACTGTTCTGAAAGTTTCTGCGAATCTTCTTTTGTCCAGTTCTTGTGTTCTACCGGAACGTTTACAAGAAGTTTTGAATGTATTCCGCCGTCAAAATAGTTCTGTGTGTATTCTTCAAGCTCGAGCCCTGTCTTTGCCGAATGTGTCGAATATTCCATAGGCGACAGTCCGCGCAGTTTGTTGTATCGGATTGCGGGTATATGAAGAACAGTATTTGCGTTGTACTTGTATGTAACGCCATCTACGGTGTATTTATAATACACGTCATTTTTCTTATCCATACAGATTTCAACGGTATCCGGGTCAAGCGGATATAATGCGCGTACTGAATAATCAGAATTTCTTTCGACAAAAATAAAAGCGTTGCCCCGCAATAACAGATGGAGCATTATCTGTTCTTTGAACGTAAAGGCAGAATCGTAATAATTCGGATTGCGCTTTAAAACTTTCGCAAGCTCGATATTTTCAACTCTGGTTCTTCCGTTGCGACCTTTTTTATACACGTTTAACGATAAACTAGCCACCGCATCCGCAATTATATTGACGCAGGCATTCACCGTAGCATTGGCAAGAAGTTCAGCCGTAGACATCTTTGGCGAATAATAGAACATTCCGCCGGATGTATATTTTGATATCGGCACGCGTGTCGTATCATTCTTCACTTTTCTTATTTCTAAACCGAATATCTTCATCTTTGCATTTCCTTGTTTGCTTCAACATCAATTACATAATCTGTTATTTTCAGCCAATACCATAAAGGCATTTTGACGGAGCCGTCTGTTTCAAGCGTAACAATCGGCTTTCCGTCTTTGTCATATGGATTTGGAAATTCTGTTTTTATTTCAATTCTTGTCTGTTCTGTTTCCGGCAAGCTCTTGCAGGACATCAAGGGAAGAATTGAAACTGTCAGTATCATTGCCAGTGCGTATATCAGATTTCTTTTTGTTCGCATTGTTTATTATTTCCTCCGTCTTTTTGTTGCGTTCGTTCTGTTCAAGCGTCATTCTGTTTTTTATTTTTTGAATTTCCGCCTTGTTCACCTTGTGCTGTATATATATCACAAGAACAAGAACCGCAATAAAAATAATTAAAATGCCGATTGTTATCAAAAAAAACTTTGTCATAGAACCTCTTAATTTTCACTTCCGAACTTTATGTTTTTGATTTTGTCCAAAATCATATTGAAGTAAACCGGAGAGAAACAAGCCGCAATCGCAAATCCGCTCAGGATTATATCTGTTGTTGTTCCGCCACCGTCAAAGAAGCGTTTTCCGCTCCATACCGCAACCCATATAGCCGCAACAATCTGCGCAATAAGGCTTGTTATTTTTGCCTTGCCTGTCTTCTTTGCCGAACTGTTCGGTATTTCCGACAAGTTCACTTTTTCAATGTTTTCATTTTCTTCTGCTTCTTCTTTCATATATTCTTCCTCTTTTTCTGTTCCGTGCATTTTTCCGGCATAAAAGGCACTGCTCATATCGTTCAGAGAATAAACTGTATGCGAATTGTTGCCTTTGTTCGGAAATGCCGTTTTTATCCAGTTGTCAAATTTCATTTTTCAATTCCCCATTTTATTGTTCTTGTTTCCACCGGTTTCCCCTTGTTCACGTTTACAGAATTAGCAAGCGGATTGAATACAATCTTGCCGTTCTGAACTACAACCCAATGCCCGCCGTAACCTTCAGCAACAAAACGTACCGGAGCGGGATTTTTTATTTCACTTATATTCTGTACATTGCTTTTTGTTACTGTAACTTTGCGCCCCGTAATTCCGAACAAGAATTTCTCGGCATCTTTTACGGTGCAGTCCTTATCAAGAGTGCCTTCCCTTATTCCGTTGTTGACAATGCGCAAATATTCTATTTCGTTATCTTCATCTATTCCGGCACAATAGATGTAACACATTGCAAGACATCCATATTTTGCGATTGATTTTATGTTTTCTGAAAGTTCGTTGGCTGTTGTTTGCGGATACTTCATTTTTTCTGTTCCTCCAAATCAAGCTTTGTTTCAACCCGGACAAGTGATTTTTGTATTTCCGTGAGAGTTGACATTATCGCATTGATACTTTTGTCCGTCTGTGTGTGTTCCTGTTCTATTTTTTTCTGTAACAGATTATGATTTTCTTCTATGTTTTCAGTTTGTTTTTCCAGTTCCTTTTCCATTTCTTTTGTCTGTTCTTCCACGTGTTCCAACCTTGATGTAAGTTTTGCGCCTTTCCATACCAATGTAAGAACCGGTAACAGGAAAATGAGGGTATTTATTGTATCTTTAATAATTTCTGCGCTCATTGCAAATCATCCCCTCCGATATAGTCATTTATACGGATTATGCAGCAAGCCCTTTTCCCGGCATAATTTTCTACAACAAGTTTTCTTACGATCTGCCAGGAATCATCTTGTAAAATTCCAGCATCCTGGAGCAAATCCAAAACTGAACTTGCCTGATTGTCGGAATCTCTCCGCCTTTTGTCTGAATGTATAAAGCGCAGTTGTATTTCTATTGGTGTTCCTATCGGAGTTTTTACAGATTTTAGCTTTGAAGCTTTAAGAAAAATATACGCGTTCTGTTCCCATTCTCTATAACGCGCACTCGGAATGTTTCGCCCGTTTTTCAGGACAACACGGCTGTTTTTTTTGGCGGGTGTTTCATAAGGGATTGTAAATTTAAAGTCCATAAAAGAACAGTCATTTTAAAATGAACAAAGCCCCGCAAATTGCGGGGCTTGTTTTGTTCCTGCCTTTTTTACGCTCCAAAAATTTTAATCAGCACAAAAACTGTCAGTCCTGTTATTAATCCGTCAGCAAGAATTCTTACGGCTTCCATAAGTATTTTTTTTACTATGATTGACATATTAGCCCCCCAGGGAGTAAAATATGAAGCATATGGCTAAGCCTTAGCGGTATTTAAGACTTAGCCTGCTCCCGCTCGGTTATAAGTGCTTACACATCAAGTAAACAATTACACCGATTAGGATTTGTTCAACGGCTCTAAGAAGTTCTTGCGCAACTTTCTTCAGAGCCTTTTTTGTTGAACTCTTCACATTTTACCCCCTTTTTTAAGATTGTCTTCGGAGCAACGCTCCTGATGTTTATAATATATCATATCTTCTTGATTTAGTAAAGAGTTTTTCAAGATGTTTTAGAGCTAAAAAAGCAGTTTCTGTTCTTGCACTTTTTCTATCATTTCTGCCTGATGTTTTGGAACAAAAAGTTTTTCAATCCGTATATTTTTATTTCCGCCGCGCAAAGCACAGTATTTTTCTTTTTGTGCAATACAAATAAAATCATCTGGCATATTATATTCCGATACAATTACAAGTTCTGTCTGTTTACCACACCATTCATAAAAAGCATTGTAATCAAAACCGTTTTCATCCGAAAAATTATAACCATCTGTATTTCTGTAAGGAATGTCGCAATATATAACAGAATTATGCTTAATTGGGACATTTCTGTAGTCGCCTTGCATAACGTGTAGTCTTTGCAGGCTTTGCAGTCTTTGCAGGCTTTTCGTTAAATCTTGTAAACCGTATATTTCATCGTAAGACTGTGGCAAATCAATAAAGGATTGAAGTTTTATGTAAACTTCTTTTGTCGGAAACATCCACTGTGAGTTTCCAAAATAATGTCTTGACATTCCGTTTGATCCTAGAAATCTGTCAACATCACTTTGAGTTTTTCCGGATTTTTTCAATCCATTTCTAAAATATAATCTAAGTTCATCAGAATTATTTTTTATTTTTTCATCAAGCTTTTTGTTTAATTCTTCCGCGTTTAAATCTGATTTTAACACGTTTTTTACATACCATTTTATATAAAGTTCTTTATATTCTTCGTGATGTTTTCTTATATCCGCTGAACTTCCATCTGTGTTTATTCCGAATTTTTCAAAAATTGAATTGTCGTTAAAAATACGTGCATAATGCAGGGCTTTTTTCCATTCTTCAATCTCTTTAGAGTATAGATAAGCTCGCCCATTATTACCAAAACTCCAGCAAAATTGAATGTATGGATTTTTTAGCCTTTCGGAGGAAAATTCTTCACGGCTTATCCAGCGTGTTTCATTTTTGTATTTTCCGTTTATTGCATCCAAAAACAACTGCGGAGCCGTCCATAAATCATTTACATAAAAGTTTTGAAATTTTTGACTTAAAAGAGCTCTGTGCGTTATAGCACAACCGCCAGCGAATAAATCATAGAAATTGTCGGCTTTTGGAAAATGCTCACAAACCCATTCTGCTATTTTGTTTTTACTTCCTTTGTAGGGTACTCCATAGTTCATATATGAACAGTCATTTTTAAAATGAGCAAGCCCCGCATTTTACGGGGCTTGTTTTGTTATTTGTGATTTTCTACGAATTCAGTATGCACTGAACTACATATTTTGAAAGGCTTAGTCCTGCCTTTTCCGCTTTTTCGCGGATTATTTTTTCTTCAGACGGTTGGCAGGAAACTTGAAAACACACTCGCCCAGTTTCAAGTTTTTTTCTTCCTGCGCCTTCCCTTTTTCCGCCATAATTTGAAGAGTACGTCTTTGCCGGGTCTTTTTTTGTTCCTGCCATTACCGAACCCCCTTTATCTTCATCACCAGCAGTATGACATTGCAGACAACGCTTATTGAAAGACAGATTATCAGAGCAATATCTAATTTTGTTCTTTTCATTGTAAACCTCCAAAAAAGAATGACATTACCGGCGGAAAACTTCCGCCGTGCCTTTTTTTACTTCTTGATTATCACAAGAATTAGGCTTACAATACTTGCCAGTGAACCAAGAATTGTAATAATGTCAATAAACATTTGCATTTCTTTAACCTCCTGATAATTCTAAAATATCTGATAATCTTGATTACGTCAATTACTTTTCAGTATAATTTTAGAATTTTTCAGGGGTTTTTTATTTTAAAAATCAAGACAAAGCGCTATCATAAAATTATGACGTATGAAGAAAAAAACATTCTTTACAAATATCACAAAGAAAATTCTGAAAAAATAGAACAAGAACGGATTTACCAGCAACATAATTTTGATAATTGGCTTTTAAAATTGTGTTCCGGAAGTTTTGCTGTTTCTTTTGCATTTATTGAAAAATTGATTGATTTTTCTGTTGCCAGCGCAAAATATTTTTTAATAATCGGCTGGTCGTCTTTTGCTCTTTGTTTGTGTCTTTGCGTTTTCGGATTTTTCAATTCTGAAAAAATAAACAGATTTGCATTTATTCAAGAATGGATTGTTTATAAAAATGAAACTGAAAATTTGAACGAAAAAATAAAATCAAACAAAAATGTTTTTATTGCAAAAGTTTTAAATTTTATAAACTACTTTCTTTTTGTCCTGGGCGTTTTATGTTTGATTATTTTTTTAGCAATAAATCTGTAGAAGAAAGAGGCGGCCAAATTCCCAGTTTGCCACCGCCTCCGCCTTTACCTAGCGACAGTAAAAATTAACTTTTCAATGCACATTCAACCATAAATTTTGAAAGTGATAAGCCCGCTTTTTCAGCTTTTTCTCTCAAAATCTTTTCTTCTGATGGCTGGCAGGAAACCTGAAAACGCACGCGTCCTGTTTCGAGCTTTTTTCGTCCGCCGCCGTGATAGCCATAGCCTACATATTTTTTTTCTTCTTCCATTTTTTACACTCCAAAAGTTTTAATTAAAATAAAAACAACAATTCCTATAAAAATACCGTTTATCGTCGATTTTAAAAGTTCTTTCAGAAAATTTTTAATTGACATATTTGCTCCTTAGGAAGTAAAATGTAAAAACTAAAGTTCAAGCCTTAGCTGTGTATAAGACTTGAACCTTGCTCCGTTTGGTTATAATTGTTTACAAATTAAGTAAACAATTACACCTATCAGGATTTCGTAACAAGCCTTGGCTAGTGTCTTCAGCTCTGCCTTGGCTATTTTTTTATTACGAGCTTTCACAATTTCCCCCCCCTTGATTAAGATTTTTTCACCAGTGCAACGCACTTGATGTTTATATAGTATACTCTTCTTTTGTTTTTGTCAAGTTTTTTACAAAAAAAATAAATAATAATATTTTTTTTTGACTGTAAAAGTATGAAATTTATAACCGACAATAAAGATATGAAAACTTCTTATGGGATAATATGGAAAATCCTAAACGAACTTGATTTGGCGCTGGACTTAAAAAACTACAATGCGGAAAAACAATTGACTTTCGAGAAATTCAAGATAACTGAAAACAGATTCTGCAATTACCTTATAATGCTTCAGAACGCCGGATATGTGGACGGCGTCAAAATCATTGATGATATTACCGGCGAACAGAACATTGACTATTCGGAAATAAAAATAACATTGGAAGGAATTCAATTTCTTCTTGAAAACAGAACTATGCAGAAAATCGCCTGCGCGGCAGGTCAACTAGGTTTGACGGTTGCGGAAGCGGGGGTCGGCTTTCTTATGAACAAATAGCCAGCAAGACAAAAGATGTTCTAGTCTAAAACACTGCATCTTCAATCCTGAAGTTGCCCTGCGATTCTTCATCAGCAAGCGCGACTTCCAGGCGGTTGTTCGCCATTATGCTTGTTATAACGCCGTCAATGCGTTTTGTTGACTTGTTTACGTCCGGCTTTAAAGGCTTGATGTTTCCGTTGGCGTCAGGCTTTACGGTGCAGCAGGAAACCATCCAATCCATAACGGGATTATTATCAATAAGCTTTCCGTCCGCAATCAGCTGTTCCCAAGCCTTACTCGGTTCGCTCATTCCTGTTATGGACTGCGCAAACTCCACGCAGGTAAAACTTTCACTCAAATTTTGAATCAGATGCGCCGCAAGGTTTCTGTCATATGCAATTTCTTGAACATCGTAGAGTTTCGCATCTTCAAGAATTTTCTGAAACATAAAGGAATAATCAACCGTTTCGCCCGGTGTTGCGAAAACATAACCTTCTTTAATCCAGCGCCGCATCAAATAAGAATCACCGCGCATTTTTGCGTCAATCTGTTCTTCCGGAATAAAAAAATAATGCTTTGCGTACCGTCTGCCGTCAGGCAGCAAGAAATACCAGGTGAAAGCGGTTATATCAAGACGCTTTGAAAGGTCTATTCCGCCCCAACACCTAAGCCCCGCAAGGTTCTTTTCATTAAATCTTCTGTGGCTTTTCTGCCATTGACTTTGTTTTATCCATACATCCGCAACATTAAGCCATTCATTCAGATTTTTTGTACGAAAACTTGTTTCATCCGTAGATTTCTGAAGCGCATTTTTAAATTTCATTCTAAGGTCGTCAATTTCTACACTTACTCCAAGATTAGGATTAGCCTTGTACCAGTTCGCCTCATTCTTCCAGTCATCTTTTTTGTCCAATTCATAAATTATACAAAAATAAGCCTCATTTTCGTAGCCGCGTGCCCTTTCAAGAATTTTAGAACAGCGCTCATATTCTTCATAACAAGGAACGTTTCTGTCGTTTCCGGCCGTTGTAATTATAAAGAGCAGCGGTTGAGTTCTGGCGCTCATACCTGTTTCAATTACGTTCAGCAAGTCATCTGTTTTATGCGCATGATATTCATCAATTATCGCACAACTAGGGTTCAAACCGTCCAACGTGTGCGCATCACTTGAAAGAGCTTTCATCGAGCCGTCTCCACATTTCAAAGAATGTGCATAACTTTGAACATATTTGCGCAAGGGTTTTGAATATCGGATTGTATTGCGGCAATCTTCAAAACATCTTGCCGCCTGGTCCCGTGTTGTTCCGGCAGACATAACTTCCGCTCCGGGTTCCGTTATAAGATCGTAAAGCCCGACGCCCGAACTTAAAAAAGTCTTGCCGTTTTTTCTTGCAATCTGAACATATGCACGGCGGAATCTTCTTAATCCGTTGTCAACCCGCCTCCAGCCGTAAATAGATGCAATTATGAACTGCTGCCAGGGTTCAGGGTTCAGCGTTGTTCCTGCAAGCTTTCCTTTGGTGTGTGTCAGATGAGTGAAAAAAAGGATAGCGTTCTGCGCTTTTTCGTGATCAAAATAATATGGAAAACTGCCCGCCTCCGCCTGTTTTATATCATCAATATGGCGTTTTATGGCAAGTTTTACTTTTTTGCATGCCGGAATTTTTCCTGTTGAAATATCTGAAATATAATCTTGATAAGTAAAGTTAAAAGCCATTACATATATAGTCAGTAAAAAAAACGCGCTTTCTTTTTCAGATTACGCGTTTTTTTTTTGATAGAATAATGGAATAACAATTTTAATAAATAAATTCTACTCTTTTCCGAAAGCCAAGTCAAGCAGATATCTTGAAGTTGTCTTTCCGCTTTTTTTTACAAGAGCTTTAAGCTGCGCCAATTCTTCAGGCTGGCAAGAAACGGAAAATGTAACGCGTTTAAGTCCTGTAGCTTTTCTTCCGGCATTAGGATTAGGCACGCCCTTAGGATGTCCTACACCCCGTTTTTCTTCTGTCATTACAAAACACCCCATATTTTAAGAATGATGAAAAGAACTACAACTTCAATAATCGCCTGAATTGTTATTTCCAAAAATTTTAATAAAAGAGTTTTGATTTTTGTTAACATATTTGCCCCCTAAGAAGTAAAATATGAGTACACAAAGGCGGAAGTCTTAAACCGCCGCCTTTGCTCCCCGTTAGCAGATAATCATATTAATGAGTACCGCTACAAGGATTTGGATAAACCCTGCGATTAGCAGCATCGATGCTTCTCGCAGGTATTTTTTTAGCCGTTTCCTCTAAGCGACTTGATGAAACTGTCCGCCTCGTCCTCTTTTTTCGGCTGGAGTTTAATTTTCGCCCTTTCAGTCGGTGTTACTCCGAACTTGTGCATTATACGGTTGAAGTAGTCCATATATTCAGAATATTTTGAAACAAGGTCAACGTCCTTGAATTTGTTCAGCTGCGCAAGATATTCAGCAGTATTTCCGAAATTTTCAAGAACCGTATTTATACAATCCTGCGCAAATCCGTAATGAAGAAAAGCGTCTGTAAGCTCCGGAATATCAACGCTTGATATTAAGCCCGCATCCTGCAAACTGGGAACAATTTCCGCCCACCTTTCCGCCGCAGAATTGTTTAAATTCTCCGGAATGGAAATTTCTTTCAACGCATCCAAAGTTACACCTCTGTTTGCGTGGCGGTCTTTGCGGTATGTTCCGTCTTTTAAATGTTCTTCTGTGCTTTTGATTGGTCTTCCCATATAAATACAGTCATTATTGACACTCAATAAGTAACCCCAGTTTAGTGGCAATGTAAAACTCCAATAGAGCGCCTTGAGATTCTTTCCAATCCGGCAAAAGATAAATAGAATCGCATTGAACAAGAAGTCCTACGTCGTGCCGCATATAATCTTCCCAAGTGTGATTGACACCTTGAAGTTCGTCTTCTCCGGCAGGATTTATAACATCATCCCCACGGGTTTTTAACATTTCTTCAGCCTTTCTGAACTTTTCCTTGTAATTATCATCCCCTGTTATCTTTCCGCTTATATAGACTTTCATTTTATAACTTGTCTCCTGTGCCTTCAGCTCTCTTTCTGTTCTTCTCTATACAGCCGTTGATTGCTTCTTCTATGTCGATATGTTCTTTGTCTGCGATAATCAGACAACAACAGATGATATCGGCAAGTTCGCTAGAAAAACTTTCTTTACACTTTTTGTAATATTCTTCACAAGCAATAG
Source organism: uncultured Treponema sp. (assembly GCA_964429905.1). Taxonomy (GTDB): domain Bacteria; phylum Spirochaetota; class Spirochaetia; order Treponematales; family Treponemataceae; genus Treponema_D. Next base: position 282,048 of record CAYSDV010000002.1, on the reverse strand, counting down.
GGTCTTCTTCACCTTCCCACTTGTCGTCAATTTCTTTGGCGTCAATATCACTTGCGTTATTTCCCATCTCGAAATATCTTGTGTACGCCTCCATTGCCTCGACAACTTCTGTAGCACAATGTTTCAGCATTTTTCTTGTTTCGGTTGTAATGTTTCCGCCGTTAGCCTTTCGCTTTTCTGCATTTGCAAGAGTAACCTTGCAAAGTTCGTTTAAATTAATCATTATTTTCCTCCAAGACTGTTATTGATTTTTTCAATTTCTTCGCTTATCAACTGTGCAAGTGTTCTTATGCACTCGGTTTCTGTTGTGTTCGCATTTTTTGCCACCATAAAAATTGAATCCGCCAAATCTGCTATTCTTACAAGTTGGTATTCTATATCTTTCATTTTTCACACTCCACTTTTTCAAACTGTTCTAAAAGTTCTTTGCAATCATCAGTCCGTTTTTCAATTTTCTTTGTCGTTTCCATATCTTGTGGATACAAGTTTATTCTTAACCTGACAATTTCATTTTGTATACACGATTTTATTAACTCCACTTCGTTCTTGTGTATAATAAAGCAACAATCATCGTCTGTAATTTCTGTATACGTTTTTATATCGCCATAAAGTGTCCAGCCACCTGTAACATACATCATAATATACCTCCAAAGAATGTGAAAATTTTAGCTTTGTTAAATGTCATTTCAGTAACTCCTTTTTTTTTGATTTAATGTTTCAATTCAAAATTGCTTGCGTAAAAATAACTACACGATGAGCAAACTTCAGCATAATTTTCTTTGTTGTAATGATTACACATCGGGCAAGGATTTATGATAATCTGATAATCGTTTATATGCTTTTCTATGTTTCTTTTAACAATAGTCGCTTTTGTTAATGCTTCCATTATATCCATATTTATCTCCATCATTGTTCCACGCTATCGGGGAACAATTTAACAAAGCAATCCGTACAGATATGTTTTGTTATCCTGCTTCCCTTTATTTTCTTGAACTCATACCCCAAACTAACAGCACCGAATATTTTCTTGCACTCGATTTTGAAATCTCTGCTTTTCGGTTTTCCGCACAAATCACAAAGTCTTTTCGCAATTGGTGTAACAGAAAAATCTGTGTAGTCTGAATTTTGAATAAACTCAATCGCCTTTTCTTTCGTCATAATTTATTCTCCTTAAATGTCATACGCATACATTGCGACAAACGGCTCTCCGCTAAAAATCCAAACAATTCAAATTTTCTTTCACCCATTCAGGCACTTCCATGTTAAAACATGGAAGCGGATAACACTCTTTTGTTCTTGCATTCATATCACTTGCGGTGAATGAAACAAAAACTTTTCCTTTTAAATTTTTTTCCGCCTCTTCTTGAAGTTCTTTATATCGGCAAATATAAAAATAATCGTGTCTTCCCGTCCAATATACAGTCCGGGTTTTATCCAGGTATTTACAATTAGCGCAAGTATTCGTATGATACATTTTTTAATTCCCCCTACTAAAAAAAATCACCACCGCCCCGTATTTTTTGACAATGCGCATGAAAAAGGGCGGGCGTTGGTGCGAGCCCTTTTCAGTCAAGTTTTTCTACCCGGGGGGGGGATTAAAATTGTTATTCTCTTTGAATGTTTTGCGTGAATGGCAACTCCAGCACATCGGCTGTAAATTGTCTTCATTGAAAAACAGTTCCGTGTTTCCCCTATGCGGTGTAATGTGATCTGTAATCGTTGCGGGTTTTCCGCATATGAAACAGTTAGGATATTGCCGTAGAAAATCTTTTGATAAACGTTTCCAGCGGGCAGTTGAATAAAGATAATGCCATTCGCTTGATTTTCCGCGCTTTGTGAAAACTTTCGCTTTTCCTTCCAGCTCTTTATGAACATAACAGTATTGTTTACCTTCAGCGCACGTCTTGCCGCATCCTGGCTTTTTACAGATTCTTGTTTTCATTTTTTTCTACTCCCATAAAAGCAACTGATTTTCATCAATGATTGTGTTTTCGTTGTCTTTCATATCCTTGCTTTTATCCATCTCCGCAAGTTTGGAGCTTCTTTTTATTGCTTCCCTTAGTGGCTTGCCGTTGAGTTCCTTGCAAAAAGACAAAAACATATCATTTTCATTTTCTGAATACAGCGCATGCTTTGCTCCGTGATATGCCGCTGAAATAAAGTTGCGGATGACATATTGCCGTCCAGTTGCTTTATAACTCTTGTAACGCCGGAGCGTATATTCACACGCTATGTCTGCGTTGTAACAAATTTCTTCTTCATCAAGAAAAAAATGTTTCAACCGGATTTCTTTGTTTACAGCTTTTTTACATAATTCCGTGAACAAATTCCAAAGTTTTATAAAACTGTCGTTGTCATTAAACTTGATGTAATGCCATTGATAAGCTTGACACTTTTCGTTATCCGTTCCGTCAATATTTCCTTGCGGAACAGAAACATTATCATTTTCAAAATCCAATTGGAGATTGAAAAATTGTTTAACCCCTTTCATTCAGTTTTTTATATTTGACGCAACAGTCTTTACATGCGCACGCGTCAAATTCCTCCCGTTTGCAGAAAAGCCCCGCAATTCCGAATTTTGAACAAAAAACTTTGTTTGCCGTCAGGCAGTCTCCGCAAGTTTTAAAACCGTGCATCGGATAAGGCAGATTGTATTTAAAAACTTTTACCGGCATTTCGGTTCCGCTTTTTGTAACAAGAGTGGCAAATTCAGATTCCAAAAGATTTTCGTTTTCTTTCACAGCTCGGCCGGAGCGTCTGTAACATTGCACGCAGATAAGAGCATCGGAAGGATAATTTGCGTGGCAAACCGAACAAGTTCTCCAGGCATACAGTTTTGCTTTTGGTGTTTCATCTGTCATGGCTATGCTCCCCGTTTGTTTTTATCAAACATGGCTTTTAATTTCTGTCCGTAAGGCATAAGTTCCTTGTCCCGCTGGAACTCCATGTAGGAAGAACCCAACGGGCAGCCGTCTTCTTTCCAGTCATCTTTGTAATAACTGAATATGTCGGGTATGAATTCCGGATTACCGTTCATTTCAACCAGCAGCTGTTTTTCCAGTTCTTCCGGAGTAAGTTCAGGAACATTCGCTTTTTCTTTCTGCGCGTCATTGGTCAGATATTTGCTTACGGTAAAATCCTTGTCGCTGAACGCTGCGTATTCAGAAATAAAATTCTTGACGGAAAAAGTTTTCTTCCAGGTGTCGCTTTTGGCGACAAGAAGGTAATTTTGAAGAGCTTTATATATACATGGCGGTTTTTCTCCGTTCAGTCCGCTTATCAGTTCCCTGCACTCTTTTTGCAGATAGCTTGAAAAACTGTTGGAGATACACAATTTTTTTGAATATTCAGAAGTTTTGTTGTGATTTTGTATAAGCTCATAACTTTGCGTCTGAAAATCGCGCCAATCTTGTATATCTGTTTCTTGATTTTGATTGTTTTCGCACACGCACGCGTTAACATTGTGTGTGTGATTATCATTTACATTATCATTATCATTACCATTACCATTAATAAGGGTTGTTTTGATTGTTTCAATTGTTTTTTGATTGTTTTGATTGTTTTGATTGTTTTCAATTGTTTTTAATTGTTTTTCTGAAGATGAAAAACATTCTGTTGTTTCATTTGTTTTTTTTGCGTTGCAATTACCTAAGGGCGCTCCGGCTCTGCCGGCTTTGGAATTGTCCAGCAAATCTTTCATTGAAATCCATATTATCTGTTCAAGAGAATTCAAATTCTGCGGCTCGCAGTCATACATACCATAATTCGTTACGGCTTCATAGAATTTGAATTTCATTTCCATATCAGGCATCTGGTCTATCTGTTTTTTAATTGTTTCCGGAAAAACAAAGGATTTGAAATTTTTAGCCATATGAACCACCTTTGCCCGTCTTTCCGGGCTGTCTAAAGGAAACCTGCGGAATTGCGCCGCAGAAAACAGGTAAAAAGCCTGTTCCGCACTTGCGTTTCCTGCTGTCTTTCCAGCCGTCATCAGTGTTAATCTTGTGTGGCCGTCTTTCCAGCCTGCCATGTTTACTTTTTGCCCGTCTTTCCGGGCTGTCTAAATCGAAGATTGAATAAATCCATCCGTAAAAACGGATACTCCCGCATCTGATTGCCGACGGCAGCAGATATGGAAGTTTTATATAAATCCGCCAACGGCGGACAATATAAACAAATTATTTAAAACGGAATGTCTTCCGGAAATTCAGCTTGACTTTCCGTTCCGCTTACAGGCTGTCTTTCAACAGTTCCGTTTACAGCCTGCGCAAGTGCGTTCACTTTTTCCGGGGCATTGACAGCCGGAATATTGTTATGAAAAAACATAAGCCTTGAAACAACAGCCGTATGTTCCGCTCCATCCTGCCCCGTAAATTTATGTTCTTTATTTTCAAAATGAGCGTATGCAATTCTGTTTATCCAAAAATTGAAATTGAAGTTCCCGCGCGGGATTTTGAACGCGTCAAAAAATCTTGTCATTGACAGATTGTAATAATCCCCTTCGCATACGAAATGTTCATACAGAACAGGCACATCTTTAACCTGCAATGTTATCTTGTGCATGTTAAGCCCGGTTTTTGAAAGAACGTTCTCAACTTTCACAACTCTTACGAGATAATCACCGTCCGCACACTCGAACTTCTGTTTTTCTTCCGGTTTGTAAGTGTTCATAAATGCCATGTTTTAACTCCTTTTTTTTATATTCCGTAGTATTCACGTACTGCGGTGTCCACAGCCTTAAGATCGTTCGGAATACGTTTTTCAAACATACCTTCCGGACTTTTTGCCGTCGTGTAGCCGTCTGACTGGGTTTCAAAGATATGCTCTTCGCCCTCAATCTTCGCAAGCAGAACGATATCGAAACAGCCTTCCACCGTAAGCTGATTGTCAAGCAGCTTGCCTACAGTTTTTGCCTTTATCTTTCCTGAAACAGAATCCGTTTCCGTATGGTGCAGAAAATACACGACAACATCATCGGGAACATCGCGGTTGATAGAATGGATAAGATCGCGGAAATGCAATGCGATGTCCGTCCACTTTCCGAATCCGTTCTCTTTGGCGCGGTCAAAAGTTTCATTGACAAGCAGATACTGCGAATCGTCAATGACATAAGCCTTCTTGTTCAGCGGCCTACCTTTCAAAGTTTTTTCGATGTCGGAATATGTAGCGTGCGCCAATACAGGAAGTTTCTTCTGAAAAGGAAGCCTTGTTTTTTCAACTGAAAAAATGCTCACTTCTTCCGGGGCGAAATTCTTCAAACTGTAAGTTTTGCCCGCACCGCTTTCTCCCATTACAAGAATTGGTAATCCCATTTTCTTCTCCTTAACCCAAAAAATATTTTTTTACACGGCGTTTTTCTTGATAACGGTTCAAAACCTGCATCCACTCATAACTGATGTTGACGCCCTTGTCCTTAAGTTCGTATATGCGAGCGCTAAGCCTTGTTTCTCCAAGTTCTGAAATCGCTTCCAGGCTTGTTATGAAACCGTGGGTCTCCATATAATCAAAAACCCGCCTTTGCGATTTGTCTAAAATTATTTCTCCGTCCATTCGCGTTCCTTTTCTTCAATCCATTTTTCAAAATCACGCTTGCTGCATATGTCGCTCCTGGGTGTTTTTCTTAAAAGCCAGCAGGCGCTCAAATAATCATCCATTTTCACGATATTTGCCGCATAGCCTGAAAAACTTGTTGAAGGTAAAATTCCTTTTTCAACATATTTCATTTCAGCAACTTTCACATCGTAAACAGCTTGATAGAAAAAAGCCTGTATCAGATTGTTACAGATTGGCTTGCGGTAAAAATAGCGCCTTTTTTTTAGCGGCTTTTTCAATAAGTTTTTGTCGTCGTTCAAGCCATTCATTCAGTTTTACCCCTTTCTTTTCTGCGTGTAACCTTACGGTTTTATTTATTTCGTTCAGAACGCTGCAATCAGGTATTCCGTATTCGTCCGAAATTGCATAATCAATGAAAAAACCGTTCATCAAAGTACCTTTAGCCAATGCAATGTTGAACTCTGTTGTAGAACACCCCAAAAAAGAGATTGCTTCCTGCATTGATTTACAGAAAACGCTCTGTCCGTTTTTTCCCAGCGGCATTAAAATAATGCTTTTCATACATTCCCCCAGTGCGGTATTGCAAGGCAAAGCCATAAAAAAATTATTGAAATCAAAATAAGCGTGAAAAATGCTCCGTCCCCGGTTTTCATCCGCATCAATATTTCAAGCTGAATGCTCTGCATTACAGAGCACCGCTTTGCCTTAATCTGTTTGTTCGCTCCGAACAGGAACTTATACCAGTTCCCATTCTTGTTATCCTTGTAATACCACTTGTTTTTTCTTTTCAGGTACACAAGCCGCCTCCTACAAAAAAGGCCGAAAATCCAAAGTCGTTCCCCATGTCTTTGAATTTCCGGCCAATATATACAAATCAATGTATGTCTACTTTATGGGGGAACAGTTTTTTAGTTAGTTCTGTCAAGAACTAACTAAACCTAGTGTACTAGGTTTGTGTACGTCTTGCGTACATCTGAAAATAATAATAGTACATAAAACGTACATCGTCAATCTTTTTTGTACGGTTTTTGTACTTTTTTTTCGAAACAAAAATAAGAGGTACTTTTATGCTTTTTATTGATAGATTAGAAAATTTTTTAAATGAAAAAAAAATTACAAAAACTGAATTAGCGGAAAAAATCGGAATTAGACGGCCTACAATTTCTGAATGGAAAAAAAATGGAGCAATTCCTTCTGGTGATATCTGCCTTAAAATCGCAAATTATCTGAATGTTTCCGTAGAATGGCTTTTAACGGGCGAAGAAAAACAAGCCCCGCAACTTTCGCAGGAAGAAGAACAATTTATTGGAACATACCAGAACTTGACGGAAGAACAGAAAAAAACAATCCGGATACTTTTAGACGGATACAAAAACGAAAACACAGAGCTTTTGAAAAAAGTTTCAGAATAATAAAGATAGAATAGAAAAAAACGAAAATTCAAATCACCTTGTTTTAAATTTTCTTGTAAAAAATATATCTATAAAAAGAGCGTTTTTTTAATTATATTTTTTTCTAGGTAAAACATCACTTTTTAACACGTAAGATAAGAGAATAAAGGGTTTGCGGCAGGCGCGCGGGTTCGACTCCCGTCATCTGCTGGAATAACTTATTTATTTCTTTCTCTTGTAAAGAATTAAACTTTTGTTGTGTAAATTGTAATTTTTACGAGTATTTGTCCTTTTTAATAATAAAAACGTGTGAAAAATAATTTCAAAAACTGTTACCTTTTTTTAGCTTGTTTGTTATAATTTATTAGAGTACTTTTTCAGGAGAACATTTATGAGAGCATATCACAAACAGATTGTTGACAATGTTATTTCTTATATTGCAAAGAAGTATCAAGACTGTTATAGCGAGCCAATAAACCAAATGAAAATGTACAAAATTCTTGCGCTTTTCGATTTTACAAGTGTAAAAAAATTCGGTCGTCCTTGCACTGAATTAACATATCTTGCTCTACAAAAAGGTCCCGTTCCAAATGAACTTTACAATGGGGACGAATCAATTTATGAACATTTCACAACAAAACGATTTGATGTAAACGGAAAAACTTATAAATACTATATATCAACAATCGACCCTGATTTGGATTATTTCTCAAAAAAAGAAATCACCTTGCTAAATGAAATTATAGATTATTTTATTAAAAACAATCTTACTTCAAATGAAGCATCCGATCTTACCCATACAAAAATATCCTCTTGGAAGAAAGCATGGGACAGAAAACCTAACAGTATTATGAAATATGCAGACGAATTCGATAGACTTTATGAGAAAAAAGAAGAAGAACTATCACCAGAAGAAGAACGTTTTATAATTTATAATGAGTTTACCTATGCTTGATTATAAAGTAGGTCAAGTCTATAAAACAACAAAACCATTTACTTCTATAGGATTTGATGCAAAAGAAAGATATTTTATCTGTTTAGGACGCAGCAGTATTTTAGATAGCCCTGTTTATTTTTTTTCTTGTACCACAACAACAAGATTTGAAAATTATAAAGACAAAAAAACTATCTGTATTGAATTTGAATATTCTCCAACTCTTTTCACGCAGCCGTGCTTGATTTGCCTTGATGATTTATTTGATAATATGACTATTTCGGAATTTGAATCTTACAATCCAAAGTTAATAGGAAATATTAATGAAACAAAAATCAAAGAAATAAAAGAAAAATTACCGAAGGCAGACCTTTCTCCTATAATAATAAAAGATATTTTCGCAAGTTTCTTACGTGATGGATTTTAATTGTCTTTTTTTTATATTATGAAATGATTTCAAAAGATTTTTCAAAATTCTTTTTCATAGAATCATCTTCCGAATTAAAGAATGGAAGTCCTACAAGAATATATCCGTCTGTTTTTTCCATAATGATATGTTCTATTCCGTATTTTTCTGTAATTTTTTTTAGGAAGTATTCCTTCCATCCATCATTGTCTTCACCTGCAAGATGCTTGCCTTTTGGTTCTATAAAAACCTGATAGTAAGCATTTTGTCCGCTATGTTTTCCGTGCAGCAGCAGAAGAAAATCCGGTTGAAAGCCGCGACCAGTATCAAAATCAAAAATCTTATAAACCTCTTCGTTTCTTAATAACTGAAATGACTCGTATTTTTCTTTTAAATTGATTTCGTGATTTTTAATAAATTGAATAAGACTGCGTTCTTCGCTTGTGCCCCAAAAAGAATCTAGCATATACCATTCAGTGTTTTTTAATTCAGCTTCAAGAATTTTATTTTCCTTTGCATTTGAATCAGAATCATCTATAAAAATCATTTTTTCTTTTGTAAAAGTAATTTTTCCCTTTTCATCGTCCAAAGTGAAAATATCTGAAAATTTTACAAGATGAAAATCTGTTCCGATAAAAGGTTTGTCATAGGTTTCAAGTTCTCTTTGTACATACAAAAGAAAATCTTCACATAATGACAAAAGCTTTTTATTCGGAAGTTCTTCAAATTTTGTGTCACTCGTAATTGAGATTTTTATATCTTGTATAAAATCAAAAAAATCCTCAATACTTTCTACGGAAAAACGTTTTCTTAAGTTTTCAAAGCAGAAATAACTTTCAGGATTTGTGTTAAGTTTGTGAACTGCTTTTTGCCTAATATGAAGTGGAATTTCAGAAAAAGATTTTTTTATTGCAGATAAAGTTTTAGACTCTGCAGCATAATGTTCATCATCTTTTTTTGCAAAATCAACAGTATGTACTTCAGAATAAATGCTTGTCAAAATTTTTGCTTCAAAAGATGGAAGATTTTTAAAATCTTCGGGAAGCGATTTTAATCTCCGTTTTGGATTTTCTTTTTTTTCATTGATAAAAAGATACATTCCTTTAATGTTTTCTTTTTTTTCGTCTTTAAGTCGGAAGATTTTTTGAGTTTTGTTGTTTGAGATAAGTCCTCGATTTTTAAGTTCCGCAGAAAGTTCAGAAATATATTTATGATCTTCATCTGAATGAAAATAAAATTCTTCCAGCACGCGAAGCTCATTTTGCAAATCATCATCAAACTTACGGCGGTTTCGCTCTTTGCCTTTGTACGAAAACGGATAATAACGAACGCCTCGTCCAATCAACTGAACTTCGCTTGTTGTACTACTACCCACTTTTTTGCTATGAAAATTCATATCACGTCCTTCATAAAGGCGGACAATATCATAAAGATTCAAAACATCCCAACCTTCTGTAAGTCGCTGAACAGTAAAAATTGCACGGATATGATTGTTAGAATCTTCAAGGCTGTTTAATAGGCTGTCTTGTTCTAATGTAGTTCTTTCTTTTGTTTTAGTTCCGTCCTTGCTGTTTGTGATAATGACATTTCGTTCCTTAAAGTTTTCGCGGATATAGTGTGCAGGAGTTTCAAAAGAGAGATTATTTTCTTTAAGGTAAATTGCTAGCCGCTCAAAGATGCGTCCACTTAGGCTGTAAAGGTCGTTTTCATCAGATTTTATTTTTGAAAGTTTTTTTGCAAAATTAAAATCTTCAGCCTTCACAGTTTTACACAATTCCAAAAACATTTTATAGTCAGATTTTGATTCTTCAATTGTTTTGCTACGGAACAATATTACCGGCTTAAAATTTGCAATTCCATATTTTGTCGCGACTGAATATCTGTACCAGTTCAAAAGCAGAGCCTGCAAAACACGCTCTCGCAATTCAAGGTTGCTACGAACAAGTCGGATATGTTTTGTGCAGCCGGCTTCAACAAAATCTTTAAGTTCAAATTTAGAAATGATTTTGTCTTCGTATTTTGCTTTTACTTCATCAGTATTTGGAATTGTCGCCGTAAATTCAAGAAGAACATTTTTATTCAATTCTGCTAGTTTTCCATCCTTTTCAAGAATGCAGCGGCAGACGGTATGTTCCCACGAGCGTTCAACATCTTCTTCTTTTGCACTGTCCTTTAGTTCCCCAACAAAAGAAATATCATTTGTAAGCTCATTGTACATGGATTTCTTTTTTGAGGTAGATGCATTCAGATGATGCGCCTCGTCTGCAAATAAAACAATGTTCCGCTTTTGCAAGTCGGAAAGAAGCAATGCGTTTTCTCCTTCTTTGTAAATGTCATTATGAAGTTTTTGTATTGTCGTAAATTTTATCTGAATGTCGTCACTCGAAGCAGAAAACAGTTCAACTTCACGGATATTCACATGTGCTCCGTCTATGACAATATTTTCTACAAAAAGATATTTGCCGTGATTTTTATCGATAAAGTTTGCCTGGCTTTTTCCAAGAATTGAATTTTGATTTACAAAGAAAATGAAATTTCTGTACCCTTGCTTGTAATAATACAGAATAAGAGCCGCCATAAGAAGAGTTTTTCCGCTTCCTGTCGCCATGTTAAACATAAGATGATTCGGAGGAACATTTTCACCTTTCGCAATTTTTGCATGACGGATTCTTTCGTTCAGCAGGAAATTTTCTACCGCAGTTTTTTGCCAGTCATACAGCGGATATTTTAAATTATCAGTAATATATGAATAATCTTCCAGTTTGACTTTTGAAACTTCATATTCAAAAGCCTGTGATTTTAATGTTTCGTAAAGCATAATTATTTTCCATTTTAATTTTTTGTTTTGGGCGTGACCCGAAGGCAGTAAAACTGCCTTCGGGTCGCTATGTTACGTGTTCCGCTCATCGCTCCAGCCTTCTCGCTTCGCTACGGTGTCCGCTTCGCACACTTCACAGTGCTCACGCGTTTTTCAGTTGATAAAAATCTTCGGTGACGGCAATATCATTTTTTGAAAGTCCAGTATTTATATCGTGCCTGTCATCTGAGTTTACATACAGCTGATTTAAGTCCAGCATGCGACAGAACATTTCTTTTTGTTGTTTCAGATTTAACTGTTTGAATCGTTCCTTTTCAATTTCCTTGCGGAATTCTTTTATACGAACGTTGTAATGCAAAAAATATTTAGAGCAAAGTTCATCGAATAATGCCGTAAGGTCTTCAAGGGATTCACAGACAGAAATTTGTTCTATAGCCATTTCATTTTTTCTGGCAAGTTCAAGATAGACAAAAGAGCCACCACCTTGCCAGTTTATAGATTTAGAAATGCCAGTTTGGTCGTCGTTGATAACATTTTGTAAGCGAATAACACTGTCATTTTCTTCATAATTAAGTTGTTCAATTCCGATATATTGACGATTCATTTTATGAGCAACTGCAAGACTTGTCCCACTTCCAGCGAAAAAATCCATTATTAAATCACCCTCGATTGTGGAGATTTCTAAAATGCGTTTTAAAAGGGATTCTGGTTTTTTGCCATTTTTTAATTTGATTTGCCCTTCATTTGATATGCCTTGCCAAAAATCATCGGCAAATATATTGCTAATTGGCTCTAACTTTTCAATGATTTGTCTTTTGCTATCAACTTCTATTAATTTATTTAACATTGTAATTGTTTGATTTTTATACATTAGATACTGAGTTAATTTATTCTTATCCTTTCCTTTTGTTGGGCTGTATTCAAAAATAAATAAATCATCATTATTTATGAAATCTTCAATATGTCTTTTTAATTTTTTACCTATTCCTCCGCTTAATGCAGTTAATCTAAAAATTTCATTTCTTTTATCATAAAAATCTTTTTCGCTCATCTGTTTGATTGGTAAGTTTTCTATATTGAAATATCCTTTTGCAATTTTGTAATATTTAATACCATCTTTTTGTGTAACAAACTCTTTTTTGTCGTATTGTATATTATTTATAATATTGTTATATTGTTTAGCTGTTTTTGAATATGAATTTATAATTTCTGTTTTAACCTTAATATTATTGTAAGTTAAATTTTGTATATTTTTTGAATATGCAATTAAATATTCTGCACAATCAAAAAACATCTCTGTATCTGTTGTCAACCCACCTGCACTTTTAACTTTGCAAGTAATATTTGAAATAAAATTCTCTCTTCCGAAAATCTCATCCATAAGAACTTTTAAATATGCCTGTTCATTATCATCACATTGGACAAAAATCGCACCATCTTCCCTCAAAAGCTCCCTTGCAACTTCCAATCTGTTTTTCATAAAAGTAAGCCAACTTGAATGGTTAAAATTGTCGTTATATGTAAAGCCGTCGTTTCCCGTGTTGTACGGTGGATCAATATATATCAACTTTATCTTTCCGGCAAATTCCTTTTTCAGCGAGTGCAAGGCAAGCAAGTTGTTTCCTTTTATAATCAAATTATCGGTAATTGTGTTCTCTGCAAGTCCGCGTTTTTTGTTCAATCCCGCGTCCCTGTTCAGTTTTGTACAGAAAGATGTATTGCCTTTTTCATATCGCTTCGCATTGCAAAATGCCTTTGGAAAAAACAACTGGTCTATTTCGTCCCTGGCTAGAACTTCATTGTAAAATATTTCGCGGCGTTTGCTTTGCTTTTTTGTATATTCATTTTTCTTTTCATCATATTCATAATAAGTGTCTAATCCGTCCTCTTTTCTTTGTCCACCTTCAAGCACACAGTCTTTAAAAGGAAAATTCAATACAACTTCATTTCTGTCCTGCAAGGAAGAGTCTCCCGTGTAAAGTCCGATTTCTTTGCCCAAATATTTTGAATATGAATTACAGGCGGAAGAATATTCCAAAAATTCTTTGAATTGTGTTGTGTTAAATACAAAACTATCTAAAACTGGTTTAAAGAAAGATTTTTTTGTTTGCTCATTTTTTAAAAGCGGTTCAAGAAGCTTGATGTCGCCACGTTCGGCATAGTCTTTTATAACATTGATTTTCAGGTTCTTATTTTCATCTGTGAATTCTGGTATTTCAACAAGAATTCTTTCAACCTTTGATTTTAAGGCGTTTGTTTCAGGTGTATCGATAAAAGGCATTTTGTTCTCCATATTTAATCGCTAAACGTAATTTTTTATAGCAAAAAGACATAAATAATCACTTTTTATATAACTATCGGTTAATTTTAATCACAACTAGAGAGTTTTATTAACTTATTGTTTATTTTTTATAGCAAAAAGCGACTGTAAAATATTTATATGACAGCAAAAGAATTAGAAACTTTATATGCAGAGAATATAAAGCGAATAAGATTATCAAAAAATCTAAGTCAAGAAAAACTTGCTGAATTGGCAAAAGTAAGTCCACCATACATAAGTGAAATTGAAAATCAAAAGAAAATAGGAAAGTTTGAAACAATAGCAGCCATTGCAAACGCACTTGGTGTAGAACCTTATGAACTCTTTCTTCCTGTTGGCAGTGTGATAAGCCACAACGAGCGGCGTACAAAAGATTTAATGAAGCGTCTACGTACAAATTTCAGCGAACTTGTAGATACTATGGAAGAATTTTTGAAAAATTAAGATGGGATAAAGACTTTTGTTTAACAGCTTTTGTATTTATAATATCTTAGCTAGTCATGACTTTTTAAGTAAACCATCATAATATAATACTCAAGATATCATATAATTAGAAAAATCATACAAAACTCTAAATCAACAAAAATCTTCGTTATAAAATGGAAATATTCTTTTTATTATTCAGTTTCTGCCTTATTTATTAAGTTAGCACTAAAAATCTTATGAAATCATCTGTCGCAAAAAAAACTCCGCGAAAAAAAACATTTCCGCAGAGTTCGCAAAATCAAAAATTGCTGATAATTAAAAAATCAACAGTTCGGGTTTGCAGCGGATTTACCCAACAAAAAGGAAAACCCGCATAAAACAATCCGTCTGCTATTTTGTATCCAAGATAGCAATTCCAGGAAGTGTCTTTCCTTCCAAGAATTCCAAAGAAGCTCCACCGCCAGTAGAAACGTGGCTCATCTTGTCTGCAAGATGGAATTTGTTTACAGCCGCAACAGAATCTCCACCGCCAACAACTGTCATTGCGCCGCGACCTGTAGCTTCTGCAACAAGATTTGCAACTGTTTCTGTACCTTTTGCAAATGCATCAAATTCAAAAACGCCAACCGGCCCGTTCCAAACAACAGATTTTGCTGTAGAAAGAACTTCTTTATATGCTTCAATAGTTTTTGGACCAACATCCATTGCCATAAGATTATCAGGAATATCAACACCATCAATTGCAACAGGAGTAGCGTTTGCATCGAATTTATCAGCAGCAACATGGTCTACAGGAAGAACAACTTTTACGCCCTTTTCTTCAGCGTCTTTCAAAAGTTTTTTTGCTGTATCAATGAAATCATCTTCAACCAAAGAAATACCAACTTTGTGCCCCTGCGCCTTCAAGAATGTGTAAGCCATTCCACCGCCAATAATCAAAGCAGACGCATTTTTCAAAAGACTTTCCAAAACTGCGATTTTTGATGAAACCTTAGCACCACCAATAATTGCAACCTGTGGTTTCGGAGGATTTTCTACCATCGGCTGAATGTATTTTACTTCTTTTTCCATAAGGAATCCGCCAACCGGTTTTGTAGTCATAAACTTAGCGATTGTCGCTGTAGAAGCCTGATCGCGGTGAGCAGTTCCGAACGCATCATTTACAAAAATATCGCCGTAAGTAGCAAGTTCTTTTGCCATTGTTTCGCGTTCTGCATCAACTTTTGATGTTTCTTCCGGATGGAAGCGAACATTTTCAAGCATTGCAACCGCTCCGTCCGGGAGGGCATCAATTGCAGCCTTCTGACCAAGCGCATCCGGCAAGAAAGTTACAGGTTTTCCAAGTTTTTCTGCAAAATATTCAACAACCGGCTTCATTCTGTTTTTGCCGTTAATAAATTTTTCGCTGTCTGCATCTGTCCAAGTTTTTCCTGCTTTTTCAGCCTTTTCCTTAGCTTTTTTCACATCCTTTTTAGGATCTCCCAAGTGGCTCATCAAAACAAGCGAGCGCGGATTCTGTTCAAGAATATATTTAATAGTCGGAAGAGCAGCCATAATTCTTGTATCATCCTGAACCACGCCGTCTTTCATCGGAACGTTAAAGTCAACGCGCATAATAATGCGTTTGCCTTTCAAATCAACGTCTTTTACAGTTTTAATCATTTTAGACCTCGAAAAAAATTTAAATACGCCGCCAAAAGCAGCAACGTTACATTTAAATAATAATAGTTTTATGGTAGAAATTCAATCAAAAGAAAGCAATTCATAATTAATATTACGGGCGTGCCGGCTGTGGTTTCGCCAAGCTCAACCAGCGCCGTCAGGCTTTTCAGGGTTCCGGCATTCGCCTTCATTGCTCACAGCCCTCGCTGTCGCTCCACCGTTCGCAACGCGCTCCGCCTGTCTATCGACAGGCAGGCGCGCCCTTACAATCCTTCACGCAATTATATTTCATTTGAATAAATGTTTTACACTAAAAACAATGTTGTAAAAACACTATTTTTCATATAGGATTATAAGCGTAAAACAATTCGGGAGTTTTTATGAAAAACCTAATTTCCTTTCTATCTTTAATCGGTCTTTGCGCCGTATTTTCAAGTTGCGCAACTGCAATCAAAACACCAAATGTGGAATTAACAAAAATCCAAGCAGAATTCAATTCTGAACCACAAATGGATTTCATCGGTTTTAAAATTGATTCACACTATCTTTCCACTACTCAAGAAGACGATTCTGTTATGTCCGAATTTGATTTGGCAAAAACCATAAAAAATTCAAATGCGCTCCGCAATTTAGGATTCACACTGGAATCTGCCAGAATTGTACAAGACAAATCTTCTGCTTACTTCGGAATTTACTCTCCGCAAGAACTGGAACAATTCAAAAACTCGCATCGCTACGTAAGTTTTGTAGAAATTGCGCAAAGCAAATTCAATTGGGATGATGACAAAACCGCTCATAAAGTCCGCTCTGTAATCGGCGGCGCGCTTTTAGGAGAAGGTTCTGTTTTTACAATCTTCGGTGCATATTGCAAAGGATTGGATTCCGATGATTCAGCATACGAAAGCGAGTTAGGCGATGCTTATCTGACATTGGGAATTCCTTCGCTAATCGCCGGAACCATACTTGCAGCAAGCACAATTCCGCCTACAAAGACAAAAATCAAATACGAAGGCTTATACAACATTTATATTTACGACACTCAAAACAAGGAATTAATAAGACGGGAATCTGTTTCTGTAAATTTGAATGAAAAGTTCGAAGGTTCCTACGATTACGACACAGCGAGCAAAAATGCTGTAAACAACTATATTTCTGCAAAAACAGCAAATGCGCTTTTAGAAAAATATCAAGAAATAAACAGTTGGCTTAAAAACCGCTAAAACAATAAAAAAGTTGATTTGCTCCGATTGCGCATGCAAAAGAGCAAATCAACTTGAATTCTGGCAATAGCATCTGAACTTTTTGCCAAGTTCAAAACGCTATCTTTTAGTAAAAATCATTACAACAGGAACAGAGATTTCTCCATAGCCTTCAACATCCTGCTCTTCCACATATTCTATTTTATAACTACCAGGATTTTCATCTGACTCATAAACTTTTACATTATTGTTCTTAAAGTCGTTTAAAAGTTCTGAATAAGTTGTTGTTTTGTTATAAGAAGCAAGCTGTTCTTGTGTATAACTGTAACTTGATTTCATAGAAAAGTTTTTGTCGTCAAACGAAAAATTTGCTTCAGACAATTCTCCGGAAAAGCCTTTAAATTCAGATTTAAAGGCATCGTAAACTTTTTTATCCGAAAAATTCATAGAATAACCAACAAATCCGGAAGTCATTGAACTTTTTACAACAGAATTATCTTCCGTTCCTGTTATTTCTATATTGCCTTCAAACTTCATTGACGTTCCATATACATCTTGCGAATAATCGGTTGACTGCACAAAATCGTAAGTTCCAGCTTCCGGTTTAAAAGTTTCATAAGAAAGTTCCGACCATTCAGAATCGGAAGAATCATCACATCCCACAAAGCAGAATGCCAACAACAAAAATGTTACCAGGTTCAAAAAAAATTTTTTAAAATTCATAGTAGCTCCGTTTTTCAGTCTATATTTTACATACAGTGCTGTCAACCAAGAATTATGCAAGAATTATGCAAAACTTTTCAGTAGAAAAATACAACTTTTAATGCGTTAGGGATTGTAGGGGAAATGAGCGGAGCGAATTGGAACGGAAAGCCCGGCGACACGAAGTGGCGCAACGCCCAAAAGAAATTTATAAAATTTTATATTTGTGATATCCTTATTTTATGACAGAAACGACTAATCAAAAAGGATTTTTTCCGACGGAAGTTATTTTCGCGCTTACAGATGCCTGCAATCTGCACTGCGCCCATTGTTTTGTGCCAAGAAAAGCGCGCCATTTGAAAACTCAGGACGCAGTCGATTTTATAGAAGAATGTGCCAAAAATATTGCGCCGGACGGACTTTCATTTATAAACAAAGTAGGATTTTCCGGAGGCGAACCTTTTTTGGATTTGAATTTTTTATGCAAAGTTACGGAAACTTCTGTTAAAAACGGAATGATTTTTGACAGAATTATGACGAACGCGGTCTGGTGGAAAGACAAAAATGAACTTTTTTCCGCATTGCAAAAAATTTATGATTGCGGATTTGACGGAAAAATCGGAATAAGTTTTGACAATTTTCACGGTCAAAGCGCAGAAAAAATTGCGGATTTTATAAATGTGGCGGAAGAAATTTGGCAGAATCCGGAAATTATTGAAATTCAGTCGGTGATTGACACAAGACTTCCGCTAAAGGAAGATTCCGAACACTTGCACCGCCTGGCAAATATTTTAAATGCGGATTTTTACGAAGAAACAAAAAAAGACGGAAGTGGCGAAATGGCAATTGAAAACGATGAGGTTTTTGTGCGCATTTTCAGATTTTTGCCTTCTCTGCCGAGCGAAAATCCAGCCGCCTGGAAAAGCAAAAAATGGTTCAAAGAAGATTTCTGCAAAGGCCCCGGAAACATTTTTTACGTTCATCCGGACGGAAACATTGCGCCCTGCTGCGGTTTTGCAAACGAAAACAGCGCGATTTTCATCGGAACAATCAAAAGTCCTTTTGCGCAACTTTTGGAAAATGCAAAAAACAACAGATTGGTAAAAATTTGCTTTGAACAAGGGCTTTCTTCGCTGATTCCGCAAGCCGAAAAAAAACTTAAAGAGAGCGGAATATTTTCCGGTCGCGAAACTCCGCGTACAGAAAATATCTGCACTTTTTGCGATTACGCTGCAAAAAAACTTTGCAATTAGCGGCCGCGACTCTGCTTTTTTACTAAAATTGCCCGCATTCGCTCCAGGCGCGGCAAATTATAGCGCAAAATCATAAACGGAAAAATGTTCATAACAGCGTTTATGATTGCAGCCGGCAAACTCATAGAAAAGAGCAAATTCCGCGGATAAATAAATAAAATCAAAAATCCAAGAAAAACGCCGGCAATATGAATAACCGCGCCATAGTTTGATTCAAGAATAAAGCGTTCGAAATATTCAGGGCTTTCCGGATTTTGAACGTGCTTTTTGCTGAATGCCGTAAACATTCCAAGTTCAAGAATGTGGTCTTTCCAATATTTTATTCCAAGATGCTCATAAAACTTGCATTCTTTTTTTTCAACTTTATGGAACTTCACTTTATAGGAAAACCATTTTTCAGGAAGCCGCCGGATTAAAAATGCGGAAAGGCCGTCTATTGCAACAAGAACAACTATGAGCAAAAGTCCGGCTATAAGCAAATATGAAGAGGAATATGCGGAATCCTGTGCAAAATTGTTTTTGAGCGCAAAAATATTAAGAAGAATGATTGCAGCATCGCCGCCGAAAATACAAATAATGTAAAAAAGCATAATTTTTCCTTATTTCAGTCTAAATAAACAAGCGGTTTTTTATAGAATTCTTCATACGTCTGTTTCCAGAGCGCATAATTTTTTTCCTTCATTTCTTCCGCATTTTCTTTTACAGACTTTGATTTATCCGGAAAAATCGGCGGAAGAATGTGAATTGTATATTCCTGCACAAAAAATCCGTCGCTTCCGGTAATATCAGAATCTTCCATTGTAATAAACATTGGAATTACAGGAACATCGTTTTCCGCAGCAAAGCGGAATGCGCCGGAAGTCAGCGGGCGCGGCTTTCTGTAATTCCACCAAAGCGCCTGTTCCGCATAAACCAGGATTTTTTCCCCGCGCTTTAGAAAATAGGAAACCGCTTTCATCATTTCTTTCATGCAGCTCAGATTTGAACTCAGCGGAATTGTATTTGCATAGTGGAACAAAAATCCGAAAAATCCCGGAAAATTAGTGTAGTTCCCTTCGCGGATAATTTTGTAAAGTTCGTTCTTTTTTACATGACCTTCAATCGCCTTGTAAACAGCAAAATTGTCAAAAGGATTAAAATGATTGCAGGTAATAATCGCTCCGCTTTTTTCAAGCGGAAGATAATTTTTTTCCAATCCGCGCACTTCCTTTATTATAAGCGCTTTTTGCTTTATAAGACCGTTTATAAACCTGCGCCCAAGAAAATTCGCGAATTTTATTAAAATTTTTGTTGAAAGTTTTTTATGAAAATAATCAACCTTGTC
The DNA here is from genome assembly GCA_964429905.1 of uncultured Treponema sp. Lineage (GTDB taxonomy): Bacteria > Spirochaetota > Spirochaetia > Treponematales > Treponemataceae > Treponema_D. The sequence continues at coordinate 262,060 of CAYSDV010000002.1, read as the reverse complement.
TAAAGTCAGCGGAACAGTTTCTGGGTCAGCTTCAACATCGCGTGCCCACCATTTGTTACGCTCGTACTCATCGATTTTAGCAAGGATTTCAAGTCTTTCAGCAGATTTTTCCATATATCATATCTCTTAACATAAGTGTTGTAATAGTTATTTTCGCTTTCCGCTTCTTTGGCGCACATAGCAACAAGATTTTCCAATCCTGCGTCATCAGCAGCACGCGCCTTATCGCTGTAATTTTCAAGTTTTTTATGAATCAGCTCTGCAAATTCAGTTCTGTCCGCGTAGTTCCAAAAATACTCCTCATACTTTACGCCGGTTTTATGCCACGGCTTTCTGTTCAAATTATAATGAACAAGCTTAAGCGTGTCTTCATCAAATCCAGGAGTAAAAATTGCGCCTTTGTTCCAGCCGGTTTCTATAAAACGAACTTTATTCTTACAAATAACGTTCAGATAATCCTGATCCTGCGCAACACGGAACTTGTATTTTTTCATAAGTTCAATAAACTGCGAAAGAATATCAAACTTTCTGAAAGCCGCAAGATTCATTACCATAATTCCCGCATTAAAATATTCCTCGCGGGGAATGCCAAGCGCTTTTTCAACATAATCGCCAAAAGCTTCATACTTAAAAAGCGATTCGTCCGGAATCGCTCCAACAAAAAAATCTTTTACATTTGTATTAAAAAGTTCGCTGATATCGCCAAGAACCGCAATATCGCAATCCAAATACAAGGCTTTATCATACTGCGGAAACATATCCGCAATAAAAAAACGATAATAAGTTGCCATTGAATAGTAATCGCGGATTGCAAATTTTTCTTTTACAGAATCAATCGTTTTTCCGAGCGACACAAATTCAACAGAAACATCTTCCGAATTATATTTTTTAATCACAGAACTGTACTGTTCACTTATATTTGTTGTTAGAACATAAAAACTGTAATGATAATCTTTGCTCGCATTATCAATAATAGACTCAAGTGTAACAGCAATAAAAGGCGCATAATTATCATCCGCCGCAAAGAAAACTGGAATATTCTTTTTCATTTAAATCTCCTGCCAAAATGGCTTACAATATTATAGACAATGTTCATAAAAAAAAGTTGCATTTTTTTTAAGGGCAGAGCCCCGCCCTACGCCCGCACTTCGTTGCGTGCTACCCTACCCAGCGGGGCAAAAAAGAAAAAACGCGACCGGCCCCGCAACGCCCCTTTTTTTCAAAAATGCACAACCTGTCTCCTGAACAAACAATTCTAGCTTTGCGTCCGCAAACAAAAATCGTACTTTATGAGCAAATCGTTTTCAAAGCGGCTATGCAGTCCAAAATCTTTTCCATAAGAACAAAACTATCTTCGCTCAAAGATTCAAAACTATCGTCCCTTGTATGAAGTTTTTTCCAAGTTTCAGGAAGCATATTTTCAAGTTCATTTTTTTGCACTCCATCCGCAACTTTATGATTCATAACAAAATCTTCCAGCGGCGGAAAACGCATCAAATCGTACATATATTTATTCGCCTCTTCAACCGGCAGCATAGTCACGCAAACGGCGGCAATTCCGTTTGCTAAAAAACCGGCATTATCGCTGTAAGAAACCGGCAACGTTACAAATTTGCCGCCGCTTGCAGAGCTCAGAACCAGTTCCGTCTGCTCTTTAAGCGCAAAAAACTTCTTTTTAAATTTTTCCGGAACTTTTTTTGAAAGCACATTTTTTGCAACAACAGGAACAGTTCCGCGCCCCACGCAATCAAAAACATAAACATCATCATCCGTAATATTAAGGCGCTTAAAAACATTTGCAAGCCCAAACGCTCCCTGGCTAAAAACGCCGCTCTTTGCGCCGGCACAGACATTTCCGCCGGCACCGGAAACAATCTCCTCGCCGTCTGTAAAAACAAGCCGAACATTGTGCTGACCGCCATCTTTCAAAAGCCGGACCGCCCAGTTCATCATCGCAAAAACAGAAGAAGAATTATCATTTGCGCCGGGACTTCCATTAAAAATATCATAATGCGCAATAACAGTTTTTATCTTAAAAACCGGACTGTAACACTCTTTAGGAAACACAACATAAATGTGCTCATGACCGTCAATCGGCATAACAACAGATTTTACACCGTGCGCACCAAGCCATTCAACAATAAAATCGCGCCTGTTCGTAAAAGGCTGCAAAAAACGCTTGTAATCATCCCCTAGATACATAAAAAAAATTATAGCACAAAGGACAAAAATTAGCACATACCCCAAGTTTTGCACATACAGAATATTCATATTTTTTTGCAAAACCATTTTCTCAACAAAAACTTTTACAGTTGATTTTAGAACTCTTATTCTGTATTCTTTTAAATATGTCGTTATTTTTAGTTTTAGCATTTTTATTTTGCGTCGGCAGCATCATAGGCTGGTCAATAGAAGTAATCTACAGACGCTTTGCTCCCGTAGAAGGAGTAGAAAAAAAATGGGTAAATCCCGGATTTTTAACCGGACCATATCTTCCACTGTACGGATTTTCTTTAATAATGCTTTTTCTTCTTGCTCAAATCAATGTTTCTTTTATAGAAAACCCGATTCTTCAAAAAATAGTTCTTTTCGTCTGCATGGCGGCGGCAATCACTTTTTTTGAATACATTGCCGGACTTATTTTTATAAAAGGAATGAAAATCATGCTCTGGGATTACAGAAGCCAGTGGGGAAACATACAGGGAATTATATGTCCGCTTTACAGTCTTTTCTGGTGGATCTTAAGCGCAGTCTACTATTTTTTCATTCATCCGCGCATAGAAGCAGGACTTTTCTGGTTTACAAATCATATTTCATTCTCTTTTGTCATCGGATTTTTCTACGGAGTTTTCTTCATTGACCTATGCTACTCGTTCAAAGTTATGGCAAAAATCAGAAGCTTTGCGAAGGAAAACAAAGTCATCCTTAGAATTGAAAACTACAAAAATCACCTTGCTCAAAGACAAAAAGAGCTTAAAGAAAAATCGCACTATATTCTTACCTTTAAAGCGGAACACAAACTTGCAGAAAGCTTAAAGGAATATCTTGAAAAAGTTCTTTCGCAAAAGGACGAACAGAACTCAAAAAAAACTGACTGCTGATTATAAAAGTTTCAGATTTGTCCGTAAAAAAAAAGACTATGCATGAACAACGATTTTATTGAAAAATCAACTTTGTTCAGCATAGTCATTTTTTATAAAACGGAAAACGCTTTTATTTTATGGAAAGCGCCTGAATTATCGCATAAACGCAGTCGCCCGCACGCTCAATCTTACGAACAATATCCATATATTGAAGTTCAGTCTTTACATCGCCGCCCGCTTCAATTCGCTTTCGGCTAGCCTTCTGAAGCTCTTTTTTAGTGCGGTCAATATTATCTTCAATTTCACTAGAAACATTGCGCTCATCATCCGAAATTCCCAGCGCAATAAAAGTACATGCCTGCTCATAAAAAATTCGCACTTCTTCAAAATAAGCCAAAAGCTTTTTAATTCTACCCGAACCAGGCATAATATTTTTTTCAGAAACATATTTCGAAACCGTATGAATCATAGAACAGCACTCATCGCTAAGGTCTTCTATGCTTTGCGTAACATGAATAAGGCGCGAATAATTCTGCCGGTCATTGCTGTTAGCATTTGTAAGCCGCGAACATTTCTGCAAAAAGTTCGAAATCGCCACATTCATTTCGTCAACATAAGCTTCATCAGCCGCAATTTTTTCCGAAATTTCCTGAACTTCCGCCTCTGAACTGTTTATGCTCTGGCTTAAAGAATCCAACATTCCCATAACCCTGCTTGCCATTTTTGCAATTTCTTTTTGCATCTGGAACGCATAAACATCAGCAGAAATATGATTTACAGGCAAAATAGCCGGCAACTTGTAGTGCGAATCCTCTTCTTTCGGCGAAGATTTTATCAATTTCTGTGCAAGAGCCGCAATCTGGTCAACAAAAGGAAGGAAAATTATAGTAGCGCAAACATTAAAAACAGTATGAAGCATAGAAATATGCACTGTTATGTTGGAAGCCGGCGTTCCCGGTACAAGCAAATCAACAAGTTTAAGGAACGGCTGGAAGAAAGTAAGCGCAAGAACTGTTCCCGCAACATTAAACGCAACATGAATCGCAGCCGTACGCTTTGCGTTTATATTAGCTCCAAAAGAAGACATTACAGCGTCAATCGTAGAACCGATATTGCTTCCAAGAACAATCGCCGCAGAAAGTTCCCAAGTAAGAGAACCGTTAGCCGCCATTGTAAGAACAATCGCAGTCATCGCAGAAGAAGAATGGATAAGCGCAGTAAAAAACGCACCGATTACAATTCCTATGCAAAGTCCGATAAAGCCAAAACCAGAAATTTTGTTTATAAGCGCAATTGCAGAAGGTCCGAACTTCATCGAATCCTGCAAAAGACCGAGTCCCATAAAAAGAACCGCAAAGCCCATAAAACAATAAGAAAAATTATGGATTTTTAATTTCTTAAAATAACGCAGTACAAATCCCAATCCAAAAATAGGAACCGCCAACGCTTCCATACTGAACGAAAATCCAAAAAGCGAAACAATCCAAGCCGTTACAGTAGTTCCTATATTCGCACCGAAAATAATTCCAATAGCCTGAGTAAGCGAAAGAATTTCCGCATTTACAAAACTTACAACCATTACAGTTGTCGCGCCGGAAGACTGAATTATAGCTGTAACCGCAACTCCCGTAAGGACAGCGGTAAACCTATTCCCTGTGATTTTTCCAAGAAGAGCCTGCAAGCTGTTTCCTGCACCCTTTTGAATACCATTTGAAAGCATATCCATTCCAAAAAGAAGAATGCACAATGCGCCCGCAAAACTAAAAAATTGTCCAATGTAATTTAAAACCAATTGATTTTCCTTAAAAAATTCAGCAGATTAGTTATATGAAAAGAATATACATAGGTAACTTAAATTTCAAGACCTCGGAAGAAAATCTTTCAGAAAAATTTTCACAGTTCGGAACAGTTCTTTCTGTGCAAATCATCAAAGACAAAGCAAGCGGAATTTCAAAAGGATTCGGATTTGTAGAAATGCCGGACGATGAAGAAGCCCAAAAAGCAATTGCAAACCTTAACGGAAAAGACCTTGACGGAAGAAAAGTCAGAGTTTCCGTCGCAGAAGAAAAACCAAAGCGCAAATAATTTTTATAAGGGGCGGACAACCGCCCCTAGCCTCAACCGCACAGCGTTTTCGGCCTACCCCACCGAACGGGGCAAAATGGAATACTAACTCGGCCCCGTAACGCCCCGACCGGAATTCAAAAAAAATCTTATAATCATCCGGAATTTTAAAACAATATTCTTATATTGAAAAACACACGTTAAATATGTAAAATTACTCAATTTTATTAAAGTTATTGCCGTACTCTGCTGCCAAAACTGGCAAAACATAGTACGGCAGTCTATGGGAGAATCTATGTCTACACCATTGGAAGAATATCTTTCATCTTGCGGCGGAAAACCAAATGCCGCAATGACAGCGTATGTTGCAAACCTTCAGCAAGTTTCAGCTATCGGGCCGGAAATTGCCGCATCTATCGTAAACGAACTTGAAAATCAGCGCAGCCACTTAAAACTTGTTGCTTCAGAAAACTACTGTTCTTTGAATGTTCAGGCTGCAATGGGAAACTTGCTTACAGACAAATATGCGGAAGGCTATCCGGAACACCGCTATTACGGCGGATGCGTTAATATCGACGCTGTAGAACAGAATGCTGCACGCGAAGCAGAAAAATTATTCGGCGCAGAATACGCATATGTTCAGCCACATTCCGGTGCAGACACAAACCTTGTTGCTTATTGGGCAATTCTTTCTAAGAAAATAGAAACTCCAACATTGGAAGAGCTTGGCGTAAAATCATTGAACGATTTAACCGCCGAACAGTTCGATTCATTACGAAAAAAATTCGGAAACCAGCGTCTTATGGGATTGGATTATTCTTGTGGAGGACACTTAACACACGGATACAGAATGAACGTTTCTGCCAGAATGTTTGAAAGTCATCCTTATGGAGTAAGCGAAGAAACAGGACTTTTGGATTACGATGCTATTGAAAAACAGGCAATGGAAGTAAAACCTTTGATTCTTCTTACAGGATATTCCGCATATCCGCGCAAAATCAACTTCAAACGCTTCCGCGAAATTGCAGACAAATGCGGCGCAGTTTTGATGGTTGACATGGCGCACTTTGCAGGTCTTGTTGCAGGTAAAGTTTTCACCGGCGACTACGATCCAGTAAAATGGGCAGACGTTGTAACAACAACAACTCACAAAACTTTGCGAGGTCCGCGCGGCGCATTGATTCTCTGCAAAAAAGAATACGCTGATTATGTGAACAAAGGTTGTCCTATGGTTTTAGGCGGACCTTTAGGTCATGTTATGGCAGCAAAAGCAATCGCATTAAAAGAAGCGAATACAGAAAACTACCGCGAATACGCAGCAAATGTTGTAAAGAATGCGCAAAGCTTGGCAGAAGCATGCAAAGCGCACGGAATGCCATTGCAAACAGGCGGAACTGACAATCACCTTATGCTTGTAGACGTTACAGTTTACGGCTTAACCGGAAAACAGGCAGAAGCCGCTTTGTTCGCCTGCGGAGTTACAGCAAATGCTAACGCACTTCCGTACGACAAGAACGGTGCTTGGTGGACAAGCGGAATCCGCATCGGAACTCCAGGTCTTACAACACTCGGAATGAATGCGGATGATATGAAAGAAGTTGCAGATATCATAGACTTTGTATTGAAAGGAACAAAACCAGGAGTTACAAAAGACGGAAAACCTGCAAAAGGAAAAATTGCACTTGACCCTAGCGTTCAGGAAGAAGCGCGAAAAAGAGTAAACAAACTCTTGTCAAGCCACGTTCTTTATCCGGAACTAGACTTGAACTTCCTCAAAGCGCATTTTGTAAACAACGCATAGTTAAAAACTTACTGCATAATTCATAATCAAATATGAATTATGCAGTAAAAATCATTGCTCACAAAATATTGTCTTCAATATCTTCCGAATCATCAGCTTCCGCTTTATCAGAAAAGTTTTTTTCCAGAAGTTTAAAGAAAGAATCTTTCACCTTATGCCCGGCACTTTCCGCCTGCTCCGTAATTTTTTTAGTATCTTCCTTCACTTGATCAGAAGTATCTTTATATCCTTTTTTTACACTATCAATTGTCTTTTTAAATTTTGCTTTTGTCTGCTCCAAGACCCATTTATTATATTCTTCATGCGCTTCACGACATTTTTTCGGCATGGGAACAGTTTTATATTCTTCACATTCGGAAAGTTTGTGCGTTATCTTACCGAACCTACAGGCAAAAACACCCGAAATTCCAAAAACAAATGCTAAAAATATGCATACAGTCTTTTTCATAAAAACAAACCTCAAAAAAAGATTATAGCATACTTTTTGCATCTTCGCTATTTCGCCATTCCGCTATTTTACCGCTTTTGTGAGATTTACAAGCCAGCGTTCCTTTTTCAACCAAAAATGAGCAATCAAAACTTTTGCAACATCGCTAAGCTTTACAATCGCATACATCGCAACCGGACCAAGTTTTGTAAAGAACGTAAGCAAAATCATTCCGCCGATAAAAAGCACATTTGCAACAGTATCGCAAATAACGCCCATAGTTGTATCCCCGCCAGTCCTAGAAACAGAATACTGCGCATTCAGGAACGCCCACAACGGCAGATAAGCGGCCGCAACAATAATCAGATTTTTTGCAATATCCTGCGCCGCCGGTGTAAGATTTCTGAATACTAAAGGAACAATCCAGGTTGTACAAAATCCAATCAGCATAAAAATTACGCCAAAAATTGTCGCACCAGACAAAACCCAGTTTTTACACCTTCGAGCCTCTTCAATTTTTCCGGCTCCCAGTTCCTGCCCAAGAATTACACTTGAAGCCGTTACAATACCACTAAAACAAATGAAGAACAGATTGGCAACCGCAAAACCGCCAGACATCCCGCTTACAATTTCCGCTCCGCCGCGCGTATTATAAAGCGCATTGGAAAGAGTTTCAGAAACCGCCCAAAACAATTCAGAATACAAAATCATAACAGACTTTGAAAAAATATTTCCAAAAAGTCTGAGTTTTACAGCAAAAAGTTTAAAAGGATTGAACATAAACGGCGGACGCTTAGCAACACAATATGCAACAAAAAGCACAAGTTCAGTTCCGCGCGCAATAACAGTCGCATATCCGGCACCGGCTACTTCAAGACGAGGTGCGCCTAAATTTCCATAAATAAAAACCCAGTTAAAAAAAGTATTCACAAGAGTTGCGACAGACGAAATTACAAGCGGAACTTTTACAATTTCAATTTCCCGCAAAGAAGAAGCAAAAGCCTGCGAAAAAACCATAAAAAACCAGGAAAGAGCAACAGCACGCGAATAAATCTGCGCCTGATCAAGAATCGCAGAAGCATCCGTGTTTATTGTAACCATAACGCCAAAAAGTTTTCGCGGAGCAATAAAAGAAAGAACCGTATACGCAACGCCAAAAATTCCGGCAACTATAATTTTAAAACGCAAAGTCTGCTGCATGCCTTCTTTGTCGTCCGCACCTTTGAACTGGCTCATAAAAATCCCGGCCGCAAGACAAGTTGTATTTATCAAAATCAAAAAAATAAAATTTATCTGCCCGGCAACATTCACTCCGCTCATTTTTACATCGCCAAGACCGGCAACCATAAAATTATCAATAAGCGAAACCAAATTTTGAACAAGAAGCTGCAGCATTACAGGAATTGCAATCTTAACAGCCCGTTTATAAAAATCAGAAGTTCCCAAATATTTGTGGTTCATAAATTTTTCTCCTAATAAATTCTCTTCAAAAAGAATTTATCACCAATTAAAATAGTACAGCAACCTGTACTACTACCGATAACAAAAATTTATGCGTCAATTTCAGATGCAAGATGATGAACAATAAAGTCGCGGCGCTCAGGAGTATTCTTTCCCATATAAAATTCAAGAACCTTAGGAACATTCTTTAATGTCTGAATTGTTACCGGCGTAAGATGCATTCCCACATCCTCGCTTTCACCTTCCTTACGCTCTCTAATAAACATCCCGAATTCATCGCCGTTAATTTCTCCAAGACCTTTAAAACGCGTAGTTTCAGAATCTTTTCCAAGTTCTTTCTGCGCTTTGTCTCGGCTTTCTTCCGAATAACAGTAAATTGTTTTCTTTTTATTGCGAACCCTAAAAAGCGGTGTTTCCAAAATATAAACGTGCCCGGTAAGAACCAGCTCTTCAAAATAAAGAAGCAGATAAGTCATAACAAGATTTCTGATATGAAAACCATCGTTATCGGCATCAGTCGCAATTATGATTTTGTTATAGCGCAAATCCTCTACATCTTTTTGAACGCCAAGACTTAATGTAAGATTTTTAAGCTCTTCGTTTTCAAAAAGGGCAGTTTTTTTGCGGCCGAACATATTCTCCGGTTTTCCGCGCAAACTGAATATCGCCTGAACAGAAACATCACGCGAATTAACCATTGAACCGGTCGCTGAATCACCCTCTGTAATGAAAATCATCGAATTGGCGCCTTTTTCGCCATCCTGCAGATGATAGCGGCAGTCCAAAAGCTTATGAATTTTTAAAGTCGCAGAACGTTCAGCATCGCGAATCTGCTTTGCCGTCACATTATTAATTTCATCACGCGCTTTCATATTGCGTATGATTTTTTCTTCAAGCGCATTTGCAACATCAGGATTATGACGCAACCAGTCATCAACCGCAAGCTGAACTTCCTGAATTATCGGTTGCCTGATTTCAACATTTCCAAGCTTATTCTTTGTCTGGCTTGTAAACATCGGATTATCAATTCCGATTTTTAAAGCAACAATCAAACCGGAAGAAACATCTTTTTCATCATATTCCTTTTTAAAAAAGGAATTTACACCGCGCGCAAGACCGTCCACAAAGGAAGTAACATGAGTACCGCCATCCTCCGTTGCCTGACCGTTTACAAAAGAATAAATAACTTTATCAAGGCTTGGCGTATGAGTAAGAACAAAACTTATATTCTCACCTTTATAGCTGAAAAGTTTGTACAACGGTTTTTCCGATTCTCCCATTTCGTGGACAATCAAATCTTCCAAACCTTTTTCGCTCACATAAACATTTCCGTTGCAATGAATTTGAAGTCCAGGGTTCAAATACGCATAATTCCAAAGACGCTTTTCAACCATCTCCATATTAAACGCAAACTTTCCGAACATTTCATAATCAGGCACAAATTCCAAATAAGTACCGTTCTTAACGCCAGGCTTAGCCGGTCCCAATTTAGAAGATTTTTTTACGCCACGCTCATATTCAACAACAGCCATCTTTCCGTCGCGAATCGAAGCCGCTCTAAAATAAGAAGACAAAGCATTCGTAGCCTTAATTCCTACGCCATTCATTCCGATTGCCTGTTTAAAAACAGAATTATTATACTTTGCGCCGGTATTCACATCGCTCACACACTGTTCAAGTTTTCCAAGCGGAATTCCACGACCATAATCGCGGATTTTTACGCATCCTTCTTCAGAAATCTGAACATCAATCCTGTCGCCAAAACCTTGCGAAAATTCATCAACGGCATTGTCAATTCCTTCTTTTAAAAGGATATAAATTCCGTCATTTTCATTAGAGCCGTCGCCCAAAGAACCGATGTACATTCCAGGACGCAAACGGATGTGTTCCAAACCTTCCAGATGTAAAATGCTGTTTTCATCGTAAGCAACTGCCTGTTTTTTTACATTTTTCTTTGCAGAAGATTTGTCTATTTCAACTTTTTCAAAAGATTTCTTTTCTTCAGATTTTTCAGCGGCTTTTCCCGAAGATGTAGCCTTTTTTACAACTTTTTTTTCAACCGATTTTTTTACAGCAGTTTTTGCAACTGCTTTTTTTTCAGAAGTTTTTTTTGTTTCAGATTTTTTTTCTGTTTTTTTCGCGCCGTCAACTATTTCTTTACCGGCCATCGCGGAAGCCATTTCCAAAAGAGACTTTTTCTTTTCCACACCCATAAAGTATAGTATAAATGCAGAAAAACAAATTTACAAGCGTTCAATGAATTTTCAATTAACATTTTCGGGCGGCGGGGGCTCTCCAATAAAAACCGGTGATTACAAAAAAAACGGAACTGCCACAAACTAATAGTTCAAAACTTATCAGATAAGCCCCCGGGTGTTCCAGCCTTCGCCTGCCGGCTCATCCTCCTCACTTCGATGGTTTCGAGTACCTCAACCATCTTCGTTGCGGTGGACTAAAGGGCTTCCATACCCTGCCGCATCGCACTTCCAGCAAACAACTGGTCAAAATAATAAAAATCATCGCTAAAATCCCGCTCCGCTCAGTTCTGCTGTTCCTTAAAAAAACAACTTTTCCAAAAAAAATCGCCTTAATCTAAAATTAAGACGATTTTCCAAAATATTGTACGCAGAACTCTAACTGCCGCCATCCTGGCGGCAACTGTTAGCAGCATTTTTCTGCAAATCTACAGTAAAAACACACTTTTCTGTTTATTTTGCAAACGTAGCAATAAACACTCCGGCTGCAATTGCGGTACCTATGACACCTGATACGTTCGGGCCCATTGCGTGCATCAAAAGGAAGTTCATAGGATCGTATTCTTGTCCAAGTTTGTTTGAAACTCGTGCTGCCATCGGAACAGCGGAAACTCCTGCAGAACCAATAAGCGGATTGATTTTCTTTCCTTTCGGCAAGAACACATTCATAAGTTTTGCCATAAGAACACCACCGGCAGTAGCAACTGCAAAAGCAACCAAACCAAGTACAATTATTCCCAAAGAGCGGCCGTTTATAATCTTTTCCGGAGTCATCTGACTTCCAACACCAAGAGAAAGCAAAATAGAAACAATGTTCATCATTTCGTTTTCCATAGTTTTAGAAAGACGCTCAACAACACCGCACTGTTTTACAAAGTTTCCGAATGCAAGCATACCAATCAAAGGTGCCGCAGACGGAAGCAAAAGCAATGTTACAAGCAAAAGTACAAGCGGGAATAAAACTTTTTCCGCCTTAGAAACAGGTCTAAGCTGTTCCATACGAATTTCGCGTTCATGCTTAGTTGTAAGCGCACGCATAATCGGTGGCTGAATCATCGGTACCAAAGCCATATACGAATAAGCCGCAACAGCAATTACGGCCATAAGCTCAGGGGCAAGCTTTGCAGAAACGTAAATGGAAGTAGGACCATCCGCACCACCGATAATCGCAATTGCACAAGCCTGCAAAATATTATAATCAAAAACACCAGGAATCAAATTAAGCAATGAAACGCCAAAAAGCGTAAAGAAAACGCCAAGTTGAGCCGCACCGCCAAGCAAAGCCATTTTAGGGTTCGCAATAAGCGGACCAAAATCCGTCATCGCACCAATTCCCATAAAAATCAGCATAGGGAAAAATTCATTTCCAACACCAGCATTGTAAATTATGTTCAACATTCCGTCCGGAGCGTCTATCATACCAGCGCCTGGAATATTTGCAAGAATCGTTCCAAATCCGATAGGAATAAGAAGAAGAGGTTCAAATCCGCGTCCGGCACCAAGATAAACAATAAGAAATCCCACTGCTATCATCAGAAGATACTGCCAACCAGGCGCACTCGCAGCAAAAACACTGTTTCCAGCCTCTATCTTTGCTTCTTCAACCAATTCTTCAGCCTGTTCAGCCGCAATTTCTTCCGGAGTTTCATTATGAATTATCTTGTAAATCCCAGTTGTATGCCAAAGATTTTTTAAGAACGAACCAATAGAAACATCATATTTTCCGTTCCAATTTTCTGTTCCGGGTATAATTCTTTCCATGCCTGTCTTTTCTTCCACAACCGGAGTTGTATCCTGGGCAAAAACTTTTGTTCCAATAGACACAACAGAGGCCGCAGCCATAATTACAAGCATAATAAAAGCAATTTTTCTTGTATCTGTTTTTGTGTTACTTAGCATTATGTTCCTCGAAAAATAACTTCTCTTTACTGGATTTCAGCAAGAGTCTGGCCATTTGCAACCTGTGAGCCAACTGCCGCAACAAAATGAATTTTTCCTGCCGCAGAAGCCTTTACTTCAAGTTCCATCTTCATAGATTCAAGAACAACAACTGTATCTCCAAGATTTACAGAAGCGCCTTCAGAAACCGCATATCTTAACAAAGTACCGGCAACCGGAGCATTCACAGGCTTTCCGCCGGCAGCAGCCTGAACAGGAGCGCTAGGCGCAGCAGCTGGAGCCACATTCTGAACAGGAGCAGCAACCGGAGCTGCCTGAACAGTTCCTCCAACAGAACCAAGAACTTGTCCTGAAGAAACCTGACTTCCAGGCTGAACACTGAATGTTACAGTTCCGTCTGCAGGAGCTTTTACTTCAAGTTCCATCTTCATAGATTCAAGGATGATTACAGTTTCGCCACGTTTTACAGAAGCGCCTGAATCAACAGCATATCGCAACAAAGTTCCAGCAACAGGAGATGCAATATCAGTACCGCCAGCCGCCTGAGCAACTGGAGCCGGAGCACTTGCAGCCGCAGGTTTTGCCGGAGCCGCACCAGGTGCGCCAAACGCAACATTGTAAGAAGTTCCGTTTACATTGATATTTCCATTTCCGTCAGAAGTTACATTATAAGAAGTTCCGTTTACAGAAATTGAATAAGAACCACCTTTTGAAGCCTTTGGAGCGGCTGCAGTTTCTTTCAATCCGAAAGTTTCTTCCGCATCAACCGGACCATTCTTGCGGTTTTCAAAGAATTTAGGTGCAACATTCGGGAACATCGCATAGGTCAAAGCATCTTCAACAGAGCCGTTTCCACCGTTCTTCTTTGATTCTTCAACCATTTTGTCCCATTCAGGTTCAAGCAAGTCTGCCGGACGGCAAGTAACAACTTCTTCCATTTTATTCTGTTCAAGCGCTTTTTTTACCAAATCAGCATTAGGTTCAGCAGGAAGTTTTCCATAACGACCTACAAGCAGATTGCGGAAATCCTGAGTCATCGCTGTATAGCGACCCATAAGAACGTTCATAACAGCCTGTGTTCCTACAATCTGGCTTGTCGGAGTTACAAGCGGAACATAACCTGCATCTTTGTGAACACGCGGAAGTTCTGCAAGAACATCGTCCATTTTATCGCCAGCACCCTGCTGTTTTAACTGATTTTCAAGATTACTGAGCATTCCGCCAGGAACCTGAGAAACAAGAATACGTGTATCTGCTCCCAAAAACTTAGATTCCAAAGAAGCGTAATGTTTTCTGATTTCGCGGAAGTAAGCCGCAATTTCCAACAGAGCCTTTGTATCAAGCCCGGTATCCATTTCTGTACCTTTAAGCATTTCTACAACAGTTTCTGTAGGAGAATGGCTTGTACCCATAGACATAGAAGAAATTGCAGTATCAAGAACATCTGCACCGGCTTCTGCCGCTTTAAGCAAAGTTGCAACAGAAAGTCCAGTTGTTGCATGCGAATGGATTTCTATTGGGAGGTCAACCTTCGCTTTGATTGCTTTTACCAAATCATAAGCAACATACGGCTTCAAAAGACCTGACATATCTTTTATACAAATTGAATCCGCACCGAAATCCGCATAAGTTTTTGCAAGTTCAACATATTTTTCAATTGTATGATAAGGAGTTACTGCATAAGAAATAGCCATCTGAACATGTTTGCCAGTTTTTTTAGCGGCTTTTGTCGCACATTCAAGATTGCGAGGATCGTTGCAGGCATCAAAAATACGGAAAACATCAATTCCGTTCTTAGCAGCGGTTTCAACAAATTTTTCAACAACATCGTCAGCATAATGACGGTAGCCCAAAAGGTTCTGACCGCGCAAAAGCATCATAATCTTGTTGTTAGGAAGAGCCGCATGAAGTTTTCTAAGGCGTTCCCACGGATCTTCGTTCAAAAAGCGGATACAAGAATCGTAAGTAGCGCCGCCCCAACCTTCAATAAATTTATAGCCGATTTTATCAAGCATCGGACATGCCGGAAGCATATCTGCTGTTGTCATACGTGTAGCGTGAAGCGACTGATGCGCATCACGGATTGCAAGTTCGGTAATTCCTACTTTAGCCATTTATGTTACCTCTTATTTTTAAGTTAGATATTTTCTTTTTCGTGAACAGCTGCAGCAATCGCAGCAATAACAGCCCGCTGGTCAACAACCGGTTTTGCAACAGCCGCAGCCGGTTTTGCAGCCGCTTTTTTTACAACAGGCTTAACTTCATCTTTATCAAGCTTGAGCGCATGAACAACAACTTTAAGAAGATTCATGCATATAATCAAAATAATGATAAAAGAGAATACAACACACATACCAAGCAAAGTCAAAAGTCCGCTTTGCACTAGCATTTCAGAAATAGTCATATATCCTCCTAAGATTGGATAAATCTTTATCTAAAAATTTACCACGCAAATTATAGAAGAATGTAATCTATTTTTCAATAAAACTATGCTATAATAAAATATAAATTATGAGCATATTTAATATTTTATTTTTCGTTTTCGCCGCACTTTTCATTGCAAGCGCAATTCTGGAAATAATCGGCTACCACAAAAAAATTTCATTGATGGAATACATTGCAAAACCATGCATGTACAGCTTTTTACTTGCATCTTCGCTGATGATTTTAATTCCGCTCACCCCGGATTCAATATCAATAATAACATTTGTTTCCGCAGCGGTAATTTTTGGTCTTATAGGCGCGGAACTTCAGTTTTTACCAAAGCGCAAAAGAACTGTGATAACAAGTTCACTCTTTTTTATCGCAAGTTTTTTGTGCTACATACATTTAATCCTGCCGTCTTTCAGGCTTTTTTCACTTCCGATATGGGCAAATGCTATAATTTTTGCAGTTTACCTTACAATTTTAATTCTGTACTACATTTTTATAATAGGAAAACGCAGTTTTGTAAAAACAGCGGGAATCGCAATTTTTATGATTCCTCTTTTAATTTTGCACTACGGTTCAATTCTTACGCTTTTTGGACAGCCAAGACTCTATTCTTTGCAGTTATTTGCAGGAAGCACAATTTTCATCGCATCGCAAGCGTTAATTGTAAAAGGATTTTTTATAAAAGCCACAGAGCGAGACCGTCTTTTTAGAATGATTTTATACGTTGCAGGTCAATTTTTTGTAACTTACGGCTTTACTATGATGGTTGTCTAAAAATCAAAACAAACAGAAAGTCGCAAAACATTCCGTCCAAACGTTTTGCGACAGAAACTTCTTTTCAAATCCCGCCCGTAAAAACAACACAATTGAACAAATACATAAAAACCGCTATTTTATTTGTATGATAGTTATGAAATTCGGCGGCTCTTCAGTTGCCAACGCAGAAAGAATTAAACATATTGCTTCTATTATAAAAGCATACAAACAAGAACGCCCGGTTGTTGTTCTAAGCGCAATGGGCGACACTACAGACCACCTTTTGGAAGCGGCAGATTTGGCTGTTACCGGAAAAGTTGATGTTGCAGGTGTTGCAAAACTTCACGAAGAAACTGCGGCTGAACTTGGAATTGAAATTTCCACAATAGAAGAGCTTTTGGTTGAGCTTAAACAGCTTTTAACCGGAATTTCCATGCTCAAGGAACTTAGCAAAAGATCCCGCGACTACCTTGTTTCATTCGGAGAACGTATGTCCGTAAGAATGATGGCCGCATATTTGCAGAGCCAGGGAATTGATGCAAAATTTTACGATGCTTGGGACATAGGTTTTATAAGCGATTCAAATTATATGAGCGCGGAACTTTTGGACGAAGTTTGGGAAAACATTCCGCAGCATTTGAACTCATATAAAAACGGCGAAGACAATGCAATTCCTATTGTTACAGGATTTATTGCAAAAGATAAAAAAGGAACGATAACAACGCTCGGACGCGGCGGCTCGGATTTAACTGCAACAATGATTGGCGCAGCAATGAACGCGCAGGAAGTTCAAACTTGGAAAGACGTTGACGGAATTCTTACAACTGACCCGCGCGTTGTTCCGGAAGCAAAAACAGTTCCGGAAGTAACCTATGAAGAAGCGCAGGAACTTGCAATGTTCGGTTCACAAGTTCTTCATCCGCGCTCAATGGTTCCGGTCAGAAAAAGCGGAACTCCGGTTCGTGTAAAAAACTCTTATAATATAGAAAGCAAAGGCACTTTAATCGTCGAAAAGCACAGCGGAAAAGTTCCGCCGGTTTGCGCCATAACTTCTGTAAAGCATGTTCAGGTAATTGATATGGAATCAAACAGAATGTTGGGTGCCTGCGGATTTTTAGCACACATTTTCAACAATTTCTTAAAATGGAACATAAGCATTGATGTAATTGCAACTTCCGAAGTTTCCGTTTCCTGCACCGTAGGCGGTAAAGAAAAACTTGACGGACTTGTTGAAGACTTAAGTAAAGCATGTAATGTTTCCGTACGCAAAGAAAGGGCTATCATTACAGTAATCTGCGATGTTGAACATTCTTCCGCAATTTTGGCAAGCGGCTTTGACGCTCTTGCAGACGAAGGCGTTAATGTGCAGATGATAAGCCAGGGCGCAAGCAAAGTGAACATAAGTTTTATTGTAAACGACGAAGAAGCGGACAGAACTGTAAAAATTCTGCACAAAGCTTATTTTGAATAAACTGCTGTAGAACAAGAAAAAATTCTGATATTTGCAGATATAAAAACAGAATTTCGTCAGCGCAATTTTATTTTTAGCGGAAAAGGAAGGTCATATGAAAATAGCTCTTGTTGGATACGGAAAAATGGGGCACATGATTAAAAATTGTGCCGAAAAACTTGGACACGAAGTTGTTGCAACTGTTGATGTTGTTTCTGAAGATGCAACCAACAAAGTTCCGGCCGGGGATTACGATGCTGTTATGCGCGCCGTAAAAACCAGCGGTGCGGAAGGAATCATAGAGTTCAGCCATCCGACTGCGGTTATAGGAAATATAAAGGCGCTTTTACCACTGGGACTTCCGATTGTTGTAGGCACAACCGGCTGGAACGACAAGCACGAAGAAATCAATAACCTTGCGGCAGAATGTGGCGGAATAATTATGACTTCTTCAAACTTTTCAATCGGTGTTAATATGCTTTACAAAATCATTGCCGAAGCTGTAAAGATTATGGAGCCGTGGCCGGAATACGATATTGCCACCTGGGAAGCACATCACAATCAAAAAGCGGACAGCCCATCCGGAACCGCACTGACAATAGCAAAAACTATTCTTGCAAACTCCAAGAAAAAAACAGAAATTGTTACAGACGCTTTCCACGAAAAGCCAAAACCAGAGCAGCTGCATGTTTCTTCCACAAGATGCGGTTCTATTCCCGGAACTCATACTGTATTTTTTGACAGCCAGGCCGACACAATAGAAATCACACATACTGCAAGAAACCGCGAAGGTTTTGCAATGGGAGCAGTTCATGCGCTTGAAAATCTTTCAAATGCCATAAAAACCGGAAAACTCACAAAAGGCAAACTTTACGGAATGGAAGATTTGTTCTAAAACACAATTACTTGTTGTTTTTCAAATATTATCGTTTACATGCAACAAGTTATAACACAAAAATTACAGAAATCGGCATTATCGATGTTAAATAAAAACGGGCGGCAAAAACAAGAGCCGCCCATTTTTTTATATATTTTCCTTTACATCTTTTCAAGGAAAGGAACAAGAACCAAATTCATTGCCTTTTTCATCACAGTCAATGTGCATTCCGCCAAAAAAAGACGGGCGCTTTTCAATTCTTCGCTTTCCGCATTCACAATCGAACAGTTCTGATAAAACTTGCTGAACAGTTTGCTCACATCATAAAGATACGCCGCCATTGCGCTAGGATCAAGATTTTCTGCAGCCTTATTAACAGTTTGCGGAAAATCACCAAGCGCTTTTATAAGTTCCCACTCTTCCGCTTTCTTAAGCAAATCCGAATGTTCCGCACTTGCATAAATTCCCTCTTTTTTGGCTTTTTCCAAAATAGAACTTATACGCGCTCCCATATACTGCAAATAAGGACCGGTATTTCCGTTAAAACTAAGACTTTCTTCCGGATTAAAAAGCATATCTTTAATCGGAGTTGCCTGCAAAAGATAATAATGCAGCGCAGCAAGAGCAACTTTTTCCGCAACATCATCAGCGTTAACATCGCTTTCGCGACCGCGCTCCTCAATCGCTTTCAGAGCATCTCCGTGCAAAGAATCCAAAAGGTCGTCCGCATCAACAACAGTTCCCTCGCGGCTTTTCATTCTTCCGCTAGGCAAATTAACAAGCCCGTAACTTAAATGATAAAGTTTGTCCGCCCAGTCAAAGCCCAGCTTTTTTAAAATATAGAACAAAATCTTAAAATGATAATTCTGCTCGCTGGCAACAACGTAAACCAACTGATTGAACGGCCAGTCAGCATGACGGCTTATTGCAGTTCCAATATCCTGAGTAATATAAACAGAAGTTCCGTCTTTTCTTAACAGAACCTTTTCATGATTATCCTCATCCTTACCTTTACCTACAACATCAGTAACATCAATTCTAACAGAACCGTCATCAGCCTTAAAGAAAATACCTTTTTCCAGTCCTTTTAAAATTTCACCTTTACCTTTAAGATAAGTTTCGCTTTCAAAATAATAACGGTCAAAAGAAACGCCGGTTCGCGCATAAGTTTCCTTAAGCCCGGAAAGAGTCCAATCATTCATTTTCTTCCAAAGAGCACAAACATCTTCGTCGCCTGCTTCCCATTTTACAAGCATATCTTCTGCCTGCTGCAAAGCTTCCGGATGAGCTGTTTCCGTCTTGTCTTTTTCGCCCTTCAAATATTTGTCAAATTCAACATAGCACTGCCCAACAAAATGGTCGCCTTTCATTCCCAAAGATTCCGGCGTATCGCCATTTTTCTCGTGAAAAAGTTTATAGGCAAGCATACTTTTGCAAATGTGAACACCGCGGTTATTAACAAGATTTACTTTGCATACATCCGCTCCGGCAGTTTTCAAAATACGGCTTACAGATTCGCCAAGAGCATCGTTTCGCAAATGACCAAGATGCAGCGGCTTGTTCGTATTCGGTGCGGAAAATTCAACCATAACTTTTCTTCCGTCCAAAAACGGTTTTCCATCTTCGTTCAAAGAACCGTATTTTTCGCCCTGTTCCGCAATCTTGTTCAAAATCGAAACAGCCTGATCCGCCTTGTCCAGTTTTACATTAACATAAGGTCCTACCGCCAAAAATTCGCCGCACGATTTTGCTTTATCCGCATATTTTTCGTTTATAATTTTTACAACTTCGCCGGAAATCGCAGCCGGAGCCATTTTCAAAGTTTTCGCAAATGCAAAAAGAGGAACTCCCAAATCGCCCATTTCCGGATTCGGAGTGTTCTGAACCACAATTTTTTCAGATTCTACAGTTTCTTCACTTTTAGATTTTAAAAAGTCGTTCAAAGCAGCGCATACAAGTTCGCGCATCGCAGATTTTACATCAGCCATATTTTTTTCCTTTTTTAATTTTGGCGTTGCGCCGGCTGGTTTCGTATACTCAACCCAGACCGCCGCCGGCACTTCCATGGCCCGCTAACGCTCGGTCTCCCTTCGGTCGCCTGCCACCTTCGGTGTCACCATTCCAGCGCCTAACGCATCCGCTCTTTTCAAAAAAAAAGACTGTCTTTTTTGACAGTCTTTGACAGTGCGGCGAACAGGACTTGAACCTGCACGTCTTGCAACACAAGGACCTCAACCTTGCTTGTCTACCAATTCCAACATCGCCGCAGGTGATAACCAATATAATAAAAATCTTAGTTTATGTCAATAGCTAAGCGTCTTTTTTCCACAAATCTATAAATTCCAACATATACTGCTGAACATTGCAGAACCATTTTTTCTGCATTTCACAAGCAGGAATTCCAATGTATCTGAAATGCCAGCTTTCCCAGCGGTAACCGGTTATATCTTCGTACTGCTTCGGAAAAGAAAGACTCCAGCCATAGTTTGCGCCGTTCAGATACATCCACTGACCCATTTTTGTATCCGCAAAATCATCTGTAATAGAACCAAAATCAATCGCAACACCAAGCTGATGTTGACTAGTGCCAGGCCTAGCGCTTTCACGCTCCGCTTCTTCAAGACCGTCAACTTTTGTCCAATATGCAAAAAGATTTTTCTGATATTCATAAGAACGGTAAGTGGAACTTACCAAAAGTCTTATTCCGTCATTCAGAGCGGCTTTTGCCATTGTCCGCAACGCCTGCTCAACATCAGGGCGCAACGAAAGGTCGTTTCGGCTTATTGCATAAAATTCATTTTTTACAAGCGGAACCAAATCTTTCGGAACATAACCAGAAGAAACGGCATGCTTTTTATCTATAAGATAATAAAGATTCAAATCATCGTTGCGGTATCTTTTTTCTTCTGCAAGCACATTGTTCAAATCCGCAAGAAACGCCGCTTTATCAGAAATTACGATTTCGCTCTGTGCGCGCTGCGACATTTTAGAAATAACCGAATCTATCTTCGCAAAATCCGCATTTTCCGCTTTTTCTATTTCCGGCTGAATTTGCGATGCTTTCTCTTTTTTTTGAGCGCAAGAAGAAAAAGCTACAAGCGCAACACAAATCAAACTAAAACATTTTTTCATAAAAAGCCTCTAAAATATCTATCGGTGATTTCGATACTTCAACCTGGATTAGCAAGCACAATCTTAATCGCCAAATCTTAGCAAAATCACAAAATCCCAGCAAAAATGCCGAATGCGCTGAATATAAGAAAATCAGCGGGGACGCAAAACAATTACAAGCGCGAAACCAGCCTGCTTTGCTTACAGCGTTAGGGATTGCAGCGGAAATGAGCCGTTATTTTTTGAAAAACAGCCGAAAAAGTGCAATCAGGCGCGCCGCCGCAAATCTTCAGAAAATTGCAACGGCGAATTGCAGCGAAAAGCCCGACGGCTTCAGCCGGAACGCCCAAAATAATTTTACATTCCAAACTAGAAATTTCCCAGACCGCCCTCTTTTACCTGAAAATGACTGAATTCCAAACTGAAACTTGCCATTCCTTTTGTTGCGGAGCGCAAATTCGTTGTAAATCCGAACATTTTTGCCATCGGCGCCTGAGAATGAATTATTTCTTCGCTCGACTTTGAATCCTGTCCCAAAATAATTCCGCCGCGCTGAGTCATCTGACTCATCGCCTCGCCGACAAATTCTTTAGGACAAGAAATATCAACGTTCATAACCGGTTCCAAAAGCTGCGGACTTGCCAAATTGCAGGCTTTGTCAAAAACCTGTGCGGCACACGCTTCGAACGCAAATATTGAAGCGGTAAGTTCGTCATATTCAACCGCGGTAACAGTAACCGCTGTATCCGTACATGGATAACCGTAATTTATTCCTGATTCAAGACAAGACTTGAACGCATTTTCAATAGCATCAAAAATTTCTTCTGGAATTGAATTTTTGCCGCGCACAATGCAACTGTAACTGTTTCCTGCACCGGTTTCGCGCGGTTCAACTTTAATTGAAATTCCCGCTTTATTTTCTTTACCGGCAAGAACTTTTTCAAATGTATAAGATGCTTCTGCAACAGCAGTAACGGCCTCTCTGTAAGTAACCTGCGGATTTCCAACGCGGCATTTTACGCCAAAATCGTCTTTCATGCGGGTAACAAGAACATCCAAATGCAGTTCGCCCATTCCGCTGATAATCAGCTGTCCGGTTTCATCATCTTCGTGATAAGTGAAAGTAGGATCTTCCTTAGAAAGAATTTCCAAAGTTTCGTTCATTTTGTCGCGTTCACTCATACTTTCCGGTTCAAGCGCAACAGAAATTACAGGTTCCGGGAAAACCGGCTTTTCCAAAAGAACCGGAAAACCTTCACTGCCGATGGAATCGCCAGTCTGCGCAAGTTTTAAGCCTACAAAAACCGCAATATCGCCCGCTTCAACAGCATTCAACGCCTCGCTTTTATCCGCATGCATTTTAAGAATCCTGTTCACGCGCTCGCGTTTTTTCTTGTTTATATTCAAAATCTGCGTTCCGCTTGCAATTTTGCCGGAATACATACGAACATACGCAAGACTTCCCATTTCTTTATCATATTGAATTTTAAAAACAAGTCCCAAAGCCGGCTTTGTCGCATCGCAAGGAACAAGAACTTCCTCTTCCTTGTCTTTTTTTACGTGAATTCCCTTTGCCGGCGGAATATCTGTCGGGCAAGGAAGATAATCAACAATAGCGTCAATCAACGGCTGAACACCCTGATTGTGGCGGCTTGACCCCATTACAACCGGAACAATTTTTCTTGAAATCGTTGCCGCACGGATTGCATTCTTCAGTTGTTCGCAAGAAATTTCTCCGCCCTCAAGGTAAATTTCTGCAAGCGCATCATCAGTGGAAGCCACCTGGTCCACAAGTTTTTCCCGCCAAGTTTTCGCATCATCAAGCCGGGAAGCATCAATTTCGCTTTCCACAACTTTTTCGCCCTCATCACCTTCAAAGCGCAATTCCTTCATTTTCAAAAGGTCAATAATACCTTCAAAATCCTGTCCCTGGCCAACCGGTATTTGAAGAGCAACACATTCAACACCAAATTTGCTGTTCACATCTTCTATTGAACCAAAATAATCCGCACCGATTCTGTCCATTTTGTTCATGTAAACAATTCGCGGAACAGAAAACGAATCCGCCTGTTTCCAAACAGTTTCCGTCTGCGGCTGAACTCCATCAACTGCGCAAATTACAGCAACCGCACCGTCAAGAACACGCAAAGAACGTTCAACTTCCGCAGTAAAATCAACGTGACCCGGAGTATCAATTATATTAATCTGAAAATTTTTCCAATATGTTGTAGTTGCCGCAGAACAGATTGTAATTCCACGTTCCTGTTCCTGCTGCATCCAGTCCATAGTCGCCTGACCGTCATCAATTTCACCAATCTTATGAATTTTTCCAGTATAAAACAGAATTCTTTCTGTTGTAGTTGTTTTTCCCGCATCAATATGAGCCATTATTCCAATATTGCGCATTTTTTTCAGGTCAGTTGACATTTTTCAGTTCCTTTTTTTTACATTTAAAAGGGAAAAGTCTTTCCCTACGGCCGCACGATGTTGCGGCCTACCCTTTCGCCTAGGGGCAAGCCCCTAAAACCCCAGAAAACTGCATTTCCGATTTTTTGCGGAAATCACAGACATTTTTAGCAAGAGTGCAAATCTTATTTTATCAAAATTTATTTGCTCTAACAATCCCACCAGGATGCGGCGGTTTCATCCGCAAGTTGAATCAAAACAACAAGAGGATTTTGCAAAAAGTTTGAATAATTCATTTTTTCCGTATCCGTTATATCGCTGAACCCCATATGCCTGCTGACCGCTTCCAGAACAGTCCTGTTTTTCACAAACGAAGGCATACATTCAAGCAAATCCAAAACAGATTCATTTCCGTGCCCAAGATTTCTGGAATCTTCGCGGGTTTTATAATAAGGCTTTTTTATCCAGTTGCCCATAAAATCCTTTGAATTGCGAAATTCAAGAGAATAGCTTCCAGACTTGCAAAAATCGTGCGCAACGCAGGCAACCACAATATCCTGCGCAGAAACTTTAAACTTTTTGCCAAGTCCAAGCGGAGTGTTGTAGTAATTTTCCAAAAGCGGCCGCGCAAATCTTAGCGCCTGAACCGTAACCATCAGCGAATGAACACAAAGTCCGCTCTCCCAGTTTCCGTGAAATCTGGTACTTGCCGGCGTTTTCCAAAAATCATGTTCATCCATCCATTTTTTCAAATCTTCTTCTTCATCTGCGTTTGTAAGAACCTTGTCCAACATCTCATAATAAGTTTTTTTCACCGATTCAAGGTCAAATTTTCTGTCCACAGAAACCGGATTATTTTTTTCAAAAATCAAAATAAGCTCATTAATCTGCGCATAAAGTTCTTGCAATTCTTCTTCGTTCATATATTATTCCTTTCCAAAAAATACTATAATGCAAATATGGAATGTACTCAAATAAAAGCAGTTATTTTTGATATGGACGGCGTTCTTTTGGACAGCGAAACGGTCAGCTGGAAAACCTGGGAAATAGCCGCACAGGAATACGGATTAAAAGACATCAAAATTGCAAACAGCAAGTGCATGGGCACAAACAAAACAGACACTTATGCAATTTTGCACAGCATTTACGGAAAAGATTTTCCGGCGGAACAGTTTTTAGCGCGAACTTCTGAACTTTTTTATGAAATAGAAAAAGAAAGCGGAATTTCATTAATGCCTTATGCAAAAGAATCGCTTGAATATCTCAGCAAAAAATATACGATAGCGCTTGCTTCTTCCACACGAAAAGAAGCGGTTTTCCGGCAAATGAAAAACACCGGACTTTTTGATTTTTTCAAGACAATCACAACCGGCGATATGGTCATACACTCCAAGCCGGCCCCGGAAATTTATTTACTTGCGCTGAATTCAATAAACGTAACAGCAAAGGAAGCAGTCGCAATTGAAGACAGTCCGAACGGAATAAAAAGCGCATACAATGCAGGACTTCGTACAATTATGATTCCGGACAAAATACAGCCGGATGACGAAATAAAAAATAAGGCTTGGAAAATTATTCCAAGCCTTAAAGAAATCAGCAAAATATTATAAGCTAATCCAGCACTTCTACTTTGCCTGAGCAAGAACAACAGAAGTCATCGGCGGAATTGTAAGTTTTCCGTC
The DNA here is from genome assembly GCA_964429905.1 of uncultured Treponema sp. GTDB lineage: Bacteria > Spirochaetota > Spirochaetia > Treponematales > Treponemataceae > Treponema_D. The sequence goes on along the minus strand of CAYSDV010000002.1, from coordinate 236,355 downwards.
CTTAACTTCTGCGCCTGGATTTGCAGTATAAACAAGAGGCATATCGCAACCTTCCGGCAGCTGAACAGTTTCCGTTCTTTTTGTAGAAACGTTATGAACAACAAACGCCTTTTCGCTGTCAGATTCCATAACATAAGATTCAAGAACCGCACTTCCTGTCGGAACAGCCTTCAAGCGACCTTCGTACAATGCAGAATGCGCTGTTTTTACGCGAATTACACGTTTGTAATGATTCAAAAGTGAATCCGGATCTTTTTCCTGAACAGAAACCGGAACTGTCTTTTTGTTGTATGCAGTAACATTTCCGTATGCACCAGAGTTGCACCATGTCGGAGTCAACTTGTCTTTTCCTTCCGGTTTCCAAACCATAGGAGTTCTCTTTGTAGGGTCATCGGAACCAGATTTCATTCCGATCTCTTCTCCGTAATAAATAAACGGAATTCCTTCTGTAAGAATGTACATATCAGCAGCAAGTTTCATTTTTGCAGGTTTATTTCTAAGTCCCGCCGCACTTCTTGCCTGGTCATGATTAGAAAGGAACGGAGCATCGATATAATTTTTGTTGTTTTTGGCATACAATGCATACTCGCTCTCCAAAGAACGCGCATAACCGTTATATGTAGAAACATCAGAATCATCCGGAGTTCCTTTGTTATCATTCATTTCCTGATTATTGATAATATTTGTTATAAGTCCGCCCAAATCAAAATGGAAATTAGACTGCATTCCTGCCATATAGCGCGCACGGGTTGCTGTTGGTTCCCAAACTTCAGCAACACTGTAAGCATCCGGTTTTACAGAAAGAATATACTCATTCATTTCTTTCCAGAAGGCAACAGCTTTTTTAAGAGTTTCAGAACCAGGTTCAACTTCTACACTGTTATAAATATGACCGGCAGCATCAAAACGGAATCCGGAAACGCCTTTATCCAACCAGAATTTAAATACTTTCTTAAATTCTTCACGTACAGCCTGTTCATCCATGTTAAAATCAGGCATATTGGAATCAAAAACACCTGCATAATAAGAATAATTATCAGGATCAGAAGTATTTGTTAAATCAATATTCCAAACTTTGTGTCCCCAAATCTTCTGATTCAAATTATATTTTCCGCCGCGTTCAACAGAATCATTATCTGTAATCCAACGATACCAAGTTCTGTATTTGCTGTCCGGTTTTCTTGACTGAATAAACCAATCATTATAAGAAGAAGAATGATTGCATGTCATATCGATAATTACATCAATACCACGCTTTCTTGCTTCCTTAACAAAGATTTCAAAATCTTCCATGGTTCCATATTCAGGATTGATTTTATAATAATCAGCAACATCATAACCGTGATAACTTGGAGAATCAAAAATTGGCAAAAGCCACAAACCTGTAACACCAAGGTCAGAAGTTGTTGAATCATCTCCGTCGTTCAAATAATCAAGGCGTTTTGTAAGACCCTTAAAATCACCAATTCCGTCTTTATTACCATCTGCAAAGGAGCGAACAAAAAGACTATAATAAACACCTGTCGTCGGCTTTGTAGAAGTTCTTGCTACAGGAGCAAGTTCCGTAATTGCCAATTCAGGATTCAAAGTCGCTTTCTTTTTCTTTGCATAAATGCTTGTCGCACACAAAGCAATAAGTGCAACAGCAACAACTTTTTTTGTACGATTCATAAAAATACTCCTAATCATAAAATCAACAAAATCAATTCAGTTGACTTATAAAGCATTTCTGCAGCTTGAATTCCAAATAAAATCCAAACTGTTCCATTGTATTATAACATAAAAAAAGCAGCCTGCAAAAAAATTTACAGACTGCTTTAGTACAGAACGAGTCTATTTACTACTCTTTACCACTAGTTCCAGCAAGAGACATAAGCAATGTCTTCTGTCCAGCCATAAAGAAGATTGTGAACGGAACCGCAACAAGAATAGCACCCGCCGCAAACATAGTAAAGTTATCGTTTGAACGACCGCTAATCATTTCGTAAAGACCAACGGCAAGAGTTTTCTTATCGTCGCTTCGCAAAACCATTCGAGGGAAAATATAATCCATCCAAGGACCAGTAAAACTAGTCAATGTAAGGAATACAATCTGCGGTTTTGCAGCCGGAAGAATAACTCTAAGATATGCAACAAGCGGAGAAGCACCGTCAATATAAGCAGCTTCCGCAATATCGCGAGGCATTGTATCAAAATAACCTTTCATAAGCTGCGCATTAAACGGTATTGAACCAGCCGAATAGACTAGAACAAGCCCCCACAATGTATTAAGCGCATTGAATTTCCACAAGATTACATAAGTTGCAACCATTCCGATAAAGCTTGGGAACATTTGAAGAACAATCATTCCCGCCATAATCTGCTTACGGCCTGTAAAACTGAATCGGCTGAAAATATAACCTGTTGTAGTACAAATAAATACTGTAAGAATTGTATTCATACAAGCAATTTTCAATGTATTCAAATACCAGTTCTTATAGTTTGTACCATGAACGTTTGTTTCACCCTTTACAACCTGTTCAGAACTTGTAAGCAAGCGGCGGAACTGATAAAGGGAAGGTTTTTTAATTCTGAAAGATGTTTTCAATGTTTCGCGGATTCCGTCTCCACCGCAAACATTACAGTCAACAAGTTTCTGTCCGACCCAAGTTCTTTTTTTGCCTTTTTCATCAATATAATTTGATTTTACTTCTACAAATTTATTGCCACTGCCGTTACAAGAATAACAAGTTTCTTCTATTGCTTCATCTTTTTGCTCCGTAAAAGGAATTACAGATGTAGCTGCCAAAGAGTTAGACTTTGACAAAGAAGAACTGATTGTAAACAGTACAGGATATACAACGATTATAACGTTAATAATCAAAATCAGGTTAAGAATAACGCTAACCGGAGTTGCCTTGCTAAAATGCTTTGTCATACTTCACCCTCCTTAAATGACTTAGTTCTTGTAAAGTTATACAAAGCGAACGGTACCAATACAACAAATACCAGCAATGAAAGTACAGATGCAAGATTATATCTTGAAGGAGTATTCATTGTTAACTTGTAAATCCAAGAAATCAAAAGGTCTGTAGCACCGCAGTTTGTAATACTTGTAAGACCAGCCTGAGGCATATTAGGACCACCGCCAGTAAGGAAGAATACAGCACCAAAGTTATTGATATTTGAGGCAAACTGCATAATCAATGTCGGTTTTAACTGGAACATAACAAGAGGATATGTAATGCTCTTGAACTGCTGCCATTTTGTTGCACCGTCAATTACAGCCGCTTCATACAATGAATTAGAAATAGCAGTCATTGAAGATGTAGTAAGAATCATTGAATATGGGAATCCAATCCAAATGTTTACAAAAATCAAAGAAAATTTTGCAACCCAAGGATCAGAAAGCCAAGGAATAGGCTGATCAATAATATGCAAAAGCTGCAAAGTTCTGTTAATAGGTCCAATCGTACCGTTCAAAAGGTTAGCCCAAACAAACAAAGAAAGCATTGTCGGGATTGCATACGGAAGAATATAAACCGTTCTGAAGAACTTTGGAATAATTACACGTTTGTCCTGCAAAACGAACGCATAGAAGAAACCAACAAAGAAACAAGTGAATGTAGCGAAAATCGCCCATACAACAGTCCAAAGTGCAGTCCATCCGAATGTCTTAGCCCAAGCACCGCCACCAAGTTCAGAACTAACTTTCAAAGAGAACATCTGTGTAAAGTTTTGAAGTCCAACCCAGTCTACAAGATTGTTCGGCGGAATATGTTCCGGAGAAGAATAGTTCGTAAATGCAACTAAAGCTGAAAACAGCAATGGTATAATAGAAAAAATAGCCATAAGAACTACTGCCGGTGCAATACCAATAGTAGCAAATGAATTCTGAGAGATATCATTTTTGGCTTCTTTAAATGTAGGGAATCTTCCTGCCTTTAAAATTTTTGCAACACCCTGCTTTGCTCCATTAATATTAAGAATATAAAGCAAAACAAAGAATGCAATGATAATCAATGCAAAAATACCGTTAATCATCATAAAGATGGAATGATCCATATATCTTGTAACAGTTGTAGGCTGCTTAGAACCAAGAGTAACAAGTCCAGCAAGAGAAGTTACTATAGGACCCTGAAACCATGCTCTGTGAGCAAGAGTTCTTTGTCCATTTTTAGAAGCAGTCTTACAAATTGAACAACCGTCATAATGTTCATCAAAAAGATTTTCTTGTGTTTCTTTGAAATTTTTCGCTTCTTTTTTTGCCATTACTTTTGCAAGTTTATGGTCATATTTAGAAGCTATCTTTTCATAACTTTCAAATACTTCATCATAATCAAGAATATAATCAGAAGCTTCAACCTCCGCATAATAAGCGGAAATTTTATCGTCTTCGTCATAAACAAATTCAATATCATCAAGAGAAGACTGAATATCTTCCACTACAACAGCACGCTCTTCCTTTGCATCTGCAATCGCGCTTTTGTATTCTTCTTTATCAGATTTCAATTCTTCTGCATCAAGCACAAGCTGTTTATAAGCAGCTTTACCAGCTTTTTTTGAAGCTGATTTTGCAAAGAATTTTTCCATTGCTTTGGCACGTGACTTAAGAACACGGTCAAGCCCTTTATACTCTGCATCTTCCAGATATTCGACAATTTCTTCTGTATCCGGAATGCCCTTCAAATAATTATATTCACTATTATTTGCAGGGATGATTTTTTTTGAGCCAAAAATGATTGCGCAAAGCATTGCAACTTCAACAAGTGCAAACAATGCACCGCGAATATACTGCTTTAGAAAAATAATTTGACCCAATCCCATAAAACAAGAAGACGCAATCGGCGCTTTCTTTAATTTTTCTGGGTTCACGGCGTTACTCATTCCATACTCCAATAAAAAAGATATAACAGTTGCAGGGCAAACACCCCACAACTGTCCCAATAAACTAAGTCAGACTAAATTTATTTAGCAGCTTCCATTGCAGCAGCAGCAGCGTTAAGAGCTGTTTTTACATCATCGCCGTCCCAAATTCCAGAGTAAGCAGAACCCATGGCAGACCAATAAGTTCCAAGCTGTGGAATTGTTGGCATTGGACTAGCATAAACAAGCTGATCTTTTACACCTTTAGAAAGTTCGCCAGTAGCTTCAATGTCAACACGTGGCGGAATCTGATCTGTCATTTCATAGCGCTGTTCAAGCATTTCTTTAGAAGTGATGAACTTAGCAAATGCCTTTGCTTCTTCCGGATATTCTGAATAAGAAGAAACGAATGCAAGACGAACGCCAGAGAATGTGTTTCCAGGATGATTTGAACCTGGGAATGCAGGAATTGTTGTAATTCCGAAATCAACACCAGACTTCTTGAAATCTGTAATCTTCCAAGGTCCAGTAATGATCATAGCAGCTTTACCTTCAGAGAACTGTGCGTTACAGAAGTCACCTGAAGCGTCTGCTGCAGGAATGTCAAGAATCTGTTTGCGGAGATTCTGGAAGAATGTAAGACCTTTAATAGCGTTAGCACTGTTCAAGTTGTGCTGTTTGCGGTCATTTCCGTTTGGTCCGAACAACGGAGCATCAAAAGAAGCCATGAACATATATCCATAGTATCCGTCTGCAACCGGCCAAACCAAAGCGTATTTTCCTTCTGCCTTGTTATTATATTTTTTTGCAAAAGAAATTACTTCATCCCAAGTTTTTGGCGGGTTAGAAACAAGCGCCTTGTTATAGAACAATGCATAAGTTTCTGCACCAAGAGGGTAACCATATACAGTATTGTTGTATGTAGCACCAATTTTTGCCATCGGCAAGAAATTTTCCATATATACAGCAGCATCATCAACAGGAAGAACGTGTCCACCTTCTACCAATGCACCAATATGATCGTGTGGTGCAACGAAGATATCTGCACCTACTCCAGCAGGTCCATCCAATTCAATTTTAGCGCGAGCATCTGTTGAAGCAACTGGCTCATAAGTAATTTTTGCACCCTTTCCTTCAGGTGTTTTCTTAAACTGGCGGATAGCATAAGTAATAAATGCCTTTTCCGGTCCATCAGATTCCCATACTTTCAAAGTTGCCTTTGAAGCAGCGAAAGTTGTAGCAGCCATTGCCAAAGCAGTTACCGCGCACACAATTTTTTTCATTTTGTTCTCCTTATTTTAGCCTTACTAAATAGGCAAAATAACAATTTTATTTTATCCGAATTACTGTAGCTGTTAACGGATCCAACTCAACTTCAGAGCCATTGATTTTTACTCCGGAAGGATTTGCGATTCCATTTAAATCAACAGTATTACTATCACAATATATTACACCACTTTTTAAAGAAACGCCAACATTTATTTTAATATTTTCTGTTTTTGCGTTAACAAGAACTGCATACAAAGCTTTTCCGTCTTTTATAGTGTAACCGAATGTAAGATTATCTTCCAATTCCAAATCTTTTACAGACTTGGCAATTTTCTTTGCGTTTCCCATACGGAAAACTTCAAGAGATTTTCTTAACTGAATAAGCCCTTTCGTATAATCCAAAAGTCCCTGATAATCATCATCCAAAGTCCAGACAAACTGATTTACATTATCCGCAGAATCATAACTGTTGCGCACAAATTTTCCGATACATTCATTTTTTGCACCAGTTACATTAGGTTTTGTTCTTCCGCGTTCCTGACCGCCATGCAAGAACGAAAGTCCCTGTGAAGTCATTACAAAGAAATTTCCAAGTTTTATTCTTTGAATAATTTCTTTTCTGTCCTTATGCTCATCAAGACTTAAATTGTGAACAATCGCATCATGAAGAGTAAGTCCGTCATGGCAAACAAGATAATTCAAGTTGTCGCCAGGCTGATCAGCGTGATAATTTACAACAGGATTTCCAGTTACATTGCGCAGAAGTTTTTCACTGCCGCTGCCTTTTTTTGTAATAAATCCGCGTCCTGTCTCATTAAAACCGCCGGCCTTAAAAACATCTCGGTATTCATCATTGAAAACAGCAACCTTATCTGTTTTCAACATATAATTTTGATCCATTCCAAAAGTATCTTTCGGACCGTTGTACATCTTCCAGCCTTCGCCTTCAAAAAGAACTGAAGGATTTATTTTAGCGCACAAATTATAAGAATCAATCACAGAAGACGCTTCCATAAGTCCCATAAGGTCAAAGCGGAATCCATCTGCCTTGTAATTACGAATCCAATGAGATGTAGAATCCATAACAAGTTTTTTCATCATAAAACGTTCTGTCGCAGTATCGTTTCCGCAACCAGAATTGCTTGTAAAACCGCCGGTTGCAGTCGTTCGGAAATAATAGCCTGGCACTATGTCATCCAAATAACTTGTTCCGCCCATATGATTATAAACAACGTCAAGAAGCACTCCCAATCCGGCTTTATGACATTCGTTTATAAGTTCGCGAAGTTCCCGAACTCTGCAATAAGGGTCAGCCGGGTCAGATGAATACCATCCTTCCGGTGTAAAATAGTTATGCGGATCGTATCCCCAGTTATAATTGTTTCCGCTTACAGTACCGGAATTTTCATACGCTTTATTAGTTTCATTACCATTACAGAAATTCAAAACAGGAAGAAGCTGAACATGTGTTATTCCAAGTTCTTTCAAGTAAGGAATTTTTTCTATAAATGCACGGTAAGTTCCAGGAATGTTTTTTACCCCGGAATCAGGACTTGAAGTAAAGTCCCGCACAGAAATTTCATATATTATCGCATTTTCGCGCTTTTCAAGATTTACGTAAGGTTCGTCAATTTTTCCCGCTTTTTCGCTTGCAAAATCAATTACTGCCGCGCGGACAAATTTTCCGTCAGAATAATCAACCGCCATAGAAGAAGCATACGGATCCAAAACAGTAACAATTCCTTTTGTATTGTGCAAAGTGTAATCATAATACATTCCGTCCGGGTCAATTTCGCTGAATTCAACAGACCAAACGCCAGTTTTCTGGTTCATTTCCATAGGAATTGTGTAATCCGCATCTTTTTGACTGCTTGTTTTATAAAGATTCAAAACAGCAGAAGAAGATGTAGGAGCCCAAAGTTTAAATGTTGCCGAACCGCTTGAATAAACGCAACCAAGTTTTTCATTAACAGCAGGAACATGAGAATCCGCCAGTTTTACAGCAAGCTTTGAACTGTTAACTTTTACATCGCTCAAAAAAGACGGATTTTTAAGAACAAGAGCATCGCTTATAGAAACGTCTTCAGAAAGCGTTATTGTAATGCGCTTTGCCATATTATGCGAAAGATCCGATGGAAAATCCGCATTAACCGCAGACACGATTCCGTATTCTTTTCCGCTTTCAGTTACAACAGAAAATCCGGAAACACCGCCGTCAACATCAAGAGCAAAACCACCTGAAAGAGTCACCGAAATTTTATTCAAAGAATCAAGTTCGGCGCTTTTTACAGAAGGTTTATATGCAAGAGCGGCATAAGTCTGCTGATCGCCGGAAAAAACCGCAACTTTTTTTGAAGTATTGATATTCCACAAACGGTCATCGCGGCCATCTTTATTCCATTCATCTTTCTGGCGGATAATAAAACCAACGCCACCGTTATCAGCACAGATTTTCAATCCGCCTGTAGAAGAACCGTCCAATTTAAGCCGCATATAGCCGATTTCATCCTGAACTTTCCAGTTCTGTGTGAAAGGCCATACAGCGCCGCCATCACCGCCCGGATTTGCCCAAATCCATAATGCCCAAGGCTCGTAATTTCCATCTTTACGATAATAATAAATTACAAATTCATTGTCTTTCGGAGAAAGTTTTTCATCAAGTGCAAGCACGTCTGCCATTTTCACAGGCGCCGCATTCTCGTATGAACCAGGAACTGCTTCAGGAACAATATCTTTTGCTTTTGCAAAAAGTCCTGAACAAATCGCAACAGCCGCATACACGGCAAAAATCATTTTTTTCATACAACTATGATATAGTGATAAAAAAATTAGTCAAACATTTTTTCAATATTTTTGTTTAAACAAAGTATAGAAATTCTTCGGAAAATCAAAAAGCAATCTGACCGGAGTAAAACCGCGCAGCATTAAAGTCCGTTTACAATAGAAGAAAGTTTTTCGTTAAGCGCGCGAAGGTCCGAATCATTCGGATTAAGAGCAACAACCTGCTTAAGATAATACTGCGCCTTGCGGTAATCGCGCCTTTCATAATAGATTTCGTAAAGTCTGTACAAAGCGTCGCTGTTGCGCGGATTTGAAATCAAGCTTGAACGCAAATCCGTAAGCATATTTTCCTGCGTTGTGCGCATAAGACTGCGTTCATAATATAGAAAACTTTTCATTTTAGCAGTGGAAGAATCCAAAAGCTGATTTATGAGCGAAAGAGCCTGCTGCGTTCTTCCGGATGCAACCATAACCTTTATATAAGACTTTGTAATTTCTTCATCATCAGAATTATCTTTATACAATTGGGAAATCAAATTCCAGGCTTCATCATAACGCTTAAGCTGAAGACAAATTTCTATGTACTCACCAACATATTCTGTTTTTGAACTGTTTTTCTGAAGAAGTTTCTTGCTTGAATTATAAGCGTTCTTCCAATCCTTTTTGCGGACAAATCCTTCTGCTGAATAAAAAAGAGCGGTTTCGTTATCAGGCTCCGCAAGAAGAATTTCATTCGCATAATCTTCTGCCGATTTTTCGGCAACAGCAAGTCCTGTTTCACCAGAAATTTTTGCGGCGTAAAGCATAACATCCTTATCATTCGGGTAATTTTTCAAAGCAGATTCAATTGTAAGAACAGCGGCGGTATTATTTTTTGACCATTCATATTGGATTTGCGCCCTAAGCAGAAGATATTCCTTGGATCTGCTGTCCTGTCTGGAATAAACGTCAAGAAGAGATGCCGCATGTATATAATCTTTTTTTTCTATAAGAATACGCGCACGGAAAAGAACAGAAGGCAAATCATTAGGCTCCTGCTGAAGAACCCTGGAAATATATTCTTCCGCCTTTGAATAATTCTTTTCCTTGAAAAAAAGTTTAGAAGCAAGTTTCAGCGCATTTATATCAGAAGGATATTTTGAAAGAATGTTAAGAATTTGAAATTCCGCGTCTTTTTCATTTCCGGAAAGAAACAAAGATTCGGAATATGCATACGAAACCTGAAGAATTTCCGGCTCAAGAGAATTCGCTCTTTTCAACTGTTCCGCAGCTTTTTCATACTGTCCGTATTTATTGTAAAGAATTCCAAGCAGATACATTGCAAGAACCGAATCCGGACACATGGAAAGACCATTTTTAAGAGCGGCTTCAGAATCTGCAAAAAAAGATGAAACATCCGAAGTTTTAAGCACAACAAGAGAAGGCAGCACAACTGTAAGAAAATCAACATTTCCTGTACTTCTGTCGTAAATTCCGTTTTTTGCAGAATTTATCGCGCCAAGATAGGAATTATCGCCGGAAACTTCAGCCGCTTCCCAGTCCACCCGCTCATTCGGCCAGGCAATCTGCATTATATCCGAAACAACCGCCACAAGAACTTTTTCATTTTCTGTAAGTTCAGAGCTTTGCTTTCTTATTGTCTGAACCGCTTTTCTTAATGAAGATGGCGCCCCGACTTCCACATCATGCATTATTGATTCCGGAACCGCAGAAAAATAAGTGTAGTTTTTATTTTTCCGCTCCTCTGAACCTTCTTTATTTATTGCAGTTTTTTCATTCAAATCCTGTTCATAAGTTCCAGTCGAAAATCCAGCAGAAACTTCAGGAGCACTTGCGCATGAAAACAGGAACGCAGAAAAAAGCGCGCTAAAAAAAATGAGAAAATTCTTAAATACTGAATCAATTTTTCGCTTTGCCACAGAAATTACCGGCTGTTATTCATCTTCTTCATCAGTATCGGTAAAATTAGGCTCGTTGTTCAGTTCATTCGATACATCTTCCGGAAGAATTTCCAGCAGAGACTTTCTGCGAACAAACAGAAGTATAAGAAACGCTCCTGACAAAATAAGAAAAAGCGGCCATATAAAAAGCGACAGCCGTCTGAACGAAATTTTTATGACATCAAATGAAAAAAGAAGAAAAAATATACCTAAAACAAAAAGCACAAGCGCAGGAAAGTCGTATGCAAGCGAAAAACGCCTGCCTGTTGTTCGTCCGGCAGAAAAGAGCGAAATGGACGCCAGAATCATATAAACCGGCCAAAGCTGAGCGACATCCGCGGGAAAAAGCTTGAACACTAAAATCAGAGAAAAAATTCCGTAAAGAGAAAAAATCAACCCGACGAAAAGTTTGAACGGAGTTCGTGAAAAAGCAATACACAGATACAAATCCACAAGCCCCGCAAGAAATATTGCGGCAGGAATTATCCATCCAAGAAAATCAGAACGGGTTCCGGAAAACGCGAACGCCATAACAACACCGGCAAAGATGAAAAACATTCCGACTGCAAGAATTGAATTTAAAAATTTATAATTCGGCTTTTTCATATGCGAACACTCCAATTCGAAATCAACAAAACAATTAACAATTATATTATAGAATACACCAACAAGGCTTATCTTGCCAACAAGTTACGAACATGATAAATTCAATATTATGATTTACAAGAAAGTATTTTATGCTGTTGTCCTGCTTTTTTCCGCAATGTTTTTTTCATGCAGAAATACAGAAACGGAAAAAACGGAAGCAATAAAAAAATCCCAGGAAGAACTTTTTTCTTTGCTTGAAAAAGACGGACTTGAACCCGTAAGCCGCTATGCAATAGTAAATCAGATAGCCACAAATCTTATTGCGCTGGATGACCAGCAAGGACTTATTCTTTTTCTTACAGACTGGGTTGAATCACACCCGGATGATACTTACAACGCATATTGGCTTTTGCTTACAGCATACACATACCTTTCAAACGGTTCAGAACCGATTGCAGAATATTATTTTGACCGCATTCTTGTAAATTATCAGGATCTTCTTGTAAAAGGCAGTTCAGTTCACCTTACATGTCTTCAAAATTTAATTCAAATTTCAACAAATCCAAGAAGCAGAATCCGCTACTTTAACGAACTTATCAACAGATTTCCGACAAATGTTTCCATTACGGAACTTTACTTAAGACTTGCAGTTGAATATGAAAAAGAAAGCGACTGGGACGAAGCGCTAAAAGCCTACTCCATGTTTCTTGCGCAACCGGACTCTTCAACGATTCAGATTGCAGGCGAACCGAACGCTTACAAAAAAGCAAGACAGCTTGTGGCGTTCAGCAATTCGCCTAAAGACTGGACGTATGAAAGTCTTCCTGCGCTTGAAAATGCTATAAAAACCGCAATCAGAAGATATGACTGGCGTTCTTTGGACAAATACCGCGCAAAGGTGAATTTTTTTTCCATGTCATGGAAACAGGACGAAATGGACCCGAACGCAACGGAAGAATTCAGTATGAAAAACTTTATGCGCGGAAACCGCGTTCGATTCAGCGCAAATCTTGACGAAATGTCAACTTCAAACGAAGCGTATCTGCGCACATGGGGCTGGTCGCAATACGTTTCCGTATGGTACTTATATTTTAGAAAAGTTAATTTTCCGCTCGATCCGGACATAAACGGCAACTGGGAATGGGCAGGAATTTACATCGGTGAAAAACTTTAACAAAAACTTTCTGATGAAAAATAAAAATTTAAAAATCTTTTTTCTTTGCGTTTTTTTTCTTTTATTTTCACCTCTGCCAAGTATTTTTGCGCAAAAAAGTAATTCCGCTTCAACTTTAACCAAGAAACCCGCTTACAAGAATCTTGGTTTTCCAGAAATAAACAATGCCGCTGTAAAAGAACTGCGGACAAAATATCTTACAACACACAAAGACTGGCTTTACAAAACTTTAGAGGAAGGTTTGCAGTACAGAATTTTTATAAGAAACGAACTTGAAAAGAAAAAAATGCCTGCAATCCTGGAATATCTTCCGCTTGTGGAATCAGACTACAATCCTTATGCAAAATCGCGTTCGGGCGCAACCGGACTGTGGCAGTTCATGCTTAACAGCATTCATGGACTTTTGGAATACAATGAATATGTTGACGAAAGGCTTGATCCGTGGAAATCTACGGAAGCCGCACTTAAAAAGCTTAACGAAAACTACAAAACGTTCGGCGACTGGCTTTTAGCAATCACTGCATACAATTGCGGTGCTGGAGCACTTAAAAAAGCAATAAAAAAAGCAGGAAGCCACGACTTCTGGTATTTGCGGGACAACGGATTTTTGAGCGCGCAGGCTTCAAGCTATGTGCCAAAACTTCTTGCGGTTGCGGACGTTGTGGAAAACGATAAATATTATGGAGTAAATTTTCCGCAAGGAAGAGCGTGGAACGGCACAACTTTGGAAACCAGAGCCGGAATTTTTGACTACGTTACGGTTTACGATTCAGTTTATCTGGATTCCATCAGCCATGAATTAAGAATTGACAAAGAAGAACTTTACAACTTGAACAGCGCGCTCATAAAACACGTAACTCCGCCATATAAAAAATACACATTGCGTTTTCCGGAAGGAATGCAACATTCTGCTTCCTACGCGTTGGAACAAATGGGATATTTAACTAAAACTGAACAGTAAAAATGCCGAAATTCAAAAAGGTATTAATATGAAAAAACTTTTATTTATTTTTTCTTTTTTTGCATTTATAAATCTCTTCGGAAATTCCTTTCCGGCTTATTCACAAAGCGGAAATTCCATCAATTCTTCAAACTTATCTTCAAAAAGCAAAGTTGACTGGACGGAAAAGAAATTCACATCCGAAATTCTACTTAATACAAAAAACGCCGGAATTTCACTTCCAGCCGGAAGAAATTCTGCGGAAAGCATTATAAAAATCAAAACACCGGCGCTTTTAAAATCTCCGGTCCTTTCGCTCTTTGTTGATTCTGCAAGCTACCTTGGCGACGTTGTACTTAACGAAACAATCACACTTGAACAAATTACAGAAATCGTTGAAACAGCAAAACAATCGCCGGCAATTTTTTCGCAGGACGGAAAAACAGCAGCAACTACAAATACTATTGATATGAACAAAATCGGAAAACTTTTGGTGCGGCACAAATATCCATATACGCCGGAAGAGCCGATTGACATTATTCCCAGCCGCGCATATTCAGGAATAATAATTGACGCGCGGGGCGCCCTTCCCGTACACGGAGAATTTGTTTCCAGTGAAGTTTTCCCGGCCTTTTTTCCTGCGGTTTGGGATGAAGATATGAATCTTGTTTATGAAAAAAATATTGCGGAAAAAAAAGTTGTTCAGGAAAAAGGGCTTGTGCAATACGGCTGGAACAGCGATTTCAGCCTTTACGACGAAAGGGTCGGACAAGATCCTTTGTACATAAAAGCACTGCGCGTTTACGGAAGGAACAGAACCGACCCGATTATAAGAAAACGCGATGCACTTAAAATTCTTACCGTAGAAGAAAACCGAAAACTTTTTGCAGAAGGAAAAGTTGTAATCCTTTTAGATAAAGAAAATTTGATTTATGACGTAAAAATTCCGGAAAAAACACCTGAATATTATGCGACTTTCAAACAGATTAAAAAATACGTCTACGAAAACAAAGTTCCGGACATAGACATTTCTGACAGTCTTACAGGAATTCTTTTTAGCGTTGATCTTAAATTTATTCCGGACTCGCCGGAACTTCTGCCGCAAGAATCGCCAAGAATCAAAAAAATTGCGGAAATGCTTGAAGAAATCATAAAAGACAACGAATTCACAATTCTTGTTGAAGGACACACCGCTGATTTAGGAAAACCAGTCGGACAAATGAATCTTTCCATTGAAAGAACAAGAACCGTAATGAATGCACTTATATCGGAAGGAATTCCGGAACGGATTTTCACATATAAAGGTTACGGCGCAACCCGCCCTGTTGCAACAAACGCAACAGAGGAAGGCCGCGCACAGAACCGCCGCGTAGACATTACAGCCCGCCCTAAAGCAACATACATCCAGCGCGACTGGTAATTTTGCGGCTTTATTTGCGGACTTTAACTTTTTATTTATAGATTTCTTCTATAATTTTAGCACATTTTTCCACACCGATTGTTCCCGTATCCAACGTTATGTCGTAATTGCGGGAAGCGCCCCACTTTCTGTCCGTATAAAACTGAACATAAGAAGCGCGGCGGGAATCGCGATCTTTTAAAAATTTTTCCGGATTTTTTCCAACATCAATTCCTTCAGCTTCCAGATACTTTGCCCGCTTTTCTTTTGACGCATGCAGAAAAACATCTAAAACATCGTTTCTTTCCTGAAGAATAAAATCTGCACAGCGACCGATTATTATGCAAGGCTCTTTTTCGGCAAGCTCCTTTATTATTTTTGTCTGAACCGCCCAAATTTCATCTTCAAGGGAAGGACCTTTGTAATACATTCCCGCAGTAAAATAACTTTCAAAGGCAGATTTTTTTCCGTACTCGCCTTTTTCTTCAATAAATTTTTCGCTTAGACCACTTTCCAGCGCAACTTTTTTTATTATTTCACCGTCAAACAACGCAATTTTCAAATCATCGGCAATTTTTTTTCCGACTGCATGCGCTCCGGCTCCGTATTCACGACTGATTGTAATAATTTTGTAACCCATAGAAACACTCCTTAGAAATAATCTTTACGCTCGCTTTTCCATAAGCTTTCTGCTATTATAGCACAAAAAAATATACAGGTAAGAAAAAAAAATCAAAAATATGTTAAACTAAAAAAAACGAAAATTATCCGCGAGGTAAAAATGCATACACTTTCTCCAATTGATTTTATAAAATGCGCAGACGGAATCATTTTTCTTAATTCAAATCTTGATGAAATGATGTTCGCAAAAACAAAATTTTCACTTCTCCTTGACGAAACAGGAATTATTGCAAAAACGGACAACAACAAAATCTGGAACCAATTTTCCGAATGGAAATTCAGCGAAAGCAGAACAATAGAAGAAAAAGTTTATTTTTGCGGAAATTTCAACGGCATTCCGCTTTCAAAAATGATAGAAACCGAAAATCCGCAAACAGAAAAAGCGCTGTACTCAGTCTGCGAAGTTTATGCAAACGCAATCAACCAAAATATAAAAATTCCATGCAACGGAGCAGCCGGAATTATTGTAAACCAAGAAAATGACGAAATTCTTTTTCTTCCGGAAAAAACATTTGACCGCTCAGCCGCGAATTTCGGAAAAGCGTTCTATAATTACATACAAAACAACTGGCGCGACTACATTGCACAAGGAGCAGTTGCAGAATCATTTTCATTGGGAACGTTCGCATATTATTCCATTGCAAAAACGCTTCCGTACAGCGAAGAAAACGACAAAAAAATCAGCGACAGGAATTTTTTACCGCTGGAATGCGCGGTAAACGGAATAAACAAAAAACTTGCAACTTCTGTAAACGCACTCCTTTCAGGAAAACCGCTAAAGTCAGATTTTCCGCTGAACAAACTAAAGTCAGAAATTTTTGAAAAAGAAAGCGATTCAAACAAACTTCCGGAAGAAGAATTCAATAAAAAAGTCCTGAAATTTGAAAAGCAGAAAAAATCAGAACTAAAAAGAATTCGCTTTGTGCGCAAAAACATTGCGCTTGCCACCGCAATTTTTATAGCCGCAGTTTTTATAGCAATAACCGTAACTTCAATCATTAAAGAAAACGGAAAAAAGCCAAGCGCAATAGGACTTTCCTCCTTGCAGGTTACAGAAGTTTTTTACAAGGGAATTCATACAATGGACACAGATTTAATGCTATGCGCGGCAAGAAACTGCAAGGAAGCGCAAGGCTACATTTCAAGAGTTCCGCAACTTTACGTAACCGGACAAATGCGCAGCGCATACAATTTTGATTCGGGAATTTCCACGCCTGAAAACTGGTTTTTCTTCGAGCCGGATTCAACAAAATCATATTCGCACTACATTTATGGAATCACAAATTTCGTAATAGACGAAAAAGATTCCGCATTAAATTTAAAAGTTCCCACAAAGAAAAATCATCCTTCAAGAATTGTTTATGCAGAAGACGGTTCAAAACAAAAAGTGGAAAAAAGTCCGGATGCGATTCATAAAGTTCACTATTTTTTAGTGCACAACGAGGACAATTTTATAAAAGTGGAAGAATTTACCACAATCGTAACATTAAGATACGAAAAAAATGCCTGGACAATTACAAGTTTGGACGAAACAAGCAGTTCAGAAATATTTTCCCCTCTTGAAGTTTCGCTGGATTTCAAGGAAGCATTAAAACAAAGCGAAAACGATGAAATAACCGCACTCAATTTCTTGCGCAAAAAATACTATTGGCTTCCGACCGAAAAATCAATGGAAATAGAAAAAGAACGCCTGGAAAAAATCGGATATTAAAAACAAGAGAGGCGACTGACCTGCAAGCAAGCACAAAGGAGGGCGCCTGCCCTGCGTTCGGCACTTTGTGCCGAACTACTCACCAAAAGCATTTGCTTTTGGTGATACGGGCTCGCAAGCAAGCTCAAAGGAGGGCGCCTGCCCTACGGCTCAACCACTGCGTCGCTTTGCGACTTGTGTTTTCGCCTACCCCTCGGTACACGGCGCCCGGCTTCGCGGCGCAATTTAGGCACTCCATTCTGACATTTTTACAAAAAATGTCATTGACACTAAAAGACCGATTATATAAACTAAAACCAAGAAGTTATTTTGGAGGTTACCACATAAATGGCTTACAAATACAATGTTGAAAAGCAACACGAAAAAGGCAAATGGCATGCCATTGAACGAATCAATCATCTTGTGGACAAAGACTCTTTTATGGAACTTTATTCTGGAGTGCGCCACAACTGCACAAGTTTCGGAATGGACAAAAAAGACATTCCTTATGACGGAGTAATTACAGGCTTCGGAACAATCAACGGACGAAAAGTTGCAGTTTACGCTCAGGATTTTACAGTTCAGGGCGGTTCCCTTGGACTTATGCACGGAAAGAAAATTGCGGAACTTATAGACAAAGCAATTCAGGCAAGATGTCCTGTTATCGGAATAAACGATTCCGGCGGAGCGCGAATTCAGGAAGGCGTAGATGCACTTTGCGGTTACGGCGACCTTTTTTATCAGAATGTGCGCGCTTCCGGTTCAGTTCCGCAGATTTCCATAATCGCAGGTCCTTGTGCCGGCGGAGCAGTTTATTCACCAGGAATTACAGACTTTATCTTTGCAGTTGATAAAATTTCTCAGCTTTTTATTACTGGTCCTAAAGTTGTAAAATCAGTAATGTTTATGGACATTTCTGCGGAAGACTTAGGAGGAGCGTCAATCCATTCAAAAAAATCAGGCGTTGCGCAATTCCGCTGCATTTCCGAACCGGAATGTTTTGAAAAAGTACGTAAACTTTTGGACTACATCCCGCATTATTACGGCGATGAAATTGTTCAGGCAGCAAAGTTCAAATATGACGAACACAAAAAGACTAAGCATATAGAAACAATTTTGCCGGAAAATACACACAAAGGTTATGACATCCGCGAAGTTATTGAAGATGTTACAGATGACAATTCTTTCTTTGAAACTTCAGCAGAATTTGCAATAAACTGCGTAACAGGTTTTGCAAAAGTGGAAGGCCGTTCTGTCGGAATCGTAGCAAACAATCCGGCAGGAATGGGAGGCGTTCTGGACTGCGATGCTTCCGACAAAATCGCCCGCCATGTCCGCTATTGCGATGCATACAATATTCCACTTCTTACATTCGTTGATGTTCCTGGATTTATTCCAGGTCCACAGGAAGAACAGAAAGGAATTATCCGCCACGGAGCAAAAGTTATTTATGCCTACAGCGAATCTTCTGTTCCGAAAGTAACTGTAATTACAAGAAAAGCTTACGGCGGCGCATACATCGCAATGTGTTCAAAGCATATCGGCGCAGATTACGTTTACGCTTGGCCAACTTCGGAAATTGCGGTTATGGGCGCAGACGGAGCAATCGGAATTCTTTATGCAAAGGATTTAAAAGATCCGGAAAAAGCAGAATATGTTGCACAAAAGAAAGCCGAATATGAAGAAGAAATTATGACTCCGACAATAGCGGCAAAACGCGGTTATATTTCCGAGGTAATCGAGCCGAAAGCAACAAGAAAATACGTTGCAGACAGCCTGCGCTTCCTTCAGGACAAACGCTCAATGGACAACCCGTTAAAAAAGCACGGAAACATTCCATTATAAAAAATAATCAAAAACAGGATGTTTTTGCATTGCTCTTGAATACGCGCAGCGTATGAAATAAAAAAGTTCGGTTATTGCCGAACTTTTTTATTGTGCAAAACGTCCCAGCGGATCTTCAAAAACAGAACCGTCTGAATAACATATTTTTTCTGCATAAAAATAATCCAATTCAAAATCATCTTCCGAAAAATCATTCAAAAAATCCACATCAAAATAATCGTCCACAGTTTCGCCCGGAAGAACGCAAATCTTAAGTTCAATATGCAAACTGTCGCCTTCAAAAATCGGCTCACCATCAGAATCGTATGCACCAAGAACAAAGCAAATCTTTTCTATCTGCGACTGAGCATTGTTTGTAAGCGAAAAGTTCAGCAAAACACCTTCCGGAGCGGAAGAAAACTCTCCAAAAAGCGAATACGGAGCCGCATAGCGAACCGTAGCGCAAGAAACAAATGCAAAAACAAATAAAAAAAACGCAAGAAAAATATTTTTTTTCATAAAATCCTCTATAATACATATCGCAAAAAAAATAAAAATTCGGAAATTTATGCAAAAAAAAATACGATGTTCATACAGATTATTGTGATGTTGAGGCGGAGGTGGTTGAGGCTCTCGAAACCACCTCAAGGAAAATTTCCCGCAGATTTCGCGGATTTGCACAGATTTATGTCGGGGCTGAACTTGTTTAAGCATTTCATTGTTTTTACGCATTGAAAAACTTCTTATTTTATTGACAAGCACATTGGTACAAATAAGAGTTGACGAGGATTTGAAAAACGAAGCCACGGACATTTTTGAGCGGCTCGGACTCGATTTGCCCACGGCAATCAGAGTTTTCTTGAAAAAGTCCGTCGAGGAAAGCGGGATTCCGTTTGATATGAAAGTTTCGACTGAAAAGAAAAATCTTAAACAAGCGGATAAGCTTCTTAAAAAGGCGAACAAAGAAGCAAAGAAGAACGGAATTCAGGACATGAGCCTTGATGAAATCAACAATGAGATTAAAAGTTATAGGCTGGAAAGAAGAGCTGGACTTTCGGTTGCAGAAGGGAAATAGCAGATGAAGATTTTTGCGGTTATCGACACAAATGTCATCGTTTCGGCTCTGCTCAAAAAAGAATCCAATCCCGGAAAGGTTGTGCTCAACACGTTAGCTGGAATTATTACTCCTGTTTAAAGTAAGAAAATAATAGCGGAGTACAATGAAGAGACGGACGAAACTTTTCTTGTGACCGGAAATATCAAGGACTTTCCGATAAAGCTGTTCATTGTCCGCCCTGAAGAGATGATGCGGATTATTGAGGAAAGAAGAATGAGAAAAAATAAAAGACACAGCCGGAATCAAGTGGCAGAACACCGCAGTGATTTACGGCGGAAATAGGGCAGTTCCAGCAAGCGACACTTGCGGAGCATATATTCCGTGGAAAGAAATGTGATATATGCAAGCACGTCTGCAAAACAAAGCTGCCCCTTTGTTTTTAGCCTTAATTTAATTCTGTTATGTATTTTAGTCCGAAACTGTCTTTATCACTATAAAACTTTTGTTTTTAAGCACGGAAATATTAGAAAAACAAAAAAGCGTGGAATTCTCATTTCCAATAAACTCAACTTATGAACTCAACTCTCCGCTTGACGACGGAACAGGAATAGAGCATACAAGCACGATTTTATTTGATTAAGGCGTTCTGAACCTTACAAAACTTCCAGCTCAGTAACAAAAGATGATACTTACATAATAAAGTTTCATCACAGAGAAGGAGAACTTTACGCCTATTATTGGGGAATGTATAAAATGGTAAAATACGACCCTTACAAACTTTAGTGACAAATTAAAGAAAGATAATGTCTAAATCAGTCTGACACTTGAAATGTTTTTGAAGTTTTTCGAGAGCCTCAAACACCGCAGAGCAATCTTCATCAAAGTACAGAAGTTTTTCATTATTCTCTGCACAGCACTGAAGAAACGCTGCCCCGTTCTGGACATAGGTCTTGATCTTTTTGTTCGTGCCATTGTCAAGCATCGGAAAAATGCCCAACCACAATATGGCAGAGAAGGTTATAAAAATTTCTATAGGCACAAATTGAAATGCAATAAGATTTCAATCTGAATAATCAATCTCAAGAATAAAACAGGCTTTTTTCCTTAAAAAGTCATTTTCATCAAAACTCTTATTAAATCTTTTAAAGAAAAGTTGAATCTTGATTATCAAGGTTTTTCGCAATGTTTCAATTTTTCGTTCTATTTGATTTTTTTTGTAAATTTCTAGCGATTCTTTTTTATCAACTTGTGCATCTATTTTTTGCTTATTTAATTGCTCCAAATAATTTTTTAATTCTTTTTGACTATCAAACAAAATTGCATTTTTTTCATTTTCTTTCTGCAAAATATCAGCATCCTTTTTCTTTAAATCTTCTTGATGTTGTTTTTTTAATTCTTTATCCTTTTTTGATATAGTATTAAGTAATGTTTTTGAAATATACTCTTTATCAAACTTATTATTTCTTATACTCTCTGCAAAGACATCATTTTCCAGCATTGGATCATTTACAAGTTGGTGATTTATTTCAATATCAGCATTATATGCTTCAATTTTTCTTGTTTCTCTATAAAGGCAATCCTTGAATGTTTCGTCAATTGTATTCAATGCAAAACATTTACTACGAAATAAAGTTTTATTTAAATCACCATTGTTTGACAAATTTTGCCATAAGTTAAATATAATTGTATTTTCCAACAAAACTTCATTTTTTTTATTTTTTTTACCTTTATCATGATAATAAGCTTTTATAGCATTTACCAATGCATAATTATCAACCAAGAGATAATATTTTCCATCTTCAAAAGTTTCTATTTTTGAAATCCGCTCGCGTTGCCTTAATCTTGATATTGCTGCAATAGACTGAATATCTTTATCCAGTCTTGTTTTAAATTTTTCATAATTCTCATCTTCGGAAATTATATGTTTTCTAAAACATTCACAGTCAAATTCCCATGCTGAAAAGTCTGTAGTATTTTCTATATTATCATCATCCGATATATCAAAAAATTCTATATCAAGAGTTTTTATATTTTCTTTAATAACTTCTTTTGTCAAAGGCAATTCTTCATTTCGTTCATCTAAAAAACTTTTACGGGCTTTTAGAAATGTATTAACCCCTTTAGCATCAAATATATTTTGAGCAATGCACCTTTTAAAATTGAACAATATTCCCCATAATTCCTCAAATGTATGTTCAAATATTTTTAGAGTAGCACCTGCTTTTTTTAAATCTTCAAAAAAATCTTTATAAACATCAGAAAGCTCAATTCCGTCATATCCCAATCTTTTCATAATTATAGGTGTATCCAAAAAAATTATACAATCTTTCAGAAAATCTGATTTATCGTTTTCTCCATTTAAAACTAAATCTTGTATTTGATTTGCGATTCCAAAATTTTCTATAATTTCCAAATCACTCCTATTGCTTTCAAATAAATAAGATAAAAAGTTTTGAAAAATAAAATAATTTTTCGAATCTTTTTTATCTACAATTTTTTCATTTGCAACAGTATATAAATATGAATTGAAAATAATTTTTGTTTCTTCATTCGAATATTTTATGCTAAATTCTGATAATGCATAATTTTTAAAATTTTCACGAATATTAGAAACTTGTTCCAAAAATCTCTTTTCCCCATTATTAATTCGTTCAATTTTGTTAACAAGATTTTCACTATTGGATGATAATTTCAATTTTTTATTTTCTAACTTAAATTTATCGGCCAACCATTTTTTCAAGATATATTCTTCTATTTCAATTGAATATTTATTCCTTATAATATCAACTATAGATTTTCCATCAGACGTAAAAATTCCCAATGATTCAAAATTATACTCATAACATTCAATTTCTATTGTTTCCAATAACAAATCCAAAGGTTTTTTATTTTCATCAAGAGTATTTAAATAAGCCAATCTAGTTATCTTATCTGTCATTATATTTCACCTCAGTAAAATGATCATCTATTTCATAAAGTTCCAATTTATTCTTATATACTTGCATGTTTATACAACTTATCAAATTTTTCATATCAGAATCGCATCTTTTTCCAAAAATAATCCGTTTAAGATAGTCAAAATTTATCGGAAGATAATCTTCTTCAAGTTTTTTTGTATACTTTAATAGCCTCATTTCATTTTCATATTCAAAAGACTTATCTTTTGTAAAAAAACAAGTTTTCAACAATTCCTCAAAATTATCTTCAGTATACACTTCATCTTCTGATTTAGAAAAAACAGATTCAAAGTCTATAGCTAAATCCTGCTGATAATAAATTCTTGATAGAAAATTTTTATTTTCATTAAAAGAGTTTTTATCAAGATAGTCAAATTTATCTGCAGCAACTTGATATTCAAAACAAAGACCTTTATGAGAATTTGCATAATGAGTCCACATCAATATTTCTTCTGATGTCAACTTATTTCCATTACGTTTTTTTAATATATTTTGATGATTGATAAAACAACTTATTCTAATTGAGTCCATTATTTTAGGAGTTAGAATTTTCTTGCTTTCAGAAAAACACTTATCATTACTGTAATAAAAATAAGAATCAACAGGATCATTGAATAATTTTGGAGGAACACAACTAATTTGTCGCTTAGCAAGATTTTTCAAATCATATACAGAGCCAGAAACGTATTTGCGTAAAGTATATTTTTTTTGTTTCATTTTTTTTATAGTTTTTATTATAGCATTTAAATTTAAAAAACATAAACATAATTTAATTTGTTATCAGTTTTTATCTTCCAACATACACTTCCCGTAAATCTCAGCCATTTTTCAACTGCAATCTCGACTGAATATTTTTTTGGAATCTTCTATACTACTCTTTCCAATTTAGACTCTAAGTTCGAGATTTTTGTAAAATTTCAAAATCTTTTCAACAAAATCAGCGTCATCATCCAAATTATAAAGCTATCTGTTCCAACCTGTAACCACTGTATCTGTCTGTGAATATCACTTGAACCAACCGAAAGGCAACGCGCCATCGTCTCAATCACATTGACAGTCAAATCTTCCTGGCGGCTTGTTGCAGCGTACAAATCAGCAATTTTACATAAAAGATTTATGTCACACCGGTAAACAGGAAACAAAACTATATTGTAAACTTCAAGATTCACGGTAAGAATCTTCGCACTTGTATTTTTTTCACAGCTCAGATTTTTCTTCATCAGTTCGCACTGACAGAACTTTCCAAGCTTTATTCCAATGCCACCAATGCCGTCCCATCTTGAAAATCTCAAAATGATTTGTTTGCTTTTTCATAGTCTTCCTCACTTATTATCACAACCACATCGGGGCAGTGCGAAAAACATTCCGCTTCACTCCATATTTTCATGGGCTCACGTGCCCTTAGTGTCCATATTGACACTAAGCATAAAAGAAAAATTCCATTTATTCACTGTAATTCATAGAAAATTTGTCAAATTTTATTATTTTTTTACCAAGTAAAAATAAAGTTTCAAATTCAGGATTTTTCTTAAGTAATGAACTTTTTTCTTTTTTTACTTTATTTCGTGTAATAAAGTAATTATCTTGCAATTCTAATTCATTTAACAAAGGAGTATAATCTATTGCTTCATTACATTTCATCTTTCCACTTCCAAAAAACATTGCTTTAGTTATTGCATGATTCCCATACTCACTAACAACATAAATATCAAATGGCTTTATTAATATAACTTTTTGTTTTACAGGGTTATAATTAAAATCATTTGAAAAACTCATGAAATTTTGAAGTCTATTCTTATCCCATGGTCACGCTAATACACCTGCTTTTGACAAATCAACTATATGTTCAGGACAATCTATATTGTTAATAAAAGGTTCTCGTTCATATTTTCCTCGACAATCAATAAAAATATTTTCAGCTTCTATGCTTTCTAAACCATAATGCAAAGGATGTGACATAATAAATGTCATATATTTTAATGTTACGCTTCGGCAAATTGCCGCACACATTATTTTTATCTCTTCCAACGATAGATTAAAATGATAAGAAATTAACAGAATCTTTCTGTTTATTTCTTATCATTTTATATTCCTCCAAAATATGATTGACAAAAAGTCGACCAATACACTTTTAATTTTTAATTGCATTCACGATAGAAGTTGTATTCCATCCAACAATTTCATCCGCAACATCTTTAACAACTTTGGAAGTACGCTCCGAACCCCAATACTCAATTGCAATTATTTTTTTCCCATTTCTTGAGCCAATTCAATTTCAATATTAATCCATTTACTATAATTAGCATAAACTCCAGCTAGTATTAATATACATCCAGCAAATTTCATTTGATTTCTAATCGCTTCTTTTAATTCTTTAGAATTGGTTGCATTATGAATTGGATCATCTTTTGGAACTGAATAATTTTTATATTCAAAATCTTCAGCTTTATCCAACAAATTAACAAGACCTTCGTATTGTGTACTATAAGCCCAAGAATGACTAATGAATAAATTGTATACCATATTTAAATCCTTCATTAAAAACTATATTCTCTGAAGGGCCAGAACTTTCTTTAAATCCTTCTTTTGAGTACACAAATACTCCTGAAGAAAAACATAAGATTGTAAAACCTTATGCGACAATAGAAAATATTGAAATTATGAAGTTACTGCAAAGGTTAGAACGAGTTGGATTAGTTGAACCAGTTGACACTGCTCATATGTATTATGCAGCTATGGAATCAAAATCTTGCAGGCTTACAGCTTTGGGTAAATATTATTTATTATTAGCACAGAAAGGAACGTAAATCATTAACATTAATAGGACTTTTTACATTACGTAACGAAATAAATTCCTGAACATTTGTTTTAAAAACTGGTCTTTGTTCCCAAGGTCCTAAAGCTTTATCAATGTACGCGTAAATTGAACCAGATGTAATGTTTCCACACAAATCTCTCGCTCCACCTTTTAATGCAGAAATTAAAAGAGTTGTAAAAATTCCATGTCCATTAATCTCTACAGAACATTCTGTATTTTTACATGCAGTAAGAATAGTTGTACCTTTAGAAAGAGGAGCTATTTCTGAATCCAAAGAGGAATTTCCCATTCCTCCTGAAAAATAACTATCAAGAATAACAATTTTATTTTTACAATGAGATTTTGAAATAATATCAAGAACTATTGAAAGAGAGACGCCTGGTGTTCTTGAATTTCCATCAGGTGTACAAATAAATTCTGATATTTGCGTTTTAATTCCATGTCCAGAAAAATATAATAAAGCAATATCATCATCCCCGGAATACAATTTTTCAATATCCATCAATAAAATATCTTTAGACTGTAAATCTTTACGAAGAAATACATCAAAGTTTTTACTTCCATCTTCATTAAATTGTAATAAAGATGCTATTTCTATTGCATCATTTAAACATCCATGTAATGGACATGACGCATAATTATCAATACCAACAACAAGAGCTTTTCGACTCATATGTGGAAGACCTCCATTTTGATGAAAAATTTGCCTTTTCTCGTATGAGAAAAGACAGTTTTTATTTATTTTTCTTTGCGGACACCCTTAAATGGTGTTCCATCTTGTTTTACATCCATAAAACGTCCTGTTTCAGAAGCTCTTTTTACATACTGTTTTGTTACCGGATTATAAGTTTGAGATCTTTTTCGGACAGAACCATTTCTATGGTTGTCTCCAGAAGGCGGATTTGTCGCCATACAGTTTCCTCCCTGATTAAATAACAACTGTATAGCCTTGCATTTTGATTTGATAACTGCTAGAATTTACTAATTGATAAAACATTTGGCTATCAGATGTTATTAAGATTATTTTGAACCACCAAGCTGCAACTTGGTGGTTTTTCGTTTAACAAACTACTCATACATATAAGATATAAAAAAATTATATCAATCGTCAATAAAAAATCTAAAATTTAAGCAAATTTTGCTAAATTTTGTTAAATTTTAATCCGATTTTATATACACAAATCAAAATAACTATTATATTTAATATAGAGGTAATAATATGATTCTTGAATATTCAATTACAAATACTTTTTCAATAAAAGACCAGCAGACTATCAGCTTTGAAGCTGTAAACAATATTGAAAATGACAATTACCACACAATAAAAATTGATAACAAAAAAATACTCAAGATGGCATGTATATATGGAGCCAATGCCTCTGGAAAAACAAATATGGCTTCAGCTTTAATGTTTTATCTAGATTTTATGCTTACCTCTTGTACTGATTTAAAACCTGATGAATCAACACATTTTACTCCTTTTTTATTTGATGAAAAAACAAAAGATTTACCAGGTGAATTTAATATTATTTTTTTTGCAAAAGATTTTTCTGATGATTCAAAACTAATAAAATATGAATATTTGCTAAAATTAAACAAGAAAGAAGTTTTAGAAGAAAACTTATATTACGCCCCAAAAGGGCAAAAGAAATTAATATTTGAAAGAAAAAAAAATCTACCTATAAAATGGGGGACATCTGTCACTGGAGCAAAGAAAGTAATTTCGGATACAACAAGACCTAATTGCTCTTTAATCGGAGCCGGAGCTCAAGTAAATCATCCAATTTTTAATTATATTTACAAACATTTCTCCAACCGTTTAAAACCAATGATTATGCCTACTCGTGATAGTCTTTCAGAACATATTTTAAAAAGAATAGAACAAGATTCTGATTTTAAAAATAAAGTACTTGGTTTATTAAATGTTTCAGATTTCGGTTCTATAACTGACATAAAAGTTATTTCACATGAAATTCCAGAGGAGTTTTTAAAATCACTGCCTAAAGAAATTCAAGATGAATTTGCAAAACGCGGTGAAAAACCTGTTACTAGAGATGCCCAATTTATTCATCATTATGAAAAAGACTATGAATTACCAATATATTTAGAATCAGCTGGAACAAAAAGAATGTTGGAATTAACAAAACCATTACTAGAATTATCTAATTCTTCTGTAGTGGTAATAGATGAAATTGAATCATCTTTGCACCAAACTTTACTAGAAACATACTTGCAATTATTTTTAGAAGTATCAACCGATTCTCAATTAATATTTACAACTCATAATCTAGATTTATTGGATTCAGAATTGTTACGAGATGACGAAGTTTGGTTTTGTTACAAAACAGATAAAGGTGATAGTTTTTATAATTCTATCACAGATTATACAGGTATTAGAAAAGAAACATCTCGAAAAAAATTATATATGGCTGATAAATTTGGTGCTTTACCAAATATTGATATGCAAACTTTAAAGGAATTATTTAATGCCAAGAAAGACTAACAAAATTCCAAGTCATACGACAATTTTGCTCGTTGTAGAAGGTCAGACAGAACAAATTTACTTTTCTGAAATGAGAATTTTTGAAAGAGTACCAGGAATTTCCATTGTTCCAAAAATAGCACAACACAGTGACTTATATCATGTGTTAAAAACTGCCCTTAATGAGTTTAATTTTGGAGTTTACGATTCAATATGGTGTGTGTTTGATAAAGATACCTTGTTATCGAACAACATTACTGATGAAGTCAAAACACTCTTAAATAAAGCAATAAATAATGGTATAAAAATTGCAGATTCATTTCCTGCTTTTGAGATTTGGTTTTTATTACATTATGAAATGCCAAAACAAACTTATAATAATCAAGATGAAGTTATAAAAAACTTAATAAAACATATCTCAGATTACTCAAAAGAAAGAAAATGGCAAGAAACTAAACATTTGTATGCATTCTTAAAAAAATATCAAGAACAAGCTATTTTGAATTCCAAAAGGTTAAATTTACAATTCTCAGAAGCAAAAAATAAAAGCCTCTGCAATGTATACAAAATCATTGAGGAAATTTTATCTCATAAATAAGTTCCAATAACCGTTATTATTAAAAATTTGCAGATACTCATAAGAATATATCTGAATTGATGTCTATATGGTGGTTCCGATGCTACTAAACCACCAATTTTTATTCTTTTCGGACAGCTCCAACATCATTCACAAGAAAAGGTATGACCTTGAACATTGCGAACAAACTCATAGTCAATCGTGCGGCGGAGGCCTTCTTCAAACTCGATCGGCGCTTTAAAAATCTGGTTTGCGGAATACGCTAACTTCTGAAATATGTGCTCTGCGTAAACTTTTTCTGCAAGATGAACACTACAAAGGCGAAATATTAGTTAACTCCTGGAAATCACTGCATGACGCATCAGACATTTTTAACAGTTCTAGTGCTTTTTCGTGTATACTATTACTTGTAACTCTATCTTTCCAAAATTGAAAAATTTTTTTGCGAAATATCTTCAAAATGTATATCACCAAAGTTTGAATAATTTTCTTTTATGCATTTTATAATACGTTCTTTTTTATTACTTTCAATTTTATTTCCAAACCAAACTTCTTTTAGAACTTTATCTGGATAATGAGGCGGTATTTCTATAAATTATTCCCTTGTTTTATAATAATCATACAAAATTATTCTTGATTCTTGCTCATATGACCAATCGATTTTATTTCTTTTTTTATCAGAAAAATTATTTTTTACTAAAAAAGATTCTTTTATTTTTGCTTTTTCTTGTTTAGAATTTAGAGCAAAAACTCTACACTTCAAAGGTTTTCGTTTTGCATATTTCACTTTTATTAGTCCAAAATAGAATTTATCGTCTTGATTAAGATAAAGTCCTTCACAATTTAAATCATTATCCAAAATTTCAACAAAAAAAGTTTTATATTTATCAGAATAATTTTTTAAATTTTCAGTCAACACAGTTTTAAATTCATAACCGAAACATAGTCCTGTGAAATTTTTAGCGTATAAATTCCACATCATGTTATTTTGATTATTATCTGTAAGAGAAAATATATGAAAATGATTTCTTTCATTTTCTACGCTTAATCTCATTTTTCGCTGAAACTCTATGCTTTTCTGAATATGTTTCTTTTATGAATAACCAGGATCTTTATTTTTATATATTTTCATTAAAATACAATTCACTTCGTGATGCAAAGTTAACCAATTTTTTATCTCATCATAACTAGCCGTATAATCATTAAAAACCTTACATTCGTCTTTATCATTAAGAGTTTCAGGTCTTGCAAGATAAAAATATTTTTTTCAAGAGAATCAATCAAATGAGAAAAATCTGAATTTTTATCATTAAAATCTCCCTCACAACTTTTATATTTATAAAAAATTTTAGTTTCTACATCCATATTTCTATATTACTTATTTTTTTAATAAAAAAACAATATTTTTTCAAAAATTTTTCAGTATCATCACATTGTTTTGGATTTTATAGACAACTACCAATCTAAGATAACTTCACCTTTATCAAGAAATTCCATAGGAGATTTGTCCAATATTACATAACAAAATCCATTATCAACCATACTGCTTTTATATTTTATTGTATCACACTTTAGAAGATATGAAGCCAGTTTGGTCATGGAATATCCGTTTGTGCTAAATTTAAAATTTTTTCGTGCTGGATAAAATTATTATTCTACAGTAAAAAACTTTTTTATTGTGGAATAATCAATTATCATATTAAGAAAAAAAATTATTCCTGTGCAATAATTATTTTTTGTTGCAGAATACCCAATTATCATACTAGAAAAAATATCTACCTGTATGCACTCCAACCTTTTTTGCGGGAACCCCGGCATAAACTGAATTTTCCTCGCAGTCCTTATTCAGAATGGCCCCAGCGCCGATAATTGTGTTTTTCCCGATTTTGATTTCTTTGCAGCTTATTGCATTGCAACCAACAAAAACATTGTCTTCAATAAAAACATCAGCAGAATACCATTTGTATGAATGCGAATTATAGAAATGTGAAAGTATTCCCCCCCCCTCGTGTAATCGTACAGCCGTTTCCAATATGAATTCCAAGCGGATTTACCTCATCGAGATAAACATTTGTTCCAATGAAGCAATCTTTGCCGATGTTTTTATAACCGATAAATCGGTACAAAGAAGCCCTCTGAAATCCCAAAATAAAAACACAGTTTTCAATCAACGGACGCAAGAAATGAATTACAACTCTCTTTATTTTGTATGTATGATGTTTACGCATTTTTGATGTTACCTATTTTTAATTTGAATAATCCTTTTCTATTTCCTTGACCATAAATTCTATCGAGAATTTTTCAAGTCTAGGTCTATTAACAGTATTTTTTCCCCGAAGTTGTGCAAGTTTGTCATTAAATTTCTTTTCATCTTCTTTAAAGTCAAAAAGATATTCCGTCTCACTGCACTCAGAAAGAATTTGGATAAAAGTTTCAATGTTGTTTGCAATTATTTTTTTTCCAGATGATAGTCCTTCGATAAGTGACATTCCAAAACCTTCATGCAATGACGGAAAGACAAGAAATTCAGCTCTCTGAGCATATTTCTTTATTTCATCATCAGTTTTATAGCCTAAGAAGGTTATGCGTTTATCTTTTTCAGCGGCAGATATAATTTTTTGAAAATAACCATTGTTATCACAAGAACCTATTATTTGAAGTAAATAATTATTGCTAAGCTTATGAAAAAAGGTTACCAATTCAAGTATTCCTTTATTTGGCGCAACTCTTCCCCAGTATACAAAACAATTTTTTGTAAAAATATCAGGTTTTATACAATCAAATTTATGAATATCTGTTCCAGGAATTAAAATTTTAATATTTGAAAAATAAAATTTTTTTGCAATTACTGCATCGTTTTCTGACACACAATAATTGATATCATAGAACTTAGAATATTTCGCCATCTTCTTCATATAATAATTTTTAAGAAGCAAAAAGTCCGATGTATGATAAATAAATCCATGCGAAGAAAAAAACAGCCTATAGCCGTAAACCGATTTTTTTCTGGCAAGAAACTTGTAGAGAAATTTAACATCGTTAAGATGAACTACATCACATTTTGCCAGCATCCTTTCAAGCAGAAGTTTATCTTCCAAACGCTTGAGATATGTCATTCCTTTAAAATACAGCACAGGAACTCTGATTGTCCTAATCCCGTACTCAACAGCGTCTGAAAATTTATTAGAAATCCTGTCGCCTACAAAAATAGAAACATCATTTCCATTTTTCTTAAGTCCAGTTGCAAGATTTTTTACATAAAGCTCAATTCCGCCAATGTGAGGAAGATAAATGCTTGTAATAATAAGTATTTTCATTGAATGTGACCTCCTGAAGTGAAATTTAAATTTGAAACTGCCAACTTTTTTGTCATTTTGTTATTCAACGCAGTAATCAATCCAAGACACAAATAAAACGATGTATCAAAAAACGCCAAAGAAAAACCAGATATTAAAAAACTGAAAACAAGTCTTGCTGTTCCACCTTTTGAATTCTTTAATGTTAAAATTAAGAACAGCAAAAACATAACAATTCCAATTATCCCCTCCTCTCCTAGTAAAAGTGCTATATGAAGATGTCCATAATCACCTTTTCTGTATGAATAAATAAATTCGCCTTTTCCAAAACCAAATCCAAAAATCTGATTCGCAATATCAAAATCCTTAATTTTTTTTATGCCTTCAAAGATAACAATTTTGCTTCTAAAGCTCGCATCTTCCTGCAATAAGAAAAAAGAAGCAAATACAGCGATACAACCTAAAATTGTAAAAAAGTGAAATCTTACAAACTGACCTTTTTTGAATTTTGAAAAATAAAAATCAAATAGAAGCAACACAATCTGAGTAATCAAAACTGACCTTGAAAGCGAAAACAAGGCAAAAAGCATTAGTAGTAAATAGTTTTTAGAATATATTTTCTTTTTTGTTTTTTTATATAAATAAAAACATGTTGTTGCAAAATTTTGAATTACTAGCGCCAAGAAATTAGTATCAGAATAAAATGAATTTCCCTTAAAATTATAGATAGTTGACAGAAGTCCTTGCGATTTAAATGTCATATAACTTATGTAATACCGATAAATAACTTCTACAAATAGATAAATTTTAAAAACTGAAATTATAAAATCAAAAATTGACAAAATTCTTTCAACCGTTATTTTTTTTAAGAAACTTAACGTTGCTTCATAGTAAAGTATTGGTAAGGTGTAAAATAACAGATAATATAGTAAATTATTTTCAGAAGGATTATTTGAAAAATACCATGAAAGCGAAGCAACAGAAATATAAAAAACGAGAAATTGAATTCCATCTTTTGAAAAAAAACAAACTTTTTGTAAATATAAAAAAATAGGTATTATCAAAATCAAAATAAGCAAAAAAGCATACAAATGACTTGCTGCTATAATTTGAAAACGCAATATACAAAACAAGAGAAGAAAAAGAAATAAATTTTCATTCAGTGAAAAACGCTTTAATTTTCTCATTTCAATAACTCATTCCATTTTGAAAGGATTGTGTTTTTATTGAATTTCTTGCTTTGCTCTTTTGCATTTTCTGAAAGTTGTTTTCGCAAATTTAAGTCAGAAGATATGTTTTTCATCTTTTCTAGAAAAACCGTATAATTATGCAAAGGAACTAAAAAACCATTTTTCCCGTCTGCAATAATATCCGCAGGCCCAGTAGGTGTATCATAGGAAATTGAAGGAAGAGCACATACAGCTGCTTCAATTAAAACCATAGGTAATCCTTCGTAATTTGAAGTCAGAATTAGACAAGCAGAATCTTCCATCTCTGACTGTACATCTTGAGAAACCAGAGCCCAACTTATGCGATTCTTTATTCGTTCTTTATCGATGAATTTCTCAAGTTTTTCTTTATATTCACCGTTTCCAATAATTCTAAAAGTCCAATCTGAATTTATTTTGCAAAAATTCTTGATAATTTTGAGCAAATCGAAAAATCCTTTTTGGGCAGAAAGTCTCCCAACAAACAAAAACTGTTTGCTATCCGGATTAGGATTTTTCCTAAAGCACATATTCGTGAAATTGTAGATAACCTGCGTTTTCTGATTTAGTTTCTGATACTTTGGCAAATCTGTGTTCGTTAAAATTACAACAGAAGAAAGCCTCTTAAAAAGGAACCTACGGAGAATTTTCTGATATAAAGGCGTTCCATCGTAACAAAAGTGTTCCCATGCGATTGTCTTACATTTAATTTCTGGAGCATAGTAAGCAAGGACGAGATTACAGATAATTCCGACTCCAATAACAGCATCAAATGAATTAAAAAAATTAATGTTATATTTTATATATTTGATATAATCAAATTTTGTAAGAAAATTGACTTTTTTCCTCTTTATTTCACAGGCTACAAATCTTATTTTTGCATCTAGCTTATAAATTGCTTCTTTTTCAGAAAAATCGAAAGAAATAACAGTCACTTCATTCGCTTTAGCTAATTCATTTGCAAGATTGCAAAGCATCCGCTCGCCACCACCATTATAGGAATAATCTTTTGACAAAAAACAAATTTTCATAATTTAGACTCCTAATACTATATTTTTTATAAATCGAATTAATTTTATTCGCTTGTTTTTTGAACAAAACATTATTTCGTAATTTTTTATATACCAAGAAGTAAATTTAAAACGTTTTATTGTTTTTAAGCTTTTATAAAATGCAAGAGAATTCTGAGCCTCCAAAATATATTTCTTTTCATTAAAAGAAAGTTTTAGGAATTCCGATAATATTTCGATTTGTTCAGTCAAAAAGTGCTCCTTTTTGTTCTGAAAAGTATCTTGCAATTTCTGCATGAAATTCCATTTTTTGTTGCTGGTAATATTTTTCCCATGCTGGCGGTAATACAAAATACAATCATTTTTATAACACACACCATTGCCTGCAGCCGCCACAAGTGCAAGCCAGTAATCATGAAATTTTACTGGTTCAGGAATCGGCAGTGCTTTTTGTACAAGTGTTTTTCTAAACAGACAAGCCGCACCTTGAAAAATATTTGAATGTAATAAAAAGAAAAACCAGTCATCTTTTGTTTGAGGGAGAAAATCAATTTTGGAACATGAAAGCAAATCGTTTCCTGTTGTTTTAGCATTCTCATCACATAAAAATGCGTTTGCACCAACTAAATCATTATCACCTATATTTTCTAGCAAAACTTGAAGATGATTTTCTGTCCAAACATCATCTTGGTCACTCAGAGCTATATATTCACCTGAACAAAACGAAATCGCTTTTTCAAAATTTTTCTTAAAGCCAAGATTTTTTTCATTTGCAAAAACTTTTATACGAGTATCTTTCTCCACATATTCATTTAAAATTTGCAAAGTAGAATCTGTTGAACAGTCATCACAAGCAATCAGTTCAAAATCTTGAATTGACTGATTTAGAATTGAATCTAACTGTTCGCGTATGAATTTTTCTCCGTTGTATGTAGCAAGGGCGATAGAAACTTTCATTTTGAAAACTCCTCTATCAGAGATTCTATACTTTGTTTTTCTGCATAAGGAAAATGTCTTGTTGTTATGTATGAGGTTAAAGCAAATTTTATATTCTCTCGTAAAGTACTATCAATTTCTGAAACTTTTCGTTTATGTAAAAAAGAATCAATGCCATTTTTTAACACAATAAATGGATGAATTGTTATATATGTCCGAGTTATCTCTAAATTCATTGCTTTTAATGCAGTATCACAAGCAATCTTAAATTTTTCAATAAATTCATTATTTTGAGTATTTTCCATTATTTTAAACTGAATTTTTGCTAAGGTTGTAAGTGTATTAGGATGCAACTCAATAGCAACTGCTTGTTCAGCATGAAGCAAAGCTTTATCAATATCTTTATTATATATAGCAAGAGCTCTTTGTTCCCAATACCTGGAATTCCATTCCCATTTTTTCTGAACTTCTTCTAATACTTTTTCAGTATTATTCTTAAAAAGTTTTTCCAATATATTATCAATATCAAACAATCTACCTGCCAATCTTGCTTCTGCTGTATGTTGTTTTAAAGTAATGCGATTTACATAATATGATAAAGAATTTAATAAATTCTTATAGGTTTGTTGCAAGACAGCAATGTCATTATTTAACAAATACTGAAATGTACAATCCGCAAGAACTTTATTTTCTGGTATAATATAATTTTTCTCTTCTTCATCATTAAAATTATTAAATATCAGTTTTAAAGGATAATTCTTCTTAAAATAATTCCATAAATTATAATTACGTGGCAACATACTCTCTAAAACTTCATAGTGTATACCTACCCTGTAAGAATGATATGCAAGAACAACTGTAACATAAATTTCTTTATCATAATCAGTTAATTCGTTGTACAATTGAGGAATGCACTCTTCTATTGGTTTAAAATTATTCACAAGAAGACAAGCATATTCCCCTATAGTTTGTTTAGAATATTTTTTTATAAATTTATCAGGATTAGATATAGCATCTTTTTGAGTATTAATTCCTTTCAAGCGATACTTATTAAACAAGTCTTTTATTTCTGATAAATTCAGTTTATCACTATTTAGTTCTATATATTCAGAACTTAAAACATTTTCTATGTGCGTTCTTCTATAATTTCTTTCTGCACCTATAAGAACTACATTTTTCAGTTTCTTAAATAAAAGTTCAACTTGTTCTATATAGTCAGAAAGATTATCTATAAAAACAATTGCTTTTTTATCTAAAGAATTCACACATTCTATGGTATTAATTACATTAAAACCATTTACTGATTTCAATCTAAAAACTGGATTTTTCTCTAATGACAACTGATAAATAGCACTTAAAACAGAAGTAGTTTTTCCACTATAAAATTTTCCAGTTAATAAAAGAAATGATTTCCCATAATGTTGAAGTTCTTCTTTTATTTTTTTATAAATTGATGTTGTTACCTCACGGTGTACATCAGCATGATTTTCTATATCAACTATTGCAGGTTCTGCACCTAAATCAAATTTTAAAGAATCAATAGCATGATTAAAACTATCAGACTTTTTTATCTCAGTAAAATCTTTGTAAAATGCTACAATATTGTCTTTTGTTAGATTCTTTATTCCTAATAAACTTTGATTCTTTTCAATACTCAATGCAAAAACATCTGGAGGCTCAGGAAGAGATTGTTTTATAATAGCTAGAAATTCTCCAAATGTCATTTCTATTAGTTGAAGACCATGTTTTTCACATAATTTCTGAGTTAATTTATTTGGATTAGGCTCTATCAGAATCGAGGGGCAAAAACCATCTCTAATTATATTATTTCTTTGATTTACATAAAAAATAAAATCTGGCTCATTAAACGAAATTCCAGAAACTATATAAGGACTCGATGCAAAACTATTGGCAAAGACTTTATACCAAGAATTTGGCTCTCGTATGTTATTTATATACTCATTTAGATCAAAAACATATCCTTTTTCAGGCTCTCTTGAAAATCCATGCAAATGAACTATTTGAACATGACCAAGATTTTCATTTTGCTCATACACATCTTTATAATTTTTTGAAAAAACTTTCTGTTTACAAGATTGGCATTTTCTATAACTATTTTCTATGCAATCATCAACATTCAAGGTATAAATGTTTTTCCAAATAAAATCACAAAAATTATCATATGTTTTTCCAGGAATAGTATTAGAAAAAACTTTAGTTATATAGTTATCCTTGTCCATATCAGTAAGCAACTGAGCAACTTGATTAAGAGGCGTAGATTCAGGCAAATTATTTATTGAACAAAGTTGTTTTCTAAATTTATCGCCATCAGGCAATAAATTTCCCTTTGAATCAAAACTATCACGAGACACTCCCGCCCCGAGAAACAAAGAATATTTTCCTTGCCTTATTCCTTCAATTATTAATTCTATATTATCTATATTCTTCATAATTTTTTTCATGACCTAATATTTAGATCATTTCTTCACAAAATCTTTCAAAACCATTCTGAACAAGCTCTCTTGCCTGTTGTACAGAAGGTTTTCCCTGTTTTTTACAAACAAGTTTCTCCACTTTATCCAGTGCATTCTCATAATCAATTGTTTTCTCGGAAAAAATGTCCTGAATATCTATAATTCTATCTGTCATACAAAGAGTTTCCAGCAAACCACTCATCTTATGCTCATAACTTAAAGAAACAAAAGGAATTTCATTATTAATCGCAAAAACAATGGAATGATATCTTGCGCCGATCACAAAATTTGATCCTTTTATAATAGCCTGCTGAACATCAGAACTTTGATTTTCATCAATAACAAGAATATTTTTACTGCTTGAAAGTTGTTTTAACTTCAAGAAATATTCATAATCATTTATATCAGATTTGTAAGTCTGTGGAAGCATTACAATTTTTTTACCAGCAAATTTTGTTTCAAGCAATTTAATAATTTCCAAATAGAATTCATCTATTTTCTCCTGCGGAATATCTTTGTAACGAGGATGCCATGTGAGAGAATTCGGAACAAATACAACATATTCAGAACCATCAATTTCTTTTAATATGCTTTCAGGAATTCTTACGGTAGGAATTTCAAGAAATGCAGAATCGACCACTTCATCTGCATTTACTTCAAATTGTCTTGCAATATCTAAAGAAATCTTGTCCCTCAAACTTATATAAGAGAAATATTTTAAAAGACGCCTGCTGTATTTTTTAAAGAGCTTCTTTTTGAAGTTTTGTTCTGTAAATGGTCCTATAGAACGTCCCCAATATAAAATTGACTTCTTCAGTCTTCTAGCGACATCAAGTTGCCAAATGTGATCCCAATTTAAAAAGCCGC
Organism: uncultured Treponema sp.; assembly: GCA_964429905.1. Taxonomy (GTDB): domain Bacteria; phylum Spirochaetota; class Spirochaetia; order Treponematales; family Treponemataceae; genus Treponema_D. Next base: position 197,542 of record CAYSDV010000002.1, on the reverse strand, counting down.
CCATGCATATTCCACCGGGAGCACACACTACCTTGTCATAAGTTTTTAAAAGTCTATGAAACTTTCTCAAAGCAGGATGCAGATATGAAAATGCAAAATTATCAAGCAGAAAACCAAGCTGTTCAAATCTTCTGAACCCACGATTTATTAGTATGTTGATATATGAAACATTTTCTGCATCAACTTTTATAGAATCAATAAGGCTCTGTTCGGCACATAGAAAAATAACATCTATCTGATACCTGGGAAATTTCCTGCATATCGCCCTTACAAAAGCTTTGTGTGCCGCCTCATCACCTCGGTTTGCAAGCGGTTGGTTTATTATTGCAATTCTCATTTGCCAAGTATTCCTTTTACAAATTTTGTGCCTTTATCTCCAAGGACTTTTTTTGCTACACTCTTTGCAGCACCAACAGAATCTTCATGCATATTCATAATTTTTTTGAGTGCTTCATTTTCATTCTCATCAGTTGTAAAAAGCTCAAAAAAAATCGGCTTGTCAGTGAGGACTGGTTCAACAAAGCGTTTGTAATTTTTTTCGAATTCCTCTTTACTTGATGCGCTCAAGTATTCAAATCCCAAATCCTCTGCATAATGGCGGACAAGAGCTAGTGACTTTTTCCCAAAATGTCCTTCTGCCGCTACAAATTTATTAGTTTCTTCTCCCCATTGATAGCAATGATTAAAAAATGTCTTGAATTCTTCGCCAAGCCCGTTATTTACAAGCATTATTCTTATGTTTTTCCCTAAATGCCTGTTTCCAAGAGCATTCATGTCATAGAAAAAACAAAGATCTCCAAATATTCCAAAATACAGTTTTTCTGGATTCAAGACAGATGCTCCAATCAAAGTTGAAACGCCGCCATCTATTCCATACCCTCCTACATTCGAGAAACCCCACACGGTATCCGGCAATTCAAAAAAATTCCATGAGCGCAGGCTGTTTAATATTCCAAAGTGGATTACAGAATTCTGGGGAATTAAACCGTGAAGTTTTTGTGCTGCATAAACATTTGAAAAAGGAAGTTCCGGCTGAATATCATGAAGCATTTTAAGGTATTCATTACATTCTGAAAAATATGTCAAAGGAACTTTTTCACCTTCTGAATAATACCTGAAAAAATCTTCCTCATTCATTTCAAAGACATTTTCAAGATTTCTGAAAGTATCACGAAGCTCGCCATCTTCACTTACACGCCATGCTTTACTTCCTCTCATTCTGGCAAGAGCAGCAATTTCTCCAATGTCAATAACAAGTTCAGGACTAAATCGGCTCCAAGAAGCTTTCTGCTGACTCATCGCAAGATAAAATTTAATTCCATATTTTCCGCTATAACCACTGGTATGCTCACAAAATACAACAGCATTATTATGTTCACAGAATGAATCAATCGCTTTTGTAAGCTCTTTAGTCATTACTTCATGAGAACCAACAAACACGCCGATTTTTTTATTCCTTGGAAGCTCCGGCAGGCTGTCGCCGTAGTTGAACCTTCTTATGAGCCTGACATCTGGAAGCTCCTTGCAGTCATATCCGTGGTCATAGCGTGTAGGCATATTGATATGCACAGGTCCCTTCCCATGATGGTCAAGTTCAAGAAGCGCCTTGTTAACTTTCAGCTCGCAGTCCCAGAAGTCCTCGTCGTCCTTCACATAGGGCAGCTGCACGCTGATTTTCACGAGATCTTTCGGCTGAACGCTGCGGTCAATCTGCTGGTCAATTAAATTTCCGGTCTGGCACTGCGTCCTTGTTGATGTAAGCGCGATTACAGGAAGCTTTCTGTAATACGCCTCGGTGAGGCCTGGAAAATAGTTCCTGCTTGCAGTTGCCGCCGTGCAGCTCAGGACAACCGGCTCCCCGCTCTCCGCCGCCATTCCGCACGCCATGTAGGCCGCGCTCCGCTCGTCAACGCACGACCAGACACTGAAGAATTTGTCGTTCTGCACAGAAAGGACAAATGTGTGGTTGGTCGAGCCTGGAGAAACAATAATCCTGCGGATTCCGTGTTTCTTCAGGCTCGATATGACTATCTGCACGTCTATTTCGTTTGTGTAGTATCTCTGCATAATTCTGTTTTCCTTAAAACTGAGCTAAAAATGTTCCATCAGGCTGAGGTGTCAGTTTCATTGCAAATCTTCTTCTGCTTTTTACTGCATTAAGAAGTTCTAAACTGGGTTTTCCCAATATAAATATCTTCGCATAAATGAGGCCTTTCATTCCGGCCTCAACCTTTGCCTCAAAAAAGAAAGATGACAATTCATAATCGCCTTTTTCTTTAGAAGACTCTTTTATGTCTGAGACTGCTGTCAAATAATACAAGTATTGATTCATCATTTTTTTCCTTGTCAACGATAAAGATGCGCCCTTATCAGCATGTATTTGATTTTTTGCTTGCATCCTTGAATTTTAGGAAACGGAATATGTTTTCCTGTGCCCTTTAGAATTTCCACAAGATCCGCGACTGGCGTGCATATGAACTTTGGATTTTTCAGGAATTCAGCAAGGCATTTTTTAAGTCCGTCTTCAGGCTTTGTAAAATCCGCCACATTTATGAACTGTGCGATTTTTGAATTGTCAAAAATGCGGTCATAATATCTGTCATACAGAACCTGGTATTTTCCGTTTGACTCAAGGCGGTACGTTTTCGCCCTTAAAATTTCTTCAAACTGGCAGCCGTTTTCTTTCAAAACATCCCCATACAGCTCATAAACTTTCTGCCATGTAATTGCATTGTTTCCTGTGATGTGGAACGCCTCACCAAAAGCCTTTTTGTTCCCGATAATCGAGGCTATTCCTCTTGCAACGTCGTAGCCGTAGGTAAGAGTCGTTGTGTGTTCCGCGATATCCCTTGAAAACACAAGTGAACGGCAGTTCAAAGCCGAAAAAAGCCAGGATTCTTTTTCGAGAACGCCAAGCTGAAGCCTGTTCTCGCTGTAGGTTATATAAGGGCGGATTATTGTCCAGTTCTTTCTCGGCGAGTCAAAAAGGATATTCTCCTGCCTTGCCTTTGAAAGCGCGTACTCATCGGTCGCAAGATATTCTTCGTCTGTGCAGACATCCAGTAGTCGCGGTGAATTTTCGTTAATTGGAGTTTTAGAATCCGCATAGACTCGTGATGAAGAAAGAAAGACATAATGCCCTGTTGAGGAAAGCAGCCTTTCCTCACGGGTTTTAAACTCGTCCGTTGAATACGCCATAAAGTCAACGATGCAGTCATACTTTTCTTTTAGCAGAGCTTCCAGAAAATCATTGTCGTGCGCATTGCCTTCAATATATTTTACATTCTCTTTGTCCGATTTTTTTTTACGGGTAGTGACAGAAATTTCATTTTTACCGCTGGCAAGAATATCTGAAAGATGTTTTCCCATTGCGCCAGTTCCGCCTAAAAGAAGAATTCTCATTTTTCACCTCCGTTTGAATGCAGAAGTTTTCTTTTCAGCATAAGCACAGTCTTTTCTCTCTGATTCCTGTCCATTCCGATAAAAAGCATAGAGACGGCTGAAACAGCGACGCACAAAAAAATATGAAAAATTCTAAAAATCACCGTTTCCGGAAAGAGCATATATGAAAAAATAGATATTCCTGCTGAAACTAGGCAGATTGCGAAAATTGGCAGCATAACTTCAACAGCGAATCTAGCAATAGAAAACTGAACAAGATTTCTAACAATGAAAAGTCGTACAATCATCATCAATGCCGTCATTCCGATTCCCACCGCAAAAGTTGACCATGCTGGAAATCCCGCCTTGAAAAGAACAAGCGATATGGCAAATATAAGAATCTGCATTATTCCAAGCGTCAGCTCATAAGCCCTCATTTTTCCAGGCGCGCGGGCCGCTGTCGAAATCGGATAGCTCAGAGAGTTTATCAGGACCTCAATCAAGGAAAGCCGTGTGAAGAGCAGCGTCCATTCAGGCACTTCCTTGAGCCATAGAGACATCACAAAGTCCAGATGGAGAACAAGCGGCAGCGTGAAGACCCACATCAGAAAGAACGTCATCTTGCAGCCGCTGTTTATAAGGCGGAACATCTCTTCCTTATTCCCGAATGAGTATTCCTTTATGATTGGCGGATAAAGGCTCGTGTTGAAGTTCGCCGAGAAGACATTGACGGCGTTCGTGACCTGCTGCGCGATGCTCTTCGCCGCGACAACCACCGGCGTGAAGAACTGGTTCAGTAGGATTGTGACCGCCTGGTAGCGAACAACTGTCGTGAACTGGCCGAAAAGCGTCCAGCCTATGAAGCTGAACATCTCGCGGAACAGCTTTCCGTCCCACAGCAGGCGGAACCTGCACTCCGTGTAGCGCCTCCTGCAGTAAGACCTGTACAGGCTTGTGTTTATAGCCGCCACGCACAGCAGCAGGACCCCGTACAGGACCAGCTTGTCGGCATGTCCTATTCTGAGCACGAGCACAACCACCAGTTTCAGCACCGCCTCCACAATGCTCACGTAGGCATAAACGTTCATGTTCTCGTGCGCGATTATGTCGCTCATGTACGGCGTTGTCATGACGGTGAGAAGAAAGCTTCCGACCGCGCACTGGTAGATCACATTTGCGGCGGCCATCCTGTTTTCTGGAATTACAAGCTTATAATTTACAAACCAAAGTCCTAATGTTTCTGCAAAAAGAATTATTACAAGGCATAAAAGCGCATAAATTGAAAGCGTCACAGAAAAAATTTTAGAAAGAGAAGTCTCCGTCCCCTTTCCCATTTCAAAACTGAAATATCTCTGGCTCGCCGTCGCCATTGCTCCGCTCAAAAAGCCGAACATCGTCACAACCCCCGCCACAACGTTGTAGATTCCGTAGTCCTCCGCTCCGAGCGTTGCGAGAACCACGCGCACCGTGTACAGCGACACCAGCATTATGAGAATCTGCCGGAAATATAAGGCGAGCGTGTTCTTTGCTATGCGAGAAGTATTAGACAATGTGCTCTCCCTCAGTTTCTGAGATTGTTTCTCTCTGCTCGCAATGACGGTTCTGCAAACTGTCTACTGTACTCTCTTCCCTAATCTCATATTTCCCGCGCTTGTAATTAACCAGAAATTTTGCAAGCTTCATCTGTCGCAAAACTCGTTTAACTGAAAAACTTGCAAACAATCTAAAAAGCCACTCCAAGCCAAGATGAATCATAAAATCTGGAGCACGCTTCGTGTTTCCGCTCCAAAAATCGACTGCTCCACCGTTTCCAAAGATGATTTTTGCGTTTAATTTGTCTTTGTTTTCGCTAATCCATTTTTCTTGAAGCGGACAGCCCTTGCAGACAATTAAAATATCAGGATTCTTCTCGTTGATTTTTGAAATCAAAAAATCTCCTGAAAACTTGGTATATCCATAAGTCCATTCGACAATTTTTATGTTAGGATATTTCGATTCTAGTTTTATCTTTGCATCTTCAAGATTCTCAATCTTTGAACCATACAAATAAATTTTTACTTTTCTGTCCTCAGGAAGATATTCAAAAAAATCAGTTCCAGGAAAACGGTTTTGAAATGAATAATCCGTTCCAAGCTTTTTGTTGATTGCATAAAGAAGATTTATTCCGTCTATAAAATTGTATTTAGCATTTTTAAAATATTCGTGAAGATTTTTATCTTTCTCCTGCATTAAAAAAATTTCAGGATTAATAAAAGAAATAACCGCCTGATTATTTGAAGAAAGCATCTCTGCAAAAACTTTTTTTATTTCATCTTTGTCTTGTGGAACTAAAAGAGGAACGTCTTCAAAAATATACTTTTTCATTTTTCTCCCCTTTCATCAGGCATATCCGAATAAACAACATTATCAACTTTCAATGAGAAGTCAGAATTGCAATTTTCCACTTTCTCCCAGCCCAGCTCTTCTTCACTCACAAGTTCGCTACCTGCGTCAAACACCACCTGCATATCAATTCCGCATTTCTCTGCAAACCTTTGATAATGCCGAATCACATCTCGCCTGATTTCTTCTCCACTGAGCCAGAAAGACTTGTCGCTGTCCTTCACCGGGGACGTAGTGCATATATATAGAAGAATTGAGTTAATTCTGCCTTTTGAAGTGGTTTCGGCAGGCTCAACCACCGAATCCGACAGCTGCTTCACCGAATTATCCAGCACCATCTCAAGCATCAACTCCGAGATTCCGTTCGCGAATGTAACAATGCTGTCGCCCTTGTGCCGCTTTGAATCGAGAAAATCAAACATGTCTTCTAGTTTTTTCTGCCTGAAAACTTCCGGCGCATCGCCCAGCAGAATCGCAAATTGAATCAAACACTCTTCCTTAATATCAATTACTTGAACTGTATAAGCATTACTGCCTATACAGTTTATTAAAATATATCATTTCTGCCCATATAATTCAAGTAAATGAACTGTATAAGCAAAGAACTTGACTACGCGGCAATAGGAAGCCGCATACGCAAATATAGATGGGAAAATAAAATTTCACAGGAAGAACTGGCAGAAGCGGTCGGAATTTCAACAACTCACATGAGCCACATAGAAACAGGCGCAACAAAGTTAAGCCTAACGGTTCTTGTGAACATTTCACTAGCCTTAAATGTTTCTGCAGATTTGATTTTAAATGGTGACAAGTCTGTTACAAAAACTTCAGAAATCGCCGATATATTTTCATCAAGCAATGAACGCCAGACAAGAATATTGCTGGAAGTCACAAGAGCTACAAAACTTGTACTAGATAAAGAGCAGATTTAACCGGAAGAAAGTCGGCATCTCTTGAAGTTGTTCAAAATATTGTTTCTGCGCTGAATATTTCCTATGAGCAACAACTTTTAAAACATCTCTCGGAGAGTCCACTCTCCTAGCCTATGAGAGCTTGCTCTCCAAATCTACGGGAATTCACTCTCCTAATTATCAGAAAAAATTATTTTAAGATATTTTCAAAATAAAATATTTTTTGAATTTTTAATAAAATCACATCATTTTCCTTGACACCTATTTTCACTTATACTATATTTACCATACAAATTGAATAAAAATTCAAATACCACAATTACAGTAAAGAGGTTTGAAAATTATGCAAAATATTGATAAAACTTTACTTGCACGAAACATAAAATATCTCGCTGAACAAAAAGGAATCAAAATCGGATCTCTTGAAGACAAAATCGGAGTAAGCACAGGATATTTTTCCCGACTTGCGAATGAAGAGTCAAAACCCGGTTCTTCACAGCTAGACATAATATTTGCAGCAGCAAATGTGCTAAAAATTTCAATAAACACACTTGTTTCAAGCGACTTAAGCTCATTTACGCAAAACGAAAAACTCCTTTCTGAATTTTTCGACAAATTGCAGAAAGACACAGAGGAAGAAAATCTTGTCTGGGAGATGGAGTCACAAAAAATGCTGAATAATGATGATTATATATCTAAGCATCCGCTCTTTAATTTTAATGAATTTGGTAATTTTTATTACAAATCGAAATTTGATACGGACGCATCGATTTCATCTGACTGTTTTAAATGCGCTATAAATGGAACAATCTTGTATTTGATGAGTGTATTTTGCAATGAAACAAATTCAAACGGTTTTGAGCTGTATTTTGTAAGCAAGAAGAAGGTTATGCAAGATTTAATGAAGCCTATACAACAAAAAATTGTTGTAGAAAAAATCTGCAAGGCTTATCCAAAGTCAAATCTGTACAACCAGATAAACTCATTGTACAACGATGCTGCGGAATCAAGCAGGCATTTAAAGATTTCTGACTCGGTTCTTTCAACTATTCAGGAATACATAAAACAGTCGTCTCAAAATGGCGAAGGATTTTCTACAGAACCTCCGCCTATCAGAGCTTAAAGGAAAAATATGAAAATCTGCAATTAATGTCCTTCCGCTTTATCCGGTGCGGAAGGACAAAAAAAAGACCGCTTTCTACGACCAAATAGAAAACGGCCTTAGGATTAAAAATCCAAAAGTGAATGAACACTTTGTTTCGTTGAATAAAAGGTATCATTCACTGACCGCCGGGGTCAAGTCTTTAGCGAAAAATCTCGCAAAAAATTCAATTTTTGAGGTTCTATAATTATGAACGACAAAACAAATGAATTAACTGATCAAGTGAATGTTACAATCCATGCGACTTCACTTCCTGGAAAATCGGCTTCCTACGCAAAAGTAAAAAGAAACACTGCCTACGTTGGAAATATCATCGACAAGGTTCTTGAAAAAGAGAAAAACCTTACGCGCGAAACGCTTCTTTACGCGGCGGGCGCTTTTCGTAACGGAATCACAGACCTTCTAAAAATGGGAAAATCTGTTGATATCCTTGAACTTGGAACTTTGTACATAAAGCCAGTGTCCGGAATGGAAAAGGCAAATCCTGCCATCACGGAAATTCCAGACCTTACGCTTGCATTCACACCGTCTGAACTTGCGCTTTCTTCCATAAAAGATGTCGCAATCGGCTCAAATGTAACAGAATCAAAACTGCCTGTGATTGAAAGTTTGTTTGATGTCCACACAACTTCCACTTCAGATGTGCTTACAAGCGGACATTCTGCAAAAATCTACGGAAAACGCCTTAAAATCGCGGGAAAAGAAGAAAACAACGATTTCGGAGTTTTCTTTGCCTCCTGCGATGAAAGCGGAAAGTACGAAGATGATTATTTGAAATGGATCCGAATTTCATCATCCGCAATCATAGACAACACTTCGACCTGTCTTATGTTCGAACTTCCAGAAGCCGTTGCGCAAGGAACGTACAGAATTATTGTGCAGACCGCCTACGGCTCCGGAACGCGAGTTAACAAGACAGTCAGAAAAAGTGTTTATGACAACATTGTGACTGTGGCATAAACTCTAGTTTCCATTTTTTAGGCATTTTGGAAAATCAACAGAAAATGATTCTCTGAAATGCCTTTTTTCTCTTAAAAAAACTATTTTTAAATACTTTCCAACGCTTGTTTTAAATCTGCAATCAAATCGTTTTTGTCTTCCAAGCCGCAAGAAAAGCGGATAAGTCCTGCTGGAATTCCTGCTGCAATTAACTGTTCATCAGTTAATTGTCGGTGAGTTGAAGTTGCGGGATTCAAACAACAGCTTCTGGCATCAGCAACGTGTGTTTCTATAGAAAATATTTTAAGCGCTTTCATAAATTTTTCTGCGGCAAGTCTTCCGCCTTTCAATTCGCAGGAAACAACGCCGCATCCTCCGTTCGGAAGATATTTTTTTGAAAGTTCGTAATATTTGTTGCCTTTTAAAGTCGGATAATTTACGCTTAAAACTTTTTCTTGTTTTTCAAGGAATTCTGCAACTGCCTGACCATTTTCTACATGACGAGGCATCCGCACGTGTAAAGATTCTATTCCAAGATTTAAAATATATGCTTGCATTGGTGCCTGGATTGAACCTAAATCGCGCATAAGTTGAGTTGTCGCTTTTGTGATAAACGCTCCTGCCTGGCCAAATTTTTCTGCATAAACAATTCCGTGATAACTTTCATCCGGACTTGTAAGACCAGGATACATTTCTTTGTGAGCCATCCAGTCAAATTTTCCAGAATCAATAATCGCACCGCCAACGCATGAACCGTGTCCGTCAAGATATTTTGTTGTAGAATGAGTTACAATATCCGCTCCCCATTCAATCGGACGACAATTTATCGGAGTTGGAAAAGTGTTGTCTATAATAAGCGGAACATTGTGAGAATGAGCAACTTTCGCAAATTTTTCAATATCCAAAACTGTAAGTGCAGGATTTGCAATTGTTTCGCCAAACATTGCACGGGTATTTGGCTTAAATGCTTTAGAAAGTTCTTCTTCACTTGCATCAGGATTTACAAAAGTAGAATCAATTCCCATTTTTTTGAGAGTTGTCGCAATCAGATTGAAAGTTCCGCCGTAAATTGCAGTTGAAGCAACAATATGACTTCCAGCTTCGCAAATGTTGAAAATTGCAAAAAAGTTAGCCGCCTGACCAGAAGATGTGAGCATAGCAGCAGTTCCGCCTTCAAGAGCCGCAAGTTTAGAAGCAACAAAATCATTCGTTGGATTTTGCAAGCGCGAGTAAAAATAACCGCTTTTTTCCAAATCAAAAAGAGCACCCATTTCTTCGCTAGTATCATATTTGAAAGTTGTAGATTGGATGATAGGAATTTGGCGAGGTTCACCATTTTTAGGTTCATAACCAGATTGAATACATTTAGTATATAAAGATTTTTCCATAATAAAGTCCTTGATAAAGATTTTACTGACTTTTTCTTTTGTCAATGATTTTTGAACATGTTTTCAGCACGAAAAGCCTATTTGCCCCATGTTCAATAAAATTTATAGCATAGTTTATGATTTTATTAAAGCGGTAGAATAAAGCGGAAAATCCACGAAAGAGCGGTTCTACAATTTCAAGATGAACGACATTTGCTTGAACATTCAAAAAGAAGTGAAACCACATCTCCCGCAGAGTTTGCGGATTTGCGCAGATTTTGAATTTTAAGCACAAAGAAATTTTTTGTTTACGAATTTTGCGTTAGGGATTGTAGTGGCGTGCGAAGCACGTTCCGCCAGGAATGCAGGCGAAAGCCGGAACCACGAAAAGCCCGCCCTGCCGGACGGCAGGGAACGCCCTCTAAAAAAATTAATCCGAAAATTTCTATTTACTAATTATTGATTGCCCATCGTTTTTTTTTATGGTAATATTTTCTAATCCGCAAAGTGAGGAAAGGTCAATGATTACTTACTGGCAGCAACAGACAGGCGGAAAGCTTGTAAAAGTAAAAGAAGAAGAAATTGACAATATGTCTCGGACTTGGGTTGATGCCAGAGTTGTAACCCGCGACGATGTTGAACAACTTCAGGAAAAATACGGAATTGATCCTGACCATATTCTTGATATCCTTGACCCGGACGAACTTTCGCGCTTGGAAGACGGTGATGACTACGTTCTTACAATTTTGCGCCTTCCTATTTTTGATCCTTCTGCGGAAACTCCTTATTTTACCATTCCGCTCGGAATTATTTTAAAAGACAACGTAATAATTACAATTTGTTGGACAGACTGCGAGGTTCTGCGCGATTTTGCGACCGGAAGAGCAAAGGGCATTGTGCTTGCTGATTTTCCCGCTTTTATTATGCGGATTATAGGCCGTTCAAACGTTACTTTTTTGCGCTACCTAAAGGAAATCAACCGCCGTTCAACTGCAATCCAGAATGAACTTCAACTTTCTGTAGAAAACAAAGAAATCATTCAACTTTTAAGTTTGGAAAAATCGCTGGTTTACTTTACGACTTCGCTGAAAAGCAATCAGCTTCTTTTGGAAAAATTCCACAAAACAAAACTTATCAAACTTGACTACGACGATATGGACTGGCTGGAAGATGTTGAAATTGACAACAAGCAGGCGATTGAAATGGCGGACACTTACAGAAACGTTCTTTTGGGCGTTACGGATGCGTTCGACTCTGTTATTTCAAACAACTTGAATGTTTATATGAAACGACTTTCCATTCTGAACATTATAATGATGGTTCCTACTTTTATAACCAGTTACTTCGGAATGAATGTTGACCTTCCTTTTGTCCGTTACGGACGTTGGGCTGCATGGATTATAAGCGGAATTTGTCTTGTTTCTATTTTTGTAACAAATGTGATTCTTGGTTTCTATGAAACAAAATATCCACGAAGACATTCAATAGACACTAAAAGAAGCGCAACTCAAAAACGAAAAGAAAGAAAAAACGCAAGACGTCTTAAATCTATTGAAGCCGCGCTTGAAGAATAATCGTTTTAAAGCAATTTTTTTTGATTTTTGGAGAAATTTTATGAAATTCATAAAAAGTCAATTTTTTGCAAATCTCTTTTTGTTTTTGATTTTATTCTGCGCGGAACTTTTTTCGCAAAGCGGCTCCAACTCCACCACTGTTTTCAACGAACTTGATATGGTTTTTGTAAAAGGCGGTTCATTTACCATCGGTGAAAACGTGCAGACTTACACCGCAAAAAGAAATGTAAACAGTTTTTCTATAAACAAATACGAAACTCCATATTCGCTCTGGTATTTAGTCAGAAAAGATGCGGAAAAGCAAGGTTACAACTTTCAAAATCCAGGCCAGGAAGGCTCAACGGCAAGACGAGGCAAAGCTCCCTCAAAAAAAGGCTTTGGTCAACCTGTAGCGATGATAAGCTGGCACGACGCAATTGTATGGTGTAATGCGTTCAGCGAATATTGCGGGCTTGAACCTTGCTATTACTACAATGGCGAAATCTTAAGAAATTCGGCAGAAACTGCAAAGTGCGACCTTGCAGAGTGCAATTTTAATGCAAACGGATTCCGGCTTCCCACAGAAGCTGAATGGGAATATGCCGCCCGCTGGTCAAAAAACGGAATGCAGAGCGGAGCCAATGTAAGCGGCGATTTTTCAGATTTTTCAGAACTGACTGCCGCTCAAAACAATAATGAATCTTCCAAATATGCCTGGACAAGCGAAAACGCAGATGAATCAATGACGGTTGGAACTGCGGGAACGCCATTCAACGAGGACGCGCCACCCGCTCCCGGAACAGGAAATTCAAACGCCGCCGGAATTTTTGATATGTCCGGAAATATGCTTGAATTTTGCTGGGACTGGTTCAGCGATTATGAAGAGCAAAAAGATAAAGAATTTGAATCTGGTCCGAAATACAGCGGCTCCAGAGTAAGTCGCGGCGGCTGCTTTGCTTCCGATGCGGCATCATGCGCTACAGCCGAACGTTTTTACTACGACCCGAACGAATGTTACAGATTTTTTGGATTCAGAATCGCCCAGTCTTACTCAGAAATCAAGACCGGCGAATAAAACAAAAAAAACAACTAGCGAACAGAACGAATTTCCGCAGTTTTAATCTGCCATTTTCCGTTCTGTTTTTCCGCCTCAAGAATACCGTAGGTTCCGTTTTCGCCAAAACTTCCGGAATTCATTATTAATGTTCCGCCGATTTTGTCTGTCCCTACTCCTTCGTGAATATGCCCCGTAACAACAGCAAGCGGCTGCTTTTCTTCAATCAAAACGCGGAACTTTTCAGAACCTGCATGTAAATCCGCATTAACGGCATCGCATTTTGTATTTTTTGGAGGATTATGGCTTATAAGAATTACATTTGAATATTCGCCGTCAAATTCGCTATGATTTAAAATATCAAAATCAGAAAGCAAATCATCCTCTTCGCGCTCATTAGGAGTTTTTCCTGTAAATTTGCTTCCTCCGCCGGAACCTACAATCGCAATTCCGCCTGTATAATTTAATGTACGTTCCGCATTTATGCCTGAATTTTCAAGTTCTTCTATAAATTCCGGCTCGTCGCAATTTCCTAAAACGGCATAAATTTCATCGTGTTTTTTTACAAGCGCATCAAGCACCGGTTTTGAAGTTTCTGTTTTAAAACATTCGCAAAAATCACCGGCAAAAAGAACTGCATCCGCCGCTTTAAATTCTGAATCAAGTTTGTCCAAATCGGAAATATTTCCGTGAATATCTGTAAGAACCAAAAATTTCATATTTTTTCCTTTTTATTTTATATTTTTAAGCGATCCTTTTAATTTGTCCATCTGTTCTTTTGTACCAATCGTTATGCGCACGTAATCTTCAATTCCTTTTGTGTTAAAATGGCGTACAAGAATTCCGTCTTTTTTTATTTCCTCGTAAACTTTTTTTCCGTCCACACCAGGATTTTTTGCAAGAACAAAATTTGTTTTGGAAGGAATAAAATCCCAACCGATTTCTTTTAAGAAATTCTGAAACTTTTCCCTTTCTTCTACAATTTTTTTTGCACAATCACAATAATAAGCGGGATTCTTACAAGCCGCAATGCCGGCAACCTGCGCAACAGCATCTATAGGAAAATGATTAAGACTGTTTTTTACGGTTGTAATGTAATTTACAATTTCCGGAGAAGCCACAACATAGCCAAGCCGCATTCCTGCCGCACAAAGACTTTTGCTGAAAGTCCGCACAATCAAAAGATTTTTGAACTCTGCAAGGAGCGGAATGCAAGATTCACCGCCAAAATCGCAGTAGGCTTCGTCAACTACAAAAATTTGTTCAGGATTTGCTTTTTTTAGCATTTCGCGAACTTTTTCGCGGCTTAAAGCAATTCCACTTGGTGCATTAGGATTTGCAAAAATCAAGCCGGAACCATTTTCTTTTGCGCGGCGCAACATTTCATCAGTATTCAAAGACCAGTCTTTATTCATCGGAACAATATCTGTTTTTATATTGTAAAAACCTGCATAAACCGGATAAAAACTGTATGTAAATTCCGGAAGAACAAGTTGTTTTCCGCTGTCAAAAAAAGCATAAAACACAAAAGAAAGAACTTCGTCGCTGCCGTTTCCGCTGTAAATCATTTCCGGCGTTACTTCAAACGGAATTCTGTCTTTTTCCGAAGCAAAAACTTCTTCACCATTAACATCCGCATTGCAAAGAACACCGCCTGTTTTATTAAGCATTTCTGCAATGGCAGCATGCAGTTCAAGCGAATCAGGATCGGGATAAAGCGCCAGCCTCTCCGGACTGTTTTTTACAAAATCAATTACTGCCTGCTGCACATTTTTGCTTGGAGGATACGGATTTTCATTCGCATTAAGTTTTATATAAACCCTGTCTTTAGGCTGTTCGCCAGGAACATAGGGATGAAGATTTTCCATTCGTGTTGAAATCATATTTTTTTCCTTTCATATTATTTTATTGCGATAAAGGCTTTTATTCAACAACTTGACACAAGTTGCCATAAGGCGGGTGCAACTAAACTCAAACTGATTCAAAACATTTTATAAGCTTCCATTATTCCGTCATTTAATCTTGAGAATTAGTTTGTTTATGTTTATAATAAAAGATATGGCTACATCTGCAAATTTAGGCGCAATTCTTAGACACTTTGCAAAAAAACAAGGTTCTGCGTTTATTAATTTAAGAGAGTTTTGTGATTATATAAAAAAGTATGCTTCGCGGCATCTGGAAGAACAAGCTGATTTAGTTCAATATTTGGAAGTTCCGGAATCAACTCTTTTAAAAGAACTTGAAGATTTACAGAATAAGCACGAAGTTTACCTTATTGAACAGGTCGGCGGAAAAATCACCATTGCCTGCCTTACATCTTATTCCATTTACTATGCGAACAAATACAAGGAAATTCTTGCAAATCCGCAAATTCCGTTCCCATGCGTAACGGATCTTCCAAAACAAATTCCAACGGAAGCGCTTGAACGCAAATCTTTTGAAGATATTGTAAAAGAATGGCAGGTAAGTCAAAACACAAAATCGCCAAAACTCTTTTGCGCCCTTATGCCGCGCGACATTCCATCAATTCTGCTTCCGGAATGTGTTCCAATAAGTTATGTTTCCCGCGATGCGATGGCAAAAATACGTCATATGCTAAAAAAGGACGAATATCACGATTATTTCCAGAAAAAAGTTCGCGTTGCAAATCCGAGCAAAGAAATTGCGGCACAAGCGTTTTTCACTAAATTTTTGCAGCACCCGGACAATGCAGATCAGAATTTTGACTTTAACAGCGATGCGTTTTATTTTTGGAATCAGCTTTGCTATTTTATACGTCTTGACTTTGAAAAAATAAAAGACAGAACAACAGAAGACACAAACGTTTTGCAGGCAGTTGCGGTTTCTGAAATTTGGATGATGAATCTTAAGGAAAAAGCGTCCAAAATTCAAGTTAAGCAGAACGCTCTTAATGAATTGAAAAAAGCGCTGGCACGTCCGCCATACTTTTTTTCCATGGAAAGCATTTTAAAGCTCAAGGATTCAAAAGGAGCATTGCTTTACGGACAATACAGCGAAGATGATTTAAAGGAATTCCTGCAAAAAATAACAACAGAATGCGAAAACAACGAACTGCCTCAAGTTCTTGTATTTAAAATTGAAAGCGGCGCAAGATATTTTATTTATAAAAACAAAGTTTTTCAGCTTGTGATAAGACTTGCAAACGAAGCTCACGACACAATAGAAAAGCATCTTACAGACAAATGGTTCAAAGTTCTTAGCAATTATGAAAAATTGCCGGAAATGAAAAACGACAAAGACTTTGAAAAATGTCTAAAAAAAGAAGTCAGAGACCTTTCTCCTGTTCTTTACGCTTTGCTCAATGCGAATTTTCTTACAATGCTTAATTACGAAACCGATCACAGCAGTCAGCAGGATCAGCCGGCTTTCAAAATATTTTCCGGCGGAAAACTTGTACCATATTCAGAACTTCTGATGCTTAAAAATACAACAATTCTTTCCAGAGCAAAAGTTATGTTGCCGTTCTGGTACACAATTCCTATAATTTCTTGGCTTGCAAGTTTATTTTCACGGAAAAAGACTGCGCCTGCGGCAAAAACTGCGCAAAAAGAATTTACTGCGGATGATATTCCTGATGATGAGGAAACAAAACCGCAAAAATTCGCGTCTAAAAAAGATGCCATTCAGTATGCGGCAAAAAGCGTTGCGGAAGAGCTTGTTCCTTCTGGTTCAACAATTGACCGGGAACTTGATTCATATCAAAAAATTTGGAACAAGATGATTACAAAAGAAGCGCACGCAGCGTTATCAGAAGACGTAAACAGCCTTATCCGCGATTATACAAGAAAAGTTTTAAGAACGATTTCCGCGCAAACCTTTGATGAAAACAGACTACGCTCTCTTGCAGAGGCGCTTGTAAGAACTCCAAACATGCAAAAAATCAAAGAAGAAGAAGCTTTGACAATGTACGTTGAACTTTACATTCTGCGGCTTCTTTCCAACGGATAAAAAACTTTCGATTTTCCAAAAATTCAGTGCAAAAATTTCCGTTTTTTTATTTTTTTTGCGATATATATAATGACGGCTTCTTTTTTAAGAAGCCGTTGCTTTTTAACGCGGCCGGTTAAAAGGCAACGCAAAAAAAACACGAGGTATTTTTATGAATCAACTGAATTCTCTTATTATTGAAGGAAATGTAACCAGAGAGCCCGAACTTAAAGAAACCGCAAACGGATTCAAAGTGTGCAACGTACCAATTGCTGTAAACCGCTTTTATAAAAACTCCGAAGGCGAAGGCATCAACGAAGTTTCTTATTTCAATATTGAAACATTCGGAAAAATGGCAGAAGCATGCAATGAAAAATGCTCAAAAGGGCGCGGAATAAGAGTTGTAGGACGACTAAAACAAAGCCGCTGGACAAATACAGAAGGAAAGAAAACCAGCAGAGTTTCTATTATTGCAGAACACGTTGAATTCAAAAAACGCATTGCGGCAGAAACAGAAGAGAGCGGAAAAAACAGCAACACAGAAACTCTTTCTGAAGAAAGCCTTGAAGCAATGAAAGAAGCAAATATAGCCGCAGCTTCCGAAGAAATTATGGAAGAAATTCCAGAAGAAGCATTGGCTTTCTAACTTTAAAGCTTAGCGGCTCTTCTTGCCGGCACGGATTTTTCCACCCCGCATTTTTGGCTTTTTTGCAGACATCTGCGATTTTTGTGCCAATCTTGCGGCGGCAGCCCGCTCATTGCTGGCTTTATACTCTTCTATTTGCAACGGATCATAAAAACCGTCCTTCCAATTAAAGCGGTTTACTTCCGGCAAAGGAATTTTCTTGAACAAAGAATTCGTTACATTTTTTATCTGACCTTTTGAAAGCTTTGTTTTTGAAAAATCAACAAGGATTCTTTTAAATCCGGATTGCGAAAGAAGTTCTGTCTTATCAAGCAACGAAAAAGGCAGTTCCGGCATAACAAAAGAACCGTCTTCAGAAGAAACCGTTTTAAAAGAACCATCTTCCTTATCCGTAAAATATGTAAAACCATAGCTGGAAGGCAACTTAAAGCGCATTCTGAAAAGCGTAGGATAAGCAAAAACCGGAACCAAAACTCTTGCGCGAACATTCTGATCATACGTATTTTCAAGATTTTTTCTTGAATTTTCGTAAGGCATTATAAATGCGCCGATATCCTGATTTTCCAAGAAAGAAACCGCCCAGCGATTGAACGTATACAGATACGGACCTGCAACCACATTAACTTTTTTGCCTTTTAAAATCTGAATCTGGGCAATGTTATTAACAACAAAATTGTAATAACCTTTTTCAATCAGCAAATCTATTTCTTCCGCAAGTTTTTCTTCTTTTGCCGCAGGACAATAAGAATCAAGAGAAATATAAATAGATTTTTTTGAGAACGGAAGAACAGTTTTTCCGTTCAGCAAGTCATATTTTGTATCGCAAGTTAATTCAATTATAAGTCTTACAGGATGCAACGCCTGCGCTAAAAAAACATCCTGAATTGTAGAAACCTGAACATAAAGTCCTTCCGGAAAATAAGAAAGTTCCCTTGCTCCCACAGGAGTAACATCAAGAACAGGAAGTTTTTCATCTGCCGGCTGCTTGCGGAATTTGCTCAAATCGCCCGGAAGAACCCGCGGATACCGCTTAGACATAGACTTTATCTGCAAAAGGTAAACACTGTCGCCGATTTTATGGCTCATCGGAATATCAAGCCAGCGCTTTCCGTCTTCCGTAACTTCCACGCTACGAATTTTATGACTGGTTCTTCCGGAATCATCCTTGCTGTGCAAACGGATTGAATCGCCCGGATCAGGATCGTAACTTCCGCCGGTAAGTTGAGCCATCTGTATTCGTAAAGATTTAGGATCTGCATCAGCAGGAGCATTTTTATTAATTTCTTCAATAAGGGAATCAGGCGCTTTCTTTACCTTAGAAACTTTTCCCAAATAAATTCCGGTTCCGCCCGCTTGATCTGGATTAAGAATTTTTTCACCGGCATTGTCAATTCCTTCCTGCTCAGTTTTAAAACCGTACCAGTAAGTTGTTTTTGAACGGGCAAAATCAGAAGCCAGCATTCGTTTTCCGGCAGCAACCGCGCCTTTTCTGTCCTCTTTGTAATGGTCAATAACATAACGGTAAGCCGCAACAACGCTTCCAACATATTCAGCGCTTTTCATTCGGCCTTCAATCTTAAACGATTCTACGCCAAGTTCGCACAAATCAGGAATTTGCTCTATAAGCTGCAAATCGCAAGGAGAAAAATAATAGCCCTGCTTTACGCCTTCCGGATATTCCGCTGTATAATAACGTCTGCAAGCCTGCGTACACATTCCTCGGTTCGCCGATTTTCCGCCCAAAAAACTGGAAAAAAGACAAAGCCCCGACTCGCTCACACAAAGCGCACCGTGCACGAACATTTCAATTTCGGCTTTCGTATGTTCCTTTATGTACTTAACTTCATCAAGACCAAGTTCCCGCGCAACAACAACACGCTTTAAGCCTTCATTATATAAAAGATTTGCAGCAGCCGCACTTTCCACATTCATCTGCGTAGACGCATGAAGTTCAAGGCTTGGAAAAAACTGCTGACACATTCTTACAATGCCTAAATCCTGAACAATCAGCCCATCCGGATGAATTCTTTCAAGATACGCTAAAAAACGGTAAATCCGCTCTGTTTCCCGCTCTTCACAAACTGTGTTTACAGTTACATATATTTTTTTTCCGAGCCGGTGGACCGCACTTACAGCCGCTTCAAACTGATTCCATGCAAAGTTTGAAGTCCTAAGTCTTGCGTTAAAAGATTTTAATCCAAGATATACAGCGTCCGCGCCTTCGCCAATAGCGGCATCCAAAGATTCAATATTACCCGCAGGTGCTAATAATTCACACATAACGAATAATTTAACACAGAAAAGACATCAAGTCCATATTCAGGATTCAGGAATTTTCGGGCGGTCCGGCACAGGTTTCGCAAGGCTCAACCAATGTGCCGTCGGGTATTCCAGCCTTCGCCTACCGGCTCATCCTTCTCACTTCGATGGTTTCGATAAACTCAACCTAAAGGTTTCGATAAACTCATAAATGTTTCGAGTATCCCAACCCAAAGATTTCTAGCACCTCAACTTAAAGTTTTCCAACTCCTCAACCATCTCGTTGCGGTGGACTAAAGGGCTTCCATACCCTACCGCATCCGCAATTAAATTATTGTAGTGCAAACTGCAAAATCCCCGGAGTTTCTCCGCTTGTTGAACTCAACCGCCAACAGTCCGCAGCGTTTCCCGCTGAAATTCTTTCCAAAGATTTTGTTGCAGTCATTTTTTCCATCCGAACCGCACCATCAATAGAAGCGTCCGTCCACTTTCCTGCGGCAACGGCAAGTTCTGCGGTTCTTTTCATTTCTTCGCTCTTCCAGTCAGCAACCGAAACATCCGCATAGCAAACGCAATCAATAATGGATTCATCTTTGCTGTTTCTTAGAACAATGACATCAGATGTATCGCCAAGCCGGGCGCTTTCATTTTCCGCCCACAAATCTCTTGCCAGATCGCTGGAATACTTCGCTTTAGACAGCGACAAATCGGAATCCAACTCACTGACTGCGTTTTCTTCCTTTTTTCTAAAATGCGCTATTATAATTTCGCCCTTTGCAACTTCAACCGCAGGAAAAACAAAACTTTTTTCCGCTCCGTCGTTCGCGCTTAAAAGTTCCAGCCCGGACAAGTTCCCGTCGCTAAGAGCAAGCAGTTCAACATATTCGCACTTAAAGTATTTTCCCGAAGAGTTCGTTCCGCTGGAATATTTCGGATGAACTTCTGTAATCAGCAAATCCGGAATTTTCGCGTTAAAACCTAAAAGCGGCAAACTGAACGTAAGCGAATTTCCTAAATTATCGCACACTTCGCCGTAAAAATTATACGTTTTTCCAATCGCAAGATTTTCTGAAAAAACAACATCAACCAAACACAAAGAATTTTCAATTTCAGAACAACTTATTTCCGTTTTTTCCACAGAAATTTCCGGATTCATACTAAATTCTTTCAATCTGATTTTCTGATCAAAAACAATTCGCGCTGTATTTTCTCCTGTAACATAAAAATTTTCAATTTTAGGACAAGAATAATTTTCATCAATAAGAATAATTCCTTCTTCTGTTGCCCTGCAAGAAAACGGGCTTACAGCAAAAGAAACAATACTTGTAATCAGAACAACTTTAAAAAGCTGAAAAAGTAAATCCTGATGCTTTTTTATTTTTTTGAACATAAAAACCTCTTATATTACATATCGCAAAAAAAATAAAAAAACGGAAATTTTTGCACAGAAATTAAAAAAAATAAATTGTATAGCGCGCAGGACAAAAAAAATCCATCGAACTCAACGAGCCCGATGGACGGAGGTAAAATATGACAAAAAATAGTAACTATTTTGCGTCAGTCACATCAATTATTGAACCTTCTGTTTCAGGTTCAACTTCCGAACTTTCAATTTCAAATTCCGGTTCTGCAAGATTTGTAAAAAATTCGTCATTAAGCTTTGCCGCTTCAATCATATAACGGATATTAGTGCCGGTTTTGTCTTCTGTTGTTTTTTCAACAATAAAAACAATATTTTTTCCGGACTTATCACATGCAATACGCTCAATTTTATAGTTTTTCACACCTTTTCTTGTAATGCCAGGAGTTCCGATTTTCTGCGATGCAAGAACATTTCCGTTAGAATCCCGTTTTTCAAGGATAATATAGAACGAAGATTTTACGTTCACCCCTGAACCTTCAACTGAAGGAACAAGTCGTACGCGATAATGCGCCTGGTCATTGCTTACGGAACTAATAAAATCTTTAAATTCAATTTCATCTGTTCCGGCTTTATTTTCTTCTTCACGAATGTAAAGAATCTGATTCGGCTCGTTTTGCGAACACTTGTATTTTTTCGTTGTATAATAACTTTTTCCAGCAAGCGATTCGTAAACTTCTTTGCCGGTTTTATCAAAAGTAACAGCGGAAGGTTTTATCTTAAAAACTTCATTGTCAACATAATCGTTTTTCAGAACGTCAACAACATAAATTTCTGCCCAGCCTTGAAATTTTTTATCAATTTTTCCGTATTGACCAAATATATAATAATTTCCGTCAGCAGAAAATCCGTTATCAACAAGAACTGCCGAATCTCCTGCAAAAATAGAAAAAAGCGAAATAATTGTAAGTAGGCCACCAACTATCAGTTTTTTCATAGTTCCCCCTATAACTCTACATTTTAATTTTCGGTATTTAAAATTAAGTCTTTACTAATATTTGCTTAAAGTTTAAGATTTTTTAGATGAAAATTAAAACGCGAAATGCAATTTTTACCATACTGATGTTTTTATCACTCTTATTCCTTGTAAGTTCCGGAGTTTTTACAGGAATAGGATTTTATTTGAAGATACTTTCTTTTCCTCAGAATATCCCTCAATCTTATGTGCATAATTTTGTCCTATTAAAATGTAATTTTTATGCTGTTATTGCAAGCATTTTTATAATTCTGATATATAATTTTGTAACGCTTCTTCTGATCAATGTTGAATTTGAAAAAACACAGTCCACTGAAATTGTATATTTTGTACTTTTCCTTTGCAGTCTGTTTATGGAAACAGGCAGACTTTTTACGCCGCTTTTAAATCTTTGGGAAAACGTTTCTTCCTTAGAAATTTATATTACAAAAGGTCTTATTTTCGGAAGAACAGTCGCTCCTTTAAGTTTGCTTTATTCCGTAATCTACAGCAACTTTGAAGACAGACAAAACGTAGGACAAAACATCATAGGAATTACGGTTTTTTCGCTGTTTTTCGCAAAACTTATTCCGGTAAACACAAGCGTTGTTTTTCCGATAGGAGCATTAAAAGTATCTTTTGGAAATTTGGTTTATACAATTCTTTTGATTATTTTTATTGTAGCAATAATTTCGATGATTATTAAAATTTTCCAAAATCATCTGGAATCAAAACTGTTATTCGGTTTTATTCTTTTAATCACCGGATATTTTGTATTGATTCAATCCTTCAATATTTTAACTACGGTTACAGGAACAATTTTGCTTTCAACCGGAACTTTTATGTATTTAAAATCAATACACAAACAATATCTTTGGAATTAGAGGGAACAACGAACTGCTGGAAATTGTATTGCTGTTGGCGAAAACGCCGCAATTTCAGGCTAAAAAAGAAGGAATTGCGCCAAGCCGCCTATTACAACAGGAATAACAATATTATCAAAATCTGTCATCGGAATAACTTCTACAATCATTGCAACAAATCCAAGCACAAGCGAAACAAGCGCATTTCTTCCGACTAAAAAAGAGGAAACAAAAACCGCATAAAAACATGCAAGACTTCCGGCGGCGGTTTTTCCCTTAGTAAACGGAATATAAATGCGCCCGAAGAGCTTTCCTACAAGACTTGCCAACCCGTCGCCAAAAGCAAGCGCATAAATTCCAATGCGCGCTGCCTGCGGTTTCCATAAAAGTGCGGCCAGAATTATTCCTACAACAAGCGTTACCGGTCCAAGAACAAATTTATTTTCATCGCGTTTTCGCGCCGCAATCGAAGTTATCTTAGAAATCAGCGGAACATTTATTCCTTTCAAACGGACAACTTCGGTAAGCGAATAAAAAACAAGAGCGGCAAAAAGAAGCAAAAGGACAGGTTTATAAGCAATTGCAAGCAAAGTCGGAACAAATGCGCTGCACAAATGAATCGACTTCCTGAACACTTCCTTAAAAATTACAATTCTATACCGCTTTATTAAAATTCCATTCTGAAAATTCTGCTGTTTCACTGGCTCAATCCTTTTTCTACAGTAAGAGTCTTTGATATTTCAGTATAGATTGCAGGTTCAAATTCAGGAAGCGGGTGCGTTACGTATTTTAAGTTCTGCTCTGCAAGATTACTTCCGCCAAGCCTTACCATTGTCTGCTGATTTCTAGTCATTGAATCCCACGCTCTAAGAGATTCCTGAAAATTAACCATAGCCTTTGCATTAAGAGAACTGCTTCCCGTTCTTTGCGCCAGCCTGTAAAATGTTACGCCAAGATTATTCGAAGCCTTCAAGTAAGTATCAACAATTTCCGCATCATCTTTTCTTACCTGAGGGAAAAGCATTCCCTGCTGAGCTTTATAACTGCTGATTTGCTGCAAAAGCCGCTCATAATAACCTTGTGCCGCAAAATTGTCGTTTCTTAAAGAAAGAGAATTTCCCATTGCAAGCAAAAGATTTTGATCATCGGAATAATCTTCACCGGCCTTCATAAACGAACCTATCGCATCCGGATAATTTCCTTTTGAATATTGAATATAACCTATTTTGTAGCGAATTTTTCCGTTATCAAAATCATTATCAACCGCATCCTTATAATTTTGAAGCGCGCTGTCGTAATCTCCGGAAATAAAATATTCAATATCACCTAAATCTGAATAAAGGTTTCCGACTTGGCTTGTTCCTTCAAGACCACTTCCTTCTTTTGAATTTGTGAAAAGTGTAATTCCCGAAGTATATGATTCCAGAGCTTTTAAGAAATCTTTGTCATTCGTATAAATTTCGCCAAGAAGTCTATAAGAATCAATGTTTTTATACAAATCCTTCTTTTTTATAACATCTGTTTTTTCAAAAGTCTTAATAGCCTGAATCAAAGATTTTTCAGCATTCAAAGAATTATTTGTATTAATATAATAACGCGCAATATTATAGTAAGGAACAGGATTTTCAGAATCCGTTTTTACAGCGCGCAACAAAAGTTCTTTTACATCTTCAATTTTAGCGCGAAGATATTCATCCGAAGGAGAAAGTTTTCCGCTAAGTTTATCAAAACAATAACCGCTAAGTTCAGTCCAATCAGAAGGTTCTAGAGATTTCGGGCGCGGAAAGAAACGTTCTTTCAAAGTCAGAACTTCTTTCAAATTGTCTGTGCGTATGTAATAGCGCATCATGCGGCCCATATATTTGTCCGTAGCACCATAAAGCTGAACAAGTTCCGCATAGCGTTTTAACGCTTCATCATATTTAGAGGAATCCTTTTCATCCGCCCATTCAAGATAATTATCGCCAAGCATAAGAATTCCGTCCGGATCATTTATGTGGTAATCCAAAACATCCCGCAAAAGAATCTGCTCTGCATTTTCATAATTTGCAAGATTTTTGTATTCCATTTCCGCATATTCAAGACCAGCCGCTTTGTCATGATTAAAACAATAGAGAATATTCTTATACATCTGCTCTGCGCGAATATATTGTTTGTGTTCCTTATATCCCTGCGCATAGCGGAAGAACCACTTTTTTATATGCTGAAACTTAGTTGCTTCTGTAAACTTAACTTCTGACTGCGGATAATTTTCCGATTCAAGAAGTTTATATCCCTGTCGGTACAACGAATTTGCCCGCGCCGGATTGTAAACAAAATAATGAACAAACTGGAACATGAAGAAAAATACAATCAGCGCTCCAACAGAAAATATTGCACCAGGAATAATCTTATTGCTAAGCTGATATTGGAACGAAGATTTGTACGCCTCGTACTCTTCGGCTGTTCTGCGCTCAAAATCGCGAGGAACAGGAATTGCAATATCAAGCATTTTTTCAAGTTCCGAAGCAAGCGAACGCGCCGAAACTTTTTTCAAGACTTTCTGAATAATCGCAAATTCCGCTTCGTCAGTAAATTTGTTCTTTACGATAAGTTCCTCAACCGCCATTCTAACATTCAGCGGATAAAAGGAAAGATTTTTTATAAATTTTTTATATTGCTCATCTGTGAGCGTATTAGGCGGAATTTCATCCGAATTTTTTTCCTGATTTTCCGATTTGCTTTCTGCAACAGGAACTTTTATTTTTCCGTTTTTGCCAACTTCAACTGTATCAACATCAGAAAAGCCCGGAATTTCAAAATCAGAAGATTCGGGAGCAAAATCATCGGAATTTCCAAGTTCAAAATTGCCTTTTTTCAAAGCAGAATCTGTATCCGGAATTCCAAAATCCAAGCCTTCCATTTCCGAAGTATCAAATTTTTCGGTCGGAACAGACTCGTCTACATTCTGTTCTGTGCCAAAATCGCTGTCATTGGAATCATCGCTAAAATCATTAAGGTCAAAATTAAAATCTTCAGGAAAACCGTCATCCAGTGAATTCAAACCGGCATTTTCATTGGTTTCGGAAGAAGATTCCTGAGCGTTTTCCGAAATTTCAGATTCAGCGGAAGAATAAATGTTTTCCGGTTCTTTTTCAGGAATACTTTCTGAATTTTCAGAATCTTTTTCCTCATCGGAAACATCTTCTGAAGTTTTAGGAATTTCAAAATCACTTGAATCAAAAAGTCCTTCCGGCAAATCAAAATCATCGCCGCTTAAATCGACAGTTTTTTCTTCTGAAGAATCAGAATTATTAGAATCTGCGCGATGATTTGCTGGTACGGAATCCACCTCTGTTACAGAATCCGGCAATCCTTCGCCCATATCAATTTCATTTCCGGAAAAAGCAAATTCCTTATCCGTAGCTTCCGCTTCCGGCGACTTTATATTTTCATCCGGCATCGGAATTTCACTGCTATTCTGCAAAGCAGAATCCTCTGCAGAAGAACTTCCGCTGTCCGATTCATTTTCCTCTTTATTTTCAGCCTCAACTGCGCCGGAAAAATCCGGAACATCTAAATCCAAATCAGATATATCAGAAAAATCGGAATTTTTAAAAGCTTCATTTTCATCCGGATTTTCCATCGCGTTGATTTCCGGTTCTTCAAAATCGAAATTCTCAACAGAAGTATTCTTTTCATCTGCCGCAGAAACTTCATTATCAGGAATTGTTTCCGCAGAAATCGGCTCTTCTACAATTGTCTGCGCAAAATCATCATCTGAATTATTATCAGAATCAGCCGGATTCGCAAAAGAATCCATATCAAAATCTGATGAGCCAAAATTTTGATTATCCGGTGTATTTTCCACATCGGAAACAAGATCATCAAGAGAAATTCCGGAAAACGGATTTGCTTCTTCCGAATTTTCAGATCCAAACGGCTCGTCCGCAATTTCTTCAACAGGTTCGGCATCCGGAATATCCTGCTCTTCCGCCTTTCCTGGCTCAGCGTCCGCACTTTGCTCAGAATTATCCTCAGCAAAATCTTCTTCGCTTTCACCTTGGCTTCCATCAAAACCAGTTCCGCCCAAAAGATCTTCAAGGCTGAGTTCAGAAACTTCTTTTTCCTTAGGTTTTTCCGGCTCTTTTTCAAGTTCCGGCTCAACAGTTTCCTGAACTGGCTCATCAAACATAGAAAGATCCGGAGCAGAATCATCCGGCCCGCTCATAGAAGAAATTGAAGACAAATCCGGAACAGAAATGTTTATTTGCGGCGCGCTTTCGCTTTCTGAAGAAGTTGAATTTGAAGAAGTTCCCATAATATCAGAAAAATCTTCAGGCGCATTTTCATTTTCATCAGCAACAACGGGATTTTCAACTGCCTCCGGCATTCCCATTAAAAAATCATCAGCATCATTTACATCTTTTATGTCTTTAGGAATAGGAATTGTAACCGGCTTTTCACCGCGAGCAGCACGTAATGCTGGTTCATTACCAAGAGAAAGAATATCCGCATTAAATTTTTTTAGCTGACTTAAACCAGGCATATTGCTTCTAATTTTACTCCATTCGCACTTTTTTTTACAGTGCCATAATTAAAAAATGGAAACCCACTTACTTTTATTTACGGAAAAGTAGCCCACCTACTTTATTAATATATTTTACCATAAATTCATTTTTTTCGCTTAAACACAAGGCACTTTTTACCGATATTTTTGATATGAAAAGAATTCTCGGTTTGATATTGGCAGGAATTGCAATTCCGTCGTTTTTAGCTTTTGCAGAACCTTTGCCCGCAAATCCAGAAAAGGATTTGTACGAATACAACAATATTGTTTCTCAACTGGAAAAAACGCAGGAACCTTTCGTAACGGAAAACTACATTGTGTTTACAGAAAAAGCCGGTCCGCGCTTTATAGGCATTGCTTTTGACTTTGAAAATTACCAGACAGTTCATCCGTTTATGATTCACAAAACCCGCGATTTTGACGGAAATATTACAAATACAATTATGTTTTTCATTCTTGAACGTCCGGCAAATCTTTCTGAAATTTCTTACAGACTTATAATAGACGGACTTTGGACTTTTGATCCTACCAACAAAAATCAATATTATGACGAAGAATCCGGCATAACGCTTTCGAAGATTTTTATAGGCGAAACAAAATCTAAAATTACGGAAACAACAAAAGAAAAAGGTACAAACTTTATCTACAACGGCGAACCAGGACAAACCGTAAGACTTGGCGGAACCTTTACAAACTGGGACAGTTGGATTTACGAACTAAAAGAAACAAGCCCAGGTTTTTACGAACTGAGCTTGCCTCTTCCTTCCGGAAAATATTATTACAACTATTATTTAGGAATGAACGCCGTAGTCGACAAAACAAATCCGGAACGCGCATACACACAGGACGGAAGAATCACCTCCGTAATCGAAGTGCAATAACGCGCCCGAAAGCAAAAAGCCGCAACGTTCAGCCGCTATCTTCCAAAACGCTTTGCCAAATCCTGAAGTTTTGACATATCCATTCCCTGCAAAGCGCTCGGATCCACTCCAAGCTGGCTCATCATCCGGTTTTGCATACCTTTGTTGCGGGTTATTTTTTTCATTGTAAGCTTAGTTTTTTCAAACTGCTTTATAAGTTTGTTAACATCCGCCACGCTTGTACCAGAACCCGCAGCAATACGTTTTCTTCTGCTCGGCCCGATTATCAAATGATTCGCCCGCTCTTTTTTAGTCATAGACTGAATAATCGCTTCCTGCTTTTTCATTATGCTTAAATCAACATTCTGATTTGCCATTCCAGGAATCATATCAAGCAGCGACTGCATCGAACCCATTTTCTTAACCTGCTTGAACTGAGCAAGCATATCATCAAGCGTAAACTCATTGCGCATCATGCGCTTTTGCAAACGCTCAGCTTCTTCAGCATCAACAGTTTCCTGGGCTTTTTCTACAAGCGAAACAACATCGCCCATACCAAGAATTCGGCTTGCAATTCTTTCAGCATGGAACGGTTCAAAATCTTCAGTTTTTTCACCGGTACCAATAAACAGAATCGGTTTTCCAGTAATTGAACGCAAAGAAAGAGCCGCACCACCGCGCGCATCAGAATCGAACTTTGTAAGAATTACACCTGTAAGTCCCAACTGCTCATCAAAAGTCTTTGCAATATCAACCGCATTCTGACCAGTCATGGAATCTGCAACAAGAAGAACTTCATCCGGCGAAACCGATTTCTTTATTTTAGAAAGTTCCGCCATCATATCTTCATCAATCTGCAAACGACCGGCAGTATCAATAATCAACGTGTCAAACTGATTTTTCTTGGCATATTTAAGCGCTTCTTCCGCATTTTTTACAGCATCCTTGGAATTTTCCTTAAAAACAGGAACTCCAATTTTTTCGCCAAGAACAGAAAGCTGTTCCACTGCGGCCGGTCTTACCAAGTCGCAGGCTGCAAGGAGCGGACGGCGCCCCTCTTTTTTAAGTCTGGCAGCAAGTTTATGCGCCGCAGTAGTTTTTCCGGCACCCTGCAAACCTAAAAGCAAAATAACAGAAGTTACGTCCGGCCCGCGCAACGCAAGCGAAGTTTTATTTTCATCGCTTAAAAGCGCAACAATTTTGTCATAAATAATTTTTACAAACTGCTGACCAGGATCAACCGCTTTAAGAACCTTTTCGCCCTTAGCCTCTTCAATTGTAGAATTTACAAAGCGGCGGACAACGCGCAAATTAACATCGGCTTCAAGCAAAGCCATTTTAATCTGCTCTACAGTTTCTTCAATATTTTTTTCCGTAATTGTAGATTTTCCGCTTACGGTACGAACAATATTACTAAAAGTCTCTGTTATTTTTTCAAGCATTTATACTTTTTCCGAAATTTAAAAGTTCATCAAGGAATTCCAAAGGACGGATTTCCTTGTTCAAAATTCTATACAATCCATCACAAATTGTAAGGCGCAAATTCTTTTTCTGTGCAATTTCATGAATATACTTGCAGGCAACCGCACCTTCCGGCAAATATCCGATTTTGGAAATATTCGAAATCAAATCGTCCAAATTATCAAACTTGGAAAGAATATCCGTATTAATCAAATCCTGACCAAAACGGCGGTTTCTTCCATATTTACTTTTACAAGTTACATCAAGGTCGCCAACACCGGCAATAGAAGTGAAAGTTTCCGAATGAGTTGCTCCCATAGCCATTCCAAGCGTCTGAATTTCGTTCAAACCGGCAGCAAGAAGCAAAGATTCCGTGTTGTCGCCAAAAATCTGCGAATGTTGGGCAACAGCATCAAGCGCACCGTAAACAACCGCAACAACGTTTTTCGCAGCAGAACAAATTTGAACGCCAATAACATCAAAACTTGAATAGCACAAAATTCCAGGAACACGCAAAAGTTCGCGAACTCTTATAGAATTCTTAGGATTTTCAGAAGCAGCAATCAAACCGGTAATCTTGCCCATAGCAACTTCTTCCGCATGCGAAGGACCGGCAACATAAACCGTATTTCCCTTGTAAATTCCCGGAAGCGTATTTTCAATCGTTTCCAAAACAAGTTTAGGTCCATCTTTTCCAGGAACAAAACCTTTTGTCAAAGCGGCAAAAACAGAACTTCCGTCCGCAACATTCGGAACACTCGTAATCTTGCGGATTGTGCTTGCAAGATACAAAGAAGGCGACGCGATTATAATAAATTCTTTGCCAGTCGCAACTTCAATAATATCATTTGAAACAGTAAGATTTTGCGAAAGTTTATAACCCGGCAAATATCTTTTATTTTCATGCTCGTTATTAACAGAATCTTTTACTTCAGGTTCAAGCGCCCACATCTGAACTTTATGTCCGCCCTTAGCCAAAGCCTGCGCAAGACCAGTTCCCCATGCGCCTCCGCCAAGAACACCGATTGATTTTGATTGCATATAAAAAACCTTCTATTTAAATATATTCAGAAAGACTATCTTTCCAGTCAAAAATCTCTTCAGCCTTAAAAAAAAGTCCGATTTCTCTTTCCGCACTCGCATCGCTGTCCGAAGCGTGAATTACATTAAAATTCGTGTGCGCACAAAAATCTCCGCGAATAGTTCCAGGCGCAGCATCAGCAGGCTTTGTGGAACCAACAACTTTTCGCACAAGAGTCACGCAATCATCGCCCTGCCAAACCATAGCAACAACCGGAGCCGATGTAATATAACTGCACAAATCATTAAAAAACGGCTTTTCCTTGTGTTCCGCATAATGTTTGTGAGCAAGTTCCGTATCAATCTGCATCATTTTCAAACCAACAAGTTTTAATCCTTTTCTTTCCAGACGATTAATAACTTCACCAACAATACGGCGATTTAAAACGCCAGGCTTTAACATAGCAAAACATCTTGTCATAATTCTTTAATTATATATCAATAAAGCGTATCTTTCAATCAAAAACAACTTAACCAAAATACAAGAAGGGAAAAGCCTTTCCCTACGTCTCAAACACTGCGTCGCGAAGCGATGTGCAAACAAGTTTGCACACCGCTTCACTCCTTAGCGTTTTCGCCTACCCATTCTGCGGGGCACATCCCCGCATCGCCCCTTCCAAGATTTTTCAATCCGTTATCATTTTTCAAATTCCAAACAAACAGCTATTCAATTTTTTTTTGCCCGATTTTTTAGAACATCCTCAACTTCTTCAATAACAGAATTCGGCGTACTCGCCCCTGCCGTAATACCAACCGAATCAAGCAAAAAAAATTGCTCCGGAATTTCATCCGCTGTTTCTATCAAAGCCGCCACATTGCAATTTTCCTTCGCAATCTGAAAAAGCCGTTTTGTATTCGCAGAATTTTTTCCGCCTACAACAAGAATCCCCTGCACCTTAGGACAAAGCTCCTGCAAAGCATCCTGCCGCTCTTTTGTCGCAGAGCAGATAGTATTCAAAACTTTTAAATTCTTTATCTTTCCGGAAAGACATTCCACAATCTGCTCAAATTCTATTTTACTGAACGTAGTCTGACACAAAAGAACCGCATTTTCATCATCATCAAGCGGCGGCAAATTCTCCGCCTCATCTTTACCCTGCACAAGAATAAACTTTTTTCCGGCGTAACCCGCAATCCCGGCAACTTCACCATGATTTGCATCACCTGCCAAAATTACAGTATAACCAAGTTCTGCATACTTTTTTGCGTTCTTCTGACTCGCAAGAACCTTAGGGCAAGTCGCATCAATAATTTCCACGCCGGCACCTTTCAGCTCATCAAGCACAAACGGAGGAACTCCATGCGCGCGGATAACAACCAGACTTCCGTTTTCTACAGAACTAATATCTTCCGACTTTAAAATAGAAAGTCCTTTTTCCGCAAAATTTTCAAGCGCAATCCTGTTATGAATCAAAGGACCAAGAGAATACACTTTTTTTCCGCAATTTTCCGTCAAGGCCTTTCCGGCACATTCAACAGCGCGCCTTACACCCATACAATAACCAAGAACATCCGCAAGAATAACTTTCATCACTAAAGTTATAACACACAAAGCGAACAAAAAAAAGAGCCGCGCAAATTGCACAGCTCTTTGTATTTCAGCTCAAACTAAAATGTCACTCCTGAATTCCATCCATCTGCAGAACTCCAGTCTTTGTTTTCAAAGAATGGTGAACGCCATATTCAGGCTTCCAGTTACGTCTGCAAAGCGAAATAAATCCGCTGGAAATCCACAAAGAAGAATAACATCCACTTAAAAGACCAACAATCAAAGCAAGAGCAAAATCTTTGATAGCACCGCTTGTAAAAATAAACAACGCAACTACTGCAATCAAAGTTGTAAATGTAGTTATAATAGAACGTCCCAATGTATCAGAAAGAGAACGATCCAAAAGTTCGTTGAATGTCTTTACTTTTGTTACACGCAAATTTGAACGAACGCGGTCAAGAATAACAACTGTATCGTTAATTGAATAACCTACGATTGTAAGAACTGCCGCAAAAACCATTGCAGAAAATTCCATTCTTGTCCAAATTATAAAAGTGAACATAATCAACGCATCGTGAACCAAAGCAATAATTGCACCAAGCGCAAAATCCCAATGGAAGCGCAATGCAGCATAAGCCCAAATAAGAATAAAAGTTGCAATAAGCAGAATAACAGTGCGCATCGCAATAGACTTAGAAAAACTTGAACCGATAAAATCTGTTTTTACAACAGTTACTGTATTTTCGCCGAATTTTGCAGAAAGAGCAGAAAGCACTTCGCCCTGCAAATCAGTTCCGGAAGCATCGCCCTCCGGTTCTGCCATGCGGATTTGATAGCTTGCGCTGTTCTTATCACCGATAGCCTTTACAGAAATACCAGAAAGCTCAGCAAGCGCATTGCGCACATCATCTGTTGTAACATTCTCAGGAGCCGCATAAAGATAAAGCGGATTTTCTGAAAGCTGTGTAGAAACATCCGAACTTACAAACAAAAGTGAAGAAGGTTCGCTTCCGTCCGTCTTTAAAACAGCAGAAACATAATCAACACCGTTCAATGCATCAACTATGTCTTTTACAGTTGCGTAATCCGAATATGCGAAAACTTTTGTTTCGTTTTCTGCACCAGAACCGCTTATTATAAGGTCAAAAGAAGTCTTTGCAATATCCGCTGTAACTTTTGCCGAACCCGAATATGTAAGTTCAACCGATACAGGCGCAATTCTAACTTCTTCAACAAGACCCGGCTTAAAGTCAATTCCAAAATTAATTCCGCGGGTTACAAATCCGACCACGCCGAAAATAATAATTGCAATACTGATAATCGCTGCTGGCAAAAAGAATTTACTAAAATGAATAAGTTTCTTTTCCATTATTTTATCCTCCAGCTAATACTTACATTCGTTGACTTAAGAACATCTGTTCCGAAATCAAAAATAAGGCGTGAAACAAACAGGGCTGTAAATACAGAAGAAACAACACCAATTGCAAGGCTGACAGCAAATCCCTGAATAGAACCGCTTCCAAGCTGAGAAAGGAATATTGCAGCAATAAACGTTGTTATGTTCGAGTCCATAATTGCCCAGAACGCATTTTCAAAACCAGCGGCAATCGATGCGGCGCGGCTTTTTCCAACTGCACGTTCTTCTTTTATTCGCTCAAAAATAATTACGTTTGCGTCTACCGCCATACCAATAGTCAAAATCATACCTGCAATAGAAGAAAGCGACAAAGTAAGATTAAATGCAGAAAGAACAGAGAACATTATATAAAGGTCCAAAACCTGAGCAACAATCGCATTAATTCCGGAACCTTTATAATAAATCAGCATAAAAATCATAATAAGACCAAGACCAGCCACAATTGATTTCATACCCTGAGAAATAGCCTGCTGTCCAAGAGAAGCGCCAATTACCTGCTGAGATTCAACAGAAAGCGGAACATTCAACCATGCGCTCTGCAAAACTTTCTGAAGATTTTGTGCTTCTTCAAGACCAAAGCCGGAAATCGCAACCTGTCCGCCAGGAATAGCTTCATTTATTCTTGCGTTGGACTTGATTTTGTTGTCGCTTACAATAGCAAGACTTTTTCCTTTGTTTTTGCTTGTAAAATTACCGAAGATTTCCGCACCTTCTTCATCAAGCACAAAATTAACCTGCGGCTGATTTGTATACGGATCTGCACCGATATCAGCACTCTTTATATGAGAGCCTTCCAAAATAATTTCTTTCTTTACAACAAGATAACCTACTCGTTCATCAAGTCCGTATTCATCTTTTGTGTACAAACCAAGAACTTCGCAGTCATCAGGAATAATTGAAGGTTCAAGAAGTTCTCCGGCAGAATTGAAAGTTGAAGTCAGATGATTTCTGTAATATTCATAGAATTTATTTGTAGCGTCGTCATCAACAAGGCGGAAGTTCAAAATTCCCTTTCCAACAATAAGAGTGTTGATAGAATCCGCTTCCGCAGCACCAGGCATTTCAATATAAATGCGGTCTTCACCCTGCTGGCGGATAACCGGTTCAGAAAGTCCGAAACGGTCAATTCGGCTTGAAAGATTTTCTATAGCATTTTCCATAGCATTCTTCTTGAATGCCTCAACATCTGTTATAACGCCGGATTCCGACTGCGAAGCAACTGCCGCATCAAGATCAGCTTTTACAATGATGTTCATACCGCCGGAAAGATCAAGACCAAGTTTTACCGAATTCTGATAATTTTTCTTAGCCTTTAAAATTGTTTCGCGATAGCGGCTTGTAAACTCTTCAAGAAATTCTGCTTCTGTTGAATAAGCATCAAGAATTGCGCCAACTGTCATATCCGCAGGAACTTTTTGACCTGCTGCCTTATATTTTTTTGCAGCGGCTTTTTTTAGCCATTCATACTTAGTGTCGATTTTTGCAGAAATGTCTTTTTTTGCAACTTCTTTTATTGCATTAACATCCTGTGAACCCTGTGCTGTAGCATAATCTCTGATGCTTTCCAAAGAACTTAAAGCCAAAGCCTGAACTTCTTTTGGAGTTCTCCAATACCATTTTATTGAAGGATAAAGGAAAGCATAACAAAGTGCTAAAACAGCTACAAGAATAACTAAACGCGTACGTTTATTCATCTTTTTTAACTCCGTTTTATTTTGTTTTATTTTGTTTCTTTTTTATCTTCTTCTTTTTCAGCAACTGTCTTGTCTTTGCCAGTTTTTTCTTCAACCGGCTTTTTTTCGTTTTCTACACCGGCAATAGCAGAACGGCTGAATTCGATTTTGCTGTTGTCATCAACTTTTACAATTATTGTTTTTTCCTTGGTTGAAGAAACAACACCATGTATTCCGCCTATTGTAACAACTTTGTCGCCTTTTTTAAGAGCAGCAATCATTTTTTCTGTTTCTTTCTGCTTTTTATTCTGTGGACGAATCAAAAAGAAATAAAAAATGGCAATAATCAGCACAAATGGAATGATTGATGAAAGCAAACCTGCTGTTGAAGATGCACTTGGAGCAGAACCTGCCGCTTCCTGAAGAAATGAAATAAATGACATGTCTTTTTTCCTTTTTTTAATTTAGCCTGAAATGTCGAATTTTTATTAATCCGCCAAAACTACCAGCGATATGCCTACGACAAGTTTCGGTGCTGCAGAAAATGCATTTTGCTCCGCGCCGGCAATTTTATTCAATTCATAAAAAACTCGAATTTCAGACCAATTCAAGTGAAATTCTGAAATTTTCAGTTCTTACAGAATAACATACAGAACGGTTTTGCACAATAATAAAAATTGCCGTCCATGGCAATTTTTATATCGAAGAATGGACGCGTAATTCTGATGGTTTATCTGCAAAAAAAAGTTGTTTTGCTCTGCAAATCCATTTGCAAGCTTACGACCATTCTTCGTCTTGCTATGCGCGAACATCCGTGTTCGCAGTGTGTAGTTTTAGCAAATGGTTTTGCACAATATTAAAAATTGCCGTCCGTGGCAATTTTTATATCGAAGAATGGACGCGTAATTTCGGTGTTTTTTTTGCAAAAAAAGGTGTTTTGCGCTGCAAATCTTATTCCAAGCAGATGACCATTCGGTTTATAACTTGGTGGTTTCGAGGGCCTCAACCACCGGGTTTATTTTCATTGGGCAGACGCGCGACTTCGCTGATTTCAACATGTTCAACTTAAAGATTTCAAAAGGCTCGACCAACGGGTTTATTCTTGCTTGCGAGCTTGGATGCGGTAAGGATTGCAGCGGAAATGAGCGGAGCGAATTGAAGCGGAAAGCCTGACCTGCCGAACGGCAGGGACCGCCCGAAGAATTCTGAAAAACCTGTTTTTTCTATATAAAACAAAAGTTTGCTATTGCACGCCAAAAATGGTATACTTGTTTTTACTTTTTATACGATTTTTTTATGAATTTTCCAGGATTTTAAGATGTTGAATTTTCTTTACAATGTGATTATTTATCCGCTTATTCAGATTATTGAATTTGCGTTCGTTCTTTTTAACAGCGTTTTCAAAAATCAGGGAATTGCAGTTATTGGCGTAAGTATTGCGGTTTCCGTGCTTTGTCTGCCGCTTTACATTGTTGCTGAGCATTGGCAGCAGATTCAGCGCGATACTGAAAAAAAACTTGAACCGGGAATCAGGCGTATAAAGTCTGTTTTTAAGGGCGATGAACAGTATATGATACTTTCCACATTTTACAGGGAAAATCACTATCATCCGCTTATGGCGCTGCGCTCTTCTTTTGGGCTTTTGATTCAGGTTCCGTTTTTTATGGCGGCATATTCTTTTCTTTCGAATCTTTCTGCATTAAAGGGGTATTCGTTCCTTTTTATCCGCGATATGGGAGCGCCGGACGCTATTTTTTCTATAGGCGGATTTCCTGTTAATGTGCTTCCGATTGCAATGACGCTTATAAATATCATTGCCGGGGCGATTTACACAAAGGGTTTTAAGTTCAAAGACAAAATTACAATTTATGCGATGGCATTAATTTTCCTTGTTATACTTTACACATCGCCTGCAGGACTTGTTCTTTACTGGACTATGAACAATGTCTTTTCCCTTGTAAAAAATATTTTTTATAAGATTAAAAATCCTGCAAAAGTTTTATACGCACTGTTCGTGGCTGTAATTATATGCCTTGACTTTTACGTTCTTGTTGTTCACAACGGACTTTTTCATAAAAGGGTTTTACTTGCATGCGTTGCAACTTTTTTTGTTTTTGTTCCGTTCCTGCTTAAATTCATTGTGAAAACTTTCGGAAAACCGTTGGATTTTCTGGAACAAAACGCAAAACCAAGATTTTTTATATTTTTTGCTTCCTGCATTGCAATATGTCTTTTTGCAGGAACTGTAATTCCTTCCTTTATAATAAATTCTTCGCCTGTTGAATTTTCTAACATTGACGGCTACGGTTCGCCTCTTTACTTTATTTATAATTCCACAGTGCAGACTTTCGGTCTGTTTGTATTTTGGCTTACCTGCGTTTACTTTTTGTTCAATGCGCGCATTCAGGCAGGATTTGCGCTGGTAATGCCTGCCGTTCTTTTTATTGCGCTTGTTGACGCTTTTGTTTTTTCCGGTGATTACGGAACACTTTCGCGGCTTATAACTTTCGCAGAAAATATTGATGCGGCTCCTGTATATCAGATTATTTTGAACTTTATCTGCATTATTATTGCGGCAGGAATTCCGGTTTTCCTTCTTAAATATAGAAAAGAAAAGATTTTAAACAGTGTTCTTTCTATTATTATAATTGCGGAAGCGGCAATTTCTGTTGTGCATATCGCGCAGACGCAAAAAAGTTATTCCGACTACAACAAAACGGTTGCAGAAGATGTTCAGGAAGTTGACACTTTAGAGCCGCTTTACCACATTTCAAAGAACGGAAAAAATGTATTTGTAATTATGCTTGACCGTGCGGAAAATTCGTATGCGCTCCCGATTTTTGAAACATTTCCGGAACTGTACGACATTTACGACGGTTTTACGCTTTATCGCAACACTGCGTCTTGGAACCAGGGAACGTTGCTTGCTTCGCCTGCGCTTTTTGGCGGTTATGAATACACTCCGGCAGAAATCAATAAAAGAAATACAGAAAAACTTGTTGCAAAACACAATGAAGCGCTTCTTACAATGCCGAGAATTTTTACGGAGCAGGCAGATTTTAAAGCGCAAATTTCTGATTTGAGCTGGGCGAATTACAGTTGGGTTGCAGATATGTCCATCTGTAATCCGTATGAAAAAATTGAAGGATTCAACATCGAGCGAAAATATACAGATTTATGGGTTAAGCAAAATCCGGACAAAGTAACTTCGAACATTACAAGCACCTGCTTAAAGCGGAATTTGGTGTGGTTCAGTTTGTTCAAAGCTTCGCCTCTTGTTGCGCGGGACAGCATTTACAATGACGGAACCTGGTGGTCTTCCGATGAGCAGACTTCTGATATTATGGAATTTATTGATTATTATTCTGCGCTTGATTTTTTGCCTGAACTTACAGATTTTACCGCAGAAGAAAATAAATTTTTTATGATTGTAAATGAAACTACTCATTCTGGTCAAAAACTTCAGGCGCCAGATTATGTTCCGGCAATAAATCCAGACAGTTCCAAAAAACAGAATAAAATTGAAAAATACCGCAGCATAGACGGAAACATTGCCGCATACAAACGACTTGGAGAATGGATTGAAACTTTAAAGGCAAACGGCTGCTACGACAATTCGCGCATCATTTTTGTTGCGGATCACGGAATCGGAACAGAAGAAGCGTTCAGACAAGATTTTGAGCAGACAGAATTTCCGCACAACTATAATCCTGACCATCTGCATCCTTTGCTTTTAGTAAAAGATTTTAATGAGCGCGGAAAACTAAAAATCAATGACGATTTTATGACAAACGCAGATGTTCCGGCGATTGCCACAAAAGGAATTATAAAAAATCCGCTCAATCCTGCAACCGGCAAAGAAATAAAAGAAATTCCGCCGCAAGAAAAAAAGGCATCCGGAGTTGTACTTACACACAACTGGCAGCCTGGCAAAAACGGAATTAACACATTTACAGTTCCGGAAAAAGACTGGTACACAATTTCCGAAAACATTTTCCAACTAAAAAATTGGAAATACGGAATAGAATAGAGATTGATTTCAGAAATTAATTTCTGGGGAAGATAGATTTTATAATTTGGACATCGACTTGGATTTTTAGTATGGATAGAAAAACTGATATAAAAACAAAACAACCTTCTCTCAAAAAAAATGCGGCCTTAAACATGATAAAAATGGTAATGTCTTTGATATTTCCACTTATAACATTCCCTTATTCAAGTCGTGTACTAGGGCCAGTTTCTATTGGAAAAGTAAATTTTGCACAATCTGTTGTAAGTTACTTTTCTCTTATCGCTGCACTTGGAATAAGTACTTATGCAATCAGAGAAGCTGCAAAGCTTCGGGAAAATAAAAAAGAATTATCTGTTTTCACCAGAGAAATACTAACAATAAATATGATTTCCACGCTTGCAGCATACATTCTTTTAGCGCTCGCAATCTTTATTGTTCCTCAGTTTGAAAACTACAGAAAACTACTTTGCATCTGCGGTGCGTCAATTCTCTTCACAACAATTGGAATGGATTATCTTTACACTGCACTGGAAGAGTTTAAATACATAACGATACGTT
This sequence comes from uncultured Treponema sp., assembly GCA_964429905.1. Taxonomy (GTDB): domain Bacteria; phylum Spirochaetota; class Spirochaetia; order Treponematales; family Treponemataceae; genus Treponema_D. The sequence continues at coordinate 157,603 of CAYSDV010000002.1, read as the reverse complement.
CAATCATTTTTCAGTTCATAAGTCTAGGTCTTCTTTTTACATTAGTCAAAAATCAGGATGACTATCTAAAATACGCAGCGGTAAGTGTAATTTCAAGTGTAGGCTCAAATATATTGAACTTTTTGCATACAAGAAAGTTTATTGACTTCAAACTTACAAAAGATGTTCAAATCAGTTTAAAGAAGCATCTAAAGCCGATATTCACTCTTTTTGCTATGAGCGCAGCGATAAGTATATACACGGTACTTGACACAACAATGCTCGGATTAATCAAAGGAGATGAAGCTGTAGGAATCTACACAGCGGCAACAAAACTTAACCGCATGGTGATTATGATGATAACAGCAGCAACAGGAGTTCTATTACCCAGACTTTCATATTATGCAAACAGCGGGGAAAAAACAGAATTTTTACGCTTAGTAGACAAGGCCATGCAATTTGTAGTCTTATTTTCTGTTCCGTGCGCAGCTGGGCTTTTTGTTTTATCAGAACCTGCAGTCCTGCTTTTCAGCGGAACAAAATATCTTTCTGCAATTCCTGTAATGAAGATTATGAATGCCATCATTGTATTCATTTCACTTAGCAATGTAACCGGCATCCAAATATTTATGTCTGTCGGAAAAGAGAATACAACTCTTTTTTCAGTTATCATTGGTTCTGTTGTAAATTTCATTCTCAACATGATTCTGATTCCACAATACGGAGCAGCAGGAGCCGCAATTGGAACTGTAGCCGCAGAATTTACTGTCACAGCAATTCAACTTGTGTTCGCAGGAAAATACATACCGTATAAAAACCTGCTGCATCACTCCATCAAAGTCGTTTGCTCCGCATTAATCATGGCTTTTTGTGTGCATTTTGTATCAGATTTCTTTGAAAGCCTAATTCTTAAACTATTGCTTGGAATTACTTCTGGGATTATCATCTACATTATCTGTATGTTAGTTTTTAAGGATAAATTCTCACTTGACTTCTTTAATGAACTGAAAGTACGTATCAAAGGAAGCAAACAATGAAATATGACTATCTTATAGTCGGCTCCGGTTTGTACGGAGCGACATTCGCGTATTTCGCGCGCAAAGCCGGCAAGAAATGCCTTGTAATAGACAAACGTGCGCATCTCGGCGGAAACATCTACTGTGAGGATGCTGGCGGAATTCATGTGCATAAATACGGAGCACACATATTCCACACATCAAACAAGAAAGTTTGGAACTTTGTAAATTCCTTTGCGTCATTTAACCGCTACACGAACTCACCGGTCGCAAACTTTCACGGCAAACTGTTCAATTTGCCTTTTAACATGAACACATTCTATGAGATGTGGGGCATTACAACTCCGGCTGAGGCGAAAACGAAAATCGAGAAGCAGAAAAAAGCAAGTGGAATAAAAGAGCCAAAGAACCTTGAGGAGCAGGCGATTAGCCTTGTCGGGCGCGACATCTACGAAATGCTGGTAAAGGAATACACAGAAAAACAGTGGGGAAGAAAATGCACTGAACTTCCAGCCTTCATCATAAAACGGCTCCCAGTACGTTTCACTTTTGACAACAACTATTTTAACGACGCATACCAAGGAATCCCACTTGGCGGCTACAACAAGATTATCGAGGGGCTTCTTTCCGAAATCGAAACAAAAACAAGTATAGACTTTTTTGAAAGACGAGAAGAACTGGAAAAGATTGCGGACAAAATTGTATTCACAGGAAAAATAGACGAATTCTTCGGTTACAGATTCGGAAAACTTGAATACAGAACAGTCCGCTTCGAAACAGAAGAGCTTGATGTTCAAAACTATCAGGGAAATGCGGTTGTAAACTACACAAGCCACGATGAGCCATTCACGCGGATTATTGAGCACAAGCACTTTGAACCCGAAAACCCAGCATACTCGCAGAACAAAACTGTGATTTCAAAGGAATACTCAACGGAATGGAAAGACGGATTAGAACCGTTCTATCCGGTGAACGACGAGAAGAACGCGGAAGTCTATAAGAAATACAAAACGCTTGCAGACGCGGAGAAGAATGTGATATTCGGCGGACGGCTTGCCGAGTACAAGTACTACGACATGGACGACGTAATTGCGAAAGTAATGGAAGATGCTAAAAAGGAGCTGGGAGAATAGAAGATGAAAAACAAAATTACTTTAACAAAAGATAACATTAAAATTTTAATCTGCTGCCATAAGCCTTGTGAGCTTCCACCTAATCCGGATGGAATATTCCTTCCTATCCAAGTTGGAGCGGCAATAAGCGATGTTGATCTCGGAATGCAGCGTGATGACCAGCTTAATGGAAAGACTTGCGACAATATAAGTGCAAAAAACAAATGCTACTGCGAGCTTACTGCGCTTTATTGGGCATGGAAAAACATAAAGAAGATTTATCCTGATTTGGAATATATCGGACTTAATCATTACAGAAGATATTTTAGTTTCAAGATTAAAAACCATTTTGATCCTGCTGTTATTATGCCTGAAAATGAAATTATTAATTATAAATTTGATAAAACAAATCTTGAAAAAATCTTAGAAAAAAGAAATATAATTGTAGCAAAACGCAGAATTTATCCTTATCCAGTTGAAATAAATTATGCAGCTGAACTTGTCAGCGATGATATGAGAACTTTAAAAAATATAATCCACAAAAAATATCCACAATACATTCCTGCCGTTTCAAATATAATAACAAATGGTAATAAATTGTCACTTTGCAATATGTTTATCATGAAATGGTCTGATTTTGAATCTTATTGCACTTGGCTTTTTTCAATACTAACTGAAGCAGAAAAAGAAATTAACATCACCAATTACTCTACTACTCAAAAAAGAATTTTTGGATACATGGCAGAACGCCTTTTAAATGTATGGATACATTCGTTACCCAACAATAAAAAAAACATAAAAGAAGCAAACATTGCAAAATATACCGATGTTGAAAAAAATTCAAAACAATTTTATATAAAAAACTATATTAAAAATTCTATTGCATTTAATATCGCATTTAAACCGTTAGGAATTGGTAAATTAATAAAAACAAAAATATTTACAACAGGGGGGGGGGAACAAAACTAAAGTAATTACTTTGTTTGTACGAACCCCTGATTTTACAGAGGAGGCAGCATGAAAAATAAAGTAACACTAACAAAAGATAACATTAAAATTTTAATCTGCTGCCATAAGCCTTGTGAGCTTCCACCTAATCCGGATGGAATATTCCTTCCTATCCAAGTTGGAGCGGCAATAAGCGATGTTGACCTCGGAATGCAGCGTGATGACCAGCTTAATGGAAACCATTGCGACAATATAAGCGCAAAAAATAAAAGTTACTGTGAGCTTACTGCGATTTATTGGGCATGGAAAAATATAAAGAAAATTTATCCTGACTTAGAATATATCGGACTTAATCATTACAGAAGATATTTTAGTTTCAAGATTAAAAATCATTTTGAGGATGCAGTTCTACAACCAGAAAATAAAGTTGCAGAGTATATGCTGGACAAAACAAAACTTGAAAAATTTCTCTTTACAAATAAAGCAGTCATCGCAAAACAAAGAATATATCCATATTCATTGGAAGTTGACTATTCAGTTTGCCATATAAGTGAAGATTTACGTACATTAAAAAAAATTATTCATAAAAAATACCCAGAATACGATCGTGACATATACATAGTTATAACTCGAGAACGTAAGTTATCACCTTATAACATGAGTATTTTAAGATGGCACGATTTTGATGCTTATTGCACATGGCTATTCAATATACTTTTTGAAGCAGAAAAACAAATCGATATTTCCAATTATAACGATGTTCAAGGACGTATTTTCGGTTATATGGCAGAACGGCTTTTCAATGTCTGGATTCATCACAACTTAGAGAATACAAAGCATTTGAATATAATAAAATACAGCAACAAAGAGTTTGAAGAGTTAAAGAATAAAAATAATATAGAAAAAATAAGATATTTCTATGATTTTGCAAAAAAACGGCTTGGTGCCGCCATTACTTATTTTCATTTAAGACCATTAAAATAAGGCAAAACTTTGGAGAATATCTTATGGATGTATCTATTATAATTGTTAATTACAATACAAAAGACCTGACAAGAAACTGTTTAAATTCTATTTTTGAACAAACAAAAGACATAAAATTCGAAGTAATCATTTCTGACAATGGCAGCAAAGACGGATCTATTGAAATGATAAAATCAGAATTTCCACAAGTAGTTTTAATAGAAAACAATGCCAACTTAGGATTTGGAAAAGCAAACAATAAAGGATTAAAAATTGCAAAAGGTAAATACATTTTTTATTTAAATAGTGATACAATCTTATTAAACAATGCCGTCAAGATTTTTTTTGACTATTGGGAAAATTCAAAAGAAACTTTAGGAGCATTAGGCTGCCAACTTTTAGGAAAAGAAATGAAACCTGTTACCTCATATGGAAGTTTTCCAACTTCAAAAAAAATAATAACAGATATTTTTCATAATGTAATTTCAACCTATCATAAAACATTAAAGCATTGGTTATTTGGATATAAATTTAAACCATTAAAATCACAAATATTTAATTACACAGAAAAAAACTATGTAGACTTTATTATAGGTGCCGATTTATTTGTAAAAAACGACAAATTTGCAAAATTTGATGATAACATTTTTATGTATTACGAAGAGGTTGATCTTCAATACATTATGAAAAAAAACAATCTTATAAGAAAAATAATAAACACGCCAAAAATTGTACATCTAGAAGGCATGTCTTCTACAAATATCATTTATGAATGTTTAGACCATGCTTCATTCAGAGGCATTCATGACAGTATTTCAAAAATATATTTTTTAAAAAAACATCAGTATAACTTTTTCATAATATTTATTTTACAAATATTTACATTGTTTTTATGGATTAATCCAATTTTGTATAAAAATACAAAAAAATATATAAAATATATTTTTTATCCAAAACATTGCCATAATTAACAAATATAAAAACATCCAAGGATAAGTCTTATGTTAAAATTTTTTAAATTTTTTTATTATTTTCTTCAATGGTTACAAAGTTGGTATTATTTTTTTACACTTTGCAACAATAGCAAAAGAGCAACACCAACCCTTTTTGTTGATATTACAGAATTACGAAAAAAAGATAATGCAACTGGTGTGCAACGTGTTACAAAATGTATACTCAGTGAACTTGAAAAATCACAGCTTCAATATGAATTATGTACAATCTATGCAAAACCACATGGATGCGGTTTTTTTACAACAGAAGAAAATAAACCTATCAGAGTTTCAAAAAATGATTTTTTCTTCGGTCTTGACTTATCTTGTTATTTAACTGTTATGAATAAAAAATTTCTTTTTAAAATGAAAAAAATTGGTATGCCTATATATTTTTTTATACATGACATGATTCCGATTTACTTCCCCCAAACTGTTGAAAAAGGAATGGTAAATCAATATCCAAAATGGTTAAATCTTATTTCAAATTTCACAGGAATCGTAGGAAACTCAAAATCAACTATAGAAGATTATAAAAATTGGCTCAAAACAAATAAACCCGATGCGTTAAAAATTCAAAAATTCTATTATTCTCATTTAGGATCATCTTTCACTCATAACACTAATCTGAATAAAAATTCTAAGAAACAAAACACTGTTAATCCTATAAATTTTTTAATGGTCAGCACTGTTGAACCGCGAAAAAACTATAAACAAGCCATAAATGCCTTTACATTATTATGGAACAACAATATTGATGCCAAATTGCATATTGTAGGCAAAGTAGGTTGGAATGTAGAAGAAACTGTAAATTTAATAAACAACAATCCATATCTTAACAAAAAACTTTTCTGGCACAACTCCGGAATATCAGACAAAGCACTTTCAGAACTTTATAAAGAAAGCGATTGTGTAATTTCAACTTCGTTAGCAGAAGGTTTTGGTCTTTTTCTTGTAGAGGCAGCCTCTTATGAAAAACATCTTTTAATAAGAGATATTCCTATATTCAGAGAAATAGCTGGAGAAAACGCAACATATTTTAAAACAGATTCTGCAGAAGAATTCAGCAGTGTAATCACAACATGGATCGAAAATTACAAAAATGGTAATATTCCATTGCCAAAAATACAATTTATAAGCTGGAATGAATGCACAAATAAAATAATTAAAGATTTATCGCTGTAAGTTCGTAAAAGAATTTTTTTGCAGCATTCGCATATGTAAATTTTTCCAACACCTCATCAGGCGGTTCAACCGGATTTTTTAAGATTTCTTCCAAATTTACATCAGCATTATCCGGGGAAATATAATGTGCAGTTTTACCATATATTTCAGGAAGACAACTTGCGTCAGAAACCACAATTTTTGCTCCGCAACTCAATGCTTCCAAAGGCGGAATTCCAAATCCTTCATAATAACTTGGAAAAATAAAAGCCTTGCATTTTGACATAAGAGCTTTGACTTCACCATCGCTTACATAACCAAGCAAAATAACATTATCCAAAGATTTCAAGTCTTTTAGTTCCGTAGGAACTAAATTTTCAAACATTTTTCCACTTATAGCAAAAATATCATCTTTATGGCTTGATGCATAATTTAAAATCCATTTTAAGTTTTTTCTTTTGGAAAGACTTCCTAAAGAAAAATAAAAATCTCCTTGCAGTTTCGGATTTTTTTCAAAAATTTTATAATCTGCCTGAACTTTTTTAAGATGATCCCAACCATTTGGAATCACTTTTATTTTATCTTTATTTACATGATAGATTTCCGAAAATTGGTCTTGACTGAATTTAGAAACAGTAAAAATTTTTTTCGCAAACTTTGCAACATACCAATATAAAAAACAAGAATATCTGCGCAGTAATTTGTCCTTAAATCCCTTAAAATCGTTTGGATAAAGTTTGCAATATATATCATGTACAAAAGAAATTCCAGGACTGATAAGAGAAGTTGTATTTGCAAAATCAATTCCAATCGCTTTTTGTTTACGCAAAAAATTGCCATAAACAAATATTGACCATTTCGGAACTGATTTTAAATTTTTATCACTCACAAAAACAGAAATATTTTTATAATTGGGAATTAATTTTGCATTCGCCGGAACAAAGATTCCAAGAAAATCTTTTTTATCAATATAATCTTCAAGCAACAAATCCAAATTGGCGCATAATTCATAAGCAAAGCGTTCAATTCCTGTAAGATTCATACATAAAAAATCACCATTTATAATATATTTTGGCATAGCAAATTCCCTATTTTAGATTTCTATAGAATTATTATACAAAATGTATTAAACTATTTCTATGTTTAATTTTTTATACACAATAATACTTTATCCATTGGAACAAATTATAGAGATATCATTCAGCTTTATAAATAAACTTTTCAATCACAACATAGGCATTGCTATACTTGGCGTAAGTCTTACCGTAACGTTACTTTGTTTACCACTTTATATTGTAGCCGAAAGTTGGCAAGAAAAAGAACGAAAAATTCAAAGAAACATGAAAGATGGAATAGACAGAATAAAAAAATACTTCAAAGGCGATGAACAGTATATGATTCTTAATACTTATTATCGTCAGAATCATTACCATCCTATCATGGCTCTTCGTTCCAGTTTTGGACTTTTAATACAAATTCCTTTTTTTCTTGCAGCATATCACTGTTTAAGTCATCTTCCTGCACTACAGGGACGAAGTTTTCTTTTTATAAAAGATATGGGAAAACCCGACAGCATTTTTTCTATCGGCTCATTTTCTATAAATATATTACCAATTGCCATGACACTAATAAACTGTATATCAGGTGCAATTTATTCAAAAGATCATGGTATCCGTGAAAAAATCCAAATTTATGGTATGGCTGCAATCTTTTTAATAGTACTTTACAACAGCCCAGCAGGACTTGTTCTTTATTGGACGATGAACAACGTTTTTTCACTTTTAAAGAATATCTTTTACAAAATAAAAAAACCTCTATTTGTACTTTACATTCTTTCGGTAATATTTATCATCTTTATAGATATATTTATTCTGATTTTCTATGATGGAAGAGCAAGTATGTCTAAAAGATTGTTGACATCTATCGGACTTTCTCTTCTAATTTTCACACCATTTTATATTAGAATAATACAAAATCTTCTGCAAACATATTTTTTGCCACTTGTTCAAAATAAAAAAATCAGACATCTTTTGTTTATAACAAGCGCAATTGCAACTGCAATATTAACGGGATTACTTCTGCCATCACAGATTATACAATCTTCTGTGCAAGAATTCTCAGACATTGAAACATTCACAAATCCAAATCAATTTTTAATTTATAGCTTTTTTCAAGCTTTAGGTCTTTTTGTATTTTGGCCATGCTGTACATATTTTTTATTTAGAGAAAAAATTCAAACACTAATAACTTTAATTTTTAGTACCGGGATAATAGCAGGAATTATAAATGCATTTTTATTCAATGGTAATTATGGTTCAATGGATATTTCCTTAACATTCATAAATGGATTTAAAAATCAGACATTACTTTTTATGAGTGCGAACTTAATACTTTGCATAATAATATTTGCAACAATAGTTTTATTAGTAAAAATAAACAAGATAAAATATATTTACACGATATCTCAAATTACAATTTTAATATCTATTCTTTTCACAGGAATAAACATGCATAAAATTTCAACAGAATATAATGCATATGAAATTCAAAAGTCAAATAAAACCACTAGTTCAAATAATCCCCCCCCCAATTTCATCTTTCAAAAACAAAAAAGAATGTAATAGTTCTTATGCTGGACAGATTAGGCTCTGTCTATATTGATCCAATATTCAATGACAGACCTTCTTTACTAGATGATTTTACAGGCTTTACTTATTATAAGAACACTTGCTCGTTTGACACTCATACACTTATGGGCTCTCCTCTTGTATATGGTGGATATGAATATCAACCATTGGAAATGAACAAAAAAGATGATATAAAGTTAAAAGACAAACATAATCAGGCATTACTTCTTCTTCCTCGTATATTTACAGAACAAGCAGATGACTTTACTGCCACTTGTTCAGATCTTTCATGGGGAAACTACAGTTATTATTCTAATATGGACTTTACAAAACCATATACAAAAATAAATGGCATCAATTTATACAAACGATATACAATACCATTCAAAAAAGATTTCGCTTCTATTTTGCCAGAGGCATCTCTTTCAAAAAACATAAAACGAAACTTGATTTGGGTAAGTTTTTTTCGTATTTCGCCAGTACTTTTTAGACCTATAGTATACTATAAAGGAGAATGGTGGAGTTTTTATAGACCACAAGACTATGACTCATTTATAGATTGGTACTCAGAACTATATTATCTGCCTCAAATAACAGACTTTACAAATACACACAACTCTTTCTGTGAAATCACAAATGAAACTCCTCATGCCAGCAATGCTGATATTTCAGGACTCAAATTACTTGGTAATCAAAAATTTTCATATCATGCATCAGATTATGAAGTTAGTATGGTTTCTTTAGATGCAGTAGCAACTTGGCTTAGATATTTGAAAGAAAACAATTGTTATGATAACACAAGAATTATAATCGTAGCAGATCATGGTGCTTATACAAAAATCAATTCTCCTTTAGGAAAAGGAAAAATATTACCAGACGGGAAAGATGTTACAAGTTTTAACCCTGCCCTACTTGTAAAGGATTTTAATGAATCCGGAAAGATTAAAACCTCTATGAAATTTATGACAAATGGAGATGTGCCAGCACTAGCCTTAAAAGACATAAAAGATGATGCCATAAATCCATTTACAGGTAATACAGTCAATCTGAACGAATGTGAAAAGGAAAAAGCAAATGGCATTGTCGTTTCTAATGCTGACATGTTCATGCCTTATTACAGTTCATCAGAATATAAATTCACTATTTCTGATAATGATTTATGGGTTGTTAAAGACAATATTTTTAACGCAGAAAATTGGAAACCTTACAAGCAGCAGTAAATAGTTTTATAAGTAAAAAAGATATGGTACAATATATATATTAATTAATAAGAATTAACTTTGTGGAGAAGCAAATTATGACAGAGAATGAATTTGAATATCTTATGGCATTAAGAAGAAAAGAAGATACTGCGTCTTTTTCTAAAGACACAGTTCTTGCTTGTGAAAAAGCCGGTTGGGTTAAAAATAATAAAGTTACTGACGACGGAATGACTGCACTTGCACCTTACAAAGTTAATAATGCAATCATTTTGGCTGCAGGAAGATCAAGAAGATGTATGCCTCTTTCAAACTATCTACCAAAGGGACTCTTTGAAATCAAAGGTGATACAATGGTTGAAAGAGAAATAAAGCAACTTCATGATGCCGGAATAAAACAGATTGTTCTTGTTGTTGGTTACTTAAAAGAACGCTACTACGAAATGGCAAAAAAGTACCCTGATTTAATTGTTATTGACAACACAGAATGGGAAGACAAAAACAATATATCTTCTTTATATGCTGCGAAAGATTATCTGAATTCATCTTATGTATGTTGTTCAGACAATTGGTTTGCACACAATGTATTCCGTGACTATGTATATGATTCTTATTATGGTTGCCTTTACACTGATGAATTCTGCGATGAATATTGTGTAAAAAGTCTTGATGACAATGGATATATGACAGAAGTAAAAAAAGGTGGAGAAAAAGCATGGTACACAATTGGAGAAGCTTTCTTTTCCGCATCTTTTTCAAAGAAATTTGTCGAATTAATGGTCAAAGAATATTATGACCCAGAAATGAAGTATATGCTTTGGGATGACTTTCAAATAAAGCATATCGATGAGTTGTTAATGAAAATTAAAAGATACGACAATGCAGAGTGTAAAGAATTCGATACAACAGAAGATATTTTGCAGTTTTACCCTAGATTCAAAGATTTTATTGATCAATTCTTTCAAGAAGATGAACTTGTAAATTCAACGCAAAGAATTAAGTATCTATCAAATTACTCTGACATAAAACAATATTCAGTTGTTTCAACAGAACAACTTACAGGTCGTCTGCATGTCAATGAAAATTTATTTGGACCAAGCCCAAAATGCTTAGATACAGTGCATAATGCAACTTTGGAAGATTTAAGTCTTTATGATTTAACTCGTGAAGATGATCTTGCCGTTGAAGTTTCAAAATTCACAGAACTTTCTACTGATTCAATTTTTATACACTCAGGTTCTTCTGATGTAATAAAAACAATAATGACAATTGTATTAAATAAGGACGATACAGTTATGATTTCTGCTCCAGCATGGAACTACTACAAATCTGTATGCGAACTTCGTCATGCAAAAGCAATTTATTACAATGTTAATCCTGGTAATGCTTCTTATGAGTTTGATACAAATGGTCTTTTAGCAGAAGCTAAAAAAACAAATCCACGTATAATCATAATCACAACTCCTCACAATCCAACAGGTGCCGTAATTTCAAGAGTGGATCTGGAAAAAATTATAAAAGAAAATCCTTCTTCTTTAATTATTGTTGATGAAGCTTACCTTGGATTTTCAAATATAACTTATGATGCAAAATATTTCTTAAACGCATACAATAATGTTGTATTCTGTAGAACTTTTTCAAAACTCTATGGACTTGCAGGTGTACGCTTAGGATATGGCCTTTGTACTCCAATGGCAAAACAAGTTTTCAAGTTAGACTTGAATCCATTCCGAACATCAAATATTGGACGTAAAATTTGTATTGCAGCACTGCAAGATAAGAAATATTATTCAGATTTAACAAAAACAATCATAGATATAAAAGACAGCTTTATATCTGAAATAAACAAAATCAATGGTATCAAAGCATTTAATTCTGCAGCAAACTTTATATTTATACATTTTGATAACTCAATAGATGTACAAGCCTTAAAAGATTATCTTGCATCAAACGGATATCTAGTCAGGCTTTGGACAGAAGGTGGACGTCTTTCAATGAGAATTACAGTTGCACCAAAACAAGATATGGATAAAGTTCTTAGATTGATAAAAGAATTTATAGAAAAATAACGAATTAAAATGTCATTCTAAGAAAAAAAATGAATTCTGCCATTGTAGTTTTAATAAACATTACAATGGCAGATTCAAAAATAGGAAATAAAATATGCAATTTTTACCACTTTATATCGATCCTGGAACTGGATCTATGCTCTTTTCGATTCTAATCGGAGCATGTGCTACTCTTTTCTTTTTAGCAAAAGCATTATGGCTTAAACTTAAGCTTTTTATAACAGGCGGAAAAGGACAGAAAATTGACAAAGCCTACAAGAAATATGTAATTTATTCTGAGGACAAACGCTATTGGAATGTTTTTAAACCAATTCTTGATGAGTTTGAAAAAAGAAAAATTGACATTACATATTATGTTGCAAATGATAAAGATCCTGTTTTTAATGAAAAATATAGTTTTGTACATTCAGAAGTAATTGGAGAAGGCAACAAAGCTTTTGCAAAGCTAAACATGCTTTCTGCCGGATTTGTTTTGATGACAACCCCAGGTTTGCAAGTCTATCAATTAAAACGTTCAAAAAATGTAAAGCATTATTCTCATATTTTCCATTCTCCTGGAGATCCTACAATGTACCGCCTTTTCGGAATAGACTATTTCGATTCAATTTTATGTACTGGAGACTATCAATTTGCAGATATACGAGAAATGGAAAGACAGCGTAATCTTCCTGCAAAAAAACTTGTAACAGTTGGCTGTACATATCTTGATATATTTAAAAAGAAAATGGAAGAAATTCCTCTTGAAAAAAATCACAATTTTACAGTTCTTGTTTCTCCTAGTTGGGGAAAATCAGGATTACTTTCCCTCTATGGAGAAAAACTCTTAGACCCACTTGTAAAAACTGGTTGGACAATTATAATACGCCCTCATCCACAATCAAGAATTTCAGAAAGTGAAATGTTAAAGAGATTAGAGAATAAATACTTAAATACACAAAATGTCGAATGGGATTCAAACCGAGACAATTTTTATTCTCTAAAAAAAGCTGATATTATGATTACTGATTTTTCCGGAATAATCTGGGACTATACATTCTTATGTGACAAACCTGTTATGTATGCAAATGCAGGAATGGATTTAGGTCCTTATGATGCTTACGATATGAATCATGAAATTTGGCAATTTGAAACAGTCAAAAAAATCGGAATAAAAATTGAAGAAAAAGATTTTTCAAATATTAAAGATATTATTCAAAATGCAAGTGATTCACCAGAACTAAAAGACGCAAGACATAAAGCCAGAGATGAAGCATGGATGTATATTAATGAAGCTGGAAAACGCACTACAGACTTTATGATTGAAACAATGAAAAGTATAGAAACAAATAAAGAAAATTAAAAATCTTTCACGAGGTTTCAAAAAAAACCTCGTGAATCCCCCCCCCATCATTCCGAGCGAAATAAAGCAATCAATTGGTGGTTTCGAGTGCCTCAACCACCGTTTTATCTACTCTAAAATTGCTCCCTTGTCTGCGGAACTTACAAGTTTTGCGTAGCGTGCCAAATAGCCGGTTTTTACTTTTGGCTCCGGAGCGTGCCAGTTTGCTTTGCGGCGTGCAAGTTCTTCATCACTTACTTCAAGGTGAATTTTGTAATTGTTGATGTCGAGCGTAATTTTGTCGCCTTCTTCAACAAGTGCGATTGGTCCGCCAACTGCGGCTTCCGGCGAACAATGTCCAAGCGAAGCACCGCGTGTTGCCCCGGAAAAACGTCCGTCTGTAATCAAGGCAACTTGTTTATCCAATCCCTGACCGGCAAGAGCGGCTGTTACGGCAAGCATTTCGCGCATTCCAGGTCCGCCTTTTGGTCCTTCGTAGCGGATTACAACAACATCGCCAGGATTGATTTTTCTGTTCTGAACGGCTTCCATCGCTTCGGATTCGTCGTTGAAAACACGCGCCGGTCCAGTGTGATACATCAATTCTTTTGCGCAGGCAGAACGTTTTACAACTGTTCCGTTCGGTGCAAGATTTCCGAACAAAATTGCAATTCCGCCGTTGTCGCTGAACGGATTTTCGATTGGACGCAAGATTTCTGGGTTTCTGTTTTTTACGTTCTTAATATTTTCTGCAATAGTTTTTCCGGTTGCAGTAATCAGGCTTGTATTTATAAGATTTTTCTTTGCAAGTTCAGCAAGAACCGCCTGGACTCCGCCAGCATCATTCAGTTCGCACATAAAAGTGTGTCCAGCCGGAGCCAAGTGGCACAAATTTGGTGTTCTTTCAGAAATTTTATTTACTTCGTGCAAATCGATTGTAATTCCGGCTTCGTGCGCAATTGCCGGAACGTGAAGCATTGTGTTCGAAGAACAGCCGAGCGCCATGTCTGCAGCAAGAGCGTTTTTAAAATTTTCTGCGGTCATCATCTGGCGGGCAGTAATTCCGCGGCGGTACATTTCCATAACCTGCATTCCGGCGTGCTTTGCAAGAGCAATTCGCTCTCCTGTTACAGCAGGAATTGTTCCGTTTCCAGGAAGTCCAAGTCCCAAAACTTCTGTAAGACAGTTCATTGAATTTGCAGTGAACATTCCTGAACAAGCGCCGCATCCAGGACAAGCACAATGTTCCATTTCTTTTAACTGCGCTTCGTTGATTTTGCCGACTGCAAGACCGCCAACCGCTTCAAACATATCAGTTAAAGAAAGATTTTTTCCAGAATAAGGATTTGTCGCGTCATTTCCAGGAAGATGACCCGGCATCATAGGTCCGCCGGAACAGAAAACTGTAGGCAAATCAAGACGAGCGGCTGCCATCAACATTCCAGGAACAATTTTGTCGCAGTTCGGAATCATAACAAGTGCGTCAAACTGATGAGCCTTTGCAACACATTCAACACTGTCTGCAATAAGTTCGCGCGTTACAAGCGAATATTTCATTCCTTCGTGGCCCATTGCAATTCCGTCGCAAACACCAATCGCAGGAAATTCAATCGGCGTTCCGCCAGCCATTCGGATGCCGGCCTTAACCGCTTCTGCAATTCGGTCAAGTTCAATATGACCTGGAATAAGTTCGTTCTTTGCGCAGATTACACCGACAAGCGGCTGGTTCAATTCTTCATCTGTGTAGCCAGACGCGTAAAACAAAGAGCGATGTGGAGCGCGTTCAACACCTTTACAAGCATTATCAGATTTTTTTGCCATTTTGATACCTCATCTTAAAAAGTTGAATACAAGATTCAAAAATTGAAATTATAAAATCAAACATTCAACTTTGTACAGTTTCTTCAAATATTCACAAAAAAATAATAATGCAAAATTTCTGTTTTGAGTAGTGAAACCTTTTCAACCTATAGTTTCCGAAAATGCAACAAAGAGAAGTGATTAATGACCGGAACGCAATAAAGCTTAAAAGACATTTCACAGTTACACTTTTCCCGCCATTGCAAAACAGTCCGTCATTCTAAGATTTTATCTTAATTTTACATAAGTTTTTCCAAATCCGCCGTCTTCCGGTTGTGCAAAATTAAAATCCAAAACAGTCGGACAATTTGAAAGATAATCCTGAACAGCCTGACGCAAAACACCGTTTCCATTTCCGTGAATTATGCTGAAATTTTTCAAATTATTCAAAGTACAAAGGTCAATCTGACGTTCAAGAGCTTTTATAGCTTCTTCCGCGCGAAGTCCAAGCAGGCGCAGTTCAAAAACAGGCCTATTTTCATTGCTTGCACCGACCAAATCCACAGTATAAGTCGGAGTTCTAACTTGCGGCGAATCAATCAACGTTAAATCTTTTTGCTTTACAGGCATTTTTATTGAACCAAACTGTACTTCCCACATGCTGTTTCCAAGCGGACGCAAAAGAGTTCCCTGCTGCTTAGATTTTCCGGCAGTAACGCTTGCACCAACAGAAAACTGAAGGATTTTCAGCTTAACCTGCTTTTTATTTTGTTTTTCTTCAGAATTTTCCGGCTTTGCAATGCTTTTTGCATTTTTGAGCGCATCCGCAAGTTTCGTTTTCTTTTTTGTTGATTTATGACTTACACGCTCCTTTTGTTTTTTTGCAAGCTCTTCAGTTTTTTTGTCTATTTCCGCTTCTTCCGATTCAAGATTTTTTTCATTCTGATTTACTTTTTCAGTCATATCTTTTATAAAATCTTTTACCGCAAGAGTTTTTTCGCGCGTAAGTTCGCCTTCTTTTACCATTCGGACAAGATTTTCAAGTTTTTTGCGGCTTTCTTCAAGAAAAATCTGACTTTCGCGTTGAATTCCCTGCTTTAATTCAAATTCTTTCTGTTGAAGTTCAATCTGCTTTTCTTCCTGGCGGAACATTTTTTCTTCAATTTTATTGCGTTCCGATTCAAGTTTTTGCTGCAACAAGTCCAATTCTGAATGTTTTTGCGTAAGACCTTTTATGAGCGCAGAAACATCGGCTTTTTCGTTTACGATATATTTTCTTGCTTTTTTTACAACTTCTTCTGAAATTCCAGAACGTTTTGCAATATCAAGCGCATGACTTTCCCCGGGAATTCCCATTAAAAGTTTATAAGTCGGACTTAAAGTTTCATTGTTAAATTCGACGCTTGCATTTATACATTCCGGATGGGTAAATCCGTAATTTTTTATAACGCCCTGATGAGTTGTAATCAAGACAAACGCTTTTTTTTCTATTAATTTGTCAAGAACCGCCATGGAAATTGCGGCGCCTTCCTGAGGATCTGTTCCGCTTCCAAATTCATCCAGAAGAACAAGAGATTTTTCATTTGAATTGCGGAGCGCACGCGCTATATTTTTCATATGCCCGCTGAAAGTAGAAAGGCTTTCGTCCATATTCTGTTCATCACCGATATCTGCAAAAACATTCGAGAAAACAGGAAGAACAGTTCCTTCCGCGGCAGGAACGGGAAAACCGCTTTGATTTAAAAGCGCAAAAAGAGCGATTGTTTTTAATGTTACAGTTTTTCCGCCCGTATTAGGTCCTGTAATAATTAAAATGCGTTTGCCCTCCAAAAAGCGCACGTCAACAGGAATCGCTTTTTCGCCCAGCAATGGATGGCGCGCCTTTAAAATACATAGCGGCTCGTTTTCAGATTCACTGTTTTTTGCAAAAACACAATTGTTTTGCTTTCCCCAAAGCGCGGCCGCATGCGCAATATCAATTTTTTCCATTATTTTAAGCGCTTCTTTCAGCGAATCCGCAAAAGGACTTATTTTTTCCGCAAGTTCCACTAAAATTTTTCTGATTTCCGCTTGAAGTTCAAATTCCGCTTCAACCAGTTCGTTGGAAGCCGCAACCGCTTCTTCCGGTTCTATAAAAACAGTCATTCCGGTCTGGCTTACTTCATGAATGATTCCCGGAATGCTTGAGCGCCGGTTTGATTTTACAGCTAAAACCTGACGGCCGCCTTTTAGCACAGGAACGTTGGTTTCCAGAACATCCGCAAACTTGGCGTTGGAAACAAAAGAATGCATTACGCCTTTTATTTTTGCGTTCAAATTTGCAATTTTACTGCGGATTTCGCGAAGCGCCGGAAGATCTCTCATTTCGCCGTCGTTTGTTAAAATGCGGAAAATTTCTTCGCGAACAGCACTGATATCAGGAATTGAATCAACACATTCGCCAAGATTTTTTAATCCCAGTTCTTTTTTTGCAGAAAAAATTGACTGCGAAAGTTTTTCTACAGAATTGCAAAAATTTCCCAAATCATAAAATGCGGCGGCAGAAACGGCAATTCCTTGAATTTTTAGCGATTTTATAATGTTAAAAACAGGATTCCAGCCGCTCAAAGCGGAAGGTCTGGTTGTATTCAAATATTTAAGCCATTCGCGACCAAGTTCTTTTAAGTTTTCAATTTCGGCAGCATCGGAAACAGGTTCATGACGCAACATTATAAAGCGCGATTCTTCTGCTGCGCAAAAACCGGAAATAATTTCACGAATGCGGTAATAATCAAGTTCAGTTAAAGTTTTTTTATCCATAGTTTATAAAATATCAGTTCGAAAAAACATCTTTGGCGCAGAACAATTTTTATCAATCAGTCCATGAACCGTTTTTTATCTGATCGCGGATACGCTTCCAACTTTCGTAGCGTTTTTCCGTAATTTTTCCGTCTTTTACCGCCTGAATTATTGCGCAGCCGGGTTCAGTTGTATGAGTGCAATCAAGCCCGAATTTACATTTTCCGACAAAAGGTTTGAATTCCCTGAAATATAAATGCAAATCGTCCGCTTCTATTCCGTGCAGCATAAATCTTCTTATACCCGGAGTATCTATTATAGATGCAACTTCTCCATTAATTCCGCCGGTATACGCTGTATTCAACTTAAGACGAAGCAAAGTTCCCTTTGTAGTTGTATGGTTTCCGCGTCCGTATTTTTTAGAAAGACTTCCTGTTTTCAGAACACAAGTATCATCCAGAACATTCACAAGGCTGGATTTGCCTACACCTGACTGACCGACAAATGCGCTCAATTTTCCGCTGATAAGTTCTACAAATTCAGAAATTCCTTCGCCGGTTTTTGCAGAAATCCGCATAACCCGGTACCCCAAATCTTCCCAAATTCTAAGCTGTTCTTCAACTTCCGGATTTTTAGAAATCAAATCGTATTTATTGCAAACAATAACAGGATTAAGATTCAGCATTTCCGCCTGACAAAGTTCCCTGTCAATAAATCGCGGCCGAAACGGAGGTTCGTCCGGAGTTGTAACAAGAATCATATAATCAACATTTGCCGCCAAAAGCTGCGGGCAACGGCCCTTTACATTCCAACGGACAAAACAGTTTTTTCGCGGAACCAGCGAAATTATCTGTCCTTTATCTTCATCAATTTCATCGGGTTCCACAAGAACTGTATCACCCGGAGCAAGCGGATTATAATACTGAGTGTCTGACTTTAAAACTTTGCCTTTTATTGAACAATTTCTGACAATGCCGTCTTCACATTCAACTTCAAAAATATTATTAGTGCCGGCAATAACGGTTCCATTCATATTTTAATTATGAATTAGATTTTAGCGTTTTTCAAGAGCAATATTGCTAAAGAAAAAGGGCTGTCCAATAAGTTTAAAACACAGCGATTTTGACGTTGCACAACCACCGTTTTTCTTATCAGACAGCCCCTTTAAATCATCAAGTTTTATTCAACTTTGCTGAAAAACTATTCGTTTGCCCAAAGACCGTGCAAATTGCAATACGCGTATGCTTTTTCGAATTCTTCATTTTCAGAAAGAACAAAATTTGCT
Source organism: uncultured Treponema sp. (assembly GCA_964429905.1). Taxonomy (GTDB): domain Bacteria; phylum Spirochaetota; class Spirochaetia; order Treponematales; family Treponemataceae; genus Treponema_D. The sequence continues at coordinate 138,353 of CAYSDV010000002.1, read as the reverse complement.
TCCGGTTTTTCTCCTGGCAAAAGCATTTTGAACTGAGTTGTATTTTTTGTTTCTATCGCAATCCATTCTATAAAATGTTTTTCTTCCATAGGATGAACAGTTGAACCGACTTTCACCTGAACAGAATTTCCATTTTTTTCAACAACAGGGACATGCTTTTCAAACGCAGCATCCGTTGTATTCGGTTCCAAAAGCGACATCGCTTCTCCGCAACAAATTGTATCGCAAGCAGAAGATTTTAACATCTGCACAACTTTTCCGCATTTTTTACACTTAAAGAATTTCATAATGTTTTCCTCCAAAATTTTTAAGAACGTTCCTTTTGTTCTTCTGAAATTATACAAGAAAATATAGAATTGTAAATAGTAATAAGTCCTAATAGCAAAAAAAAAATTATATATTTCTAACTTTGAAAATCCCCTAGCAAATATTTTTTTTATAATTTAAAGTACTTCTATGAATGAAGTAACAATTTACACAGACGGCGGATGCTCCGGCAATCCTGGTCCTGGCGGCTGGGGTGTAGTTGTAATTTACAACGGAGAAGCCAGAGAACTTTCCGGCGGAGAAAAGAACACAACAAACAACCGGATGGAACTTACAGCGGCAATAAAAGCGCTCTCTGTTATAAAAAACACTCCGGATTTTAAAAGTCTTCCTATAACCCTAAATATTGACAGTCAATATGTAAAAAACGGAATTACAGTTTGGATAAAAAACTGGAAAGCAAAAGGTTGGCGGACAGCAGACAAAAAACCTGTAAAAAATCAGGATTTATGGGTTCAACTTGACGAATTGAATTCATCTCTGAACGTAAACTGGAATTGGGTAAAAGGTCATGCAGGAATCGAATATAACGAAATCTGCGATCAGCTTTGCCAAAAAGAAATAGCAAAAAACAGATAAAGTTTTCAGCGGAAAAAGGTGCGCAAATTTCCGAATTTTCACTTTTTTTGCGATATGTAATATATGAAACAAAGTATATTTCTTACCGCTTTTCAGCGTGCGCAAAAAAACGCTCTAAAAAAGTGCCTTTGCATCATTTTTAATGCCGCGCTCTGCATTCTGCAAATTTCCTGCGCAAACAGCGAAACCCGCCCTGCAACTGTGGTTTTTCCGCAATGGCCGCCCGAAAACAAAAACAACTGGCCGCCACTTTCCGAATGGAATATCACAGTCACAGACGGCGCAACAAGCGAAAATTTCACAATTACCGCAGAGCGCGAATCGATAACGCTGGAATTGAACTCTTCCGCGCCAGTTTCCGTTCTTGTGCGGCCACTTGTCTGCGGAAAGGAATTTTTTGAACCGGCAGGAATGATTTTTCCCTATGAAAAAAACATTTCCTGGGAATCTGGTTTTTGCACGGAAACTTTGCAAAAATTTTATTTGAATGCAATGATTTCAAACTCAAAAGAAAACTGTAGAAACTACGCCGCAAAGTTCAATTGGGAAAAATTCATTCAAACAATAAATACAAAAATCAAAGATTCAAAAAAATTTTATAATCCGTGGCTTTTAAATCAGGAAGACATTCTGACTTCAATAAGCGCAGAAAATTTTTCAGCTTCAAAATTTACTATAAAGAAAACAAAAAACTTTTCATCTGAAAAACTATTTAACACTTTGCAAAAAACGCCCCTGCACTCGTACATTCCGCAGAACATCTCGTTTTCAGAAGAATCTGAAACATTCAGTCTTTCAACACTAAAATTAAATAAATTTCTTCTATATGATGAAAGTGAATTTTTCAATTCAAAGATAGTAACCGTTTCCGTTCAAGATTCAACTTTTTCGCTTGCGGTAAATTCTTTACCGTTATAAACTTTAAATATGAAGATTTTTATTGCAAAAGCCGCCGCGCTTATTATGATTTTTCCGCTTTTTATTTCATGCGGGAAATCAAAGCAAAAAGAAATGCAGAAAACGATTCAAGAAACAACCGCAAAACACAGCTGGTATTATTTTTCCAATGAAAATTTTTATAAAACAGAAAATCTTTCTTCCGTTCCGGCAGTTCCTTTTAAACCGTGGACAGAAGCGACAAGAATTTCCAGCGCATCCGTTCAAAATTCCGGCGGAACGGAAATTCCAAAAGGATTTGCAATTGTAAACAGAGCGGGAATTCTTTGCTTCAGCGGAAAAAACATAGATTTTATTCAGGACAAAGAAATTTTTGCAAATTCAACGGCGGGAAATCTTGTTTTTTTTGATGAAACGCCAATTTTTTCAGTTTACAAAAGCACATTTTTTAATAATCAGAAAATTCCGGCAAATGCAATGCACACTTTTTTGGTTCAACTGAATACAGAGCAAAATATCTGCTACCCGATTCTTACCGTTGAAAATCTTGGAGTTCCGCAAACTTCGGAAATAACGGATTTTACTTGGGACGGTCAGTTTTGGACGTGCTCGGTGAAAGATTCCGGAAACGGTGCGGAAAAAATTAAATTTTCATACTTAACTTTTCAGCCGAAAGAAACTCTTACTTCAATTTCGCCGGCAAATGCAAATGATTCTATTTTTGTAACCCAAACTTCTGTTGAAAATTTCAGAAAAGCGATGGAAGTTCAAGCTTTTTCAAAAGCGCCGGAAAGAATAAAACAACTTCTTGCAAGTTTGTCAAATTCAGTTCAGTTTGTAATTACAGTTCACACAGCCGGCGGACATAGCCCACGAAAATTTTTACATGGAAACAATCTGCAGGAAAGCGAAAAAATAACGTCTTACGCGATTTTGAGCGACACCTGGGCAGCATGTCTTTTTTCTGACGGAACTCTTTTTATGAACGGAGCCCTTTTTGAAAACAGGATTTTAAAACATGGAAAAACAATCGGCATAAAATTACCGAAACTTCCAGCGGGATTTTCATACGGAAACTTTTTAATTTCCGGCACAAATCTTTATGCCGCCTGGGAAGAAACTTCGTTTTTCAAAACAGCAAGAAGCGGCTTTATTTGTGTAGATTTAAATGAAATTTTGTATAAAAATGAATAGAATTTAAAAATCGGAAATTCGGGTTTATATGAAAAAAAAGTACATTTCGCTAATCTTCATTTTTTATTCAGTTTTCAGCGGTTTTTCTATTTTTGCAGAACGGCCGCTCAGTTTTACGCTGCATTTTTCGCCGACTTTTATTTTAAATAGCGATAATCCAAAGAACAGCGAATCTTTTCCTGTTGCAGTTCCGATTTCTTTTGGAATTGTAATTCCGAACCGCAGTTTTGTTTCGTTTCAGCCGCGACTTTCATTTTTTTCAAACTATTATTTTCTAACAGAAAAAGGCGCATATCCTGCGGAAAACGATTCAAAAACGGCAACCGCATTTTCATTTTTATTAGATTTGCCGGCATCGCTTACATTCACCGCAGAAGAAAAACATTCATTTGAACTTTCTGCCGGACTCTCTTTTCTTATGAGATTCGCAACACTTTCACACGGAATAAAAGAAAATGATTCCGGCTTTAATGGAATTACTGCAAAACAAGAACTTTCCGAAATAAACAAATATTTTTGGAAAGACGCTCATTTTTTGTATGTTTCAACCGGATTTTCATATCTTTATTCAATTTCAAAAAAAATATCGGCTGGCCCTGAAATACAATTTTATCTTCCTTGCGGACAAATTTTTTCCGGAAACGGAATGAACGAAGCCATGTTCACCATCGGAATGAAGACCAAATTTTGATTTTTCTTTAATTTCTGCACTAAAATATAGAAAAATATGGATTTTAAAAGAAAAAAGACCGATAATATAAGTATGTCAGAATCCTTAGAATTTTTATCGAAACTAAAAAACGCACTAAAAGAAAAAGGCGATTTTTTAAACTCAACAGAATTGCCGAAAATGCTTGAATCCTACAGGCTTCTTCACATTTGTGTACGAAATCTTTACGAAATACTTGTAAAGCGCAGTCTTATAACTCCGGATCCGTACAAACTGGAAACTAAAATTTCTGATATTTCAGTCCCAGATGAAAGTCCTTTTTTGGAAAATGAACGCTCTTTAGTTATCGGTTCACGGCTTTCCGACTACGAAAGTATGCTTGACTTTATCTGCACTTACATAAAATTTTCAACAGACGGAATAACAATTCCAAGAATAAAAAAACTTCTGGAACTGAACAATTCTTTCCAGTGGAACAATATGACTCCAAATTGTCCCAATGCAAATACGCGCGGACTTGCGGTTTTAATTCAAGAAGCACGAAAAGGTACTCAACAACTGCAAAGCAGCCTTATAAGCGATTCCGTTGCGAAAAGTGCAAAAACAATTGAAGAAATCAATCTGATTTTAAAAGAACTTATGGCCTTTCAGCGGGAATCATACAAAATTAAAATCCGACATGATATTTTTGAACATCCGAAATACGACAAAGCAAAAGCAAGCTCTTCCGTTCCGGACGAAATTGCAGAAATAAAAAAAGTTTTCCCTTCAGTCATGGGAAAAACCCCGTATTACAGCGAACTTATTCAAGAAATTGCCTCTGAAGACTTGTCTCCGAACCGAACAAAACTTCAGGAAGCGACACTTTTAAAACTTCAGATTAAGCAGAAAGAAAAAAAAGAAACTAAAAACACAGTTGACTATAAACGGCTTCTTTTGAACTGCCTGCAAACGCTTTCTAATCTTGGCGAACTTTACGAATTTATAGAAGAAAAACTCACCGCAAACATAAACATATTTGAAAAACAGAAAAACACATTCTTCAAAAAGATAAAGAAAGCGTTGCGCTCACTTTTTAATCTTTCCGAACCGCCTTTAATCTATAACGTTACCATAACAGATCCGAAAAAAGGAACCCAAACTCACCGTTCTATTGATATAAATGTTTTTATTACGAACATTCAACACAAGTCAAATCTTTTTAACGCACTTTCAAACAGAGGCAGCGTAGAATTCAACAAAGCGAAAAATCTTTCCGAAGAAAAACTTTTGGAATATCTAAACAAAAGCATCTCCGAAAATCAGGAAATACTTGTTCTTTTAGACGCTTGCGATGAATTTTTCAAACAACAGGTAACACCGCGCGACCGCTCTAAAATAAAAGGTTTGAAAATCGATCTTATAAGCGTAAAAAATATTATCATAAAAGCCGTGCAGCAACGTTCAGAATATGTTGCATACATAGAAGAACAGGAACAGATGGCGCGGCTTGGAATTAAAAATGAATATTAAATTTATAAAAAAATTAAAAAGAGCATCGCTAGCAGTTTTTTTTCTAAGCGCCGCGCTTGTTTCCGCACAAGAAATACAACCTGAAGAAAAAACTGAAGAAGTGCAGAACAGCCGGAACATTCAGGAAACAGAGCAAAACAATGAAGAGAGCGAAAATCCGAAAAAAAAAGAAGAGGATGAACTTCAAAAAAATTTTGTAATAATTGAATCTGCGCACAATTTCAATCTGAATCCGCAAACCGCAAATTATTCCGCAGAAGCGCAAATTTTAACCGGACTTTACGAAGGACTTTTTTCTTACGATCCAATAACGCTTGACCCCGTTTATGCAATTGCAACATCCCACAGACTTTCCCGCGACAAAAAACGATGGACATTTGTTCTTCGCGAAGATGCAAAATTCAGCGATGGACTTCCGATTACAGCGCAAGACGTAAAAGATTCATGGCTCAGCCTGATTGCAAATCCGAATGCGCCTTTCGCCTCGCTTTTTGATATTGTAAAAGGCGCAAAAGAATTCAGAACAAAAAAAGGCAGCGCCGAAAACGTAGGAATTTACGCCATAGACGAACACACAATTTCTGTGCGCCTGAACGCACCGGCAGCACATCTTCCGAAGCTTTTATGTATGCCGACATTTTCTGTAACCGGAAAAGAACTTTCGCTTTTTTCAGGGCCGTTTGTACTTGCAGAGCGAACGCCATTCAGCATAATTCTAAAAAGAAACGAAAACTATTATGATGCAAAAAACACAAAACTTGCGCAAATAACAATTCTTCTTTCCGACGATCCGGAAGAAAACACCTATGCATTCAACTCCGGAGCAGCAGACTGGATTGCAAGCTCATTCGAAGAAAAAAAACTTATTTCCCAAGACTCAATCCATTTGTGCGCAGAATTCGCAACACAATATTTCTTTTTCAAATTCCAGAAAAATTCGCTCTGGAACAACGCAGATTTAAGGAGAGCGCTTTTAGAAGCCGTGCCATGGAACGAACTGCGCGCAAACACTTATGTTCCGGCACAAAGTTTGGTTTATGCGCTTAACGGCTACCCAAACGTAGAAGGCTACGTTTTTTCAGATGAATCAGAAGCAAAATTTCTGATGAAAGAAGCGCGCAAAACTTTATCTGTTTCCGAAGAAGAAAAACTCAAACTTACATTTGCAATTCCGGCGAACGATTATATGAAAAACAAAGCGGAATTGCTAAAAAAAGCCTGGGAGCCGCTCGGAGTAGAACTTGAAATTGCGAAAATCCCCGATTCCGAATACTTGAACAGCATTAAAAATTCAAATGCAGAACTTTTCAGTTACACTTGGATTGGCGATTTTGCAGATCCGCTTGCATTCCTGGAACTTTTCCGCGGAAATTCAACAATGAACGAAAGCGGCTGGAAGAACGAAGAATTCGATTCTCTGCTGGACGAAGCCGCGCTCCACACAGATGAAAATCACAACAAAATCCTTGCAAAAGCGGAACAACTTTTGCTCGACGAAGCGCTCATCCTTCCGATTCAGCATCCCGTAAGTGTGAACATAATCGATTTGAACGCAGTCGGCGGCTGGTCTATAAACGCGTTTGACATTCATCCTTTAAAATACCTTTTCAAGCGCGAAACAAAACCGAACATCCCGAATATAGTTATGATTACAAAATAACTTTTAAAGGGCGGAGCCCCGCCCTACGCCTCAAACTTCGGGATTTCGCAAGCTCAACCACCTTCAGTTTTCGGCTACCCCACCCAGCGGGGCAAAAATTGTCTTGCTACCAGCCCCGCAACGCCCCGTTCAACTTACAAAATAATTTTTCCGCCGGAAATATCTTTTAAAGTTTTGCAAAAATTATCATATTCCGACGCATTTATTTTCCCGCTGATATTTACGTCTGTTCCAAAATTTTCTTCAAGACCGCTCACAGAAAAAGAATCCATAAAATGTTTTACGCTTTTATACAAAGCATAATCCGCGCAAAAAGAAAATTCTTTTTTTTCAATGTATTCTTCAAATGCGCCGGAAGTTTCCGCGGCAGCAAGAACTTGTTTTGCTCCGTCGCCGTATGCTTTTACAAGACCGCCGGTTCCCAGCAAAGTTCCGCCGAACCATCTTGTTATTGTAAGAACAACATTTGTACAGTCAAAACCTTTCAAAACATCAAGAGCGGGGCGCCCGGCTGTTCCGGAAGGTTCGCCGTCATCGCTCATTCCCAGAATTTCTTTGCTCAAACCAAGAACAAACGCATGAACAACATGCGTTGAATCCGAATATTTTGCTTTTTGAGCCTTTACAATATTTTTTGCATCTGACTGCGAAGTACATGGAAAAAGTTCAGAAAGAAAACGTGAACCTTTTACGCTAAATTCAATTTCAACATGCCCGGTTAAAACATTCATTGCTTTTCTTCTTTTAAAACTTCAATATTCTGAACTTCTTTTGCAACAATACGTACGCCTTGCGCTTTTATTCCTTTTTCAGCATAATCCGAAGCCTTAAATTTTTCCTGCAAGATTTTTACGCGCGGCTTTTTTACATAATTCAGCGCAAATTCAAAATTTTTGCGCGTATCAATCCAAAGAACTTCCATTCCGTCCGGCGCAAAAAAATAATCGCGGTTCATTATGTAAGCGGCAACTTTGCACCGTTTTATATAAGCAAATTGAGTTTCAGGATCGCGATAAATTATCGTAAACAAAACTTTGGAAAGGCTTTCTTTGTCTGCAAAACCGCAATACCGCAGTTCCGGACCCACAAACACTTTGGAAGGCGCTTCCGTAACTGTAAAAATGCCGCTCTTCCGCACATAAATAATTCGGTCAAACAGAGTGATTTTCATAATCTCTTCACCGCCGGAAACAGCCGTTCCCAAATATCCGGAATCCGCATTATATTTAAGCAAGATATCGCGCCGCACAACAGATTTTACATCAACCGTTTTTATGTTTGTAACAGTTGTTCTGCGCTCTATAGTTTTTGGATCAAGTTTTCCCTCAATTCCTTCAAGATAACTTATTGCGTACTCCACAAGATGTTTCAAAAGCCGGTTGATTTCCTTAATTCTTGCGTTAATAGCCTGAACTTCCTTGCGATTTTTATTAATATCGTACAAAGAAATGCGCCGGATTGGAATTTTCAAAAGATGGTCAACATCTTCATCTGTAACAGGTCGCAAAAGCTCTTCCTTAAACGGTTTGAATCCGTCTTTTACCGCTTTTATTACAGTTTCTTCCGTTTTCATCTGCTCAATTTTTTTGTAAATGCGCTCTTCTATAAAAATCCGCTCCAAAGTCCTTAAATGAAGTTTTTCCAAAAGCTGCTGTTTTTCAAATTCAAGTTCTTCCTTTAAAACGCGCGTAAGCTGCTTTGCGTGGAACTTAATAACTTCGGTAACAGTCATTTGAACCGGCATATTATCTTTTATAACAAGAAGATTGCAATAAACCGTTTTTTCGCAATCAGTAAACGCATAAAGCGAATCAATAACGTCTTTTGCATAAACACCGCGCGGCAGTTTTATTTCAATGCTTACGGACTGGGCTGTAAAATCATTTATCGAAGCAATTTTTACCTTTCCGTTCTTTGCGGCTTTTTCAATCGACTCAATAAGAGATTCTGTCGTACTTCCATAAGGCAACTCTGTAATTATAATTTTTTTATCATCCGAACTGTCAATCTTCGCTCTTGTAATAAGTTTGCCAAGCCCGTCCTTATATTCAGAGCAATCAATCAATCCGCCGGTCTGAAAATCCGGAAAAAGTTGAAATTCTTCGCCGCGCAGACATTTTTTTTCCGCTTCAATAACTTCATGAACATTATGGCTCATAATCTGCGTGCTCATTCCGACAGCAATTCCTTCTGCGCCGGTAATAAGAACAACAGGAAGTTTTGCCTGGAACATAACCGGCTCTTTATTACGTCCGTCGTAACTGTCTACATATTCAGTAATTGCAGAATTCGTAACAAGAATATCTTTTGTAACGGAACGAATTCTACATTCAATATAACGGGGAGCGGCCGCCGGATGCCCTGTAAAGACATTTCCGTAATTTCCCTGCTTGTCTATAAAAAGCTCTTTATTAGCAAGATTTACAAGCGCTGTATAAATGGAAGCGTCTCCGTGCGGATGAAATTTCATACAGTCGCCAACAACTCCAGCAACTTTATGAAAGCGTCCGTCATCCGTTACCAAAAGCGTATGCAAAATTCGGCGCTGAACAGGTTTTAGTCCATCCACAAGTTCCGGAATTGCCCTGTCACGAATTACGTAACTTGCGTACTGAATAAAATTCTGATCAAATAGATTTTTTACGTAAGCCATTTTCCCACCCAAGTAATTTTTTTAATTTCCAGTTTCCATCAATGTATGGCAAAGAATATCCGGAGTTATAATTTCACCGCCATTTTTTGCGCGCAGTTTATTCAAATAGATATCAAAATGTATATGCTCTTGAATAATGCTTACAAGCAAGCGGTTGTCAGTTTTCAATCCAAGAAAATCACTGTCTTCAGAGGGCATTGATTTTACTTCTGTGTAAAATTTTGAATGCGGAATATATTCGTTCTGAGCATTGCTGCAAACAATACACGAAACATTATCAACAACCATCAAAAACCGCTGTTCCACCGCTTTTTTTCTTTTAAAATCATTGCAGTAAAATTCAACATCCAAATCGTAAAGATCAAGATTCACCCAGCTGAACAAAACTATTCTTACGCCACGTTTTTTTGCTTCTCCAAGTTTCTCCGCAAAAAACTTCAAATTCATTGTCGAATCTATTACGATTTCACGCGTTGCTCCGTCAATCATAAGATTTATTGCATCAACAAGATTCTGTCTTCCGTGAATATTGCAAAAATAATTTGATGCGCGCCTTCTTAAAGAAATTTTTTCAAGAAGATTCCTTGCCTCTTCCGCATTCTTCTTATATTTTTCAGTAATTTTATTTATAAGCTGTTCCGGTTCAACAACCGCATATTCGCTGGTTTGCCCCGGAATAGAAAGAACAGCTCCTTTTTCCAAAAGATTTCCCAAAGCCGCATACACCGAAGAACGCGAAGTTCCAAGCGCTTTTGCAATCTGATATCCGTTCATTTTCTCTTCCGGAACCATTGTGCAATAAACTTTCGCTTCTGTATGAGAAAATCCCAACTGTTCAAGACATTCAAAAATATCAGCGTCCATTTGTAAAAATTCAACCTAATTCTTTAAATATACAAAATTATAAAAATTATAAGATTATTCTTCAAGATTGTCTTGAACTATAAGTTTAAGCGGTTTTATTTCAGGATTTTTTGCATTCGCAAATTCTTTCTGAACATCAGATGGAGAAAGAGAAATATTTACAAAACCGCAGAAAGCAACAGTTCTTTCCGTTATGTTGTAAATATCTTGTCCATCACATGCTACAACAACATCCTTGTCTTTCATAAAATTTATAAACTGAGCCTTAAACTTTTCTGTATCTATTCTTGTGTTGTAAAAATAATAGATGCTTGTAAAGTTGTGAATTTTTGAAAGACGGGTGCAAAGTTTTTTAAGGCTTGCAGAAAATTTTTCTCCGAGCGGAGTAGAAACCAAGTTTTCCGCAAAGACAAAAAGCGTCCTTGATTCTCCGCAAATACCAGTATTCTGCTGGAAAACTTTCTGCGACTCAAAAACAATATTATTCATAAAGACGTTTTCGGCGCTCTCCGCATTTTCCGCAGCTTTTGCAATCACGCGCTCTTCGCAAAAATCGCTGTCATCCGCTGTTCCATATTCAGTTTCAAATCCGCTTGCGCCACAGCTCTCTTCGCAGTTTCCGTTCTCGCTCTGCAAATCAACAGAATTTTCTGCGGCTTCAGCCGACTGCGCTTCGTCATAAGTTTCGTCCGCATTCTCCGCTCCACAAGCGGCAGGCGCTCTTTGCAAAACATCTTCGGATTCAGAATTTTCCGCAGCACATTCCGTTTCCGCAGAATTATTTCCGCTCTCAAAAAGTTTATTCGCAGCAATTTCTTCATCAGTTGCAACAGGAATATCGCAAATAGAAAAACCGCCGTCATTCTGGCTCATAATCTCTTTAAGTTTGTCTTCCATAGATTGCGATTGTTCAGCCGTATTTTCAGCGTTCATATTTTCAGGCTTTTCAGTATTTTCGATATTTTCAACATTTCCGCTGTCTTCGCAATTTTCAGCGCAAGAAACATCCGTCCGCTCGCTTCCAGCATTTCCAGCAGTTTCTTCACTTTCTAAAGTCGGCGCCAATTTGTCAGAAGCAATTTCCTCTTCGCTCGCCGCCGGAATATCCATAATCGAAAATTCATTTTCGCTGTACATTTTGTTCTGTCCAAGAATTTCTCTCAGTCTGGAATCCATATCATCGTCCCTCTCCGAAGTTTTTTCATCATTCTGCTCTTCATCAGCCGGCTGCGCTTCTGCGCCTTCAACATTATCAGCAGAAACAAGATCCTCATTTTTTTCTTCAGTCAAACTTTCATCCAAATCAAAAATATTTGTATAATCCATTGTTTCATCTTCATTTTCATCAAAAGTTATAATAGAATTTTCCGTATCAGGCTCCTTAAATCCGGGCAAATTTTCTTCCGTTCTGTTTTTCAATGTAATCAAAGGAATTTCCGCATCCCCGACAGTTTTGTAAAGAATACAGTTTTCCTCGTCAGTTTTAAAATTTTTATTTTCACTGCTGATTCTTATGTGCTTAAGCTTAGGACAATTCACAAGCCAGTCATCTTCAAGAATTTCAAGATTTGCAGGAAGCACCAAAGTTTCAAGAGCAGTGCAGTTTGCAATCGCATTTTCGCAAATTTTCGTTACGCTTGCCGGAATCACAAGCGATTTTATTGCATAACAAGAATCAAAAACATTTTCCGGCAAAGTTTTAATTCCAGCCCGGAACGGAATTTCCGAAAGAACTTCGCAACCCGCAAAAAGACCTTCAGAAAAATCTTCAACTTCCAAAGGCATTGCAACTTCCTTTAAAGATTTACATCCGCAAAAAAGAAAGGGCGGCAATTTTTTCACAAACGCAGGAAGTTTTACGCTTTCAAGCGCCGTACTGTTGCAAAAAAGATTTGCTCCCAAATAAGTTACAGAATCCGGAAGCGTTATTTTTTTCAAACCGCAGCAAGAAAAAGCCTCTTCCTCCACCGCAGACGGTCCGTTCGGAACAGAACCGTCAAACAAACCGGAATCCGAATCAATTCCCACAACAGTTTTATAATCATTTATATAAATAAGTCCATTTTTTCTTAATGTAAATTCTTCCATAATTCAATTTTATTCCAGTAATTCTATAATTGCAAACTATTAATACAATATATTTTACGGGCGGAATCCGTCGTTCGCAAGTTCCTTGCTCACTTTTCAACAAAAGCCTAAAGTCTTTTGTTGACGCCAAAACAAAAAGGGCGGAGAGCCGCCCTACGCCTCAAACTTCGCAGTTTTCGGCTACCCCACCCAGCGGGCTCAAACGCCGCCCGCAACGCCCGCTCATTCCGCTCCGTGCAACATTTTTCACCTTTAACTCAATTGCCAAAAAGTAAAATTTCAGACTACATAACAACATTCAAATATGCTATAATTTCAATATGAAAAAAATTGCAGTAATAACCGGCGCATCAAGCGGAATGGGAAAAGATTTTGCGCTTCAGATTGCAGAAGATTATCAGTATCTTTGCATTGACGAACTTTGGCTTATAGCGCGCAGGGCAGAAAAACTTTTACTGACCGCGGAAGAAATAAAAAAAATCAGCGGAGCGCCGCAAGTGCGCACAATTCAGTTGGATATATCCGGCATGGAAGGCGCAAAACAGTTCAATTCAATTTTGCAGCAGGAAAAGCAATCTGGTGATTTTGAAATTACCGTTCTTATAAATAACGCCGGATTTGGAACTTACGGTCCTTTTGAAGAAACTCCTGTTGAAAAAGAAATGCAGATGATAGAAACAAACTGCACATCTCTTACAGGACTAACCGGCTATTCACTGCCGTTCATGAACGAAAATTCATACATAATAAATACTGCAAGCATGGCATCTTACGCACCATTAGGAAATTTTGCAGTTTACGGCGCAACAAAAGCCTACGTTCTAAGTTTCAGCCTTGCGCTTGCGGCAGAATTAAAACCAAAAGGAATAAAAGTATGCGCGCTATGTCCGGGCTCTGTAAGCACGGAATTCGCAAATGTAGCATCAAACGGCGCAAGAAAAGAAGTTCTGCACGGAATTTCTTCGGAAAAAACTGTGCGGCATTGCTTAAAAAAAGCGTTCAAAGGAAAACATATTGCAATTATGCGCATAAAATGGAAACTACAGGCAATCGGAAGCAAAATCGCAAACCCTTATACAGTTGCAGATTTTACGTTCAAACACGCAAAACGCCCGTACCAAAAGTAACAGCGGAAAAAGCGCTCTTTCTCTGTTAATTATTCTTTCTTTTTCTGATATATTTTTTTAAGGATTTTTTATGGACATTATTTCTTGGAACGTAAACGGAATTCGCGCAGTTGAAAAAAAAGGATTTTTGCAATGGCTTGCCGCCTGTAATGCAGATGTTGTATGCATTCAAGAAACAAAGGCAAATCCGTCCCAACTTTCAGAACAACTGCTGGCTCCTGTTTATGGAAAAAACAGCGAAAACAACATTTCAGACGGCGGACTTTTTGATGATTCGCCAAAATATTATTCATTTTTCAGCAGCGCAAAAAAGCCGGGTTACAGCGGAACTGCAATTTACAGCAAGAAAAAACCTGATTCCGTTGAAATTCTTGACGACGACCGCTTTGACGACGAAGGCCGCGTTGCCATCGCAAAATTCGGAAAAATCGCAGTTATCAGCGCATATTTTCCGAACAGCCAGGAAGCCGGCGCGCGCCTTGAATACAAACTTGCGTTCAACAATGCGATTTTAAAAAAATGCGACCAGCTTGTACAGGAAGGATTTAATGTTGTGCTCGGCGGCGACTACAATGTTGCGCACACACCAATAGATTTGGCAAATCCTGCCACCAACGAAAAAAATCCGGGATACCTTCCGGAAGAACGCGAATGGTTTACGAACTTTCTGAATGCGGGCTACGTAGACACTTTCAGAATGTTCAACAAAGAACCAAAGCAATATACCTGGTGGAGCTACAGATTCCACGCGCGCGAAAAAAACATCGGATGGCGCATTGACTACTGGTGCGTTCACAAAAACTACGAAAACAAAGTAATTTCTTCAACAATCCTTCCTGATGTAACAGGAAGCGACCATTGCCCTATAAAAATTCAAATTGAAGAATAAACAAGAAAATTTTATGGAAAAACAAAAATCTTCTAAGAACAAAACTATAAATCTATCTGTTGAAGAAGGAAAAACTTTTTTAGAACGATGCATTTCTGATTCTGAAAAAAAATCCGCGTATTCAACAGAAAACATAACGGACAAAATTATTCTTGGAAATTCGCTGGAAGTTTGCAAAAAACTTCCGGCTTCATTTGTAGACTTAATGATTGCAGATCCGCCGTACAATATCGACAAAAATTTCAACGGATACAACTTTTACAAAATGTCCTGCGAAAAATACGAAAAATACACAGAAGAATGGATTTCCGCAGTAAAACCGCTTTTAAAACCGGATGCAAGTTTTTACGTCTGCTGCGACTGGAAATCTTCCTCTGCAATAGAAACAGTTTTGCGACGGCATTTTTTTGTGCAAAACAGAATCACCTGGCAGCGCGAAAAAGGTCGCGGCGCAAAAAGCAACTGGAAAAATGCAATGGAAGACATCTGGTTTTGCACAATGAATGAAAAAAAATTCACTTTTAATACGGAAAACGTAAAGCAAAGGCGAAAAGTTATTGCTCCGTATAAAGAAAACGGAAAACCAAAAGACTGGACAGAAACAGAAAACGGAAAATTCCGCGACACTTTTCCATCCAATTTTTGGGACGATATTTCCGTTCCTTATTGGTCAATGCCGGAAAACACAGCGCATCCAACGCAAAAACCGGAAAAACTTATTGCAAAACTAATTTTGGCTTCCAGCAACAAAGGAGATTTTGTTTTTGATCCGTTTGCAGGAAGCGGCTCCACAGCTGTAACAGCGTTCAAACTGGAACGCAATTTCTGCGGAATCGAAATGAACGAACAGTATTGCGTATGGGCGCAAAAACGGCTTGAAATGGCAAAAAATGACAAAACAATACAAGGATATGCGGACGGCGTTTTTTGGGAGCGGAATACAAGCGCCCTGCAAAACAACTACAGGTAAGAAAATCTGTTCCAATCCGCAAAAAGCGAAACTTTACGCGGAAGTTCATACAGAAATTTCTCAATTTTACCGAATTTCACAAACTTTTTATTTCCGCAAATCTATGCTATAATATTCAACAGTTTTTATGGAGGAAAAATGCTTGCTTATTTAGTAAATTTCCTAAAGGCTCTTAACTCAAACTCCAAGCCTTCTCAAATTGCAAATTCATTTTGTATCGGTCTTATTCTTGGTTTTATGCCAAAAAACAATCTTTTGTGGTACGTACTGTTCATTTTCTTTGCTTTTGTGCGCATAAACAAATGCGGCTATTATATAATGATTATAATAGGAACGCTTACCGCATATCTTATAGATCCGCTTTTCGACAAAATCGGTTATGCAGTTCTTACATTCGCTCCCCTGGAAAACTTTTACGCATGGGCATTGGACATTCCTTTTGTCGGTTTTACAAAATTCAACAACACAATCGTTGCAGGTTCGCTGGTATTCGGTCTTTTAGCTTACATTCCGTTTTTCCTTCTTATGTATCTGCTCATAAAGCTTTGGCGAAAACACATCGCACCACGATTCAATGATTCAAAAGTTTTAAAAACTATCTATCAAATTCCGGTTGTCGGCAAAATCGCTTCAAAAGCGGCGGAATTAATTTAAAATTTTTTGGAGAAAATCAATGTCTGAAAAAAAAGATACAAATAATAAAAAAACAGCGGAATCTGCCAATTCAAAATCTTTACAAAAAACAACTGACTCTAAAAAAACTGCGCAAAAAAAAGAAAAAAAGATAAAACTTGTTTCCGCAAAAAAACTTCCCGGTCTTTTCAAGAAAAAATACACAGAACAAGCATTCAGCAAAAAGATTCTTAAAAAAATTTATATTGAATCAGACAAAAAACTTGTAGAAAAACAGTTTTCAAAAATCAAAGACAAAAAAGGCCGCGAACTTTTAGCAGTTGATAAAAATTCAACTTTAACAAAAGAAGAATTCAACCGCTGTAAAATCATTGCAAAAGATGTAAAAAATCAGAAAGCAGGAATAAAACTTGTTCCGCTGCTTGCAGTTGTCTGCCTTGTTGCCGCAATCGGAATTACAGTTACGCTTTTTAAGAATGTTGTTGTAAAAAAAGGACTTACAGCGGCTATGCAAGGAATTTTCGGAGCAAAAACAGATATTGCAAAAGTAGATTTGCAGATTTTTGGAGCATCCTTGCAAATCAACGGACTTGAGCAGGCAAATGCGGATTCTCCGATGAAAAATCTTTTCCAAATTGACAATATAGACGTTTCTTTCAACCTTACAGATTTGCTGAAGGGCAAATTCCATGCAAAAAACATTGAAGTTTCGGGCGTTGCAATTGACACAGACAGAAAAACTTCCGGCGAACTTATAAAAGATTCAAAAACTAAAAACGAAAAAGAAGTTGTAAAACAAACGTCTGAAAAATCTTCAAAACTTGCAGACGCCGCGTCTGAAAAACTTAAGGAAATGTTTGAAAACTACAATCCGGAAAAGATGCTTGAAAATTTGCAGAACGAACTGAAATCGCCGGAAGTTGCAAAATCCATCGCTTCCGACGTTCAATCAAAAGTTGAAAAGTGGAAAAATGTTCCAAACGAATATGAAGAATCCATCAAAAAACTTTCTTCAAGCGTTAATGAAATTGTAAAAACAGACTGGGGAAAAATCTACGACGTTTCAAAACTCACAAAAATGCTTGAAAATGTGAACACTGCAATTACAGAATCAGAATCTCTTAAGAAAAAAATTGATTCCACATCTGCAAGTATAAAAACTGATTCAACTGCGGTCGCAAATTATTCAAAACAGCTTAACACTGCAATAAAAGCAGACACGAATTTGGTTGATTCAAAAATTACAGAAATGAAAACGCTCTTTTCTGTTGACGGTTTAAAAAATATTATGACCGACGCAATTTCTTCAATTTTATATGAAAAGGCGGGAAAATTTTATCCTTACATCGACAAAGCGATGAATGCTGCAATGAGTTCAAAAAGCTCTTCAAATGCAGATGCAGATTCAGAAAAAACAAAAACCCCGAAAACAAAAAAAGAAAAAAAGCAGAAAGTTACGCATGAACGTTCGGCTGGACGCACAATCTACTACAAGAACGATACAATTCCAAAACTTCTTGTTGAAAATGTAAAAGCTTCCGGTTATGAATACAAAACAAATGAACTTTTATTTGAAGGCACTGCAACAGAAATTTCAAGCGACCAGAATATGCGCGGAAAGCCTGCGATAATAAATGCATCCTTTAAAGTTTTAGGAAAACCTAACAGCGCTAACGTAACAATTGACGCGCGCACCAACTCTTCCGCTCCGTTGGTTTCCGCAAAATACAACGGCAAAGGCTATCCTATAAATGCAAACGCGCAGGTTTTCGCACTAAAATCTTCCAGCGACATAAACGCAAACTTAACTGCTGACAAAAACGGAACTTTTGTTGTAGGCGGAACCTTGGATATGGCGCTTACAGAAATGACCGGAATGGATTTTTCACCGGAAAATGTCTGCAAAATTTACAAAAATGCGCTTTCCGGCGTAAAAAAACTTACAGTCGGTTTCAATGCCGGTTATGATGCTGCAAACGGACTTGTTCTGCAGATTACAAATATGGACCGCCTTGCCTCTCAGATTGTAACACCAGTAACAAATTCGCTTACAGGAGAACTTAACTCAATAGCGGAAGAAGCAAAAACAAAAGTTACCGCTATGATCAGCGAAAAAACAGGAATTGCGTCCGAAAAAATAGACCAGTTCAATGATGTGAAAAAATTAATTTCAACTCAAACAGAACAAGTCAACAACCTAAAAAAACAGCTTGATTCAAAAAAGAACGAAATTAAAAATCAGATTGAAAACAGCGGTAAAAACGCAGCAAAAGATGCAACTAAAAAATTGATCAAGAATTTGTTCTAAAAAAATACGGTATTTGTTGAGTGTTTCAACCTTGCTCAACAAATACCTGTCTAAACATTCAATGACCGTATGTTCCAAACTTATTGGACAACATCGTCTATTATTCTTTAGTTCTTGTTAAAAGCGGAATAATCATTCCGCCGGCAGCATTTCCTAAGATTACAACCAGAAAAATTAAAAAGTTTTGCAGCGTAAATGCGTTTATTCCGTTCGCAACACCGTTATAGAACGAATTCGCAATCGAATGGTCAAATCCGCAAAGAATAAAAACCGGAATATAAATAAAAACACCGATTTTGCTGCCTTTTTTCCAAGTGTCAACAGAAAGAAACATTAAAAGCCCGCAAAAAATCCCGGAAATAAAAAGTCTTAAAAGCGGAGTTTGAAATTTTGCGTCATAAATAGTTTTTGCAGGTTCAGAAATCAAAGGAAAAGCGTAAGCTGCTAAAATTCCAAAAATATATGTAGAAAGCAAATTGAATACTAACGTCAGCAGCACAAGACGCAAATATTTTGTATTTTTGAACTGATTTGCAATATAACCGACTTTTCCAGTATACAGGTTAAAGCCGTAAGTACAGATTGTATAAAGACCTGCCGCAAATAAAAATGCGCCCAAAGGTTTTAATCCCACCGCCACACAAGAAAGATAAACTGTTCCGCCAACACAAATCATAAGTCCGGAAAGAACAGATTTTTTAATGTCTTCAATCATATTTTTACAGAATATCATATTCTAAAAAGTTTCTCAATGTTGTAAACTGTTTATATGTCAAAAGTCGTATTGCGAATCTGCGGAATCTTTTTTTTCATGCTGGAGTTAGCCGCTGCGCTGCCCGCCCTTAGCCGTAACTTGGATTCTTTTGCTTTTTTTATAGCATCACCGGATTTAGGATGGGGATTGTTCTATCTTTTCACAGGATTTTTGCTTTGTTCGTTCTTTCTGTTCGCGCTTTTTTCCACAGGACTTGCGGCAATTTTTGCGGGCGGGCAAGGTTATACACAATCAGTATGGAACTGCGGAATTTATTCGCTTTTCTGCATTGCGCTTTTTACATCTCTTTTAATTTTTACCGGCATCACACCCGAAGACGAAGCTATTTTATTTATCTGCGAAATTGCGCTTATTTGCCTTATCGCATACAACACAATAGTTTTTTTCTGTATGAAAAAGCAGAAATCATTTTATTGGAAAAATCTGTTTTCAAAAGATCCGCAAAGCAAATTGTGCTTAAAAGTCTACCTTTTTATGCTTTGTATCATTGAAATCGGAAGTTTTTTGCTGGCCCACAAATTTGTAGATTAAAAAACAGAATTTCAATCATCTTGCTTAACTTTATCGGAATCTTTTTCTATGTGATGAATATAAGCGTATTTGTTCAGTTTTTTCTTTGAATATCTTACACCAAGCGAAATCTGGTAGGACCAGGAATAGTCAAAAGGCTGAACTTTGCTGTTCGTGCCAAAATTAGCGTAATCCAGCGTAAAAGTTCCGTTGTTCACAATCGTCCAGCGGTGCGCAATAGGAAGTTCCGCTCCTAAAAGCAAACCGGCACCAAGATAATGCAAATGATATTCATCAGAAAGCTGATACATATAGTGCAATCCGGCAGAAAAATTCAGCATAACATATTTCCACATATCCGCATGAAAAACCGGTCCCGCATATAAATCAAACGCATACAAAAGGGTCTGCTTGGAAAACTGTTCCATTCCGTTAAAAGTGTATTTGAACGGATAATACGCCGCAACACGAATCATACTGTTTACCGGTTTCATATTTACAGTTGTAGCATCAAAATATGCTCCTACAAGATAATTCTGCCATACAAAATCGCTGCGTTTGTAATCATCCTGTTTTTGAAGGCGCGTAATCATATCAAAAGAAATTCCTTCGTCAAAAACAAAAAAAGGCTTATCAATAATTTCCGGAAATCCGGTCTTTGGATTCAAAGGAATTTCATCATTTATTTTATTGTTGTAAATGTAATTTTCATACGCTTCCATAGCATCTTTTCTTTCAATATTTTCATCTGTCTTGCTATTTATTTTTGATGCTTTTTTTTCAGCCGCAATAGGATTTGAATTTTTCAGCGCAGAAAATTTTTGTTCGCCCTGTTCAATCTTTAATTCCAGTTTTTTAAGTTTCTTTGCATCTTTTTCAGAAAAAATGGCACCTTCTTTTGCGGCTTTTTCTTTTAGTTCCGCATAGACAACCGATTCTTTAAAGCTCAATCCCGCCATAGTCGCTTTATGAATATAATCATCTCTTGTTTGGGAAAAAACAGAAAAGAGCGCGAATATAATTAATCCGAAAGAAATAAGTATTTTTTTCATCTGGACCACCTATTTTGCAGTGTGATAAAGAGTAAGCTTTTTTGTTTCGTTATCAGAAATTGTCCAGGTGCAGTAAAGCATAGAACCGCGAATATCCCATTCTGTATTCATTGAATAACTTTTCTTTGTTTCTTCAACGGAATAAGAAAAAACAAGAATATTTTCTACAACAGAATAAGTTCCCTGATAAATTGTTGAATCTCCAACTGTATCGTAAATTGTAGCAACAAACGAACCATCCGACATAAAAGAAACTGAATTTCCGTTGTTGTCTGCCCAAGTTCCATAAAGCGGAGAAGGTTCGTAACAGGAAGTAAAAAATAATGCAAAAATTGCAAAAATCATCGCTAAAAAAATATTTTTTCTGTTCATTTTATTCATTTTTATCCTCGTTATTGCTTATTTCTTTAACTTCCTCATCCGCATCATCAATTGCCACATCTTCCGGAAGAATTTCGTTCCACATAACTTTTCCGGAAGAACCGTTTTCGTACTGAATAACATAGTATCCGCCGCCGGCATTTCCTTTCCGTATTAAAATATTGTCGTAAATAACTTTTGCGTTATATTTTCCGGCAACATTCACCGTTCCGAACATCTTGCCGTTCGCATACAAGTTTGCTTTTACGTTTGTCTGTCCGTTAAAAACCCAATCGCCAAAATCGCTGTAATCTTTGTAATCCATTATTACAATTCCGGAAAAACCGCGTATTTTAGTTTTATAATTTACTCCGCCGGAAATATCACCATACTTCACTTCTTTGCCAAGTTTCTGCAACTTTTTTGGCTTATTCATCAAAATAAGTTTTTTGTGCGAAGAAATCATCGTTTTATTGTATTCGTTCATAAAAGTTACAAAATCAGGATATTCCTGCAAGTTTTCTTCTGACTGAGAAAAGAATACAAATGGAAACGCACATAAAATTGATATAAAAAAAATAATTCTTTTCATTATTTACCTTCATTTCCGTAAGTCCAGCTTATATCCTGCGCATTAAGAACTACAATTCCACTCAAATCTTTTGTAGAAACTTTGTAAACACCGCCACCAGCTGCACCGCCTAAAATCTTAACTCCGTCGTAAACAACCTCTCCAGGATACATTCCAATAAATACGCCTTTGTTAAAACTGTGCGAACAAACAACAGTTCCGTCCATAGTTCCGTTTGTATCAACACCGGCAGAAGTATTTGTATCTCCATTAAGCACAAAATAAATTCCATAATTAGGATTGTCAGAAATATAATAGTCTGCGTAATCTGTGTAATGCATTTTTACTCTTCCGCTGAAGCCGGAAAGTCCAGCATCATAAGAAAGAGTTCCTTTCTTTCCATTGACAGCAATTTCCGCAGTTGCAGTTTCGCTTCCGAGCTTTGCGGTATTTCCGGATTTATGCATAAGTGTAAGTTTTGCCTGCGAACTGAAAATATTCTTATTGTAAGCAACGAACCAAGATTCGCGGGTAAGCGCTCCATATCCCCAAGAATTACGTGCAGAATCCTTTGCCGGTTCATTTGATTTTTTACCTTGCTCCAAAGAATTCAGCGAAACTACTTTATAAAAATAGAATGTTCCGACTTTTGCAGTATCGTTAATGTCGTAGTAATAATATTTTCCGTCAGAATTAACAGAATTAACCGCTGTATCTGTAATTCGTCTGTAAGAAGAATTAGGATCTGTAGAGCGGTAAATATAATACGCAGCCGGAGTATCGTTTGCAGGTTTGTCCCAAGTAACAAGAACCGGATAAACTCCGTTATCATTAGGGGTAAAGTTTTCTTTTAAAAGTGCTGTTTTTGTAGCAAAAACGTTACGAGGCGCTTCCGGCAGAGGAGCCGCAGCTGCAGAAAGCAAGGATTCTTTATCATTACCGTTTTTATTGCACGTGGAAACCTTAAAGAAGTTCCGTTTCGGAAGTTCCACATAAAGATAATTTTCATAAGATGAATCTATTTTTGAATAGTCGCTGCCGGATATTTCTTCAGCACTATTTACTTTTTCATAACTTTCGTTATCATCAGAAACATACACGTTGTAAGTAAAATCCGCATAATCTGAACCTACAGATTTAGCCCAGACTACATAAACATTTCCTGCGGTTGAAGAATCTAAAACTTCCACAATTGCCGGTGGACTTAAAAGAAATCCCATTGCCGGCTTCTTACTTTCCGCACCCGTTTCTGTAAACGCACTTTTTAATACTACAGATTCACTTTCGCTGGTAGCAGGCTCTGTAATAACTGATTGAATATAGTAATAATAGTAAACACCTGGCTGCAAATCGGAAGTATCCTCGTATGTTGAAGTTCCTTCATCCACTGTTGCTCTTAAAATGTAAACTGAATCCACAGAACTTGTTCTGTAAACAGAATACTGTAGTTTTCCGCCAGTTGCGGAAGTATTTGCAACTTCCGACCATTTTACAGTTAAGGAAGAAACGCTGGTTCCATAACCGTTTTCCACAGTTACAGATTCCGGCGCAGCTGGTGCACCTGCCTGAAGAGCATAACCCATTGCAACAGAACTTTGCGCAGATTCATTCCCAGAAGAATTTACCGCAGAAATTTTGTAATAGAACTCTTTTCCCTGATCATTTTCTGGAATTGCATTCAAATAAGAAGAAACGTTTCCAAGAACAGAACCTATACAAGATGCGGAAGAAAAATCGCTTCTTGTATCGCGGTAAATATTGTAAGAATATGCGCCTTGAACTTTATCCCAAGTTATTGTAATTGAATCTGAACTTTTTCCTTTTGTAGCCTGAGCATTTGAAGGTGCCGCAAAAAGCCATCCAAGCCCTTCTGTATTTGCAGATGTAAAATCCGTAAAATCGCTTGCATCAAGATTAAGTTTTATATTTTCAGAACTTATGCGGTAATAATAGCGATATTTGTATTGTTCGTTATTATAAGACGGATTAGAAAGAATTACGTCCGTATATAAAGTTTTATAATAATGAGCTTTTAAAACATAAAAATCAGCTTCTTCCGGAGTTTTATAATTTCCGTTTGCATCCGGCTTTATTACAGCGCGCTCTATTCTATAAGAAGTTGCGTGTTCCGCCGACTGCCAGCTTATAAGAATTACACCGGAATACAATCCCTGCGAAGCAAAAACTTGCGCAGGCGGCTGCAAAACAATCGCATCATCATTCGGATTCATCAAATCGTAAAGATTTGATTCCTGCGCATCTGTTGACATCGGAATTTTTGTTTGAAAAAAATCTGCGCAGGAAAAAAGCGAAAGCGCAAAAAAAACAGAAACAACTGTACTTAAAACTATTTTCATAAGACTTTTCATTTTGACGCCTCCACTTAATTTTCCAGCCACCAGCCGTAATCAACAGATTTGAACCAATAATTATTATCATCGCCAATCTGAATAGGAAACCATCTTCGTCTTGTATCTTTATTTTCATCTACATCTATTATTGTTGTTCCACCTTTTACAACTTTAAGATTGGAATCTCCTGTACAAGTAACCACAATATCCGCACCATAACCCGGAGATTTGCCGGTACTATCCAAATCATTGATTGTTACCTTAAAACCTTCTGTTCTAAACTTATCAAGATATGCATCTGACGCGCCCTTTGTTCTTGTAGAAACTTTCAACATTTCAACACTAATAAAAGTTGTATATACGCCTGAAGGTGTAAGCATTTTTTCAGTAAAGTCAGACAGAGAAACTTCTGCCTTGTATTTTCCAGCTTCAGAAATTCCCAAAAGACTTCTACCACTAAAAGTTGCAGTTCCTTTTGTAACTGAAGATGTTAAAGTTTTATTTGCAGCATACTCATATGACTTCTTTTCAACATCTGTCAAATCTTCAGGACCGCCATTTTCAAGATAAAATGCGTACGCAATATTAAGCATCGCAGCTTTTACAAGTTCTTCATCAGTAATACGCCTGTACGCATAAACACGGCCGTCTTTGTTTTGTATTTCCGCCGCATTTCCATTTTCACTTGCAAGTTCAATTTCATAAAAATGTTTTGCATCGCGCAAAACTTTTAAAATGCCGTCCGTAGTTCCTGCCTTTCCTGTGGAAATCGCCTCCGGCCTTAAAGCTAATGTATAACCTTTTTCCTCCAGTACGGTGTCTTTCAATATTTCTTTGGCGGAAATTTCAAAATTTTCAACATTGTAATCTGCAACTTTTACGCGCGGAACAGGCAAATTGTAATTTGTAATATAAAGGGCGGCGGATTTTGGTCCAATAACCCGTTTGTCATAATTCCAGCCGCCATCAGCAATAATAACCTCTTCATCATAGCCAGAACCGGTCTTTGCAGAAAAATCTATTGCCAAAAGATAACCTTTATTCAACTGCTCTGTTTTTTCTTTATCTGCATATTTGTAACGATTTTCAAGCGTTGATTTCAAATTTTCAACGTAAGAAGTTACAAATGATTTATTTTTTACATTTTCATACCTGATTGCATATTCATATGCAGTATATCTTTCCGCACCAACAGGATCGTATGAAAAACTTGTATCTTTGGAAACATTTTCATCAATTCTGGTATCTATATTTTCCCACTCGTCAGAAGTTCCCGCTATTCTTCTGTAAAGACTTGGCGAAAATCCCGAATAATAAGGTTTTGTCCAAGTTATATTTTGAGTCTTTCCGTTTGCAGATTTTTCAGCCGCAACATCAAAACCGTATCCATAAGTAGCACCGTGCGCATAATTCAGATTTTCCGTATAAGCAACTTTCGGATTATCCAATGTTCCATTAATATTTTCCGAATCCCCGTTATTTTTATCCACGCTGCCTTTAAACTTAAAGTCAGAATCATTAAGAACCGGCAAAACTGTATATGAATATTCGTAGCCCCAGGCAATTTTCGTCTGGTTATCTTCATACGCATCAAGCGACTGATCACCGGTCTTGTTATCCAGAGCAGTATCTTTTAATGTGAATACGGAACCTACACTTACACTTGCATAATTTATTTTTGTATTTCCAGTTCCAATATAAAGACTTTCATTTTCCGCATCATAATAATACGTATCCGCTTTTTCCGGTATTCCAGTTTTATCGTGGCGGATTCTGTTTATCAAGTAGCCTTTTGCGCCTTCAATTTTATTCCAAGTTACAGTTATGCAATTTGCGCTCACATTGTCTTTTGTTATAGTCGTATTTACAAGCGCCGGCCCAAGAGTTCGTACAATCGAACTTCCACAAGTTGAATCTTCCCCATATTCCGAACCAGAAAGTTTTGCAGTAACAGAAAATGCTATCGGTTTTCCGGAAACCTTAGGATTATTGAATCCCGCAGGATTTTCAATAGTTATTGAGTTCTGACCATTTTCTGTAGTTATTTTAGCCGTATCTATTTCAATTTTAAAATCATTGTTCAAAGAACTGTCTTCATAAGCGGCTTTTAATTCGTAAGTTACATTCTTTTCTTCAGGTTTTACAACTTCCGGCCAAGTAACTGTTATTGTATCGTAATCAATTTGCTCCATTTTTGGCTTTGGAATTCCCAAAGTACATTTTTTTGCAGTCGGTTCAGTTGTCGCGCTAAGTCCGGAAATTGCAGTTATCGTATACGTTCTTATTACGCCGGACGGAGCGGAATGTTCGTACAAAGCAGTTTCCGTTTCGCCTTCCATAGAAACTGAAATCTCGCTTTTTTCAAAAGTTTTGCTTCCTTCTGATACAGATTCCGCATTTTCCGCAAAATCTTTATAATCTTTCCAATTTATTGAATAACTGTAATTTTCATTATAATCCCAACTAAGAACAAATTTATTGCTCCATCCGTCCTGAACTTTAAACTTATTAACAGACGGCAGCAAATTGACATCATCTGTTACAGTAATTTTTCCGCTCTGCGTAATCCACGCATAAATTGATTCATTTGATTCATATTCAGAAGGATTTTCCGGTATTGCAGAAAGCGAAGAAGAAATCACAAATAACGAATATTGATAGTATCCCTGCTTATCAGAAAGTTCTTCTTTAGAAAATTCTATTCTAGTATTGGAAATATCAGAAACTGTCTGAGTTCTTGTTCTTACAGAAAACTGTTCCTGCCCTTCCGTAATGCCTTTAGCCTCAGAAATAGTAAAAGGTATAAATGATTCGTAAAGAACGTAAGTATAATCTTTTCCAAAATCTTCAAAATCAGCCTTAAATGAAACAGAAAGACCTAAAAAGGAAGTAAAATTCCCCCCCCCTACATTATTTTTCTCGCCTTTATAACTTGAACTTACGGCAAAACTTGGAACTGCAACCAACCATCCGTCCGAAGTTGCAACAGAACTAATTTCCGAAGAAACCGAATTTTTGCAGTCATCAACATAAGACTGGATTTTATAAGAATATTGTTTTCCGCGCGCAAGATTTGTGTAATCGTAAAAATGAATATGAGTATTTGCAATATAATCCGGATACGCGGCACTTGTTGAAGAACCTGTAATTTCTGCGGAAGCGTTTTCTTCTATTAGAACAACCGTATTGTTTTTATCATCTTTAACGTCTTTTAATTCAGCACCAGCAGAATCAGAACAGCTGAATACATAAACTGAATCGGAACGCGTGTCCGAACTTTGCGGTTGTGTTCCCAAATAAGTTACAATCGGTTCATATTCAGAATCATCTGCATCCGAAAGTTTTCTGAAAATCTTAAAATAAACCGGATGAAGTTCATAACCGCCGGCAGTCGCTTTATAATATGAAAATTCCGGCAAATCAAATTTAAGCTCAACACAGTTTCTGTTCGCTCCCTGCGCCGCAGTAAATTCCTGAGCTGCTCCAGGAATAAGTTTATAAGCAGTTTCCGCATCCAAAACGTCGCTTTCTTCATATTTCTGCAAATCTACAGAAGCCCGAACTTTATAAAAATAATTTGTATTTGAAGCTAATCCTGTAAAAGTCACACTCGTCTGACTTCCGGAAGCAAGCTTGCTTTGCACCAGATTTGTTCCAGCCGAATCCAAATAACAGTTAATCTCATAATCAACATTATTCTGATAAGTTTTTTCAGAACAGTTTTCCATAAACCAGTTTACAGTGGAACTTGTTCCATCCTCGCCGGCAAAAATTCCGGTTATAACCGGAGTAGCAAGTGTTGAACCCAAAACTTTTTCACTTACGCCCGACAATTCACCCGAATAATCAACTGCCGCAACACAATAATAACGTGAAGAACCCGCATCCTCGTCAATTACGATGGAAAGTTCGCCGGATTTTGTTTTAGTTTCTCCACAAAGCTGCATTTCTTCATAAGCAGTTTTAGCAGAATAAATATTGTAACTTGCAGCCCCGGCAGAAGCGTTCCAAACTATTTTTACAGATTTTACACCACCGTGAGTCGCCGTAATCGAAGTTGGAGCCGCAAAAGTATTTTTTTGCGAAGAAGATGAATTTTGCGGCAAACTAGGCTCTGAAATCAAATCATTCTGACATCCGGGAAATACAAACGCAACTGTTGTAAAAAATGCAATAAAAAAAGTAAGAGTTGCGATTTTTCTAGTAAATAAAAAATTTAAATGTTCAAAAAAACACTTCATTTTTCATGCTCCTGCAAAACACTCCCACAAGATTTTACATAAATCTGATATTTTAGACAATTATCCAACAAAATAGTTGCGGAAATCAGTTTTTTCAAAAATCATGACAGTGACTGTTTCAGCGTTTCTCAACGACTACCTGTCGAAAGCACAAATTTTACAGATTTTACTTGAATTTTGGTCATTTCAAGAACCTTTATGACCACACATCTCAAAAAACTGATTCCCATGCCAGCCAGCTTGCAACTTGCAAACAATAATGACAAAAAACTAATTTCCTTGTAAAATAAAAAAAGGACGTGCAGGTTGCGGACAAGATGCTTGGGGTAACCTCGAAGAAATCCATCATTCTTACAAACTGTTGTGATTAATAAAAAAACCGTGGCAATTGCGCAAAAATCCGCGCTGATCGTGTAAACAACCGTGGTAATTGAACCTGCGTTTGCCGAGCCAGGAAAAGCAGCTAAATCACAAAGTTAAAACGAGGTCAAAATGAAAAATTACTTTAGCAGCAATGCACTGTTCACAGATTTTTACGAACTTACAATGGCGCAAGGCTATTGGAAAGCAGGAATGAATCAAAAAGTCGTATTCGATATGTTTTTCAGAAGAAATCCATTCAACGGAGGCTTTTCCGTTCTTGCAGGAAACGAACCGCTCTTAGACGCAATCACAGAATTTTCGTTCAGCGAAGGAGACATCGAATATTTACGAAGCCAAAAAATTTTTGAAGAAGGCTTTTTGGAATATCTAAGAACTTGGAAATTCGCCGGCGACATCTACTCGATGGACGAAGGAACAGTAATTTTTCCGCAGGAACCGCTTGTCCGCATTCACGCAAACCTGATTGAAGCACAAATTCTTGAAGGTCTTGTTCTGAACCTTGTAAACTTTCAAAGTCTTATAGCAACAAAAACAGCGCGCGTTTACCTTGCTTCAAAAGGCGCTCCGATTATGGAATTCGGACTTCGCCGCGCACAAGGCCCGGACGGCGCAATGGGCGCAACACGAGCAGCATTTATCGGTGGTGCGTCAGGAACAAGCAATACGCTCGCAGCCCGACTTTACGGAATTCCTGCAATGGGAACAATGGCACATTCCTGGATTATGAGCCACTCAAGCGAACTTGAAGCATTCCGCGAATACGCAAAACTTTATCCTACAAACGCAGTATTTCTGATAGACACTTACGACACATTAAAATCCGGAATCAAAAATGCAATAATTGCCGGCGCAGAACTTGTGGAAAAAGGCTACAATTTTGGAGTCCGCCTGGATTCCGGCGATATTTCCTACCTTACGCGCGAAGTAAGAAAAGAATTGGACAAAGCCGGATTCCCTCAGGCGAAAATTTCAGTTTCAAACGAACTTACAGAAGAAATTATTTCCGCACTGGTTTCTGGCAATGCGCCAATCAACAGCTGGGGTGTCGGAACTCACATGGTAACAGGCGGAAACGAAGCTTCTTTTACAGGAGTTTACAAACTTGCCGCGCGCCACGACAAAGCAACAGACAAAATGGTTCCAACAATGAAGTTCAGCGACAATCCTGCAAAAACCACAAATCCAGGAATTAAAAATGTTTTCCGCCTTTACGACGAAAACGGAATGGCTCAGGCAGACATTCTTGCATTGGAAAATGAAACACTAGAATCCGGAAAAGAATACAGATTTTATCATCCGATGGTTGATTACAGACAATTCTCATGCAAAGCCGCAAAAGTTGAACCGCTTTTAAAACTAAAACTCAAAGACGGAAAACGTATTTCAAAACGGCTCTCGGATTCAGAACAACTGCTTGTTGCCCGTGAAAATATGCAAAAACAGCTTGCAAGCCTGGACGAAAGTTTCAAGCGAATCTTAAATCCGCATATTTACAAAGTTTCACTTACGGAAGAACTTAAAAATTTAAAATCAGATTTTATCCGCAAGAATATAAAATAAAAAGCGGGTGTTCCGGCTTACGCCGTCGGGCGTTCCAACCTTCGCCTGACGGCTCATCCTCCTCACTCCGATGGTTCAACCATCTGCGTTGCGGTGGACTAAAGGGTTTCCATGCCCTAACACAAATACGAACCGCTTACAGCAGCAACATTTTTAGTTTCTGCATAGGCGGCGCAATTTTCGGCATTTATTCCGCCGGAAACAATAAACTTAATATTAGGATACGGACCGGAAAGCGCTTTTAAATATTTTATTCCGCCTAA
Organism: uncultured Treponema sp.; assembly: GCA_964429905.1. Classification (GTDB taxonomy): domain Bacteria; phylum Spirochaetota; class Spirochaetia; order Treponematales; family Treponemataceae; genus Treponema_D. The sequence goes on along the minus strand of CAYSDV010000002.1, from coordinate 107,915 downwards.
AACTTCAATCGGAAAAATTTTCAGAACAGAAAGTCCAAATCCTATCGCTTGTTCAATTTCACCGGGAGTTGCAACACCAGGAAAAACCGGAATCTTATTCCTTACGCAAAACTTTACAGTTTTCGGGTTAAAACCAGCGGTCAGAATAAACTGAGCACCGGCACTTTTCGCGCGCTTTGCAAGTTCCGGGCAAGTAACAGTTGCCGCTCCAACAAGCATTTCCGGAACATTTTTTCTGACTGCTTTTATACATTCATCCGAACCTTGCAGATTATCCAAATTGCGATAGGCAATTTCCATTGCGTTCACACCGTTTTTCAAAAGCTTTCTTGCAGTTTCAACCGCTTTTTCCGGCTCCGTCACAGAAAGAACCGCTATTTTTCCCGCATCTTCAATAAGTCCGTTCATTAAAAATTGATTCAAAAGTCTGTCTTTCAACGCTGAATTCTCCCCGTTCCGTTTCCGTTCATAAGAATTTCAATCTCTTCTTTTGCAGCAAGATTAAAATCTCCGGAAACAGAATGTTTTAAGCAGCTTGCCGCAGTCGCAAAATCCAGCGCCTTAGATTCCCCGTCAGAATTATCCGCGAATTCCGTAAGACCATAAATAAGTCCGGCAGCAAAACTGTCCCCTGCGCCAACGCGTTCAACAATATTTTCAATATCGTATTGCGCACTTTCGTAAAATCCGTATTTTCCGCTAAGAACCGCAGACCAGCCGTTTCTGTCCGCACTATAACTGTGCCGCAAAGTAACTGCAACAATGCCAACATTCGGAAACTCTTTTTTTACATCATCGCAAAGTTTGCGGTAACTTTCTGCCGGTGTCGTAAAATTTTTAAGCGGAATTCCAAGACAATGCTGAATATCTTCTTCGTTCGCAATCAGAACATCCGCTTTCTGCGCAAGACTACGCATAACCTCGTCGGCTGTTTTTCCGTATTTCCAAAGTTTTTTTCTGTAATTCAAATCAACAGAAATTATGCAGCCGCATTTTTTTGCACATTCAACAGCCGAAAAAACGCTTTCCATTGCTTTTTCAGAAACTGCCGGCGAAACACCGGAAACATGAAACCACATTGAATTAGCAAAATAATTTTTCCAGTCATATTCTTCCGCGCCGGCAACCGCAAAACAGCTTCCTTCGCGATCATAAATAACTTGGCTTGGCCTTTGACACGCTCCGTCTTCCAAAAAATAAATTCCCAGCCGCCCTTCTTTTTTTATTCCATCAACTTGAACGCCATAATAATTCAACGCTCTTTCCGCACCTTTTCCGATGGCATTCAAGGGCAATGCGCTTATAAATCTTGTTTTTCTGCCTAAAATAGAAAGACTTACCGCAACATTCGCCTCGCTTCCGCCAAAAACCGCTTCAAAAGTTGAATTCTGAAAAAACCTTTCTTTTCCGAACGGTTTTAAGCGCAACATCAGTTCGCCAAAAAGCGCAATTTCTTTATTTTCGCAACATTCGCTCATATTTTTATTCTACCTTAGTTCTTCAATTTTGCGTCAATTTTTTTTCTGTTCTGCGGATATTCAAAATAACAATAACCGTTCTTATTTAAAAGTTTGTAAAAAGCGACTGTCCTGGAACCCGGCAATAATGTTTCACACTCATCAAGAAGTCTTTTCGCTTCCGCTTTACTTCCATCTTCAAAAAAAGACTGCGAAAGCAAAAGTTTTGCATAATATTTTTCCGCATCAGTTTCAGCCGCTTTTTCCGCATGCAAGAACGCCTTCATCGCTTTGCCTTTGCCACCGCCGCTTATTTTTGGCGCATGAAAATACCACTGCGCAATATTTATAAGGCAAAAAACAAAATCAGAATCTTCTTCCAACGCCAAATCGTAATACTTTTTTATTGTAAGCCCTTCGTTCATTGCAGTTCCAAGTGGCAAATACTGCAAACTGCTGCTTAAAATATCACCGGCAGTAACGTAAAGCCATTTTGAATGTTCCTGATTTTTGTGCTCTTTAAAATACGAACGGATTTTTTTGTATTGCGCAGTCAAAAATTCTTCCAAAGAACTGTCTTCCTGATTTATTTCGTACAACGCATTGTATTTTTCCCAAACTAAAATATTATTCACAGAAAGCAAAATTTCTTCGCTCAAATTTGAAGAAATTTCCCCGCTGTTTACATACTTTGAAAATTCATCACATTTTTCAGCAACTTCCGCAAAATCATCGTAAAGCGCAAGACGCCATCTGAACTCTGTAATTTCCTGCATAAAAGATTTTTCAAAATCTGTCATGGAAATATCTGCAAAAACAAAAAAAGACGAAACTAAAAAAAGAAAAGTGAATATTTTTTTTCTCATTCAAAAATTATAACAAACAACATCAAAAAAAAGCAACAGAACAAATGCCCAATCAAACAGTCAAAATCAGAAAATACAAATTCAGAATTCACAAATATGTTTTCTTGCAATATAATAGAAAAGATGTTGAAATAATTTTCGCTGTACAACAAAAAATCTGCAAAGAAATCAGACAACCTGCGAAAATTTAGCAATTCACCATTACGAATTACAAGTTTTAGATTTACGAGGAAAAAAAATGAAGGTTTTAGTTATTGGCGGCGCAGGCTATATTGGAAGTCATGTTGTAAAAGAACTCATGACAGCTGGACACAAAGTTACAGTTTTTGACAATCTTTCCAGCGGATTGCGCCAAAATCTTTTCAGCGCAAACGAATTCATTTATGGCAATATTTTAATTCCCGAAGATTTGGATTCGGCATTCGAAAAAGGATTTGACGCATTCGTTCACCTTGCAGCGTTCAAAGCAGCCGGTGAATCAATGATAAAACCGGAAAAATATTCTGTGAACAACATAACCGGAACATTAAACATTATGAATGCCGCTGTAAAGCACAACTGCAAAATTATGATTTTCAGTTCCAGCGCGGCAACATTCGGAGAACCGGAATATCTTCCTATGGACGAAAATCATCCGCAAAAACCAATAAATTATTACGGATTTACAAAACTTAAAATTGAAGAATTCATGGATTGGTACGACCAGTTAAAAGGTTTGAAATTTGCGGCTCTGCGCTACTTCAATGCGGCCGGTTACGATCCGGAAGGCGTTGTATGCGGCCTTGAACAGAACCCTGAAAACCTTTTGCCGCGCGTAATGGAAGCCGCACTTGGCAAACGCTCTTTAAAGATTTTCGGCACAGATTACGACACCCGCGACGGCACTTGCATCCGCGATTACGTTCACGTAACAGATTTGGCGCGCGCTCACGTTATGGCACTTGATTACATCGCTAAAAACAACAAAAGCCTTAAACTTAATCTTGGAACAGAAAAAGGCACAACAGTAAAAGAAATAATCGAAGCGGCTCGCAAAATCACAGGAAAACCGATTCCTGCAGAAGAAGCGCCACGACGCGAAGGCGACCCGGCAAGTTTGTATACAACAAGCAAAAAAGCAAAGGAACTGTTGGACTGGGAACCAAAATACAGCGACGTAGACACTTTGGTTGAAACAACTTGGAAAGCATACACAAAATAAATTTAGGTGATAAAACAACTTTATGAATAATTCTGAAAATTGGCTTGAAAGCATCTATAGCGACGGTTCAAAATATTTTGTAAGCAATCCATGCCCTAAAAAAGGCGAAAAAATAAAGATTGCTCTTCAAATTGCAGCAAATGCGCCTGCAGAAAGCGTATTTTTCGCGGGAAAACGCAACGGCGTAGGTTTTCCTGTAAAAATGCAAAAACTTTCTGAAAAAAACGGACTTTCGCACTATCAGGCCGAAGTTACCATTTGGGAAAAAGAATTTTCATATTATTTTATCATTTCAACAAAAAATTTCATTTACTATTACAACCAGGAAGGAATAAAAAACTATATTCCGGATGAAAGCCGCAATTTCCGCATTCTAACAGATTATGTTCAGCCGGAATGGGTAAAAAATGCGGTTTTTTATCAGATTTTTCCGGAAAGATTCTGCAACGGAGATACTTCGCTAAATGTAAAAGACGGCGAATACGAATTTGAAGGACACAAAACAATTCAAGTAAAAGACTGGAATCAAATTCCGGCAGATTATTCAAAGTCTTTTTGCCTTGATTTTTACGGCGGCGATTTAATTGGAATCAAGCAAAAAATTCCTTACTTAAAAAAATTGGGAATAACCGCAATTTACTTAAATCCGATTTTTTATGCCGCAACCGTTCACAAATACGACTGCCTTGACTATTTTCATGTAGATCCGCATTTCGGAGGCGACAAAGCGCTGGAAGATTTGATTTCTGAACTTCACAAAAACGGAATAAAAATCATTCTTGACGTTTCAATAAATCACACAGGAACAGCAAACCGCTGGTTCAACAAAGACGGAACATTTTTCCCTAAAACAGAAGGCGCATTCAACAATCCGAACGCAGAAGAGCGCGAATACTATTTTTTCAATGCAGATAATTCCTACAAATGCTGGTTTAACGTTCCATCATTACCTACATTGAATTATCAAAGCCAAAAGCTAAGAAACCGCCTTTACCGCGATTCTGACTCCGTTGTAAAAAAATGGCTTAAAGAACCATACAAAACAGACGGATGGAGGTTTGACGTAGCGGACACAATGGCAAGAAACAATGAAATTCAACTCCATCACGAAGTTTGGACGGAAATAAAAAAGAGCATAAAAGAAGAAAATCCGGAAGCATATATACTTGCAGAAGATTGGACTGACTGCACGGAATTTCTGAACGGCGATGAATGGGACAGTCCTATGAATTACTATGGTTCATGCCGCCCAATCCGCAGTTTTTACGGACAAGTTGACTTTCAAAACAGCCACGTTCCAGAACTGAATTCTATGAAATTCCGCTGGACTGCAAAGGATTTTGCCGATTGCATTATAAAATACCGTTCGCGCCTGCCGTTCGTAATCCAACAGAATCTTTTCAACCTTTTAGACAGCCACGATATTTCCCGCTTTCATAACGACAAAAATATGAAGCCAGACTTTGTGCGTGGCGCAGTAATTATGATTTTCACATTGCCGGGCTGCACAAACATTTATTACGGCGACGAAGCAGAAATCGACGGCATTTTGCACACAAACGAAGGCTGCCGCTATCCTATGCCATGGAACAAAGATATAGAAAACCTTTCTTCTTACAAACTTTATTCAAAACTTTGCCGCATAAAAACAAGCGCAAAAGCATTTAAAGACGGCGGATTCAAAATTGTTTGGGCAAAAGACTATGTATTTGCATTCGCACGCTTTGCAGAAGATGAACTTTGGTTTTCAGTCGCTTCAAGCGATGATAAAGACAGAGAAATTGAACTTCCGCTTGATATTTTCGGAAAAACGTTTTCCGCTATGCCGGCACCAAAAACAGACGCTCTGGAAGAACCGCTTGACTGCGAAACAAAAAACGGAAAACTTGTTCTGAAAGTTCCTGCCGGAAAAGCATTTTTAATCAATCTTTGATTATATCCAGCTTTCGTCCCTGGTATTCCGGCATAAACTTTTTGCGGTCGCCGTTTTCAAACAGAACTTCAATTACAACTTCTCCGGAATCTGCATCGCTCTTTACAATTTGTCCATAGCCGTAATCGTCGTTGTAAAGCCGCACGCCCTTTTTCCATTTTTCCAAAAGTTCCGCTTTAGGCGAAAGTTCCTCTGCTCCCGCGCAATCCGCACCGCCGGAAATCAGTCGCGAATAAGACGAAGGAATGCGGCCCAAGCAGGTAAAAACGTTTCCCGCTTCAATAAGAAAGCGGCTTGGAAACATCTGCTGCGTGCGCCCGTAAAGCCGCCGCATTGCGCAAGTTGTTATGTAAAGTTCATTTCTTGCGCGCGTAATTCCAACATAAAAAAGACGTCTTTCCTCTTCAAGTTCATCGCCTATTTTATCTTCGCGCGGGAAAATTCCGTTTTCAAGCCCGGTAATAATAACGCGGTTAAATTCCAAACCTTTTGTATTATGCAAAGTAATTAATGTAACCGCATCAGCCGACTCATCATTCTGCTCAGCTAAACTTCTGTCAAGTTCAATCGAATCCAAAAAATCAAGCAAACCTTGCCGCGAAAACGGATAAAGCACAGCGCTGTTCACTAATTCCTGCAAGTTCTGAACCCTGTTCGTTCCGTCAACTTCATCCTGACTTTTATGATATTCGTCCAAGCCAGAATCTTCTATAACTTTTTGAATAAAAACAGAAAGCCGCTCATAATCAGCTTTTCCCGCTTCAACAACTTCGCGCTCTCCATCATTTTCCGCAACCGCTTTTTCAGCAAGAATCTGAATCTGCGGTTCTTCCGGCGCTTCCTCTGATTTTTCATCAAGTTCCGCCGCAAGTTTTTTCATCATTGAACAAAATTCTTTTATTCCGTCTCGCGCTTTTTTAGTCAAAGATTCCGCGCAGTTTTCCGCAGAATCAAGCAAATTCAAATTTTCAATCAATGCGCCGGCCGTCGAATACGCAGACTCAACAATTTTTTCCTGCGATTTTTCACCGATTCCGCGCACCGGTTTGTTCACAATACGAGCGAAAGCAAGTTCATCGCGCGGATTTGCCAAAAGCGAAAGATAACTAAGCAAATCCTTAATTTCCTCGCGCTCATAAAACTTTAAAGAGCCAACAACAGCGTAAGGAATTTTGCGGTGCAAAAATTCCGTTTCAAAAGTCAAAGACTGAGCGTTCGTCCTGTACAAAACTGCAAAATCGCTGTAATGCGCGCCTTGCGTTTGAACCGCTTTTTCAATAAGTTGGGCGCAAAAAGCGGCCTCCTTATCCTGATTTTCCAAAAATACAAGAACTGGCGACTTTCCTTCTCCACGATCAGCAACCAAAGTTTTACCAAGTCTGTCCGTATTGTTGAAAACAACCGCATCCGCCGCCGCTAAAATTCTTCCAGTCGAACGGTAATTTCGTTCCAAGCGTATAATCTTTGTTTCCGGAAAATGATTCGGAAACTGCAAAATATTCTGAACTTCAGCACCGCGGAATTTATAAATCGACTGGTCATCATCACCGACCACACAAACATAAGTTCCGGAATTTTCCTCAACTCCGCTCAAAGCCTGCAAAAGCAAAAACTGCGCAACGTTCGAATCCTGATACTCATCAACCATGATAACGCGGAATCTGTGCTGCATCTGTTTTCTTATATTTTCATTCTTTTTAAGAATTTGAACCGGCCGCATTATCAAATCGCCAAAATCCGCATTTCCCGTAGCAAAAAGACGCTGTTCGTACGCAGAATAAATTTCGGCAAGTTTTCCGTCTTTATCAAACATCGAAAGATCATCTTCCGGAGAAAGACAATAATCCTTGCAAAGCGAAATTTTGTGCGCCGCAAGATTTGCCTGCTTTTTTGTCATACCCGGAACAGCTTTCATAATCAAAGAAGCGGAATCATCATCATCATAAACCGTAAAGTTCGGATCCAATTTTGCTTCTTCAGAATAACGGCGCAAAAACCACGCACCGAACGAGTGAAACGTTTTTATTTGCGATTCCTGCGCAAGCGGCTCGAGCCTTACAGCGCGCTCCTTCATTTCATTCGCCGCTTTTTTTGTAAAAGTTACCGCCAAAATCGACCAAGGCTGAATATTTTCATGCTGAATAAGGTATGCAATTTTTGTTGTAATCACACGAGTTTTTCCGGAACCAGCGCCGGCAAGAATCAAAAGCGGACTCCCCGAATGAGTAACCGCTTCCGTCTGTTCAGGATTTAATGATTCAAGATATTCAAATGCCATAAGCCTTCCCTTTTTTGAAAGATTTGAAGGGAAAAGCCTTTCCCTACGGCCGCACTTCGTTGCGTCCTACCCTTTCTGCGGGGCAAAACAGCAAACGCACCAAGCCCCGCAACGCCCCAAAATTCCACGTTTCAGTGTCAGTTTAATCCTGCAATTCCGTAGCATAGACAAGCTTTTCAGAACCATTTCTATTTTCATTCAATTCCGAATCGCCAATCAAAATTCCGTCCAAATCAACATCACTGGCCGCTTCTATCCTGACTTTTACAAAACGTCCCGGCTTAACAAATTCCTTTTCTTTTCCAAATTCTTTTTCGTAGCGAACAACAACAGAACCGTCAACATCCGGCGCCTGAAACCAAGCACGGCCAATAGCAAGACCATCTTCGCCCTGCACAACTTCTTCTATCAAAACATCGTATTCTTTTCCGACATGCTTTAAAAGATGCTTTTTTGTAATTTCCGCCTGAATCTGAACCAATTTTTCCGCACGCGCCTTTGAAAGTTTCGCCTTAACTCTTCCTTTCATAGAATATGCCGGCGTATCTTCTTCGCGGCTGTACGGAAAACATCCCGACCAGTCGCTTTGCAGATTTCTTAAAAATTCCACAGTTTCTTCCGCATCATCATCAGTTTCGCCAGGAAAACCGGTAAGAAAAGTTGTTCTTATAGTCGCTTCCGGCAAAGCAGAACGGATATCGTCCGCAAGCCGCAAATATTCAGCCGCGCTTCCCTTACGGTTCATTTTATGCAAAACATTTTCACAGCCGCTCTGAAAAGGAATATCAAAATACGGCAGAAGTCTTTTATCTTTTTGCATAACAGCAAGAATATCGCGGTTAAAGTGATCAGGATGAATATAAAGCGGACGGACAATAAAATTCCCCTGCAATGCGGAAATCATCTTCAAAAGCGTTGCCAATCCGGATTCATTTTCTGTTCCCAAATTTTTGCCGTTTTCCCATTTCGGCAAAGGCAATCGTCCCGTGCCAAAAACATTGTCATTTTCGCCGGTTCCATAAGCCGCCAAATCCTGACCAATCAAATTGAATTCAACAATTCCCTGCTCATATAAATTTTTAATTTCATTAATAATGCTTTGCGCCGGGCGGCTTCTAAGCTCTCCGCGGATAATCGGAATTGCGCAGAAAGAACAGTAATTTGAACAGCCCTCTGTAATCTTAACAAAAGCACTGCCGCGATAAGAAAGCAAAATACGCCGTTCTCCAACACAAACGCCTTCCTGCTTGTAAGTTTCAACCGGTCGTTCGCCACTAAGCATCGCCTTTACAGTCAAATCAATTTTATCAAGATTTCCGTTTCCAAAAATCGCATCCGCTTCCGGCAACTGCTCTTTCAAAGTATTTGCATAACGTTCCGCAAGACAACCAGTCAAAAGAATTTTTGCTTTCGGAAAATGATTTTTCGCAGAATAAACCGCTTCCAAAGATTCTTTTTTCGCAGATTCAATAAAACCGCACGAATTTACAATAATAAAATCCGCCTCGCCAGGTTCAAAAGTCTGCTCCATTCCCAAATTAAGCAAGCGGTTTATAATAAGTTCACCGTCAACCTGATTTTTAGCGCATCCGTGCTGATCTATAAAAAATTTAGTCAAGTTCAATTACCACCAATTTATACTTTCCGTCAGTATCTTTAATCCATTTAATGTCTTCTGCCAAAACCTGACCAGCCTTACCAATTTCCAAATCATAAGTTCTTGCATCTGCAACTATACTGAATTTTACAGTATTGCAGTTAGACATCCACAAGCGAACTCCGTTATTTGCAGTTATTGTCGCTACTTCGCCGCTTGTAAAATATGCTTCAACAGCATCACGGCGGTCAATCTTATAGCGGAATTCACACGCACCGCGGAAACTGCCATTAATAGTAAACGGATAAGCGCGGTTGTCTTCAAAAATAACCTGCTGTTTATGCGCAGAATCAATTTCTGTAGCAAAAGGAATATCGCTCGCGCTTACCGCAGAAATAAAGGCGCCTTCGCCACGTTTCAAAAGTCTGACTTCCGCACCGCGCGACTCATTCGCAGCAGAAATATCAGAAACGTAAACAATCAAATCTGTGTTGGAATCGCCGTCAATATCAAGTTCCGCTTCTTCCGCAAGTTCCGTATACAAAGTTCCAACCGGACATTGAAGTCCAAATTCAGAAAGAGTATCGCTTACAGTAAGAACAATCTGACCTTCCGCTCCAGGAAAAATTATCTGATCTCCTTTATAAAGCCGCGTTGTAAGCGCTTTGTCTGTAAGTTCATATTTTTTAGAAATATTATCTTTATCCAAAACCACATCTTCTGTAATTGCAGCTTTTTTCTTCGTAATAAACAAGAAAAGAACAATAAAAATCGCAACAACAAAAAGCCCTATTCCGGAAAAAAACAGAGGCCAAAAATATCCCGGTTTTTCCTGAACATAAAGATTTTTAGGCACCGGAGCTTCCTGAAGTTTTTTATTCTTATACAAAGTTAAAACAGATTCCGGATTTACACCAATATATTCAGCATAATTGCGCATAAAACCAAGCATATACGCTTCGCCCGGAAACGCACTGTCATCCTCATCCTCAAGACCGGCAATATAAGAAAGCGCAATAGAAGTTTCTCTCGCAACTGTTTCTCTGTCTATATTTTTCGCTTCACGCGCTTTTTTTAGAATTTCTCCATAGCTTTCCATTTAAACTCTACTCCGAAAACAAAAAGTTGTTGTAATTGTTCGCAGAAGAAGGCGGATCATAAATGAACCGCTGATCAGAAATATCAGAATTAAGTTTATATCCTGTAAAATTGAACACAAAAGATTCCCCGCGGGAAGTAACCGCTTCCACACGGCGTATTAATTTTGTTTCTGCATTAACTGCAAGTTTTATATAACGGAAAGATTCCGCCGAATTGCGTCTTGAAAGAACAAGTTTCACAACCCGCTCCGCAGAACCGTCTTCAAGCGGAACAGGTTCCTGCCCAGTTTCATACGCAACAACATAATATCTGCTTAAAAGCGAAAGTCCTTGCGCCGTGTTCAAATTGGCTGCATTTCCGCCTTCCGACTTCACCGACTGCTGAAGAACCGCCGAATCATCCGGAAGATAAACTGTAAGCATATCTCCGTTAAAAACAATAACCTGCTCTGCCGGAGAAGTAAAATCCATTCTTAAAAGATCCGGTTTTTTATAAGAAACCTTTCCTGCCATATCCTGCTTTCCGACACGGATATCAAAATCGGCTTCATAATCTTTCAAACTTGCATAATAATCAGAAACTGTCTTAAAATAAGCACTTGCAGTTGTAATTGACTGCGAAAAAACGGCCGCCGCGAACAAAGAAAAAACAAAAGCAGCAGCAAAAATTTTACAATATTTTTTCATAACTTACATTTTATTATAAGAAAATAATGCGGTCAATAGTTTAGGTTTTTATATTTTAAAGGGGCAAAGCCTTGCCCCTCGCTCAACCGCTCCGCGTTTTCGCTACCCCATTCAAGAGGGCTCAAACGCCGCCCTCAACGCCCGCTTGATTTTCCGAACCATTATTTTCATCTTTAGGCGCCGCAAGTTCTTCGCAGTGTTTCGCTCCGTTAATAATGTCATAAAATTCTTTTCCGTCCATAGTTTCTTTTTCGCGCAACCGCTCAGAAACATACTCAAGCAAATCTTTGTGCTGCTCCAAAAGTTTTACAACATATTCATAACGTTCTTCCATAATCTTCGCGATTTCGTTATCAATATAATTTTGAGTTTCCTCACTGAATTCGCGCACAAGATTAGGGTCTCCGCCACGAGCGCCAAGAACACCTTTTCCAAGTGTCATATTCTTGAACTTGTCGCTCATACCATAATCAACAATCATCTGTTTAATAATATCCGTAGCACGCGCAATATCATTGGAAGCGCCCGTAGAAATATCGCCAAGCATAATCTGTTCAGCCGCGCGGCCGCCAAGCAAAGTATCAACTTCGTTCAGCATATCTTTGCGGGTAAGAGCAAATTTTTCTTCTTTGTCGCGGTACTGCGTAAAACCGCCAACTCCGTTAGAACGCGGAACAACAGTGATTTTATTAACCGGAGGATAATCCGGGGTAAATGCTCCCACAAGAGCGTGTCCTGTTTCATGAACAGAAGTAAGCCGCAACTGTTTTTCCTTATCCTTTTTGCCTTTCTTTTTAAGACCAACGCTCACTTTATCAATCGCATCGTTAAAATCATCCATTGCAACAAGCTTGCGTCCGTTTCTTACTGCAAGAAGAGCCGCTTCGTTCACTATGTTTGCCAAATCCGCGCCGGCAAAACCGCTTGTTCCATGCGCAATAGAATTAAAATCAACATCAGAAGCGATTTTTACATGTTTTGCATGAATTCTAAGAATCGCCTCGCGGCCTTCCGCATCAGGAAGTTCAACCGGAACCTGGCGGTCAAAGCGTCCAGGACGCAACAATGCAGGATCAAGAATATCCGCGCGGTTTGTAGCCGCAAGAACAATCAATCCCTTCTCATTTTCAAATCCGTCCATTTCAACAAGAAGCTGATTCAACGTCTGTTCGCGCTCATCATTTCCGCCGCCAAAACCATTAACGCGGCTTTTTCCAAGAGCATCAATTTCGTCTATAAAAATAATGCAAGGCGCTTTTTCCCTGGCCTGCTTAAAAAGGTCGCGCACGCGGCTGGCACCAACACCAACAAACATTTCAACAAAGTCCGAGCCGGAAATACTGAAGAACGGAACTCCCGCTTCTCCCGCAACTGCACGCGCAAGCATAGTCTTACCAGTTCCAGGCGGTCCAACAAGAAGAACGCCCTTAGGAATCTTTCCGCCTATGTCAGTATATTTTTTCGGAGACTTAAGGAAATCCACAACTTCCACAAGCTCTTCTTTTGCTTCATCAACACCGGCAACATCCGCAAAACGAGTTTTTACTTTGCCTTCTTCAACAGCTTTTGCACGGGAACCGCCGACACCAAAAAAACTTCCCATTCCGCCGCCGGAATTTCCGCCCATCTTTCTGAAAAGAAGAAACCAAATCAGCAAGAATATAACAATCGGTCCCGCAAGCGAAACCAGCATAGAAACAAGAGCATTGTTCTGCTTTGTAAGAAATTTGTAAGTAACCTGCTTTTCATCAAGAAGTTCTATAAAACTTGAAAGCGGATATCCGCTCGCTCTGTAAACAGGACGATTTTCCTTTGCGGCAACTTCTTTTGCAAAAAGTTTAAGACCTTTTTCTTCAGAAGACTTCTGCAATGGAATTGTTATTACTTCCGGTCCGTAGCCGATATAATAATTTTCGCCAATATCAACTTCTACAATCTGACCGCTGATGACCATTTCCCTGAACTTTGAAAATTCAATTTCCGAAACAGACATTTTTCCAGGAAAGTAAAACTGAATAATTGTAAGCACAACAAGAATTATCAGAAGAATTCCTAAAAACGGAAAATTCTTTTTCGGCTTTTGATTCTTATTCTTTTTATTATCCTTATCGCCTTCCGGTCCCTGCAATTTAAAAAAGTTGTAAGGATCAAATTCATCATTGTTATTTTTATCATTTTTATTAGATTGATTGTTTTCGCTCATTAAAAAAAATCCTGTCAGTTTAAGTTTTCAATTAAATATCTTCTTTTAATATACGAAGTATTAAACAAATTGTCGACAATTTTTAATTTTTTAGTAAACTTTTTTTTTCAACTGCCGAAAATCAGAGGGGATAATGGCTCAAAATCCAGGGAGGTAAATTTTATGGCATTCAATCAGGCATATAATGCATATCAAAAAACAAATGTTACAACCGCAAGCCAGGGAAAACTGGTAGTTCTGCTCTATGAAGCAGCTGTAAAAAATCTGAACTCTGCGATGGCTTTAATGGATTCGGAAAATAAAATAAAACCGGGTGACATTGAATCTTTTACAAAATTCATTCAAAAAGCGCAGGCAATTATAACTGAACTTCAAGTTTCGCTGGATATGGAAAAAGGCGGCGACATAGCAAAGAATTTAATGTCTCTTTACCTTTATTTTAACAGCGAACTTACAGAAGCTGTCTTTAACCACTCGAAGGAAAAAATTGAATTCACCGCAAACATGCTGAACGAACTTCTTGGAGCGTGGAGAACAGCTTCCAACAGCGTTGCAAACGCACCTGCAAACACGTCGCTCCGACAATCCACTCTGGACATTACAGGTTAAAAACCGCCCGGAAAACTTTAATCCTAAAGGGAGAAAACTATGGCAGAACTTACACAAGAAGAATTGAACGAAAGAGTTGCAATCCTACGCAGATTCCGAACTCTTCTTGAACAGCAGCGCGCCAAATTTCAGGAATATCTTAAAGTTCTTGAAAAGCAGGAAAATTCAATTTCAAAAGAAGACACAGACGCAATAATAAATCATGCGGAACTTGAACAGCAAGTCGTGGCCGGAATCAAAAATCTTCAGAAAGTTATTGTTCCGATGTCTGAAATTTACAGAAAAAAAGCGAAAGGAACTCACACGGAAGCGGACAAATCCGTGGAAACAATCCAGAATGAACTGGAACGGCTCCAGACAAAAGTTCTTGAACAGAACCAGAAAAACCGCGAACTTTTAAAAGTTCACCTTGTTCAGATACGAAGCCAGCTTGAAAACTTCAAAAATCCTTATAAAAACAACAAGAGCGTTTATGCGACAAAGGTTGCGGAAGGAAATCTTGTTGCAGTGGAAGTTTAAAATTGCAAGTAACCATAATCGCCGCATGCACTAAAACCAGAATTATCGGTGCAAACGGAATCATTCCGTGGAATATTCCGGAAGAACTTGCGCATTTTAAGAAAACCACCACAGGAAAAGCAGTTGTTTTTGGCCGCAAAACTTTTGACGGAATTGCAAAAGCGCTGCCGGACAGATTCAACGTTGTCGTTTCAAAATCAGGCGGAACAAAGAATGCAAAAAGCACGGAAGGCGTTCATTTTGCAACTTCTTTGCACGCTGCAATTGAACTTTGCAAAAACGCCGGATTTTCCGAAATTTTTATTTGCGGCGGAGAACAACTTTACAGAGCGGCGCTTAGCGAAAAAATCTGCTCCAAAATAATTCTTTCTGTTGTAAGCGAAAGCGTCTGCAAAGATGTTGCCGGCGCAGCTGCCTTTTTTCCGGAAATAAATCCTGAAGAGTGGAAAGTTTGCGAAATCACAGAACACGAAAAGTTCACGGTTTTTGTATACGAAAAAATTTTCTGAAAGGCATAAATTAAAGTTTTGCAAAACCGGCAGAACCGTAATTCAAGAGCAATACGTCAATTTCCGTAAACTTTCGCTTCCAGCAAGTTTTCAACGGAATCAGGAAGTTCCGCAAAAAAGTCAAATCCTGTTTTTTCTTCTATAAAATCAACGCTGCAAACATAATTCTGCCAGCCGCCGGAATTCTGAACTCCCTGTTCATTCGGAATAAAAACAGAAATTATTTCCGTTTCTTCGTTTATCCGCGAATAATCCAGCTCGCCTTCATCTAAAATCAAAAGAATTTTCCAGCAAAAAGACGGAACAGACATTTCCAATTCCCCGCTCTTCTTAAAAATAAGAATCGAATTCCATTCGCCGGTTCCGCTTTTTCCGCCAGTTCCATAAGGACCGGCAGCAACATAAACTTCCTTTCCCTCTGTTGTCTGATTGCGCTCAAAAGCCTCCAAATCCTTCCATACAATCCGGTTCAAATCCGGCGCCTGCGGAATCATATTTGTCATATAAAAAGTTTCGCTGTTTTTTTCCGCATCAGAAGTTCTGTCCGCACTCGGGCAAACATGTCCCCTGTCAAATCCGTATTTTTTATATTGATAGTCCGCTTTTTTTACCGCATACCAGTTTTCCGGCAAAGTTTCATCAGGTCTGAAATTATCTGCGCGGCCGCTTTCGCCAATATCGGAAGAATCCAAATGCCAGCAAACCCAGTTCGGAATCAATTTTTCGGAATTATACGAAAGCGTGTATCCTTTTTTTACAATCAGATAATTTGTTTTGTTTTGAACTTCAAAAGTTGCTCCGGAAGGATTTCCGAAATAAAGCGGAGAATTTTCCGTTTCCTTCCAACTTGTCTGCGCATTTTCAGCCGCTGGATCATCTTTTACGCTTTGCAAATCGTCCGAAGTTTGCAGGATATCATTTTGCGGCGCTTTATAACTTTCATCTTCATTTTGAACAGTTTGAATTTCCTGCTCATTGAAAAAATTTCTTATTTCCTGAATTTGCTCCGGTTTTAGCACAAAAACAGCAACAAACAGAACGGCAAAAAGAATAACCAAAAATAAAATAAAATGATTTTTAGACTTTGATTTCATAAATTGATTATATGTTCAAAATTCAACTTTTGTCCAACCAAAAAACATAATGACCTTTAAGACAAAATCCGTTAAATTTAAGGAATGAAAAAGAACAAATTCATTCCATTGATTATTTTGATTTCCGCAATTTTTTGTGGCGCATATTTTATATTTTTTGAAAAAGAGCCGACTTCCGTTCCTTTTAAAACTTTTTACGAAGAAGCAGCAGAAGGAAAAATTTCAGAAGCAACAATTCTTCCGGACAGAATTTCTTTTACTTATTCCGGCGGAAAAACTGTTTTTTCAACAGAAAATCCAAATTCACCGACTTTAAAAGAATATCTTCTGTTGAACGGAATTTTTGTAAAAGAAGAAAAAGGATTTGAAGAAATTTTTTCCACTATTTTTGATTTATTTTTTTACATAATATTTTTTGGAATAATTATCATTGCATTCCGGAAATTTATTTCTCCGAACACTTTCAAGGCTGTAAGAAAAACCGGCGTAACATTTAATGATATTGTCGGTATGGAAGATTTAAAAAAAGACATGATGCAGATTGCCGACATAATGAAAAATCCGGCAGAATACAAAGCAAAAGGAATACGTATGCCAAAAGGAATTCTTCTTGAAGGCGCTCCTGGCAACGGAAAAACGCTTTTTGCGCGCGCCCTTGCCGCAGAAGCAAAAGTGAATTTCATTCCTGCAAAAGCAACGGATTTTGAAAGCATGTTCATGGCTATCGGTCCGATGAAAGTAAAACTTCTTTTTGCCAAAGCGCGAAAAAAAACGCCTTGCATTGTTTTTATTGATGAATTTGACGGAATCGGAACAAGACGGAATTATTCAGGTTCTGCAATCGAAACTGAAAACACAAGAATTGTAACTGCGCTTCTTAACGAATTGGACGGATTTACTCCGCATGACGGAATTCTTGTTCTTGCGGCAACAAACAGCCGGTCCGCTTTGGATGAAGCGCTCATACGACCAGGCCGCTTTGATGCAAAATACACAGTTCCATATCCGGATGCAGACACACGCGAAAAACTTATTGAAAAATATTCGCACGGAAAGAAAACTTCCTGCAACACAAAAAATCTTGCAAAAAGATTCAGCGGCTTCAGCTGCGCACAGATTGAATCCGTAATAAACAGAGCCGCTCTTGTCGCAAGTCAGCAAAACCGTGAAGAATTCAATGAAAATGACGTTCAAATCGCGCTGAAAGAAATTTAGCAAAAAATCAAAAATTTAGCGGAATATACACATATTCTGATTGAAAAAAAACCGCACCTTTAGTATAGTATACTTATATGGCGGAAAAAAAGTTTACAGTTCTTGACTTGCTAGACCTTGATTTACCCGGACATGATGCGCTTGAATTAAAATGCATTGCAGGAAGACGCGGTTTGCCAAGAAAAATCACCGTTCCGGATATAAATCGTCCAGGGCTTGCAATCTCCGGCTTTTTTGATGCATTCGCATCGCAGCGCGTTCAGCTTTTCGGACGAGGAGAAGCCGCCTACTTAAAAAAACTTTACGAAGAAAAAAGAACAGATACTCTACAGCAATTTTTTAACTATAAAATTCCCTGCTGCATTTTTTCAACAAGCCGCGAACCTACGGAAGATTTCATAAGATTGGCAGAAGAAGCCTGCTGTCCGATTCTTACAACATCTTTAGACACAACAGACTTTACAAAACGTCTTATAAGAGTTTTTACAAATACATTCGCTCCAACAAAAACAATTCACGGAGTTCTTGTAGAAGTTTACGGTGTAGGAATTCTTATTACCGGACATTCCGGCGTAGGAAAGAGCGAAACAGCGCTTGAACTTGTAGAACGAGGACACCGGCTGGTTGCCGATGATATTGTAGAAGTCCGCTGCGTAAACGGAAATACGGTTCTTGGCCGCGGAGCAAACACTCTTATAAGCCACCACATGGAAATAAGAGGGCTCGGAATAATTAATATTTCAAAACTTTACGGCGTAGGAGCCATCCGCGACCAAAAGGAAATCCAGCTGGTAGTGCGGCTGGAAGAATGGGACCAGAACAAAGTTTACGATCGTTTGGGCGTTGATGAAAAATTTATGGATATACTAGGTGTAAAAGTTCCGGCAATTGACATTCCTGTAAGACCGGGACGAAATATGCCGATTATTATAGAAGCCGCTTCTATGAACGAACGTCTTAAAAACATGGGTTACAATTCAGCAAGGGACTTTAACCAGAATGTTCTTAAATGGATTGAAAACGGAGTTGCAACAAATGCGCTCGCAGACTCAGATGATTCATATTAAAAATAAAAAAGGAACAAAAAAATGACTGAAAAATTGCTTACAGTAAAAAACCGCGCTGGAATCCACGCAAGACCAGCAGCTATCATCGCTCAAACTGCAAACAAATACCAATGCGAAGTTTCTCTTTCCCGCGATGACACAACAGTAAACGCAAAATCTATTATGGGCGTTATTACAATGGCGGCCGGCTACAACACTGTTCTTACGCTGCATACAGACGGTCCGGACGAAATCGAATGCGCAAATGAAATCGAATCTTTGTTTGATTCAAAATTCGAAGAAGAATAAATCAAGGAAAATATATGAAACAAATAACAGAAAGACAAAAAGAAGTTTTGGATTTTATTGCTAATTTTACAGAGGAAAACGTCTATCCGCCAACTGTAAGAGAAATCAGCGAACATTTCGGAATTTCTTTAAGAGCCGTTCAGGATCACATTGCCGCCCTTCAGAAAAAAGGCTACTTAACAACAGAGCAAAAACGTTCCCGCTCCATAAGAGTTCTTGTAGATGGCAGACCAAAAGAAACAAAGCCTTTTGTAAGCAAAGTTCCACTCTTAGGAACAATTGCAGCAGGAAAACCGCTCCTTAGCGCAGAAAATCTTGACGGTTATGTAAACCTTACAGAACCGTTCATACGCCCGGGAAAAACATATTTTGCACTTCGCGTACGCGGCACAAGCATGATAAACGCAGGTATTCTGGAAGGCGACCTTGCTGTTATTGAACAGGCCGACAACGCACTTGACGGACAAATTGTTGTTGCCGTTCTGGATGATGCAATCACATTAAAGCGCTATTACAAAGAAGCCTCAAGAGTACGTCTTCAACCAGAAAATCCTTCCATGCAGCCGATTTATTGTACAGATGTACGCATAGTAGGAATACTTTCCAACATTGTAAGAACTTACTAAAATGGCAGCAGTTTATCTTTACACAGGACCGGAAGCTGGAGAACGAAACGATGCCGTAAAAAGTATCATTTCATCTCTAAAAAAGAAATTCGGCGAAATTGAAGAATATCACTATTACGCATCGGAAACTCCAGCGGCAGAATTCATAAGCATTCTGGAAAATGAATCTTTGTTTGCAAATGCAGTCTGTGTAACTGTAAAAAATTCGGAAACAATAAAAAAGAAAGAAGATGTTGAAATTATAACAAAGTGGATTTCAACATCAAAATCAGAATCCAATGTTCTTATATTAACCAGCGATGAAATTTCAATAGACGCAAAGATTGAAAAATCTGTTCCAGCTGCAAATAAAAAGATATTTTGGGAAATGTTTGAAAACAAAAAAGTTCCTTGGATTCAGAATTTCTTTCAGAAGAACGGGTATTCCATTGAGCAGGAAGCCGCAGAAAATATTCTTGAAATGATAGAAAACAATACTCAGGTTCTAAAAAATGAATGCTCAAGATTTTTTATACTTTTTCCAAAAGGGCACAGAATAACTGCCGAAAACGTAGATTCAGTTCTTTCCCACACAAGAGAAGAAAATGCCTTTACACTTTTCGGAATAATGTCCGACAGTTCCGTTCCGCCGGAAAAACGCTTTGAAAAATCCATAGATGTGCTGAAAAATATAAGACTTTCAAAAGAAAATTCATCACCGCTCATAATTGCAGGACTTACATCTTGCTACCGAAAACTTTTATTATGGCAAAAACTGCAAACCCAAGGTCAAAGCGATGATTTTAATTTAAAAATCAATGGATTTGCAAGCAAAAAACTGAAAACGCAATATTCCAAAGCCGCAAAAATCTGGACTTCCGGGCAAACAACCGCAATTCTTGCAGCACTTGCAAATTCAGATATGGAAATCCGCTCAGGAGGCAGTCTTTTGGAAGATGTAATCCTGCAAAAACTTCTTTATGAAATCATCATAAAAAAAGGAGCAACCTGCGCCACTTACGACGTTGCAATCTAGCGCACAGTATTCATTAAATTTTAGAAAGGATTTCCTTCAATGATTTTATTTCATCATCGTTCAAAGTAATTCCTTTTCCCATTTTTTCATGCTCAGGAGCCCAACTTCTTATGTCGTACTTTGCAGGGCGACCGCCCCAACTGACTTTGTTCAGTTCCAAATTCCAACCGGATTTGCTTGTAGAAAGCACTCCCAAATTTTCTTTTATTTCAAACGAAAAATCATCCGCCATAGAATTCCTCCAAACTTTTCACTTCTCATTTTATCATAAAAATTAAGATAAAAAAATGATTTTGTATTTTTTCCATATATTGTAAAGATATTGCGAAGCAAACAAACTTATTGTAAAATAAAGCATTAAATATGGAGGTTTATTAACTTTGAAAAGATTCATTGTACCAGTTTTGTTCGCAGCAGCATTCGCACTTGCATTTACATCCTGCGGCTCAACTCCAAAAGCAGAAGATACAACTCCATCTACCATCGAAGACAAGGTAAATGAAGTTGAAAACAAAATTGAAGAAGCAACAACCGTTGACAATTCTTCAGCACTTGAAAAAACAGAAGCGGCCCGCAATGCTGCTATCGAAGCAGGCGCAGACAAACTTGCAGAAAAGCAGTTCAACGCAGCGGATGAACTTTATAATGCCCTTAAAACCCAGTCGGAAAGCGGATTAGACATTTCAGTTCCTCTGAGCGATGTGGAAAAACGCTACGGCGCGCTTGCCGCATACGCAAACGCCCTTGAAAACAAGAAGAAAATTGAAGACAGAGATTTGATTTCTTACGACAAAACTTCTTACGACGAAGGTTGCACAGCTCTTTCAGATTTTGAAAACTTGAACAGTTCTACAAATCTTCTTGGAACATTAATGTTTGACAAAGCAAATATGGCTAACGGCAAATTCATCAACGTTCTTAACAAAGCATACAGACAGCTTGCAAAAGAAGCCCGCACAGAAGCGTTCAAAGCAAAAAGAGCGGCAGACGCTGTAAAAGCTGGCGTTGCGGCAAAAGCCGAATACACAAAAGCTGCGGAAGAATTTAAATCCGGTGATCAGAATTATGCAATGCAGAACGCAGAATCGGCATACAATCACTATTTGAAGTCAAATGAACAGTTCAATAAAGTTGCGGAAGAAGTTGCAGAAAAACGTGCGGCAGCGCAAAAAGCTATAGACGAAGCAAAAGCAAAAGTTGAAGCCGCAGCAAATTATGCGACAAAAGCAGATGAAACAAATCCGCTTGAAGGCGACAATATCGAAGGAATCGAAGCAGAAGATACAGTTCTTCTTGAAGCAGACAATTATGACGCTCCGGAAACTCAAGAAGCAGAAATTCCGGAAGAAATCAACGACTATCAGGTTGAAGAATTTGAAGGAAACGACTCTTCTTTGGAAGGTCTTATAAAAGACACAATCGATGAAATCAATGATACTGTAATATCAACAACGGAGGCAAAATAATGAAAAAACTTATTGCTGCCGCAGCATTTGTAATTTCAGCCGCTTCAATTTTTGCTGTAAGTTACAAAAACAACACTTATCAGAAACTTGCTGATGAATACGAAAATAAAGCCAGAATCGCTTTTGATGCCGGTCAGTACGACGATGCTGTTGAATATTCAAAAAAAGCATCTGAAAATGCCGCTCTTTCACAGGCGTACATTGATTCTATGATGGCACGCTACAATGCAGAAGAACAGCTTAAGCTTGCACAAAACAAAATCAAATGGGCAGAAGGAATCAACGCTGAAAAAACATTCCCTATGGCTTATTCCGCTGCAAAAGAAGCATACGGAAATGCAGAGAACGCATTCGGCAAAGAAGATTACAACGCCACACAAGATTACGCAAAGCAAGCAATTGCCGCACTTGACGGTGTTTACGAAGTAACTCCTCTTCCGGAATATTATATTGTTCGTCCATGGGCAGAAACAAAAGACTGCTTCTGGAATATTTCCGGTCGTCCTTACGTATACAACAATCCGCTTTTGTGGGAAAACCTTTATCAGGAAAATAAAAACAACATTCCGCAGCCTAACAATCCTAACTTGATTATGCCTGGAATGAAAATGAAAATTCCGAGCTTAACAGGTGAATACCGCGAAGGAACTTATTCTCCTTCTAAAAAGTATGAAGCATACGGAAGCAAATAACAGAAAAAATCATTAAAATAAATTTAATGACAAAATAAAAAACTGAAAAAAAGTCATTCTGAAACAACTTCAGAATGACTTTTTTTATAATCAGCTCTAAAACATCTTTTTAAGCTGCTCTACAATATCCTTGAATGTATCGCAAGCATCCTGAACAGGCTTTGGACTTTCCATATCAACACCGGCAATACGCAAACTTTCTATAGGATAGCGGCTTCCGCCGGATTTCAAGAACGCAAAATAATCCTCACGCTCTTTTTCGCCGCCGTTTGTAACTCTTTTTGCCAATGCAAGCGCCGCAGAAATTCCTGTCGCATATTTGTAAACATAAAAAGAATTATAAAAATGTGGAATACGCAATCCTTCCATATCGCTGTTTTCTTCAAGATTCATTTCCGGACCAAAGTAAAGCTGCAAAAGTTCGCGGTAAATTTTTCGCAAAACTTTAGCAGAAAGCGGCGTTCCCTGCTCCACAAGTTCGTGCGCTTTCAATTCAAACTCTGCAAACATTGTCTGCCGGTAAAGAGTTGCTAAAATATCGTCGGCACGCATAGCAAGAAGATATTTTTTCTCATCTTCAGATTTTGCATTCTTCAGCAAATATTCAAAAACCAGCTCTTCATTAAATGTAGACGCAACTTCCGCTTCGAAAATCGTATAGTCGTAAGAAAGAAACGGATTATTATGAACAGAATACCAGCTGTGCATAGAATGTCCGCCCTCGTGCGCCATTGTAAACACATCACGTATATCGTTTTCGTCATAATTAAGCAAAATATAAGGATTTCCGATATATGAACCGCTTGAAAATGCACCGCTTCGCTTTCCGACGTTTTCGTAGCGGTCAACCCAACCGTCTTTTAACCCGGCGCACAATCTGTCTGTATATTCTTTTCCCAGCGGAGCAAGAGCGGCGCGCACAATTTCTACAGATTCATCGTAAGAATGATGCATCTTTACGGATTTTACCAGCGGCACATAAACATCGTAATGACGAAGTTCCGGTAATCCTAAAATCTTTTTTCTCAAAGAATAATATTCGTGCAAAGTTCCCAAATTTTTATGTACGCAATCAATCAGATTGTGATAAACGCTAAGCGGAACCTTATTTCCGTACAGAGCCGCCTGCAAAGAAGAATCATATCCCCTTGCGCGAACACCAAACACATCCTGATTTACATTTCCTGCGTAAAGAGCGGCAATCACATTCTGAAAATCTTCAAACTTTTTATAAAACTGTTTATATGTTGTTTCGCGGACTTTTCTGTCCTGATTTTTAAGCAAAGTTGTAAAAGTCGTTTGCGTCAAAGGCATTTCTTCGCCGTTTACGTTAACAGTTCCGAACTGTTTGTTCAAATCAACATTTTCAAGCATACTGAACGTATTGTACGGAGTTTCCGCCGGCTGCGCCTGAAGTGAAAGAATTCTTTCTTCTTTTTCGCTCAAAGTATATTTGTTAAAATGCAGGAGTTTTTCCACATAAATTTTATAATCTTTAAATTCAGGTTTAGAAATCCAAGCGCGCAAAGTCTGTTCCGGAATTGAAAGCAGTTCCGGATCCATAAAACTTATTTCCGACTGCATTTTTGTATACGCCATCATTGCGCGGCCGTTTCTGTCTGTTGCATCCGCATCATCTTCATCGGCTTCGTGCTGAAGACTTGCATAGTGATAAACAGTTTCAAGATGCAATTCCGCCTGCTCCAGCGCTTTTAACGCGCCAAGCAAAGATTCCGGACTTTCTGCAAGATGCCCCTTGAACTGAACAAGTTTTTCTGTATATGAAGGCAGCTCTTTTATAGCCGCTTCCCATTCATCATTGGATTTATAAATAGAAGACAAGTCCCATTTATCTGTTTCTGGAACTTCTGAACGTTTTGGGATTTTATTACTCATACTAAAATTATACTGTATTTATCAACCGGTAGTCAAAAATTAAAACTTACACCGACAAAAGGTTTAAGCTGCAAAAGAACAAAATTCTTAAAATCAAGATGATAAAAAGACTTTTCGTTTTTTACAAAAACATAGTCGCGACAAAGAAAATTGCATAATAAATCAAGTCCAAGGACAGGAGAAATAAACTTTTCTTTTATCAGTTTGAATTCAAATATACTGCCTATTCCTGCAGAAAGTTTAAATTCATTTGAATCAGAAGCAGGAAATGCGGAATCCCCATATTTTTCGAACAAATTTTGATTACGTTCAAATTCAATTCCTAAACAAAAATATGCGGAAGACTGAAAGCGCACAAAACTGTTTACATCAAATCCAAAAGCAGGTCCCGCACAAAATTCCGTTTTATAAAAATCCGCAAACTGAAAAGAAGCCCTTTCAAAAATACCAATATGATTTTTATTGTCAAAAAAATTAAAATTTGCCGCAGAAATATCAAATCCGCGAAAATCAGAATCTATAAAAACAGAGCCGCTCGCCGAATAATTGTAATCCGTAAAAAAAGGCGAAAAATGAATTTGAAAATCCGCTTTCCTTGCAAAACAAAAAACAGAAAAAAACAGAAAAAACAAAAACGTAAATTTTTTTTTCATAATATGTTCAAGTTATAAAACCGCTTAAAATAAACATTCCGCAAAAGCAACGCTCAATGGCAATGTTACAACACAAACCACAGAAGTTACAAGTACGCAAAGCCCCGCATAAGATTCATCTTTATTAAAAAGAACTGCAAAACTGGAAACGCTCATTCCGACCGGACAAAGCGCGGCAATGAAAACCACGTAGCAAATCAGCCGGATATCCGACAGCGAAGAAAGAAGGCGGAAAGCGCAAAAAACAACCGCAAGAGAAAGAATCATTATGACAACAAAACGAACAACACAAAGTTTTACAAGCCTAAAAACATAAGATTTCTTAAAACCATGAAAATTGGAAAACAACATTCCGAGCAAAAACATTGCCATAGCAGTATTCATTCCGCCAATCTGTTTTATTGGAACAGCAATAATTTCCGGAAGCCTGAACGGAAGGCAAAAAATTACAAAACCCAGCAAAACTGCAATAATATTCGGATTTGTAATCAATTTTTTTAAATTAATTCTGCCACAAAATATTTTGTAGCCAAAAATCCACAGAAAGACATTGAATGTTACAATAAACGGAAGAAGATAAAAAACAGCTTTTGTTCCTGGAAAAATGCCGTCGATAAGCGGAATTCCTATAAAAGCACAGTTTGTAAAAACAGCGCCAAGCTTATCAATTTGATCAAGCGGCTTTTCCTCTTCATTTTTTGAACGGAAAAATAACAGCGCAACAGCAATCATCACAAGGTAAACTACTATTGAAAGGAGCAGAACAATTCCGAAACTTTTCAAATTTGAAAAATCAAATTCCATGTCAAAGCGGCTTAAAATAAGACATGGATTTATAAAATAAATAAGAATTTTAGAAACAAACTGCTGTTCGCGCATTCCGAACTTAAAACTTTTTGTTACAATAAATCCTGCAACCGCAAGAAAAATCATTATCGCAAGCTGTTTTATTACCAATAAGTACATAGAAAAAAATTATATCCTAAATCAATAAAAAAATCCGTTAAGTTTCAATTCAAAGTTTCAGACTTTGATTTTTTTAAAAGAAACCTTTGAACAAACTGCGCGGTTGGAATCGGAACACAAAAATCATCATATTGAAAATATTTGCATCCGACAGAATCAAGATAATCAACCTGTTCATCGCTTTCAAGATTCTTTGCAACGGTGGAAATTCCTAAAATTTTCGAAAGCCGGACAATAAAATCAACAACCGGCTTTCCTCTTTTTACGTCACCGACAAATTCTGTTCCGCCGAAAAGATTCATATTTATTTTTATAAAATCCGCTTTTACACTATTCACAAAATTTAAAGAAGAAATTCCTTTTCCAAAATTATCAATTGAAACTCTTATTCCATTTTGATGAAGAAACTGAACATCATTCTGAACTTTATCAAAATCAGCAAAAAATGTATCAGCGGAAATTTCCACGACAAGCCTGTACGGACTTATTCCATATTTTTCAACAAGCGAAATTATTTCCTGCGCAACATTGATATAATAAAAATCTTTTGAAGAAACTTTTATAAATACAAAAAAATTTTCCGGTAGAATATTATAAATTTCCCATTCTTTGATTTTTATTATAACTTTTTCCCAAATATAAAGATCCAGTTTGTAAATAAGTCCAGTCTTTTTCAACGCGCTTTCAAAATATTCA
This sequence comes from uncultured Treponema sp., assembly GCA_964429905.1. Lineage (GTDB taxonomy): Bacteria > Spirochaetota > Spirochaetia > Treponematales > Treponemataceae > Treponema_D. Next base: position 81,282 of record CAYSDV010000002.1, on the reverse strand, counting down.
GGAAGCAAAAGCGCATTTTTTTTAGTTTGCCAGCGGACAAGAGTTTGCGCACCATAGCACCTCTGCTCCTTCGAAAGAATCGGCTGCATATAAATCAAAAATTTGTTTTCCGCAATAGACTGTTCAAATTCAGAAATAATATTTTTTTCTTCAACAAGCTGATTTATAATCGTTTTATTGTAATAAACCAAGTTCTGCTGAAAATCATCACTTATAGAATCAATTGCCAAGGCAGCCTTGTCATAAAGAACAGAAGCCGAATCAAAAACATCCGTAACTTTTGCAACTCCAATATAAATCTTCAGTTTATAAAAAGAAGTTACTATTATATTATTGAAACTTCTAATATGCTCTTCAAAAAGGCTGCTTATAAAATCCTCTTCTTTTATAAGCATTGCAAATTTATCGTTTAAAATGCGGGCATAAATATTGTTCTTGTGCGAAAAAGTGCGCATAAATTCCGCCTGTTTGCAAAGAATCTGATCCCCACGTTTTGCGCCGAAAAGTTCATTAACAAATTTAAAATTCTTTATATTCGAAGCGAGCATCAAATATTTTGAAGATTTGTCATTTTTTAAACGTTCATTTACTTTTTCAAAAAAATATTCACGGTTATAAAGTCCAGTCAATGAATCATGGGTTGCAATATAATGTTCGCGGAACAGAATATTCATTTCTTCCGTTCTGTTTTTTATAATAAAGCAGGACCCCGACTTTTTACCGCTCATACAAATTTCTTCATATAAAACAGAACAACTTAGCGGTTTTCCGTTAATATTCAAAAGTTCATCCTGCAAAACAATTTTTTCCGCGTTCCCGTACTTTTCAATAAAATTGTTCCGGAACGAATTTGCATAAGCCGGCAAATATTTTCCAGAAGCGCAAAAAAGTTTTTTAGCTTCATCATTCGCAAAAATACATCGTCCGCGGGAATTAAAAAAGAGCACAAAATCCGAATCAGTTTTATAAAAATTTTCAATGGAAGCTTCTGATATTTTATTCGGAACCAAATAATTTGTAAAACAATAGATTAAAAACGTTAAAAATGCGTAAATCAGAACCGACAAATCAAACGCGGAAGAAAAACAGTAACTTACAACTTCGCAAGCAATCACAACAATACAAACAAAAAGAACCGCAAAGTATTTTTGTTTATAAATTTTTGGTGATTTTATGATTTTAAAAATCAAAACCGCAACTGCTAAAAGGGAATAAAATCCGCAGAGCGCAAAATGCAAATAAAAAGACGGATTTTTTTGTATTTCCCAAAAATAAAATCCTCTTGAAACTAAATTCCATGAAACTTCAAAAGAATTTTTGAAAAAGGGATTTATAAAAAAACAAACGGAATCGGCAACTGCAAAAACCGCAAATATTCTGTCAAAAACTTTTCTATAAAGATGGACTTCCGTATAATCCAGACAAAATTTCAGGCTGTAAAAACAGAACCAAGTTTTGCATGCAAAAAACAGCGAATAAAATACAAAGGCTGAAAAATCCGTTTTTACAAGCATAAGAGAAGCATAAAACGCAACAGAAAAAATTTCGGCCGTAATAGAATAGCAAAGCTGCCATCTGAACCGGCTTTTTGAATGCATAACAATATAAAGCACTAAAAAAAGAAACAAAATAGTGCAAAAAGATACAAAAATATAAAACACACTCAATGAATTCATTTTTTTTGCGCTCCAATGTATTGCTCTTCAAAAAGTTTTTCCGGGAGCGGCTTTGAATAAAAATCTCCCTGAAAAATATTGTATCCAGCTTCCTTAAGGAAATCCGCATGTTTTTTTGAATCAACACCTTCCGAAACTATAATCATATTCAAACTTGCTGTAAGTTCCTGCAAATTTTTAAGGATTTCTTTATATTTATTTTCAGAAACATATCCTTGCGTAAGAAATCCCATATCAATTTTTATTGCATCAAGAGGAATTTTATTCAGATTTTCCAATGAAGAAATTCCTGTTCCAAATTTATCCAGAGCAATATTGAAGCCAAAATTTCTGAGCTCTTCAATAACTTTTTTATGAAGCTTAAAATCTTTTTCAACCGATTTTTCTGTAATTTCCAGTTTTAAGTTTTTCGGCGAAATTTTATACTTTTCAACAAGACCGGTAAAAATTTTATAAAGATCTGCAAAATAAAAATCCTTGGAAGAAACATTCACGCACAAAGCCAGTTCATCATTTCCGCTGTTTTTCCATTCGCTCAACTTTTGCGCAGCCATTTCCCAAACGATTTTATCCATTTGAAAAATTCCATCTGATGTTTCAAGAATATCAAAAAAATTCTGCGGATCCAAAAGACCAAAATCCTTGTGATGCCAACGGACAACAACTTCCGCTCCGGCAATTTTTTCCGAAGAATCCGGATTTTCAGATTTTTCATAATTAAAAATTGGCTGCAAAAAGATTATAAATTGCTTTTTTTCAAGTGCTTCATTGAATCCGCTCATAATTTGGCTTTTATAAAAATTTTTCTGCATTATATTACTGTCATAATAAGACATTGTAAGTCCGTAATTTCCAGTAATTTCATCAATCGCAAGGCAAGCCTTGTCAAACATCGACTCAACAGACTCTTCCGCATTTTTGATTTCATAAATTCCGATGTAAACATGAAGTTTATATTTGATTCCGCCCAAACATTCCTGAATTTTATGCGCGCTTTGAACTGCAACTTCCGGTTTAAAATCCGATTTTGGAATAAGAACTGCAAATTTATCACCGCCAACACGCCCTGCGATTGAATTTTTGGTTTTTATTTCATTAAGCAACCTTGCCTGCTCTTTTAAAATTTCGTCGCCAAGCGCTTCGCCAAACAAATCATTTACAAGTTTGAATTTTTCTATGTCCGTCGCAATCAAAAGGCGCGGAACATCCGGATTTTTCGTAATAATCTCATTTGCTTTTGAAAAAAAAGCGCGCCGGTTGTAAAGCCCAGTTATTGAATCATGAGTTGCCGCATAATGTTCTTTTTCAAGAATTTTGGTTTCGCTGGTTTTGTCTTCAAATTTTAAATAACTTCCCTGAAATTTTCCTGAATTATCAAAAACTTCTTTATAAAAAACCGAAAAAAGACATTTTTTTCCACCTAAAAAGAATGAATCCTTAAATTCTTCTTCAAACAAACTATTGTAATTTTCAGTTAAAATTTTTTTCCTGTAATTTTCGGCTTCTATTTCCGGTAAAATTTCCGAATTAAAAATATTTTTTGCAAATTCATTTATGTAAACGCACTTTCCGTTCAGGTCAAAACAGACTATTCCGCTCTTTATATTATCAGAAATTATTGAAATCATCGAAGGAAGCTGAATGTTTTTCATATTACGTAAAATTATAACATTTAAACTATTATTTTCCTAAATAATTTGCCGCTTCGGAAATAAATTTTTTATACTCAACAACAAATTCTTCATAATCGGATTTTATAAATTCAATATTATTTTCCTTTGCGGCAAATTCGTGTTTTTTCGCACGTTCAGCAAGTTTTTCCGCGCCAAAAGTCGCAAGTGAACTTTTCAGGGAATGCGCTTCGTTTTGATAATTCAAAAAGTTTTTCTGTTCAAAAGCATTTTTCAGACGCAATATTTTATTTTCTGCATCATCAACCGCAACCTTCAAGACTTCATCGAAAATTTCAATATCGCCGTCAAAATAAAGCAAAACTTTTTGAAAATCAATTCCGGAAATCTCATTTATATTTTTCACAAGAAAATTATAACACAAAATCCGCCTTGCTGCATAAAAGACACTTCGCAACAAAATTAATTTGACTAACAAAAATAATGCGAATTATAATGTAAATCAGACTGAAAATTTTTGCAGATTTTTCAACCTCTTAAAATTTTCAAATCCCAAAACTTTACAGGAGAATCAAAAATCATATGGACGCACAAAAAATCTACGGTCCTAAAGACAAACCTCCGCTTGCAAAATGGATTCCGCTAAGTTTCCAGCATGTTTTTGCAATGTTCGGAGCAACAATTCTAGTTCCAATCCTTACCGGATTAAGCACTTCAACAGCATTGTTCACAGCCGGAACGGGAACTCTGATTTACATTCTTATTACAGGTGCAAAAGTTCCTGCTTTCTTAGGCTCTTCCTTTGCATTCATTCCGGCTCTTATAGGAATTACAGAAAAATACGGCGTTGAATATGCAATGGGCGGTGCAATTTTCGCAGGTCTTTTCTACTGTTTGATTGCCACTATAATCAAGTTTTCTGGAAAAAACTGGATAGACAAAGCACTTCCGCCTGTAGTAATAGGTTCAGTAATTATTGTAATCGGAATGTCGCTTTCCGGTTCAGCAATAAATAACGCAATGTTCCAGAACGGTTCATATTCTTTGGTAGCAACAAGCATTGCCGCAGTAACGCTCCTTATAGCCGTTGTTGCAACAATCTTTTTGAAAGGATTTTTCAATACAATTTCAATTCTTATCGGACTTATCGGCGGTTATCTTTTTACATTGATAATGGGATTCATTTCCGAAAAATACAGATTCATCGACTTTACCGCTGTCCGCGAAGCAAAATGGATTGGACTTCCGTTCCTGCACACCAACGAAGCCGGACAATATTACTGGATGGCTCCAAAATTCAATGTTGTAGCAATCATAACATTTATAATCGTTTCAATTTCTACAATCTGCGAACACTTAGGCGATACGCTTACAACATCAACAGTTGTAGGACAAGACTTTACAAAAAATCCTGGATTGCACAGAACTCTTTGCGGCGACGGAATTGCAACTGCATGGGCAGCAATTTGGGGCGGTCCGCCGAACACAACTTACGGTGAAAACATCGGTGTTATGGCTATCACAAAAGTTTATTCAGTTTGGGTAATCGGTGGCGCGGCTGTAATTGCAGTCATTCTTTCGTTCTGTCCAAAATTCGGAGCGCTTATACAGACAATTCCAAATCCGGTTCTTGGCGGTATCTGCATTCTTTTATACGGACTTATCGCATCAAGCGGTCTTAGAACAATCGTAGAAAGCGGAGTTGACTACAAAGACAAGCGAAACCTTACAATTTCTTCTGTAATTATGGTTCTTGGAATCGGCGGCGGTCTTTTGGAATTCAAAATCGGAAGCAACTTTACATTCAGTCTTGGCGGAGTTGCGCTTGCAACTATCGTAGGAATCATTCTTAATTTGATAATTCCTAACTCTGAAAAAGAAAAAGTTTCAAAAGACTAAAAGGACAAAACACGCTGAATCAACACTAAATCAGCGTGGACTTGCCCCCATACAAAAAAAATATTAAAATGCAGATAAGTGGGAAGATATGAAAAATTTACTTGTCTGCATTTTTATTTTAACTCAATTAATTTTTGCAGTTTCTTGCGGAAAAACAAAAGAATCTAAATTTTCAGTTTCAAGCCTGGTAACTTTATACGATGCGGGCGAAGATTCAAATGAATTAAAACTTTCTACCCAAACCTGGCATAAATCAAACGACTGTATAGTTGTACTGTTCGGATACGGTTACAATGATGCGGAATTTGTAAGCAAAGCAAAAGAAAAACTTTTTTTGAAATACGGAAACTACAACGAAAACGGAAGACTTCTTTCTCTTGTTTTTCCGGATGATTTTAAACACGGAACAAGAACCTACATCACGGACTTAGCAAATATAATAAAAAACAAAGAAGTTTCTGCATTGGTAATTCTTGGCGCTCCGGAACGAACTTACAGCGCTCTTGCGCGAATACAAGACAGTTACGACGGAAAAATACCGTTTCCCATCATCTCGCTCTTCCCGCAAGATGATGTACTTGGAATGGAATATTCCGCAGATTTTGTTTTGGACAAAACTCAAAAAGCGCAATTAAACGGAATTGTAGAATTAGAAGCCGAACAGGAACTTGTAAAGGAAGTCCCGGCAATTCTTGAGCGCGCAATTTATTTTGCGGACATAAGCTGCGCACCTTTTGAAAAAAACGAAAATCTTTTTCAAATCGTAAAAATGATAGCAGGAGATGAAAAAGTTGTGCGCTATTCAGATCCGGAAACCGGATTAATTTCCATAAATCATTTTGTGCTGGAATAACAGGCACAATCAATTGCACTGAATACTGAACAAAAGGAATAAATATGAACTGCTTTTCGCAGCTTGAAAACGGCATTTTTGCAACAAAAAAAAACCTTGAAATACTTTCAGAAAAAGAAAACGCCAATATTTTAGTTCTTTCGGATTCTCACGGAGCGGCGAACACTCTTTTTTCAATAATAGAAAAGTTCGGCAAAAAAGCAGATGCGCTGATTTTTGCAGGCGATGGAATTTACGACCTTCTTAGCGTTATGGAAAAATGCCGTGCAAATTTTTCCGAAAAAAAACAGCTTCCGCCTGTAATCGGATTTGTAAAAGGAAACAACGATTCCTTTAGTGCAAGCACATCTTTTGAAAAGAACATAAAAGTTCCGTCTAAAATTGTTTTAAAAGCAGGCAATAGAAATATACTTGTTACGCACGGCCACAGCGAAGGCGTTTATTACGATTTTTCAACCTTAGAAGCAACTGCACAAGTATTTGGCGCAAATGCTGTTATTTTCGGACACACCCATGTTCCAACCGAAATGCTCAGCAAAGTTTATCTGCTAAATCCAGGCAGCATAGGTTACCCGCGCCATAAAAGTCCGCCAAGTTTCGCAATGCTGGAAATTCTTGGACCAAATATAAATTCAATCTTCTATAAAATTCAATTTGAAAAAAAACTTGAATTTATACCTTATTTTCCGGAACCTTTTTACGGCTTTTAATTTTTGCAGTTTTTACTGCGCAAAATCATTTATTTTCGCCCAATAAAAATCCGACAGTTTCATGACCAGGAAAAACTTGAACATCATCCGGAATTTCCGAATAAATTCTCTTTAACGATTTTGCCATCAAAGATTCACTGCCGCCGGGAAGATCCGTTCTTCCCCAACTATGAAAGAAAACTGTGTCCCCGCTAATCAAAATTTTTTCGTTTTTATTATACCAGCAAACAGAACCTGGAGTATGTCCCGGAGTATGCAACGCTTTCCAGCAATTCAATTCAGCAATAAGATTTTTATCAGAAATATTTTTCAAAAGGGAAGATAATACGGGTTCACCAGAAAATAAAATATCAGGAGAAGGCAAAGTTTTTAAAGCGACGCAAAGCTTTTCAAGCCCCATTTGTTCCAAAACATAACTTTGCGCATATTCCGCATTTTGACCGACCATAATCGAATCTTCTTTGCAACAAACAAGCGGAACATCCGAATATGCTTTTTTCATAATTCCAGTTCCAGTTATATGATCAAAATGACCATGCGTTAAAATAAAAGCGACAGGTTCAAGATTATTAGAAGAAAGAAAAGATGTAATTTTATTTGAATCATTTGTAAAATTGCAGGCTGCCGGATCAAAAACAAGAACTTTATTTTCGCAAAGCGGAACAATCAAAGTATTAACGCCAAAAGGACCTGTATTTAAGACTGAAATATTCATAAATCAATAAAAGTAAAAAAATAATGCCCAGACTTTTGCATAAAAACAAAAATCTGAGCTTTTTATCAGTTTTTTCTATAATTATTAAAGAGCAGAATCATCCTGCGGTTCTACATGCGGAGCACCAAACGCCTCGTTTCCAGAAGCTTTTGTAGCTGCTGCATACGCTGCCGCATCTTCCGCTGCTTCCTGATCTGTATATCCGTCAGAAAGTGGAACTGAATCATCATCAAAATCAAGACCATCTTTTGAGCGGCTGTAGCTTACAGCAAGTTTTCTTCCGCGATATTCATATCCATTAAGAACAGAAATCGCTTTTTCCGCATCTTCCTTAAAAAGCTGAATAAAAGAATAATTTGCAAGAACGCGGATATCGCCAATTCTGTCGCGTTCAAGACCTGCGCCACCAACCAAAAGACCAACTAAATCGCGCGGAAAAACACGTCTGTTTCTTCCGATGCTGATAAAAATTGTTGCCGCCAATTCAGGATCAATCTGAACACGCGGGCGTGGCTGGCGTTCTTCTGTTGTATTTTCCAATTCGCGATTTTCACGTGCCGGACGTTCGCGAAGATTTCTTCTATTGTCACGGTAATCATTTCTGCGTGAACGATACGCTCCATGAAAATGTTTTACTGTTTCCTTTACAAAATAAGCCGCTACATAATTTCTAAGTGAAAATGGAACATTTTTCTTAAAAACTTTCTTAACTTCTGTAAGAAGATCAGGATTTTCCTGTGTTTTTACTTTTTCTACTACATCCTGAAGAAATGCTGCAGCCGAATTCAAATCGATTTCTGACTCGCGTCTGTTATACATAAAATACTCCTATGTTTTCTCTAAAGCTCTGCTACAAAACCAGAACCAAATTTTTCAAAACCATTTCTAGACAACAGCGGTATTAAAAAATCCGGCATAATCACATTGGTCAGCAGAACCCATTTTTTTTTCTGATCTCTCAAAGCATTCATAAACGAATTTAAAAGTTCGCTTCCTATGCCAAGACCTCTAAACTTTTCCGGAACATAAAAACTTGTTAAAGTCACAATTTTATCTGTTCTTTTTGATATAGGCATTGCTGTTATACATCCGGCAAATTCATCAGAATTAGAATGACATACGATTCCAGTCTGTTCAACATCATTTCCCGACTTAAACCGTTCAATCCATAAATCTATTAACGCCATTCGTAAATCTTCCGGTGCCGAATTTTCAAATTCACTCAATGCTGCAATTTTTAACTTTTGAAGAATTTCACTATGATCTGATAATGAATAATTGAAAAAATTAAAATCATTCTGAATCAAATCTTCAATTTCTTCCGGTTCTTGGGCCAATTTTTCCAAGCCCCAGACTTCACGCAGCTGATTGTACCATCCATTGATATAAAGGCGCATTTTTCTATTTTTAAATTGATGCCAGCGCTTTTCAACTTCCGGATACATTTTTAATTCATCCTTAAAATTTCTAAATACCCCCCTTCCTGAATGAAGAATTCGTTGCAATTCATCTTTTGCAATAGGGGAATGCAACACGCTTACAAAGTCTTCCATCAAGTTAAAACCATCAGAAGAATTCCATTCAGGCAAAACATAAAAACTGTTTTCATCCGCACTTATATTATCAGAAGAAACCAAAACAGAATTTTTCGCATCGACCAAAAATTTCTGTTCCTGATTTTCCAAAGCCTGAAGAATTTCATCCTCAAGCTTTTCCGTGAGTGCAAACACCATAAATTATTTTACCAAATCTTTTCTTGAATTTACAATTCTTGAAACAAGACCATATTCAATTGCTTCCTGCGCGTTAAGCCAATAATCTCTGTTTGTGTCCGCAGAAACCTGATCGATTGATTTTCCAGTCTGATCTGCAATTATTTTATTCAAAACAGCTTTAGTGCGTTCCATTTCCTTTGCATGAATTTCAATATCCGTAGCAACTCCGCGCATTCCAGAAGAAGGCTGATGAATAAGGTAACGGCTGTTCGGCAGCGCAACACGATTTTCCTTTTCAACTGCAAGAAGAATCAAAGCAGCAGCACTTGCAATAAGTCCCATTCCCACAAGAATTACAGGGCAACTTATAAAGCGAATCATGTCAAAAATCGCAAAACCTGCATCAACATCACCGCCTGGCGAATCGATATAAACATAAACAGGTTTTTCTGCGTCATCTGCTTCCAATACCAAAAGCTGGCGGACAATTTTTTCCGCCAAATCTTTGTTAATTTCACCAGAAAGAATAATCTGGCGTGTTTTCATAAATTTTTCTGCAAGAGGATCCGGCATATCTGGAGTTTTCTTTTTAGCGTCCTCTTCTTCAAAACGAATTTCTTTCATTTAACGTCCTAAAAAATAAATTTCTATTACCTTTAATATAGCAAAATAACAGCCGGATTTCAATTTACTTTTTAATACTTTTGAATATCAGTTCAATTAAATATCTGTATCGTTCACATCAAGATTTTGATCTTCTTTTAACATTCTAAGTCTTTGACGTCTAAGAACGCTCCTGTTCGAAAAATGAATCATACAGAACAAAGACATAACAACAAAATATGTTAAAACAAGAACTAATGTTGCCTGATGAGGTTTTAAGGACAAACTCATAATAACAATTATACAGACAAGTACTTGAACCGCATCAACAAGCAAAAGCGCATTTTTCTTTGAAAAACCCAAATTCAAAAGCTTGTGGTGCAAATGTGCTCTGTCCGGACTCATAACAGGACGGTGATCGCGCAAACGCCTCCAAATTGCGGCAATTGTATCTGTCATAGGAATTGAAACAAGATTTATTATTACAAGGATTTTATTGAATTCATACGTCTGATTTATTGTATTTCCGGCATAAGCATACAAAGGAAGAATTGCAACCATAAAGCCTAAAAACTGACTTCCGTTGTCTCCCATAAAAATTTTTGCAGGCGGCCAGTTGAAAAACAAAAAACCAAGAACAGCAGCGCAAAGAAATATACAAATATAAGTTCCTTCGGTATAAAACTGCGAATAAATTATTGCTATTGAAGCAAAAACACTCAACGCCAATGTTCCGCAAAGCGCATCAAGTCCATCAATCAAATTATATGAATTAATAATTCCGAAAACCCAACAGAATGTAAATCCGCAGGAAAAAATCCGTCCGAAAATTGAATTATACAGCGGAATTCCAAAAATACTTTGAAACCTGTAACCACCAAGAACAACAACCGCAGTCGCTATCAACTGAGCAATTGCTTTTTGCCAGGCTTTAAGTTCAACAATGTCATCAAGAATGCCGACCGTAAATATTATTGTGCCACCAAGCAAAAGAGGCAATTTTGTATTAAAGCCTTTAAAATCAGTTATGCAAAAATAAACTGAATATCCGATTACAAAACTAAGGAAAATTGCAATTCCGCCAAGACGCGGAATATTTCCCGAATGAATTTTCCTTGCATTTACAGAATCATACAATGCATACTTCTTGCAAAAATGAATAACTCCAGGAACCAAGGAAGAAGATAGTATAAGTATTACAAGAGCAATAACTGTTGTTAAAAACATAGATTATTTATACCCCCCCGTGCGCTACTACAGTACACGTAATCTACTATAGTAGTTTATCCTAAAATAAAGCGTTTTTCAATAATTTATTTTATAAAGTTTCACGCTATTATTCAATTCTAGATTTATCGAACAAAGCGGAATTTAAAAATATATGCAAACTTTTTTTCCAGTCCGGAAGTGCAACCCCAAGCGCTTTCTGAATTTTTTCCTTGCTAAGAACGGAATAAGCGGGGCGCTTTGCCGGAGTCGGATATTCTTCTGTTGAACACGGATTAACAATACAAGATTTATTCGTAATCCAGCCGGCTTCAATCCCCTGCACTTTTATTTCATTTGTAAAATCCCACCATGAAATTTCGCCCAAATCCGTACAATGATATATTCCGTAAGGAACAGGATTTTCAGCGGCGGAATCTTTCGAAACACAAATCAGTTTTATAATCACATTTGCCAAGTCGCCTGCAAAAGTTGGCGTTCCGAACTGATCGTTCACAACTTTTACAGAATCATGAGTGTTCATTGCGCGGAGCATCGTATAAACAAAGTTTTTGCCGGCCCAACCGTAAAGCCAGGCAGTGCGCAAAATATAATATTTGTCTGTATTTTCCGAAACAGCTTTTTCACCATCCGCTTTTGTAACACCGTAAACACCAATCGGAGCAACAGGCATATCTTCCGTGCGCGGAGTTTTTCCAGTTCCGTCAAAAACATAATCCGTAGAAATATGAATCAAAGTTGCACCGATTTTTTTTGCTGTACAGGCAAGATTTTTTGGACCAAGAACATTTAATCGTTCTGCAAGTTCCTGATCGCTTTCTGCCTTATCAACCGCAGTGTAAGCCGCGCAGTTTACAATAAAATCAATTTTTTTTCCGTCTGAATCAACTTTTTTTACAAAATCCGAAATTGCATTTTCATCTGTAAAATCAACTTCGCGGTCCGTTCCGATAAAATCAATCTTTTTTTCGCCGAACTCGCGCGCAATTTCCGAACCCAACATTCCGTTACAACCAATAAGCCAAATCATAATCTTCAATGCATAAAAAAGTTATGCATTTTCCTCCGTTTTATTCCACCCGGAAATTTAAATATTTGCAAAGTAAAATCAACTTACCTGCTCTCAAAAATTATTTATTAACAGCAAATAAGTCCGCAAAATCCAATATTGAACGTTACAATTTTATCGCAACGTTCAATATGAGATGAAAAATTTTTGCTATTCGTAAAAATTATTTTGATTCTTTAAAAATTCCTGCAAATGCACGAATGTAATCAATAAAGGAAATATAACTTAAAAGAACACAGATTGAAAACATTACGCAGGCAATAACGTGCAATGTCGCCATATCAGCGGACAAATCAACAATTCCAAGACGAATCAACGATTCAATTGCTAAAACATAAAATCCGGAAGCAATGTAAAAAACAGTTTTTAACTTTCCGCCTTTTCTGGCAGCAATTGCAGTTCCGCGGCTTACAGCCACCATTCTTATAAAATTCATTGTAAATTCACGGAAAAGAATAAGTATAAAGCAAACAACCGGCATATATCCGTTCGGATTTAACTGCTGGCTGAAAGAACGCTGAGCGCAAACAAATAAAGTCAGATTGAGCATTACATCGGCAAACGGATCAAACAGTTTTCCAAAATCACTTACTTCGCCATTTTTGCGGGCATAATGACCATCAAAATAGTCAGTCAGCTGCGCAAGAGCAAGGAGCGGAATCATAATAAAAGCAGAAATTTTTGCAAGAAGCAAATTTTGTGTCCAAATCGGAACAAAATACAGAAAGAAAAAAATCGGTGCAAAGCAAACTCTGGCTAATGTAAATTTATTGGATGTTTTCATATTCTTTAGTATTCCCTTTTTGATATTTTAAGTCAATTGCGACATTCTGCAAAATCTTAAATATGATTTTTAAAATCCTGAACAACGCTTATTGAAGAAGTTATATTATATCCCGGAAGTTCCACCGCAGATATTTTCATTGCACTTTCAACCAAAACGGAAGAATCCGCAACTCCCTGAAGATTCAAGGTATTTCCGCTTATTTCGGCGCGTAAAAATTCTATATTAAGCTTGTATTCAAAAATCAGCTTATTAACAAGATGCTGGCACTTTATAAGTTCCTGAAGTTTTGATTTTCCGGCTTCTTCCTTTTGCGGCGTAATTATTGCTTTCGTAATTGCAACAATCGTATCCGATGCAGACTCCACATCAAACATTCCTGTGTTCATCACCATAAGAAAATGCTTTGGATTTTCTATTTCCGCGTTGAAAAAACTTTTATGAAATCCGCGCCGGTTGTTGTCGCTTTCTGTTATGCGCTGAAGAGCCTGTTTTTCGTTCCAGTCGTGCTCTTTCATAAGCCGTTCCAATCTTATTGAATCATTTGCGACAAAACGCAACGAAATAAGGTTCGGCAAATCTTCCAAAATCAAAAATGAACCGCGGCCAAGCAAAATACAATCACCTTCCGAAGCGGCATCTAAAACTGCGGTTTGAAGATAATTCAAATATTCATCGCGGTCTTTTACCAAAGAAGCAAAAAATCCCGGCTTTTTTTCATCGTATTTTTTAAGTTTTTCCGCAGGAAAACCTAAATCAACAATCCGTTTTTCAAGTTCTTTTCTGTTAATAAATCTGTAGCCAAGTTTTTCTGAAAGCGCCATTGAAATTTCATCACCCAATGCTGCTACCTGTCTAGAAATTGCTATAATTGCCATATCCGCCTCCCAAAAACAACGCTCCGTTTTTCCGGTTTTATCTATATACTTATGATAATTTGATTTGGGTCAGATGTCAAAAAAAACTTTGGCACAAATATTTTCCGCTAGGAAAAAAGTTTCCGGCACTCCAAATAAAAGCGCTTTTCGTCGGCTTCGCCCATTGAAAAACTTTTTCGCGGGAGCGGACCACGGCCGTTTATCGTTGCAAAAAAACTGTCTTTGGCAACCGGCGGCAAAAGAATTGCGATTGTATTATCCTTTTCGCCAAGACGCAAAACTTCACTTGAACCGTGGATATAATCAATTTCCGGCAGTTCAGAAGATTCTTTTTCCACCTTTTCCGATGCAGATTTTAAAAAGTCATCAAGAACCGGCTGGAAGTGCGAAACCGCAAGAGCGTTTATTTTTGTATGCAAAAGAACAAAATTCTGCTTTCCGTTTTTTGTAAAAACAAAGCCAAAATCAGAATCCGATTCTTTTACGGATTTTTCAAGTTCGCAAAAACTTTCAACCTGCATTTCAGAGCCGCCAAGATTTTCTGCAATATTTTGAATCAAGGCTTCAGAATCCACGTTAAAAACAACACGGTGAATCGGTTCAAAAGTAAGACCGGAATCAAAAATATTTACGATTTCAACAAGAGCGTAGCGGACTGCGCTTTCTTTATCTTCAGGATTCTGCGCTTTATATTCATCCCAAACAGCTTTTGCAGTTGCAAGAGAATGATTTCCGTCGCCAACCGCAAATAAAAATGTTGAACCGTCGGGCGCAGTATTTTTTTCTGCAATTTTTTCCAACGTTGAACGCACAAATTCAATATCTTCCGCAGAAGAAACCGCCCAGCCATTTATGCTTCCGGAATTCTGCATAAGATTGCCGGAATAAAGCGGCGGATTATTTTTTACGCGCTCTCCAGTTTTTTCCACAAGCGAAAGTTCCGGATCGTTTACAAGAAGCATTATGTGCGGAGTTTCAAGCGGAGCGCCGCGGCGGATTTCCATTCTAGGCGGAATTCTGCTTGGAATAGTTGCTTCCGTTGCACGAATCAACGCTTTACTGAAAGGCTTCCATTCGTACGTTTCCAAATCTATGGCAGCAATAAGACCGCGACGAACACGACCGTAAGCGGTTTTTCTTTCTATATAAACAAATTCTTTTTTAGGTTCGGAAAAAATTCCTGTTTCAAGATATGATTCCATAGTTTTTCGGATTTTCTGAATTCGTTCAGGTTTGTCCGAATCGTTCAAATAAACTTCCGGAAGAATTATATTTAAAGTCGAAGGCTTTTCTTCAGCAGTTTTTTCCACAGATTTCCAATATTCTTTATCCTGCGTGTATTGGTCGCAAGCGACTACAGACCAGGTTGAAACATCCAAATTTTTTGGCAATAAAATTTCCGGCACCTGAATGCCCATTTCAGAAAAACTTTTCATAGTTTTAATATAACGGAATTCAGTGATTTATGCTATAATGCGGATTAAGGCAAATAATTTATAAAATTATGGCAGCGCAAAATCTTTCGCTTGAACAAAAAGCCGTTCAAGTTCAAACAATGAAACTTTCTCAGCAGCAGATTATGGCGATGAATCTTATAGCCATGGGAAATCTTGAACTGCGCGAGGAAATCCTAAAAAAAGTCGATGAAAATCCGCTGCTGGAAATAACGGAAGACAAATTCACCGGAAACCTGACATCTGTTCACACCGGAAAATCCACTCCGGCCGGCGAGCAGGCTTCCGAAAAATATCAAATTATGCTGGAAAGCACGCCGGATAAAACGGAAACCCTGCAAGAACATCTGCTGCACCAGTTGAATATGACAAACCTGCCTGAAAATGAACAAAGGATTTGCAAAAAACTTATAGAAAACCTTGATGAAAACGGCTACCACATTTTGGCGCCCGTAAGTTTGCTGGAAAAAGAAAAAGGCGACGATGAAAATCTTCTTGAAAAGTGCATTTCCATTGTGCAGCATTTTGATCCGGAAGGAATCTGCTGCAAAGATGTTATGGAAAGCCTTGAAATTCAGGCAAAACTCAAAAAAAATGCGCCTAAAATTGCACTTTTCATTCTGCACGGAAGACTTGAAATGCTAAAACCGCCGCAAGCAGAAAAAGTTTTAAAAAAAATCACCAGTTTTATTGAAGAAAACAATAAAGTTTCATTTTGGAATACTGTTAAAGACGACATTCAACTGAACAAGGATGATATTTCCTTAACAAAAACGGAAGAAGCAATAAAATTCATTCAGAACCTTGAACCATTTCCGGCGGCGGAATTTAAAAGTTCAAACGAACATTTTATTCAACCAGATGTTTACGTTGAAAAAACAGAAGAAGGTTCTCTTAAAATCGCGCTTTCCAACAGAGTCATTCCGGTTGTGGAAATTTCAAAAGATTTTAAAAATGAAAAAAATATTGAAAATCTTGATTCCGAAAATAAAAAATCGCTTAAATTGCAGTTAAAAGACGCAGAAAATTTTATTGAAACTTTAAATTTCAGGGAACATTCGCTGTTAGTCGCATTCACAAAACTTGCAGAAACGCAAAAAGACTTTTTTGAACTTGGGCCGGGACATTTAAAACCGCTCACCCAGCGCGACTTTGCAAAAATGATTGATGTTCACGAATCCACAGTTTCAAGAATGGCAGACAGCAAATTCTTGCGCTGCGACTGGGGAATTTTTCCGATAAAATACTTTTTTACAAAAGCGCTGCCAGTTTCCGAAAAAGCAAAATCATCTGAAAACAAAACAGAAAACGGCGCAAAAAATCCGGAAAATATTTCTACAGACAGCGTAAAACTTGAAATCGAAAATATTTTAAAAGCGCAAAAACCGGGCGACAAAAAACTTTCCGACCAGAAAATTTCCGATTTACTTGCGGAAAAAGGCATTAAAATAGCAAGAAGAACAGTTTCAAAATACAGAGCCCAGCTTAATATCGCTTCCAGTTATGAACGGTAGCAGCGTTGCTTAAAATTCAACTTTTTTTGAAAAAAAATGTGCGGTTAATTTCAGTTTTTTTCAAAAAATTACTATATAAAAGACAGAGGTTTTACATGAAAAAAATCATATGTCTTTTTTCTTCTTTTATTTTTTTTACAATTTCCGGCTGCACATTCGCAGAAAATACAAAAAATGCCTTTTCAATCGTAAACTGGAACGTTCAGACATTTTTTGACGGAAACAACGATGGAATTGAATATTCAGACTTCAAGAAATCCGAAAAATGGGGAACAGAAGCATACAAAGCAAGACTTTTAAAGTTATGCAAAGCAATAAAAGAAATCAACGCAGACGTTTTTGTTTTTGAAGAAATTGAAAATTCCGGAATAATTTACGACATAGCAAACCAGCTTGCAGGAAACAGCTGGAGCAGCAAAAACTGCTGGAATTACGCCGCATTTGCAAAAAATCCGTCAGATGCGATTGGCTGCGCCGTCATTTCCAAACTTCCGCTCTCCAATATGACACTGCACAATCTGGACGTCCGCTCAGAATCAGAAAAACAGCCGTCCATGCGGCCGATTATGAAAATAGAACTTTCTTGCGGCGGAAAAACTTTTTGTCTTTTAGTAAATCATTGGAAATCGAAATCCGGCGGAAGCGAAAAATCTGAAATTTGGCGGAAGTGGCAGGAAAACGTTCTTTACAAGCAGTTTTCAGAAAACAGTCATCTTCCCATTATTTCTTGCGGCGACTTTAACAAGGACATCAGCGAATTTGAACTGCTCTGCGGCGCGGATAAAACAGCGGATGCGCAAAGAATTGTTTTCAGAAAACCGAATCTGAAACTTAGAAAATTTTGCGGAAGCTGCGGAAACACCAATACAGCGGAAAACAATTTTATTGAAGTCTATTCGCCATGGATTAACGAAATCGGCGATTTTAAAGAACCAGGCTCTTATTATTACGACTCAAAATGGGAGCGGATTGACAATTTTTTTGCAAACGAAAACACAATCATAAGCGCATTCAAAGTTTTAACAGACGGAGAATGGTGCAATGCGGATTTTATTCCAAAAAGATACAAAATCTACAACGGAGAAGGATTTTCTGATCATCTGCCAATAAAATGTTTAATAGAAGCGGAAAGAAATCTTTAAGAAAACAAGCAAACCAGGATTCCAAAGTGCGCGAAGTATGGAAAATAAACACAAATTCTGCTAATATTAGACATTATGAAAATCAAATCGCAACAAGCAAATCTTTCTGGCCTTATTCACGTTCCAGGCTCTAAAAGTCATACAATAAGAGCGCTGCTTTTTTCTTCGCTGGCTGAAGGAACTTCACACATAAGAAATCCGCTTGGCGGAGCGGACTGCATTTCTTCCAGCAAAGCGGTTCCGCTGTTCGGTGCAAAAGTAGACACAACAAATCCGAACGACTGGATTGTTGAAGGCGCAGGAAAAAATGCCCATCTTCCATGCGATGTTGTAAACGTTGGAAATTCCGGTTCACTTTTATATTTTATGAGTCCAGTTGCCGCAACTTTCAGCGGATGGACAGTTTTCACAGGTGACGAATCTATCAGAACGCGGCCGATTCTGCACGTTGTAGACGCATTAAAACAACTTGGAGCAGAGGCATACATTTCCAGACCGGAAAAAAACGCGCCGCCGCTGATTATTAAAGGCCCCGTAAAAGAAAATCAGACAATCGTTACGGACGGAGTTCTAAGCCAGTACATAAGCGGAATTATGATGGCGGCAAGCCGCCTGAACGGAACAACAAATATTGAACTTACAAACCCGAAAGAAACTCCGTTTTTAAATATGACGCGACTTTGGCTTGAAGAAATGGGCGTAAAACTTGAAATAAGTGAAGATTACAAACACATAAAAGTTCACGGACCTGTTTTGATGAAAGCGTTCGACAAAGAAATTCCGAGCGACTGGGAAGCCGTTGCTTTTCCGCTTGTTGCGGCGCTTATCACAGACAGCGAAGTTACAATCGACAATATCGATTATTCCGGAAGCCAGGGAGATATGGCGATTGTTGATGTTTTAAAACAGCTTGGCGCAAATATTGTTGAAGACAAAAAAAACAACACGATAACAGCAAAAGTTTCACGCCTTTCAACAGAAAATTTGCCGCAAAAAGAACTTCACGTAAATCTTTCAGGCTATCCGGACGCAATCTGCGCTTTAGCGGTTGCCGGTTGTTTTACAGAAGGAACCATTATAATAGAAGATATTGGCGTTTGCCGCAAAAAAGAAACAGACAGAATTGAAGTTATGCAAAAAGAACTTGAAAAGCTTGGCGCAGAAATTCAAACCGGTCCTGATTGGTTCAAAATAATTGGTCACAGCCCGCTTAATTCCGACGGTTCAGAAAATTCTGAATGGAAGATACATGGCGGAAAAGTTGAAAGTTACGACGATCACCGGGTTGCAATGAGCCTTGCAGTTCTTGGACTTGGTTTAAAAAAAGGCGAAGAAATTGTTGTAAACAACGCTGAATGTTGCGCAGTTTCGTTTCCTGATTTTTATAAAACTATGAATTCCATAAATGCCGGATTCATAGAGTTTTAGATTTTAGAAAAACAAGGATTTTGCAAAGCCAGCGGTTAAGATGAAAGAAAATCAGCCTTTTTTAACAGAACAACTTATAACTTACATCGGAAACAAACGCTCTCTTCTTGATTTTATCGGAAGCGCAGTGGAATTAGTAAAAAAAGACCTGAAAAAAGAAAAACTTGAATGCTTGGACATTTTTTCGGGGAGCGGAATTGTTGCGCGCTACTTAAAAAGTTTTTCATCTTTTCTTGCCGTAAACGATTTGGAAAACTACGCAAATATAATAAACCGCTGCTACCTTGCAAACAAATCAGAAATCAACATTGAAGAACTTAAAAATCTTTACGATTCGCTTATTCTGCAAACAGAAAAAGATATGGAAGACGCAAACAAATACGGCTTTATAAGCGAACTTTACGCACCGCGCGACAAAGAGCACATCGAACTTGGAGAACGCTGCTTTTACACGCCTTACAACGCAAAATACATTGACTGCATGCGACAAAACATAGAAAAAATGATTCCCGACGAATACAAACATTTTTTTATAGCGCCGCTTTTAAGCCAAGCTTCCGTACATGCAAATACAGCCGGAATTTTCAAAGGCTTCTACAAAAATTCAAAAACAAAACTCGGACAATTCGGCGGAAACGGAAAAGATGCGCTTTCCAGAATTTGCAAAAAAATAGAACTTCCTTTTCCAATCTTCAGCGAAAACGAATGCAGAACAAAAATTTTTCAAGAAGAATCAAATTGCCTGGCTAAAAATGACGAACTTTACGAACAGATTCAAGACAAAAGCGGAAAATTTGATTTGGTATATCTGGATCCGCCATACAACCAGCATCCGTACGGTTCAAATTATTTTATGCTGAATTTAATAGCAAACTATAAAAAGCCGGAGTGCGAAATAAGCAAAATAAGCGGAATTCCTAAAAACTGGAACAGAAGTTCATACAATAAAAAAAATAAAGTCGCCGAAACATTCCGCGATTTAATTCAAAACCTGCGCGCAAAATATATAATCGTTTCGTTCAATTCGGAAGGATTTATAAAAAAAGACGAAATGGAACAACTTCTTGGCGAATTCGGAAAAGTAGAAATTCTGGAAGAAAAATACAACGCATTTCGCGGAAGCCGCAATTTACGCAACCGCAAACTTCACGTTTCTGAATATCTTTTTGTGCTGAAAAAATCGGAATAGCCCGCATTCTTCAGCACAGAATCAATTTTTACTACACATTAAACTTAAAGAAAAGCACATCACCGTCCTGAACAACGTAGTCCTTTCCTTCCTGGCGGTATTTGCCCGCTTCCTTGATTTTTTGCTCCGAACCATATTTTCGCAAATCATCAATGGAATACGCTTCCGCGCGGATAAAACCTTTTTCAAAATCAGTATGGATTACGCCGGCCGCTTTAGGAGCTGTGTCGCCAGCATGGATTGTCCAGGCGCGGCATTCGTCCGCACCACCGGTAAAGAACGTTTCCAAGCCCATAAGTTTATACGCTTTCCGCGCAAGAACCGCAAGACCACTTTCTTCCAGCCCGACAGAATCCATAAATTCCTTGCGGTCATCCGGATCGGTAATATCAGCAAGGTCGGCTTCGAACTTGCCGCAAATTACAACAACTTCGCTATGCTCTTCAGCCGCAATCTTTTTAAGAACTTCAACATATTTATTTGAACCGTCAGCAATAGAATCTTCATCCACATTCGCAACGTACAAAGTCGGTTTCATAGTCAGCAAAAACATATCTTTTACTGCAAGTTTTTCATCATCAGAAAGATCAGCAAGCCGCGCACATTTACCTTCCTGTAAAAGCGGCAGAATTTTTTCCACGGCAGAATTAAACGGAGCAAGCTGCTTTTCGGCTTCCTTTCCAAGCGCGCGGACAGTTTTTACGTTCTTTTCCTGACGCTTAGCGATTGTCTGCAAATCTGCCTGTGCAAGCTCAAAATTTATTGTAAGAACATCGCTTTCCGGATCAACAGGCGCTTCCACTTTTGAATCTTCGCGCACATGCATAATATCAGGATTGTCAAAACAGCGGACTACATGCGCAATGCAGGCACATTCACGGATATTAGCCAAAAACTGATTTCCCAATCCTTCGCCCTGACTTGCACCCTTTATAAGCCCCGCAATATCAACAAACTTTACAGAAGCCGGAGTTTTCTTTTTAGGATTATTAACAGAAGCCAAAAAATCCAAACGTTCATCAGGAAGATCTACAATTCCAACATTAGGATCAATTGTACAAAACGGAAAGTTAGCCGCTTCCGCCGGCGCCGCTGTCAAAGCGGAAAAAATAGTTGATTTGCCAACATTTGGAAGTCCAACAATACCACAATCTAAAGACATAAATTCCTCGTAATATTTTAACTGATACGCTAAGTATATTACTTTAGCGCAAATACAACAAGCAAAAATATAAGATGAACTGGAGGGGCAAAAGTTGATTGTTCGTTTTTGAATAGATTTTTTAAGAAATCACCATAAAATAAAGATTTACACAGCAAATCTTTTTGTAAAATGTGATGGTCAGTAGTACTATTTTGTTTGATCTGCTTCAAAAATTCAGATCCGAAAAACGCAGACGAAAAAGACGATTTTTTTATGAACTTTATTCAGATTTGATATTGAAAGGATACCAGCTGCAAGAATGATAAATTCCAATGCAAAGAAACGAAAAGCTGTCAGCGAACTTTTAATTACGAATATTGCTGGACTGATGATAAACAATACAATGTTTTTGTGATATACTAAAATTAGTTTTGGAGAAAAAATGACAAAAATTTCAAACGAGAACAACACCTTAATTTGTGCGGATGTTTTTGAAGGCTTAAAATCCGTTCCTGATGAATCTATAGATTTGGTGTTCATTGATCCGCCTTATAATATTGGAAAAAAATTTGAAAACACTTCAGATAAATGGAATTCTGACGAGGAATACCTTAATTGGTGCTATAAATGGATCGATGAGTGTATAGGAAAACTAAAAAAAACAGGTTCTATGTATATAATGACATCTACACAGTTTATGCCATATTTTGATATTTATATTCGATCAAAAATGGATATCTTGTCACGAATTGTTTGGAATTATGACAGTTCTGGTGTTCAAGCAAAAAAATATTATGGCTCTATGTATGAACCAATTCTTTTTTGTGTAAAAGATAAACATAATTACTGCTTCAATGCTTCTGATATTTTAGTTGAAGCAAAATCCGGTGCAAAACGCCATTTAATTGACTATAGAAAAGCAGTTCCTGCTCCATATAATACAGAAAAAGTCCCAGGAAATGTTTGGAATTTTCCACGAGTACGATACAGAATGGATGAATATGAAAATCATCCAACTCAGAAACCTATTGCTCTGTTGGAAAGAATTATAAAAGCCTCATCGAATAAAGGTGAAATTGTATTAGATCCGTTTTCTGGAACTTTTACAACATCATTCGTTGCAGATTCTCTTGGCAGAAAATCAATAGGAATTGATATTTCTGAAGAATATTTCAAAATTGGACTTAGAAGAGTTTTAAAGATGACTGATTATAATGGAGAATCGTTGAAAAAAGTAGCGAAAAATTATCAAAGAAAAAATATTGTGTCGCCAACAGAAACATTGCCTTTATTCGCTTAAGTCAAGGGGAAAATAAATGATTGAACACGAATTTACCGAAACAATCAAGAAAATCATAAATTCTGAACTTGAAATTGATGGAACTGAAGCTATTCAGATTTCGCCGTTGCTGAGCTACATAAATATAAAAACAAAATCTGCCAACAGAGGCTCAAAAGCACGAGGAAGTTTTGCAAATTTGTATGCAATTTATGTTCTTGTTGAAGATTTCATAAAAATTGTTTTCGGCAAAAAGCAAGATTACAAGAAATATGAAGGTGCTGTATTTTCTGATTTGTCTGCAAGACAACGTGAATTACCTTTTGGAGAGAAACTCCAAAACCATGCATTAAATCACAGACTGAATGAAGAATTCCATAAATATTTTCCTACAATTCAAGAAACTGTAATAATCCGTGACATTCCAACAAGCCGGTATTGGATAAATGAAAACCTTCTAAATATAAAGATTCTGACAAAAACTATAATATCGCAAAATGCATAATAAAAATTATCGATTCATACATAACTGCAAAGCAAAAAGCCTTTGATAAATTTATAAATTCATGTGAAAATTTGCAAAAATTATCATCAACAGAACCTGAAAAGATATTTTCTTTTTTATCAGATTTGCTAGAGCCAAATGTTGATGCAAGATTATTTGAAATCGTCAGTTTTGCAATATTAAAATATTTTTATTGGGATAAGAAGATTTTCTTTGGATATGATAAAATTAATTTAACTGAAGAAAACTTGAAACTTTACAAAACTGGCAGAACCAATGCAAACGATGGCGGAATTGATTTTGTTATGAAACCACTTGGAAATTTTTATCAAGTCACCGAAACATTAGATGTAAAAAAATATTTTTTGGACATTGATAAAATCGAGCACTATCCAGTGAAATTCGTAATAAAAGCAAACGAATCTGTAGAAGAAATTTTAAATCAAATAAAACAAAACGCAATCAAGCAATACGGAATCGAAACGATTGTTGAACGCTATATGAGTTCCATTGATGAAGTGATAAATATCCCAATGTTGATTTTATATTTGAATGAAATTTACAGAAATAAAAGAATCGATGATGTTCTAAAAGAGATTATTTTACAAAGTAAAATCGAATTTAATTACGAGGATGATGAATAAGATTCTATAACAAATCCGCCGCCAAATCTTTCATTCAATTTTTCCACTTTTTATTGCTAAAACTTATTGTTTTTCTTAAAATATTGTTATGCGAAACAAAAAAGTTCTTCCAGCATTAAAAGCCGCATTTCCGCATACAATACCAATCTTGGCAGGATTTTTATTTTTGGGAACTGCATACGGAATTTACATGAACATTTCCGGATTCAGTTTTTGGTACCCTTTTGCAATGGCAATCCTGATTTTTGGCGGTTCGCTGGAATTTATAACAGTCACAATGCTTCTTTCACCTTTTGCGCCGCTGCAAGCACTTTTAATAACATTTATGGTTCAGGCGCGCCACATTTTTTACGGAATTTCCATGCTGGAAAAATTCAAAGGACTCGGCCTAAAAAAAATCTATCTTATTTATTCACTGTGCGACGAAACATTTGCCGTCAATTATTCCGCCGCTGTTCCAAAAGACATTGACAAAGGCTGGTTTTATTTTTGGATTTCGCTCTTAAACCAATTTTACTGGGTTTTCGGCGCAACTTTGGGAGGAATTTTAGGTTCGCTGATTACATTCAACACAAAGGGACTTGATTTTGTGCTTACCGCAATGTTCACGGTAATTTTTGTAGACCAGCTTTTAAAAGAAAAAAAACATTACACATCAATTATAGGATTATTTTCCGCGGTCGCCTGCCTTTTAGTGTTCGGAAAAAATTCTTTTATGATTCCGACAATGATTTGCATAATTTTACTTTTGACCGCGTTCAGAAAACCAATTGAAAAGTACGGAGAACTGCAATGAACGGAACCGACGCACTCAGCACAGTCAGCGCAATGCCTTTGCGCGAACAAATTATAATAATCGCAATATGTTCAATCGGAACGATTATCACACGATTTTTGCCGTTTATAATTTTCAAAGGCTCAAAAACAGTTCCCGAATTTGTGCATTATCTTGGAAAAGCGCTTCCTCCAGCAATTTTTGCGCTTCTTGCAGTTTATTGCCTTCGCGGAATAAACTTTTTTCAAGGAAACCGCGGCATTCCGGAATTAATCGGAGTTGCAGCAACCACAATCCTGTACATCGCTTCAAAAAAAAATATGATGGCAGCCATTGCAGGCGGAACAGCGGTTTATATGATTTTAGTTCAATTTATTTTTACAGCCTGAACTTTTTAATATCAGATTTTTCAGGGGGTTGCCTGCCTAAGTTCGGCAGGCCGGGTGTTCCACATTTCGCTGGCGCTCTAAGTCCTCGCCGTGCAAATAGCACGGCTGCGGTCTTTGGCTTCGTTTGTTCAAACAAACTTCGCCAATGTTCCATACCCTAACCCGTCCGCACTCCAAAACTATGCAAAATCCTTAACAAGCATAATCGCGCCTTCCACAATCGCAGAGTGCTCTTCCGGCGCAATGCGCTCATACAAAGAATCCGGAGTATCACCCGGCAAAACAGGAACTTTTTTTTGAATCAATATTTTTCCGCCGTCACATTCACCGTTCACTAAATGGATTGTACAGCCGCTTTCTTTTTCACCGGCAGCAAGAACCGCCTCATGAACAAAATGCCCCCACATTCCAACTCCGCCGAACTTTGGCAAAAGCGCCGGATGAAGATTTATTATTTTATCCGCAAATTTTTCAATTATTTTTCCGGAAAGAACTGTAAGCCAGCCTGCCTGAACAATTCCTTTTACATCGTATTTTTCGCAAATTTCCAGAACCTTATCGCTAACAGCAATGCGCTTTTCTTCGCGGCTGGCTTTCTTTGCGTTTTCCGCGCCCATAACCGCATACGGACTTGTAATTGCAGCAGGAATTCCGGCTTTTTTTGCGCGCTCCAGAGCAAACGCATCTTTATGGTCGCTTATAACAACCGCTATTTTATAAGGACAATCCGCATTTGACTTTTCATAATCAATCAATGCCTGAAGATTTGTTCCGCCGCCACTAACCAAAACTGCAATATTTTTCATAACATTCCTCATAAAAAAGTCTAGCACAAAATATCCGTTTATTAAATGCCTTAAAAAGAACGAAAACCAGCGGTTAAGATTCGACCGGCTAAATGCCGGATTTTTGAAGATTGGAGGTTGCTATGAATAAGTATGAGATTCTTGATTTACTTTTAAAAGTAGTTCAAATAATCACTACTATTATTCTGCACCTTCTCCGTAAAAAGAAAAGTGACGAATAAATAAAATAGCCCGCCTAGTGTTTTACGACTCCATAGGCGGGTTATCCACATTATGAGAGGCAAGACGCTACACTTGCGAATGCTCTTTTCTTAATATACCACAATTTGCGCAAAAGTCAAAGAAAGGTTCTTACCAGAAAGGTTTATTGTGCAAATTATTAAATCACTTGCTTTTGTATATAAATTGTGTTACATTGTAATTAACTTGTAATTTTTCAAATTACTTTTAAACTATAATAAAATCGAAACTAACAAAACGTATGTAAATCAGGAGGCGCAAAATGGCTACATTAAGTATTAGAATGAACGACGAAACAAAGGTGGAGTTTGAAAAATTCTGCAAAAATGTAGGTCTCACAGTTTCTGCAGCAGTCAATATGTTTGCAAAAGCAACCGTCCGCGAACACAAAATTCCTTTTGAAGTTACCGACGAAGACCCATTCTGGAGCGAAGAAAATCAAAAAAGACTTGCAATTTCTGTTCAGCACGCAAAAGAAGGAAAACTTGTAAAGCATGATTTGTCGGAGGCTAAATAATGGATAAATTTTGGACTGATGAAGGCTGGGAAGATTTTTTAAATCTTGTAAACAATAGAAAACTTCTAAAAAAATTCAATTCCCTCATAAAAGACATAGAACGAAACGGCAATATAGGAATTGGAAAACCAGAACCGCTAAAAGGCGATTTGACCGGATATTGGAGCAGACATATTGACGACTTCAACCGCATTGTTTACAGAATTGTTAAAGATGATGACAAAGAATTTATAGAAATTGTTCAATGCGGAACTCATTATCATAAATAAACCAAATTTCAAGTAAAACAAATCGGCGGAAAAGGCAAATTTGCAAAAAAAATAATTATTATATTAAATCACTTTCATAATAAAGTTCATCTGGACATAAATCTTGACCATCCGCCCATTCTACATTAAACCCATTGATTTTTACACTTTTAAAATATGATTTATCTTTTAACATTCCATACCAAGAACCTTTTATATATGGTTTTACATCAAATTTTCTGATTTCGCCATTATCAAACTGCAAAACAAGAAAATAATTTTCAATCGGCTCTACTTTTATCACAGTTGGTCTAAGCATATTTTCTACCTCAAAGGTTCTATTTGAAAAAATCTTTCACCCTCACTTAACAATTTCCAGTTTGCAACTAATTCTTCTTTATGAATTTCTATCCATGCCTGAACAAGTTTCATTTTTGAAGATTTCAAACTGCCTTCCAAAATTTCACCATTCAAATCTAAAACAACTTCTTCCTCTGCACAAACAACATGAATATGAGGAACATGATGTCTTCCTCCATTTTCTTTTTGCATTCTAACAATAATACCATAAAACATAGATAGAACGGGCATTTTATTAACCTCTCTTAATTAAAAATAACACAATCTACGGAAAAGTCAAATTTGCAAAACGACGTTTAGAAGCAAAACGCACCGTCATTGCGAAACGCGAAACGTTGAAGCAAACTCTGCAAAACGGAGGAATGTTTGCTTTGTTTATGAGATTGCCACGCCTACGGCTCGCAACGACGTTTAGAACCAAACGAGCCGTCATTGCAAATTTATTTTGGAATCTATCTTGTATACTTGTAAAAAAATATTATATAGTGATTCTGCATTCGCAAGTGAATGGCGGTCTTGCCTCTGAACTCAAACCGTGCTTTACGGAATTTTTGACAAGGAGGCTAGAAGATGACGATTTACGAAATTATTTCGTTGGCAATTAACGTTGCTATTCTTATCATCACACTACTTAGTTACCTCCACAACAATAGAGATAAATGAGTAAAAAATAAGCCCGCCACAATGCTTCGAACCAACGTGGCGGACTTTTTGTTCAATATGTAAGGCAAGACGCTAAACTTGCGAATGCACTTTTGTTTAATATACCACAATTTGCGCAAAAGTCAAATTTGAAAAAAAAATGAAACACGGCGGTTGAGCAATGTCGTTCCGAAGGGCGCGCAAGCAACCACAAAGTATAGCGTTAAAGTCATTGACTTCGGCTACCTTCGGCAGGAGAGCTGTTTGTTGCACTTCGACTTTGCTCAGTATCCGCAATGTCGAAATCTTTAGATTGAGCAACGTCGAAATCACAAAATATAGTGTTAAGGTCATTTCGAGAGCCTCAATGACCGCAATGATTTAAAGTTATTGGACAGCTCCATTCATCTTGTATAGTTATCAAAAATATTGTATTATAATTCTGCATTCGCAAGTGAATGGCGGTCTTGCCTCTAAGATTCGACCGGCTAAATGCCGGATTTTTTGAAGATTGGAGGCTGCTATGAATAAGTATGAGATTCTTGATTTACTTTTAAAAGTAGTTCAAATAATCACTACTATTATTCTGAACCTTCTCCGTAAAAAGAAAAGTGACGAATAAATAAAATAGCCCGCCTAGTGTTACGACTCAATAGACGGGTTATCTAAACCATGAGAGGCAAGACGCTAAACTTGCGAATGCTCTTTTATTACTATACCATAATTTGAGCAAAAGTCAAATTGCAAAAAAATGAAACAGGTGGTTGTTGCAATTTACAGGTCATTCTGAACTTGTTAGTCTGCAACGAGCTTTGATTCAGAACTGTACCTGTAAACTATATTATAGATGCTGAAAAAAAGTTCAGCGCGATACAATTCTATTTTCTGATGTTAGCCCTTTAAACATCTTAATGTTAACCCTTTAAACATCTTGATGTTACACCTTTAAACATCTTGATGTTACACCTTTAAACATCAAGATGTTAACCCTTTAAACACCTTGATGTTACACCTTTAAACATCAGAATGAACGCCATCCCCCCCCTAGTTATTTTACAAAACTGCCTGGAGTGAAAACAACTATTTCATTTGGGCGGTTTCGATGTAGCCGGTTGTTCCAACTCTTATGGCATACCCCATTACTGGATTTGCACTTCCGTTTCCATAACAATAGCCTGTATCGCCTGTCTGATATGAGTTTGTGGCATAATTTGCATACAAAGCAGTTGGAGCAGTTTTTTCGCCAAGTGCTGTCTTCCATAATCCAACGTTCACATAATCGTCTCTCATTCGGCTTTCTGTAGGAACCATAGAAACTTCCCAAGCGCCAGTGAATGCTTCCAAATCAGAACCATTCGGGATTTCACCTGAATATCCGCCAGTATATGATGTTGTAGTTTGAGGATTTGGCTCTGGTGTTGTGGTTGTTACTTTTGTTACGCTTATGACATTGTCAAGATAAGCAATTTTAGGCTTACCGGAAGAAATCATATAATATCCGATATACGGAACTACATAATTGCCAGAAACTGCAACATCAAGAGTTATATTTGTACCTGTCAACGAATAAGAATCTACGGTGCAAACTTGCGGCGTTGTTGATAAATAAGACGGAAGATATGCATAAATCAAATCTGCATTATTTATATCGTAAGCAGCAATGTGAATTCCACCTACTGAATCAACTTTTATTTTACAGTGTTCACCGGCATCATCCATTATCATTATAGGAGTAGACCAATATCCGTCTGTATGAGTTGCAGACATATCGTTATCGTTGCATGGAGCTTTTTTATAACTGTACCACAGACAAGAATTTTTCGAATCATACCAGGTCATAACAACAATATCATTAGCAGAACTTGAACCTGAAATTACATCAATAGAAACAAATTCGCCTGCATAAGCCGTTTGACCGGCAGCGTACTGAACTTGCGATGAAGCAGGAACACTATAATCTACTGTACGAGCTTCAAAAACTGCATTGGTAGTCACATTTTGTTGTCTTTGATCGGCAAATTGATTAAATGAAATTCCATTTTGATTTACATTCGTTGCGTTATTTAAATTTCCCCAGCGGAACCGAATTTGCTGGTTCAAGTCATCATAGTAAGCAAGGTAAACATAAGTTCCGTCCGTATGAACAGAAGTCGCCAAAGCAGGTGATGAAAATCTTTCTTCCAGATAAATATAATCATTATAAGTTATTCCATTATAAGTACCAGCAGGAACTCCTATTGATTCAATTCTACTTGTATTGTCACCATCATAGTTACCATTTTCATTAGCCGAATTTCCTAGTCCCCATTTACTTGTCATATAAGTCATACGACCTGCGTGATGAGAATTTGGATTTGTATCAAGACCAACGGTTATGCCATGAGAAACACCATTTGAATCGATTGTAAAACCTGTAGTTGTATTCCGGGCATAGTTTCTTTGCCACAAAGAGAAAGAAGAGTTCTCTCCATTTGCCATGCTAAAATAAGCAGGTCCGTTATTAAACGCAAAACCTATTTCGCCATTTTTTGGATTTATTTTCATTATAGGTTCAACAATATAACCTGCTTGTTTTACAGTTGCCGCTTCACTATTAAATTCCCACACATCTAGCACAACATCGTCGGTGAGCAGGTTGTTGTTGTCGCCGTTCGGTTGGCGGTTGTAGTAGTAGGTTTTGTAAATTGTTTCGTCGCCGGTTGTTCCAACTGTTGCGCCGCTTTCTGTAAGCGAATAAGTTCCGCTTGCGTCGTTTGCGTTTTCATTGTTCAAACTTGCAATCTTGTTTACAGTCGCTGTGATTTTTCCGCTGGTAAAGCTTGCAACAGAAATTGTGCTTCCGCTGTTAGTCAAAGTTGCTGTATTTGCAGTTGCCGCAGAATCAGAAATTGTTGCGCCTTTCAAGTTGAATCCGGAAATTGTTACGCTTTCTTTTTCAGAAACCGGATAATGACCAAGCGCCGTTCTGCTGTAAACAGAAGGATTGTTCTTCTTAAGCGATGAAAGCGATGTTGATATTCCTGTTATATACGGCACAACGTCCATTTTGTATGCACCGCTTGTTACGGAACTTTGTTTTCCGTTTTCTGTGCGTTCGACATAAGAAAGGTCGCTCTTAAGTTTTCCGCGGTCTTTGGCGGTTGCGGTTACGTTTACGTCTGCAACGGCAACTTTTTCTATATGTTCCGTATCAATTATTACTGTCCATTTTATATCGTGACCTGTATTGTCAAATTTTGTGTTTTCAATTTTTGCAGTAAAGTAATCTGTGGCTAAGTTGCCTTTTTCTGACCAAGACCATGCATTTGTTGCATTGTCTTGTACGAATTCGCCAACAAGTTCGCGTTCAAAAAGGCCAGGAACTGTAAGATACAATTCTTTTATCATTACATTGTCGCTTGCTGTTCCTTCAATCTTTATAGTTCCGGAAACTTTAGGGTCGCGGTCGTAAATTCCGGTTTTATTGAATATTGTTCCCGGCAAGTCGTTTTCAAGTTCAATATGACCTTGAGCAACGCCGTCTTTGTAGTAAACGGAATTATTGTCCTTGCTGTTCCAATAGAACGGATTTATCTGAACTTCAGGGCTTTCTTCGTCGTAAAGCGCAATGTTCGTATAGATTCTTAGCCTTGCGCTGTTAGCCTGATTTGCAGAAGCTTTTGACTGTTCCGCTCCGTCCGTGTAATCCCACAATGTAAAGTCAAATACAGCATTGCTTCCGTCTGAAATTCCGTTTGAAACCATTTCTTGAACTGAAATTTCAATATCATCCAGATTTGTTCCGTTCTTTTCCGAACGGACTTCGTCACCAGAAGAATGAACAGTGGAAAGACGTTTTACTTCGCTTACAAAATAAATGTCTGCATCGCCGCGGGTAACTTTATAATTATAGCCGATTCCTTTGTTTCCGCCGACAATTTCCGGACGGACAAGGAAAGCGCCTTTTATGTTTATTGCATCGCTGTACGTTCCGTTGCTGTTTGCAAAAGGAATTACAACATTGTCGGCAATCTGGTTTGCGCTCACATAACCGTTTCTTATTCCGCCGTTGTTCAGCGATGTGTAAATCATAGAATATGTTGTTACAAGTTCGTCATCGTCAACTTTGCCGTTATTGTTGTCGTCGTTTCCGAACTTTACACCGGCAATTCTAGGCGCATTGTTGCTGATTGTTCCGGAATATTTTTTTACGCCGGACGCATTTCCTGCCTGGTCAAACGCAACAAAGTTCATCGTTATTGCGCCGTCCAAAATCAAAGAACTGTCTATTGACGCAGACCATTTCCACGTTGTTCCGCTCTGAGTAACGCCTTCTACCATCTGGTCGCCGTCCGCATTGCTCATCGTATCCGCAGAATCAAAATTGAATGCGCCGGTTGTTCCGTTCTCGTAAGAAGTATTGTCTATAACTTGCGCCATTGCAAAGTACGCTGTTGTTGTGGCAGAACTTACAGACGGATTTGTAGCAAGCGTTACTTTTTTGTTTGTGTAATCAACAGATTTTATTGTGTAATCAATATCATCGATTCGGCAGATTCCGCCTATGCGGACTGAACGGCTAGGCTCTTCTGCTAGAGTAAGAACATCAGAATCAATTTTTGAGAATGTATAAGTTTTCCAATAAATTCCTTTGTTTTCTGCAAATCCGGATTCTGCAATATCAAGAGCGTTTTCCATTCCTGTTGCTCCGCTGGAAATCATCGGATCAACAACATATTCCTTTCCGTTCAATGTTCGCGTAAAGAACATAAGAACACGGCTGAATCCACTCTGATTTGAACCGGAAACTGTGTTTTCGTTCAAAGTTCCGTAAACGGTGTAAGTTCCGTTGCTCTGAACAATTTTTAATCCGTCTGCAGAAAGTTCGTTCTTGTAGCCTGCATCCGTCGCAACAAGTTCAGGAGCTTTGTTGTCGTACTGGAAACTGAATGTGTTTTCAACTAATTTTCCGTCATCAGAGCCTTCTGTTGCGCTTAGAGTGTATGTTTTTGTTCCGACAGCGTCTTTTTCAGTTGAACCGATTGGAATCTTGAAGTAATAATTGTTGTATTGAGTCGAACTTGAAATATCATTTACCCTTTCCAACTGTGTTGAATCGCTAATAATAGATTTTCCATCGAGTTTTACTTCCTTGATTCCAGAATCATCTTCAATTGAACCCACAAGATACCATGTTCCGCTAATCCACATATTGTTTGAATAAGGTTGCTCTCGTTTTACGGTTTTTCCATCTGTGTCGTATTGAACAATTGATAGAGATTTTGTTCCGCCGATTACAGGAGTGTTAGGGTCAAGCTCAAATGGAACAACTACAGGATTGCTTACCTTATGAGAACTTGAATAAGCATAAACACGGATTGCCATCTGTCTGTTTTTATTGTCTTCGCGATTGAATTCACGGCTTGCGTTTATTGTTAAGTTCCAGCTGGAAGTTGAACCGTTTGCTTTTATTGCGTTTCCAATCTTATCAATTCCAGTTGCTTCAATTTTATAGTCTGTTAATGCAGTTCCGTTTGTATCTTCTATTATAGTTTTCAGTTCTGTTTCCCAATCTTCTGCAAAACCAGCAGCTTCTTCATAACTTGGGTCAATCTGAATCCAAACTGAATCAACTGTTACATCGCTGGTAGTTCCAAGCGAAGTTGAACCCGTAATGCGGATTGTTCCGCCTACAGAAGTCAGTTTAGAAGCCTCTGAAGAAATTTCCGGATAAGAAACTGTTACATTCGGCTGGTCGCCCTGAGGATTTACGTTCAGCACAACTGATTTTGGGCTGCTTATATTTCCGAGCGAATCTTCGCCGTAAAGCCAGATGTACATATTTTTAGAAACGGCTGTATTTTCGCTGCTCTTAGGGTCAAACAAACTGTCGTAATATCCGTTCAAAGTTCCTTTTTGCGCATAATAATCAATGCCGCTTACCGTATTTGAACCTGAACCAAATACTACCGACCAGTTACCAGTTGAAGTATATTCGTCAATGCACTCCCATTGAGTTTTTTCGGTTGTATCGATTCCGAAGTTTGCAGTTGGAGCCGTAGCGGAATCCGTAATTTTTACATAAAGTTTTTCGCAGTCGTCAGCAGTTCCTTTTACATTTACGGATGAACTTCCGTAAATCTGCGCATTATTTTTGTGGCTCTTTATTTCAATTACAGGAGCGGCATTATCAACGCGGACATTATGTTCTCCGTTCGTTTTTCGATCTGCCTTGTCAGTTACAGAATAAGAAAGAATCAGATTGCTGTTTACACCAACAAGAGAACTTGCGTCAAATTTGAATACTCCTATTTTTTTCGCTTTTGTTGTTTCTGTTGCGCTTACATCAAGCAATTTTTCGCTGTTCAAGGCTGTTCCGCCAAGTTTTGCACTCACAGAATCAATTCCGCTTGAATCAGAAGTATCTACAAGCAAATAAAGATATCTATATTTTCCTCCAAAACTTGAAAGATTATTCTTTTCTTTCCATTGTTTTGTTGCTTCTGTTGAAGTTTTATAGTTTTTAATTTCTTCGTCTGTGAATGTAAGTTCCGCTTCGCTTACAATATAATAAACTGAATCTATAGCAGGATTTTGCGTATCAGTTTGAAGATAGACGAATGTGTCCGGTTTTTCGTAAGTTCCGTTGTTTTTATAGCCATATCCGTTAGAAGAATTGTCTATAATTTTCGGTGAAGTTTTCATTTTATCGCTTCCGCTGGCGGAAACAAATTCGTCATTTTCCGAATCAACAACTTTAAACGCAAGCGTGTATGATTTATCTTCTGTAAATGTGTATTTCCAAGAACCGCTGTCATAAATATTTTCAGACCAAGTTGTTCCGCCATCCACAGAAATATACATTTCTTTTACGCCGTCATCATCCTGAACAGTTCCGAAAACAGTTTCATTTTTGTTCATTACGGATTTAGAAGAAGTCATTCCGTTCAAAGTAAGATTTGTAAATTTAATTACAGGCCTGTCTGCATCCTGGTCAATCGTTAGCGTTTTTGTTTCCACTTTTGTGTTTTGCGCGCTGTCTGTTGCCAGTACGTACAATGCAAGTTTTGTTCCGTCTGCAAACTGTGTTGTATCAAAAGTTGTTTCGTTTTCATTTGAGTAAGCCCAGTTGTAAGCGGCGGCTCCTGTAAATTCTTGCAGAAGAACTGCGTCTACACTAGTTTTTGTTCCGTTTTCGCTGGTGATTTCGACAGGCTCAATCACCAAGCCAGTTGTCGCCTCTGAATCAAGTTTTGAACGGTAAAGTTTTACGCTGGATACAGAAACGTTGTCGCTTGAAGTTCCGCTTATCGTGATTTTTCCGTTCACTGTGTCCAATGGCGGATTTGTAATTTTTACTTCTGGCGCTTCGTTGTCGAATGTGAGCGTAAGTTTTTCTGTTCTTGAATTTCCGACCGCGTCGCTTATATTTACGCTTAAATCAGCGGAATTCGCTGTGATTTTAGCCATTTCGTCTGCGGTGAATGTTCCGCTGATTACGTAATCAACAGAAGTTTCGGTGGTTGCACCAGAAGAGCCGGTGGTTAAGGCTCTCGAAACCACCGCAGATTTTACAATCGGTGTAATTCCGGCAGAAGAAAGCGTTACAGTTGCCGTTGTTCCGTCCACAATACCTGCAGCGGATTCCGTTACTTGGATTTCGTAATTCTGCGCAACTTTGCTAGAAAGCATGCTCGATGTGTTCGGCGCTTTGAACGTTACAGAAGGCGCGGTTTTATCCACAAACCAAGGCATAACCATTCCGTCTGCACCATAATAAGAAACGTTTCCTGCGTTGTCTTCAACTTTTATGTAGATATAGTTTTTACCTTCATTCAAAGAAAGCACTCGGCTGAAGTTGTTGCCGCTTTTTGTTATGAGCGAATCGATTGTCTGTTTTTTAAGCTCATCCAAAGTGAACGGCTTGTCCGGATTTGTGCTTACCAAATAATAAGCTATCGCAACTCCGCTCGTTGCATCCGTTGCAGAAATCTTCAATGCAGGTGTTGCGCTTGAATGCCAGATTCCGTTCGCAGATTCCGCTATTTTGTCATTAACAGCGCTGATTTCGTGCGTTTTAATTTCCGGCGCAATCGTGTCAATTGTCAATGTGAACGTGTTTGTTGCTGTCTGTCCAGAAATATCCGTTACAATTACAGTAACCGTGTAAACCCCGTCTGCAAGTTTGTTTGCTTCAGAAGTTGTTCCCAGCGCAAAGTCGCCCGAAGTCCAAGAGCTTTGTTTTAAACCGAGCGCAGTTGTTTCCGCTTCTTTCCATACAAGAGTTTCAGTTGTTCCAGTTTCTCCGCCAGTTGACGAAACCACAGCAGAAACCGCAATTGACTTTAAGTTGTAATTGTCGTTTCCTGTAACAGAGAATTTTATTTTAGAAACAGAACTGTTTGCAAAAATCGTGTCGTTGTTAGAAACCGCAATGCTTTCTGGATTTGCGGTGGTTGCAGCAGAACCGCCGGTGGTTGAGCCTGTCGAAACAACATTCACAGAAAGCGTAGGCTTTGCGTTATCATACTTAAACACATTTGATTTAACAGAAGTGTTTCCGTAAGTGTCAACTGCGGCAAGCGCAATATTATTTTCTCCTAACGAAAGTGTAAAATCCGCAATTTTCCAGCTTGCAGTTCCGTTCGCCTTTATCCAGCCTGCTTTTGTCCAATCAGAATCGCTAGTCAAGCCAGAAGAACCGGTGGTTGAGGCACTCGGAACCACCGCCACAGGAACCTCCTCGTTTTCGCCGTATGTTTTGTAGTAAACAGCCTTAACGCCGCTATCGTCAGATGCGCTTCCGTTTATTGTAACTTTGTTTCGCGCAGTTGTAATCCATTCGTTTGAATCCGGCGAAATTATTTCGATTGTTGGAGCGGTTGTATCCAGAACAATTGTCCGCGTTACAGTCGCAGTATTGCCGTTCGCATCTTTTGCAGTTATTTCAAAAACATAAGTTCCATCTGTCTGCTCAGCAAACGTAATTGTTCCAATACATCCGGTGGTTTCGCTAGAAGAGCCGGTGGTTGAGCCAGTACCAGTGGTGGTTGTTCCAGTACTTCCGGTGGTTTCGCTAGAAGAGCCGGTGGTTGAGGTTCTCGAAACCTCCAGAGTATAATCCTCTTCGCCAGCCGAGGCGCTCGAACCCACTTGCGCAAGTTCCTTTCCGTCCTTTGTGATTTTTACGCTTACAGCATCGCTTTCTGCCAAACCAAATGAATCATTTGCAACAAAATCAAATGAAGATAATTTCTTTGTAAGCGAAATTGCGTCATTTCCAGATATTTCATATGAAGTTTCGCTTCCTGAAATCTTGTAAGAAGTTTGAATTTCCGGCTTGTTCAAATCAACAGTAAATGTGTAATTTGCCACACTAGAAGCATTTTGCGCCGCATCAAAAGCAATTACATAGAGCGTATATTTTCCTTCCGGCAACGCGTTTTCTTCTGCAGAAGTTCCGCCTTTTTCATAAAAACTCTGCCAGAAATTCCAATTTACAGTTCCAGGTAGTTTTGTCCAGTTGTCTTTTTCCGCAGATGTTTCAGAAGTCGGAGCAGCCGGATCAGCTTCACCATTTTTAGTTATTTTATACCAAACAGAATTTACTCCGCTGGCAACAGTTCCCGTTCCTGCCTTGTCTGAAGAAGTTCCTTTTATTTGTATATTTGAACCTTCAACAAGTGTTTCTTTATTAGTAATAGAAACTTTTGGAGGTGTATTATCAACATAATAAGTTAAAATCGCAGTTCCAACGCGGCCTTTTTTGTCCACAACAGAATATGTACTTGTTGCTGGTTCCTCGCTTTCTTCAATATTCTCCGGAACAGTAAATTCATCTTCCCAATTATATTTTTGAACAGACTCACCTGGTTGGCTTCCTGATATTTTTCCTGTTTCAGCAGAAGATTTATTATAGTCGCGATAAATTGTAAGTCCGCCAAGTCCAGAAGCAGAACCGGTTACTGCAATAGGACCGCCTTTTCTACCAAAATAATTTCCGTTTGCGCTAGGATTTACCGTAATTGTTGGCATACCGGAATCAACCATAAAATAGAAAGCAAATGAATCATTTGTAATTCCAGATTCTGTATCTTTTGCAATAATTTCCGCATAATAAACGCCCAAATCGCTTGGAACGTTATAACTTAAAGAGAACGTATTACCAGTAATTTCTTCTTTTTTATATTCTTTTGAATTATAAACGTTCTGCTCTTTATTATAATTTCCATTTTCTTCTGTTGTTTTGTAAACATTAACAACAACGCTTGCAATTCCGTCATCATCAGAAACAGTTGCTACAATCGGTGCTCCAGTTACAAAAATATTTTTTGTACCGTTTTGCGGATATGTTTCTGTGTAACCGTCGAGCGTATTAGTTTCGCTGGTAAATTTTATTTTCGGCTTATCTGTGTCTTGATCAAGGTAAAGCGGCTGTTCCGCAACAGAGTCATTTCCGGCATAGTCATAAGAAGTTACTTTTATTTTAAGATTTTTCTTATCAATATCTTTTAAATCCGATCTTGAATTTATTTCGCAATTGATAGTACCTGAAGAAGATGAGTAAGAATAAAATGATTCGCTTGTTTTTGAATCTATAATTTCAACAGAAGTTTTTTCTGTTTCAGAAAGTTTAGAGAATGCATCGCTTACCTGAACTTTTACAGTGAATTTTCCGTTCACGGTGTAGAGCTTGTTTTCAAAAGAAGCGTAAGGGAAAACAGAAACAATATCAATTACAGGACCATCCACATCGTAGTTAACAATAATTTGCCGCTCTGTAGACAAAGAACCTTCCCGCTTGGCAGATATATACACGGTATAATTTGAACTTACAATGTTTCCTTCTTCATTTTTTTGGGCAAAATATTTGTTAGGAATTGTTATTTTCCATTCTTCGTTTGCAGGCGAAGAATTTTTTGTTTTACATTCCAATGTTTCGCCGGTGAATGAAATTGTTTTATTATCTTTATTTTTTACAGTAAACGTTATAGTTGCAGCATCTTCCGCTGTAACAGTTCCTGCAATTGTCATGTTATTATCTTTTGCCACATACCAGGTCGACGCAGAAGGCTTGTCGTCAATTTTTGTAATATTTAACGACGGAGCCGCTCCGTTGGACTGGAAGAAAAATCCGTAATCATCGCTGTTTATAAAACCTGTTCCGTTCTGATCAATGCCGACCGCACCAATAACATAGGAAGTTCCCGTTTTTATCGGGAAATATTCAGCGGAAGACATTTTTTCAACAGAAAAATTGAAATTTAAACCGCTGCTCTCTAAATTATTCCGAACATTCTTAAAATATGCCAAAGCCTTAGCTGCATCGCCAAATTCAGAAACATCTATATTTTCTGTGTAAACAGGATTTCCATTTTCATCATAAACAGCATTGCCGTTTTTATCCGTTTTTTGAATATACGGCTTTAAAATCCAAATACGATTTTCTTCATCCAGTTTATATGTTCCGTTCGCATCTTTTGTGAACGGCGTTAAATACAATCCAAGAGATTCTTTTACAAAAGGAGACTGGTCCAAACCTACAAAAAAATTGAATGTGGCTGAACTTCCGCTTAAAATTCCAAACTTGTAATTTCCGTCTTCCGCCTTACTGTTAAGTTCCTCGAATTTTTCCGCTTCCGTTGTTCCGCTAAGCTTTGAAAGCCCCGCAAAAGAATAAGTCGGATTGTTCATAGGATTCAAAGAAAATGCGCCCGCCTTTGTTTCAGACGTTGCCAGCGCATTTTTTACTTTTTCAATAATGCCGGAACTTTCCGCAGAAGCAGCCGCTTTTGCGCCTTCCGCAGAATCTTTCCAGGAACCGTTCAATATATGGTAAATTTCTGTGATTTTATAATTTTTTAGCAAAGAAGAATAAATATCATTGTAAAGATAGTAAGCTTGGCGAGAATTTCCTTCATCATTTTCTATTGGCGGACAATGACGCGCCGCATCATATATTGTAATTTTGCAATAAAACTGTTTTGTTTCGGCAGTTACAATTCCTTCGCTGTTATTTTCTATATTACCGTAAATTTCTTCATAAATGCCGGAACCGTCGCCATATTTTGCAACGGACAAATCTATTGTAGGCGGAACATTATTCAGTTCTATATCACGGATTTTTTGGGTACAAGCCGCATCTTTATAGATGGAAACTACAAGTTTATCAATATTGCTGTCATCCGCAACTTGACCGGTTATATCAAATTCCGCACCGTAAGTATCATAACTTTGCGCTCCGCCTTCCGCTTCTATTTTTGTAGAA
This sequence comes from uncultured Treponema sp., assembly GCA_964429905.1. GTDB lineage: Bacteria > Spirochaetota > Spirochaetia > Treponematales > Treponemataceae > Treponema_D. The sequence goes on along the minus strand of CAYSDV010000002.1, from coordinate 40,999 downwards.
GGCCGCGTTAAAACCAAAACCGGTTCCGTATTATCTATGGTGAACGATTTTGTTGCATCCGTAGTTCTGTTTGCAGTATCTTTTGCTGTAACAGTAGCTTCGTAAGTTCCGTCCGGAACCGCTGATTCAGAAGAAAGCGGATTTATTCTGCAAGTCCAGGAGTCTTTTTTTTCAGAAAGTTCCGCAGAAAAAGGACCGTAATTTTTATTGGAAGAAGTATTTCTAAGAGTTACAGAAACAGAAGCCACGCCCTGTTCATCTGAACAAGTTCCGCTCATTACAAAAGCATCGCGAACAATATAATCTGCCGATGGCGCTGTTATTTCAACAAGCGGTGGCTGAGTGTCAACAGATTCGCCGAGTCCTACTTCGCAGGTACAAATTAATACAGTAGCCAAAAAGAGCGCAACCAGAGAACTTATTACGGTCAAAGCTTTTTTCATATAAAACTCCAAATTCACTTCTTCTAAATTTCGTTTATATCACACTTTTTTAAATTGTCAAATTTTACCCCCCCCCCGTTTCCATTCTCGACATTTTATAAAGAAAACTTTAATTTTGTAAGCAGAAAGTACCGATGAAGAACTTTTTGCAAGTTTTTTGTACAGAAATAATTAAATCATAAAAAAAATCCTTTCCGAATTTATATTTCAGAAAGGATTTTATGGATTATTGAATTTTAAATACTACGCAAACCGATATTATTTTGCGTGACCAATGCGGGCAAGAGGGACATCGTAAATATCAACATCCTCTTTCTCTTTAGAAGTACTATCATCATGGGAATATGCTTCAGCAGCGTTATCAATCAAGTTGGAACACCAAGGCAAAGCATCCATCATAGAAGTTCCGAATGTACTGAATGTCATAACACCAATACCATTTGTTTCAAGATAATTTTTATCAATTCCCAACCCTTTCAAAGAAATTGTAATCTGATACATATATCCGGTTAAAATATCTTTTTTATCTTTATTAACAAAGAAATCTTCAAAATCATCCTTTGCAAGATATGCTTCTTTTGAAAGATTATAATTATCTGTCCGTCCATACATAGTTTTTGAACAAAGCCCTATCTGTTTTGAAGTTTCCACACCTTGCGAAGTAAATGTAAGACAATAATCTTTATCATAACTAAATTTTCCGTCAGAATTTGTAATAAAAAATCCAGGAGTTCCATATTCTGCAGGATGGAACATCAGCAAAGTATCAATTCCTTCTTCTATAGAATAGAATTTTCCTGCGGCATTCCAAGGTGTCATTCCTTTATCCATTTCGCCATCACCAGGAACTCTTTTTCCTGTATTAATTGCAACTCCCATCCCCATGTTTTCATCAAGCGCATACTGCCAATCTTTGGAAATAATATCGCGGTCATCAATACTTGGCATTTCTACCATCAAATAAAGATTTTCATCATCATAAGCAGCATACAAAGCATAAAAATCCGTAGCTTTTTCGTGATAACCTCTAAATGCGCGAGGATCATCATTTGCCGCTCCTTGCGCAATAATCATAGAAGAATCCCAATCAGCAAAACTTGAAATTGTTTTATTTACGCCATAACCAGTAGCATTTGTTGAATAAACTGAATTCAAATTTCCCTGCTCTTTCTTAGTATACGAAACCGTAAGCGTGTATGTTGCTGTCTTTGAGCCGTTTTTTACTGTAATTGTGAATGTGCTTGGGCATCCGTCAGAAACGGTTCCGGTTGTTGCAGAATAAGTTACATTTGCGTTTGTGTCTGTTGGCGTTGCAACAATAGAAGTTACCGCAAAAGAATCTTCCGCACCGCTGTTTTTGAAAGTTATGTCCGTTCCGCTGATGATTGCAGAACTTCCGTTCACTTTTACAGAAGAAAGCGACACATCGTCTACAACCGCCTCTTTTCGCACAACTTTTACGCTATAAGTTTTTGTAGTTCCATCTTCTGCTGTTACCAGAACTGTAAAATCTTTAGAAGCGCCTTCTTCAATTTCAGTCAATCCGGCCGGCGAAACAGAAAAAGTTGCGTTTGAATCATTTGTTTCAGCGTAAACAGTCACATTCTTTGTAGAAGAAGAAACTTCCGCAGTGTAACTTGTTATGCTAGAAGCAAATCCGCTTATTTTTTGTCCGTTCACCATCAAAGATGAAAGTGTTGCATCGCTGGAAAGTTTATTTTCAAAAGGATTAGTTTTAAGCCATTCCTTTTTAGTCAAATCATACCAGGCTTCTGTAACATCCGACGGAAGCGAAAGCCCCGGTTGCTGATCAGCAGGATAGCGGTTGGTATCAGTACTGAAAAATATAACAAGTGTGTCATCTGCAGAAAACCAATCATACGTAAGGTCGAAATTCCAATCTTCAGAATTTCCTTCCATTTCTACTGTATTCCAACCATTATTATTGCTTTCATTCGATTTTGAATATGCATAAATTTTCGGCGCAGATGTTCCCCAAGAAGAAGCGTTTATAAGATGAACCCTGTATCCTTGATGACCAATCTGAATTGTATTTTCCCCGGAAACAACTTTTATTGATGAAACTTTTTTTCCATCTGCGTAAACATTCCAAGTTCCCGGATAAACATCAGAGAAAGTAACAGTTTTTCCATCCGCCGACGCAGTTACAACTTTAGAAGAAGGATCTGCTATCTGAAGAGTTTTTCCAGAATAGCCGTAAACCGTTGCAACAACAGAGCCGGAACTAAGCACATATTCGGAAGACGATTTTAATTTTCCTGACAAATAATCTTTTGCAATTGAAGAAGCATCAACTAAACTTGGATGAACAGAATCCGGAATTGCAGAAGAAAAAGCCGAAGAATCAATATCTTTAATTTCCTGCGATTGTAAAAGTTCAAAATAAACTTTTCCTACAGCAGTCGTGCTCCAATCAACAGAAACTGTATTATTACCGGCAACAATATCTTTTACCGCATACAAAGTTGCACCAGTTTTATTTGAAACAACTTCTATAACACGGCGTCCAACAGGAATTTTTTCTATAGAAGCAGAACCTTTTCCGCCTGCAACTTCCGAAACAGTTCCAGAAACAACATCCGTTTCGTATCCGTAAACTTTTACAGACTTTACCGCAAGTTCAGAAACATTCAGCGCTTTGCCAACCGAACTTGGAACCAAAGTAACCGAACCATATTTTGAACCGCTACTTTCGCCAACATCCGCGCTTTCCAAAAGCTCCGAATTGCACGAAACAAACAGAAGACCAACCGCCGCAAACAGCGCAGTTACCCTTCCCCTCAAAAAAACATTTTTTTTCCCAACTTTTTTCATATATTCCTCTTTATTTTTTTGCACATTCAGCGGTTCCCGGGGGATTAAAGAAACAGATTAATGAGCAATAATCGTTACCGCAGTTCCCTCACATTCAGTCGAAGAAGGACTTGCTCCGTTTATATCAAAAATCGTAGTTCCGCTTACAGGTTTTGAAATATTGTTACCAGGGTTTACTACGATGCAGATTTTTGTTCCATCCGTGTCCTGAACTTTATAAATTACAGCATTATCTTTTGTTTCCGTTGTTCCGACTCCGTTTCTGTAGCGAAGTCCGTCGTGCGATTTTCTAAGCGCAATCAATTCAGAATGATAGTCCGAAACAGATTTGTTTGTTGCTTTAAGCGCCCAGTCGATAGAATTTGTCGCAGTTCCTGCCATATAACTGTTGTGGCTCATCGCAGAACCTGCGCCTTTTTCTTTTATACGTAGGAATTCATCACCGGCGTGAATAAACGGAATTCCTTGCGAAACAAGCAGAATTCCGTGCCCGAACTTAACAATTCTTTCACCGTAACTCAACTTTTCACTTCCCGCTGCCTTGATTTTATCCCAATAGCAAAGATTGTCGTGCGCAAACATATAATTGATTGATTGGTCAGGTGTTACAGTAAAGAACCGTGTCCAAGTTCCAGAAGTATCAGAACAGTTTGATTTATCAAGAGAAGTTCCAGAGCCTTTTAATCCGACAGCAATGTTCGCGGCATAGGCTGTTCCGTCATCTTCGTTTTCATTGAAGATGTATCCCATTTTTTCACTATCGTTTGCACCTTTCAAGGACTGTCTGTATTTTCCGTTGAAAACACCAACATGCGCACTTGCTAAACTAGGAACAGCGCTCATTCTGATTTTTGCACCTTCTTCTGGATCGGAAGCGTATCCGTTCCACGGTTCGCCGTACATCAAAAGGTTTCTTTCAGGGAATTTTGTATTATTTAGATATTCGCCCCATTCTTTTACCGCAGAAGTGTGATAGATTCCTATCAAGTCAAATCTGAATCCATCGATGTTGTACTCGTCAGCCCAATATTCAAGCGAATCGCGAATCATTCTGCTGACCATTGCAACACCAGTGTTTGTACTGTTTCCACAACCGGACAAATCTGTAGAAGTGTAATATTTGCTGGAAATTTCAGAGAAAACATCTTCCGAATAAGTGTGATTGTAAACAACATCCATAATTACGCGAATTCCGTTCTTGTGGAATTCGTTTATCATTTCTTTAACTTCGCGGACTCGCTCAACATAATCTCCCGGACAAGTTGAATATCTGTCTTCCGGAACATTGTAGTTCACAGGATCATAGCCCCAGTTGTAAATGTCATCCAAAGTCGTGTTGTGTTTTGTCGCAAAATCGTACATCGGCAAAAGCTGAACGTGAGTAACTCCAAGTTCTTTCAAATGGTCAAGTCCTGTTGTTACAGTTGTTGAACCGCTTGTATAAGTCGTTCCGCTTTCAACCATCCCAGTGAATTTTCCTTTGTTTTCAGAACTTCCGTTCCATGTTGAATCCGAAGTGAAATCTCCAACATGAACTTCATAGACAATCGCATCGTTTCGATTTTCAAGCACAGGACGTTCCGCCCAGCCGTCCAAAGGTTCGGTTTCTTCCATATCCATAACGATATTCACTGTCGGACCAAGATAACTTGTGTAGCTGAAGCCGTTTTCTGTTCCACTTGCCTGAGTTCCAGACTTCTGCTGGTTTCCGTCATACTTAATCATCTTTCCATAAGGGTCGCGGACAGCGGCTTCACCGATATAGAACTGGTATTCCGCCAAGTTGCAATCGCCGGGAACTGTAACGCCATAAATATTTGCAGAATCAGGATAATCGCCGTCAACTGTAAAGCCGGCGGTACAAGTGTACTCTGTAAAGTCGGAGTCACCCTGCTTTTTTACCGCAACTTTTACCGTGCTTGAATCCGGCGACCAAATGCTGAATGAAGTCTGGCTTTTTGTGTAATATGCGCCAAGCCTAGTTGGAGTTAGAGAAACATCTTGTTTTGTGTAAGTTGCCGTCAGCTCATCTTCCAAAATGCCGTCCGTTCCATAAACGCGGACTTTTACACTTTCGCCAGCAGAAACGTCGCTTCCTAAAGTCAAAATTTTGCTTAAAGAAAACTGTTCACGTGTTCCAGAAGTTTTCGGGTCAGTTCCGTCCAGCGTGTAATAAGAAGCAGTACAGTTTTTTGCAGTAATTGTTACAGAAATTGACGAAGTGAACGTTTTTCCGTCTGCAACAGAAACACCAACATTCGGGTAAATTTCTTCCGGATTGATTGTTGCGATGAGAGTTCCGCCGGAATATGAACCGGTCAATGCCCAAGTTCCGCTAGCGCCAGTTCCTTTTTCGCCTGAATCGCCCCATTGTCCGTCATTGATTGTGAATGTATCTTTATTATCTGGAATAGTTTGTTCAGCGGAACGATTCCAAATATTCTTCCAAGAATTTGCAGTTTTGCTTGGATCACATCTAAGGAATATTACATTTGTATAAACAGAATGATCGCAGTCTGCAACATATTTGTCACCTTCTTTTGTCATCACGACAAAACTATTTTTGCTTCCATTCCACATATATGCTTCAAATGTTGCATTTTCCTGCGTCCAGTTTGAATTAGGCACTAAATACAACTTATCAATCGTTCCGCCGCTCGCCTTTACCGTAATCGTCTGCGTTGCGCCGGTTTCCGATGTTCCGCCGTAAGTGTAAGTCGCGCTAACAACAGTTGTTCCGGCTGCATTCAAAGTAACTTTTCCGCCGCTCACGCTTGCAACGCCAGTTTTAGTAGAACTCCAAGTTGTTCCAGAATCACTTGTAACATCAGCATTGTTTCCGTCTGAATAATATGCAGTCGCAGTAAAACAAGGAGCGCTTTCCGTGGAATCATCACTTTCGCAAACTACAAGCCGCGTCAATGTTTTTTCAGGGCTTAAAATGTATGCAGAAGATTCTTGTAAAGTTCCGCTTCCTTTATTAAAATCGCTTACAAAAAGCGAAAGATTTATATTAGTTACGTCAACATCCGGAACCGCTTTGCCTATTGCGCTAATCTGTTCCGCAGAAAGATTTGAAATATCAACTCCGTCTTCCAAAAGTGCGTTATAAACGTAACCTTTGCGACTTGTTGTCCAGTTTATTTCAGAAAGGATATTTTTGCCGGAAGCAATATCCAAAACGGCGCGCAAAACCGCACCGCTAACACTCGTCTTCGCGCCCGAATCTGAATATCCGGTTACTGTAACAATACGGTTTTTGCCCACGGGAATATTTTTTACTTCCGCAGAACCTTTTCCGTTGGAAACAGTAATCACCGCAGGCGAAGAAACCTCTTCCATTCCGAATCCGCAGACTGATATCCGCGCTGTCTTTATGCCGCCTACATTTAACGCCCGCGAAAGAGACTTTTCCGATTCATCGTTCCATACAAGCGAACCATATTGTTTTTCGGAAGACAAACTTCTGTCTTCAAGAGAATTTACACAAGAAGAAAAAGCGAATAAGAAGCCTATTACTCCAATAAAACCAAAAATCCATCTTTTCATTTTGTCCTCCATTCAGGTAGTTGCTCACGCGCCCTTCGGGGCGAGAACCTCAACCACCATAACCGGTGATTGAACCTGTCGAAATCTTTAGATTGAGCCTGTCGAAATCACCAATTTCGCTATGACGTGGTTTCGATGAACTCAACCACCGAAAACGTACACTCAACCACCAAAAACATCCCCTTTTATGTTTCCCACAAATCTCATCTGCGTAAATCCGCGAAATCTGCGGGAACTTCTTAATCCTCTAAAACGTAAACCGCACTCAAAGCCGGAACCGTTACAGTTCCGCTGTATTTATTTCCTGTAAGCAAATCTGTTCCGCTCGCAGTGAACGTTTTTGCAGAAGATGCGTTATAGTTAAAAGCAATGTAGATTGTTTCTCCATCGCCAGTTTTCTTTGCAACATAAAAATCATTTTCACCAACAATCTGTTCGTTTGTTCCGCTCCACAACGCTTTGTGTTCCGCACGAACCGCAAGACATTTTTGCGTCCAGTCGTGAACCTTTTGTTCGCGCGCACTGAATCCGCTTATTTTTCCGCTTGAACGCGCAACATTGTCATTTCCCCATCCGTTTGAAGTTGTCGCATTGTGGTCGCCGATTTCGTCGCCATAATAAATCGTAATCGGGCCAGAATAAGCCGCCTGAGCCGCAAGCAAAACCATATTGCGTTTTGCGTAGTTATCACTTTCAAATCCGTCATTATGCTTTTTATTGATTAAATCTCCAATTCTGAACAAATCGTGATTTGTAAGCATAAAGTTCGGGTAATAAGTTTCATAAGTTCCGTCGTCTTCCTTGCAGGAATATCCTTTTTGTGAATATGTTTTATACAAATAGCTTAATCCGGTTGTGATGTTTCCAGATGTTTTTCCGTCCCATTCCTGCGCAAATCCACGAACAACCTCATAATACGCAGGGAAGTCAAAGCATGAATTAAGTCCGTAACCTTTAGAATTTCCCGCTTTCACAGTTCCGTTCTGAATTACAGAAGCATCTCCACGCCAATGTTCGCCGACCATATAGCCAAGCGTTCCCCAATCAACACCTTTTGTTCCGTTTGAAGCAGCAGCTTCTTCCACAACCTTACGGATATCGTACCAATAATTGTGTCCACCAGTGTTGCAGTTATCCGCTGTAGTTCCTAATGCGTTTTCTCCAAAAGCAACCTGGTAGCATTGGTCAAGACGCCATCCGTCAATATTGTGTTCCGTAATCCAATAGCGTGCTACATCGGAATAATATTTAAGAGAATTGGAATTGTTCGCGTAATCAACAGGATTGTTTCCAGAAGGCTTTGCACCTGGATTCTTTACACCTTTTACATTCGGAACAGAACCTATTGACCCCTCTTTACTTGCTGCATTATGTCCGAACACGCCATCAAGAATTACAGAAATTCCGTTTTCATGGCAAAGTTCAACAAGTTCGTCAAATTTGTTCATCGTTCCGAAATTAGGATCAATGCTAAAATAATCACAAGCAAAATAACCAGTCGCATTGAGTTTTACATCGGATGTATCTGAAGGAAAAATCGGAGTCATCCAAAGAGCATTACAACCAAGTTCCTTAATATACGGAACTGCATTTATAATTCCCTGCAAATCGCCGCCTTTAGTGTGTCCGTCTGGTCCCCACATCTGCGTGTAACCGATTGAAGGATCTCCATCCTGGAAACTTGCAACCATAACCTGATAAATTCTAAGTTCGTTCGGGTCGGAAACAATCGTGTTCGCAGGTCTTTCGATTACGGAAAGTGTTTTTTCTGCGGTTGTTGTTCCAACGCTGTTTGTTGCGTTTACAGAAATCGTTATAGAACCGGCCGCACTTGCAAAATCATTTACATTGAACGTATTTGCTCCGGTTGTAAGCGTTTTTGTGATTCCGGTAGTTGAGCCCGAAATCGTAGCAGTCGCGCTCGTTAAATCCGTATCGCTTAAAACTGTGATTGTAAACTTTCCGCCCAAATAAAGCGTTCCGTTCGGAAGAATTACTTTAGGTTTTGTAGGCGCATACGGATTTTCTGTTGTCCAAGAATAGTCAGAAAGATTGAACCACGCTTCCTTTACTCCGCTTGGAAATTTTACAGTTGTACCCGAATCCTTAAGCGGATACTGACTTGAATTGTTGTTAAAAATCAAAGATGCCGTAGACAAATCAAAATCAACTGAAATTTTGTATGAACCGCTTGTTGATTCGGCAATCATTGCATTTCCCGGCCACTTATTTGTTATTGCCGAAGCGCCTGTAAATGCGTACAAATAATGAGTTCCTGCCCATTTTGAATTGTATACGTGAATTGTACAACTTGAATTGTCGTGGTCTTCCTCTGAATCGAATTTTATTGTAACAGTTTCATTGCCACTTGATTCAACTTTTTCAAAATTGCTGGAAATTTTTGTTCCATCAGTATCTTCTTTTCCGCTTTCGCCGCCAATGTAATTCCACTCGCCCTCTGTTATGTAAAGGTCAGAAGTTTGTCCTTTTCCTGCACTTCCACCTTTACCATTATTAAAGATGATTTTAGTTTTTGTTCCGCTGAGCGTAACATCATAAAAGCCATCACCGTCAGAATCAGAAGTTGAATTTCCAGGCCATTTTGTTGAACCAACATCTCCACCCCAATAATGCACGTGGTCATATTTTGTGCTTGTAGGCACGTGAACAATTATTTTTCCTGTTACATTTGAAGAAGAAGATTTTGTTACGCTTCCGGAATAATTTTTTCCACTTTCTACCGTAACAGATTTGCTTGCTTTTACATCACCGCTTTTATCAAGTGCGTACAAAGTCCAAGTGCCAGGCGCAACGTCGCTAAAAGTTACAGTTCCGCTTGCCGAACTTACAGATTGCGATTTACTGTTAGGATCACCAATCTGCAACGTATAGCCGGAAATATCTTTTGTACTTACAGAAACCGTTGCACATTGCAAAACATAATTTTCCACAGAACTGAATGAACCAAAATTTTCTGCGATTTTTTTGTAGTCAATCAAAGAAACATTATAATCAGAAAGATCGGAAAGAAGCATACTAATAGAAGAAACTTGCTCCGCAGAAAGAATATTCGTGTTTACGCCGGAATTCAAAAGTTCAGAATAAATGTTTCCTGCTTTTGTTGTTCCCCAAGTAACATTTATTGAATTACTGCCGCTAACAATATCTTTAACAGCGCAAAGCCGTATTCCGTTTATTTTGTTGTTTGCACTTGAATCGCCATAAGCCTGAACCGTAATTACAGCATTTTTTGTAACAGGAATTGTATTTACTTCTATGTTGCTTCCTTTTCCGCCGGAAACGCGCACAACCCCGGAAGAACGCTCAAACTTTTCGCCGCTTGCATCGTATCCGCAAACTGTTACTAGTGCGGACTTTATTTCATCTACAAAAACACTGCGGCTTGGCTCTTCTTTTAACAGCGAAACAGAAACTGAACCATATTCCGCAGAATGAAAATCTGATTTATCTTCAATAAAATTATTACATCCAACGATGAACAGCACAAAAAATGCTGAAACCGCAAAAAAACACTTTTTTGCAAAACTTTTCATATTTCTTCCTTATTTTTAAGAACAAGACACTTTGTTTCCCACTCAAAATGTCTTTTCCTGAACGGTCAATTCCTTTCCCATTTTTATTGACCGCTCAGAAAATTTCTGCTGCATTCCGAAAAACGAAAATACAGCAGATTTGTTCATAAAATCATCTTGCAAATTGCATCGTCATTGCGAAACACGGAGTGTTGATTGAGCCTGTCGAAATCTTTAGATTGAGCCTGCCGAAATCACAAAACTCGCAATGCCGTTTACCACTTTTAGAACGTTACGCCGTAATCCGCAGGATTTTTATCCGAAACAAGAATCGGCTGGCTCTTTGTTCCGCCCGCAAACGAAACACTTCCGCGGCTAACGTTTGCAGATTTTCCGTCGTACCAGTTGTAAACTGTCGTTCCGTCTGCAAACAAATCTTTTACATCAACAGAAGGTCCGCTGATTCCTATTGCAACTTTGCTTTCGCCGGCAGAACCTATGTAAGTTCGCTTAGTAGCCGAACCAGTTCCCGCACCAACCGCAGGATTGTATTTACGGAATGTTCCGACTTTTCCCCAGTGAGTTGCACAGTCGCCTGTTGCAGCGTCCCAGTTGAAATCTCCGCGGGTCATCATGTCTGTATCTCCGCAACCTTCATAAGCAAGAGGACGGCTCGTTTCATCACCATAGTAAATCTGAACTCCGCCCGGTGTAAGCTGAAGCATAGTTCCAACTTCATTCTGATTGCTTGCACGGCAAAGTCTTGTATCGTGGCTGGAAACATAAGTTAAAACATTGTTGCGGTTTCCGTTTCCGTCTGAATCGCCGTTATTGTTTATGCTTAGATAACTAGACCAAGTGCTTTCGCTAGGATAACTGCTAGAAGTTCCGCTACCGGCAGCGCCGTTAAAACTAAAGTTTATCATGCTGTCGAATTTTCCAGTTGTATAATAATCGCCTTGACCGCTTGTGCTTGTCCAACCGAAACATTCGCCCGTCATCCAGAAACTTTCGTCCCAATCTTCAGCGCCTGTATCTTTACCGTTGTATTTCTTACTTTTTGAAGAGTCGTTTCTCCATGCTTCAAGAGCGGCTTCGCAGGCAACTTTAAGCTGTCCCCATCTGTATGGTTCAACGTGTTTTGCAGTATCACATCTAAAACCGTCGATTCCAAGTTCGCGAACCCAGGCAGAAAGCCAAACAACCTGATAATCTGCCGGAGCAATATTTTTATCAGTTCTGTAATCGCCTGAATATCCGTTCCAGTCTGCATTTGCTACGGAAGGATTTTTGTAATCGCCTATTTTGTTTCCAGTAGTGTTTCCGCCGGCAGAAACTGTTTGACTGTCGCTGTCTTTTTCCTGCTTCCATTTTGTATCAAGAACAGGAGCCATGCCAACGCTGTTTGTCAATTCTGTTTTTACGTCAGGCAAACCACCGCAGTTTCCTCCATATTCAGTGCCACTTTCATAACCGAACGAACGAATCCACGGACCAAACCAAGTTGAATCCCACAAATTATTGTCCCATACTACAGTATCATTTGCATTCCATTTTCCGCCGACTTTTTCAAGCCAACCGTTTGTATGACTAGTTTTTCCATAATGATAAGTAATCATATCCTGCGTATTGTTATAACCAACGTGATTCATAACAACGTCCATTACAACGCGGATTCCTTTTGAGTGGCACGCATTTACAAATGTGCGCAGTTCTTCAACCGTTCCCATATTCTGATCCATGCAAGTCCAGTCAAGCGTGTAATAACCATGGAACGCATAATGAGGGAATTTTCCATCCTTTCCGCCAACCCAGCCATGAGCCTGCTCATAAGGAGCGGTAATCCAAATTGCATTTACGCCAAGCTTATCAAAGTAGTCAAGTTTTTTTGTAAGACCAGCAATGTCTCCGCCGTGGAATGTAGCAACATTTTCATCACCGCTTAAATTGTTCTTTCTGTAATAAGAATGGTCATTCTTTGTGTCGCCATTATAGAATCGGTCTGTAAGAACAAAGTAAACGTTTGCATTGTCCCAAGTGAATGTGTCTTTTGAATCTACAAGTTTGCTTGTAAGCGTTGCTGTTTTTGGTGTTGTACCCTGCCCGTTTGTTACGGTTACCGAAACGTTAATTTCCTTTCCATCTTCTGTAATGCCCAATTCTGCAAGAGTTTTTGAGAACGTTCCTGCAACTGGTGGCATAGAATACTCCGTTCCGTTTATCGTAACTTTTGCAGAAGAAATAGTATCGTTTCCGTCTGTGTAAGTTATGCTGATTTGTCCTGTAGTTTTTACATTTCCAGAAGCCGGTTTGATTGTAACATCAGGAACTTTTGGTTCCGGTTTTGTTGTAGGGTCAGAATCGTAGAATTTTTTTGCATCACCAACAACGCCTTTTGCATCGTACCAGAATGTAGCAGATTTACCAGAATTAATATTTCCGCTGTTTCCATTCAAAATAAATACAAATTTTCCGCCGGCTGTATAAGAATCCAAAGTTGGAGTAAACACATACCATTTTGAATTGTCATTCAAATCCGTTGCTTTTTCCATCTGCGGCTGATTATCCCAAGTGTAGCCCATAAGTTTTGTTGTTTCCAAGCCATCAGACTGCCAAAGCCAAATACTAGGAGCGCTGTCTGCAGAAACATAAACTTTTACACCTGTTTCATCACCAGTTCCGCCGCCTTCCGGATTTGTTACAGAAACTTTAAGAACATTCTCGCCATTTCCTGGATCATACTCGTCAAAACCAGAACCATTCCATTTGTATGAACCAGCTGACGAAATAGAAAGGTTTCCTGTTTGTCCATTTCCATTTTTGTTCAAAATGACCATGCTTGATGTAGCATTTATTGTATAAACCAAATAATCGCCGGATTCTGTCATCGGATCGCCTGGCCATTCTCCTGCATTCGTATAATTTTGAGTTGTCTGACTAGGATTCCAAGCCCAAACATGCGTATATTCGTTTGAATTGTTTTTTGGAACATATAAAGTTATAGAATCAGTAGGAACACCTCCAGTAGATTCAAGGGAAACATTTACCTTACTTGTTTTTCCAGAAACTACATTGATATTTTTAGTGTCAACTTTTGTTCCGTTTTCATCAAAAACATATACTTTCCAGCTTCCCGGATACGCTTTTAATGAAGAGTCATAAGAATCGGAAGAAACCACAACTTTTTCAGAGGCAATATCTGTAATTTGAATTGTGTAGTCCTTTACACCATTAGTTTTAACTTCGACTGTTCCGTAAGAAAGTGTGTAATCGCTGGCAGTTCCTGTTTTTGCAGAAGCATAATCCGAAGCAATTTTAGAAGCATTTACCAAGCTTGGATGAACATCTGGAATCATTGCCTGAATTGCAGTTTTTTCTGTACTTTCATAAGAAGATATATCAATTTTCTGATTTTTCAGCAAAGAAAAATAAACATTTGCAAGTGCTGTTGTATTCCAAGTTACAGAAACAGTATTTTCATCGCCTTCGTCAATATTTACCAAAGCGCGCAAAAGAGCTCCGTCCAGATTAGACTTTACAGTTACAATACGGTTTTTACCAACAGGAATACCGTCAATTTGCGCAGAACCTGTTCCACCAGAAATTCCAATTTCCGGTTTTATAATATCGTCCATTCCGTAACCGCTTACAGTTACGGTTGCGCTAGTTAAATCAGCCATATCCAACGCTTTGGCATTATTTTCTTTTACAAGTTTTAGCGAACCATATCCGGAAACACTATTTAATGAAGCAGTCTTATCTTCCAAAGCATTTGTACAACTTGCAAAAGCAAAAATTCCAAAAAGAGCAGCAACAGATGTTAACTTTAAGATTGTTTTAGTTAATTTTGTTAATCTCATTTTTTTCTCTTAAAACATTCACAATATTTTCCGCCCAAAACATTCCGGGCGGAAAACTGTTTACAACCATCAAAACAAATTTGTTCTAACAGTCAGATTTTTAGTTATTGGAATTGAAATCAAATCCAACGTTGCCGTTACCTGTTTGTGTAGAACTGCCCGATGATACATAACATTTTTCAGAGTTTGTAGTTTTTATTTTTTGTGTTGCTTTAGATTTTGCAGTTACTTTACAGAAATATGTTCCGTCAGCATTTGGTGTATATTCTTCAGATGTTTCGCCAATAGCAGTATCTGCACTAGAGTTATTGTCAGTACTATACCACTGGTAAGAAATATCGCATGGAACATCTGTTGCTGCAGAAACAGTAAGTTTTGTACCAACTTTTACATTTCCTGACCAAGAAGTTGTAATTTTAATTACTATATCTTCTTCAGAAATTGTAATAGTGTTACTAGTTGTAAGCGCAGATTTGTCATCACCCTTTTCATTCCAAGCAACTAAATAATATTCTCCAAATGTATCCGGAGTTACTTTTGCTGTTTCCTTTGCATTCGTAGAAGTTTTTTCCTCTCCGAATGTTTCACCATTTTTATACCACTGATAATGCAAAGTTCCGTCTCCGCCAGATATAGCTGCAGAAAGCGCTGTTGCCTTGGAAATTTCAGCGTATTTTGCATCTTTAGAATCAAGCTTGATAGCAGGAGCCGTAAGAGCAGGATTTATAAATGTTACAGAAACAGTTTCTGATTTTACAAAGTAGTTTGCATTTGCACTATTACTAACTACTACATAATACTGTCCATCTTCTGTAGGTGTATAAGAAGCACTTGTTTCACCATCAATTTTCGCACCGTTTCTATACCATTGATAATTTACAGAACCAGATTTAATTGTTGCAACAACAGACAACGCTTCTGCAGTTTTACCTTTGTCATATGAAGCAGGCTTTGGCTGTGTTGTAATTACAGGAGTAGGAAGAACTTCTTCAGAACCCCCTACAGTAACCTTAAATGTTAATTGAGTTCCATCTGTAAAAATTGTAGCTTCGTCAGTTCCGTAGTAAAGCGTGTATTCGCAAGTCTTTGATTCTTCCACACCTGTAAGTTCAACATCCCAACGCTTTCGTCTTTCGTTTGGATTTATACTAAACTGAATATCTTCTTCGTCTGCTGTGTTATTATCTATAGCAATAACAAGCTTATCTTTGTAATAGTCAAAAACAGTTGAATCAGCTAAAAGTTTTAATTTTGGATTTGAATTATTATATTCGTATGATTGTTTATCCAGCTTAATAACAAGTTCTGGCGCATCTTCTGATTCATTTCCAGATTCATTTCCTATTTCAGTGTCTGGTTCGCTCCCCCCCCCACTAGAATCCGAAGAGCATGCCACAAAAGATACCAACGCAAAAATTAATACCATTGGTATTAAAAATACTTTTTTCATTTTTTTCCTCCTAAAGAAAAAAACACTTTTATTAAATTTGCAGACTTTGACCCTTTTCCCCTAAATCAAAATCTACATAAAAATTTGCTAAACAAAAGAAAAGACTAATGAAGATAACACTTTTTATACTAAATATAAGTGTAAGACCACTTTTCAGATATGTCAAAAAAATTGTTTTAAAATGTGATAAATTTGCAATTTCCACAGAAAAATTATTGATTAAAAGACAACTTTTCTATTCTTTCACTTACCCACTCTGTAAAAAAATCAATTTCATACTCATATTTTGTTCTTTCTCCATAACCTTCAGGCGCTTTAAAAGTATGCTGCCCCAATTCGTTCCAGCGCCTAAAATTAAGATTACTATCATCAACAATTTTGCTCTTTAAAACGGAAAATCTGCTGTTTTTTTCTTCGCTAAAAAACGTTTGCACTTCGTTTTTTTTGCTATTCCAGCGTTCAGTAACGGCGCTCCTAAAACTTTCACTTTCAAAAAGCCGCAAAATCCAGTTTTCAACTTGCGAATTTTCAGCTGGTACAGTTTCTGCAGCTTTTACTGTATTTTTGCCGTCAATCGCTATGCCCTTAAAAGTCCATTCTTCAGTTGTTTTCAAACCAGCAGTACTTCCGCCATCATTGATGTTTCCAAATCCCAAGTCAAAATCCCAAAGCGGCCCAAAATAAAATTTTCCGCCGGAAACAGATTTTTTGTTCTCTGTGTTTTGTTCAGGTTTGTAATACATATAACAGCTTGAATACATATTGGAATCCGTATTTTTAGCAAGTTCACTTACCAAAATCCAATCTATAAGAGAATTTTTATCCAGATAATTTTCCCAATAATCCGCGGAAGACGGATTTGAAAAATTTTCCGAATAAAGCGCATCTTCAACCGTTTTTATCTTTTGTTTGATTTTTTCTTTTAGGGTTTCTGCAACGCTTTTTTTTAAATCTTCGGAATCCGGCTCTTTTAGCGACCAAACCAAACCTTTTTGCGTAACAAGATTAAAACTTTCATCGGCGCGCGCATTTGCTTCCAGAAGATAGCCGTAATTTTCAAATTCTTCAGCACTTTTACACTTTTCAAGATTAGGAACATTTACACGGTTTTTTGCAATTTTATTAGTTTCCGTTGCGTTGTAAACACCTTGGTAAACGCCGTTTATAAAAAGATTTACAGGAATTGCCGCGGGCGTCCACTCCAAGTTTGTAAAAATCTTACTGCCAAGTTCGTAAGCAACGCAATTTCTAAGCAAAGTTTTATCAAAATAATTTGCAACAAGCGCAAAAGATTTTCCGCTTTTCATTCCTAAAAAAGCCTGCTCGTTTTCAAATTTAATCGTATAGGACTTTTTCGGAGCGCTTGTCCAGCTTGAATTTCCGCGACCTTTTACCGTAAGCGCCTTAGAAACCAATTTATTTTCACAATTTTTTACACTGCAAGTTGCATCCACCTTTTTCTTATTTTTGAAGTTTTCAAAGTTTTCCGTATTTTCCAAATCAAAATTAAGTTCCACAACCGGTAACTTTGCGGAAGAAGCAATAATAGAAAAACGGTTACTTTCCGTTCCGTTTTTATTGACTGCAAAAAAATCAAATTCAGAAGATTTTGCAAAAGCGGAATCTTTTACAACGCAGGAGCAATATTTTGAATAGCGGGGAGTTCCATCAACGCTATCTACAGACGAATCTGTTATGACTTCGTATGCATTTACAGTTTTTATTTCTTCCAAATCAAGTTTTTTTCCGCTGCAATAAACCGCCAAAGTTGAATAATCTTCCGGAAAATCTTTTAGAGCCCAGCTTAAATGAACTTTTTTATCGTAAATTATGGCTGTAGCATTATCAAATTCAACTTTAAAATCTTCGGGAACAAGTTCAAATGATTTTGAAATTTCTGTATCATCATCAAATGTCGCATGGAAATTCACTTTGTATTCTTTTCCGTTTTCCAAACTTTGAATCAAGCAACCGCTTTCAGGTGAATATTCCGCTGATTTGCTATTATAAGTTTTATCGAATGCTATTTTTTCTTCATCTTTTGAATTTTTAACTTCATATTTAATTTTTATGCTTGCAAAAGAAATGTAATCTTCATCAATATTCCAACTTACATAAATTGAGTTATTTCTTGGAGCCGCCTGAACAGAAAAATAATCTTCCGCAGAAAATTCTTCTTTTTCCGGAACAGAATTTTTTTCCGCTAAAAACGATTCTCCCGAACCACAAGAAACAACTAAAAAAGTAACAAAAAGAAATAGAATACAAGTAAGAATTTTCAAAATTCACCCCGAATCAACAACTTTTTTATTTTAGCTTATTTACAGCGTTTGTAATATCGCTTTCCAAAACAATTCCTGTTTTTACAAAGTGATTTTTTAATTCTGCCGCCAAATCAGAAACTTGTGCAACATCACTTACGCCAAGCATATTTTCAAGCGAATATTTTAAAACCCGCCAGTCGCGGAATTCTCCAATCTTCATCTGATTGGAACTGCTGTAATCCGCTTTTATTTGTTCCCAGTCAGCACCGCAAAGTCCTGCAAAAACCGCACAGAAAACACCTGTTCTATCAACGCCAATTTCGCAATGAATTTGGAACGGTCCTTCGTGAGCGTTTATAAAATCGCAAGTCTGCTTTATCCATTGCGCAAAAATTTGGGAATCTGAATTGTAATAAACATGTTTTGCAGAAGGAATTATTCCGTTCGCAGAAGAATCTGCATCTTTATCGCCAACGTAAAGAACATTATTCACATCAATTATCGTTTTATAATAGTCCGGAATTGCAACCGTATAAGTCGTTCCATTGGTACTTCCAACGGAATCCACAACTGTATAGCGGTTTCCTTCATTATAACTTCTGTTGTTACAAAGATTTATATCGCTCTTTATTCCAGCGGCAAGCGCAAATTCCTGAACAAATTCAAGACGTTTTTGTTCAAGCGGACTATATTCGTGCGTTGGATAGAACGGATGGTAAGAGCGGTAAAGATTTTTCGTTCCCGGAACTTTTCTAAAGTTGGAAACCGCTATTTTTCCAGCTTCTGTTTCCAAGTTAAATTCAGAAGATTCTGCAACATCCACGGCAAGTTTGCTGTTCTGCAAAACTTCCGCTCTGCGCTCTTCTGTATCCGTTGCAAAGAAAATCACAAGATTCTGGTCAATTTCAATATCGCCGGAACCGCCAAAAATATAACTTTTATTCACGGCGCTTGGAACAGAAATTATTTTTCCGTTTTTATAAAATCTGTATTCCGGCTGTCCGCTGAATCCAGGCCGTTTTACTTTTTCAGAAGAAACTGTAAGCGAATGCCATTTGTAAAGATTATCGTAAGTCAATGTAAATTCCGCTTCGTTTTCCGTCCACTTTTTGGAAGTTCCGTTGTAATTCTGCGTAAATGAACCGCGTACCGTAATCGTATCGGAAGAAGTTACCGATTTCCAAACATCCGGCGAACAAACAAAGGTAATCGTATTTTCTTCTGTATTTTCAATAAAACATTTCTTTTTGTTCGCTTCGGAATTCAGCGGCTCCGACGCAGAACGATATATTTTTACAGTGTATGAATCTGTGTTTAACCCGTCCTTTGCAGTTACGGTGATTTTAAATTGAACCGAACCGCCCGGCTCTGAAATTACTTGCGAACCTGAAGGAGAAATTTCCACATTTGCGCCGGAATAATTCGGAACAGCAGAAATATTTACATCAGAAACTTCGTACGGAACAGTATAAACCATCCGTTTTGAAAGCGAAAGAGAAGAACCGTTCACGCAGACAGAAGAAAGAGTTGTATCATCTTCGGAAGGTTGCATTTTTATTTCCGCATAGATTCTGTCTTCTTCAATATCGCCGTGATCAACATAATCCCAGTTTCCTAATGCCCCGTTCCAACTTGATGGTTTGAATGTATTTTTTCCGCCAAGATTTGTTAAAATCAAGTCATTATTCTCTGCACCGGTTCTGTTCCAAGGTACTCCCGCGGTATCTCCGAAAATTGCATTCCATTCATTAAGTTTTGAAGAATCCAAAGATTTTCCGCGAGCAATTGTCATTTTTTCCGCACCGGCAGGAAGTTCAATGCGCATATATTTTGAATCAACTTTTTCAAATTCAATCCAAGAAGATTCTAAATTTTCGCCCCAAACCCAGGCAGCAACAACCGCATCATGTTTTGCATAATTCACACTTCCGGAATTATCAAGATATATTCTGTTTCTTGCCGCCTTTTGCTTTTTTACCAAAAAGTTTGCTTTAGGGCTTATCCGCTCTATTCCGCCTTCGCAATATTCTGCACAAACATAAGCAGAACCTTCTTGCAGCAAAGTGATTTTGCCTTTTTCCAAAGAAAGAACAGTCTGCTCTGACGAAACCCAAGTTGCAGAGTCCGTAATATCTTTTTCCGAATTATCCGAATAAAGCGCAATTGCTCTGAATTCAGGATTTTCCTCATAAGAGTTTTCCGTTTCTTCTATGCGAACCCGAACAAGATAAATACCAAGCGGAAAAATATAATCTTCTTTTGTTTTTCCGGCAAAAAGATTTCCGCTTTTGCGCCCGGAAACAAAATCTTGAGCAATACTTTCAAAATCCAATCTTGCAAGAGAACCGCCGCAATCTTCCAAATTCGGAATTATATTTTCAAGTGCGGAAGTTTCCGTTTCGGTCAATTTGCTTATTTCTATTTCGCTTTCAAAAAGAGCATTATAAACATTTCCTTTTAAAGACGTTTCTTTGGAAACAGTTTCTATCGAGTTTTCCCCTGAATTTATATTTGTAACAGCGCGCAAAACCGCATCTTCAATACAAGAACCGGAAGCATCCAATCCTAAAACTGTAACAATTCTGTTTTTTCCGACAGGAATTCTTTCTATATAAACAGAGCCTTTTCCGTCTTCCACAGAATTACAAACCGCAGAAATTTCGCTTGAAATTCCATCGCCGGTTACAGTTACTTTTGCACTTGCAATTTCTGAAACATCAAGACTTCTTGCCGCAGAAGAAAAAACAAGACTTCCATATTTTGAATCCACGCTTTTTCGCTCTTCCAAAGAATTGGAACAGCCCGCAAAAAAAGCGCACAACGTTAAATAGAAAACAAAAATCTTAAATAAAAAACATTTTTTCTTCTGCATAAACCAGCTTGATTTTAAAATGCTGAAACCAGTTCAACAAAGCAATTGCAAAGTGCGAAAAGTTCAGCGCAACATCATTCGCCACGCTGAACTATTACAATATCTTATTTCAAATATGCGCCATCTATTCCGATTTTTCCGCTTACTTCACAGCCGTTAAGACTTGTGTTTACGTAAACGCGCATATTTCCTTCGCCGATTGAATCAGTTGTAATTGATCCGCCTTCGCCAACAGAAACAGATTTTCCTGTAATTACTTCAACATATTTTCCTGCAGGAAGTCCGCTGAATGTAGCACCGCCATTTATAGCAACAAGCGCAAAACTGTCTACATCGTTGTCTGTGTAGCGACGTTTGAATGCGATTGAACCTGAACAGTTCTTAGTTGAATACTGACCTTTTCGCAAAGCAGGAATTGCACGACGAATTTTGTTCAATCGGATAATGTGCTGCGCCAATTCGTGATTCAATGTATTTGCAACTTCGCCGCTTGCAGAATATTCGCCGTAATCAGTTGCAGTTACGCTACCTTCAAGATGGTCGCCAAAGTATGCGCGGCCGGACTCCGCATAAGGAACTTTATTTCCGTTTGTATATGGTTCAATTTGCTTACTTTTCTGGAATTCAATTTCTGTTCCATAATAAACGCAAGGAATTCCGCGGAATGAAAACATCAAGTTAAGATTGCTTGCCCACGCTTGAGTTCCGCCGCTGAATCTAGTATAAAGATAACCGCCTTCATTCGGACCGTAGTCATGACTATCGACATAAGTAACATTGTATGTTGCATCATTAAAATAGCGGTCTTCTTGAGAGGCAACATCAAATGCACTGCCTGCTGAACCAAATTTATGGTGCATATAAAAGTCTATCATATCAAGACCGCTGGATTTGCTTCTGTCAGGAGCATGATATGTATTTCCGTTCAAGAACGCATTATCACTTGTAGGTTGCGCAGAAACATCCAAGTTATCGTTATAATGCTTCAAAACTGTCGCTTCATTTAATTCAGGATCTGTTTCACTCCATGAATAAGAATCATCATTTCCTTTCCAAGTATAGAACGGAACAGAAATCGGTGGCTTATTGTCATTCCATACTTCATTTCTTAATACACAACCTTCGCCGAACATAAAGAAATCCTTTCCGTTATCTTCACCGGCCTGCTTAAAATACGGAAGAAATTCTTTATTGAAAGTAAGACGTGAAATATGTTTTACAGTATCTATTCGGAATGCATCTACACCCATATTTATATATTTTATGTAAGCGTTTCTAATATATTCTGCAACTTTATGATTTTCTGTATTTATATCAACACAGTCGCCAGCCATCTGTCCTGTCTGAACAGTATACCCTTCCCACTGAATAGTCTTCTCATGATGATATGCGCGCAAAATATCGTTAATATCTTCTTTCATTGCAGCAATACGCATATTATATTGATCAGAACCTTTTAAGGTCCAATAATCTGAAGAGCCTAAAGTTCTCTTCAAACTTGTAAGTCCATATACTGCATCTTCGAAAACGCCTTTTTCAGAACCGTCTGCAAATACTGTTATTGCAGGAGTTAAACCGTCTGAACCACGAGTTTTATTTGCCGTATCAAATATTCTAAAGAATCCATTTTCACCAAAATTAGAAGTATGATTCAAAACAATATCCTGAATTACTTTTATTCCTTTTGCGTGACAAGCATCTATAAGCTTTTGATACGCATCCATCGGATCTTCTCCGACACCTGCATAACGCGGGTCAACTTTTTCAAAGTTAGAAGCATGATAACCGTGATAATCCAATCCGGAAGAATTTTCTACAACCGGAGTAATCCAAACTGCGCTGAATCCAAGAGCCTTAATATAATCAAGTTTTTCTATAAGACCTTTAAAATCACCTCGCCAGCCCGGATCACCAAGCGTTACAGACTTAAAGCATTCTTCATCATCCCAGCAATAAGCGTTATTGTTTTTGTCTCCGTCGTAGAATCGTGTTGTCATCAAAAAGTAAATTGTTTCATCGCGGAAGTCCACGCTTTCAGAAGAAGCCTCCACTACGCTTACACTTTTGCTCACCGATTCCGATTTTTCGCCTTCGTTGTCCGTAACCTGCAAAGTGATTGTAACATCTGTTTTGTCGGAAGGCATTTTTACTGTAACAGATTCAGATGTTGAACCGCCCAGAATAGTCGCTCCGCCGGAAACGCTCCAAGAATAAGAAGCAATTGTTCCGCCGTTCTGATCGTAAGAAGAATTTGCATTATAAGTTTTAGAAGAATCAACTTTTGCTCGTGAACTTCCGGTTATAACAGCAACCGGCGGAAGATTTTCGTTTTGCGTTGTAAGCAAAAGTGTCTTTTCATCAGAAGCGTTATTTGCCGCATCATATGCAACCGCTTTTACTGTGTACTTTTTATTCTGAACTTTTGTTGTGTCCCAAGAATATTCAGCAATTCCGCTTGTTCCAGCTACATTTACAACACCAAGAACAGTTCCGTCAGCAAGAGTAAATGTTACGTTCTTCAAATTTTTATTATCTGTTGCATTTGCAGTTAAAGTAACAGTTCCACAAACAGTTCCGCTGGAACTTGAAGTAAACGAAGTTAACTCCGGTTTAACGGCATCTTCAGGATCTGACTCATACCATTTTCCTTCATAATACCAATATTCACCGGCTTTATCTCTGGAAAGGTCATCTGTTTTTTCTGTCCAGCTTGTATCTTGCTTAAAAATCATTTTTGCAGAAGTTGCAGGAATATTGTAGTAATACCAACCGTTTTCTCCTCTTACCATCGGCTGTGTTGTTTTGTCCAAACTAGAAACGCCGCTTTGCCAAATGTAAATGTACGGATATTTTGCGTGAACAAGGATTGAATCTGTGCTGCCAGAACCGCCGCCTTCGTTTCCACCGCCGTTATTTCCTCCGCCGGAACCAGTTCCGCTTATAGTTATTGTTACAACATCATCTGTAGAAGAGCCAACTGCCGGGCTTGGATTTGTTGTTGAACAAGAATTTCCGTCATACCAGAAAGTTCCGGCCTTACCTGCAATTTCCGGATCGCTTTTATTCAGTTTGAAATTAATTGTTTTTCCTGTTGCAACACTAGAAAAATCTTTCATATACCAGCCGGAAGGTTCTTTCATATACTCTGTTGTTACCGCAGACATATCAGGCTGGTGCTCCCAATCTTCACCAAGTTTTACAGAAAGCGCAGCTCCAGCGTCTTCCCAAGCCCAAATTTTCGGTGCTGAATTTGTTGATTTTACAAAAACAATAGTTTTGCCAGTCAAATCAACGCCCAGATTGGTTCCGGCAGGAATATTTGTAACATCAATTTTATATGTATTTCCGGAAGAAAAAGTTCCATAAGCCATTTTTTGAACTTTGCCGTCGCTCTTTACAGCGTAAACAGGCCAAGTTCCAGGCGCAATTTTTACAGTATTTTCAGAAGAGTCGCCGGAAATTGTTTGGCATGCAGACAACGGGTCGCCAATATAAACTTTGTAGCCGGAAAGTTTTGTTGTATTCAAAGTTATTTCCGCCTCTTTAAGTTCATAGTTTGAAGAAGCAGTCAAAGAGCCAGATTTATAGTCATCCGCAATCTTTTTTGCATTTACAAGAGAAGGCGCTTTATCCTTAGGAATTGCATTTTTAATTTTATTAATTTCATCAGAATCGATTGAAGAAATATCATAATTAGAAGAAAGCAATGAACTGAAAACATTTCCTAAAGCGGTTGTGCTCCAATTTACAGAAACAGAAGTTGTTTTGTCCGCGCTCACATCACAAATGGCGCTCATTACAACGCCGTTGATTTTTTCGTTTTCATTAAAAGCCTGCACTGTAACAATTCTGTTTTTACCGACCGGAATTTTATCTACAGACAAACTTCCTTTTCCACCAGAAACTGTTGCAGAATTTGTTATTGGCTCTGAAATTCCGTAACCTGTAACACTTATGTTACACTTTGTAATGTCAGCTGTAAAAACCGCTTTATCAGAATTGTTGTTTACAGAAACAGACCCTAATTCACCTGAAATTTCAGCATGTCGCTCCAAAGAATTTGAACAGCCCGTGACAAATAGGGCCGCCACAGCACAAAGCAAGGCACAGCCAAACTTTTTCATTGAAAATGTCCTCCAAACTTTTTTAATAAACCCAATTTTAAATAATTTTTTTTCTTTACCAAATTTGATTGTAAGGGCGGATTTATAATAAAGCAAATTCTTTTTTGCTTTTTGCCTTTTTTGGAGTTTTTATTCAGTTTGAAGGACTAATTTATGAATTATTTCTATCTTCCCCGCTTATCTTTTTCATCCGGAGTGATTATTGCTTCTATTCGGATTTGTTTTTCTTTTGCGGTTTGCAAAACAAGTTCTTTTGTATATTTTTTTGTTCCGCGCGGAGTGGGATGTGGCTCCGCATCTCCTATCAAAATAATTTTCTTTTGCGCGTCTTGCCGCCATTCATAGAATTCCAATGAAGCGTAAAGCGCTTCGTAAACTGCTTCCGGAATATCGCCGCCTTCTTTTCCGTTGATTTTAAAGCCGTTCAAATTTTTATTGAAAATATTCACATCTTTTGTAAAATCGAAAAACTTTACAGGAAGACTTTTATAGCGGAAATTATCTGCATAATCGCGGTAAAGCAAAAGTCCAAGCCTGATATCTGAAAAATCTTTTAATTTTTCCACAAGGCGCGGAATCCATTTTTTTCGCAGCTGTTCAATGTCGTCTTTCATGCTGCCGGTTGCGTCAATTGCAAAAACAACATCCGCTTTGCTTTCCGGCGAAATGTTTTCCAATGCCGCCATTATGTCGTCAACAATGCTTTCCGGACCTTTTGAATAAGTTAAAAAATCTGAAATCTCGCTGAATTTCGCACTTGCAACAGGATTATAGTCATCTGTAAGAACCGGCAACTCTTCTTTTTCTTGGAATTTTTCGCGCTGCACGGAAACTTTTTGTCCCAAATCAAACATATAGGCGTTGTCGTAATAATCTCCTGTGTAATCTGCGTATTTTTTTGCAAATGTCCGTATGTTTATAAAAGTTCCCTTGTTTATTGTTACTTTTCCGTTCCGCGCCCATGGATAGCCGTATTCCATCTGGTATGGAATATAAATATGAAAGGCTTGTCCGAACTGTTCATCCGGTTCCGGAGTTGAATCCACAAGGCTGTATTTTGAATATTCTGATTCCAGTTTTTTTCCGTTCAGATAGCGGATTTCGTCGCCGTTTATTTTATTGTATTCAAGCGCGCGATAAGCGTAGCTGTCGCTTTTTCCTGCGGGATCTTTTGTTGTTTCCACAAGCATAATTGATTCTAGTTCCGGAAGTTTTTTTACATAGAGATGATAACCTTGCGGTTGGTCAAAGCGGTTGCTTTTTTCCGGGATAAGGCGCAAATCCTGCGGTTTTATGAGCAGGGCGTTTTTAGTTTTTTCCGTCTGCGCAAATGCGCTGTACAAAGCGAAGGCTAATACTGTAATAAAAAAACGTTTTTTCATATTTTGATTATCGGTAAAAAAGGCGGATAAAATAAACAAAAAGCGCACACACGGATTTTTTGCAAATCCGCGCGAAAAAAAATCGGTTTGCAATGAAAAATCCTAAAAAACGGGTCCCAGCGACGACGGAAAATGAGCCTTCCCAGCCGCTTACATCTTCGATGTTACGCTTGCTTGGGGCCTCTCTTTTTCCGTCTGCGTCCCATTTTTCAGGATTTTTATTCTTTTAAAATATCTGCGGAAATCCGCGTAATCTGCGGGAAAATAAACCGGCGAAAAATGCCAGAGAGCTATTTCTGGTAAAACCCATTATCGCTCAATATCCGCCATGTTTTATACATTTCTTTGTAATTATCTTTTATAAACTGTTGAATTTTATAATTTCCTGTTGTGAAAGACTTCCTTTTTTCTGAACAACAGTTGAACCATCCGCATGAACAAAAAATTTTGCAGAGCCTTCTTCTGTTAATTTTGAATCACTTGCATGAATATGAAACGCTTCGACAATGCATTTAGCTGTATAATACAGATAATATCCGCAGACTTTAAATTCAAAATATTTCGGCAAAACTACGACTCCATATATTTCTTGCTTTTCTGCAAATAATCATGGGCAATTTCAAGTTCAATGTCATCCATGCTTGTTTCTATCATCTCGCCGTTGTTATCAAAAACTGCAGAAGAATCTGGAAAATTAAGATTAACAACAGAAACTCCTAAATCACACTTTGAAAAAGCGTAGCCATTTATGATTACATCGGCTCTATCTGCAAGTTTCGCTATTTTATCATCAATTTTTATTTTTTCTGGATCAATATTCAATTTTCACCTCTTTTATTGGCGAAAGAATTTTTTTCTCGTCAAGATTAAGTTCTTTCAGAATTGAAGTTATATCTATATATTCTTCTGTTAAACCAAGATTTTTGTAATCCGCGGTAACAACAAGATATCCGTTGTCCCACTTTTTGATTTCAGTATATTTTTTTAATGCATCTGAAGTGCGGAAACGAATAAAATAATCGCCTGAAGAGAAACTTGAATATTTGCCATCACTGCTTAAAACCGCATAATCTTTCATCGGTTCAAATAATACAATGCAAATAATTTAGCGTCAACTTTTGAATAGTAGCAGAAATCCGCATGGAAATCGCTTTGCTATGAAAAATCCTTAAAACCGGGTCCCAGCGACGACGGAAAACGAGCCTTCCCAGCCGCTTACATCTTCGATGTTACGCTTGCTTGGGCCCTCTCCTTTTCCGTCTGCGTCCCATTTTTCAGGATTTTTATTCTTTTAAAATATCTGCGGAAATCCGCGCAATCTGCGGGAAATCAAACCGGCGATTTGCAATAAGTTTACTATGATGATTAATACTTGCGCGGGACTACTTGTTGCCCCGCGCTATAGCGTTTTCCACTTTCCTCGAAAAACATAAAAATTTGCAATAAGTTTACTATGATGATTTATACTTGCGCGGGACTACTTGTTGCCCCGCGCCATAGCGTTTTCCACTTTCCTCGAAAAACATAAAAATTTGCAATAAGTTTACTATGATGATTAATACTTGCGCGGGATTGTAAGGGTGCGCGGAGCTGGCGGCAGACAGGCGGAGCGCATTGCGAGCGGAGCGAGTAATGGAGCCGGAAGGCGGAACCCTGAAAAGCCCGTTACGTTTTTCCTTTGCGCCCTAAAAATTTTCTTATTTTTTTTCTTATTTTTTATCAAAAATCAAAATTTTAGTGTATAATAGTATAACTATGTCGGACTTATTGGAAAACGGCAATTTTGAAGAAATTTCTATTTCTAATTTTTATGATGACTCTGCAAAAGACACCTCCGCGGATGAAGGTATTGTAATTCTTACTCCAAAAGAAAAGGAACTTTACAATCAGTTCATTCCGCTTTTAAAGGAATATGCTCCGGAACGTCTTGATGTTATTGAAAGCCGGATGAAAGATTTAACAAAACTTGCAGAAGCGGTCGCGCGTTTTCCTTCTCTTTTGGAACGTCATGATTTGCCGGGCGGAATTCGTACTCCTCAGTTTTTAATTGACTCTCTTGTAAAGCACCAGACAAAGGGCGACACTACTCTTCAGCTGCCAAGCAAGGCGATTTTGGGAAAAGGTTATATGGTCGCAAAAACCCACACTTTTTCTTCTATGGCAAAAATCAGCGAGCAGATTGGTGCCCCGAAAAGTTTGAGCCAGGCTTTTCATTCGGAAACCATAAGCATGATGTTCACGCTTTTGGTAGAAGATGTTTACATTGATTTGATAAATGACGGTTCGCTGCCTTTGGAATTCCGCAGAAGTTGGGGACTTTCGCTCTTACTTTTGTGGGAACACAGAAATGACCAGACAGTTGAATCCGTTGCGCCGGTTTTGCAGCAGGTTTGGAACGCAAGAAGAAGACTTGCGCCTGCGTTCGGCACAATGATGGGAACCAGCGAACTTATAATGATGAGCATGCAGATGGATGAGCAGTGGATTTCTTTTATAAAGAGCAAACTGCAAATTCGGGAAGTTACGCAAGCAATGGAAGAATTTTTGTTCGGAATTTCTACTGAACAGATTGCTACTCTTAAAAATATTTTGCGGGAACGCGGAATTTCTTCCATTAACCGCGATGATGTTTCTTCTTTTCTTGGGGAACACGTAAAAGCGGATGCCGGTTTGGACTACCGCGACTTTTATTCGCTTTATACTGTACGTCGCGACAATGCGCGAGCCCGCGAAAGAATGAAACTTGAAGGTCCTAAAAAAACTCTTGAAGATTATTTCATTATGTACGTAACAGAAATGAATCAGGAAAAGCAGAGCAAAGACAGTTTTGCTGTGTAAAACTGTCTTTGCATTTTGATTTTTGTTTTATCTTTGAATTGTTCCGTCGTGGATTTTCTTTGCCGTTTCTTCTCCAGCTAAAAGACGTACAAGTTCCATTGCAAACTGTTCGGCTGTTCCAGCCCCGCGCGACGTAATTACATTTCCGTCTGTTTGGAACGGACTTTCCGTGCGGTGTTCGCTGCCTGCAAGCACCTGGCTAAAATCCGCTTCTTTGCCGCAATACTTTCCTGCGTCTTTTTCCATTTCCGGGTAGCAAGTCCATTTTTTGCCTTTTAAAACGCCAGTTTTTGCAAGAACAACTGCCGGAGCCGCGCAGATTGCAGAAATATATTTTCCAGCGGAATTGCACTTTTTAATATATTCTGTAACATCTTTGCTGGCAGCAAGATTTTCAGAACCGGTCATTCCGCCTGGGCAAAAAATCAAATCAGGAAGGTTTTCCCAAAATTCTTCTTTGAATTCGCTGAAATTCAAATCTGCAATTACAGGAATTTTGTGCGAGCCCACAACAATATACGGGTCGCTCATTGTTTCGGAAGGAACGGCAACCGTAAAAACTTCAACCTGATGAGTTCTTCGCAGATAATCAACAGGAGTAAGCGCTTCTACTTCTTCAAAGCCATCCGCCAAAAATACTACCGCAGTTTTCATGAAAACCTCTATTTTATTTTGCTAAAATTGACTTTAATTCCGGCAATTTTTCCAATTCTTTTGTCAATGCAGCCTGACGTGCTTTGTTTACGTAATCTTTTGACTGGAACGAATATTCAAAATTTGTGTGAACATCGTAAGTTCCTTTCATCAATGCGTAAGCGTCTTCTGTCATAACAAGTTCTTCGTCTGTTGGAATTACAAAAATTTTAACGTTTGAATCATCTGCGCTGATTAAAGTTTCTGCATTTGAAGTGTTGGAAAGCGCATTCTTTTTCAAATCCATTTTGATTCCCATAATTTCAAGGTTTTCTGTTGCAAGTTCACGGATTTTTGGTGAATGTTCTCCTACACCGGCAGTAAATACAATCGCATCAACTTTTCCCAAAGCGGCAGCGTAGGCACCGATAGTTTTTTTAATGCGGTAACCTTCCATTTTCTGACCGAGAGCGCAAAGTTCATCTCCAGATTCAGAGCCTTTTTCTACATCGCGGCGGTCTGTGTATTTTCCGGTAATTCCCAAAAGACCAGATTTTTTGTTAAGCGCGGTGTCCATTTCGTCTACGCTCATTCCAGTTTTTCGCATAATATAAAATGGAAGAGCAGGATCCAAATCTCCGGAGCGGGTTCCCATTACAAGGCCTGCAAGCGGAGTAAGTCCCATTGTTGTGTCGTAGCAGACTCCGTTTTTAACAGCACAGCAGGAAGCACCGTTTCCTATGTGGCAAATAATAAGGTTTGTGTCTTTAGGCGATTTATTCAAAAGTGCCGCAGCGCGCTTTGCTGTATACAAGAAAGATGTTCCGTGAAATCCGTATTTTCTTGCGGCATATTTTGTGTACCATTCGCGCGGAATTGCGTACATAAATGAACTTTCAGGCATTGTCTGATGCCAAGCGGTATCCATAACCGCCGCATGAGGAACGTTCGGAAGAACTTTCTGAGCCGCTTCAATTCCCATAATATTCGCAGGCATATGAAGTGGTCCCAAATCTATAACTTCGCGGAATCCGTCTAAAACTTCCGGAGTAATCAAAACAGATTTTGTAAATTTTTCGCCGCCGTGCAAAACCCGGTGTCCAACTGCACCGATAACACTCATATCCGAAATAACACCAACGTCTTTATCTGTGATTTCTTTCAGAATAAGTTCGATTGCTTCTTTATGTGTAGGACAAGGGCTTTCAAATTCAATTTTCTTTCCGTGCGCTTTGTGCGTAATGCAAGAACCTGTGTCGCCAATGCGTTCAACAACGCCGTTAGCCATAACTTCTTTATTATCCCAGTCATAAACTTGATATTTTGCAGAAGAAGATCCGCAGTTAAGAGTTAAAATTACCATTGTTTTCCTCTAAAAAAATATTTAGCCTTATACGGCTTTCCTTTTCCATTGTAGAACTTTAACAAAAATTATAAAAGACAAATTTATAAAAGTGTTGGCAGAACTACAATGGCAAAAAGATTCCGCAGGTTTAAGGAATTAATATATAACGGCGATTTTCTGTTTTGGAAGCTTTCCGGAAAGAACTCCGTTTTCTACAGTGAAGTTGATTCCGTTCGCCTTGTCTTTATAAGTTCCATCTGAAAGATTTATAGGAAAACTTACTTTTGAAGACTTTGTTCCGGCATTTACAATGACTGCACCGCGATTTCCGCGCTTTATGATTATTACAGAACTGTCTTTTCCGTTCAAAAGTTCTTCATCTTCGCCAGTCATTTCCTGTCTAAAGTAATTTACAGCAGATACTTCCGGATTTTTAAATTCATCATTTCCGGCATCACCGATTTTGCTTTCGCCAGGAAACTGAACTCCTTCCGGTCCTTTAGGACGAGAGAAAAAGAGCGGAGTTCCGTTTTTTCTTGCGCAAATCACCGCCCAGCCGGAACGGATCTGAAAATTTGTAAGCGCCGCTGATTCCCCGTGATTTGCATAAGTGTCGTGCGATTCAACCCAAGTTACAAGTTTTTCCGGACCGGCATCGTTACGGAAGTTTTTCAATCCGTTTGCAAGATATTTTGCGTTTTTAGCGGCAGAACGGATAAGCGCTCCGTAACTGCTTGCAACAACGGAAACATATTCTCCGTAAGCATCTTCGCGCGAACCGCCGCCCTGAAGAACTTCTCCATAAATAAAAAGTTCATCCGCCCGGTGAAGAGAAACACCGTTTATCGCTTTTCTGCCTGTAAAAATCGGCCAGAAATCGTTTTCCTTAGCTTTAGGGTCTTTCGGGTCATCCGGAAGTCCAATGTGTTTTGCCGTATCAAAGCGGAATCCATCCGCCCCGCAATCAATAACATCATTCATGTACTGCATAAAATACGCCTGGAACTTAGGGTTTTCCGTATTAACGTCAGGAAGTCCGCCCATAGAATAAGTTGTACATTGCAGACGATCCCCGTAATTTGTTATTCCGCGCTCCGCATTCGCATGATACATTTCGTCCATTCCGCCGACTGCATCAATAAAATCCTGCGCAATTTCAGATTTTCTGGGCGTAGTGTGATTAGGAAGAACATCTACGATTATTCCGATTCCAAGTTCTTCCGCCTTTTTGCACATACTTATAAAATCATCGCGGGTTCCCAACTGATAATTTCCGATTTTCCAGTCGGTCGGCTGATAATGGTAATACCATTTTCCTGTTAAATCCGCACCCAAAAGATCAAGTCCGCCGTAATCGCCTTCAAGACAAGTGTTTATCGGAGAAGGCTGAACAGCTGTAAAACCGGCGGCCGCAATTTCCGGAAGTTTTTCTTCAATCGTTTTGAACGACCAGCAGAATGCGTGAAGAATCGCTCCGTTTTTTATGCTTTCTTTTGTCTGCGAAAAAACAGCAAAACCAAAATAAATCAATGTAAAAAAAGTAAAAATAATTTTTTTCATATTTAACGATTTTAACACAGAAAAAAACACCAGTCCAAAAAAAATAAAGAAAAGTTAAAAAACTTCCGCCATATCTGACACATCTGCAATATCTGCATATATGACAATAAAAATAGAAAAGACTTTAGAATAAACGCAGCTGCAAATTCTCCTGCAAATCAGACTGATTTTCTTTCAGCAAGAAAGATTTCTGTTCCGCACAAGAAACAACATCATCCGGCAAAAGATTTCCGATTAAAATAGGCGATTCAGGATTATGAAGCGAAAATCTTTTTCGCGCCTCAAGATGATTTTTATTTGCATAGCAGTATTTACATCCGTTCAGGCAAGTTTCATACTCGCCGATATCACGGCTTGCAATACAAGCGCAACCGGAGCGCATTCCGCCATGCTTCAACTTTTTAAATTCGCAACCGTTCGCGTTTCCTAAAATTTGCAAAGTTGTACAGCCGGACTTATGAATTCCGTAATCAGAAAAATCACATTCCGTTCCGCAAGTCTGAATAAAAATTCCATATTTCTTTGCAATTCCGCCTAAAATTGCGCAAAGACGCTCAATATCATCATGCGAAAGAGGAACAAGTTCCGGCATATTGAACTGCAATTTTTTATACATTTCCACAAAACTAAAAATACAGCGGTCAATATGAGGAGCAAGAATTTTCGCCAAATGTTCAAATGTACGGGCATGACTTTCCACTGTATATTTTTTTGTAAGCAAAACAGGATCATAACGCCATGCAACTTTCTGCTTTCCGACAATCTTAGAAAGAGAAATCAAAGTTTCCGCGCTTTCATCAACAGAAGGAACACCCGGTTCCAAATCTTTTCCGTAAGCAGTTATTGTATAATGAAAATAAGTTCTGTATTTATCAGAAATTTCTTTGATATACGGCAAAACCGGCGAATAATTTTTAGAACAGAACAAAACAACATCTACTTTTTCAGGCGAAATTTCATAGCGGGTAACTTTATTCGGAAAAAGAGGATTTCGCACATAAACAAAACCTTCCCTAAAACGCCTTACAAGCCAAGGCGTAAAATACTGAACCAAATCCGTCCGCGCACCCGTGTTCAAAATCATAAAATCACCCGCTAAAAAAATAAGAATAAAGCCCAAAAAAAACAATAAAAAAACAGCAATATAAAAGTACAAAAGATTTTTCAGATTTAAAATTATAAGAAAGGGGAAGTCTCCCCTTACGGTCGCACTACGTTGCGCCCTATCCCCTCTGCGGGCTCAAACGCCGCCCGCAACGCCCGCTGAAACACCTTTAAACATCTTAATGTTATACCTTTAAACATCAAGATGTTACACCTTTAAACATCTTGATGTTACACCTTTAAACATCTTAATGTTACACCTTTAAACATCTTGATGTTATACCTTTAAACATCAAAATGATTAAAAGGTGTGCATACAAATAGAAAAAAATCTTGCAATTATGAGAAACAGTTTTTTGTTGCAGTAAATAACGCCGGTTTGTTTCCCGCAGATTCCACGGATTTCCACAGATATTCTAAAATGATAAAAATTCTGAAAAAAAACTATATCGTCTTTCTTACATAGAACGTTGCCTTTCCAGAACCAAGACGTTCAATCTTACCCTGTTCAACTAAAGCTTTAAGTGCATTTTCCACAGATGATTTTCCAATTGAAGGGCATTCTTCCATAATGTCACTTTTTGTAAATTTTCCAATCCGACCTTTGCATGCTTTTTCTACCATTTCAGAAGACAGAAGTTTTTCGTCAATTAAGCTTAAGCGGTCTTCAAAATCACGATATGCCGCAAGAATTGTTCCTAAAAGATATTTTGTAAATGGCGTATTATCATTTGAATCTTCATGCCAATTTTTTGAACTTTCCTGCAAAACCTGATAATAAACATCTTTTGTTCGTTCAATTTTTTTTTCCAAACTGATGTATTTTCCAACAAAAAATCCACTTCTATAAAGCAATAATGTTGTAAGAAGACGGCTCATTCTTCCATTTCCATCATTAAACGGATGAATACACAAAAAATCCTTTATAAATGCCGGAATCAAAAGCAGAGGGTCTATTTTTTCTTCTTCAATAGCTTTATTAAAGGTTTCGCAAAGCCATTCCATTGCAATTGGAGTTTCCATAGGTGAAAGCGGAGTAAATAAAACTTCAGAACTTCCATCTTGATGATTCGCAACAATGTAGTTTTGAAAGTTCTTAAATTTACCGCCAAAACTTGAATCTGAATACTTATACAAATAATTATGCAACTGCAAAATGTATGATGGAGTAATTGGAATATATTCAAAACTTTCGTGAATAATATTCAAAACATCCCGATATCCCATGATTTCTTTTTCATCGCGATTACGTGGAGTTGTTTTATCGGCAACAAGCTGCTTAATTCTGGTATTTGTTGAAACAATACCTTCAATTTTGTTTGAACTTTCCGTACTTTGAACCTTTGCTATTTCAACAAGTTTTTCAAGCTTATCTTTTTTCTGGCGGACATACAGTTCCTGCTTACCTTTGTATTCATGAATCTTTGCTATATAACTTAAAATTTCATTATCGATTGTACAATGAATGTTTTTTGAATAATCAAATGCTCTCATTTATAGCACCTCAAAATACGCCTAATTCCTTTACTTTCGCCTAAAATCAATATTATTCTAGGCGTATTTTCACCCAAAGTCAATTAAATCGCCTAAAAACTATATAAAATCAAGCGATTCTTTTATTTTTTATGCGTATTATGCAATTTCTAAATTTAGCACGCACTCGTTGCGCCCTATCACCTCTGCGGGCTCAAACACCGGTTTTTCCGCAAATCACGCAGATTTCCGCATATATTCTAAAATAATAAAAAATCCGGATTTAACACCTTTGTTAATATTTACGCATAACAAACCATTCATTAAAAATTATTTCAAATAAAAAAGAAAAGGTTTTATAAACTTCCAGTCTCTATAGATTTTATCAGTAATTTCAACTTTCATCTGATACAAAACGGATGCCTCAACTAAACTGTCAGATGAAAAACTAATGTTTTCCATTAAAAAACTGCTCCAATATCTTTTTTATATAAACATATCGTCGTGCATAATTGTTCGGAATTCTGACTAATTTAAAATTATGCTGTCTGCAAAGTTCTTCCTTTTTTCTGTCTCGAGCTTTTACACTATCCAGATTTTCGTGTTCTATTCCATCAATTTCAAAAGCAAACAAAGGTTTTTCAGGTGAATATTTTTTTGAACCATCAAAAACAACAAAATCAAATTTCGACATCAAGAAATATTCCTTTAATTCAGGTGGAACTGTATCATTATTAAAAATCGAAGACAGAGGAACCTTATGACCAGCATATGTTTTTTTATTTAAATCTATTGTTGAAATTGCCTGCGTCAATGTATTCATAAAAGCTTGTTCTGTTTCTGTTGTATATGGACGCATACCACAAGCAACTGTTTGAGGATCAAGACGTGTTATATATGCATATTCTCCATTTTCTTTTACATAATTGAAAAGTTCAAATAAGTCATCATTTTCAGAATTATCTTTATGTAGGCGTTTTAAATCTTTTTCGCTACCAATTAAAACCAATTTATCTTTTGCGCGTGAAGTAGCAACATTTATTAATTCTCTATTAGACTTCAACCAATTGTAAGTTCCATCTGAAGTTTTATTTGTTACTGCAAGCGAAAATAAAATTACATCTTTTTCATCACCCTGAAAAGAATGAACAGTTCCACAACTTACTTTAGATTCATCAACACCTTCTTGTTTTAATCTGGAAGTAATTGCATTCTTTTGATTTTTAAAAGGTGTAATAATTCCTATGCTTTTATATGGATTCTGCTTTATGTAATTGCAAATATAATCAATTTCTCTTGGAGCCTGATTTCGTTCTGTACTTTCATCATTTGGAATTGAAGAAAACTTCAAACAGTCCTCTGTATTATTTTTTGTATCTATATGCAATTTATTGTTGTAATACTTTTGATTATTGAAATTAATAATCTTAGGAGCACATCTGTAATGGTGACTTAAAAGAGTTTCTGAACTTACATGATCATTTGAAATATAAGTTTTATAAATTGAATTATTCAAAAAATCATAAGAATCAGGAACTTGATACTGTTCTTTTAATTTTTCATCAACTTCTTTATCTAAAACAACTACAGGATTTAATTGCTGAGGATCTCCTACAAGCAATAATTTTTTTCCACGCAAAATTGGAATTAAAGATGTCGCAGTATCACATTGACCGGCTTCATCCATTATCGTAAGATCAAAAAATTGTGTTGGAGAAGCAATTTTTCTTGAAGAAATACACGTAGAAAGAATTACTGGAAATACCTTCTGAAGCTTTACAATATTCTCATCTTCAGTCAGATAGTGATTAAAAGCTTTCTTCTGTTTTTCAGCATCTTCTAAATATATTATTTCCTTAAAATCTTTATATTCATCTGTATTTAATAATTGTAAATGCTGAACTGACTTAAAATACATAACCATAAAAAAGTTAGTCTTATTTTCATTAATAAGTTCAATTGTCTTTTTACAGTCAATTTTTTCCATTGAAGCTAATTTTTGTTTCAATTTAGCAGGTTCTGTTCCTGTAAAAATAAGGTTAAATTCAAAGGAATCTTTTGTGTAATCCATAAAAGGCTCAAGAACATCAATTGTATTTTCTAATTCCTGTTGTTTTCTATACTTTTCAAGAAGAGCAGAAATTTCTTTTGTTTTTTCAATTTCTTGATCTTTTTTAGTTTCCAGTTTATCTGCTAAAACTTTTTCTTTATTTGCTATTTCCAAAAGCTTACGTACATTTGCAAGATTTTCAGGAATTCTTAAATTGCTTCCAATAAATAAAAATGGAAAAAGAGGTTCTCTGTTTTTGTATGTAATCTTAGAAAGTTTTTCAATAACACCTGTAATCGGTTTATTATTGTACGAAGTAAAAAGTACAGTTTGATTATTAAAAAAAGCTGTCAATATTATGTTTACGATAGTACTAGTTTTTCCTGTTCCCGGTGGTCCCTGAATATATGAAACTGGATTTCTCATCGCATTTTGAATTGCAACCAACTGATCAAGATTTACATTATTATCCAAAAGAACAATTGGTGTTTCTTCTTTTTCAGAAGGCAGAGTTGTCAATTTTCCTAAAAATGCCTGTACCGGTGCCGAATAACAATTTTCTTCCTGCATTTTTAAAATTGCTGAAATTTCTTTTTGAAGGTTAAACACTAACTTTCTTTGCATTGGAAAAATATAAGGATTATCATCAACAACACGATTATATGAAAGTCGTTTTGTAATAAGATTTTTTATTTCTTCCTGATTCTGTTCAAAATTTTCAAGAAGATACAAATCACCATTATCCAGATATTCATTAATATCAGTCTTTTCAACTTCTTCTTCCTTACCAGGTTCCTTTTTTAATTTTCCAAAAGTTTTACAAAATGTAATTTCTTTATCAGCAAGTAAAGATTTATTTTTTATATCAAGACTTAATTTTTTATAAGCTAAAACGTAGTTGCCTTTCTTAGAATCATGAATGGTTAAAACATTAAGACACAAGTAAAGAGTTTTTGTTTTTGAATTTTCATTTTTATTCAGGAACTTTTTATCAATTTTTTCTATAACTTCATTAAATTGCTCAACTGTAAGTTGTACAGAATCATTTTTTAGTTTTGAATCATCAATCGTTTCCAAAAGACTTAACTTTTCATCCGGAATATAAGGTGTATTATTCAACTGAACACATTCTTCAAGATAATCAAGAATTTTTAAATTTTCAGTTTTTCCATTAAAAATAGAAACAAATTTATCTGGATTATTTTTTATTTCACTTCTTAAATTTTCAGACTTTTCAGTTTCATAATAAGTTTCATCAATGCTCTGTGCATTTTTTATAGAATCAAGTGAAATTGGATAGTCAAAATCAGCACATTGTTTAGAGTTTACATTAAATCCAAAAACAGACAGTTTCCGATTTTGTACATCTATATCATTAATACCAATCCAATACTTTTTAAGCTCCCCTTTAAAATTTATATATTCAATGCTAATAAAATTCTTTTTATATATTCCTTTTAAAAGTTCATGAGTTACATCTGCCTGAAAGTGTTGTGTCATTGAAAAACCTCTTTTCTTTATCTCTATCCGCTATTCAAGTAGCTCATCGCTCTTCACAAACAACTAGTTCTAAAACTCCAAACAGAGCCACAGTCAAATTGATAATGAACAAATTTTTTGCTCAACAGCAGTTACGATTAACGAATATTCTACCAGTTCTGAACTTGCAATTCCTGTCTGTCTTTTTTTTATTTTACAGATATCGCCAAGTTTTACTTTCTTGAATTCAATCATTGTTCATTAATTGGATTCTCCCATAAATTCCCCTAGCGTATCAGGAATAACTTTTTGCCTGATTCTTGGACCACAAAATTCTTTGTACAATGATTTTAATGCCTTCTTCTTGTTTTTATCAGAAGCTGATTTATAAGCAATTCCTAGCAAAAATTCAAAACCAAGAATCGTTATATTTTCCAAATCTTCAATTTCATTACAAACATCACAAGCATCTGAATCTTTTGAAGAAAAATATGGAATTTTTTTATAACAAGCATAAGCAAGAGAATGAACTTCTCCTTGATTTTTCGTTTTTGAAAAAGGAGCATACATTAATGGATGATCATGTAT
Source organism: uncultured Treponema sp. (assembly GCA_964429905.1). GTDB lineage: Bacteria > Spirochaetota > Spirochaetia > Treponematales > Treponemataceae > Treponema_D. The sequence continues at coordinate 1,617 of CAYSDV010000002.1, read as the reverse complement.
TTCGTTAAAAATTCTTGTATATTCCGGATCTGAATCAAGTAAATCTTTATCATCTACAATAGTTATATTGTTATCTATATGCTCATCAATAACAGTTCGTGTATCTGAATATAATTCATCATAAACAACTTGATGTAATAAAATACTATCAAAATAAGAAAGAACATCATCCAGCCAATTTATTCTCATATTACTGAGAGAATAATTTGAATCTGTTGACCGTTTATCAATTCCAACCATGAAAATACATGTATCGATGATAATAGGTTTATCTTTCTGAATTTCAACATATTTATTCATCTTTTTTAAAACCACCTTTTATTTGTGATTCTGATAAATTAAATTCTTTTATAATTGAATCAACTGTTGAATCTTCAAGTCTACCTTTATTGTATAAAAACGGAACTAAATTATAAAGCTGCTCATCAATATATTTATTATTCGTTGAATATAATTCTTTTACAAAAGGGTAATCATCTGTAACTTCTTTAAATAATTTTTTTACGTCTGCATAATGTTCAATTAAATAATCGGTATTTGAAATTCCTTCTTCCTTTAATCTGTACAAAACAGCTTTTATTGGCAAAGAATATTTAATTGTCAGAGTAAAACAAAATACAATCTGTCTTGCTAATGGCTGCTTAGCAAATTTATCCTGATATTTTTCAAAAGATTCTCGTTCCGCTCTTAATGCATCTTCTGGTAATAAAAATTCAGCTGCAAAACGATTTGCTTTAATCTCTTCTTTGTCATCTTTGTTAAAAGAACAGACAATCGAATCTTTTGTATTACCTGTAAAACTGTATTTATAATGATAAAATTCGTGAGCCGCTGCGAAAATCTGATTAATCAAAGGTTTTTTACTGTTAATAATGATATATTTACGAGAGGAAGCCTGTGAATATTTAATAATCATTGCATCAAGTTCTGAATCATTAAAATCTTGAAGTTGAATAACAATATCATCATTCTGTGAAATAAATTTAAAAATTTCTTTCCCAATTGGAGTATTTACACCATATATTCCTCTGTCATTTCTTGACTGTTGTTTTATTTGATGTATTTCAGATTCTGTTAGTAAATTTTCTCCAAACTTATATTCTGACTGAGACAGATTTTTAATAATGTTATCAATATTTTCAATCGAACTCATTTTTTTACCCTGTCATAAAGTGCAAATAAATATTCTCGCATTCCAATTTTTTCCAAAGCTTTTTCAAGATAAGGTTTATCAGAATCAGAAATTGACCCCATCAAAAATGCAGCAGGCTTATTATCATTTGGTTCCCAGTACTCTTCCGAACGATGATTTGTAATGCGACAAAAATTAGCAAGAACATCTTTTGAAGGAGCTCTTTTTCCCTGCTCAAAAAGCGAAACTAATGTATGATTATCCAATTCCAATTTATGAGCAAAATCAGATTGAGTAATATTTTTAGCTTTTCGATAATTTTTCACATCAACTGAAAATTTCTGTAAATTAAAATTCATACTGCAATTCCTTCATTAGTTAATATTATAATACATAAATCGGTAAAAATGTTACAAATTGTAACATTTTTAATAGCCCTAAATTCGAGTTTTGACTCTAGGATAAGATTTCAGCCTGCATTGCAA
>CAYSDV010000001.1:0-374112 GCA_964429905.1 uncultured Treponema sp. | reverse complement strand
TGGTTTTTCTTTTTGCGCCCTTTTTTGAATTCTGTTAAATAAATTTTGAATAAATGTTATATTTTTCTTATGAAAAAAATTTTAATTGCCTCGGATAATGAGGAGATTGTTGATACCGTAAAAAATTCTTGTGCATTGTTTCCGATGTTTTTTACTTCTGAAAATTACGTTTCGACGGATGATATTATACGATATGTTGATTATGAGCTTCCTGAGATAAAAATTTTGGATTTTTCTTCGGATGTTATTGATTGTGAAAAAATATTACAAACTATAAATGATGATGAGTGGCTTCATTATGGTGGTATTATTGCTGTTTGCAAATCTCATAAGGATGTCAAGGAGCTTGAAAATCGTAAGGATTTGAATATGCTTGCGATTCAGACTGTGTGTGAATTCCGGGAGCATTTTACACGGATTTTGCGGATTTTGTATCAGAATCAGCAGTTTTTGCTTAACCGAGGAATGAGAAATGTTATCGGTGGTGAAGAGTCCGGTTCTTTTGTTTTTGGAAATGATCCGATGGATTCGCATTTTTATACTAATTTTTTGGTAAGTTATCTTTATAATACCAACCGGATTTCTGATGATGAGCGGTTTGATTTGCAGATGACTTTTAGCGAACTTTTAACTAATGCGCTTGAACATGGAAATCTTGAGATTGATTATAATATGAAAACTGATTTTCTTATGCAAGGCGGGGATATGATTAAGCTTATTCAGGAGCGGGCTAAAGATTCCAGGTTTGCGGATAGAAAAATTCGTATTTCGTATTTGATAGGAGAGGATGTTTCAACTTTTTCAATAAAAGATGACGGTCATGGCTTTGATTGGAGAAAAATGCTTGAAAAAAAATCGGATGAAGGTATGCTTCATGGTCGCGGAATTTCTTTGAGCAGAACGCTTGTTCAGTCGCTTTCGTATAATGAAAAGGGAAACGAGGTTAAGTTTGTAATTTCTAATTTGCAGCATACTTCTAGTGCGGTTCCTGGAAAAATGCGGAGTTTTGAAACTGTTAGCTTTAAGAACAAGGAGATTGTTTGCCGCGAAGGTGAAATGAGCAATGATTTGTACTTTATTGTTTCCGGCAGATTTGCAGTTTATTCTAATAATAAACTTGCTACTGTTCTTACTCCTAATGATTTGTTTATTGGCGAGATGGCTTTTTTGCTGAACGACAGAAGAACTGCGACTATTCTTGCAGTGGGAAAGTGCAGGCTTATAAAGATTCCTAAGTCGGATTTTTTGATGATGATACGAAAAAATCCTCATTATGGAATTTTTTTGAGCAAGATGCTTGCGCAAAGACTTGCGGCTCAGACTGGAAAAACTGTTGCTCTGAAAAAAGAACTTGCGGAACTAAAGGAATCTGTTTGATTTGTAATGTTTTGCATTTGATTCAAATATGAGAGGATGAGAAGTTTTCGCGCTTTTTGGAATAATTGTCTCTTTTTAGTTTATGAAGAGGAAATCCACCCGGATAAAAATATAAGCGGGTGGAGGCAAATGAGCTCAGAAATATTATTTATCAGATTTTTTTGCGAGTATACTTACGATTATTGTCAGTAGAAATGTGATTATCATATCAGGGAGTGTGTTTCCTAAAATGAAATCTGTTTTCATCAGGATTCTGTAAAGTACAAAACCGATTGCCCAGATGATGATTTTTGAAATGTTGATTTTTTTTTCGGAAGAATCTGTCTTTAGCACAAAGAAATCTGCAAGTTGTATTGCTATCATCGGGGCAAAAACTGAACCGATAAAGTAAAGGAAATCTGTTATGTTGTCCATCGGAAATATTATTGCCGCTATTGTTCCGATTATTGTTACGGCAATGGCAATCCATTTTTCTGAAAGTTTCTGCCAGATTGTTTTGCATGAGATTCCTGCACTGTAAGCATCTAAAAATGTTGTTGTTACGGTGGAAAGAATAAGAATTACAAGTGCGGCGATTCCAAAGCCGGATTTTAACATTATTTTTGCAATGTCTGTTTCGCCTGTGAGAATGGCGGCTCCCATTCCGATTATGTACATCCAGCAGGAAACAATTCCGTAAGTAACGGATGAGGTTAATGTTGCTTTGAACGGCTTTTTTGCGTATTTTGTGTAGTCGCTTATAAGCGGAAGCCATGAAAGCGGCATTGCGACTGCCAGTTCAACTGCGCTGCCAAAACTTAGAACATTCTGATTGTTTTGCAATGAGATATTTCCTGATGAAAATATTACTTTGCTCATAAAAATTGTAAGAATAAAAAGTGCGGCCATTGCTATTGTGTTGAATTTTCCAAGGTTCGTAATTCCGATTGAAATCCATAATATTATAAGAAGTCCGATTATAAGCGGCCAAACCCATTTTCCTGCGGAAAAAATTTCGTTCAGTGAAAGTGTGCCGTCGTAAATCATTATTCCTGTCCAGCCGGTCAGCTGGATTACGTTTAAAAGTGCGAAAAATTTTGAGCCAAACAAGCCGAAACTTGCGGCGGTTGATTCCATGGCTGACTTTTGCGAAAGGGCTCCGATATAGCCGGAAAAAAATAAAAGGGCGCAACCGATTAAGTGTCCGATTAAAATTGCGGCGATTCCTTTTTTGAAGCCTAAGGGAGCGAAATATGTTCCGGTTAATATTTCTGCGATTGAAACTGCGGCGCCGAACCAAATAAGCGCGTGCGAAAATGTATTTGTTTTGTTTTCCATAAAATTTTCCTTAATTTATATTGATGTTAATAGGTTAGAAGTCGAGTTTTTTCAAAACATTAAAATTGTTGGAATGTACAAACGATGATGTCAGAGTTTGTGAAAAACGGATTTTGTACACGCCTTTACGCTGATGTTGCAAATTAACCGCCAAAAATTTCGTTGCAACGTACACAACGGTGGAGAAAATCGGCTTTTCGCGGAAGTACAAACAATTTTTTTATGAACTTTCTAAAACTTCGACATTTCGCCCTAATAAATGTTTTTTACGTTCCAATTGTGAGCTAACGGACCGGAACCTTTTCCCAAATCAAGCATTGCATTCAGCGCGTTGCTTAAATAATCTTTTGCGTTTTTTACGGATTTTTTCAGCGGATATCCTTTTGCAAGGTTTGAGGCGATTGCGCTGGACAGCGTGCATCCTGTTCCGTGCGTATTAGGATTATTTATGCGTTTTCCGTAGAACCATGTTCCGATTTTTCCGTCAAAAAGAAAGTCGTTTGCGTCGTTCAAATTGTGGCCGCCTTTTAAAAGAACTGCGCAACCGAATTTTTCGTTGATTGATTTTGCGGCGTTTTCCATATCTTTTTCTGAAGTGATTTTTGAGCTGCAAAGAACTTCTGCTTCCGGAATGTTTGGCGTAATTACTGTTGCAAGCGGTAAAAGTTCATTTTTAAGAGTTTCGATTGCATTGTCGCTGATAAGTTTTGCTCCGCTGGTTGCAACCATAACAGGATCTACAACGATATTCTTGAGGTTGAATTCCTTTATGGATTCTGCGATTGTTTTAATCAGTTCGGAAGATGATACCATTCCTGTTTTTACGGCGTCTGGAAAAATGTCTTCCACGACATTTTTAATCTGCTCTTTTAAAAAGTCTGGCGAGACTTCCATGATTTTCGTAACGCCGGTTGTGTTCTGTGCGGTTAAAGCTGTGATTGCGCTCATGGCGTAAATTCCATTGCAAGTCATAGTTTTAATATCTGCTTGAATTCCGGCGCCTCCGCTTGAATCGCTTCCTGCGATTGTTAAAGCGGTTTTAATTGTAGTTTTCATTTTTTACTCCAATTTTTCCTTCAGGCGGTGCCCTCAAGAAGGATTTTTTATTTTATAAAGAAGTTTTCTGCTTCTTCATAATTTTTACAGTAAATTGTGCTGAATTTTTTAATTTCTTCAGTATCGTTTGTGTATGATTCGTCATAAATTCCGCAAGTTTTAAACCCTGCGTTTTTTGCGGTTCTTATTGCGTAAAGTGCATCTTCAAAAACCCAGGTTTCTTCCGGTGTGGATTTTAAAAATTCTGCAACAGAATAAAAAATTTCCGGATGTGATTTTGAAGTTTTCATTTCGCTTGTTGTGAAAATTCCATCGAAATATTTGTTTGCGTCCAATCGTTTTAATGCCGGCGAAAAAAGTTCTCTGTCTGTGTTGGTGCAAATAGCAATTTTGGTTCCGCTTTCCTTTAGATTTTTTAAGAAGTTTTCCGCGCCGTTTTTGAAAACAATTTTATGCGCATAGGAATCTTTTAAAATCCCGTTGATTCCGCGGCAGATTTCCAGAATGGAAAGTTTTATTCCGTATTTTTTTGAAAGATATTCCGCTCCTTGCTTCATATTCATAGAAAGAAGTTTTTTGCCAAGTCCGATTTCCGGCTCTAGACCAAGCGACTGAACATAAAGTTCCCCACAGTTCATCCAAAAAAACATTGAATCTAAAAGAGTTCCGTCCATATCAAAAATTGCTGCTTTTACGTTTTTCAATTTTGCCGCCTTAATCTTCAATTATTTTTTTTACGTGAATTTTTAACTCTTCTGTTGCTGATTTTATATCTTTTTGCCCAAAAATCGCGCTTATCACAGAAATTCCGCAAATTCCGCTTTCTTTAAGTTCCTGCAGATTGTCTTTTGTGATTCCGCCGATTGCAACAACTGGAATTTTTACTGCATTGCAAATCGATTTTAATGTTTCAAGCGGAACTTCGATTGCGTCATCTTTGCTTCCTGTAGGAAAAACTGCACCAACTCCAAGATAATCTGCGCCCTGTCTTTCCGCTAAAACCGCTTCGCTTACAGTTTGCGCGCTTACTCCGATTGTTTTTTCGCTTCCAAGAATTTTCCGCGCTTCAAGCGGATTCATATCGTCTTGCCCGATGTGAACTCCGTCCGCATTTATTTTCTTTGCAAGCGGAACATCGTCGTTCACGATAAACGGAACTTTGAATTTTTTGCAGAGTTTTTGAATTTCAAGCGCTTCTTTTTCAAAATCCTGTTCATTTAAATTTTTTTCGCGAATTTGCAAAAAAGTTGCTCCACCTTTGAGCGCTTCTTCCGTCTGTTGAATCAAGTTTTTTTCGCCGGTCCAATGGCGGTCAGTTACGGCGTAAAGCAAAAGCGCGGAACGAAGATTTTTTTTGTCGAATCCGCATTTAAACTCGTTTTTATCGGATTTCAAAGTTTGCTCCTTTTTCCAGCTGTTCTCCGGTCATATTATAAATTGAATCGATAATTCTGTTTCTGTAAGTTGAATTTCCGTCATCTTTTTGCATATTTTTCCAAGCGATTTCGCCTGCAAGACCCATTGCGCAAACAGATGCTGCCGCCGCTTCCAGAATATTTTCCGGATTTGCAACTATAAACGCGGTCATAATTCCGCTGAGCTGGCATCCAGTTCCTGTGATTTTTCCCATTTCTGCTTTTCCGTTGCGGATTATATAGCATTTTTCTCCGTCAGAAACCAAATCGATTGCTCCGGTTACTGCCGCAACGCATTTTGCATTTTTCGCAAAATTTTTTACAAATTCAACTGATTTTTCAATATTTGAATCATTGACTGCATCTTGAACATCTGCGTCAACACCTTTTGTTGTTCCGCTTCCGAATGCGAGCGTTTTTATTTCAGAAATATTTCCGCGGATCACATCCAATTTTAATTCTTTCATAAGATTGAGCGCAGTTTGTGTGCGAAGTTTTGAGGCTCCTGCTCCAACTGGGTCAAGAAGAACTTTGTGTCCAAGCGAGTTTGCTTTTTTTCCTGCAAGAAACATTGAAGAAATCGTGTTTTTATTCAGCGTTCCGATGTTGATGTTTAGTCCGCCACAAATGGAAGTTATATCTTCAACTTCATCTGCATCGTCGCTCATAATCGGGCTGGCTCCGCAAGCAAGAATGGCGTTTGCGACATCATTTACAGTCACATAATTTGTAATGTTGTGAACTAAAGGACACGAATTACGTACATTTGAAAAAATTTTTGAGAACATAACAAGCCTCTTTGAAAACGCGGTGATTGAGTCTGTGATTGCTGAGCCACGTCGAAGTATCGAAATCATATTAGAACAAAACATCTTTTATGAAATCTTGACTTTAATCAGCGTTTTATAAAAAAGATTTGCCTGTTTGAATAGAATGCGGACATCGTTTTTTTTCCGATGTTATTTTGATAAGAAACTGATTCCCTACGTTGGCATTATCCAAATCAGGTTATGGGTCAAGACAAATCAGTCTACTCTCAGCCGGGTTCACCCAGCTCCCCTTTGTTTTTTCTATTATTGTGATTTTTTTGAATAAATGCAATAATTTTAGAAAATTTGTTTCGAGGTTCTTATGACAAAATATTTTCCACTGAATAATGATGAACTTAAAGAAGTTGTTAAAAAATTTCCGACTCCTTTTTATATTTATGATGAAAAAGCAATCCGTGAAAATATGCGCGAATTCACAAAAGCTTTTAGTATTTTTCCTGATTTCCGTGAACATTTTGCGGTTAAGGCTTGTCCGAATCCTTATATATTGAAAATTCTTTGTGAAGAAGGATGCGGTGCGGACTGTTCAAGTCTTCCAGAACTTATGTTAAGCGATTTAAGCGGAATTAAGGGCGAAAAAGTTATTTTCACTTCAAATGAAACTCCTGCGGAAGAATATAAATTCGCTTATGAAAAGGGAAATATAATCAATCTTGACGATTTTACCCACATTGAATATCTGAAAAAAACGTTGGGAAAACTTCCTGAAACAATTTGCTTTAGATACAATCCAGGTCCTTTGAAAAAAGGGGGAAACGCAATTATCGGAAAGCCGGAAGAGGCTAAATATGGACTTACACGCGAACAGATTTTTGAAGCGTACAAAATTTGCAAGGCTGAAGGCGTAAAACATTTCGGTCTTCACACAATGGTTGCTTCAAATGAGCTGAATCCTGACTTTTTTGCGGATACAGCGAAGATTCTTTTTGAACTCGCAGTTGAAATAAAAGAAAAATGCGGAGTTAGAATTGAATTTACAGATTTGGGCGGTGGTCTTGGAATTCCGTACAAACTGGATCAGAAAAAAGTTGATTATAATGAAGTTGCGCAAAAAATCAGAAAACTTTACGACCAGATTATTGTTCCGGCTGGACTTGATCCGCTTGGAATCTACTGGGAGTGCGGTCGCCCTATAACTGGTCCTTACGGCTGGCTTGTTTCAACCGCAATTCACGAAAAGCATATTTACCGCGAATACATTGCTCTTGATTCTTGTATGGCAGATTTAATGCGCCCTGGAATGTACGGTTCATACCATGAAGTTACAGTCAGCGGAAAGGAAAACGCTCCAAAAGACAAAATTTACGATGTTGTCGGAAGTCTTTGCGAAAACTGCGACAAATTTGCAGTTCAACGCGCTTTGCCGAAAATCGACATCGGCGACTTGGTGATAATCCACGATGCTGGCGCTCACGGAAGAGCAATGGGATTCAACTACAACGGAAAACTTCGTTGCGGCGAACTTTTGCTTAGAGAAGACGGAAGCATAATTCAAATCCGCCGAAAAGAAACGATTGACGATTTGTTTGCAACTTTGGATTTGGACGGAGTAGGAAAGTTTAATTAGAAAACAGGAATTAAAATTATTTTCCGCATATTCCGCTGGTTTCGCAGATTTAGAATTCTTATTGCGGAACTTTGCGTTATTTGCGGAAGATATTTTTATTTTAGAGGTTTTATGAAAAAACATTCTTTTTTGTTCGTGTTTGTATTTGCGATTTTAAATTGCATTTTTACGTTTCCGCTTTTTTCAGAAAAAACACCGGTTGAAAATCTTTACGAATACAAATTGGAAAACGGTCTTACGCTTTTTGTTGCGGAAAATCACAACGTTCCGCTTACATATATAGAAATTGCAGTAAAATGTGGTGCTTATACACAGTCGAAAGAAACTGCAGGGCTTTTTCATCTTTACGAACACATGATGTTCAAGGGAAATTCTTTGTATAAAGATGCTGCCAGCGTAAACCGCGCATTGAGCGATATGGGAGTTGCTGAATGGAACGGAACAACCGGACTTGAATGTGTGAACTATTATTTTACAGTTCCATCTGATATGACAGAAAAAGGACTTGAATTTTGGAATGCGGCAATCAGAAGTCCGCTTATGACAAAAGATGAATTTGAAGCGGAAAAGAAAGTTGTTATTTCGGAAATAAACGGAAGCAGAGCAGATTCTTCGCATATTTTGATGGAAGAGCGGAACAACCTGATTTTTGCAGATTCACCGTATACTATGAGTCCAAGCGGAACTGAAGATTCTGTAAAATCAGCAACTTTAAGTCAGCTGAAGAAAATTCAAAAAACTTATTATGTTCCTAATAATTCCGCACTTTTTGTTGGCGGAGATGTAAGTCCGGATGAAGTTTATAAAATGGTGGAAAAAATATTCGGAAACTGGAAAAAAGGAAAAAATCCATTTGCAGACGGAATGGCAAAACATTCAGATTCACCTTTCAGCGAACCGGTTTATAAAGTTATGCCTTACGACAAACTTTCTGATGAACTGGCTCAAATTCTTGTTGATTTTCGCGGACCGGACGCTGCTTATAACATAGATGATACTTATTCAGTTGATATTCTTTCAAATATTATGGAAAATCCGGACGGAATATTTAAAAAATCTCTTTGCGAGGATTCTTTGATTGGAATTCCGGATTCAAGCTATGTGGGCGGCGGATATCAGACTAGAAAAACTTGCGGTGTTTTAAGTTTTTACGCAATGCTTGTGCAACCGGAACTTGATATTGCAGAGCGCACAAAATATTTCGCTCAAATTTTGCCGGATGTTCTTGAAAAAACTGCACTTTCTGCATCTGAAACTTCTTTGAACAAAGTGTGCGGACGTCTTGGCGACGATAATATTATTTCCAGTCAAACAGCGCAAGGTCTTTTGGGAACTTTGCGATTTTGGTGGACTGTCTGCGACGAAAATTATTATTACACCTATAATGAAAAAATGTCGCAAATAAAAAATATTCATCTGGCAGATTTTGTGAAAAGATATGTAAAAGGAAAAAATCCTCTTGTTACAGTTCTTGTAAGTCCGGCTGTTTACGAAAAAACAAAAGAGCAGTTTGATAAATTCGGTTTTGAAAAGATTAATTCTGAGCAAAAAAATAGAGCTGATGGAGAAATGTCAGAATGAAGAAGAAATTTGCTGTTTTTTTATTTATTTTAGTTGCCGCATATTGTTTCGCATCAAAAACTCAAAAGTATGTTTTGAAAAACGGAATACCTGTTTATATAAAAAATGATGATTCAAGCAGACTTACGGCACTTTACGTTGTAATCAAAGGCGGAGTTGAATATCTTACACCGGAAACCAGCGGACTTGAAGATGCAACGCTTTCACTTATGGCTTTAGGTTCGGAAAAATTCAGTTATGAAGATTTAAAATCTTTCGCTTACGAAACTCAAGGCGGATTTTCAAATTATTCAATAAATGACGGTTCTGTTTTTGGAATGACCTGCATTGAAAAATATTTTGACAAAACTTTCGAGCGTTTTTCCGACTGTTTTTTTGAACCGAAATTTGCAGAGCGCGAATACAATCTTTTGATGCAGGATTTCAAACAAAGTGTTGCTTCTTCTATGAATGAACCAGCCGGAATGCTTTCTTATTATATGAAAAAAATTATTTATCAAAATCATATTTATGAAGCGGATACTTCGGTAACTCAAGATTCTGTTGAAAATATAACTTTAATCGCAATAAAAAATCATTATGAAACATTGAAAGATTCCAGACGCATTTCTATTGTTGCAAGCGGGAAGCTCGATTCGGAAAATGTTATAAAAAAATTGAATGAAATATTTGGAGTTTTGCCCGCGCGGAATTCTCCTTTAAAATCGGAAAAAATTCCGCCTTTATCAATAACTGGTGCGCCTGTTGTTCTGGTTCAAAAAAATGCCAGCGGTGCGGGAATAGCGCTTCGTTCGTTTGTTTCGCCCAATGTGGATTCTTCAGATTATCCGGTTGCGCGTGTTGCTTCAAATATTTTCAGCGATGTGCTTTTTAATGTAGTCCGCGAAAAATACGGAATTTGCTATACGCCTTCCAGCAGCGTTTCTTCCAGCGATGCGGCTTTTGGGTGCGATATGTTTTATAGAATTACGGATTTTGAAAAACTACCGGAAGCGTATAAAGAAGCTGTTTCGTTTATGGAAAAAGGAACTTTGATAAGCGGAAAGAATAAAGACGGTTCGTATGCAACTGATTCATTGGAAAGCAGACTGCAAGGATATAAAAATTCTTACATTAACAACAAATATTCAACGCAGGCGACGGTCGGCGGAGTAGCTTCCAGAATGGCAGCAAGTCTTCTTCAGTTTGGAGATATTGATTCAGCGGACAATCTTACGGAAATTGTAAAAAAATGCACGGCAGAAGATGTTTTGCGGGTATTCAAAAAATATTGGCAGAGCGGAACTTGCCGCTGGTTTTCAGTTGTCGGAACTGAATCAGAAGAAGAAGCGGAAAAAATCCTTTCCGAACTGTAAAAAAGTTGAGTTTTTTTTTGGGGGGGGGCAAATGGATAAAAAACTGGTGGTTTTGAAGGAGTTGAACACTGTTTTTTTATTCTTTTTGCCCTTTCTGACTAAGTAAATACCGTTTCAGCGGTTACTTCCCGAAAAACTAACTTTTTAAGTTATTACTTCTTAAACTTCCGGAATAATTCTGCCGCAACCATAAAATGTTTTTTTCCAGTAATTTTCGTTTAATCCGCTGATAATCACGCCTGTTCTGGGACCTGCGCTTGCTGCATTTAAAAATAAATTCTGCGTTCCAAAATCATTTTTACCGGGATTTTTTCCAAGATAAATTCCTACATGCGTAATTCTGGTATCCGTAGAAGCTTTGAAAAAAATCAAATCGCCAGGAAGTGCTTCTCCCAACGAAACTGGGGTTGTTTGGTTATATATATCCTGTGCATTTCCTTTTATATCAATTCCTAAACTTTGTTTTGCTGTGTAAGAAATAAGACCTGAACAGTCAAAACCTGGTTTTGGAGTTTTTCCGCCCCAAACATATGCAATTCCCTTGTATTCCATTCCCCAATCAATGAATTTTTTACGCATATCTATTATAGAATCCATTTTTTGTTCAGATTCTTCAATTGTCATATTTTTTTTCGGATTGATATCCTGACTTTTTTTTACGTCGTTTTTTTCTTGTGTTGTTTTATTAGAAACAGATTTATTTTCTTTTTGCTTGTTAGTATTCGGAACAGTTACATTCTTTTTGGAAGAAATGTTTTCCTTTTTTTCTGATTTTTGCTCTGTTTTTGTTTGATTTTCTTTTTTTAAGTTTTTATTTTTTAAGTTGGCTTTATTTTTTTCCAGTTCCTGTTTTGCTCTTTCCGTTGCTGAAGAAAGTGTTTTTTTTGAAGATTCCAGTTTTTGTCGTTCTTTTTCAATATTTTTCAAAATATTTAGTTTTTTTTGTTTTACACTTTCAAAAAACTTTGAATTTTCATCTTCAATTTCTTTTTTAGAAGGTTCAGTGGTAATTTTGTAAAAATCTCCATCTTCAATTTTTTGATTTTCAAAAATATCATCATCTTTGTTTTCTGCGTATCCAATAAAAAGTGCAGCAAAGAGAATGAAAGTAAAAATTAATGTCTTTTTTTGATTTTTTTTCATACAATCTCCTGATCAAAAATTGCGATAATCAGATTTTTTTTCCAAAAAAAGAGCTGCCCAAAAAGAATAAAACTGTTAATTGAGATTTTCGAAACCTTTAGGTTAAAAATGTCGAAACTCTCAATGACTGCCAGATTCTAAACTTATTAGACAGCATCTTTATTTTTTTCAAATTACAAAAATTTAACGATAACGTTTGGTTGTAATTTATTCTTCATCAAGAATTTCTTCAGCTTCAATGTTAATTTCTTCATCGTTAGAAGTAATCATCATATTCTGAAGTTTTAGAGAAAGAGCTTCTTTCAATGCTTTTCCTTCGCTTGTATTGTCTTCCACTCTGCTCATCGCATTTTGAAGTTGAATGTCGTAAAGTTTTTTCGGCATTCCCCAAACTGCATAATATTCATAATAAATTTTTGATTCTTTTGCTTTTTTTGAAGTTTTTACTTCTTTTTGAATCCAATATGAAGCGATTTTTTCAAGACCATTCAATTCAACGGCAGAAACTGCTTGTTTATACATATTCAATTCTTGTTCCAAAGAAGTTGCTTCTTTTACATCTCCGCTCTGTTTAGAACGTCCTTTTTGAGCAGCAGAAACTGCTTTTCCTACAATTCTCTGCATTTCATCGCCAACTTGAACTTCAACGTCAACCAAATCTGACCATTGTTTTGTGAATTCAAGATTGTCGCCGCGGGCAACTACAACAAATGGTTTTTTACCAGAAATTCCTGGCATAATCGGAGAAAGATATTCGGCAGAATAATTTCCATTTCCAATTTCAACAACCCATTGTGGAATTTCAGAACCAAAAGATGCTCCCTGATAATCAAGAATTGTTACGTAATTTTTCTGAACTTTAGAGGCTTTGCCTTTAATTCCAGAACCAGAAACTTTAGTTGTTCCACAACTGCTAAGCAAAATTGAGGCTACAACAGAAAAAATAAAAATACTCTTTTTCATTTTTTTTCTCCCATATATTTTTATAAAATAAAAACAATCGCCAAAAGACGAATCTTTCCAAAATTAATTCTCAAAAGAAAGATTGTTTATATAAGAATCAAAATTCTTACTGAATTGATTTTCAATGTCTTTTTCAAGAACACGATACGTTCTGTTTATTGCATCAGATTCAGAAATTGAACCTTCTCTTCCTTTTAAATTTATTGCAAACAAAGATTCTGATTGCAAATCGTCAGAAAAATCTAAATCAAGTGTGTAAACACAGTAAGAGATTTTTCCTTTTCTTGAAATTTCAGAAGAATATTTACCTTCAAGAATATATTTTTCTTTTTTAGATGATGAAGTCTTAAATCCGTATTTTGAAAAAATATCTTGAAACGCAGATTTTATTTTATTGTCTTTATCTCCCAGAATTTTTACAAAAATAGTAATATCTTCTGCGAACCTTTTTTTTGCCAATTGCATTTTCTGAAGGGAAACAACTTTTCCGCTGATTTCATTGCCTTTCTCAAAATCAATCACAGTAAGATTTTTTACTAATTTGTCATTTTCTGTGGCAATTTCCGTTGCAAAACAGATTTCGCTGTAACCATAAAATGAGCCCGGATTTTTTTCAGACTCTTTTATTGCTTTGCGAATTGCCGCATCATTTTTTTCTATATAATCCTGATAAATCCCCGCCGCTTTTTTTCTCTCAAGAATTGCAATTGCATACCATTTTTTTTCAGATTTGTTATAAAAATATTCTGCAATTTCAATTCCGATAAGATTTTCTGCTTCAATCTGGCTTGTTATATTCTGCTGCAAATTTTCTGTTGAAGAAAAAGAAACTTTTCCGTCAGAAAGAGCTTGTTCCATTTTTTTTGATGCAACATTATTTGATTTTACTGTTTGCCCAAAAACGGAAGAAAGATTTCTTACAGCGTCAAGTTCTGCCGTTTCCCGATTTATTCCAGAACCAGTTCCATTCATATATTTTTCTGATGGATAAACGCTGGTTGGCAAAGTTATCCATTCCGGAATTCTTTTTTTTGCAGCGAACAATAAACAAGTAGAGAAAATAAAGAAAAAAGCAAAAATATTTTTTTTCATAAAAATCCTGAATTATTTTTTAATCAATCTTAAAACTTTACAGCCGACTTTTTTATGTATTTTTTAATATCGTTGTTTTGATCAGACCAAATAATTCTGTTTGTTTCCAAATCGATCAGCTGCATATCAACTTGGTAAGTTCTTACTTGTTGTCTTCCGACTGTATCTACAATTGTTGAAACAGTACCTTGAAGCATAAAATCCGCGGCAGTTTCGTTTCCGATGGATTTGGCAGTTTCGTAAGCATTTTCCGCCTGGTCATTTTTTTCTGCGCGGAGTTCTTCCCGTTGATTTGCATCCGCTACGAATTCCAAAGTTCCATCGTTGATAATTACGTTCTGAAATCTTTTTGAAAGGATTGAAGTGTCAATATGCTCAACGCTTTTATTTTTTATCGTTCCAATAATAACAACTGGAGTTCTGCCTTCCGTAGCTTTGAAGTTTGCAATTCGTTTTGATTTTATACATGAATCAATTAAAGTTGTGCAAACTTGGTCAACATCATTTGAGTTCCAATATCCGCTCAAATCCTTAACACTGTCTTCGGCTCCATATCTTTTTACAGAAGTTGAAGCACAAGATAATAAGAACAGAGAAGAAATAGCTATCAAATTAACTAATACTACTTTTAATTTCATAATTCACCTCAAAAATAAATCTATTTTATACAAGAAGAAACAACTAAAGATGGTTTTCCTTCTTTTACTTCCGTTTCAAATGGTTTTTCAACAACGCTTCCGTCTGAAAAACGATAAATTACTTTGCCGCTGTAAGAACCAGCCAGAACAGTAAAACCAGCGGCATTTACTGTTTCAGGGAAAAATTCTCCTTGGCGGATATCAGCAGTTTCTGTTAAATCAATGGCAGAAAGCCCGACAGCAGTTGTGTTGCACAATGTGTTGAAAGCAACTGAAGACAAAGTGTATAAAATGCTGTTTCTTTTTAATAACTTTAAGCCTTCATAACTTGCATTTATACTTGCAATTCCTGCAACAACTCCGCTGACTTTTTTTGCAATACTGCGGCTCATACTTGCCGAATATTCTTTTCTGGCTCTTAGTTTAACAGATTTTTCAAGATTTGCATTAAAATTTTCTATTGTTATGGACCTTTTTGTTCCTATGCTATTTAAAACAACATCAACACTGCTTACCGTGTTTTTTTCCTTATAAACAGGGTAGACAAACTTGAACTGAACAGGCAAAAATTTATACGAAGAATTTCCTGTCGGAACATAAAAATAAGTTGATTTTGAAGGGAAATAGACTTCATTGGAAGTTTGTTTTCCAATCAATCCTGCAAGAGCAATAACATTTACCCGACCTTTTCCGGAAGGAATCGCCGAATCTGTAGCATCAAAATTTCTGACAAGTGATTTTAAAACAATTGAATCCGAATCAATCTGGCTTTTATCGCCATCAGCTTGTCGTAAAATCAAACTTAAATATCGGGCAAATGAAGATTCTTTGTAAAGATCTTTTTCTGTAGGCTTTTGAGGTAAATTTGCCGTAAAAACGGAAGAGTCAATATTATAAGATTTTAAAGATTTTATATCCTCATCAAGTTTTTCTTGAGCAGATGGGTCTAATCCTTCGTTTACAATTACTTCGCCATACATCCGCCGATATTCAGGAAGTTTTACAGTTGAAAGTTTCGTAAGCTGATTGATGGCGTTATCTAAGTCTCCCTGCAAATAATAACAAAGCGAATTCATCGTGTTGACCAAAAGATATTCGTAAATATTGCCTGTGTATTCTTTTAAATTTTCGTTAAGGACAGCTTTTCCGACTGATTTTGAAATACTTTTTGTGAGTGCGTCAAACATTTGTTCATCAGTTTTTTCAAAAACAACAGAAGCCTTTGCATATTCTCCATTAATAAAATAAAGCATTGCAAGATCTAGATTATCTCTTATGTTTGCTTTCTTTTTTGTTTTGTGCAAAAACATTCTGAGACAAGTTTCATAATCTCGGTTATTGTAAGCGATTGCAAATTTTTCTTCATTATATTTTAATGGTTTAAATTTTTTTTGCTCACCTTTTTTTTCTGCGGAAACGGAATTTTCAACTTCATTTTCAGTTATTTTTGTAGATGCACATGATGAAAGTATGCAAACCGATAAGAATATAAAAATCTTAAAGAATTTTTTCATTTGAAACTCGGACTTATTAATAAATTTTTTAACGTCTAAAATTTTACGCATTACTATAAAGTCTATAATAAAATTCTAAAAAAAAAATAAAATTTTTAAGAAAAATGTGTTTTTTAAAACAAAATCAGCATAAGTGCGAAAATATTTGGTTTTATGGCAGGCGGAACAATTTTCTAAAATGCTATCGTTTGTATTTTTTTTCGCTCGATGACCAGCCGCCGCAGAAAACTTGTTGAATTTTTTGCAAAAATGTAGTAGCATAAATTATTGAGTTCGGGGACATAGCTCAGTTGGTAGAGCATTTGGTTCGCAATCAAAGGGTCGCCGGTTCGAATCCGGTTGTCTCCAGAAAAGGTCGCTTTTTGCGGCCTTTTTTAATGCAATCCGTTGTCCGTTGAAAATGCAATTTGCACTTTTCCGTTTTATTTTATTTTTTCTATTGAAATTTACAGCGAAAATATAGAAAATCATTTTATGCTTTCGTATTTGCACAGTTTTCACGCAGGAAATCATGCGGATATTTTAAAACACGTAACTCTTCTGTATGTTCTTGAATATATGAACAAAAAAGAAAAACCGTATTCTTTTTTTGATACTCATGCAGGAAGAGGGCTTTATAATTTAAAAAGTGCGGAGTCGGAAAAAACTGGCGAAGCTGAAAACGGAATTTGCAAACTTTTGAAGATTGCAGAATCTGATGAAAAACGTATTCCTGAACAACTTTTTCCGTATTTGAATTTTGTAAAGCCGTTCTTAAAAAATAATTTTTATCCTGGAAGTCCTGTTTTTGAAGTTTCTTTTTCCAAAAAAAATTCATTCGTAAGTTTGAATGAACTTCATAAGACTGAATTTTCAGAATTGCAAAAAAATATCAATTTTATTAATCCGGACTGTGGCGTTGGAATTCAAAATGTTTCCGGCTGGGAAACGCTAAGAAAAAATCTTCCCCCAAAAATTAACCGTGGCGCGATTTTGTGCGATCCAAGTTATGAAGAAAAATCCGACTTTACAAATGCCGCCGAATTTTTGTCTTTTGCGCATAAAAAATGGAGCGCGGCGACAATCTTGCTTTGGTATCCGCTTTTGCAGAACAAAATCGAAGAAATCGAAAATATGAAGCAGGCGATTTATGCCACTGCAAAAAATAAAGATGTTCATACAGAAATTTTGGATGCAAAACTTTTTGTGGATTCAGAGCAAAGTCATCAGGAAACTTCTCTTGAAAATTCCATTGGAAGTGCAAGACCTCGGCTTTATGGAAGCGGAATGTTTGTTGTTCGGCCTTCCTGGGGATTAAAAGAACATCTTGAATCGGTTCTGCCTTTTTTAACAGAAGTTTTATCGCGCGAAAACAACGTAAAAAGCGAAGTTGATTTATTTTAAAATTTTTTTATTTGCAAATAATGCTTCCATAAATTATAGTTTTATGTATGAGCAAAAAAATTAATCGCAAACCATGGAACTTTTTGGAAGAATTCCGCAATAAGGATTTTTATGGAGAATGGCCTACTTTTCCTGAAATGCTTAAAATTCAGGAAAAACGCAATGGGAACCGTCCTTTTTTTACAGTTTTTAACAGTCCGGATGACTCGAAAGAATCGCTTACTTATTCGCAGGTTTTAGAAAAAGTTCAAGCGCTTTCTTTTTGGCTTATTGAAAACGGAATCAAAAAAGGTGACCGCATTATTGTAATGGGAAAGAATTCTCCTGAATGGGGAGTTGCGTTCCATTCTGTATTTTTTGCCAGCGGAATTGTTGTGCCGGTGGATAACGGACTTCATGAAGCGGATGTTGCTAATATCGTAAAAACTTCAAAACCGAAAATTGTTTTTTGCGATGATGATAAAGCTCATTTTTATTCGGAAAACTTTCCGGAACTTACTGTAAAATCTTTGAACAAGGAAAATACCGAAAATTATATTTATAATTTGAGCGCTAAAAATCCGGTTCAACAGAATGAGCCTGTTTCGGAAACCGATACGGCCGCAATTCTTTTTACTTCCGGAACAACAGGAAAGCCGAAAGGCGTAATGCTCAGCCATAAAAATCTTATTTCAGACGGATTTATTGCACAATCAAATCTTTCTGTTTATTCAACGGATGTTTTTTATGCGCTTCTTCCTTTGCATCATGCATATACAATGCAGGCGGCATTCATTGTTCCTGTTGAAACAGGAGCGGAAATTGTATTCGGAAAAAGTCTTGCGGTTTCGCGCCTTATGACAGAATTGCGCGAAGGAAAGATTACAATTATGCTTGGCGTTCCGCTTCTTTATAACAAACTGCTTTTCGGAATAAGAAACGGAATAAAAGCAAAAGGCGTTCTTGTTTCCGGGGCTATGGCGTTTTTGCGCGGACTTTCTTATTTTGTAAAGAAACTTACGGGTAAAAATATAGGACACGCTCTTTTCAAGCCGGTTTTGCAGCAGGCGAATATTTATACGTTGCGTGTTGCGATTTGCGGTGGCGGACCTTTGGCTTCAAGCGTTTTCAGACAATATAACGCAATGGGAATTGATTTTATTCAAGGTTACGGACTTACAGAAACATCTCCGATTTTAACATTGAATCCGCTTGAACATTTTAAAATCGAAAGCGTCGGAAGTTTTTTTGCGCCTTATGAGCAGATGAAAATAATAAATTCAAATCCTGTTATGACAGAAAAGGGAATTCAGCAGGTCGGCGAAATTGCAGTAAAAGGTCCGATGGTAATGCAAGGTTATTATGAAATGCCTGAAGAAACAAAAAAAATGTTTACGGAAGACGGATTTCTTAAAACGGGCGATTTGGGCTGGATTGATAAAGAAAACTATCTTATGCTGTGCGGTCGCGCAAAAAATCTGATTGTTACAAACGGCGGAAAAAATGTCTATCCGGAAGAAATAGAAGATTCTTTCCAGCTTATTGATGATGTGCAGCAGGTTACAGTGCGCGGATATCATGAAGAAGGCGATCAGACATCTGAATTCATAGAAGCGCTGATTTATCCTAGCGATGAGCTCTATAAGCGGCTTGGTTTGGAGCGCAGTCCGGATTTTGTTCAGCCGCAAGTTCAGGAAGAAATTAAAAAAGCGGTTCAAAAAGTGAACAAGAATTTTCAAAAATATTCGCAGATTGAAAAAATCACATTGCTAAAAGAACCGTTGGAAATGACGACTTCGCAAAAAGTAAAGCGCAATTTTAATCCGAAAACTTACTGATTTTAGAGCGGAAAAACTGAAGGAAGTAAAAATATGCCTTTTACGGAAAATCCTCAAAGTTCAAATGAACGTTGCTTTGCGATTATAGAAAAAGAGTGCGTTCTTCACAAAGACGGCTCGGAATTGAATTTTTCCGATTTAGTAAATTTCAAGCGCCTTTACTCTTCCGCAGATTTTATAGAAGAAGAGCAAGGTGGTTTGTGTGCTATTCTGCTCCCTTCTAAAGAGTTAATTACATCGGATTACGCTTTTCAGACGCTGCGTCAGTATTTTGCCGCAAACGAAGAGCAGAAGAGCTCTCCTTTGTTCCGTGCAAAGCATATTTTGGAATGGCGCAAAAATACAAAATTTTGTTCGCTTTGCGCCGCAAAACTTCAAAATCATAAAACACTTTCCGCCTTGGAATGTCCTGCATGCAAAAAAACATATTTTCCGCGCATAGAACCATGCGTAATAGTGGCTGTGCGCAATAAAGATGGAAAAGTTCTGCTTGCACGCCATACATACCGGAACACATCAATGCACGCTTGCATCGCAGGTTTTATAGAAGCGGGCGAATCTGCAGAAAGCGCAGTGCGCCGCGAAGTTTTTGAAGAAACCGGCTTATTGATAAAAAATCTTACTTATAGAGGAAGTCAAAGCTGGCCTTTCCCCGATCAGATGATGTTCGGATTTACCGCAGAATACGAAAGCGGCGAACTTAAAATTCAAAAAACAGAAATCGCTGATGCAGGGTGGTTTGACCCGGAAAATTGTCCGGACAGTCCGCCGCCCGGCTCTATTGCGTATAAATTAATTCATAACCTCTTTTAAGCGCATTTTTTTTATGCCGCACAGCCTGGTTCAACATTGTTTTTGCTACAAGACAAAAAAAATCCCGCAGTTCCGTAAAAATCCGCAGGAAAACACCTGCGAAAATCTGCAAAACTGCGGGAATTTCAAGATATCCTGCTATTTTCTAACAAAACATCCGTACTTTCTGCATTCTAGTCCAAAGCGTGACCAGCTGAACCAAGAACGTCAATGTTTTTGTGCATGTACATTTTCTTAAGTTCATCACGTGCAGGACCAAGGTAAAGACGTGGATCGAATACATCAGGCTGTTCAGCAAAAACTTTGCGGATTGCAGCAGTCATTGCGAGTCGTCCGTCAGAGTCAATGTTGATTTTACATACAGCAGAAGAAGCTGCTTTTCTGAGTTGTTCTTCAGGAATACCAACAGAGTTAGGAATTTTTCCGCCGTACTGTTCAATCATTTTTACATATTCAATAGGAACAGAAGATGAACCGTGAAGAACAATAGGGAATCCAGGAAGATTCTTTTCAATTGCTTCAAGAACATCAAATGCAAGCGGAGGTGGAACCAAAGTTCCGTCTTCGCGGCGTGTGCACTGATCAGGAGTAAATTTACATCTTCCGTGTGAAGTTCCAATAGAAATTGCCAAAGAGTCGCAGCCTGTCTTAGAAGTAAAATCAATTACTTCTTCCGGTTTTGTGTAGTGGCTTTCAGCAGCGCTTACTTCGTCTTCAACACCTGCAAGAACACCAAGTTCAGCTTCTACAGTAACGTAGTCTTTCTGTGAGTGAGCGTAGTCAACAACCTGTTTTGTAAGTTTGATGTTTTCCTCATAAGGAAGAGAAGAACCGTCAATCATTACAGAAGAAAATCCGTTGTCGATACAGTCCTTTGCAACTTCAAAATTCGGACCGTGGTCAAGGTGAAGAACGATAGGAATATCGCATCCAAGTTCATGAGCGTATTCAACTGCACCGCGAGCCATGTTGCGAAGAATATATTTGTCCGCATAAGCGCGAGCACCCTTTGAAACCTGAAGAATTACAGGTGATTTTGTTTCAACACAAGCCTGAATGATAGCCTGCATCTGTTCCATGTCGTTAAAGTTGTAACCTGGAATAGCATAGTGACCTTTCAAAGCTTTCTGAAACATGTCTTTAGAATTTACGAGTCCAATGTCTTTGTAACTAAACATATTAATTACTCCTTAGTAATTTCATTTACTATCTATACTAAAGTAAAAACCCAGTTTTGTTCAAGAACAATATAAATTATACGGAAGGGAAAAGCCTTTCCCTGGTTCGCATTTCATTGCTCACCACCCTTTCCAGCGGGGACACCCCGCAACGCCCCGTTTTTGCGCTTTGAATTTTAAGTTCAGGATAAACTTGCGTTGCGCCTTTTCTGTTTTTTTTATATTTGACAAGAGCGCACTCATAAAATATAATTTAATCGGTATTTTGCTGGTATTTTAAAGTGCGGCAAAATTCCAAAAAAGTATAATTTTTCTTGATATTTATTCCGATAATCTTGAATGAGACATTCCAATTTCGGAATGTAATATGTATAAGGAGTTTTACATGAATAAGGGCTTGAAAGTCTTTGTAAATCTTGCGTTGCTTTTTGCGCTTTGTATTCCGGCGTTCTCCCAGCCAAATTCAAAAAGTGCGGAAACATTTCTTATGGACAGTTTTGATTCTGACGGGGAACAGAATTATTATGTAGAAGGCGAATCTTACAGTTGGAATTGGACTGTTAATGCAAGCCGTTTTGTTGCAGAAGGCTATCCTAAGTTCGGTTATTTCAACGGTATTCCAAATTCTTTGAAAGTTTTCCAGAAAGGTGATTCAGAACCGAAAGTTCTTGGTGTAAATGTTTCTTACAACAGAAAAGGCGACAACTGGTTTGAAATTATTCCTACAAAAGACGGAAAAACTTTTGAAATTCCGTTTGTAGGTAATGTGGATCATCTTGATTTTTGGGTTTGGGGTGCAAACTACCTTTACTATCTTGAAGTTATGGTTCGCGATGCAAACGGACGTGTTCATGTTTTCCCGGCTTGCAATATGCGCTTTAACGGATGGAAAAATGTAATCGTAAAGCTTCCTGGCTGGCTTACACAGCATTCAAGACTTCGCTCTGGTCCGAAAAATCTTTCTTTTGTAGGTTTCAGAGTTCGTTCTGATGCCGCTGAATACGTTGATGATTTTACAATTTATTTTGACAATCTTAAATATATGTCTAATTCTTTGTCATACATCTTCGACGGCTATGAATTGCAGACACAGGATTTCAGCGAGGCGGAAGTTGGCACAAACGCTTCTGATGCAAATAAAAATTCTGGTTCTGCTTCATCAACTTCTTCTGCGGAGGCTAAATAATAATGAAAAAATTTCTTTTATCAGTTTTAGTTGCGGCAGCTGCTTGCGCAGTTTTTGCTCAGAATAGTATTGTTGAAGAACCTAACCCGGAAACTGTAGGCAATGACTCTGCAATGCAGGCTTTGCGCCAGATTTCTTTGGATAAATTTGAACGCGACGGTTCTTGGTTTGTTCATATGTCTCCGGATTTCGGTGTTATTACAGCGCGCAATTTTGAAGGTGCGCCTGCAATGAAAGAACCTTTGGAAGGCGAAGAAGATGTGGAAGATACACAGGTTCTTGGTGTGAAAGTTGAATTTTTCCGCCGCGGTGTAAACTCGTTCTATATTAATTCTCAGCGACCTATTCCGATTGAGGGTGTTGCAAAAACAATTTCTGTTTGGGTTTGCGGACGCAATCAGGATCATAGCCTTAATCTTTTGGTTCAGGATTATTTTGGACGCAATTATGAACTTTACATGGGTTCTCTTGGATTCAGCGGTTGGAAAAAACTTACTTGTGTAGTTCCTCCAAGTCCGGATGGAGAACACGGAATTGTTCAGCACAGTGCATATTACGGCGATCGTCCTGGTCTTCGCATCATCGGTTTCCGTGTTGACTGCAATCCTATGCTTGCTCGCGGTTCTTACTATATGTATTTGGATGACCTTCGTTGTGTAACAGATCTTTACGATATTGAAAATCATGACGAAGATGATATGTCTGATGCCTGGTAATTTATTTTGATTATAAAAAAAAGACGCGCTTTTCAGTGCGTCTTTTTTTTATACCTTTACAAATTTTCCGTAATTTTCGGGGCTTTTATCTTTGTTCTTGATTTTATAGATTTTTGTGCGCCCTTTTTTTTCCGTCTGTTCAAAAATATCCATTCTAAGAAAAAGCCACGCGATTAAATTTGCGTGTAAATATGCGTTTTTTGGCTTTGTTTTGTCGTTCTTTAAAAGTGTTGCGATGTCTTTTGCGCAGAAAGTTTCCGGAAGCCCTTCCGGGAGCAATTTTGTGTAATCTTCCTTGCAGGAAAATGTTTTTGTTTCAATGATTTCGTTCAGTTTTTTGTCGCTTTTCTGCCAGTCTTTTTTGAATCGTCTGCGTCCGTTTTCTGATTGTTCCGGTTTTTCGGTTTTTATTCTTTTTTCTGTCATTTTAATGAACGGAACTTCAAGGCAGAAATTTTTTTTCAAAAGCAAAGGGGAAATACCAGTAATGTCTTTTAAAAGTGTGTATTCGTTTTCTTTTTTGGGGCTTCCGGTTTTCTTTATAAGATTTCCGTTTTTGTCGTAAGTTTCTATTGTTTTTTTTACAATAACCGGGTGTACGATTTTGCATTTTCTGCCTTTGGACAGCGCATCTTGAATTTTTGGCAGAAGTTTTCCTAAGTTCAATGTTTGAATTTCAATTACATTTCCTTTTTCTGTAAGGATGTCGTAGATGTGTCCGTCGGAATGAACTTCTGTCTGTGCGTTTTCGTTCAGCGCATAAAGTTCTTTTAGGGTTTTGTGAAGGCTGCTTTCTTTGTATGTGTTTATCATAAAATTTGCGTTCTGTGCGTTGTTCCTGCTGTTCCGGAAGTTTGTTTTGTTTGAAAAAAATAACAATTGATTGTGTTTTTGTAAATAGCGTTTTGTGCGGGCGCAGAACTTTTTTACAGGTTTGCAGGTGATTTTTGAATGATTAAAAGATTGAAATTCGGCTTACTATACATTTTTGTAGAAAAAAAATATAAAACTGTAAACTTTTTGAATTTATCGGCAATTTTTGCTGTTGACTTTATGATTTTGTTGAATAAAATGGTAATTAAGTGGGAAAAAGTAGTAAAAAGTGGAAGAAAATGGCATGAAACTTCTGACAGGTGAATACAAAAACACGCTTGATGAAAAAGGACGCATAATGTTTCCTTCAAAACTTCGTGCCGGAATTTCTGCGGATACAATTATTGTTACAAAAGCGATTGATCGTTGTCTTTGGCTTTTTACTCCGGAAGAATGGGAGAACATGTCATCTAAAATGATGGCGAACGCGTCACCGTTCAGTGAACAGAACAGAATTATCATAAGGCGTTTTATTGCGCCGGCTCAGGAAATTGAGTTTGATAAATCTGGCCGCCTTTCTATCCCGCAAAGTTTAAGGGAATACGCTTCTTTGTCCAAAGACTGCGTTTTTCTTGCCGAACAGAAATTTATTGAACTGTGGGATTCTTCTGCATACGAGAAATATTTGTCTGAAACTGAAGATAAAATGCTGGAAGCAAGTGAACAGTTCAAAAATATAAGTTTTTAAAATTCCGGGCGGGGCGTTACGGGGTGGAACCCCGTTAGAAGGGGTAGCCCGCAACGAAGTGCGGGCGAGGGGAAGACTTTCCCCTTCTTATGCTTCTTTTTCGTCTGCCTGGAATTTGAAAAAGGGGAAAAAAGTGGAAATTGTTCATACTCCAGTTCTGCTTGAGCCTTGTCTTGAATATCTTAGTCCGGTTGGCGAACCTTTTGAAAAAAACGCCTGGATGGTGGATTCAACGCTGGGGGAAGGCGGTCATTCTAATGCTTTTCTTTCGAACTTTTCTTCTCTTAATGTTATTGGTATTGATGCAGATTCTGTTATTCAGTCGCGCGCAAAGGAACGTCTTGCGCCGTATGGAGACAGAATGCATTTTTATAATGGCTGGTTCAACGATTTTTATGCGTCGTATCCGGCTGAATTTCCCAAACCGGATTTGATTCTTTTTGATTTGGGAATTTCTGTTTTTCATTACGAGCGTTCCGGGCGCGGTTTTTCGTTCAGATATGATGAGCCTCTTGATATGCGGCTGGATCCGAATTCGGAAAAGGAATCGGCGGCTGATATTGTAAACGGCAGAAGAGAAGAGGAACTTGCAAATCTGATTTATCTTTATGGCGAGGAAAAATTCAGCAGAAGAATAGCTCGTGCGATTGTGCAGGCAAGGAATGGCGGACGGATTCTGTCTTCTAAAAATCTTGCGGAAATAATTTTTAACGCGGTTCCGGGAAATTACCGTTACGGTGCGATTCATCCTGCGACTAGAACTTTTCAGGCGTTAAGAATTGCGGTTAACAGCGAGATTAAGCATATTCCTGATGCTTTGCACAATGCTTTTAACTGTCTTAAGGTTGGCGGAAAAATGGGTGTTATAACTTTTCATTCGCTTGAAGACAGAATTGTTAAAAATTATTTTAGAAATTT
This sequence comes from uncultured Treponema sp., assembly GCA_964429905.1. Classification (GTDB taxonomy): domain Bacteria; phylum Spirochaetota; class Spirochaetia; order Treponematales; family Treponemataceae; genus Treponema_D. Next base: position 348,692 of record CAYSDV010000001.1, on the reverse strand, counting down.
GGGGAAAAAGTGCGTTTGTCCGCCGGAAGTTGCTGAATGCAGGTGCGGCGGTTCGCCTTGTGCTGAGCTTGTTACGAGGAAACCTGTGGGACCGACTGAAGAAGAGGTGAGGGAAAATTCGCCTTCCAGAAGCGCGAAACTTAGGGTTGTGCGGAAACTTCGCAATGCGACTGAATATCATCTTTTTGGAGTTGAAGGGTACTGATTTATGGAAAACGGTGTAAAATGTGTCTTTTATAAAATTGGTGTTTGTCTTCTTGCGGCTGCGATTCCGGCATTGCTTATTGCGTATGCGGTTCAAACAAAAAGATATGCGGATCTTTCGCGCGAAATTTCGGAGCTTGAGGCAAAGCAGGAACGCCTTATAGAGCAGAATAAAAAAATTGTGAGCGATATAAGTTTGCTTTCAAGTACAGACAGAATTGAAAAAATAGCTACGGAAGAACTTGGTATGCATAAGGCTGAATCAGAAGATATTGTCCGTGTTGAAATGAATAATTCTAAAAAGTAAGGGGAACGCGAAAAAATGTCTTTATTAAATTTTGATGAACTTTTGTCTGGTGTAGACGGAAAATTTATAGGCTCTGATAAAAATAAAGCGAATTTTTCTTTTACGTCTGTTGCGACGGACAGCCGCGATGTTGTTGCCGGTTCGCTTTTTGTTCCCCTTATCGGTCAGAATCAGAACGGGCATAATTATGTTCCTGCGGCTGTAAAAAACGGTGCGACTGTAATTTTTATTGCGGAAAGCGAATTTAAGGCGGAACCGCAAATTTATAGCGAACTTAGCCAGAATAATGAAAATCTTTGCATAATTGCGGTTGAAAATACACTTAAAGCGTTGCAGGATGCGGCGGCTACTTATGTACGCAAATTTCCGGATCTTATAAAAATAGGAATTACCGGTTCAAGTGGAAAAACGACTACGAAAGAAATGGTTGTTTCTGTTTTAAAACAGAAATACAACGTTGTTTATACAAAAGGAAATTTTAATTCGGAAACTGGGCTTCCTCTTTCTGTTTTTAATATCCGGAAAGAACATGAGATCGGTGTTTTTGAAATGGGAATGAACCGCAAGGATGAAATTGGTGAAATTGCTGCGGTTTTAAAGCCGAAGTATGCGCTTGTTACAAATATAGGAACGGCTCATATTGGAATTTTGGGAAGCCGAAAGAGCATTGCAATAGAAAAGCGGAAAATATTTAAATATGTTCCGGAAGACGGTGTTGCGTTTATCCCTGCGGAAGATGATTTTGCTGATTTTCTTAGCGAAAATGTGCGCGGAAAAGTTGTTTACTTTGGAAATACGGTTTCTTGCTCTGAATCCGGAGCGGAATATGAAAAGGATTTGGGACTTGAAGGAACTGAATTTTTTCTTGACGGCGTGAAGATTCACCTTAAAAATCCGGGGCTTTACAATTACAGGAATGCTCTGGGCGCTTGCGCTGTCGGAAAGGTTCTTGGTCTTTCTGCTGAGCAGATAAAACTCGGTCTTGAAAATGTTGATGCTGTAAACGGACGGATGGAAACTAAACGTATTGCGCTTAAAAATGGTGCGCACATAACTTTGATAAAAGACTGCTACAACGCTAATCCGGATTCTGTTCTGAATGTTTTGGATTTTTGTTCCTCTTTGGAAAATGTTAATGAAAGAATTTATGTTCTTGGCGATATGCTTGAACTTGGTGAAAAATCAAAAGATGAGCATGAAGTTGTTGTTCTTAAAGCGGTTGACTCAAAGCCGGGACTTTTAATTCTTATTGGCAAGGAAATGAAAAGCGGCTACGAGGCTGTTTTGAATGCAGGTTTTGAAAACGTAAAATATATTCCTGAACATGATGAAAATGCCATAGAAACGGCCGGAAAAGAAATTCTTTCTTCTGCAAAGGAAAATGATGTTGTTCTTATAAAAGCAAGCAGAGGAATTGCGCTTGAACGTATTATTCCGGTAATAGAGAAAGAGGGCTGTTAGATGGGTGATTATACTTTCAGCATAGATAAGCCTGCCTCTAAATACAATAAAAGTGACAACAGCTTTTTGGTTGCTGTTATTTTTATGCTTGGTTTTGGACTTTTTACTTTGTATTTTTGTTCGCAATCGGCAGGTGCAAGATTTTTCAATGATTCTTTTTATTTTGTGCGGCGCCAGATTATCTGCATTCTTGTTGGTTTGGGCGGATTTTTGGCATTTTCTCTTGTTCCTGTGGAAAAAATACGCAAAGCGATTCCTGTGATTTTGCTGGTTACAATAATTCTTTGCATATGTACATATATAAAGCCGCTTTCTGTTGAACGCAACGGTGCCAGACGCTGGTTAAAAATTCCTTTCGGCGGATTTACTTTGCAGACTTCGGAAGTTGTAAAGTTTACGCTTGTACTTTTTCTTGGTAATTTTTTTGAAAAATACAATTCAAAGTCTGATGATGAAGAAAAAAGCGTTCTTGGTGCGGTTTTTGTGATGCTTCTTTTGGTGGGATTTGTTCTTACTCAAAAAGATTTTTCTACTTCCGTATTTCTTTATTTTTTTGCATGCGGATATTTCTGGTGCTGTCATGCAAAAATACGCTGGTTTTGGTTTGTTTCTTTTTTGATGATGCTTCTTTTTGTTTTTTATGTTGTTAATCAGCAGTACAGAATCGAAAGAATTATTTCATTTTTAAATCCTACGGAAGATCTTGCGAACGGAAATTTCCAGTCTATGAGCGCAAAAAAAGCGATAAGCGCAGGCGGCTTTTGGGGTGCGGGGATTGGTTCCAATCTTGTTCAGAGCAATAAAATTCCGGAAGTGCAGACTGACTATATTTTTGCTTCTTGGGCAGAGGCTATGGGGCTGGGCGGCGTTGCTGTTTATTTTTGTATTTTGCTGTTTTTTGCTATTCGCGGTTTTGTCGTTGCGTTTGAATGTACCGACCGTTTTGCTTCCTACGCTTCTTTTGGATTTGTTGCGATTATTGTGCTTCAGTCGCTTATGAATATTGCGGTTGTTTGCGGTGCGTTGCCTTCTACCGGAATTCCGCTTCCGTTTTTTTCTTCGGGCGGTTCTTCCATTATTATAACGCTTTGTATGTGTGGATTTGTTGTTAATGCTTCGCGCTGTAATTCCGAAAATGAAAGTGTAAAAGTTTTTGATGATAATTTTATAAAAGTTGACTCGATAAATGGAGTGGATGTATATGAGTGATATTAGCGTTTTTTTTGATTCCGGCGAAGATGTCGGTGAAGATTTTGTCCTTGCGGAAAAAAAATCAAAAAAAAGTTTTTCTTCTAAAAATTCGGAAGATAAAACTGTAAAAGCTGTAAAAATCATTCTCTCAATTTTGCTTGTTTGCGGAATTTTAGAATTCTGCGTTTATAAATTTGTGCGTCCTTGTCTTGATTATCCTAAAGTTTCTGTATCAGGAAACAAGAATTACAGCTCTTCTGAACTTGTAAAAATGCTTATTCCTATGAATACTAAAAACTGGGTTGATTTTAATGCTTCTTCTGCCGCTTCTATTATTTCTTCTGTTTCCGGAATTGATTCTGTAAGTGTAAGGAAAGTTTTTCCGGATAAGATTTATATTGATGTTGTTGAACGGGAACCGGTTGCAATGACTTTTATAAAGCAGAACGGACGGAGTCTTGCAGTTCAAATTGATAAGTCAGGTGTGATTTTTCCGGAACATTCATTGAATTCTATAGATATTTCATCTGTTCCGATTGTTTCTGGACTTCCTGTTGAACATCTTACGGAAGGAATGAGAATTCCGCAGAAATACAGAACTTTGATTGATCAGATTGCGACTATACGTGAAACCGGACAAAAATATTTTGCTGCGATTTCGGAAATTTGCGTAATTCCTAAAGAATACGGAAACTATGAGCTTATGCTTATTCCTGCAAAATCAAAAATAAAAGTTCTGACTGATAGAACATTGAACGAAGATGCGTTAAAGTATATGATGGTAGTATTGGATGTTGTCAATTCTATTGATAAAAACGTTTCGGAAATTGATTTGCGTTACGGGGCAGTTTCTTATAGAAAACGATAAACATCTTGGGCGGGAAAAAGGTAAATGATTGTTGGTCTTGACATTGGAACCAGTAACATACGCGTTGCTATTGGCGAAATAGAAGAAGAAACCAAAAAACTCAAAATTGCAGGAACAGCTTGCGAAAAGTCTGCCGGTTTGCGTAACGGCAATATCGTTAATATTGAAGCGGCTTCCAACGCTATTAGGACAGCAGTTGAAGAGGCGGAGCAGAATGCCGGAGTTGAAGTTCATTCTTGTTTTACGGCAATCGGTGGCGAGCAGATTGAAGGAACGAACGCAACCGGAAAAGTGGCTGTTTCGGCAAAGGGTAAATCTTCGCGTGAAATTTCGGAAGATGATATTCAGCGGGTTCGCGAATGTGCGCAGGCAGTTCCTGTTTCTATGGATCGTCAGATGCTTCATGTTATAACTCAAAGTTATACGGTTGATCATGTTGCCGGAATAAAAGATCCTATGCACCGTCTTGGCGTTTGCCTTGAATCTTCTGTTCATATTGTTACGGCTTCCAAGACGACAGTTCAGAATATACAAACTTGCATAAACCGTGCCGGATACAATATGGACGGAATTATGCTGAAAACTCTTGCCGCATCGCAGACTGTAGTTACGGAAGATGAAATGGAACTTGGTTCTATTCTTATAGATTTGGGTGCCGGAACAACAGATTTTTTTGTGCTTGTAAACGGTGCTCCTGTATGCACGGCTTCAATTCCGGTCGGCGGAAATCTTGTTACAAACGATATTGCGATTTGTCTTGGAATTTCTATTGCAGAAGCGGAACGGATAAAACTGGAAGCGGGTTGCTGCTGGGCTGAAAACGTAAATCCGAACGAAACTGTAATTATAAATGGAATTGGCGGTCAGCCACCGCGCGAAGTTCTGCGTTCGGAAATTTGCGATATCATTTCTGCCAGAATTCAAGAGATTTTTAAGATGGTTCTGAACAAAATTCTTGATATGACGAATATTGTTCAGCTTAGCGGAAATATAATTCTTACCGGCGGCGGCGCAAATCTTGACGGAGTTCTTGAAATGGCGCAGGAAGTTTTTCAGACTGCTGCGGTTAGAATTGGTACTCCGGAACATCTTGGCGGCATTGAGGAAGATTACGAAGGTCCTGAGTGGGCGACTGTAATTGGACTTGTAAAAAGTTGCAAAGAGCAGATTGTTCAGCATCCTAAAAGAGCGAAAAAACTGCTCAGAGCGAACAAAGAAAAAAATACAAATGAAAATAAATTTGTGAAAATATTAAAATCATTATTCTAATATGGGTTGGGAGGAATTGTGATGGAAATAGAAGTTGTAAATGGTGAAGGTTCTGATTTATCAGACGTTTCCCCAACAGTAATCAAGGTTATTGGCTGTGGCGGCGGCGGTTCTAATGCTGTAAATAGAATGATTGAAGCGAACCTGAAAGACGTTGAATTTATTGCGCTTAACACAGATAAACAGGCTCTTGGCCGCTCTAAAGCGTCTACAAGGCTTGCGATAGGTCAAAAACTTACGCAGGGACTTGGTGCCGGCGGCGATCCTGAAATTGGTGAAAAAGCGGCTCAGGAAGATAAAGATAAAATTGCGAATATTTTAAAAGGCGCAAATATGGTTTTTGTAACTGCGGGAATGGGCGGTGGAACAGGAACCGGTTCTGCACCGATTATTGCTTCCATTGCAAAGCAAATGGGTGCGCTTACAATAGGTGTTGTTACAACTCCTTTTGCTCGTGAAGGAAAGCAGCGCATGCAGCTTGCTATGGAAGGAATCAAGCGCCTTCGCGAAGCTGTTGATTCAGTTATTGTTATTCCTAACGAAAAAATTGTAAAAGTTTACGGCGATAATATTTCTTATATTGAACAGTATCGTCTTGCGGATGATGTTCTTCGTCAGGGAATTGAAGGAATGTCGCGCATAATCACTGATTACAGCTATCCGAATATTGACTTTGCAGATGTTCGGGCTGCAATGCGCGGTCAGGGAACTGCTATTTTTGGAATCGGTGAAGCTAGTGGCGAAAATCGGGCTGTTGAAGCCGCTTCTAAAGCGATAAACAATCCTTTACTTGAAGATTTCAGTTTTGACGGAGCGACTCATTTTGTAATTCAAGTTCGCGCCTCTCAGGATTTTAGCCAGAATGAACTTAATGAAATTTCTAAAATTGTATGTGCTTCTGCAAGTCCGAATTACAGTTTGAAGGACGGAATTGTTCCGGATGACGATATGGGAGATTCTATAAGCGTTACAGTTATTGCGACCGGATTCCACGATGAAAATTCGCAGGAAGATTCTGTTGCGGAACAGCATGAATCTGTTGAAAATACTACTGTGGATTCAAATGTTGTTTCTGCGGATGAATTTGAAAGCATTCTTGGAGGAAACTCTGAGCATGAACTTTCTGATGTTCAGAATGTTTTTGATTCTTCGGATAAACTTAACGGAGAAATTGCTCCTTCTGTAAAGCCTTCTTCGTATGGAACTGTAAAACCGGGCGTTCAAAAACCAGTTTCAGTCGGAAAACAGGATGATCTTTCTGTTCCTGCATATCTTAGAAACAGAACTATAAATTTTAACCGCAAATAATTGACTGAAGTAGAAAATAAAATTCAGCGGTTCCTTTCAAGGTTCTACGCGGATCTTATTCTTGTAGAACGCTTGTCAAAGGAATCTGCGCAAACCTATCGCTATGAAGCAGAAATATTTTTGCGCTGGCTTTCTGAAAAGAAAATAAAACTTTCAGATGTGACGGTTCAAAATCTTATATATTTTCTTGCATGGCGAAAAACAACAAATCATTCTGCGTTGACTCTTTCGAAAGATATTTCGGCATTAAGATCGTTTGGAAGTTATGTTGAGCGCATGGGAATTTGGCAGGAAAATATTGCGCTTTTAATAGAGCGTCCAAAAGCGTCCAGGGCTTTGCCGCGTGTTCTTTCTGTTCAGCAGGTTGAAAAAATCCTTTCGGAAATAGATTCTGATACTTTGATTGGAAAAAGGGATAATGCTCTTTTTGAGCTTATTTATTCCTGCGGCCTTAGAATAAGTGAAGCGTGCGGACTTCTTATGGAAAATCTGCATATAAACGAACAGTTGATTCTTGTGCACGGAAAAGGCGATAAGGAGCGGATTGTTCCTTTTGGCGAAACTGCTAAAGAAAAGCTTGAAGATTATCTTTATAAAGCGCGCCCGGAACTTGTTAAGAATAAAGTTGTGCCGCAGGTTTTTGTAAATTACCGCGGTGAACCTATTTCCAGAAAAGGTGTTTGGAAAAGATTCAAGGCTTTGGATTCTATGGCGGGAATAGACGCTAAAGTTCATACATTGCGACATTCCTTTGCTACTCATTTGCTTGCCGGAGGAGCGGATTTGCGTTCAGTCCAGGAACTTTTGGGACATTCCGATCTTGCAACTACACAAATTTACACTCATGTTGACGATAAAGAACTTTCGTCTTATCATCAGAAGTACTTTCCCGGTCATCATATTGATTCAACGGAGGAAAAATGAAAAAGTTGATTATTCTTGCGCTGGCAGTTTTGTCTGTTTGTTTTACAGGCTGCAATTATTCAAATAAAGCCTGGATTCAAAAACGTCTTGAAAATATGGAATCCTATTCCGGTAATCCGGGAAATGCTGAACAGATAAAAAAAGACATTGAAAAATACGACGAAGAAGCGAAAACTCTTGTTGAAAAATATGAAAAGATGGGAATTTGGTATAAAATTCTTGGAACACGTTATCTTGATAAAAAAATGTATGGAAAAGCGCTGGAAAGTTTTCAGAAGGCGCTTGAATTCTACCCTGAAAATCCGAATCTTTACTATTATGTAGGACTTTGCGCTGGATTTGTAAGTCATTCTGCTATGGATTTTTCCGGCCGCGGAGACGACAGTGCAAAGCAAAATTATTTGAATCTTGCGGAAAATGCTTTTAAACAGGCGATTCAGATAGACAGTAAGTATGCGAAGGCTCTTTATTCACTTGGTGTTCTTTATGCGTTTGATTTGGATAACGCTTCTGAAGCTGTTAAATATCTTGAGCGTTATGTTAATATTGAAAAGCGGGATACAGACGGAATGATGGTTCTTGCCCGGGCGTATTATATGTCTTACGAATTTGACAAGGCTGTTGATATGTACGACAAGGTTATTTCTATTTCTAAATCTGCGGACAGAAAGGCAGAAGCGGAAGCTAATAAAAAGGTGGTTCTTGACGCGTCTTATGGAAACTAATCAGAAAAATCAGATTTTGTTGATTTCTCTGGCAAGAATTACCTTTCTTTCTTTGACAGAAAAACTTAATTTATTGAAAAAACTTGACAGTTTTGATGACCTTGCATTAATGTCTTTAAAAGATTTATCTGATTTTTGTTCAAGACCTCTTTCAAAGGCGGTTTGGAACGGAAAAGAAAATCTTAGCGCTGCAAAGCGTGAAGCAGCAATTTTGCAGGCAAAAAATATAAAAACTGTGCTTTATACGTCACCGGAATATCCTGCTTTGCTTAGAGAAAGTGTAAATGCTCCATTCGCGTTGTTTTACATCGGAAATATTTCTTGTCTTGCAGGAAAAACTGTTTCTGTTGTGGGAACAAGAAAAATTACTCCCGAAGCAAAAAAAGCCGCAGTTCAGTTTGCAAAAGATGCGGTGAATGACGGTGTTTCTGTTGTTAGCGGGCTTGCCTACGGTGTTGATGCGGCTGCTCATCTTGGAGCGGTTCAGGCTAATTTTGATGCAACGCCGGAAAATGCTTTGAACTTAGGAAAAACTTGTGCGGTTCTTCCGTGCGGAATAGACACAGTTGTACCTTCTGCTAACAGAAAACTTGCCGAAAATATTGTAAAAACCGGCGGCGTTTTGATAAGCGAATATGTACCCGGTGTTTTTGCGGAACCTTGGCGTTTTGTTCAGCGCAACAGAATAATTGCGGCTCTTTCTCCTGCAACGGTTGTTGTGCAGGCGCCTAATGGCAGCGGCTCTCTTATTACAGCTGATTTTGCGCTGGAGTGCGGACGAGATGTTATGATTCACAAGGAAGCGTTTTCTGAAAATGCGCAGACTGTACGCTCTGTTGTTCAGGCGGATTTGCAGAAGCGTTTTTCTGCTGGAAAAGCAAGCCGTGCAAAAATTGAAAATACGCTTGAAAAATATCTTGAATCAGGCGCGCCTATAATAGATAATTATAGTGATTACTGTAAATGTTTGGCGGAGTTGCCAGGTGTTCGCAGTTGTGCTAAGAAAATTGATTCGCAGCTGGAACTGCAATTATAAGAAAACCTTTTAAAACTTCAGTTTTTAAGGTAACTTTGAATAAATAGCAACAAAATTGTGAGGATTTTATGGCTGAAAAGAAATCTACTTCAAAAAAATCTAAAGCAAAAACGGCAAAAACAGAAAAGACTCTTGTTATTGTGGAGTCTCCTGCCAAAGCGCATACTATAGAAAAATATCTTGGTCCCGGTTATACAGTAAAGGCATCTATGGGACATCTTATTGATCTTCCCAAATCGCGGCTTGCAATTGATATTGATAATGGTTTCCAGCCGGAATATATTACGGTTCGCGGACGTGCAAAACTTTTAAAAGAGCTTCAGAGCGATGCGAAAAAATCAGATTATGTTCTTCTTGCTTCCGATAACGACCGCGAAGGAGAAGCCATTGCATGGCATTTGAACAATGCGTTAAAAGATAAGACAGACGCTAAAATAAATCGAATTGTTTTTAACGAAATTACACCTGTTGCTATAAAAGACGCTGTAAAGCATCCTGGACAAATTGTAGAAGCTAAAGTTAATGCTCAGAAAGCACGCCGTGTGTTGGATCGTCTTGTAGGTTATAATTTGAGCCCGATTTTGTGGGCAAAAGTAAAAAACGGCCTTTCTGCCGGTCGTGTCCAGTCTGTTGCGCTGCGGCTTATTTGTGAGCGGGAACAGGAAGTTGAAAATTTTATTCCGGAAGAATATTGGACTCTTGATGCGGATTTTGAAAAAGGAAAGACGAAATTTACAGCGCAGCTTGTAAAGTATAAGGGTGAAAATCCGGAGCTGAAAAACGAGAATGATGTAAACAAAATTATTGGAGAAATAAAGAATTCCGAATGCAAGGTTTTGAACATAAAGCAAACTGAAAAAACTGTACGTCCGAAACCTCCGTTTACAACTTCAAAAATGCAGCAGGCGGCGGCGAATCGGCTTGGATTTACTTCGCGCAAGACAATGCAGATTGCGCAGCAGCTTTACGAAGGTATTTCCATCGGGCAAAACCGCGTTGGTTTGATAACTTATATGCGAACCGATTCGGTTCGTATTTCTCAGACTGCACTTGATGATGTTCGTTCTTGGCTTGGAAAAAATCATCCGGAAGAATTGCCGCCGGAGCCTATTCACTATGCTGTTGGAAAAAGTTCGCAGGATGCGCACGAGGGTATCCGTCCGACTTATGTTGAATATACACCGGATTCTGTAAAAGAATATCTTACGCGGGATCAACTTCGTCTTTATTCGATTATATGGGAACGCTTTGTTTCCAGCCAGATGAACAATGCAAAAACGACGACCACTTCTGTTGATATACAGGCAGGCGAGGCGCTGTTCCGTGCGAGCGCATCAAAGATTACTGATAAAGGTTTTTACAAAGTAATAAAACTTTTGTCTTCAAAAGAAGACAGAACCGGAAATCTGCCGAGCTTAAAATTGAACGAAGTTTTGAAATCCGATAAATTTTATCCTGAGCAGCATTTTACTCAAGGTCCTGCGCGCTATACAGATGCTTCCATAGTTCGCACTCTTGAAGAAAAGGGAATCGGCCGACCTTCTACGTATGCGCCGATTATTTCAGTTCTTCTTGACCGCTATTATGTTACAAGAAGCAATAAACAGCTTGTTCCTACTCAACTTGGTAAGATTATCTGCAAAATTCTTGTGGAATCGTTCCCGGATGTGATAAATGAACATTTTACTGCGGAAGTTGAAAATAATCTTGATAAAATTGAAGAAGATGAAATTGTATGGAACAAAATGATTGCAGAATTTTTTGGTCCATTTAAAAACCGGGTTGATGAAGTTATGGAGTCTGTTCAGAGTATAAAAGGAAGTCTTGATGAACCGACTGATAAAATCTGCGAAAAATGTGGAAAGCCGATGGTAAAAAAACTTGGCCGCTTCGGTTATTTTCTTGCATGTTCCGGATTTCCTGAATGTCATAACACAAAATCCATTCCGCTTGCAAAATGTCCTATGCCGGATTGTGACGGTGAAATAGTTGCCAGAAAAACAAAAGGACGGGGCAAAGAATTTTACGGTTGTACAAATTATCCTAAGTGTAATTTTATAAGTCATTTTAAGCCGATAGATCAGTATTGTCCTAAGTGCGGCTGGTTTCTTGTTGAAAAATTTGACAAGAAAAACGGAACTTATAAATCTTGCATAAATCCGGATTGTGACTATCTGCATTCTGCAAATGAAGATGAAAAGTCTGTTTCTTTTTCAACTGGAACTGAAGAATAAGCGGGTATTGGATGGAAAAAGATTTTTCATTAAAAAATATAGGTGAAGAATTTTTTGTTTATCTTTCTTCTGTAAGAGAACTTTCTGAAAATTCAATTACTGCCTATAAAAATGATTTTTCTCGTATGGAAAAGATTCTGGGAGCTGATTGTCCGGTAAATGATATAACGCTTGAAGATCTTAGGCTTTGCGTGGGAAAACTTTCCAAACATAAAATGGCGGCGGCAACTGTAAACAGATTTATTGCTACTGTAAGAACTTTTTTTGCCTATTGCAGAAAATTTGATTATATTAAAATAAATCCTTCTGCAAATTTGACGACTGTAAAAGTTCCTAAGTATATGCCGCGCTTTTTAACAAGTCCGGAAATTGATGAACTTTGCGAACAGCCTGAAAAACATGAACTTTTGTGGAAAACGAGAGATAGGGCTATTTTTGAGATGCTTTATTCTTCCGGTTGCCGTGTGAGTGAAATTGCAAGTTTGAGATTTGAGGATTTTTCGGAGGATTTCAGTTCTGCTGTTGTAACAGGAAAGGGTAAAAAAGACCGCGAGGTTTATTTTGAAGAAGATGCAAAAAATGCTTTTCTGGAATATCTTGCGGACAGAAAAAAACTTTTTGCGGAACGTTGCTTGAAAGATGATGTAAAGGAAGTTTTTGTGAATCAAAGAGGAAAATCTCTTACGCCGCATGGAATCCGCTGGATTTTAGCGTGTTACACTGGTTCAAAAGGAACTAATCATCATGTTTCTCCGCACGCATTGCGTCATACATTTGCAACTGCAATGCTTACGAATGGTGCGGATGTAAGAATTGTCCAGGAGCTTTTGGGGCATTCCAGCGTTTCTACAACACAGCGTTATACGCACATTACGACAGAAAAACTGATAGACGTTTATAATAAAGCGCATCCGCATTCTTGAAGCCGGAAATATTTTCTGTGCTTTTGGTTTGAAAAAACGCAGTATTAGTTCTTTTGCGATTTGCGGCTGCTTGAACCGCAGTTTTTAATATATCGGCAAAACCGATGATAAAAAATGGGAGTTACAAAATGAAAAATAAAATCAGAAGCACAACGGTAGTTGCTGTAAAAAGAAACGGACATGTTGCTATGGCCGGCGATGGTCAGGTAACATCTGGAGAAACCGTAATGAAAGGAAATGCGCATAAAGTGCGCAAAATTTACGACGGAAAAATTCTTACTGGATTTGCGGGAAGCGTTGCGGACGCATTTACTTTGTTTGATTTGTTTGAAACAAAAATAAAAGAGTTTAACGGTGATTTAACCAGAGCGGCGGTTGAACTTGCAAAAATGTGGCGGACAGAAAAATCTTTGCAAAAACTGGAAGCGCTTTTGCTTGTTGCCGATAAGAGCAAAATTCTTTTGATTAGCGGTGACGGAAATGTTATAGAGCCTGAAAACGATGTCCTTGCAATCGGTTCGGGCGGAAATTATGCTTATGCGGCGGCTTTGGCATATCTTGAAAGTTCAGATTATTCTGCGCGCGAAATTGCGGAAAAATCTTTGAAAATTGCCGGTGAAATTTGTATTTATACGAACGGCAATATTACAATTGAAGAACTTTAGGTCTGCTTTTATTTATAAATTTTTAAGGAAATTATTTTTATGGAAAAAAATATTGATTTAACACCAAAACAGATTGTTGAACAGCTTGACCAATACATTATTGGTCAGAATAAGGCAAAGCGCGCAGTTGCAATTGCGCTCAGAAACAGAACCAGACGTCTGAAGCTTGACGAGTCGATCCGCGATGAGGTTGCGCCTAAAAATATTCTTATGATTGGACCTACCGGCTGCGGAAAAACGGAAATTGCGCGTCGTTTGGCAAAACTTTGCAATGCGCCGTTCCTTAAAGTGGAAGCTACAAAATATACGGAAGTAGGTTATGTTGGCCGCGATGTTGAATCTATGGTCCGCGATTTAATGGTGGTTGGCGTTAATGATGTAAAAGCAGAAATGGAAGAAGAACTTAAAGAAAAGTCCGTTTCTGTTGTTGAAGAAAAACTTTTGGATCTTCTTTTGCCGGGTACTGGAAAGAAAAATCCTGAAAAGAAAGAAAACGCTGAACAATCTTCCGAACTTGTTGCGGAAAGTGCTGATTCAACCCGTGAAAAATTCCGCGCCATGCTGCGTGAGGGTAAACTTGAAGACCGGGAGGTTGAAGTTACTGTAAGCCGTCAGAACGGAATTTCTGGAATGGAAATTATTGCGGGCGGTTCTCTTGATGACCTTCAGAGCAGCATGCAGAACCTTGCAGGAATGCTTCAGGGCGGACGAAGAAAAAGACGTACAGTTTCTGTAAAGGAAGCAAGAAAAATTCTTACTCAGGAAACTCTTGATAATATGGTTGATAACGACAAGGTTATTGACAAGGCAAAAGAACGCGTTGAAAACAGCGGAATTATTTTTATTGATGAAATTGATAAAATTGCCGTTCACGGCGAAAGACACGGTCAGGATGTGAGCAGGGAAGGCGTTCAGCGTGATATTCTTCCTATTGTTGAAGGAAGCAATGTAAATACGAAATTTGGTGTTGTTAATACAACTCACATACTTTTTATTGCGGCCGGTGCGTTCAGCGTTGCTTCTCCTAGCGATTTGATTCCTGAACTTCAGGGGCGATTCCCGCTTAGAGTTGAACTTGACAGTCTTAAAAAAGAGGATTTCAAGAAGATTCTGAAAGAACCTAAAAACAGCCTTATAATGCAGTATACTTCGCTTCTTGCTACGGAAAATGTAACGCTTGAAATTACAGAAGAGGCGATTGACTGTATGAGCGCTATTGCGGAAGACGTTAATAACCGTGCGGAAAATATCGGCGCGCGCCGTCTTCATACAATTATGGAAAAAGTTCTTGATGAAATCAACTTTTCTGCGGATGAACATTCCGGTGAAACTTTCAAGATTGATGCGGATTATGTGAACGGCAAACTGAAAGGTATTGTTCAGGATCAGGATTTGTCAAGATATATCTTATAGCTGAAAAATTTATTTTAGAAAAATGATAAAAAAAGTGCCTGCGCAATTTTTATTTTTGTGCAGGCATTTTTTTATTTATAAAAAACAATTTTGAACTAAACATATTTTTGTTCTTTCCGAAAATTAACGTAGGTAAAATATTCTTTTTGAAAGGACAAAAAATATGAACACATTCACAAGGTCAGTAGATTTGCTCCAAAGAACGATGGACGCAGTTTCTTTGCGCTACCAAGTGAGCGCGAATAATCTTGCAAACAGCGAAGTTCCTAATTTTAAACGTTCAACTGTTAATTTTGAAAGTGAATTAAAACGCGCTTTTGAATCGGAAGAAAAGGCTAAGAACGGATTTCAGCTTACGCGTACAGACAGCCGTCATATTGCGCTGAATGAACCGTATGATTACCGCGATGTTCAGCCGCGCCGTGTTCTTGATTATACGACTACGGCAAAGGCAAACGGAAATAATGTTGATGCGGAAACTGAAGCAAACAATATTCTTCAGATTCAGATGCAGTACAGACTTTTAACACAGATTGCCAGCTTTGAATTTTCACAGGTTAATGCGGTTCTTAAAAAATAAATTCTGAATTGAATTCGCAGTGATGTGTTTTTGGTTGTTTTAAATTATATGCGTGCATAACAAAATGCCAGGGAGATCGAAATGGGACTTTTTACTTCGATAAATATTGCTTCTACAGGAATGGCTGCAGAGCGGCTTAGAACTGATGTGATTTCAGACAACATAGCGAATGCTTCTACTACAAGAACGCAGGATGGCGGCGCTTTTAAGCGTTCCCGCGTTGTTTTTGAACCTGTAAGCGCAAGTCATCCGCAGTTCCGTTCTCCGTTTACGCCTTCTGACTTGGATAACGGGCCAGGCAAAGGTGTTAAAGTGCGCGAAATTGTAAAAGATACTTCAGAAGGCAGACTTGTTTACGATCCTGATCATCCGGATGCGATGAAATCCGGTCCGCACGCAGGTTATGTTGAGTATCCGAATGTTAATATTGTAAACGAAATGGTTGATTTGATTTCTGCAAGCCGTGCGTACGAGGCGAATTCGACTGTTATTGAAGGCGCAAAAAGTATGTTCAGTGCGGCGCTGGAAATTGGTGCCAGATAAAAAATAAACGTAAAGTGCGGCTAGCAGGCGTTGCGGGCGGCGTTTGAGCCCGCTGGGTGGGTAGACGAAAACTGAAGGTGGTTGAGGTTCCCGAAACCCCGAAGTTTGAGGCGCAGGGCGGGGCTCCGCCCTTTATAATTGACACTTGCTGCAAGTCGATGTAAAATTTTGTTCGGGTGAGGAATATGAAAATACCAGAATTTAATTCGTTGCAGCTTACTCGTACAGACGCTGCGCATACAGGAAAAACTTCTCTTGGCGTAATGCAGGAAAATTCTGCAAAGAATGCGGTTTCTAAGAATTCGGCCAGTTTTTCGGACTATCTTGTTGAGGCTTTTCAGAAAATGAATGACCAGCAGGTTGAATTTTCTGATTTGCAGCAGAAAGTTATTACGGATCCTGATTCGGTGGATTTGCACGATGTTACGATTGCAATGTCAAAGGCTCGCATGTCGCTTAATCTTGCGCAGTCTGTTATTGACAGAATTGTGAGCGGCTGGTCGGAAATTACAACTACACGCTGATAAGTGTTCAGCTTTTTTGCGGTGTCTATAAAATCTTACTTTTCAGAATGTTTATAATGTGCTAATATAGTATATTAAGATAATTATTTTTACTCGTTCACGGGAGGGGACTGATGAACGAATGGTTTAAAAATATGGCTGAAAAGGCTAAAAATTTTTGGAAGTCCAGTTCAGTTATAGTAAAAGTTGTTGTTGTCGGCATTGTAGTTGTTGTTATTGGCGCAATTATTTTCGCTGTTAATGTAAGCGGTTCTGATTCTACTGTAAGGCTTTTTCCTCAGGCGGTGACTGATGAAACTGTGCGCAACCAGATTCTTGAGCGCGTTGCGCAGGAAAATGTTCCGGTTTATGTTAATGATGAAGGTGTTATTTCTGTAAATGATGAAAAAACGGCGCGGCGGCTTAGAACTCTTTTGAAAGTTGAAGGTCTTGCTCCTTCCAATTATGACCCTTTTGCAGAATTTTACAACCGCTCCTGGTCCACTACGGACGCAGAGCAGAACATAAGATACAAAAACGCTCTTTCGGCTGCTTTGAAACAGCATCTTGAATCGCTTGATGATATTGATGTTGCGTTTGTTACTCTTGTTCTGCCGGAAAAAGAACTTTTTGCTTCCTCTCAGAATCCTGTTTCTGCCAGTATTGCAATCCGTCCTTCAAGAACCAGTGATTTGCTGAATAATAAAAATAAGGTAAAGGGAATTCAAAATTTTATTCTTAGCGCGGTGGAAGGTCTTTCCGCTGAAAATTTGACGATTCTTGACCAGCAGTCTGGTAATATATTAAATGATTTTGAGGGAATGGAAGAGGCTGACCGTGTTAATGTAATTGATAAGCAGCAGAAACTTATACGAAAGATGGAAGCGCAGTTGGAATCCAAGGTTCTGGTTGCTCTTCAGAATAATTATACGTCAGACAGAATTACGGATGTAATTGCTCATTACGAAATGGATATGTCTGAAAAAGAAAGTCAGTCCACAACTTATTCCCCTATACAGATAAAGGCTGACAATCCGGATACGCCTTATGATGATTCTGAATATCGTGATACTTTTGCTATAAGCCAGCAGGAAGTTAAGGAAACTTGGACTGGTACCGGTTATAATCCGGAAGGTCCTGCGGGTGTGGAAGGACAGACTCCGCCTGTTTACAGCGATATGTCTAATGTTGTTGGAACTTCTACGAAGACTGGTGTTACTCGGAATAATGTTGTAAATACAAAGAATACAACGGAAAAAGTTGCGCCTTCGCCGGGGCGTATTACTATTTCTGCAAATATTGATGGTGTTTGGAAACTTGTAACGGATCCTAAAACTCATGAGTATGTGATTGATGAAGACGGCAGTTTGAAAAGAACTTATACGCCTGTTTCTGAAGAAGAACTTGAAAAAGTTATTGAGTATGTACGCGCTGCAGTCGGTTTTGATAAAAAAAGGAATGATGTTGTTACTATAACGAATATTCCGATGGATCATACGCAGGCGTTTGCGGAATTTGATAAGGCATACTTTAAGACTTTGCAGACAAGAAAAACAATTCTGCTTGTTCTTGCGGCAGTTGCACTTGTTCTTGTAGGTTTTATATTGTTCAGGATTATAAGCAAGGAAATAGAACGGCGCCGACGGGCACGCGAAGAGGAGTTGTTAAAACAGCAGCAGCTTGCGCGTGAACAGGCTCTTTGGGATGCAAGGGAAGAAGCGCAGACTGTTACAATGTCTGTTGAAGAAAGCCGCCGTGCAGAACTTCAGGAAAATGCTATCAATATGGCAAAAGAACATCCGGAAGATGTTGCTATGCTTATTAGAACATGGCTTATGGAGGAGTAGTATATGGCAGATGAAGCACCGAAAGCAAATCCGAAACCGATTCCTAAACCTGGCAGTTTGAAGCCTGCCGGTTCATCTTCTAAAAAAGATAAAAAAGATTATAAAAGTCTTACTGGAAGACAGAAAGCCGCTATTTTTCTGGTTTCTTTAGGCTCTGATGTTTCTTCTGAAGTAATGAAGCATTTGCGCGAAGACGAAGTTGAAACCTTGACTTTTGAAATTGCACGTCTGGAAACTGTTGATGCGGAATATAAAGATGCGGTTCTTGAAGAATTTCAGGAAATGATGAATGCGCAGAACTTTATTACGACTGGTGGTATTGATTATGCGCGCGAACTTTTGGAAAAATCGTTAGGTTCGCAGAAGGCTATTGATATTATCAACCGTCTTACTTCCAGCTTGCAGGTTCGTCCGTTCGACTTTATCCGTAGAACTGACCCTGCGCATCTTTTGAACTTTATTCAGCAGGAATATCCGCAGACTATCGCTTTGATTTTGGCTTATTTGGAACCTGGAAAGGCGGCTGTGATATTGCAGAATCTTCCGGAAGAAATGCAGCCGGAAGTTTCAAAGCGTCTTGCTACGATGGACCGTACAAGTCCTGATGTTTTGCGCGAAGTAGAGCGGGTTCTTGAAAAGAAGCTTTCTACGCTTTCCAGCGAAGATTACACTGCGGCCGGCGGTGTAGAATCTATTGTTGAAATTTTGAACCTTGTTGACCGTTCTTCAGAAAAAGCTATTATTGAATCTTTGGAAGAAGACGATCCGGATTTGGCGGAAGAAATCAAAAAGCGAATGTTTGTTTTCGAAGATATTGTTATGCTCGACGACCGCGCAATTCAAAAAGTTTTGCGCGAAGTGGATACGCAGGAACTTTCAAAAGCGCTTAAGTCCGTTGATACAGAAGTTCAGGATAAAATTTTCAGAAATATGTCAAAACGTGCTGCAAGCATGTTGAAAGAAGATATGGAATTTATGGGACCGGTTAGATTGAAGGATGTTGAAGAAGCACAGCAGAAAATTGTTTCTACAATCCGCAGACTTGAAGATTCCGGTGAAATTGTAATTGCACGTTCCGGCGAAGACGAATTGGTTCAGTAGCGGCAACTTACAAAAGGATGTGAAATGGCTAAGCAAGTATTCAGACCGAATGAAATAAAAGTAAATGAAAAAGAAAAAAAATTTACGCTTCCATTGATTCATGATTATAAACCGCAGGAAGAAAAACCTGAAGTTGTTGAAGAAGTTTACCAGGGACCGACTGCGGAAGATTTAAGAAAAGAAGCGGAAGCATTTCGCCAGGGATGGGAAATTGAAAAGCAGCATCTTTTGGAAGAGGCAAATGCAAAAGCGGATGAAATTGTTCAGAATGCAAAGAATGCGGCTTTTGAGGAAGTAAAACGGCAGTCTGATGAAGCTGCGGTTGTAAAAGCGGATGCGCAAAAAGAAGCGGATGACATAATTGCAAAAGCAAAAGCGGAAGCCGCTAAGATTCTTGCAGACGCGCACGATGAAGAGCAGAAAATAAAGTCTGAAGCCAGCGAGCAAGGTTATAAGAACGGTTACAATGAAGGTTGCGCGTCTGGCGAAGAGGAAATGAACAGACTTATTGAGCGGCTGCACAAAATGATTGAAGCCGTAATGTTGCGCCGTGAAGAAATTCTGAAAGAAACGGAACAACAGATTGTTGAGCTTGTAATTTTAATGACCCGCAAAGTTGTAAAGATTATTTCTGAAACTCAAAAAACGACGATTATGAGCAATGTTCTTGCCGCTCTTAAAAAAGTAAGAACCCGCGGCGAAGTTACGTTGCATGTAAATGTTGAAGACTTGAAGCTTACAACTGCGAATGTCAGTGAATTTATAAAACGTGTTGAAAATGTTGACGGAATAAAAGTTGTTGAAGATTCAACTGTGGAAAAAGGCGGTTGTATTGTGGAAACAGACTTTGGTGCGATTGATGCGCGTATTTCCAGTCAGCTTAGCGAACTTGAAGATAAGATAATGGAAATTTCCCCTGTAAAATCATTGAAAAAGAACACAGGCATTCCTTCTGTGGAGTGATTATGGAATTCGATTTTTCAAAATATTTAAGGGCTGCTGTTTCTGTAGACCCGATTGCGTATATTGGATATGTTTCTGCGGTAAGCGGTAAGCAGATTGTTTCTAATGGGCCGGTTGCTCAGATTGGTGAAATTTGCACGATAAAATTTAAAAACGGAAAAGAAGTTTTTGCTGAAGTTGTAGGATTGAATAAAAAAGAAGTTTTTCTTACTCCCTATGGCGACACTGAAGGAATAGAGGTCGGCTCGGAAGTTGTGGGTTCGGGAAGAACTCTGCAAGTTCCTGTTGGAATGTCGCTTTTGGGGCGTACGATTGACGCTACCGGAAAGCCTTGCGACGGTCTTGGTGAAATTGTGCCGGAAGCGTATTATCCTGCAATTAATACTCCGACTGATCCTATGAAAAAAAAGCCGATTGACAGGCGTATTACAACTGGTGTGCGCTCCATAGATGCAATGCTTACTTGCGGAAAAGGGCAGCGAATCGGAATTTTTGCCGGTTCCGGAGTTGGAAAATCAACTCTTTTAGGAATGATTGCGCGCAATACGGATGCGGAAATAAATGTCGTAGGACTTATAGGAGAGCGAAACCGCGAAGTTCTTGATTTTATAAACAACGATTTAGGCGAAGAAGGAATGAAACGTTCCGTCATTGTTGTTGCCACTGGTGACCAGCCGGCTATTTGCAGGCTAAGAGCGGCTTATGTTTGTACAGCGATTGCTGAATATTTCCGCGACCAGGGAAAAGACGTTATGATGATGGTTGATAACGTTACCCGTTTTGCAAAGGCTCAACTTGAAATTGGAATTGCAAACGGTGAACCTCCTACGGCCAGCGGTTATCCTGCAAGCGTTTACAGTATGATTCCTGCGTTGATGGAACGTACCGGAACAAGCGAAAAAGGAACTATAACAGCTTTTTATGCGGTTCTTGTTGACGGTGACGATATGGATGACCCGATTGCAGACTGCGTGCGCGGTGTTCTTGACGGTCATATTGTGCTTTCCAGAAAACTTGCTTCTGCTTATCATTATCCGGCAATTGATGTTTTGCCTTCTATAAGCCGTCTGCAGCGGCGTGTGACTGGTCCTGTTACAAAAAAGGCGTATGCAAAAATTCGCGAACTTATGGCAACTTACCGCAATAATGAGCTTATGATAAATTCCGGAATTTACGAAGGCGGAAAGTCTCCTGTTATAGATGAAGCTATTGAAAAGCATGAAGAAATTGACGATTTTTTGAAGCAGGATGAAAACGAAAAATGCACTATGGAAGACACTTTGGATAAGCTTAGTGTTGTTTCCGGCATAGAAATTCCGAAAGAAGAATATGTTGAATCTCCGAATTCTGCAAAACCAAAAGAAAAGGAAATTGTTTCAGAAGAAAATAATTCGGATGTTGATGAAAAAACGGATGTTTCTGTAAATAATGGCGAAATTTAGATTTGAACTTCAGGATATTCTTGAAGCAAGAAAATTTGAACAGACTCAGGCGGAAAATGAACTTGGAATTGCTCTTGCCGCCGAGCGTGAAATTCAGGAAAAAATAGATGCTCTTGCTGAGCAGAAAATACTTTCGGAAAAATCTGTAAAAGATACAAAAGATTTCAGTCAGATTGTGTCTGCGAATAATTTTTCGGCTTTTGTGCGCGAACAGACGGAATTTCTTTTGGAAGAAATGGCGAAGGCAAAAATTGTTTCTGAGCAAAAACGCGAAATCTTAAAAAAAGCGATGCAGAAAGTAAATTCGCTTGAACGTTTGAGGGATTTGCAAAAAGAGGAATTTAAGGCGGAGCAGAAGAAAAAATCCGCCAAACTTATCGGCGGAATTGTTTCTTCAAAATATGCGCGTGAGCACAGCAGAAAAGATTAATAATGGAATGCGCTTCCGCCTATGAATTCGCGGATTATTGAACGTACCGGAACTTGAGTTGGTGCGATAGTCGCAAAGTTGTTCAAGAACGAAAGAAGCTGGCATGCTTCCGCATATTCCGGTTCGTTTGGCGTTACGCAACGCAATAATGGTTCCGCATAAACTTTAAGAACGCTCAATTCGTAGTCAAGCGCAGTGTTTAAGATTGCATCCGCATTGTTCTGGAACGGAAAAATGTGCAGCCGTTCTCCTTTTTGAACGCTCGGCCACATTGCAATTGTTCCTGCCGCTGATTTTCCGCGGAACTGATAGTCGCGCACTATGCGTCGAATCAGGCGGTTGTTGCTCGTTGGAATTCTATTGTGGTCGTCAAGATTTAGCTGTGTAAGAGCAGAAAGATAAATCTTAAATTTGTATTCCGCAGGAATTTTTGGTGTAAGTTTTGGATTCAAACCGTGAATTCCTTCCATAATTAAAATTTCGTGCTCTGAAAGGCGCATTTTGTTTTTTTCATCAAAAGTTTGCGTTCCAGTGTGAAAATTGTAAGAAGGAATGATTACTTCTTTGCCGGCAAATAAATCTACAAGGTTTTGATTTAAAAGTTCTACATCAAGCGCTTCCAGACATTCAAAGTCAAATTCTCCGTTTTCATCTTTTGGAGTTCGACTGTGGTCAACATAATAGCAGTCGAGGCTGATTACTTTTGGAGTGTAACCCATTGCCTGAAGTTCAAGCGCAAGTTTTTTTGAAGTTGTGGTTTTGCCGGAAGATGATGGACCTGCCATAAGAACAACGCGGACTGTTTTTTTATGAACAATCTGGTCCGCGATTTCTGCAATGTTTTTTTCCTGGAAAGTTTCTGTTATGTCAATAAAATCGTTGATTTTTTTATGTGCAATAAGTTCGTTTAAATCAGCGGCGGAAGTTATTCCTATTCTTTGTCCCCATTTTTTGTATTTTGAATAAATTTCAAAAAGTTTTGGTTCGTCCACAAAGTCCGGAAGTTCGCTGTGATCAGAAGATTTTGGAAAGCGCAGCAAAAATCCTTCGCCGTAAGGTTTTAGTGCAAAAGTTTTTAGAATTCCGGTGGAAAGTGCCAGCGGACCAAAGTAAAGATCGCTGAATGTTCCGACTGTGTTGATTTTTACTTTTGGCGGCGCAATAAAGTTCAGCTGTTTGCGTGTTTTTTCAAGTCCAAGTTTTTCAAAAAGCAGAACCGCTTCATTGTAGGAAATTGTTTCTGTTTCTATTGGAAGGTTCTGCTGAACAAGCCGCTGCATTTCTTTTTCGATTGAAGCAATTTTTTCATCGCAGATTTTTTTTCCGTCTGCAAAGGTGTAATAATAGCCGTAGCCCAGGCTGTGTCCCACAAGAAGTTTTGATTCTGGGAAAAGATTGTGCGCCGCTGCAGCCAGCAAAAGGCAAAGTGAACGTCTGTAAACGTTAGAACCGTCCTTTGTGTTTATAAAAACAGGCTCAATTTTGCATGAATATTTTATTTTTTGATCCAAAGAATAAATTTTATTGTTAAGTTTTACGGCAAGAACAGATTCTTCTTTACCGCGGAAATTTTCTAAAAGTTCAGAAGCATAAGTTCCCTTTTTGATTTCGGAAATCTTTCCGTCCGGATATGTGATTGTTATTTTTTCGTTTTTCATAAATTCACCTTTTAGCAAAAATATTTTGTTATAAATAATTTTACAGCAGATTTTCCGGATGTCAAAAAAAAATACGAAAGAGTATTTTCTTGTTTTGTATTGATATTGTGAAAGATGTGTGAGCGTGAACCGCGGTTAATTCGTTCAAAAGAGGATTTACAAAGTTTAAAAACCTTGAGTATGATTCGATAAATTAAAAAAATGAAATTTACAAGAACATCTTTTTTTGTCTTTTAGTAGGGTTTGCCGTTTTTCTGACTGCCTGTCCATTTTCAGCCTTTTAGATGCGGAGCAAAGCGATTTCGCCGATTACTTTACTCTGAAAGTTGCACAAGACAGAAAAACTGCAACCATAACTTACTACAAGCTTAAAAACGGAATTCCAGCGGTTGTAAGAAGCGAGGAAAATCTTGAGTGTTGGTATTAAAGAATTTAGGGATTTTAAAATGAAAACAAAGCATTTTCTCTTTTCTATATTGTTGCTGCTGACTTTGCTTCTTGTTTCTTGCGATAATTCTTCAAACTCTAAAAATCTTTCACTGGAAGAAAAACTGGACAAGGCTGTGAGCAGCTATGTAAAAAAAATGGAATTACAAACCGGCAATTTCAGTTTCTGTTTTCAGCAAGGATAAACAGATTGATTTCGATTACGCAGGCGGATTTGCTTCTGTTTCCCTTGGAATCAACTTTCCCTATTCAGAAAACGAAAAGAAATATTATTTCAAATCAAACTTTGATTATAAAGTTTTGTCTTTTTATGAAGATTCGTTGTGGATAAATATTTTACAGAGTATAATTTCAGAATGATATACAATTTTCCAATGATGCTTTATCATTGAAGACAATAAAATATCTTTCAATCAAAACGACCTTATGCCATTAATAACGTATTTTTTTTCTTTTCCATAAAAAACTGAATTTTCACTGTTTTTTTTATATGATTTTATTGAATTCTTATTGAATTATTGTCTAAACACAAAATAACCTATAAAATTATTAGTTGCGATTGATTTTGAAAAATTAAAAGAGAAGAAAAATGCTTGAAGAATTAAAAATGCCTATTGCAGAACTTAAGGAAAATATAGACGGTGTTTGGAGCCGACTTGATCCTGATGCGATTCAGAAAAAAATTGATGAAAAAAACAAGCTTACGGAAGCTCCCGGATTTTGGGATGAACATGAAAAAGCGGAAAAAGTTATGTCTGAAATCAGGAAGCTTAAAAACCGCGTTGAACCTTGGAAGCAGCTTTTAAGCGACTATAATGACATTCAGGCTATGTATGAACTTGCGGAAGAAAGCGGTGAAACCAGCGATGAAGATGAAGTTCGCGCAATGCTTGAAAAAGCGCAAAAAAAATTTGATGAGCTTAACATTTTGAATTTGCTTTCCGGCGAAGTTGATGATTCTTCTGCATTTATTACGATACATGCAGGCGCAGGCGGAACAGAAGCGGAAGACTGGGCGCGAATGCTTTGCAGAATGTACACTCGCTGGGCGGAACGTCACGGTTATAAAATAGAAGTTGTTGATATGCTGGAAGCGGAAGGCGGTATAAAATCTGTTACACTTCAGATTGACGGTGATTATGTTTACGGACATTTGAAGGGCGAAGCCGGAATTCACCGCTTGGTGCGGATTTCTCCTTTTGATGCGAATGCGCGCCGTCATACTTCTTTTGCAAGCGTTTATGTTTTTCCGGTTTTGGATGATTCTATTGAAGTTGAAATCCGCCCGGAAGATTTGCGCGTAGACACTTACCGTGCAGGCGGAAAAGGTGGTCAGCATGTTAATAAAACTGATTCTGCCGTTCGTTTTACTCATATTCCTACTGGAATTGTTGTTGCCTGCCAGAGCGAACGAAGTCAGATTTTTAACCGCCAGGCTTGTATGAATATGCTGCGCGCCAGGCTTTACGAGTATTACAGGGAGCAAAAAGAAAAAGAAAACGCTAAGTTTGGTGCAGAAAAAAAGGATATTTCATGGGGCAATCAAATCCGCTCTTATGTTTTTCAGCCGTATACAATGGTAAAAGATCACCGTACAAAATGCGAATCCGGAAATATTCAGGCTGTAATGGACGGTGATATTGATCAGTTTATGGACGCTTATTTGCTTGCACAATGGAAAGGGCTTCCTATGGATTCAGGTGACGACAACGAAGAAGTTTAGTTTTTTGTTCAGTATTGATGTTTTTCAAAAAAAAATAATTTTCTCTTTTTTTGCTTTTGTTTGTTGTGCCGCATTCTGTTTCGCTGCGGATTCTGAAAAAAAATGGACTTTGGCAGCGGAAAAATTTGTTCTTACTCAAAAAAATTCAGATAAAGCGCTTGATGCCGTCAGCTCTTCTATGCCTTCGCTCATATTGGAAAACTTTGCGGAAAATATGGAGCGAATGCCGCGAAGCCGTGAAAATCTTGATCGCGCATTGTACGATTTGCAAAAAAACAGACTTTCGCTTTTTATACAGCTTTCAAAAGAAGTTCAAACGCGCGATGCTGTTTTTTTGAACAATTATTCGGCTCGCAAGTTAAAGTCGAAATTAAAGGAACAGGATAAAAAAATTGAAAATATAAAAAAACAGCTTTCTGAAAATCTGAATTTAGTTGAAGAAGAAAAACTGAAATATTCTGCGCAGATTGAAGTTGACCAGATGCGCGAAAAACATATTGATGAAGGAAAAGTTGTTGACGAAGAAAAAAAAGAAAACAAATTTGCTTCATTTTTTAAAGGTATGATGACAAATCGTTCTGATGAATTTATTGTTGAAAATGTTGCTCTTTATCAGAATGATTTTTCAAAACTTTTTGATGCTGGAGATGATAGAAAAGCGCGCGGATATGATTCTTATGAATTTGAAAAAGCTTGCGTTGATGCAAATATAAACGGTCTTATTACAGGAAAGATAACAGTTTACGGTTCATACATTTCAGTTTCTGTTTCGGTTTATCAGTATCCTGGTGCGCGTGTTATAGGTTATGCGACTGATGTTGGCTCTACGGATAATCTTAAAGGCTTGGCGACTTCTTTGGCTATGCAGATTACGCCTAGAATTGCGGACAGCATGCCTGTTGAGCTTGAAATTTCCGTTGAACCGGAAGAAGCCAAAAAAAGAGCCGTTCTTACAGTTGATGATGTTGTGTATA
The DNA here is from genome assembly GCA_964429905.1 of uncultured Treponema sp. Classification (GTDB taxonomy): domain Bacteria; phylum Spirochaetota; class Spirochaetia; order Treponematales; family Treponemataceae; genus Treponema_D. The sequence continues at coordinate 321,953 of CAYSDV010000001.1, read as the reverse complement.
AAAATATAGAAAATTCTCTTACGGTTCAGAGTGGAATCCATACAATCATGTTTACTTCTGAAGGATATGAAACTGTAAGCGCAAATTACAATTTTTCCGGCAGCAGAAAATTTAAGATTGGTGTTAAGATGCGTTCCGAACAGAATGGAGAAATCTATTTGCGACTTAAAAAACCGTATTCCGGAGACATTTTTGGAAACAGTATTTTTGGCGGTGCTATTTCTGGGGAAAATCCTTTTGGAACAATAAAAATTAATAATTCAGCAGTTTTGGGGCGCTTTGTTACTGAAGAAGGTATTGGTGCGGATTTTTATATTTCGGAAAAATATTTGAAAGACGGTTCTTATTTAAAAGTAGATGCCAAGCCGTTTGACCGCAGTGAATATATTGACAAGCGCAGACGCTGGATGTATGCAAGCTACAGTTCTTTGATTTTATCTCTTGTTCCGACTTTTTATTGTTATGGAACTTCTTATTCAAAAGCTATGGCATATAATGACGGATATGACGTTTCCCGCGCGGAAGCACAGAACTGGCAATATGCGTCATGGGCAACTACAGGTGTTTCTATAAGTTGCGGAATTTTCTTTGTATATGAACTTGTCCGTTATTTGAAAGCGGCAAGCACTGTTCTTCCGGCCAATGCAAAACCTGTCGGTAAAAAAGAACTTAAACGTATTGAAAAAGAAAAAACAGAAATTACAACGGAATCGGAACAAATAGAAAAAACTTCGACTTTTGAAGGAGATTAAAATGGAAAAAATATCGTTTGCGGATAAAATTAAAAATCTTTTTAAGGGAAAATCTTTTTCTGAAGAATTTTTTGAAGAACTTTCCGACAGTCTTATAGAGGGGGATATCGGTGCAAAAACCGCCTTTGAACTTACGGAAAAACTTGAGTCAATTTGCAAAAAAGAAAATATTTCTGAAGAAAAAGAACTTAAGCTAAGATTGAAAGATATTTTGCTTGAATGCGTAAAGCAAGTTTCTCTTGAACCTTCGGCAGATAAAACTAACATCTGGATGGTTCTTGGCGTAAACGGAGTTGGAAAAACGACCAGCGTTGCGAAACTTGGAAATTATTTTAAAAATCGCGGGAACGGCAATGTTGTGCTTGCTTCCGCAGATACGTTCCGCGCGGCTGCTATTGAACAGTTGAATATGCACGGAGAACGTCTTGGAATTCGGGTTGTAAGCCATCAGCATGGCTCGGATCCGGCCGCAGTTGTTTTTGATGCCGCGGAAGCGTGTGCCGCTAAAGGCGGCGGGCTTGTTATTGCGGACACAGCAGGGCGGCTGCATAACAAAGAAAATCTTGTTCGCGAACTTCAGAAAATTGACAAAATTTGCGCGCAGAAAGCAAGCGCGGATTGTTATAAAAAAATTCTTGTGATTGATGCAACAACAGGGCAGAATGCTTTGCGCCAGGCGGAAGTTTTTAATGAAGCGGTCAAACTTGACGCAATTATTCTTACAAAGTACGATTCAACTGCAAAGGGTGGTTGCGCCATAAGCATCGGAAAGGAACTTTCAATTCCTGTTGCTTTTATTTGTAACGGTGAAAAATATGAAAATATTGCGCCTTTTTCTGCAGAAAAATATGTTGATGAATTTTTAGGCTTATAATAAGGACGGTTTTAGTTTTTGAAAAAATCCGCTTTTTTTGGAGCATTTTTATTTTCTCTTTTTTTGCCGTTGCCAAACTTTGCTTCTGCTCAAGAAATTGCAGTAAAAATTGAATTTAACGCGCTTTCTCCTTCGCTCTCCAAGTTTTTTTCCGAATTTATTGTCTGGACTTTTGAAAGCGGACCGGTTTCTTTAGGCGAATATGTAGGATTGCTTCCTGAAGGAGAACCTTTTTCCGTTTCGGAATACGATTCTTCTGCTGATGATGCCTTGTGGGTTGAACAGCTTTTCAGGGAAAACAATATTTTTGTTGTGACTGTTCCTGAAAATTATGAAAAGATTTCTTCTGAACTTGAAAAACTTGAACTTTCCGGCTTGTCTTATGATTCTTCCGGAATTGATGAAATTTCAAATGCAATTCTAAAAGAATCCGCAGAAGCAAAAGTGCTTTCCGAACAAAAATATCTTGATGAATACGAAAATCTTGCGTTTTATTCATACGGAGAAGAAGGTCTTTCTGTTCAGAAATCAGAAGGAAATACAGTTGTTTCAAAATCGGACAAAAAAAATGCCGTCCGCGCTTTTTATGATGAGCAGATGAGGATTCAAAAAAAAGAAACTTGGAATATTTCTGCCGGATTTTCCGGAGCGGAGCTGAAAGAGATTCAGGAATTTTTTTATAAAGACAGTGCAAAACCTTATAAAAGCATTGTCGAAAATGACAATAAAAAGCATGAGATTTTATATGATTCAAAAGGGCAGATAATACAAAGCAAAAATTATTCTGTCGCAAATTCTGAAATTCCGGAAGAAAATCAGATTCAACAAAGTAAAAAAGATGAAAGAAAATTTATTCTTACCGGAAAAACTGAATGGAAATATTCCGATTCAGGAAAAATTCTTGAAAAATATTCAGAAGAATATGAATACAATGCAAAACAGACTAGAATAAAGAAAACTTTTTCAAAAAAAGAAGTTTATGAATATAAAATAAAAGACGGAAGTCCTGATTATTATTATTACGAAAATGGAAATTTAAGAATGTCTACGGTTTTCACTTCTTCTGATTCGTATATAAGTACAATGAATTTTGACGGCGGTTTTGTGGTTGAGTCATACTATGAAAAGGGAAGCAGGAAGAAAGACTTTTTATATTTAAACGGAATTTTAAGGAGAACAAAGGTTTATGAGCAGTAAAAAAGGAATTTTGAATTCGTTCCGGTGGACATTCTTTGTTTCTTCGCGCTTTGCAAAAATAGACAGAAAAGGGCGTTCAGCAGTTACAAGTTTTCTTGCAGGGCTTGGAATTTGTTTTGGAGTTATGACTCTTATTACTGTTGTAAGCGTTATGAACGGATTTCAGCGTTATTCAATAAATCCTATCATGGAAATTTCATCATATCATTTGCGTGCATCTGATATTCCGGAAGAGCATTTTGCGGATTTTGTGGATTTTTGCGAAAACAACAGGCGGATGAAATGCGCTTCTTTGTTTTGTGAATCACAGGGACTTTTGATAGGAAAAAGAAATAAACAGGCGGCTGCCGTAATAAGAGCAGTTGACCCGAATTTGATGCTGACTGACGAAGGTTTTGCAAAGGAACTTAAAATTGTTTACGGAGAATTTGATGTGAATTCCGAAAATTCTATAGTTCTTGGGCTTTCTCTTGCAAATGAACTTGGTGTTTCTGTCGGTTCAGAAGTTAATATTCTTGCTTTGGCCGGCGGAAAAGACGTTTCTCTTATTTCTCAGAACAGAAAGTTTACTGTAACAGGAGTTTTTGATTGCAGTTATTATGACATAAAAAAAGGTTACGGATTTATAGGTCTTGAATCCGCAGAAAAATATTTTGGCAAAGATGTTCAGATGATTTATGGAATAAAACTGAAAAATTATGAAAATGATATTGCTTCTGTTGCTGAACTCAAAGAAGAGTTTTCCGACATAAAAGTTCAGTCTTGGCGGGAATTTAACAAATCGTTTTTTGGAACATTGCGTATAGAAAAAAATATTCTTATGCTTCTTGTCTGTATTATTTTTATTGTTGTCGGTATAAACATTTATAATGGTATGCGCCGGCTTGTTTTTGAGCGCAAGCAGGAAATTTCAATTTTGTCTGCGCTTGGCGGAACCAGCCGCGAAATTATGGCGATTTTTATTGCGCGCGGTTTTTCTATGGGATTTTTGGGCTCTTTGTGCGGAATGATTATCGGGCTTTTTATAAGTTTTAATATACGTCCGATTTTTACTTTTATCGCTATGCTTTTGAAAAATCCTATGTTCGCGGTTTTTGCTCAAATTCCGGCAAAAGTTGTTTTCAGCGAAGTTTTTTTTATAACGATATTTGGAATTGCCGCTCCGCTTTTTGCTTCCTGGAAAGCAAGCCGGAACGTGCTTAAAATGAAAGTTGCGGAGGTGCTTCACGATGAGTGATTTGGTTAAAATCAGCGGACTTGAAAAAATATATTCGAATGGAGTGGAAACTCTTACGATTTTTAAGAATTTGGATTTTTCTGTAAAGGAAGGAAGCAAAACTGTTATTGTAGGAAAAAGCGGAAGCGGAAAAAGTACTTTGCTTAATATTATCGGAAGCATTGATTCCGCAACTGCCGGTTCTGTTGTTGCCGGTCCGTGGAAAGTAACGGAACTTTCTGAAAAAGAGCAGTCGGAATACCGTTCAAAATTTTTAGGACTAATTTTTCAGTTTCATTATCTTTTAAAAGATTTTACTGCGCTTGAAAATGTTTATATGCCTGCTTTTATGGCCGGTGTTCCTAAAAGCAAGGCTGTTGAAAAAGCGAAAATGCTTCTTTCTGATGTCGGGCTTTCGGATTTTATGGAACATCTTCCTTCAGAGCTTTCCGGCGGTGAACGGCAGAGAGTTGCTGTTGCCCGCGCTTTGGTAAATGATCCTGAACTTATTTTAGCGGATGAGCCTACAGGAAATCTTGATCCGGCCAATGCCGCGCTTGTAAGCGAACTTCTTTTTTCTATGGCGGATAAATATAAAAAAACTCTTATACTTGTTACACATGATTTGTCTATCGCCGCAAAAGGAAGCGAACGATATTCAATAAATGGCGGAAAACTTGAAATGATTTCTGATAGCGGAGAATCAAATGACAATTAAGTCTTCTTTTTTGTTCGCAAAGCGGCTTATTTTTCCGCGCTCTTCAATAAAGTCTTCCGCAAGGAAAAGCGTTCTTGGTGCAATGTTTTGCATAGGAATCAGTCTTATTCCGCTTGTGGTTGTAATTTCCGTTTCGGACGGAATGATTGGCGGAATGACAAAAAGAATTATAGGGCTAAGTTCCGGCGACCTTCAAGTTTTTGTTGCGCGCTCAAGCGAATATTCTGAATCCCGCGAAAACCTTAACGGATTTGCAAATCTTTTTACAAAAATTCCTGGAGTAGCAGGAGTTTTCCCTCAGATAGAAGGCGATGCGCTTGCCGCCGGTAAAAATTACCGCACTGGTGCAAGAATCCGCGCTGTGGAACCTACAATTTTTTCAGAAAACAAGTCTTTTTCCGAACTTTTTAATATAATCAGCGGAAGTTTGGACAAATTTTCTGCTGAAAAAAATTATGCGGTAATAGGGCAAAAACTTTCTGAACTTTTAAATTTAAGTCCAGGTGATTCTTTTAGAATTGTTACGGCAAGACAGAATTCCAGCGGTACAATTTCTCCGAAAGTTTCTTCGTTTAAGGTTGCGGCAATTGTTTCTTCAGGATATCAGGAACTTGATTCTCTTTGGGTTTTTATTCCGCTTGAAGCAGGTTTTTCCGTAATTCCTTCAAAATCGGCAAATTTTTCCGTAATGCTTGCCACCGATCAGACGTTTTCCGAAGAACTTGAAGCAATTCAGGAAGAATGCAACGAAATTGCTTATGGCGCCGGCCTTGTTTACAACTGGAAAGGACTTAACGAAACTCAGTTTGAAAATTTTTCTTCAACAAAAGTTCTTCTGATTTTTATAATGTTTCTTATAGTTCTTGTTGCCGCCGTTAATATAAGTTCGGCTATTGTTATGCTTGTTATGGAACGGCGCCGCGAAATTGCAATCTTAAAAAGTATCGGCGGAACAAACCGTGGAATTGCGCTTTCCTTTATTATTGCCGGAGTTGCATGCGGACTTTGCGGTATTGTAATCGGAATTCCGGTTGGAATTCTTCTTGCTGTCAATGCGAACGGTCTTGTTGCTGTCATAGAAAAAATTGTTAATTTGGTTGCAAAACTTTCATTTGTTGCAGGCGGCGGAAGTGCGGAAGCATTTTCTTCAATTCATCTTCTTAATCCGGAGTATTATCTTACAACAATTCCTGTTACAGTTCCGGTGAATGAAATTCTTTTGATTTGTGCAGCCGTTATTGTTCTTTCGTTTATAGTGTCAATTCTTCCTGCTGTTAATGCCGGAAAAGAAAAACCTTTGGATATTTTCAGGAAATCATAATGCTTTGCGATTTGTGTAAAAAAAATCAGGCCAGTCTTTTTTTGGAAGCGGTCGGAAAAAACGGCAAAAAGAAAATAAATTTATGCTTTCAGTGTGCTGCAAACAGAGGAATTGCAGCTCCAGTGCCGACTCCGAATGCAAAAAATCTTGCTTCTGTCTTTGAAGAAATTGAAAAAATGGAAGCTGAAAATGATGAGTTGTCTAAGCGCTTGTGTCCGGTTTGCGCAAGAAGTCTTAGGGATATAAAAAAAACTGGAATTGCAGGCTGTCCGGAATGTTACGAAGTTTTTAAATCTGAAATTAAAGATAAAATGAAAAATTACGGGATTTATTCAGAATATAAAGGTTCAATGCCGAAGCGTCTTGCTTGTTTTAGAAATGCGCTCACAGACAGAGCGGATCTTCAGGCAAAACTTAACAAGGCTGTAAAAGACGAAAATTATGAAAAAGCCGCTGTTTACCGGGACTTTCTGAAAGCTTTGGAGCGTGGCTACGTTGCCGACGGTTCAGAACAAAACAGCAGTAACGCTTCTGGAGGAAAAAATGACTGAAACTGCGCAAATTCCTTGGTATTCACAAACCGCACCTTCAGACGATGTGATAATTTCCTCTCATGTGCGCCTGGCAAGAAATCTTGCTAATTTTCCGTTCCCCTTGTATCTTTCCGACGATGATAAAATGCGCGTTCAGTCACTGCTTTTTGACGGATTTTCAAAAATTCAGTCTGAAAATGAACTTCTTGTTTTTCATGCGCTGAACACAGACGAACTTGAACTTACCGGAAGAAGAATTCTGGAAGAAGACGGACTTTTAAAACACATTGATTCTAAAAATAAAAATCAAAAAGAAACTGGAATTGTAATAGGAAAGGAAACATCGTTCAGCGCGCTTATAAATTACGGCGACCATGTAAGGCTTTCTTCGTTCCGCAGCGGTCTGAACTTTGAACAGTCGTTCAATGAATGTATTTTGTTTGACCAGAAGCTTCAGGATAATTTGCAGTTTGCATCGACTTATGATTTCGGTTATCTTACAGCGGCTTTTAGAGATACCGGCACCGGAATGAAACTTTCTGCAAGAATTCATATTCCGGGAATTGTAAGAAGCGGAAAGTTAAGGATAATAAGCGATTATCTTTCTGAAAAAAAAATCGCAATAAAACCTGCTTTTCCTGAAATTTCAGACGGCAGCGTTGCCGGCAGTTTTTATCTTATTCATACAACAAGCGCAATGAGCGGAACTGAACTTGATCAGATTGCAGATTTTGAATCCGCTTGTCTTCATATTGCAGAATCTGAACGCAAGATTTTAGCTGATTATGCCGATAATAAAGCGACTGTTGTTTTTAATTCAGTTCTGCGCTCGTATGCTGTTGCAAAATTCAGTATGCTTTTAAGTTTAAGAGATGCGGTTGAAATTATTTCAGACTTGAAAATAGGTTTGAAGTGCGGATTTCTTTCCGGATTTTCTGAAGACAAAGAAAATGTTTTAAGCGGTTTGCTTTTTAGAATAAAACCTGGACATCTTGGTTTTCTTCTGAAAAACGGAAATTTTTCTTTTGAAAAAGACATTCTTAATGATGAAAAAGCTAAGATTGACCGCTTACGTGCATTGATGCTGCAGGAAACTGTTCAAAAACTTTCTTTGAAAAACACTTAAGGAATAGATATGAATAAATTTTCAAATCGCGCTTCCAGACTTATCTATGCGCTCAGCCAGGACGAAGCGGCAAAATATGGTTGCAGAGAGGTTCTTCCGGAACATCTTATGCTTGCAATTTTAAAATCGGAAGATGGATTGGGATATCTTTCATTAAAATCATTGCAGTTTAATCTTGCTGAGTTAAAAAGTTTTCTTGAAAGTTACGTAAAAAACTTTTCCGAACATTCTGATAAAGACGATTTTGCAGAAATTCCTCAAAGCCGTCGGATGCAGACCGTTCTTGACCTTGCATATATAGAATCTTGCGCGCTGTCAAATCCTTATGTGGGAACAGAACATATTTTGCTTGGCGCAGTGCGGGAATCCAACAGTCCATGCGCCGGTTTTTTTGCAGATGCAAAAATTACGCTTGGCGATTTGCGCGAAACCGTAAAAAAGATTCAGAAAGAATTCACTTCTTCCGCAGACGCAAAAATATTTAAAGATATTGCTACTGCCACAATTTCTGATTTGTTCGGAAAATCTGCGATAGATGAATTTGCCGAGTTTCTGAATTCCGGAACGAGTTCTGCGGAAGCCGAAGCGGAATATGATTTTGATAGCGATGTTGAAGAAAAGTCTGATTATGAATCGGAAAATGATTTGCCTTTCAAAAATTTCGGAAAAAGCAAAGCGGATGATTCGTTCCTTTCTGAATTTTCGCAGGATATTACAAAATTAGCAAAGGAAGAAAAAATTGATCCTGTTGTAGGGCGTGAAAAAGAAATAAACAGAATTATCCAGATTTTAAGCCGCAGGACAAAAAATAATCCTTGTCTTGTTGGCGACCCTGGTGTCGGAAAAACTGCAATTGCAGAAGGACTTGCATATTGCATAGCGAAAGGCAATGTTCCGGAAGGACTTTTGAACAAAAGAATTCTTTCGTTTGATATTGCCGCGATGGTTGCAGGAACAAAATTCCGCGGAGAATTTGAAGAACGCATGAAGCGCATGATGAAAGAATTGAAAAAAGATGGAAACATCATTCTGTTTATTGATGAGCTTCATACAATAATTGGCGCAGGCGGTCCGGAAGGTCAAATGGATGCGTCTAATATGCTAAAACCGGCTCTTAGCCGCGGCGAAATTCAGATTATCGGAGCGACTACAACAAAAGAATATACAAGATATATTGAAAAAGATTCTGCATTGGAGCGTCGTTTTCAGAAAATCAACGTTGAAGAACCTTCGGATGAAGATACTGTAAAAATTCTTGAAGGAATAAAAAGTCAGTATGAAAAATTCCATGGAATTATTTATGACGAAGGTGTTATTCCTCTGATAGTAAAATTTACCCGCCGCTATATTCAGGAGCGTTTTTTGCCGGATAAAGCAATTGATATTCTTGACGAATCCGGTGCTCAGAAAAAAATTATTGAGGACGAAAAGCCTAAAGATTTTTCACTTTTGGAAAACGAAATCAATAATCTTGTTGCTAAAAAGAAAAACTTTGTAAAAAGTCAGGACTACGAATCGGCGGCGCAAGTCCGCGACGAAATTATAGCATTAAGGCGAAAACTGGAAGTTCGTACTGAACAGTGGAAGAAAAACGGTTCCGGAATTAAAAAACATGTTACAACTAAAGATATTTGCCACATTATCGGCGAAATGACTGGAATTCCTGTAGAACAGCTTGATTCTTCAGAAACTTCGCGGCTTTTAAATATGGAATCGGAAATGCACAAAACCGTAATCGGTCAAAAAGAAGCCGTTCATACAATAAGCGGTGCAATCCGCAGAAACCGCGCCGGAATTTCTTCTCCTAAACATCCGATCGGCTCTTTTATATTTCTTGGACCTACAGGAGTCGGAAAAACGCAGCTTGCAAAAGCACTTGCCAAGTTTATGTTCGGTTCAGAAGAACATCTTATCCGCATTGATATGTCTGATTTTATGGAAAAACACAATGCCAGCCGCTTAGTCGGAGCGCCTCCTGGATATATCGGTTACGAAGACGGCGGAGTTCTTACTGAACAGGTTCGCCGCCATCCGTATTCTGTTGTTCTGTTGGATGAAATTGAAAAAGCTCATCCGGATGTTTTTAATCTTCTTCTTCAGCTTTTGGAAGAAGGCGAGCTCAGCGATAATCTTGGTCATACGGTAAATTTCCGCAATACAGTTGTAATTATGACAAGCAATGCCGGAGCAAGACAAATTTCAAGTGAAAATCTGCTTGGATTCAATACGGAAAAAAATGGAATTCTTTCGTACGGAACAATAAAAAACAATGCGATGAATGAATTGAAAAAACTTCTTACTCCGGAACTTATTAACCGCATTGATGATGTTATTGTTTTTGAACCGCTCGGCAAAAAGGAAATCAGCCAAATTCTTGATATTCAAATTGCGGAACTTTCCGGCCGGCTTTCAGAAAAAAGACTTTCAGTGGAAATAAAACCGGCGGCAAGAGAATATCTTGTTGAAAAAGGCTATGAACCGACTTTTGGTGCGCGCCCGATGCGTCGTCTTATCCAAAAGGAAATAGAAGATCCGCTTTCAACTGAACTTCTTGCTTGTGCCGGCGAAGATTTTAACAAAGTTTCAGTTGATTTTATAAATGGCGAACTTTCTGTGAATCTTGAAAAAAACGATTACAAACTTACACAAAAAGTTTCTGTAGAACCTGTAAAAAAGGAAAATATTCTTAAATGAAAAAAAAACTGATTTTTCTCGTTCTGATAATGTCCAATCTTCTTGCTCTGCTTTCCGCTCAAGTAAAAATAGGCATTCTAAAAGGAACGGCTTCAATTCCGTTTGCCTATCTTTACAGTCAGAACACAGAAAATTACTCTTTCGCAGTTTTTGAAAATCCAGAGGAACTTTTTTCCCAAATGCAGAACGGTTTGATTGATGCGACTGTTGTTTCCTCTCTTGCTGCGGAAAAACTTGTGCAGGAAACAAATAATGCCGTAACTGCTGCTGCGGTTGTAAGCACAAGCGATTTTTATGTTGTAGGTAGAAATTCCGGAAGAGTAAGTTTTTCTTCTTTGGTCGGAAAGTCTGTCTGCATCGCTTCAAAAGGTCTTGCATATAAAATGTTCCTGTATCTTCTTGAAAAAAATCAAATTCCGGTAGAAGAAGGGCAGGGCGGCGTTAATATTGTAACAGTTGAAAAGCAAAGTCAGGCACTTTCTTGTCTTATTGAATCAAAAACCGATTTTGCGCTGCTTTCCGGGGCAGCTTTGCAGGAAGCTTTTCTGCGTTCAAAACAATTCAGAAAAAATATCAATTTGCAGGAACAGATTCAACTGTTGGAAGGAAGCGAAAAAATTGTTCCGCTTCAAGTTCTTGTTGTTCGTTCACAGTTTTGCAAAGACCATTCAAGACTTTTTCAGCAGTTAAAAAACGATGTTGAAACTTCTGTTGATGAGGCTTTGCGCAAACCGAATACTATAGCAAAAATCATAGAAGAAAATAATTTTGGTGTAAGCCGTAAAGTCTGTGCAAAAATAATTCTGAATTCAAACTTCAATTTTATTCCTATAAATGATGAATTTCATCTGTGGTAAATCTTTAAAATTCATTTTTAACATTCTTTTAAAATTTTTGAAATCCGTAATTTGCTTGAAAATTTTCTGAACTTGCACTCAAAATAGTTTAACGAAAATTTCTGACTAAAAAATGCGATAAAAAAATGCGATTAATTGTCAATAAGCGATTTATAAATTATAATATAATCTATGATAAAAGAATTTTTGAATTACGATACAGTTAGAAATGATGCATTGAAATTGGCTTACAAAATTTACAACGAAGACCATTTTGTTCCTGATGTAATTTACTGCTCTCTGCGTGGCGGTGCTTATATGTCAAACGTTATAAGCGAATACTATAAAATAGTACGAAAAGACAAACATCCTGTGCTTTATGCCGCAGTTGTTGCCCGCTCATATTCAGATGTCCGCAAGGCAACTCCGCGCGTTTATGTTGACGGCTGGACTTATCCGCCGAAAAATTTGCGCCCCGGTGATCAAATCATGCTTATAGATGATATTTATGATTCCGGAAACACAATCGATGCTCTTGTTAATATTCTTTACGATTATGGTGTTCCACGCGAAAATATAAAAGTTGTTGTTCACGATTTTAAAGAATTCAAATACAAAGAGCAGCCGCCTGTAAAACCGGATTATTGGTGCAGAAAATTCGTTATAAATACTCCGGAAGACGACAGATGGATTCATTATATGAGCCACGAACTTGTGGGGCTTTCATCAAAAGAGCTTGAAGAAAATTACTTTAAGCAGGATCCGGAACTTAGAAAAGTTTTGGAACCTATTCTTGTTGACGGAAAAAAATGAAAATATTGAACCGACTTTTTACTTTTTTAATTTTATCTTTGATTTCTTCTGCGGCATATTCCCAGTATATTGTAAATCCTGTTCCGGGAACTTGGGCAAACAAGCAGGTTCTGGTTGTGGACGCTCCGGCGGAAAGCAGCGTTTACTATTCTTTAAGCGGCGAAGATCCTGAAAAATCCGGAATTGCTTATGACGGGCCTGCGCTTATAGATACGGACGGAGATGTTTCAATTGTTGTTGCTGTTATTGATGAAAAAGGTAAAAAATCACTTGAAAAAGTTGAATATAAAGTAAAGCCGGTTTCTCTTCCAGAAAACGAAGAAGCGTATAATTTTATAGAAAAGGTGACCGCCGCAGGTTTTGTTGATTATTCTGCGGGTGATGTTTTTACAATTCCAAGTTCGCTTGAATATTCTTTCGGTAAAGAAATTTTGGAACTTGAAAATGGAACTTCTCTTACGATGGACAAAAAATCCGTTCTGTCGCGTGCTCTTCCATGCACTGTTTCTGACGGAGATGCTTTTTGGCGTTTTATAATTCTTGTTCATCCGGTTGCTTCCGGACAGTTTTCAAGAAAAGATGTTCCGTTTGAAATTTCAAATTGGACGAATGTTACAATAAAAGATAAAAAACTTATTTATAAAATAGATGACGGCTGGTGGAATCTTCCTAAAAAAAGCATAAAATTGGACAGAACGGAAAGTCATATGATTTCATGGCAGGATATAAATTACAGTTCTGAAAATGTTGTTAAATTTTTTGTTCTGCCGCCAAAACCTCAGATAAAGACGCAGGAAATGGCGCATGGGGAAATAACAGTTTTTTGCGACGGAGCTGAAGGTTATAAATTTGGAATTCTTGGAACGGACGGTAATTCTTCTGAACTTTTTGACCAGATTACAATTGATACGTTTGAAGGCGACAATTTTAAAGGTGAACTTGAAGTAGGGGTTTACTTTGATTCTGTTTATCAGGGAAAAATGGCAGTTCATTTTGATGTTCATAAAAAACTTCCGTTAAAACCTGTTATAAAATCTTCTGTAAAGGGAAATTTCATAAGAACAGATACGGAAATTTCAATATCTTCACCTGAAAAACATAAGATTTTTGCAAGCGTTGCGGGACCTGTTGTTTTGGATGAAGATTATTCATTGAATGATTCTCAGGAAACTTTGTTCAGTCTTGCCGCACCGCAGTTTGTTCCTTTAAAGAAAAGCGTTTTTACTCTTTCTTCCGGCGTGAATGGTGCCGCCGCATACAAAATTCTTGCTTATTGCCAGGATTCTTCCGGGTTTAAGAGCAAAACTTCCGAATATACTGTTATTATTGACAACTGCAACTATTATGTGGACAGCCGCAATACTTCAGAAGAGGCTGTTTCTAAAGCGGACGGTTCTGCTTTGCATCCGTTTACGGCTTTCCACGATGTAATTCCTCTTCTTAAAAATTCAAGATATGTTCATTTAAGAGTTTCCGGCGAAGTTTTTGCGCCTAATGAAAAAATTGTTCTGAATTCAAACTGGACAATCGAAGGAAAGGAAGACGCGCGCCTTGTTGTAGGACCTAATACTTTGTTCGATGTTCGCAATTCAAGTCTTGCGCTTGATAACATTGTAGTTTCTCTTGAAGAACGCAGTGATTCCGAAGGTTTTTCGCTTTTTAACATTGACCGCGGAGTTCTTTATTTGAATAATGTTGAACTTGGCTGTATTTACGGAAAAAACGGAACTGTTGTGAATGCGGACAATTCTGTTGTAAATATTGAAAATTCAGGAATTACATCTTACGCAGATGTTTATTCGTGCATAATTTCTTCTGTAAATTCAAAACTCAATATAAAAAAATCCCGCATTTCTTCTGTTGGGCAGACTTCTGTCAATTTTTCCGCTCAGGGCGGTCTTTTTGAACTTAGGGATTCTGTCTGCAAGGTGACTGGCTCGATGGGGCGCATTGCCGAACTTTTCGACACTTATTCAACAATCGAAAGAAATACATTTACCGGCGATTTGATAAAAGCTGCAGGATGCGGTTCGGCAGTTTATTTTGATTCAAAAAATACTTCCGTCGAATATTCAAAAAATACAGAAACAGGATTTTAAACTCTGTTTTAAGGATATTGTTTTGTCAGAAATTTTTTTATGCGGATTGGACGAGGCCGGTCGCGGTCCTTTGGCAGGTCCGGTAACCGCAGGCGCTGTAATTCTTCCGCCTGATTTTCCGGTTGAAATTTTAAATGATTCAAAAAAGCTTTCTGAAAAAAAGCGGGAAGCGGCGGAAAAAATTATAAAAGAAAAAGCGTGCTGGGGAATCGGAATTGTTGATCACGAAACAATAGACAGAATGAATATTCTTCAGGCGAGTTTATATGCAATGCATCTTGCTTTTGAAATGATGTCGATAAAACTTCCTGAGTGGGCAAAAAAATATGGAATTTCTGATTATTTGGTAAACTGCATAACAGACGGAACTTCTGTTCCAAAAATAAATTGCGCCAAAATAACTTGCGAACCTAAAGCGGACGGAAAATATCCGGCTGTAATGGCGGCAAGCATAATTGCAAAAGTCGGACGCGACCGTATTATGTGTGAAATGGACAAACTTTATCCGCAGTACGGTTATTCAAAGCACAAAGGCTATCCCACAAAGGCGCACCGCGAAATTTGCCGCAAAATCGGACCATCACCGATTCAGCGGCTTTCGTTCAAATATTGAAAAAAAATTATTCTTCCGATTTGGTTTCTTCTTTCTGTCGCTTTGAAACTACGTGAATTCTTCCTGTACGCTTGATTCCGTCATTAGGATTTCGTTCGTTTTCCATTTTTACTCTGTATATTTTTTTTGTTTTTTCTTCTTTTGCAGCTTTTCGTTCTGCTCTTAATTTAGCCCGCGCTTTTCGGTCTTTTTCAATAAAACTGATGGAACGATCTAATCCTTGAAGAACCTTTTGCATGTCATCGGCAAAAATTGCAATCTGATGGCGGTCACCGTCAACTCCTTCTCGATTTTTGCTTTCTACAATCTGAAGAAAAACGTCACCAGTCCGGTTTTCCTTTACATTAAAAAAATAAGAACGGTTTTCAAGATAAACTTCTGTTGTGAAAAGTTCTCCGCGTGTTCCCATAGTTTGCCTTCCTTAGAAATGTTTTGTTTGTATAAAATAACCTAGAAATTAAATTTAATCAATAATTTACATTTTCCGCTAATTGAATTTCTTTGCGATTTCCGCAACTTTTTCAAAAAGTTCCTGCATTGCTTTTTCTGTGGTTTCCGAACCAAAACTGAATCGTACGGCATTTTCCGATTCATTTTTGGAAATGTTCATCGCTTCAAGAACCGGACGGTTGTTTTTGCGGCTTGAACATGCGCTTCCTGTTGAAATGTAAAAACCTTCCGCATCCAAAGCCCGCAACATAACTTGTCCAGGAATATTTTTGAATGCAGCCTGAACAATCCACGGCGAATAAAAGTCTGGATTTTCAATGCGGAAATCCGGAATTATTTTGCAACCTTCAATGCCCGAAAGCGATTTTACAAAGTTGCTGCAATATTGTTTTTGAGCCTCAAAACGTTCTTCCATTTTTTTGTTTTGAGCAGAAATGACGTATTTTTCAAGACATTTGCTGAAAGCAACCGCTCCATACACATTTTCCGTTCCTGAACGAATGCCTTTTTCCTGACCGCCGCCCCGCAAAAACGGTTCAAACGGCTCTTTTGAATAAAGAAGTCCGATTCCCCGCGGACCGCAAATTTTGTGTGCGCTGAAAGCCGCGCTGTCTATTCCTTTTTTGTTTAAATCAATCGGAAGTTTTCCTGCCGCTTGTACACAGTCAATGTGAAATTTCGGTTTTCTTCGGCCTTCCGTTGCTTTTACAATCGCATCTGCAATTTCGTATACCGGCTGAATCGCGCCGGTTTCGTTATTTACTGCCATTACTGCAACAAAAACAGTTTCCGGTTTCAGTAATGAAACTACAGTTTCCGGCTGAATTATTCCGTTTTTATCAGACGGAATTTGTTCAACGGAAATTCCGCACTTTTTTAATTCTTCCGCCATTTCACGCACGGCAGGATGTTCAATTGAACTAAAAAGAACGTGTGGCTTTCCTGGCCGGTTTAAAGTTGAAAGAAGTGGAATGTGGTCGCTTTCCGTTCCGCCGGAAGTAAAATATAAAGTGTTTGCGTTTACTCCAAGCGCTTTTGCACATTTGTTTCTTGCGCTTTCCAAAATGTTCCGCGCTTCTTTTCCCGCAGAATGAATGCTGGAAGGATTTCCCCAATTTTCCAGAGTTTCGCTTAATGCTTCTTTTAAAATTTCTGAATCCGACGGGCTTGTTGCCGCCCAGTCAAAATAATGTTCTTTTTGCTGTTCCGTCATTTTTTTGCCTTTTACTTTAAGACGGCAAGAATTTTGTCATCGTCAATTTCTTCTGTAAACGGTTCACATAAATCTTTTAAAAGCGTACATCTGATTTTTCCGGATGTATTTTTTTTGTCTTTCCGCATTGCCGTTATAAGACGTTCGCTGAAGCCTCCTCCGACAATGAATTGCGGAACCGCTTGCGTACACCAACCGAATTTTTTCAGAACAGAAAGAACTTCATCCTTAAAAGATTCTTTGCAATATTCAAGTCTTGCGCAAAGGCAGACCGCTCTTCCGATTCCCCAGGCAACAGCATCTCCGTGCGCGATTGTTCCAAGTCCGGCTACAGTTTCCAGCGCATGCCCGAAAGTGTGCCCCAAATTCAAATACATACGTATGTTTTTTTCAGTAAAGTCTTGTTCAACAACTTTTGCCTTTGCTGTCGCACATTTTGTTATTACCGTAAAAATAGTTTCTTCGTCACCATTTAAAAGTTTTTCCGGTTCATTTTTGAAAATGTCATAAAGCTCTTTGTCGTAAAGAAGCCCTGTTTTTATTGCTTCTCCAAGTCCGGAACGGTATTGCCCTTTTGGAAGATATTTTACAAAGCCCGGAAAAATATGAATTTCCTGCGCCGGCCAGAAAAATCCGACCATATTTTTATAGTTTTTAAAATCGCAGCCTGTTTTTCCGCCGATGGAAGCATCTACCATCGCAAGCAAAGTTGTCGGCACAAACTGGCATGCGGCGCCGCGCTTAAAAAGGGCGGCTGCAAAACCTGTCATATCGCAAATTACGCCTCCGCCGATTCCTACAAACAAATCATTGCGCGAAAAACCAGCGTCAACCGCTGTAGAAACGATTTCAAGAACGCTGTCCATTGTTTTGTAAGGCTCTCCGGATCCAAGAATTACAAGCAAATCATCACCGCAAACACCGTCTTCAAATTTGGAAATAAAAGATTCCATCACAGGAAGTGTGGCAACCGTTGCGTCAGTTACAAAGCAACGTCTTTTTCCGTCTGCGGAATTTCCCGGTTCATAAATAGAAAGCAAATCCGGAACTCCTGGCGTAAACGTAATTTTAGTCTGTGCCGTTCCCGGATTAATTGGAGGATAATTAATGTTTAATGTTTCTTTCTGAAAAGCCATAAAACTATTTTAGTAGTTTTTGGAATCCATTGCAACAAAATCAGCGTGAACTTTTTCAACTCTTGCGATTTCCCGCCCGAGCATTTTTCCGTAATCAAGTTCACCTGTTTTGATTCGTTCGCGCTCATCTTCCCAATTCTGAAGATCTGTTATAAAAAGAAAATTGAAATCTTTTGTGTTTGCCTTTTCCGCCCAAAGCTGAGCTTCCTGCCAGTAGTAAAGTCCTGCTTTGTAGCATGAAAGCGCTTTTTCAAGATTTCTTATGTATTCATCTTGCCAAGGCGCATCATAGAATTTTGCAACCTTTTTGTCGTATGTTCTTCCAAGTCTAAGATGCTGTTCAATAAGTTTCAGATTTATATGCATTTGAAAAAGATAGCGGTATTTTTCCCACTGTTTTTCTGTATCAATTTTTGCGCGCGCATAAAGCGGATTTGCAAAGTCCGCCTGAGCCGCTTTTTCAAGCCAATAAATATTTTCTATGCAGTCGTCCGGATATTGCTGGTAGTGAACGTGATAAAGTCTGTACCAATCTTCTTTATATTTTACCATATAAGCACTGGTTTGCGCAGCGCAGAATATTGCAAAAAGAATGCAGAGGACAAAATATTTAAAATTTTTCAAACTTGTCTTTTTCACAATACAAATATCGGAAAAAAAAACATTCAAATTAAGCAAGAAAATTTAATTTTAAAATTGATTTTTAGGGCGGCTGGCTCGGGTTTCGCAATGCTCAACCGCTTCGCCAACGGGCTATGGCGTTATAAAATTGGGAAAAGAAGCGATGTCTTTAAATTTGTTTCTTGATTCAATTTATATTAAAAAACGGAATAATCTGCATCTGCCCAATTTTTCCGTTCAAACTCGCTCCGCTCGTTCGAACCCTTGCGGGCGCATATCCCTCCCGCAAGCTGCGCAAGCAAGCAGGACGGTCGGGGCTGCAAGCGGTCCCTCCCGCAGGATTAGCAAGCAAGTAAGACGTCCGGGGCTGCAAGCAGTCCCTCCCGCGAGTTGCGCAAGCAAGAGATATTAAAGTGTGCTTTTTATAGTTTCAAAAATGTCGTTTTCTATTTCTTCAATGGATTTTTCCGCATCGATTTCTATAAGTTTCATTCCTCTGCCTTTTTCGCCTTTGTATTCATTCATAATCTGGTCGTAAATTGCGGCGGTTTTTTTCTGAAAATCAAGTTTTTCGTAAATTTCCTTGGATTGTCCGCGGCTTTCCACTCTTGCAAGCGAAACTTCCGGGTCAATCTTAAAATAAAAAAGATATTCCGGAAGCGGAAAAACGCTATTTAAAAGTTCCGGCAGCTCTTTGCCGCAAGAAACCGACTGATACGCCAAACTTGAAAAAAAGTAACGGTCGCTTAAAACTTTTTTGCCGTTTTCAGTCTGCCACACAATACCTTTTTCGCCAAAAATATGTTCGCATCTGTCCGCCGCAAAAAGATAAGCCGCAGTTTTTTCATTAACCTTAAATTCGCCTTTTAACATTCTGCGAAGAAATTTGCCTGTTTCATTTTCTGTCGGTTCAGAAGTAACAAAAACGTTCTGCTTTCCAATCCGCTCTGCAAGCCGTTTTATCTGAGTTGTTGTTCCGGCTCCGTCAATTCCTTCAAAAACAATAAAATTTCGTAAAATCATTTTTTTATATTAGCACAATTTTGGAAAATTTGTTAGTTGTAAATATGTTTCTATATAAATAAGTTTTGTTTTTTATTTCCGCAGAATGTTAAAAAATTCAACTTTTAGTCAGTCTTGCACAATCTTTGAAATTAATATTTTATCCACATTTTCGTTTTCTGTTTCTTTCCAAAAACTATATAAAAATTCTTAAAAATCAAGTAAAATAGAAAGTCTAAACGATGAAACGGCTGTCTTTAAAAGAAATATTTGCATTTTCAATTTTTCTTCTCGTTGTTGTTTCTGCAACTCTGATTGTTCGGCCTATGTACAAACTTGTTTCTGTTGAATTGAACAAAGTTGTGCAAAAAGCTTGTCAGACTGTTGAAAAAAACACCGGACTTTCCGTTTCTTATGAAAAACTTTCTCCTTCAATTCTGACGGGTCTTAATGTAAAAAATATAACGCTTAAAGATTCCGCAACAGAAAAAATTGTTGCAAAAATAAAAAAAACAGTTGTGCGCTACAGCATTTCCGAATTTTTAAAAGGCAATGGAATAAATTCGGTAAAATATTTTGGAATAGACGGCTTTTCTCTTGAAGTTGATTCGGAAAATGCGTTTGTAAAAAAACTTATTGAAAATAATCAGGAAAAAGATTCAGAAAAAAAAAGTCAGGAAGAAGAAAAATCCGGCAGGATTGTAAAAAATATTCAGAATCTTACGTCGCTTCTTCCTTTTGACGTTTACATAAGAAATGTTCATCTGATTTTTAGAAAGAATGAAAATGTTGCGGATGTCAATTTTAAAAAAGCCGTTCTTACATACCTTAAGAACAGCAAGGCTCTTCAGGTAAAAACTTCGGGCGGAACTTTTATCCGTCTTAAAAATCAGAAAATTTCGTTCGGCTTTGCCGCATCCGGTTCTGTAACAGAAGATTTTGAAGGAAGTCTGCTTTCCATGAGCGTTTCTGATTTTTCAAACGGAAATCTTTCTTTGAACAGACTTAATCTTGCTTTAAGTTACAGGAACAGAACTTTTGACATAAAAACTATAAAAAACGGCTATCCGCTTTTTGTTCAGGCTCTTTATAATCTTGATTCAACAGAAACTTCTTTTTTTGTAAAAACTCAGGATTTGAAACCTGCGGACACGCTTTCGCTGCGGAAATCTTCTGAATTATACAAAAAGATAAGAGCTCTTTCGCTAAGCATTGAAGCTTCTGCAAACTATAATTTTCTTTCCGAAAATTTTAATTACCGCTCTTCCGGCGTTGTAAATGTTCCGGATTCGCTTTATAAAGACGGATTTTCAGGTTCGTATTCTTTTTATGGAAACACAAAAAATCTTTCCGTCGATTCAATAAAACTTTCCGGAAAAAATATTGACATTGATTATTCCGGCTCGTGTGTTTTTGAAAATTTGAAACTTTCCGGAAATCTTATGGTTAATACTTTTCTGTTAAAAAACGGCGGCATAATTTCAACAGAAGTTTATTTTGATCCTTTGAAATCCGGGTTTATGGCTTTTGCGCCGCAGCTTATGCTTAACGAAAAATCGTTAACGGCGCTGGAACTTAGCGTAATTCCTGTTCAGGATTCGTTTGACTTCACTTTTGAGCTTTCCGATTATTCGCACTTGGAAGCGGAAAACGCCGGCTCTATAAAAATCAACGGAAGCTATATCGGCGGCACCAATTATGTGCAGGCAAATGTTTCTTCAAATGGAATTTATTTGGACAGTGCGGCGCAAACTGCGGCGTTCTTTGCAAAAAAACAAAGTTCTTCCGATTTTAATTTTCTTTCAAACTACATTTTTAACGGCGAACTTTTTGTTTCTACAGATTTGTCGCAAATTTCATACAATGTTCCTTACGCTTTTGTTGTAAACACAAAAAAAGAAAATCAGTTTGTTTATCTTTCTTTGGACGGAAACGGCTCTTCTTTGAATTTGAACCGCCTTGATTTTATTAATGGCGAAAAACTTTCACGTCTTTCCGGTCTTTACGAAAAATCTCCGGACGGAAAAGACGCTTTTGTTATTGCAGATTTGAATATTGATTCAATTCCGTATCATTTTACAGGAAGTATAATGCCGGAACTTGTTTCCCTGAATGGTGACTACGGAATTGCTTTTGATTTAAGGAAAAAAAACGGAAACGGCTTTGCAGGAAATTTTTCTGCTGAAGGTCTTCCTGTTTCCTTGGCGGAAAGTATTTTTACAATTTCCGCGGATACAGAATTTGATTTTTCGGAAGACGATGGCATTAACGTAAAAATTTCAAAAATTGAAACTCGGGAAGCAAGCGACAAAATTTCGTTCAGTCCGGTTTTGAATTTAACAGGAAATGTTTCTAAATATGGAGTTTTTCTTGATTCAATTTCCTATTCTGATAAATTTTCCGCGCTGGACGGCTCTATGGAATTTTTGTGGAATATAAATGATTCTTTGTTTGATTCCGCAAATTTAAAAATTTTACTGAAAAATCCGCTCTCATCTGAAGAAATTGCGGTTTCCGCGAGCGTTTCAAATCCGAACGGTGAAAAATTTTCCGCAGAAAACTTAAAAAAATCGTTTTATCTTAATTCTCAGGTTTCGCTTAAAAATTTCGGTTTGAACAGATTTCTTGCGGAACAGAGTGAGAACAATGTTCTTACCGCTACTCTGATTGCTTCCGGAATTCCGGAAAATCCGTATGTAGGTCTTGGAATTGAAGAACTTTCGCTTATGACCGCCGGAAAAGCTGTGAATGCAAAAGCTTCTGCGTTCATTGAAGATAAAATCATCTCGGTTGAAAATTCCAGTGTTGTTTACAACAATATAAATATTAAAGATATTTTGGCTGATTTCGATTTGAAAACATTCACCGGGTCTGCAAGCGCAACTTTGGATACAATTATTGCAAAGCAGACGTTGTGTGCGCCTTTGACTTTTACAATTTCTGATTCAGTTATTGAAGAGGGAAAAAGTTTTCCGAGCGAATTTGCCGCCCGTCTTTTTTCGGAAAATATTTCCGGTACTCTGATAAAAAAAGCGTTTCCGTTTGATTTCAGAGTGCTTTATGCAAATGGAACGACAACTGTTTATTCTGCGGAAGAACAGGGAATTTCGGGAAATATTAAAAATGACGGAAGCATAGAGTTTTCCGTTACGCCGGGAAAACCTGTTCAATTTTCGCTTTCCGGAAATGTAAAAGGAAAGGAACTGGATGTTTCTATGAAAAAGTTTTCGGCGGACTTGGGAAAGCTTTTTGAATATGTGGATATTCCTAGAATCAAGGTTTACAACGGAAATCTGCGCGGTTCGGCTAAGGTTTCCGGCTTAAAATCCGATCCTGAATTCTTAGGCTCTTTTGTTCTTTCCTCCGCGGATTTTACGCTCCCGAAAATTGTAAGCCAGCACGTTACAATTCCTAAAGCTGTTCTTCTGCTTGATCACAGCGAACTGCGCATTCCGGAAACACGCGGATATGTAAAAAAAGATATTCCCGTAAACGCATCGATGTCTGTTTATTTTGACCGCTGGTCGTTCAGCCGCCTTGATGCGCGGATTTGGAATCCTAAGAATGTTTATATGCCGGGTGATTTTGAAATTCGTCTTGCGCATTTTATTGGAAATGTGAACCTTGATTTGAATCTTTCATTTGAAGACCGTTATCTTGATGTTGCGGGCGATGTTTTCCTAAAAAAAGTGACCGGAAGCGTAAAAACAAAGGAACTTGCGCTTCCTGCGCCAAAGCGTAACTGGTTTGCGCGTTCGGATATAAAGATTCATTTTGGTCAGCACGTTACTTTCGTCTTCGATCCTCTTCTGCGCGCGGTTCTTGTTCCGAATACAGAACTTGGCTTTAAGTACGATATGTCTGAAGGCGAGGTTGAACTTGACGGAGAGCTTGCATTCCGCTCCGGTGATATTTCTTATTTAAGCCGCAATTTCTATCTTAAAAACGGTTCAATGCGCTTTAATTCCAACGATCCTACATTCAATCCTCTTATAAGTGTTCAGGCGGAAACCCGTGAACGCGATGATAACGGAAATGATGTTCGGATTATTCTTACTGCTTCAAACCAGTATCTTCTTGATTTTAACGCGCAGTTTTCTTCAATTCCTGCAAAATCAGAGTCGGAAATCCGTTCGCTCCTTGGCCAAATTGCTGTCGGAGATTCAGAAAGGGTAAGTTCTCTGCTTTTTGCTACGGGCGACTACGCGATTCAATCTACAATCGGTCGTTCAATAGAGAACAAGTTGCGTGATTTCCTTAATTTTGATATATTGAGCGTTAGAACAAATGTGCTTCAGAATGCGCTGAACTACGGACTTTTAAAAAGGTCTGAAGATTCAGAAAATACATCGGTTGGATTCGGTAACTTTTTTGATAATTCAACGGTTTATATTGGTAAGTACTTTGGAAGTTCTTTATATATGGATGCATTGATGCATTGGTCTTATGATGAAATGCGCATCGATGATACTTTAACTCCAGGAGGTTTGGTTTTCCGTCCGGAATTCGGTCTGGAAATAGAAGCTCCTTTTGGAAATATAAGGTGGAATATGGCTCCAGATATAAACGGAATTAGAAATGATAAATTCGTTTCTTCAACTTCTGTAACGCTTTCGTGGAAGTTTTCATTTTAATTAAAGGGTGGTTGGTGCACAAATGTCCTTGTCGTTAAAAAAAATTAAGATTCTGTTCGTTTTGTTTTTTCTTGCTGCGGCAGTTGTTCCGTCTTTTTCGCAGTCAGAAAGTGATGACTGGTTTTGGGGAAAAACTGTTTCTGAAATTTCATTTGAAGGGCTCAGAAGCGTAAAAAAATCAGAACTTGCCGGTGTAACGAACAGTTTTATCGGAAAATCGTTTGATGAACAGTTTTATAATGATATTCTTGACCGATTGTATGCGCTTGCATATTTTGAAGAAATAGAACCCTATGCAAAGCGCGATCCTAAAAATCCGGATAAAATCAATCTTGTTTTTACAGTAAAAGAGCACGCTGTTGTTGCATCTATTGATTTTAAAGGCAATAAAAAAATCAGAAACAATGAACTTCGGGATACCGTTTCAATGAAAACTGGTGATATTTTTATTGAACAGTCTGCGCTTGTTGATGAACGCGCTCTTAGAGATTTGTATATTTCAAAAGGTTATATAGAAGCTCAAATTTCATTGAGAACAAATGATACGGCGGAAGGAATTGAAGTTGTATTTGTTATTAATGAAGGAAATTCATCTGTTGTAAAAAATATTGATTTTCAGGGAAATACAGTTTTTTCTGACCGGACGTTAAAAGGAAAACTTTCTTTGAAGGAAGAAGGATTTCTTAAAAACGGTGCCTTCCAGCGCTCTTCGTTGGAATCTGACAAACAGACGATTGTTGCCTATTACATGACAAAAGGTTACATTGATGCGCGTGTTGTTGACGTTATTGAAGAAACTTCTTATAACGAAAAAAAAGAGCGCGAAGAAATTTCCTTGACGTTTGTTGTTTCAGAAGGGGCGCAGTACACTTATAATGGAACTACAATAAGAGGAAACGAAATTTTTAAGACGGAAAAACTTCTTTCCTATATAAAATTGAAAAACGGTGAAGTTTTTAATCAGACAAAATTTCAGGAAGGACTTTCGAATCTTACAAATCTTTACTACGAAAACGGATATATGTCCAATGAGTTTTATCCTAGCGTAAACAAAGATTCGGAAAAACGCACTGTAAGTTACGAACTTTTGATACGCGAACATTCGCGGGCTCATGTGGAAAATATTATTATAAAAGGAAATACAAAAACAAAAGATGAGGTAATCCTCCGCGAAATTCCTTTGAAACCTGGCGATGTGTTCAGCCGCGCAAAAATTATGTCCGGACTTAGAAATTTGTACAATACGCAATATTTTTCAAGCATCGTTCCGGAGCCGGTTTCTGGTTCGGAAGAAAATCTTGTTGATTTGATTATTACTGTAGAAGAGCAGAGCACTACTTCGCTTCAGTTCGGTATGACTTTTTCCGGCATTGAAGATGCGGATGATTTGCCGATTTCTTTGTATGCTAAAATTGAAAATTCAAATTTCCGAGGAACAGGAAAGTCAATTTCATCTGGCATAACAATTGCTTCCAATGAACAGTCTGTTGATTTTGGATTCAGCGAAAATTGGCTTTTCAATCAGCCGATCGCGTTCTCCGAGTCAATTTCGCTTTATCATTCAAATTCTTCCGCTCTTGCTTCAACGATGACGCCATACGGAACTCTTGATGATGATTACTTTTATATGACGTATGAATCTTACGGGGCTTCGCTTTCTACAAGTTTTGCGCGCCGCTGGATTCCGAATTTTGCAATTTTTACGCTTGCTGCCGGAATGTCCAACAGCATTATGGATAATCTTTATGATGAAGGCATTTACGTTCCTATTGATGCCGGCGTAAATAAATATGCGAACCGTTTTGGTCTTAAGAATTCTATTTTTACAACTGTTTCTCTTGATAACAGAGATATAAATTACGACCCTACAAAAGGTTGGTTTGCAAGTGAACGAATTGCCTGGTACGGACTTTTGCCGGGAATTGAAAAGGAATTTTATTTACGATCAGACACAAAACTGGAATCTTACTTAAAACTTTTTGATATTCCTGTATTTAACGGTTTCTGGAATTTCAAAATGGTTCTTGCAGCTTACACTGGTGTTTCTCTTATCTATCCTGTGCCGGGTTCTTTGTTCGGTGATTCAAGCAAAGTGTACATCGACGGTATGTTTAACGGACGCGGATGGACTGATATTTATAACGAAACCCGCGGAAAAGCTATGCTTTCAAATAAAGTTGAACTTCGTTTGCCTTTGTTCCAGGGGGTTCTTGGTATAGACGGATTCTTTGATGCGGTTGCTGTAAAGGATGATCCGGAAGATTTGTTTACAAATCTTAAACTTGATGACTTTTATTTTAGTTTTGGACCAGGATTGCGATTCCTTATTCCTCAATTCCCGTTGCATTTGCTTTTTGCAAATAAATTCCGCGTGATTGACGGTGATGTAAAATGGGATGACACCTGGCAGTTTGTACTTTCATTTAATATTACAAACAAATAGTGCGCTCGTTCTGAATTTTATTTCAGAATCTGAATTATTTGAATTTGAAAGATGTAAAAATCACGTTTAAAAGACGTTATTATTAAGAGGTTTATATGAAAACTGGATTTTTTAAGTTTATTTTTGTGTTTTCAATTTTTTTCTGTGTTTCGGAAATTTATGCACAACAAATAACTAAATTTGGTGTTGTTGATACTTCCCGTGTTTATAACGCATATTTTAGAAATTCTGCTTCGGTTCGCAATTATGAAAAGAAAAAGGCGGATTTTCAGCAGGAAATCAACAAATATACGGATGAACTTCAAAAACTTCAGGCAAAAAAAGTTGATTATGAAAAAGCCGGAAATGATGCGATGGTGCAGAAAACTCAGGCGGAAATCACTAAAAAAACAGATTTTGTTGTTGAATATACAAATGCGAAAAATGTTGAACTTGAATCTATGCAGAAAACTTTGCAAGGTTCGGATACTTTTTACAACAAACTTTACGATACTCTTTCAAAGATTGCGGAATCTGGCGGTTACAGTATGATTTTGAGTCTTCAGCAGTCAAATGCAATTCTTTGGTATTCAAATTCTGTTGATGTTACAGAGCAAGTAATTTCAGAACTGGGAAAATAAATCTGTGGACGAAGAAATAACGCTCACTCCGGTAATGCAGCAATATGTGCAGATAAAGAGCGGCTATAAGAACGACATTCTTTTTTTTAGACTCGGCGACTTTTACGAAATGTTCTTTGATGATGCAAAGGAAGTTTCGCGTCTTTTGAATTTAACCTTGACTCATAAGGGTGCGGCGCCGATGTGCGGAATTCCGTATCATGCTGCGAAAATTTATATTGCCCGGCTTTTAAGAGCGGGAAAAAAAATTGTAATATGCGAGCAGGTAGGCGATCCTAAGGCAAAGGGATTGACGGAGCGGAAAGTTGTAGAGGTAATCACGCCTGGAACTGCGCTCGAATCTGAATATTTGGAAGGAAACATTAATAATTTTTTGGCGGCGATGTCTGTTTCCAAAAATGGAGTGGGTTTTGCTTTTATTGATGTTACAACCGCTGCTTTTTCTGCAACAAGCTGGCATTCCAATGAAATGTCGGAACAGTTTCCGAAGGAATTGGGGCGTTGTTCTCCGCGAGAAATTCTTTTGCCTCAATCTTTAAAGCAGAACCGTGCAATTCAAGACGCATTGTCGCAATATCCGTCAATGTCAATTTCGTATTATCCAGACTGGGATTTTAATTCGGCTCTTTCTTATAAAAAACTTACGGCTCAATTTAAAACAGCAAGTCTTTTGTCTTTCGGTTTGGATGAAAATTCACCGGAAGTTGCACCAGCCGGATTTCTTCTTGATTATCTTGCAAAAACAACGAATACGGTTGTTCCGCATGTAAAAAGCATAAAAGTTTACAGAGATACAAATTATCTTATCATTGATGATTCAAGCCGCAGAAATTTGGAAGTTGTTGCAAATCTGCGTGACGGTTCTTCCAAGTTTACCCTTCTTGAATGTGTGAACTGTGCGGAAACTGCGATGGGAAGCCGTATGATTCGCCAATGGCTTTTGTATCCTCTGACAAATGCGAACGAAATAAAAACAAGGCAGAATCATGTTTCACTTTTTTATGAAAACCGCTCTCTTTTGGATTCTGTCCGTGAAAAAATAAATCCGATTCTTGATATTGAACGTCTTGCGGGACGGATTGCAATGGATCGTGCACATGCAAAAGATTTGCAGGCGTTAAAAAGCAGCCTTGTTGCATGGATAAAAGCCCGTTCTGAACTTTCGGAATATGATTTTTCATTGATAGATGAACAGTCTGCTGTGGAAATAATTGATTTGATTCAAAATGCGATAGATGATAATCCGGCAACTTCTTTAACTGACGGAAGAATTATAAGGAGCGGCTGGTCGGAAGAACTTGATCATTGGCGTGATGTTCATGATAATTTTGGAAAAATTCTTTCTGAATATGAACAGGAAGAGCGCGAAAAAACTGGAATTTCAACTTTAAAAATAAAATATACGAATGCGGCAGGATATTTTATAGAAATCAGCAAGGGAAAACTTTCCCATGTTCCGGAAGATTTTATTATGCGCCGTGCTCTTGTAAACGGAGATCGTTATACAACTGCAAGATTGCAGGAACTGGAACAGGAGTTGAATGAGGCCGGAACAAAAATTCTGGAGCTTGAACGCGATCTTTTTATTGAAGTCCGCACAAAACTTCATGATTATGTTCCTTATCTTATGCAGGCCGCTTCGGAAATTGCGTATACGGATGCGGCGTGTTCTTTTGCAAAGTCGGCAATTATTCACAATTGGGTTAGACCGGAAATTGAAGAGAATGGCTGTTTTGATGTTGTTGCCGGAAGGCATCCTGTTGTTGAAAATCATATTCCTGCCGGAGAATTTGTTCCGAATGATTTGGATATTGCTTCTGAAAATGATGAGAAAAAATCATTTGCACTTATAACTGGACCGAATATGGCAGGAAAAAGCACTTATCTTAGGCAGAATGCGCTTATTGCTTTGCTTGCTCAGACTGGTTCTTTTGTTCCTGCAAAAAATGCAAAAATCGGAATTGTTGACCGTATTTTCTGTCGTGTTGGCGCAAGTGATAATCTTGCCCGCGGTGAATCTACATTTCTTGTTGAAATGACGGAAACTGCGAATATTTTGCGTTCTGCAACAGAAAAATCGCTTGTAATTATGGATGAAGTCGGTCGCGGAACCAGTACGGAAGATGGTCTTTCTATTGCGTGGGCTGTAAGTGAATATTTGTTGAACAACGTAAAGTGCAGAACTTTATTTGCAACTCATTATCATGAACTTACCCGCATGGAGCACAATAAACTTATTCTTTTGTGTATGGATGTTTCCGAGCAGGGCGAATCAGTTGTGTTCTTGCGGAAAATTAAAGTCGGCGCAAGTGAAAATTCATACGGTATTCATGTGGCAAAATTGGCTGGTGTTCCTGATTCTGTTATAAAAAGAGCGAATGAAATTCTTTCTCATATTCAAAAGGTTGCGGAAAATAAGCCTGTTCTTGACGAAATTCCAACAACAACAGAAGAAGATGTGAAATCAGTTCCTGTTGCGCCCGGACTTTTTAGTGATGAAGAAATTGTACTGGATGAAATTCTTTCTGCTGATACGGATAATATGACTCCATTGGCGGCATTGCAGCTTATTTCACGGTGGAAAAAATCGCTTTCCGGTCGTTAACTGATAAAAAAAATATTTTTTTTGTTGATTTATTTCCGTTTTTTCATTTTATTTGCGATATATATTATGTGAACAAATTATTTTTTCGCGCTCATGCGACTTTTGCTGGTTTTTGCAGAAATGCAGTTAGCGTTGCTTCCGGAGGTTCTGAATGTATTGTTTGCGGCGATTCTGCTGGAGCAGTTCCTGTTTGTAATGAGTGTGTGAAAAATCATTTCTCAGTTGGTCAAATTGACTCTGGTGTTTGCCGTTTTTGTGGAAAGCTGCTTGTTTCCGAAGATGATACTTGCATGGAATGCCGAAATGATGTGCTTTTGAAGCATTTGGATGGTGTGTTTCCTATGTTTTCGTACCGCTTATGGAATACGAATTTGCTTTGCAGGTGGAAAATGGAAGGTGAACGTGTGTTTTCTTCTTTTTTTGCTGGTCTGATGAGTGAAAGGTTAAGTCAGCTGGAAAAATTGAAAGGAAAGTTTGTTGTTGTTCCGATTCCTCCGCGCCCTGGAAAAATTCGCAAAGAAGGTTGGGATCAGGTTGAGGAGATTTGCTCTTTTTTGGAGTTTTGCTATGGTTTTAAGATTGGGCGAATTCTTGAGCGGCATATGAATGTCGAACAGAAAACTCTTGATCGAAGTCAGAGAATGAAGATTATCGGGAAAGCGTATTCTTTGAAAAAAAACGTAACAGAAGTTCCTGAAAAAGTGTGTCTTGTTGACGATGTGCTTACAACCGGGAGTACGATAGAATCGTGCGCTCAAGCGTTGAAAAGCGCAGGCTGTGAAAAAGTGTTCGCTGTGACTTTGTTTTCTGTAGACAGATAGTGTAATTAATTGCAAAAAGGGGCTTTTCATTGTATTCTAATAGAAAGAGGTTTTCTATGGGCGCAGATGATACACAGTTGCAATTGGTAACTTTCCGTCTCGGAAACGAGTTATATGGCGTTGACATTATGTCTGTAAAAGAGATTGTAAGGATTCAGCCGATACGTCCTATTCCGAACGCTCCGAATTATATGGTCGGTATTCTTAATCTTCGCGGCGAAATTATACCTATTATAGATTTGCATAGAAGGTTTAATATAGATTTTGCGGATGGAGAAGAAGAGCTGGATGAACTTGAGAGCGGTTTTATTATTCTTGATATTGATAATAATAAAATCGGAATAATTATAGACCGGGTTTCAAGAGTTGTTTCAGTTGCTCCTTCTGAGGTTCAAACTGCGCCTCATATGTCTGGCGGAATCGGCAGCGAGTACATAAAAGGCGTTGTACGGAATAATGACGGCTATCTTATTATTCTTGATATTATCAGATTGTTTGACCCGAAAGAACTTCAGAAACTTATAGAAATTCAGAAATAACGATGATTCAGACTTATAGCACAACAATTAGAAGAAAAGAAATGGATGCCGTGCTTACTTGCATGGTTGATGAAAAAATTGGTCCTGGCGAACTGAATGAAAGATTTATTCAGACAGCGAAGGAATTTTTCGGCTGCGACGGTGCGGTTGCTTTGCGAACTCCAGCCTCTGCGCTGAAATACGCATTGCGCGCTCTTGATTTTCCTGCCGGCGAAAGCATTATGATTTCCGCTCTTGCACCTGCATGGCATTACCAGGCTGTTGTTGATTTGGGTTATAAACCTTTGGTTTTGGATGTTGATGAAAATTCCGGACTTGTTACAGCAAACATTGTAAAAGCTGGAATTGAAAATGGCGGAAGATTATTGATTTTGCGTGAATCAATGGGAATTTTACCAGATATTGATGAAATCCTTGCGCTTGGCATTCCTGTAATAGAAGATGTTTCTGAAAGTGCAGGCGCATTTTTTCCTACGTTCGATGAAAATCTTAATCCTGTTGAGGCAAGAAAAGCCGGTTCTCTTGGAGTATATACAATTTTTGGACTTGAAGAGCATGATGTTGTTACGGCTGGAGGAGGTGCACTGCTTTTAGCTCCAAACCGCAGAGAATGGATTGTTCTGAAAAAATTTGTTGATGCTATGCCGAAGACAGAACTTCTTCCTGATTTGAATTGCGCTTTGGGATGGGTTCAGTTAAAAGAATTCAAGTATAATGAACTTTCAAGAAAAAAGATTTATTCGTTGTATCAGAGAGCATGTATGAGCAGCCGGCATAAAATGTTTGTGCGAAGTTCGGGTGCCGTTCTTCCGGAGTTAAAAGGAGTTGCTGCTCCTGCAACAGTTTCTAAAACGGAAGATTCAAACGAAACTCAGGAAAATTATGACTATTCGTCAACAATGTGCTGTTTTCCGCTTGTTCTTACCAGTTCTTTTAAAGATATAAAGCAATACGCTGCTAAAAAGGATATAGAAATTAGACAGGCGTACGAAGATTCTGTTATTGCGCTCAAACAAGATGAACTTTCTGATTCTTGCATAAAGGCTAAGTCGCTTTATTTGCGTTGTGCTTTAATTCCGCTTTATCCGCGTCTTACACATTCGCAAGTTGCAAAAATTGTAAAAGTTTTGGGAACTTTGCCATAAAATGAAAAAAGTCCTTATCGTTGTGAATACAAATAAAAAAGAATCTCAAAAAACAGGAAAATTGATTTCTGAATATCTTGAAAAAAAAGGAATTTGCTCTTCAATATTTTCGTTTGACGGATTTTCTGAGGAAAAGCCTTTTTCCGGTTATGATTTGGTAATCACGCTGGGAGGAGACGGAACGGTTCTGTTTGCGGCCAGGGGATGTGCGGAGCTTGGAATTCCTGTGTTTCCTGTTAATTTTGGTGAGTTCGGATTTATTGCAAGTATTCAAAAAGATGAGTGGAAGAGCGAACTTGAGCTTTACCTGAACGGAAAAGCAAAAATTGTAGAAAGAAGTCTTGTTCAGGCTTTTGTTGTGGACGGAAAAAGCGGAAAAAATATTTTTTCCGGAATCGGATTGAATGACATTGTTATAAGCGCAAAGATGGCAAGCCGCACGATTCTTATGGGAGTTGATTTTAATTATGTGAGCCTTGGAAAGTTCAAGGCTGACGGTTTGATTGTTTGCACTGCAACTGGTTCCACTGCATATTCTTCTGCAGCTGGCGGACCAATAGTTGATCCTTCGCTGGATGCGCTTGTTCTTACTCCGATGCATGCTTTTTCGCTTTCCAGCAGACCTTTGGTGTTGAATCCTAAAGGCGAACTTGAGATTACAATTCTTCCTTCAAGAGAATCTGATATAATAATAACAATTGACGGACAGAATCCTTTTGATATTCATGAAGGTGACTGCATAAAAATCCGTCAAATTCCAAAAAAAGTAAAACTTGTAGGCTGTACTGCTGAAAGATTTTATGAAGCACTTCAGTCTAAACTGAACTGGTCAGGAGGTCCTCATGCTTGAAGATCTTACAATAAAAGATTTTGCAATTATAGAAAGCGAAAATATAGAATTTTCAAACGGCTTTACGGTTCTTTCCGGAGAAACAGGAGCAGGAAAATCAATTCTTATAGGTGCTCTGTCATTTCTTCTTGGTGGAAAAGCCGATGTGAATCAAATCAGAAACGGTTGCCATGAAGCTCAGGTTTCCGGAACGTTTTTCCTTGATTCAAAAGAAAATCCGGACCCTGCTGTTGAATGGCTTTCTGAACATGGTATAGAAGCGGAAAATAACAGGATTCTCTTAAGAAGATATATACGCGACAACGGAAGGGCTGGCGCTTGGATTGGTTCAACACCGGTGAATAGAACTGATTTGGCGGAATTTTCTTCTTTTTTAGTTGATATACATGGACAGCACGAACATCAGTCGTTAATGCGCGTTCCGGAACACAGAAAATTTCTTGATGCGCGCGCCGGAATTGTTCCGGATGTGAACAATTTTACGCTTCTTTATTCTGAACTTGTTGAAAAAAGAAAACTTCTTGCCCAGCTGGATTCTTCTGATGCAGACCGGCTGCGCAAAATTGATATGTACAATTTTGCCGTGAAAGAAATTGAAGAAGCAAAACTTAAACCTGAAGAAGATGTTCTGCTGGAAGAGGAGGAAAATCGTCTTTCTTCTTATGAAAAACTTTATTCGGGTGTTGATTCTATTCGTTCTCTGCTTGATGGCGGTGAAGATTCAGTTGTTTCTCTCTTGAAAAAAATCCGCCGTGAAAGCCAGAATATTTCTTCTTTGGACAAATCTCTTTCTGAGTTGGACACAAGGCTTGAGTCTTCTTTTTATGAACTTAGCGATATTTCAGAAGAATTGGAAAATTACGCAAATCGGCTTGTTTTTGATCCTTCTCATCTGCAGGAAGTTCAGGAACGGCTTTCGCTGATTTATAATTTAAAGAAAAAATATGCTTCAAGTCAAAATGCTCCGCTAAAGGAAGTTTTTGACTATTACGAAAATGCAAAAAAATCGCTTGAACAGCTCGGTGCGGGTTCTGCAAATAAAGAAGTTCTTTCTGCGCAAGTTTCTGAACTGGAAAAAAAGGTTTATATGGCCGGAAAACTGCTTTCTGAAAAACGACAGGCAACTGCGGACAAGCTTTCTTCGGAAGTGGAAAATTTGCTGAAAAATCTTGGAATGGCGGGAACCCGTTTTTCTGTAAGCATAACGCCAAAACCGGGGAACAGCATTGAGCAAAAATGTGGTCCTTACGGCTTTGATAATATTGAATTTCTTATAAGCGCTAATCCAGGTTCACCTATGCTTCCGCTTGCAAAAATTGCTTCCGGTGGTGAACTTTCTC
Organism: uncultured Treponema sp.; assembly: GCA_964429905.1. Lineage (GTDB taxonomy): Bacteria > Spirochaetota > Spirochaetia > Treponematales > Treponemataceae > Treponema_D. Next base: position 287,742 of record CAYSDV010000001.1, on the reverse strand, counting down.
GCGTGATGCTTGCTCTTAAAACAATTTTTGCGCAGAGCGATCCTGTTCAAACTCTTGTATTTGATGAAATTGACACTGGAATTGGCGGGGAAGTCGCGGTTTCCGTAGGTTTTCACTTGAAATCACTTGCAAAAGAGCGGCAGATTTTTTGCATTACACATCTAGCGAGTATTGCAGTTTATGCCGACAATCAAATAAAGATTGAAAAAGGTGTTGCTGATGGAAAAACAGTTTCCAATGTTCATCCGATTTCCGGTGATGAACGTGTTGCTGAAATTGCCCGAATGCTTTCCGGTGATTCAAATTCGGCTGCATCTCTTGAACATGCAAAAGAAATGCTTGAAAAATATTCAAGAGGTTTTTAATGGAGGAGGATTTTTATGTCTAAGGTTTCAGAGTCAACAAGACTTGAATTTTCAGAAACAATAAAGCCTTACCAAAGTAAAATTACAGCGATTCTTGCAAAGGAAAAAACAACATTGAACAGCATAAACGGCGGCGCATCTGATTCTGCGTATAAAAAACTTATGCTTTGCGATGATATGATAGGTGTTTCATCTTTGTATATGGCGCAGAACAGTCTTTCTTTAAAAATTCTTGAAGTAAAAAATAATGACGCATTGAACGATGCGCGAAAAATTCTTTACAAAGCAATAATTTATCTGGAAGAACTTGTTACAAATTTCATTGATGTTTCATATTCAGAACTTACAGAAAATCACGACGCTATAAAAGAAAAATCTGTTTCCGAGCGTTATTTTCTTGTCCGTAAACTTGGACTTGCAATAAATCTTCTGGAAGATGCGTTCGGCGACAATTCAAAGTGGAAATGGTCTTTTGTTGAGTTAAAAGGCCGCTTTTCAGTTGTGGCAAAAAATCTTATAGATATGAAGTCCGCCGTAAAAGCGTATTTTGATCCGAATAATGAAGATTACGAAACAACGGTTCTTTATATAAGGCTGATAGGAAAACTTCTTGATTCTTCTGCGGCCGGTTATCGGGATAAATATGAACTTTCTACCAGGCGAATTGATGATATGAGAAGCGCAATAAAATTTCTTCTTGCAAAGCACAAACTTTTAGTTGCAATCGGTGATAAAAATAATGCAGAGGAAATTAAAAAGAAAGCGATTGTCTGGAAAGACAAAATGGATGCTGACCAGAAATCAGGTTCAAGCCGCTAAGTTTTGGCTAAGCAAAGGAATTTTCAATGTTCAATCAGAAATTTGCTCTAAAATTGTTTGAAGGTTTTTCTATTCAGCGTTGGACAGACCTTGTGCGTCCTTTTGACCTTGTTGAAATGGATAAAGCCGCTGAAAAAATGCTTCTTGCATATATAATAGGAAAGTACGAAGAAAACGAAGGTCATTACGTTGACTGGCTTTGGATGATTTACGCTTCTTTGTTTGACTTGCTTTCTAAAATTTCTTTGTGCGATATAAAAGCGCCTGTCCTTGATATGCTTAAGCGGGAATTTTCCCAGGAATATTTTCATCTGAATGAATGGGTATTAAAAACATATAAACCTGTTCTTTTGGATAATGAACTTTTTTCGCGCTTTACAATTTATACCGGGCAAAAAGCGGGACAAATTAGTGTTCCGGAAAAATCTCTTCTTGCTTCGAAAATTTTTTCTGCAGCCAATAAATTTGCAACTTTGCGCGAACTTCAAATGTTGAAAACTGTAAACGAAGCGGAACGTCTTGAGCAAATCAATACGGAACTTCAGGCGCAAATCCAGCATTATCTTGATTTGAAGGGAATGCAGAATCTTGTAACGCATCAACGCTCTTATTCGCTGCTTTTAAAAATTGAGCAGCTTCGTTTTCAAATCAGATGGAATCAAACGCCTCGCGTACCAAAAACTTCTGTTTTGGGGCATTGCTTTTTTGTAGCGATTCTTACGCTTTTACTTTGCCGCGATTCCGGTGTAAAAATGACGGAAAAGCGCATTATTAATAATTTTTTCACAGGACTTTTTCACGATTTGCCGGAAGCGGTTACCCGGGATATTATTTCACCTGTAAAACAGGCTACGGATGAACTTCCGAATATCGTAAAGAAAATTGAAGATGAGATTGTTCGTAAAGAACTTTTGCCGCTTATGGAACCTTTTTTTTCGGACGAACTTATGTATTTTACAAGTAACGAGTTTGCGAACCGCATTATCAATTCAGGCGGAAAAGTAGAGGAAGTAACTTGGGAAGATCTGAATTCAAAATATAATTCTGCTGATTTTTCGCCGGTTGACGGGCGTATTGTGCGGATTGCGGATCATATTTCCGCTCTTATGGAAGCGGATATTTCCATAAAGCACGGTATTACATCTAATCATTTGAAATTCGGGCGCAAAAATATGCTGGAAAATTATCCGGTCGGAAAAATTATAAACGGAATTGATGCCGGAAAACTTTTTCACGAAATTGCAGAAAATTCTGAAAATTGAATAAAAAACAGATGATATTTTTAATATCTGCCGATAATAGAATTATGAAAATGTCAAAGATATTAAAATATTGCTCAGTTTTATTGTTTTTTCTTTCTGGTTTTACTTTGTTCGCAGATTCATCTTACACTGTAAAAAAAGGTGATACGCTTTATTCAATAAGCAGAAAATATCAGATTACAGTTCCGGAACTTAGGGCTGCAAATAATCTTTCTGAAAATGATGTTTTAAAAGCCGGTGTAAAACTTGTAATTCCTTCTGCTGATATAGAAAATGCGGCTGCGCTTTCCGCTTCAAAAACCGCAGAAACAAGTTCTTCTGCGAAAAAAACTTCTACAATTCCTTACACCGTAAAAAAAGGTGATACTTTGTATGGAATTGCAAGAAATTATGGAATAAAACTGAATGAACTTCTTGCGCTTAACAGTCTTGACAATTCTGCAACAATAAAAATAGGACAGAAAATTCTTGTTCCGTCCGAAAAAAATAATTCTTCTTCTGGTTCTTCTGCTGTTGCTTCTGATAAAACTTCCGGAAAGTCTGAAAATTCTTCTTCCGGAAAATCGAATTCCGGCAATAATTCTTCTTATAAAGGTGTTTCTTGGCCGCTTGCAAATCCTGTTGTGAAAAATATCAGCGGAAAGGTAAGCGGTGTTCAGCTTACAGGAAAAGATAATGAACCAGTAAAAGCAGTCCGCGAAGGAACTGTAATGTATACTGGTGTTTACCGCGGCTTTGGCGAAGTTGTGTTTGTTCAGTCAAAGACTGGTCTTATATATTCATATTCGGGGCTTGCAAGTGTTTCTGCAAAAAAAGGTGATTATATTGTAGCCGGCGGTGAACTTGGAAAGACCGGGCGTGGAAATGATTCCAGCATAAAATTTATGGTTTTCCAGAATGGAATGCCTATAAATCCTGCAAATGCGCCGCGCGGCTAAAGTTTTTGCCGTTCTGCGCTTGCCTTTATAAGTTCAAGAAAAATATTTCCGCATACTTTTGCATCATCGTAAGCGCGATGTGCGGCAGTTATATTGATTTTAAAAAAATCCGCCAGAAAAGGCTGGTTGAATTTTGGAAAATCCGGAAAAACCCAGCGAGAAAAGCCAAGCGTATCTATTGCCGGGTTGGAAACTGCCTGTAATCCTGCGCGTTCAAGTTCTGCCTGCAAAAAGCGCAGATCAAAATGAACGTTGTGTCCTATTATTATTGAATCTTTTATGAAATCGCAAAAAGACGGAAGAACACTTTTGATGAGCGGCTGATTTTTAAGCATATCATCAGTTATTCCGCTGAGTTTTACACATTCCGGCGGAACAGTGGTTTCCGGATTTATTAATGAGTTGAAAACAGAAATACAACCGGAATAATTGAACTTTACAGCTCCGATTTCGATTATCCGGCAAGTCTGGCTGTTCAATCCGGTTGTTTCTGTGTCAAAAGCAACGAATGTTTCGCCTGATTTTAAAAGGCGGAACATTCGTCTGTAATCTTTTAATATTTTATTTGCTGGCTGCATCAAGCACTTCGTTTATATCGTCAGTGATTTTGTCGCAAAGCTGAGCAGCTTCATTTTTTGCTTCCGCAAGTGCAGAATCTGTCGGTTCCTTTACATCTGTTCTTGTATTTATGTAGAACTTGATTTTTGGTTCAGTTCCAGAAGGTCTGGCAGAAACTATTGTTCCGCCTTCAAGGAAGAACTGAAGAACATTGCTTTTCGGGAATTCCAACGGATTTTTAACAGACGGATTTGCAGGGTCATATTCTGTTGATGTCTGAATATCGCGGATTTTTACAACTTTTTTGCCGGCAAGAGTTGTAAGTCCATCGTTGCGGAGCTTTGTCATAATTCCGGCCATTGTAGCAACTCCGGCAGAACCAGGGAAGTTCTTTGAAATTGCGCGGTCTTCAAAATATCCGAATTCTTTATACAAATCGTCAAGGTGTTCAAGGATTGATTTTCCCTTTGAGCGCCAGTACATTGTCATTTCTGCGCACATAGCCGCTGCGGAAACACCGTCTTTGTCCATAACTTCTGTTTCTACTTTGTAGCCGTATGATTCTTCCAAACCGAAAACGTAATGACCGATTCCTTTAGCTTCGCGTTCTGCTTCGATTGCGGCAATCCACTTGAATCCTGTAAGACATTCAAGCATTTTAACGCCGTATTTTTTGCAGATGTAGTCGCCGAACGGTGATGTTACGATTGAGCGGATACAATAAGAATCTGCCGGAAGTTTTCCGAGTTCTTTTCGTGTAAGGAAAATGTAGTCCATTAAAAGAGCGCCCATCTGGTTTCCTGAAAGAAGTACGAAATTTCCGTCCTTGTCAGGGAATGCAGTTCCGAATCTGTCTGAGTCCGGATCAGTTGCCATTACGCAGTCTGCTTTTGTTGAAGTTCCGAGTTCAACTGCCATTTTCATAGCAGGTTTTTCTTCCGGATTTGGTTTTTCTACTGTAGGGAAATTTCCGTCCGGGTTTCTTTGTTCCGGAACTGTTCTTACAGCAAGTCCTAAATCTCCAAGAACTTTTTCCACGTGCATTGCACCTGTTCCGTGGAGCGGAGTATAAACTACATTTACATTTTTTGCGTATTCTTTTATAAGAGCCGGTCGGAAAAGCTGGTTTTTGCACATTTCCCAATATTTTTCATCAATTTCTGAATCTATGAGAACAAGTTTTCCGCTCTTTATAGCTTCTTCCTTTGAAATTGTTTTTACGCTCTTTACTTTGTTTACTTCTTCTACAATTCCTACGTCATGAGGTTCGATAACTTGAGCGCCATCGTTCCAGTATGCTTTATATCCGTTGTAGATTTTAGGATTGTGCGACGCTGTTACAACGACGCCTGTATCTGCTTTGAAATAACGGATTGCAAAGGAAAGTTCCGGAGTAGGGCGAAGTCCTGTGAAAAGATATGCCTTGATTCCGTTTGCTGCAAAAATAAGAGCGGTCGCCTCTGCGAAAACATCTGAGTTTTTGCGGCTGTCGTAAGCGATTACTGCGCTTAGCTGACCTGCTTTTGCTTTTTCCGGAAACGCTTTTATTACATAGTTCGAAAGTCCTTGTGTTGCAAGGTTTATTTCGAGAGTGTTCATGCGGTTTGTTCCGCCGCCCATTACACCGCGAAGTCCGCCGGTTCCGAATTCAAGTGTGCGGTAAAAGCGGTCTTCAAGTTCGGTAAAATCTTGTTTTTCAATAAGATCTTCAACCTCTTTTCTGAAGCGTTCGTCCTTTTCCGCTGCAATATATTCTTTTGCTCTTTTAAGGATTTCATCCTTTTCCATTTTAATCTCCTGCAATGTTTTAGATAGAAAACAATTCATTAAAAATATATAAGATTTTTAAGTATTGTTCAATGATTTGAAAACATTGCGGATTGTAGCGGAAAAATCCGCCGCGTAAGCCGGGCGGTATGTAACGAGGGGTAGGCGAAAACACGCAGTGGTTGAGCCGTAGGGCAGGCGCCCTACTGTGTGTTTATGTGCTTAAGTTCCCGCTGAAATGTGGTGAAAAATTATCTAAATTGTTGTTTTAACAGAAATTGTACGATAAAATATATATGATGAAAAGCGTTGATTTTGAATACGGTTCTTTTTCTGCGGTAAAAAAAAGAGATGATGATTTTTCTCTGGATTTGAATTCTGAAGGTGAATTCAAGCCGGTTGTTCTTTCTGAAAATCAGAAGGCGAAAATTAGAAGTCTTGCGCAGAAGGCGTTGAAAATCAACGAAAAAAAAGCGCGGAAATTAAAAAAAATTGAGGAACGCGAAAAAAATCGGCTTGAAAAACTGCGCGAAAAACAAAAAGCCGCCGCTTCTAAAGTAAAGCGTCCGATTGGTGTAAAACTGATAAGTATTATTTCTGCAATTGTTGTTGTTGCGCTTGGCGGAGTAACTTATCTTGTTTCTTATTTTGTGAGCGAAGATACAATTGTAAACGCGCAGGAAAATAATCTTACGATAAACACGCGTACGGCAAATGATGTTGAAAGCCGGATTGGAAATGTTGTTTATACGGTTCAGACTTTTATTGAAATTCTTGAAAATTCTGTTTCGGCGAATCGCACCGCGGCTGATGAAAGCGCGTTTGCTTTTTTTGAGCGGAATCCTGAAGTTGCGGCGATAATTCTTCCTTCGTCTGACACTGAATTTTACAATATGAAATTTCTTGGCGAAAATGAAATTTTGTCTTCTCAAATTGATTCTTATGTTGCAGGCGAGGAAGAGACTGTTTTGCAGGTAGAGCAAGGCAGTTTTGTAATAAAAAATGCTTCGCCGTTCTTTAATATTCCGCTTGTTTCCATTTTTTATTCGTTGAACTTTGGAAAAAATGCTGCGAATGCGAAATCCGCTGAAAAAAGTGCGGTTGTGCTTTATTCTTCTGAAAAAATAGCGGAATCGTTTGCTTCTTCAAGCATAAACCAGTCTTTTTTTATAAACGGTGAAGGAATTGTTGTTGCCGCTTCTGATGTTTCTCTTATGACAACTGAAACAAATCTTGGCGAATATGAAAGTATTTCTGAAATGCTTTCAAGCAAGGAAAACGGACGTCAGGTGACTTTTACGGATTCTGCCGGAAAAGAATTTATAGGCGCTTTCAGAAAGACGGGATTCGGAAATTCGTTTGTTGCGACTTTTGTGCAGACTGATACGATTCTTGAAGGTGTGCGCGCTACGACAAGGCGGAATTTGTATCTTACAATTTCTATTCTTGCTGTTGCGATTATGATTATTTACTTTTTTTCAAAATCGCTTAGTGTTCCGCTTAAACAGCTTACTGCGGTTGTAAATCAGATTAATGAAGGAAATTTTAACACAGAACTTTTCAGCGACTTGAAAACTAACGGAAAGGATGAAATCGGTGTTTTAATAAAAAGTACAAAAAATGAGCGTGAAATTTTAAATACTTTTACAAAACTTACGAATAAAGGTGTAACGCAGGCGATCATAAAAAAGGAGATTGACTTTGAACCGCATTTGAAAGACATTACGGTTTTCTTCAGCGATATACGCGGTTTTACAGAGATTTCTGACGGATTTAAGAGAAAGTTCGGAGCGCAGAGTGCGGCGGAAATTATTAACTTTTTGAACGATTATATGAGCCGGATGGTAACTTGCATTACGCGTACAGGCGGAACGGTTGACAAGTTTGAAGGCGATGCGATTATGGCTTGCTGGGGCGTTTTGCGCCAGGAACCGCTTGATTGGGAAAAACTTCCTGATTCTGATCTTGCAAAAGCGGAGGCGAAAAAGAAGCACGACGATTATGTGAAAGAAGACGCGCTTTCTGCAATAAAGTCAAGTTTGGCAATGCGTTATTCGCTTATGGAATATAATAAAGAAGCGGCTGCGTTTACAAAATTGCACGAAAATGACGAGAATGCTGAGTATAAGCCTCAGATAAAAATCGGTCGGGGAATAAATACTGGTCGTGCGACCGTTGGTTTTATGGGTTCGTATGATAAGATGGAATTTACTTCGATTGGTGATGCTGTAAATTTTGCAAGCCGCACCGAAGCCGCGAACAAGTCTTGCGGAACAGATATGCTTATTACGGAAGACACTTACAATCTGCTGAAAAAAGATTATATAAAATGTCCGGAAAACAGATTTTTTATTTCTGAAGAAAATTTGAAGAACGAAATTGTTGTTGAAAAGATTCCTGTTGGATTTGAAGTGAAGGGGAAAGGAAATCAGCATTTTTATGCTGTTGTGAATATGCCGCAGTTCGATGTGAAGGAATTTTTTGCAGTCAACAATCCGTTTTTTGAACCGGATGCTGATTGTGAAAAAGCGCTTGGACCGAAAGGTCCTAAAACAATTCGGGAAGTTCGCGCTCTTTTAGGAATTCCGGCTCCTGATTTTGAAAAGGTAAATTTGAATGAAGAAGAGAACAAGATTCAAGTCTCATTTAAGTGATTTTTTTATAGTTTTTGTTTGTCTTTCTCTTTGTGCGCTGAGCCTTTATCTTTTCTGGCGGGATTTGAACAAATCTTCTGTGCGGAACGATAGAAATAGAATTGCGACGATTTATTTTAAGCAGCGAATTGCCCAGCGGAAATTTAACGACCGCGTTGTTTGGGAACGGCTTTCGCAAAGTTCGCCGCTTTACAACGAAGATACAATCAGAACCGCGGATTTGGCGCAGGCTGTTATTCGTTTTAATGACGGAACCGAACTTAATCTTGGCGAAAACACAATGCTTCAGCTTTCTTATGATGAAAAAAAAGGCTTGCAGATTGCGGTCAGCGGCGGCGATATTCAGGTTGACGGAACGAAATCAAACGGAGAAAATGGTCTTTCTCTAAAAATGCAAAACGGTTCTGTAGTTCAGCTTGATTCCGGAAGCCGTGTTGCATTGAAAACTGATTTTTCTGGAAATTCGCAGAATATAGAAGTTCAGTCCGGTTCTGCTTTGCTTGTAACTGAATCTGCAGAAAATTCCGGCGGTTCAAAAAGCGGAAAAACTTGGGAAAAAACAATGCGGATATCTTCGGGCGAAAACCTGAATGTTGATTCTGACGGAAAAATTTCTAAAAATCCGATTGCGGTAACTTCAATTCCTAAAAATTTGAATCTTCTGAAAATGGACGAAAAGCCGGTTTTTGTAAAATTGGAATGGAATGTTGCGGATAAAAAATCTGCGAACAACGCAGGCGATGCGGAAACAATTCCGGCAGATTCGGGGAATAATGAAAATCTTTTGAATGCTGAAATAAAAGCGGAAAAATTGCCTGAAATCGTAATTCAGACTTCGGAAACAAAGGATTTTTCCAAAATAAAAGCAACTTATAAAACTACAAAAGATGATTTTGAGATTCCTGCGGTGAGCGGAACTTTATATTGGCGCGTTTTTGAAGAAGGAAATATTGAGCAGAGCGTGGAAGGAAAAATTAATGTGAAAGAAATTCCGGAAATTGCTTTGATTTCGCCTGAGTCCGGTTCGGAATTCAGCTACAGGACTTCTCTTCCGAAAATTTTATTTAATTGGAGCGGAAATGATTATGCTTCAAACTATAAAATAGAAATTTCTGAAAACCGCGATATGTCAAATCCTGTTTTAAGCGAAGAAAATATTGAGCTTAATTCGATTTTAAAAAATGAACTTTCTGAAGGAACTTATTATTGGCGCGTAATTCCGTTTTATACATTAAACAACATAGGAAACGGAAAACCTAGCGAAATAAAATCGTTCACAATTGTAAAATCCGAAAACATAAAACCTCCGCTTTTGACATTGCCCGGCGATAATGCTGAAATTTCTTATGTTGAATCAAAGAATCCTGAAAAAGCATACAATTTGAATTTTTTCTGGAAGTCCGAAATAAAAAATGCTGACTATGAATTTGAAATTGCGCGTGATAAAAATTTTTCTGATATTTTTTATTCTGAAAAAACAAAAAATTCATTTGTTTCAAAAAAACTTGGAATTCTTTCTTCTTTGGCAATTCCCGATGGAACTTATTTTTGGCGTGTTACACGAAAATCCGGAGAAGAAGACGATATAACGCCGGTTTCTAAAGTTCAGTCTTTTTCCATTAAAAAACTTGCCGCCGATAAAACCAGACTTGTTTATCCTCCTGAAAATTTTTCTTTGGAAAGCGGATATGTTGCAAATACAAAGTTTGTTTGGCGGCTTTCAGATGATTTTACGGACGAAAAAGCAAAAGCCGTTCTTCAAGTTTCAGAAAAAGCGGATTTTTCTGCTCTTTGCGAAGAAATTTCCGGTTCTGATGGAAGTGCGTTTATTGCGGAAAATTCGCTTTCAGCCGGAACTTACTATTGGCGGGTTGGCATAAAAACTTCTTACGGACTTGAGGCTGTTTCTGATGTTCGGACTTTTACAATTTTACAAAAACTTTTGCCGCCAAAAATTGTACTTCCGCTTGAAAATTCAACTTTGATAACTTATTCGGAAAAGCCTACGATGATTGCCTGGCAAAAAACGGAAGGTGCGGATTATTACAACGTAAAACTTTTTGATGAGAAAGGAATTCTTGTTGCTGAAAAAGCCGGAGTAAAACAGCTGAATGCAAATTTTGTTCTTCCGGCGGAAAAATATTACGTTCAGATTCAGGCGGCGGCTGAACAGACGGAAACAAGTCCGCTAAGAACAAGCGGTTTTGCAAACTCTTCGTTTGTATTGCGAAATCCTTCGCCCATCCGGGCGGTTTCGCCAATTTCAACGAAAATCAGCGGTCTTACTGCTCTTAGAAGTCCGACTGTTTTTTCTTGGCAAAACGGAGCGGATATTCCTGCAAAAACAGAATTTGTTCTTTACAAAGTTCTTGCAAACGGAACTGTACGCGAAGTTTATTCGCAAAAAAATGCAAAGAGCGGATTTTCTGCGGAGCGGCTTGGCGAAGGAACTTACCGCTGGTGTGTGCGCGCAAGTACAAGCGGTGGAATTCCGCTGGATTCTGAAGAGCAGACTTTCGAAATTACAAAAGTTCCGCTTTTGCCGGGAGCAGTTTTAGTTCAACCTGAAAAGAATTTTGTTGTCGGAACGGAATACTTGCGTAAAAACAGAAGTATAATTTTTAGTTGGGAAAATGTTTCCGGTGCGACGGATTATAAATTTTCTTTGTACAAAAAAAATTCTGACGGAAGTTTGAAATTTGTTTATTCGGAAGAAACCAGAAAAAATCAGGTTAAATTTAAAGATCTTAAAAAACTGGAAATTGCAGACTTTGAATGGAATGTAACTGCGTTCAGACATGCAAGGGATGGATTTGAAGACCAGAGCGGATTTGTTTCTACGGGTGAATTTAAAATTGATTATAAAAAGCCCGGAAAAATAAAGCTTGTAAAACCGGGGAAAATGTATGCGGAATAGTTTTGTTTTTTTTGATCCGCAAAAAGTTCCGGAAAATATGAATTCTGTTGCGGCTCTTTGGAAAAAAACTTTTTCTATAAAAAAAATCCTCGTAATTTTTGCTGTAATTTTTTTGCAGTCATTTTTTATTTTTGCGCAGGAAAATAAAACTTATTTTGAACAGAAAATTGAATGGCAATCTGATGAAAACGCGGATAAATATAAAGTTCAGGTTAAAAATATAAAAACAAATCAAGTTTATAGTTTTGAAACGGAAAATAATTTTATTGATTTTTCAAAAAATCCGCTTCCGGCTGGAAGTTATGAATTCAATGTAACTGCGGTGGATTTTTTGGGTTTTGAATCTGAACCGAGCGTTTTTGAACGCTTTGAGATAATGAAAGCAATGCTTCCGGAAATTGTAAAAACAGCAGACGAGGCGATTGTTCCGGAAGAAAATAGCAAAAAATTTAAGATTCAAATTGATGTAAAAAATATTTCTGAAGATTCGAAAGTTGAACTTGTAAATGAGAATACGAAAGAAATTGTAAAGGGAACTTTAGAAACGAAGGATACTTCGGACGGAATGGAAGCGACGAATGCGGAATTTCCGAAAGTTCATGAGGGCGAATGGCATTTGCGCATAACAAATCCGGGCGGAAAGACAAACGAATCTTCTGGAATAAAAATTATTGATAAAAAAACTTATGACGCTCGGATTGCTGCGGAAAAAGCGAAAGCGGAAGCGCAACGACAAAAGGAACTTGCAGAACAAGCGGAAAGCGCAAAGCGCACGGAAGCAGCGAAAGCAGAAGCGGAAGCGCAACGACAAAAAGAACTTGCAGAACAGGCGGAAATCGCAAGGCGCGCGGAAGAAGCAGCGAAAGCGGAAGCGCAAAAACAAAAGGAACTTGCAGAACAAGTGGAAATCGCAAGGCGCGCGGAAGCAGCGAAAGCGGAATCGCAAAAACAAAAAGAACTTGCAGAACAGGCTGAAATCGCAAAGCGCGCGGAAGAAGAAGCGAAAGCGGAATCGCAAAAACAAAAGGAACTTGCAGAACAAGCGGAAATCGCAAGGCGCGCGGAAGAAGCAGCGAAAGCGGCAGCGGAAGCGCAACGACAAAAAGAACTTGCAGTACAAACGAAAAATCGCAATTTCCCTGGTTTGTATTTTGCCGCGGAAGCCGGATTTTTGTGGTCTCCGTTCAATGATGAATTTTTAGCAGGAAGTATTGTACCGGCTGTTGGTGCAAAAATAGGAATTCTTTCTGCGGAGCGAAAAAATAGATTCGGTTTTGAGCTGGAAAGTCTGCTTTCAAAATATTCCGTTTCATCTGATTATTATGATTATGGCGATGAATTTGGAATTTTCAGCGGTAATTTTGTTTATGAGCGGGAATTGACAAAACACTTTCTTTTAAATGTTAAAGCCGGCGGAAATGCAATGCTCATAAAAAATTCTGCGGCATATAATGATTCGGAATCGGAAGATAAAGGCGGAACTTATGGTTACATCGGAATTCAAGGCGGAACTTATATTCTTTTCAGAATCAAAAAACATATTATAATAGAAGCTGGCGCGGATTATTATCATATCTTTATAAACGGAATGGCGGGAGATTTTGTTTCTCCTAAACTTTTAGTGGAGGTAAGATGGTAAAAATGAATATTTTGAATCGAACTTCCCATGGAAAAAAATTCCTGAATATGTTTCCAATGATAATTTTTGCGCTTTTGCTTTCTTTTTTGAATTTTTCCTGCAAAATCGACTGGTTTTCCGATTTTGATAAAATTCGCAAAGATGAAATTTCTACAAATTTTTATTTTTATAATGAAGAAGATTCTATAAATTCGGAAAATAATATTGTTCAAGGTGCATTTTTTTCCAGAAATTATGAAATTGGCTTGGAATTAACGGCTTCTTCTTTTCCGGATGGAACAGAGTTTTCTTCGTATTCCAGCGGAAAAACTTTGCTCGGCTGGAAATTTTACAGAAAAACCGGCGATAAAACTACGGAAATTCCTTCTTCTGTTGAACTTAACGCTGAAGGCTTTGTGGAAAATGTAAAAGTAGGCGCGATTTCGTATGATTTTGTTGCGGTCTGGAAAAACACTTTGCCTGAACCTGAGCCGGAACCAGATCCAGAGCCGGTCGTAAACGAAGCAAATTATAAAGTTCAACATTTACGTCAAAAACTTTCCGATGATAAAACTTCCGCGATTGATGAATATGAAATTTTTGAAACTGAAACAAAAGTTGGAACAATCGGAAAAGAAACTTCTGCTTCTGCAAAAACTTATGAAGGATTTACAGCAGAATTATTCGCTCAGGAAATAATTTCCGCCGAGGGAACTACAATTGTTCAGATAAAATATAATAGAATTTCTTATAAAATCAGATTTGATATAAATGGCGGTGAAAGCGGTTCTGTTTCTGACATTCCGGCTGTTTACGGCGGAGAATACACAATTCCAGAGAATACGTTTACGGCTAAAAACGGTTTTAAGGCGAGCATGAACACTTGGAATTCTTTAAGCTACGGAAGCGGACTAATTTACAAATCAGGAACTACAGTTTCCAACCTTTCCTCAACCGACGGAGAAGTTGTTACGCTTTACGCGGTTTGGGAAAAACTTCCTTCCGGAAGCGGAAGTACAGAAAATCCGTTTGATAACGAAACAAGGTTCACTTCAACGGATTGTTCGGCGCTTTCTTATGGTTTGGAAAATAAGATTCAAATAAAAGCGGAGGCGACAAGCGGAAAAGCTATTTCCTGGGGAATAATAACGGTTTATGATTCAATTGGGGTAGGAATTACAGATTCAAATTATGTGGTTATTGAAAAAACTGAAGGAACGGGTGTAACAAGCGGTTCTTCAAATGAAACTTGCACTATAACATTTACAAAGTTGATGCCGCCGGGAACATATTTTATAAACGTAAATGCTATTGTAAGCGGCATAACTTACAGTGACACAATTACGGCTAAAGTATTAAAATAAAGAGATACAGATTATGGGTGAAAAAACAACTATAAAAAACAATAAATTTTCGCTTGGATTTTATGGAGCATTTTGCAAAAAAATATTTTTTGCGATAGCAGTGCTTTTTTGTCCGCTTTTTTTCAGTTCCTGTTTTTTTGAAAGCTTAAACAATGATTCTTCTTCAAAAGAAAAATATTTTTCAGTTTCCGGAAAAACTGTTTTGGAAGGAAATGTTCCGCTTTTATTAAAAAATCAATCTTTTTCTGAAAATGAAAATGAAAGGACGGCTCTTCCTTCTTTTTCTTCGTTAAGCATAAAATATTATATAAGCGCAAAATCTTCAGATTCTTCTTCTGAATTTACTTCCAAAGATTTTGATTTTGGTTCAGATTTTTCTATTGAACTTCCAAGCGGAACTTGGACTCTTAGTGCGACAGCGTTTTATTCCGACGATTCTGAAAAAAATGCAATAATGCTGGGAAAAAAGAAAATAACCATAACAGCGTCCGGGCTTACCGGTCAAGTTATTGAACTTTTGCCTTTAACAGAAGGAACAGGCAATGTTGCTTTGCAAATCGGTTTTGACGCAGATTTAACTGGTATTGCGCGGATGACTGCGAACTGGACAATTAATAGCGTAGCTTATTCAAAAACTGTAACGGACGGAACCGTAACGGATTTTAATTTGATTCCGGATACAAATGCTTACCAGGATGTTCCGGCCGGAGCGCACAGCGTAACTTTTACGTTTTACGACAGTTCTTACAATATAAAGTATTGGTTTTCGCAGACAATAAATGTTTTTCCTGAAATGACAACCGACAATTGGATAAAAGGAAATTCAGATTATATTGATGAAGAAAATAATCGGGTTTATATAACACCCGGACTGGTTGAAAAGTTTGTAGAAACTTCCTATTATGTTTCCTCTAGCGGTAACGATTCAACTGGAACCGGAAGTTATTTTGAGCCTTTCGCGACAATTCAAAAAGCGGTCGATAAAGTTGTTGCAGCGAATAAAATAAATCAAACTATTTATACGATTTTTTTGCTTTCTTCAATAACCGGCGATGATGCAAATTATGTTTCTGATTCTACTGCCGGGAACTCTCTTGTAAGCATAAAAGATGATGCAAATAATAATCTTTCTGTTTTGATTGAACCTCTTGGAGTAGATGTTCTTGATATAAATGCTGCAAGAACTTCAGCTTCATCGTCTAAGTATCGTATTTTATATGCGAAGAATGTAACATTGACTTTGCGTAATCTTAATTTTTACGGCGGATATTCAGAAGAAAATGGCGGTGCGATTTGCATAAGCGGAGGTGCTGTTTCGGTTGAAAATTGTACGGTAGGAAAAACAACAGCAGAAACTGATGCTTTTACAGATGGAATTCAAAACAAAAGTTATGCACCGGACGTGAATTCTAATTCAAATTATTCTGCAAAGTCTGGCGGCGGAATTTATGCGGATTCTGAGGCAAGCGTTGTAATAAAAAATTCAAAAATTGTAAATAATTTTGCAACTGGTGACGGCGGTGGAATTGCTCTTTCTGGAGCAACTCTTCATTTTGACGAAGGAAGCGAAATTTTTGCAAATGGTTCCGGCACCACAAGCGGAACTGCGGTATGTGCAAAAGAAAGTTCAACAATCGATTTTCACACTGGAAGTATTCATCACAATTATTCAAATGTTTCTATGGGAGTTCCAGGAATTTGTATTATAAATTCAGTTTTGAATATGAACTCGGGTGCAGAAATTCGTGACAATTATTCGAGAACATTTTGTTTGGGTGCAGGCATTTATATTGGAGCAAATTCTGTTGCAAACTTTTTTGGCGGAACAGCAGAAAATAATTCTTATTTTTTTCCTGATTCTTTTATTTTTAATTGTGATGTCGGATATTCTGCAGGAATTACGGAAACGGTTTTAAAAATACAAGGTGATTCTTACATAGAAAATGTATATTCTCCAAAACCTCCGCTTGAAATTACAGGTTCTCTTTCTGCATTGTCAGAATCAAAAAAAATGAAAGTTTATACAGAAATGACTGTTGGAAAAAAAGTTTTGCAAGCTTCGGATACTTCTGTTCCGCTTTCTTCATATATAAATTATTTTGAACTTTACAATTATAGTTCAGGCGAAAAATCTTCGGATTATCGTTTGAAAGTTGATTTTTCTACAGATTCGCAAAGTGCTGTAATTTCTGAAAAAAATTCTGCAATATCTTTAAGTTCTGTTTCTTCTTATAAAGATCTTACAACCGGAACTATATATTCAATTTCAACAGAAGATGAATTGAATCTGCTTGCATCTTTGTGTAACAGCGGTTCTACTTATGCGCCTTTTGACAATATGACTGTTATTCTTGAAAATGATATTGAACTTACTTGTTCTCAAGACAAGCCTTTTACACCGATTGGAACATCTCTGTATACATTTGCAGGAACTTTTGACGGTCAAGGCCATAAAATTAAAAATCTGTATATAGATTCTTCTGATCAGGTTGGTTTATTTGCGGCTCTTAATGGAGGAACAGTAAAGAATCTTACTGTAGAAGGAACTGTGTACGGTTCTTCTTCTGGAGGGGCTGTAAAGTATGGTGTTGGCGGTATTGTAGGCTATGCGTTGGATACTGCTGTTATAGAAAATTGTGTTTCGAATGTGAATGTTTCAACTGCTTCAATAACTAATGCCGGTGGTATTTGCGGTTATGCGACAATGTCAGCGATAATACGCAACTGCATAAACTTAGGAAATGTAACATCTTCGGTAAACTATGCTGGTGGTATTGTTGGTATGGCAGCAACCGAACGGAATGAAACTCCTGCAATTTATAACTGTGCAAATTTTGGTGTAATAAACGGAACGGACTATGTCGGTGGAATTGCAGGTTCTGCTGAAGGAGATGTTGCAATCTGCTATGATGTGGGTAAAGTTTCCTCTTCAACAGGTGGAACAAATGTTGCCGCATTGGCAAATGTATCCGGAACCGCGGAAGGTTATTACAAAGACGGTTTTTATCTTTCAAGTGCCGCAGCTTTCGGCTTTATAGGGACTTCTGTAACAGCGCAGACAGACAAAGATGGCGAAAGTTTGCGTTCCGAACTGACAAATGCAATAAATAATTCTTCTTCGTATAGAGATTACTGCGAACCTTGGAATAAAACTTATTCTTACAACTCAAAAGATTATCCGGTTTGCGTTGAAGTAAATATTGCAAATAATTAAGAATGCGGAACTCTTGGCAGATTCCGCTCTTATAAAGATTCTTTGTCTGCTTCCTGCAACATTTCTGTTTCCCAGAAAAGAAGCGCGCGCTCTTCTTCCGGCTTATTGCCCTTTACATCGCACATTATTCTGAAAACAGGTTCCGTTCCGCTTCCGCGCATCCAAATGAATGCCAGCGGTTTTGAATCTTTTCCAAAAAATTTAATTTTCAGTCCGCCTTTGGCGCTCTTTGAAAAATCGGTTTCGCCGCGCACCTCTTTTGTGCCGTTCGTTATGTCGCATTCCCAGGAGTAAATTCCGTAATTTTCCAGGAAAACTTTTTGCTCTTTCCATTGTTTTTCAAAAATTTTCTGGAATTTTGCTTTTAATTCAGAATGATTTTTTGTTGCTATGTGTAAAACGGCGCGTTTTTCACTTACTCCTGTTGTTGTATAAACAGGAAGCGTTCTTAAAACATCGGAAAGCGAATAGTTTTCTTTGTATTCATTTCCGGATTTTTTGCACCATTCTTTGTAAAGTTCTTTTATGGTTAAAAGTTTTATTATTGCAAAAACCGTATTTATCGGATCGCGGACAGCGCTTGGATAAGTTATGGTTCCGCCGTTGCTTCCTTCTCCGAAAATACGCACGTCAAAACCTTCTGCGCGTTTTTCTGCGGCAAGATTTACAACGTTGGCTTCGCCGACTTCCGCTCTAAAAACTTTTGCTCCGAATTTTTCGGCAATTTCTTCAATTCTCATTGAAGTAGGGCAGTTTACGCAAACAGCCGGATTGTTTTTGCCTGTATAATTCTGAAATGAAAGTTCAGCAAGAACAGAAAGACTGAATACTTCCTGAGCTTTTAAAATAACCGCTTTTTTCTGTTCTTCATCCCAGTAGACAATATTTCCTCTGTCTCCGTCGCAGTCAGGCATATATCCTAAAAGAACATCTTTGTGCCCTTCTTTTTGGAGTTTTTCCATTTCCGCCGCAACGTAAACAAGGTTTTCCGCTTCCGGAATAATTTCGTGCGCAATGTCGCCCGCTTTATTATGGATTGCGTAAAATCCGATTCCGTTTTCTTCGAAAAAATCTTTATCTATGGAATCAGAACGTGCAGAACCGTTCATATCAACAACTATGCTAAGTTTTTTCTTGGAGCATTCCGTCTGTATTTTAGAAAATATTTTCTTTTGTTCTTCGTTGTTTTCAGATGCGGAAATTGTGCGGTAAAGAAAGTTTTTGTACGTTTCCAGTGCTTCTTTTTTTACATTTTTTTGATTTTTGTAAACTTCATCGACTAAAGATTCTTTTACACCTTGTATTATTTCAAAAGCCTTTTTCTGTGCTTCTTCTTGTCCGCAAAGTTTGTTGAATTCTTTTACAAGTTCTGCATTTTCTGTTCCGTTCAAAACTCCGCCGGAATTTAAGCCGAATTTAATTCCGTTGTGTCCAATCGGATTATGGCTTGCAGAAATATACATAAAAGCATCGCTTTTTTTTGAGTATGCCATAATTTCTGGAGCGGCAGTAATTCCAAGAAATTTAACGTTCAAACCGTTTTTTATAAATGTTTTTACAGCCGCTTCGCAAATTGCTGGACCTGTCGGGCGCGCGTCCATTCCGACAACAACAGTGGGATTTTGTCCGTTGCCGTCATTTTTATTAATATTGGAATCTGTTTTTCTTCTTTTTAAATAGTCTGCAAAAACCTGTGCTGCGTAAATTGAAAGTGCAATGTTTGTTTCGCCAATCATCGCAGTTCTGTCTTGTTCGTTTCCGCTGATTGCAAAAACTTTTCTCCATCCGGAAGCGGAAAGTATCATATTTGTATTCATATAATTCTATCATACAGCTTTGCGCGGGAATTGTTAATAATCAAATTATTTGATATTATCAGTTTCTATGGAATTTATTGAACAAAATCTTCCAAAGGCTGGAGATACAGTTGTTGTTGGACTTTCCGGCGGAGTTGACTCCACTTTAACGGCTCTTCTTTTAAAAAAGAATGGATGCAATGTTATTGGCGTTACAATGTCTTTGTGGGACGGAAAACTTCCGGATGTTTCTGCAGGAAAAACTCTTCACGATTCTTGTTATGGTCCTGGCGAAGTAGAAGATATAAAAGAATGTAAAAAATTCTGCGAAGAGCAGGGAATTGAATATCACGTTATAGATGTTAAAGACACTTATAGAAAAGAAGTTCTTGATTATTTTAAAGCTGAATACAGAGCGGGTCGAACTCCCAATCCTTGTATACGATGCAACCGTTACATAAAATTCGGAGCGCTTCAGCTTGGAATTCAACAGTTAAAAATTGATTACGACTATTTTTGTACTGGTCATTACGCAAAGATTATACGTCCTGTTCAAGGTCTTTACGGAACAGATGTAAAACCTTGCATGATTCATACAGCAATGGATCAGTCAAAGGATCAGACTTATTTTGTTTATCGCGTTCCGAGTTCTGTTCTGGAAAAAGTGCGGTTTCCGCTTGCGAATATGCCTAAAAAAGAAGTCTTCCGCCTTGCCCGCGAATATGGACTTGCGGCGGCCGAACGGGAAGAAAGTCAGGATTTTATTCCGGAAGAATATTTTGATTTGCTGTTCAGCGACAAGCCGAGCATTCCCGGTGACATAATTGATTTGGACGGACACGTTTTAGGAAAGCATCGCGGAATCGAACATTACACTGTCGGTCAAAGACGAGGTTTGGGCGTAAGTTCTTCAAAGCCGCTTTATGTTCATTCTATTGATGCAGTAAATAATCTGGTTGTTCTTGCTTCTAATGATGACTTGAATTCCGACGGACTTATTGCGGATGATTTTGTATGGCCGGGTGATGTTGAGCCTGCGGAAAAAATAAGTGCTTTCGTAAAAATCCGTCTTGCTTCAAAACCGGTTGAATGTACAATTGAACGCCACATTCCGGGCGAAGATGAAAATTATGTCGGAAAACCGTGGAAAATTACATTTAAAGAACCGCAACGCGCTGTTGCTCCGGGGCAGAGCGCAGTTTTGTATGATGATGGTGTAATTATCGGCGGCGGAATAATCGCAAAAACATTCTAGTATACATTTACAATGTAGGTTGCGGTTGTTTCTTTTCCAAGAATGTCTGCAAGTAAAAGTTGCAGTGCATTTTTACCTGGTGTAAGAGAAACTTCGCCGATAAGTTGAAGTTCATTGTTAGGATAAAGAACTGATTTTGGATAATTTTTCTTACCGGCGGCGCAAATCTGCAGGTCATTTTGTATGAGCGCATCATAAGATATCTGGTCAACCGCAGTTCCGTTTATAGAAACTCTTGTTTTATATGGAATTGCGACAGCTTGTCTTTTTCTGTAAACCTTGTAAAGTCCGGACGGCACATAAGTCTGACTTGCAACTTTGAATCGTTTTCCGTTTTTATTCTGCAGGACTACATCACCATAGTAAAGCGGAAGTTCTTTTCCTACCCGCGGCATAAAAAGTCGCGGATTTATAGAAGTATTTTTTTCAATGTCAATAATTTGAAATTCCAGGGAACTTCTGCCCTGCTGCCACGCACTGTTTCCGGAAAAACCAAGTCCTGTTCCTGTTTCAATGTAAGCGCTTTCTTTTGTCTGTTCAGAAATTGATTTGCCGTCAATATTTGCGTAAACTGTAATTATATTATCATTGTGCGAAATAATTGCTGCGTTTCCCAAAGTTGAAGGAAAAAAATCTGTTGAATCTTCAAAGTCGGAAATTAAAACAACTGCTTTTCCTTTGTCCGCTGCTTTTATTTCGGTTGGTTCTGAAAAAATTAAAGAATTGCCTATAGTTCCGCCTCTGAGCTGTCCGAAATACGAAAAAAATTGGTCTGCCTGAACTACTTTTGAAGTCGGCCAGTCAAACGCGAAAATGCTAAAAATAGTACAAAAAGTAAATGCTAATGTAAAAATATTTTGTTTCATGGTTCCTCTGTAATTTCATTCCTTATTTGTTTGATTCGGAAATGATTTTGCTGATGGCGTTTTAATTTATTTCAATACAAGAAATTGTGGAATTTTTTCCGACAAAAAGCATATTCTTGTAAGTTTGGATAAAAGCTGCATCCGCATTAAAAGAAAATGTTCCGATAAGTGTCGCAAACGGTTCGATTGCATAAACTGCATATTGTTTTCCGTTTTTTGTAAGAATAAAAGCGCAATCGTCTGTTTCTTGGAAGGAAATCGCCTGTCCGCTTATTTTAAGATGTTTTATTTTGCCGCTTTCAATATCCACGATTCCAAGTTTGTCGCCCGAATTAAAGAACACGGTTGAATTGTCCTTTGAAAATTTTACAAGCATTTGCCGTGTGCTTTTTGAATCAAGGAATTCGTGCGCTACGATTTTAGTTTGCAGCGCTTCTTTTTTTGCAAGTATAAAACGCTGTTTGTTCTGACCACAAACCGCTGCGATGTATTTTCCGTCGGAAGAAACTGCAACTCCAAGTACAACTGGAATTTCGCTTCCGCCCGGTGCAAACCGCTGCAACAAGTTTCCGTTTGTATCAAACTGGCAGATATTTCCGTCTGCAAAACCAGCTGCAACTGAATTTTCAGAAGAATCAAATGCAGTAATCGGAACAGTTCCACTGTATTCCCATCTTAATGAACCGTCTTCGTTCAGCATTTCAAACGCAGAACCGCCTGGCAAAAAGACAAAAAAGCGGTTTTCATCAATCATCGGAAATCCGCTTGCCAGCAAAGTTGTTTTTTCACTTCCGTCCGGATTATAAACTTTTGCCGCGCTGTTATTAACATTGTAATAAGTGTAAGCGTATTCGGAAATTGACGCTTTCTGCGGAAAAGTTGCAAAATTAACGGTTTTTCCGTCTTCTGTAAAATATCCTAAAGTTTGTCCCAACTTGAAATAAAGCAGTTTTTTTTCTTCTGTGTTTTCAGAAAGAGTCGGATTTGTAACATCAATCTTCCATTTCGGGTCGAACTGATATTCTTTTCCGAGTGGTTTTATTGCTAAAAAAATATATAAAATACAAAAAATAATTCCAATAAAAATAAAAAATGAAGTATGTTTTTTCGAATCCATAAAGCAAATATTACATTAAAGAAGATAATAGGTCAAATATTGATTTGAAGCCAAATTTGCGCTTTATAAAATTTTGTTAAACTTGACAAAAAATAGTAAATATTGCAAACTTTTTCTATAAATTTCAATGATTTGTGGAGTTTTTTCATAATGGAAGACGATATTCTTACAATCGAAGAAGTTGCAAAGTACCTTCGAGTTTCGGACAGAACTGTTTATGATTGGGCGCAGAAAGGCGAAATTCCGGCAGGAAAAATCGGAACTGTTTGGCGCTTTAAAAAATCAGAGCTGGAACGCTGGGTTAATGAACGGCTTTCGTCCTCTTCAATGAAAAAAAATGAATCAGAAGTTCAGATAAAGAATTTTCTTTCTCCGGACAGAATTGTATTTATAAATAATTCTTCAAAGCGTGATGCTGTTATTGAGCTTGCAGACGTGCTTTCAACTGCTCCTCAGGTAAAAAACAAAGAGGAACTAGTTTCTGAAATTTTAAAGCGCGAAGACCTTATGTCTACAGCGGTAGGACGTGGAATTGCGATTCCTCATGTCCGCCTTTCTTCTGTTACGGATTTGGTCATGGCGGTAGGTGTGTGCAAAAAGGATCTTGCAGATTACCAGGCTGTGGATAACGAACCTGTAAATCTTTTGATTATGATTGCCGCCGCTTACAACCAGCATGCATATTATTTGCAGACAATCGCATATTTAACTTCAAAATTAAAGAGCATTGAACTTAGACAGGCAATAAAAAATGCTGAAACTCCGGAAGAAGTTTACAGCATTCTTGTAAAAGAGTAGGTTTTTCATTCAAGACCGATAGGAATCCATTTTTCTGTGTCGTTCTGTTCCTGTGCAATAAGTCCCGGGCGTAGATTTTTTGCTGTGGTTTCTCCCAAAAGGAATTCGGTTCCCGAAACTTCGATTTTTGCACCCTCTGCGTTTATGTCTGCTCCGTAAACAGCGTGCGAATATTCCCTGCTTACAAAAAGTTCGGATTTTATTCCGTTCTGCTTTAAAAGTATGCACATAAGCATGCATCTGCTGTCGCAGTCGCTTCCTTTTCCGCAGACTGCATCGATTACGCTTGTAAAATCTGCGCTCTCTTTTTCGCCGCGTTTGTATTCAAAATCCTGAACCCAGTTTAGCAAAATCGCATTGACTTCCGCTTCTGTGTTTTTCGGATTTTTTTTGCGTGCGGCAGGGTAAACTGCGGAAGTTATGTCAAATGCCGCTTTTGAAAAACGGGAATAACTGTCCCGGAAAATTGCTCTGTAATAGCGTTGCCAGGCTTCTTTCCACTTTTCATGGTTTTTGTAAAGCGATAAAACTGCGTATTCGCTGTCAATGACAAAACGGTTTGCTTCCGCATCATCGCAGTCAAAACTTGTGTTTACGGTCTTTCCTGCAATATTTAAAACAACATTTTTTTGCTCTGTCGGCGGAAAAGCGTAAGTTGTTATGATTCCGGGCGCAAGCTGACTTCCGCTGTCTGTGCATAATGAATTCAGGGTTGAAAGTATGAATTGTTCGCAGTCGTTCGCTTTTGCAGCGTCGGCATAGCACAAAAGTACAAGGTTTGCGTTTTTTTGTGCAAGGTTCACGCTGACCGCCCAACCTGTCGCGCCGTTTTTCATAATTGGTTTGGAATCAAAAATTGCAATTGCGCATTCTGCGTTTCTCCATAAAAACGAGTCTGTTCCATTGCTGCTTGCACTGATTTTTTTTAGGGCTCCTTCGAGTGCGCTTTTTGCGTCTGGAAAAACATCTGTTGTGTAAAGTCTGAGGACTAAATCTACCGGTAAGATTGTATGAGAGAACTGATAGCTCATTCCGTCTGGAGTGTGTCCTGCAATTTTGTAGCCCTCCGGAATATCCAGTGAATATCCGAAATCAAAGTCTTTTATTTCTTCTGCTTTTAGGCATGCCGGCAGAAGTACGGAAAATAAGAAAATTGCCACTGCGGAAAATATTGTTAATATGCGGCTTCTTGTCATTTTTTTGCTCCTATTCTATATTTATTTTCGGATGAAAAGCGTACCGATTTTATTTGAAAATGAAGAAATTCTTGTGATTGATAAGCCTGCCGGAGTTGCGGTGCAGGGCGGAAAAGGAATTGCACATTCTTTGGATAAAGAGCTTCCTTTGCAGGTGGGATTTCCTGTTTTTTTAGTACACAGACTTGACCGCGACACGAATGGTCTTATGATTGTCGCAAAGTCTTCTGCCGCCGCTGGAAAATGGACAAAACTTATCGGTGGAAAACTTGTCAGAAAAGAATATACTGCGCTTTGTTCCGGAAAAATGGCGGCAAAGAGCGGAACTATAAGAACGTCTGTTGTTCAGCATGGAGCGGAAAAGCCGGCCGTAACGCATTTTAAAGTTTTGGATGAAAAGCAGATTGATTTTGAGGGCGAAAAAATTACGCTTTCAACTTTAAGGCTTGAACTTGAAACAGGAAGAATGCACCAGATAAGAATTCATCTTGCAAAGCAGAATTGCCCTATAGCCGGCGATGACAAGCACGGAAATTTTAAGATGAACAAACTTCTTCGCAAAGCCTGCGGAATAAAAACATTGCAGCTGACTTCGAGCAAACTTTGCGTTCCGATAAACGGAAAAGAGCATGTGTTTGAACTTGAAATGAAGAGTTAGAAAAAAATTGAATTTTTTCTTTTGGAGTGCGAAAACGGGGCGTTGCGGGGTGTCCCCGCTGGAAGGGGTAGGTTGCAACGTAGTGCAACCGAGGGGAAGGCTTTCCCCGCCTTGTTGTTTCTCTTTTCCTTTTACTTGACATTTTTATTGATAAAATATATATTCAAAATGTACATTTTAATATCCTTTTAAAGTGGACTCGTCAAAGCGGCGGGTCTTTTTTTTATGTAAAAAAAGAGGAAAACTTGGAATACGAACCATTGGAAAAAATGCCGCACTATTCAGAGTGTGCGCCGCTGGTGGAAGGTCTTGGCTACAAGCTTGTTGAACTGCATATTTCGCCGGCAAAATCTGTTACAAAGATAACAGCGGTTATTGCTTCTAAAAATCCTTCGGTGGACATTGGTGTAAATGACTGTTCTAAAGTGCATCATGCGTTGCTTCCGCGTCTGGAAGCGATTCTTGGAACGGACAATACTTATATGGAACTGACTTCGCCGGGAATGGAACGCAATTTGAAAAACGCTGCGGAATTTTCCATTTTTACTGGAAAAGAAGTGCGCGTCTGGGACAAAACTGTTTCGGATTGGGTCGGCGGAAAAATAGTTTCTGCGGACAATAAATCAGTTACTTTGGAAAAAGATGGCGAAAGTCATACTGTTTCCTTTGAAAATATAGCAAAAGCAAAATTTATACATTTATAACGGGGGCTTAAAATGTCAGAGATGGCAGAAGCAATTCGTGCTCTGATTGAAGAAAAAGGTTATTCAGAAGAGTCAGTCAAGCAGACAATTGAAAATGCGCTTAAAGCGGCTTACAAAAGAACTTATGGAACTTCAGACAATGCAATTGTAAAATTTGCAGATGATATGTCTGATGTTTCTATTTATTCAAGAAAAACAGTTGTGGACGGCGTTTACGATCCTGTTACAGAAATTGAACTTGAAGATGCGAAAAAACTTAGCGATGAAGTTGAAGTTGGCGACGAAATCGATATTCTTGAAGATCCTAAAACTTTTGACCGTTCGGCTGTTTCTACAGGAAAGCAGACGGCGCATCAGGGATTGAACGAAACTATAAAAGATTCTCTTTACAATCAGTACAAAGATAAAGTCGGCGAAATGATAAACGGTTACGTTCAGCGTGAGCGCAACGGAAATATTTTTGTTGATTTGGGAAACAGCGGACGTTTGGAAGGCTTTTTGCCTGTAAAATATCAGTCGCCGCGCGAAACTTATGAACAGAACGACAGAGTAAAAGCGATTATTGTCGATTTGAAAAAAAATCAGACAGGGCTTCAGCTTGTTCTTTCAAGAGCGGATCCACGCCTTGTTGAAATTACAATGGAGCTTGAAATTCCGGAAATTGCGGACGGTACTGTAAAAATTGAAAAATGTGTGCGCGATGCCGGTTACAGAACTAAGATTGCGGTTTCTACAACGCGCGAGGATGTTGATCCTGTAGGTGCTTGTGTAGGAACTAAGGGTGCGCGAATTCAAACTGTAATCCGTGAGCTTCTTGGCGAAAAAATTGATGTTTTGCGCTACGATCCGAATCCTGCGGAATTTATTAAGAACGCTCTTTCGCCTGCGCAGGTTGACAGAGTTGTAATTCTTGATGAAAGCAAAAAACAGGCTCTTGCAATTGTAGACGACACTCAGTTCAGTCTTGCAATCGGAAAGCAAGGACAGAACGTTCGCCTTGCAAACAGACTTTGCGACTGGTCAATTGATGTAAAAACTCAGGAACAGTGCGAAGGTATCGATCTTTCTGAAAAGGCTACAACACAGGCGGCTCTTAATTTGTTCAAGGATAATGATGAAACTGTTCAGGAAGAAGATATTACAACTATTGCGGAACTTCCTGGAGTTGACGAGCGTGTTGCGGATCTTCTTAAGGCAAACGGAATTGAAGATATTGTTCAGTTTATGGAAACTTATGACAACGGCGGCGCTGACAATATTGAAGGTCTTAAGAAAGAGGAAGTTGACACAGTTTACAATCTTATAAAAGAAAACGTTGAATTTGTTGAAGAGGATTCACAGGAAGAAACTTCTTCTGAACAAACTCCGAAAGAATCAGAGCAGGAAGAAAAATATTACTGTCCTGAATGTGGAGCAGAAATCACATTGGATATGGATCATTGTCCAAAATGTGGTGTTGAATTTGAATTTACAGAAGACGAGGAATAAGGATACATAATGGCTGAAGAATCAGAAAAAAAACAGGCATTTGTTGTTCATAAAAAACAGGCGGACAACACAGTTCATACTTCTGCTGCCGGCGCAAATAACGCTGCTGCCGCAAAAAAGAAGGTTGTTGTTGTAAAAAAACGTGTTCCTGGGCAGGAAGCAACAAAATCTGACAATGGAAAAAAAGACGGTGTTAGAGTTGTCGTAAAAAAAGCGGAAAACAACAGCGCTCCTAACACCAATGAAAATAAGCAGTCTCAGCAGTCTAAAGTTCAGGCAAAGCCAGCGGGGCAGGATAATGCTCAGGCTTCGAAAGCTCCGCAGCACAGAACTTACGAATTGAATACTGCGCGTCCTAATGTAAAAGCGGGAAATCTTTCTGATTACGGTCGCCGCGACAGAAACGGTTACAACCGTAACGGTTACAATAATGGCTACGGCAACCGTCAGGGTGGTTCGCAGAATCGTGAAGGCGGCGGATTTACAGGTTCGCAGGCAAGACAGGGATATCAGAACCGCAATAACAACAACGGACAGGGCGGTTACGGTAACCGTCAGGGCGGCTATCAGAACAGAAATGGAAATGGACAGGGTGGCTTTGGCGGCAATCGTCAGGGTGGCTATCAGAACAGAAACGGAAATAACGGACAGGGCGGATTTAACCGTGGTCCAAGATTCGGTGGCGGCGCTCAGGGCGGCGGATTCCGAATGGGCGGCGGTGCGGCTGTTCCTCCGATGATGCAGGGAAAAGCTCCTGCTAAAAAAGCATTTAAGGGTAAAAAGCAGGTTTATAACCGCAAAGACCAGGAACAGTATGATGACAATCTTTTTGAAACAAAAAAGAAGGCGGAAACTCCGGCATCTGTTGTTCCAAAACAAATTGAAATTATGGAAACCGTTTCAATTTCAGATTTGGCAAAAAAGATGAATCTTAAAGCTTCTGAAATTATCGGAAAACTTTTTGCAAGTTATGGTCAGATGGTTACCATAAATGAATCTATAGACAAAGATACTGCGGAACTTTTGTGCGGCGAGTACGGTTGCGAAGTAAAAGTTGTTTCTTTGTATGATGAAACTGTAATCAAGGGCGATGAAGATATTGCTGAAAATATGAAGCCTCGTCCACCGATTGTTACTGTAATGGGTCACGTTGACCACGGTAAAACAAAAACTCTTGACGCAATCCGTAACGCTCATGTTGCGGAAGGCGAAGCCGGCGGAATTACACAGTCAATTGGTGCTTATTCAGTTTCAACGCCAAAAGGCAAAATTACGTTCCTTGATACGCCGGGACACGAAGCGTTTACAATGATGCGTGCCCGCGGTGCTCAGGTTACAGATATTGTTGTTCTTGTTGTTGCAGCAGATGATGGCGTTATGCCGCAGACATTGGAAGCTATTTCGCATGCGAAAGATGCAAAGGTTCCGATTATTGTTGCAGTGAACAAGATTGATAAGCCGGAAGCTAATCCTGACAGAGTAAAAACTCAGCTTTCAGAGCAGGGGCTTACTCCGGAAGAATGGGGTGGCGAAACTCAGTATGTGAACATTTCCGCAAAGCAGAAAATCGGTATTGATGATTTGCTGGATGCAATTCTTCTTCAGGCGGAAATGCTTGAGCTTAAAGCGACTTACGATTGCCGCGCGGAAGGAAAAATTCTTGAATCGCGCATTGATCAGGGGCGCGGTGTTGTTTCTACTGTAGTTATTCAGCGAGGAACCTTAAAGCAAGGTGATCCGTTTGTAGCCGGAATTTATTCTGGTCGTGTACGTGCTATGTTTGATGACCGCGGAAAGCGCATTCAGGAAGCCGGACCTTCTACTCCTGTTGAGGTTCTTGGAATTGAAGAAATGCCTAATGCAGGTGATCCGTTCCAGGTTACAGAAGATGACAAAGAAGCACGTGCAATTTCTACAAAGCGTCAGGAATTGAAACGTTTTGAAGCGGCTAAGGCTGTTAAAAAGACAACTCTTGAATCTTTGTACAGTGATATTGCTGCAAGCGAAGTTAAAGAGCTTAAAGTTATTATCAAGGCTGATTTGCAAGGTTCTGCCGAAGCGTTGAAGGCATCTTTGGAAAAACTTTCTACAAAAGATATCCGTCTTGTTGTAATTCACAGTTCTGCAGGTGCAATTAACGAATCTGATGTTACTTTGGCTGCGGCGGACTCAAATGCGATTATCATCGGATTTAATGTTCGTCCTACTCCAAAAGCGAAGGCTTTGGCAGATGCTGAAAAAGTTGATATAAGAAAGTACAGCATTATCTACAAGTGTGTTGAAGAAATTCAGGCCGCTATGGAAGGTATGCTTGCTCCTGATACAAAAGAACAGGTTATTGGAAACGTTGAAGTTCGCAATACATTTAAAGTTCCTAAAGTCGGAACAATTGCCGGTTGTTATGTTATCGACGGCGTAGTGCGAAGAAATTCTATGGTTCATCTTGTTCGCGACGGAATTGTTAAGTTTACAGGAAAAATTGCTTCTTTGAAGCGTTTTAAGGATGACGCTAAGGAAGTTGCTACTGGTTTTGAATGTGGTCTTTCTTTGGAAAATTGGCAGGATATTCAAGTTGGAGACATAATGGAAGTGTTTGAATACATTGAAATTGCGCGAAAACTTGGCGACGAGCAGCATGATGTCCGTGCGGAAAATGAAAAGAAAGCGAAAGAGGCTGCGGCAAAAGCAATGGCAGAGGCAGAAGCTGAAAAAGAAGCTGAAGCGGAGGCTCTTGCTGCGGAAAAAGCGGCTGCAAAAGCGAAAAAGGCTGCAAAACCTAAAGATCATGGAACTAAATTTCCGGATGGAACAACTGCGCCTTCTGAAAATGGAGATGCACAGTAATGGGCCAATACAGAATAGAACGCTTGAATGCTCAGTTGCGTGAAGAAATTTCCAAACTGATTATTCAAGGCGAAATACGAGATCCTCGTGTTATTGGAAAAAAAGGCTTGCGTGAAGCCAGAATGGATATTGCGCCTTTTCTTTCAATAAACAGGGTTGAAGTTAGCCAGGATTTAAGTTACGCAAAAGTTTATGTTTCCAGTTTTGCAAGCGATGATATGTTGGAAAATGGTGTTGCCGGCTTGAATAGTGCGGCAGGATTTATTCAGTCTTCGATTGCAAAAAAGTTAAGAATCAGAAAGTTCCCTAAGCTTTCGTTCCTGGTTGATTCCGGAATGAAAGAGGGGTTCCATATGGTTCAGAAACTTAATGAACTGGAAGCGGAATCAAAGGCCAGAGAAAAAGTGGCTGCTGAAGAAAAATCTGATGAATCAGAATAGAATTGTACTTTTTGCAAAAAAGCCGGGCATAACCAGTTTTTCTAGTCTTTATACAATAAAGCGCGCCTTTGGCTCAACAAAAGTAGGTCATACTGGAACTTTAGACAGTTTTGCAAGCGGGCTTCTTGTTGTTTGTGTTGGCGCGCTTACTCGTTTAGCCGGAAAAATTACTGAATTTAATAAAACTTATCAGGCGGTTATTAAGTTCGGCGAAGAAACAGATACTCTTGAATGTACGGGAAATGTTGTACGAAAAGCTCCTTTGCCGGCAGAAGAAGAACTTTTTTGCGCTGTAAAAAAGTTTACCGGTAAAATTATGCAGATTCCGCCGGTATTCAGCGCGATTCACATAGACGGAAAACGTTCCAGCGACCTTGCGCGCCGCGGTGAAACTGCACAGATTCCTGCGCGGCAAGTGGAAGTTTTTGATGCGAAAATTCTTGAAATTCTTGTTGATTCGGAAAAACGTGTTTCCGCATGCAGAATTGAATTTGATGTTTCTAAGGGAACTTATATCCGTTCACTTGCGCGCGATATTGCGGCGGAATGTAACAGTGCTGCTTATCTTGCGGGGCTTTTGCGCACGAAAGTTGGAAATTTTGAACTGAAAGATGCGGCCGGATTTTCTTTTCTTGAAGAATTCAATATAGAAAATGCTTTGTTGACGGCAGAAAAAACAAAAGAAATTGAAAAAATTGCTGCTGAAAACCGGAAAAATAAAATTCATGCAAAAAAAGAAATTTTGCCTGAAGAATTGGCTTTGGAAAAAGAATGTTTGTCTTGTTCTGTTCCTATGAGCAAAAATCTGGCTGTTCAGTGCGGTTTTGGTTGTCTTACTCTTGCGGAAGGAAAAGCCAATCTTTTTGAAAACGGTGCAAAACTGCAAAGCGATATGTTTACAGTTTCGCCTTTTAGCATAAAAGAGCAGTATGCTGCCGTTTTTACTGAAGCGGAAGATTTTAAAGGGCTTCTGCAGAAAAATGAGAAAGGTTATTTCCGTTATGCTTTTGTAGCGGGAAAATAAAGCAGGCGTTGCGGGCGGCGTTTGAGCCCGCAGGGTGGGTAGACAGCAACGGAGTGCTGGCGTAGGGCGGGGCTCCGCCCTTAAAAAAATCTGTATTTTTAATTGGTTAATTGTTTTATTGACTATCATTATTTTGGAAGGTAAAATAGAAATATGTTTGATGTGAAAGAATCTGACTTTTTTGATCTTGAAGACGAAGCTTTTGATACAATTATTGAACAGGGAATTAAGTTTACCGGCAATATAAAATTTGTTAAGCCGTTTATGATTCGCGGAAAGATAAACGGAAAAATTGATGCTACGAGCGATTTGGTTATTGACAAGTGTTCTGAGGTAAATGCTGATATAAATGCGGTTCGGGTTCTTATAAAGGGAAAAGTTCACGGTAATGTTTCCGGTAAAGATTTGATTTTTATTACGGCAAGCGGTTCTGTTGACGGTGATATAACTTCCAGACAGATTGTTCTTGAACCTGGAAGCACTTTTACGGGTCGTTGCACAATGATAAAATAATCTGAATTGGTGTGAATTTATGAAAAAAATATTTTTTTTAGTTTTTTTTGTGTGTTATTGCTTTGCGGCGTTTTCGCAGGGTGCTATAAAACAGGATGCTCTTGTTCTTTACAATAATGGTCGTTATGCGGAATCCATTGCGGTTTGCGAACAGGAACTTCAGCAAAATCCTAACCGTGTTGAATCTTACGTTGTAATGTGTTGGGCTTTGGTCAGAAACAAGCAGTATATTGAAGCGGAGCAACGTGCGCTGGAAGGGCTTAAAATCAGTCAGTATGATTTGCGCCTTACAGAAATTCTTGGAGAGGCACGCTATTTTTTAGGCAAAAATAAAGGCGCTATGGAGCAGTTTCAGAAATATGTTGCGAATGCGCCTGAAAGCGGAAGCCGGGTTGGAACTGCTTATTATTATATGGGTGAAATTTATATACGTCAGGCGCGATATCAGCATGCGGATATTGCTCTTTCTGCGGCAGTAAGAAAAGAGCCTTTGCTTGAAAATTGGTGGATACGCCTTGGCTATGCGCGCGAAATGGCAAAAAATTATACAGAAGCGGCTAATGCTTATGATGAAGCGTTGCGGCTTAATTCTTCTTCTGTGGAAGCGGAACGCGGAAGAAACCGTGTTGCTGAAAAACTTCAGTAATTTTTTAATTCTGTAATAAATTGAATATACGATTTGAAACAACTGGCTGCCGATTAAATCAGATTGAAAGCGAAAGTGCGGCCCGCTCGTTTGTGGAGGCGGGATTTTCTGTTATTGTAAAGCCTTTGCAGGCAAAAAATTCTGATGACAATGAAACTGTGCTTTGTGTTGTGAATACTTGCGCTGTTACGCAAAAAGCGGAGCAGAAGGACAGAAGAATAATTAGGCTTGTTCTTGAAAAATGTCCGAATGCTGCGGTTATTGTTACCGGTTGTTATGCGCAACTTTCTTCTGAAGATATTGCAAAAATAAGTCCGCGGATTGCGGTTTTGAAAGGTCAGTTGAAAAGCCGGCTTGCTGATGTTCCTGGTTTGTTGAAAAAACAGCTTAAGCAGAACTCTTTTGATGCGTTTTCTTTTGCGAAACTTTTGAATGAAGGTCTTTTTTCTGGTATTGCGTTAAAGTCGGGAACGAGTGAAAATCCTTTCAGACTTGCTACGGATTCTTTTCTTGCCCATAGCCGTTCTTCGATAAAAATTCAGGACGGATGCAACTGTATTTGCAGTTATTGCACGATAAATGCGGCTCGCGGTCATTCTGTTTCTTTGGATGCGGAAGAAGTTTTGAAGCGAGTGAAGCAGCTTGAGGAAGCGGGGCAGAGCGAAGTTGTTTTTACAACTGTAAATATTGGTCAGTATAAAGGCAGGTATAAGGACGGATTTGTAAATTTCAGCAAACTTTTAATGCTTTGTCTTGAAAATACGTCTGAAATATGTTTTAGAATTTCCAGTCTTTATCCTGAAATTGTGGATGATGAATTTTGCAGGGCCATAAAAGATAAGCGTGTAAGACCGCATTTTCATATTTCTGTTCAAAGCGGAAGCGATAAGATTTTAAAAGCGATGAAGCGCAATTATGTTGCAAAACAAGTTGAGGATGCTTGCGCCCTTATTCGTTCTGTAAAGGATAATCCTTTTTTGGCGGCTGATATTATTACTGGTTTTCCGGGTGAAACAGATGAAGATTTTGAGCAGACTATGATGCTTTGCAAAAAGTGCGATTTTGCCTGGGTTCATGTTTTTCCTTTCAGTGCGCGGCCTGGTACGGCTGCCGCAGTTATGAAGCCGAAAATTCCGCAGTTTGTGAGCGGAAAAAGGGCGGCTGAACTTTTGGCTTGGGCAAAAGCGAATAAAATAAAATATATTGAATCTTACAGAAATAAGATTGTGGATGCGGTTCTTGAAACTGTAAAAAAGCCGCTTGTTTTTAATGATGGCGAAGGAAGACTTGTTTTTCACGCTGTTTCAGAAAATTTTTTGCACTGTGAAATTTATTCTTCAGAGCGGGAGTCTGGTCGAAAGCCCGGCTCGCCTGTAAAACTGAAAATACTTGGTCCAATCGGAATTGGCGAGCAAAAATCTGGTGAAATTGATACTTTGGCAGATTTTGCAGAATAAAAAATATTTGCAATTGATGTGATTTTGCAGTGAACTTTGTTAAATACAAAAAAAACTGCCACTTTGATTTATAAATTGGCAGTTTTTCGTGAAATAAATGTTTTTTATGACTTCTTGCATTGCAAGAAAATACTCGGGATGACAGGATTTGAACCTGCGACATCCTGGTCCCAAACCAGATTTCTTTTCAAAAAAAAGTTTGACAAAATATCTGTTTCTCGTATTTTATCGTTGCGCTTTTAATCTATTTATCTCTTTTGTTTAAGTGGATTTTAAGCTTTCAGAAGCAGATATAGATTTTAGCATATTTTTTTAAGCTCCGGTCATATTATCTGCTTCGACTGGAGCTTATTTTTTTTGCGGATGGATTAAAAAGGGTTCGATTCCCTTTCGCAAAAATTCAAACGTTTTTTCTACGCGCAACGGGAAATGACGTTTGGCTGCACTTGATTACTTCAAGTGCAGTTTTATCGCGGAATGAAGCAATTGGAAGACTTGCTGGGTGGTAGTCCAGACACGTGCAGGTTCGAACCCTGCTTCCGCTATAAGTGCATATGCACAAAAAATATTTTCATAAGGGAGCAGATATGAAAATTATTACATTCGGAAGCCTTAAAGGCGGAGTTTCCAAAACGACGACAGCTTTGCTTTCTGCATACTGTCTTGCAAAAGCCGGCAAAAAAATTCTTTTTATT
Organism: uncultured Treponema sp.; assembly: GCA_964429905.1. Lineage (GTDB taxonomy): Bacteria > Spirochaetota > Spirochaetia > Treponematales > Treponemataceae > Treponema_D. The sequence continues at coordinate 252,769 of CAYSDV010000001.1, read as the reverse complement.
GACGGCGACATTAACAATTCTTCCAGCTGGACTTTATCACCAGAAAACAAGAATGAACTTGATCCGCAGAACCGTAAACACATAGCGGCGGCTCTTCAAGCGGAAAACATTCTTGACTTTGTAATTCCTTCTAATACAGATGGAATTGATCTTATTCCTTCAAGTCTTTACCTGGTTGATTTAAGAACAATAAATCAGAACCGATTCAAAACTCTTACAAAAAGTGCAACGTTGCACTTTTCGCTTGAAGAAAAATACGACTATATCATAATCGATACGGCCCCGACTTATGACAACATTACAATGATGTTCTACGAAGGAAGCGATTTGATAATCACTCCTACACTTTTAAGCCAGTTTGATTATAATACGGCTTTGTTCTTGAACAATAAACTTCAGGCGGAAACAAACGTTTTTGAAAACTGGAAACTTCTGTTTGTTGGCTGGAACAAACGCTTTGAAGAAAAACAGATTGGCGGACAGACAGACTATCAGAATCTTTTTGAAGAAACATTTTCTAATATCCTTTCTACAAGAATTCCATGGACAACAGTTGCAAAAAACAGAATTGACCGCCAGGAACTTATCGGAACTGCTAAAAAAAGCGCTGCTTTGCGTTCTTCAATAATTTCACTCTGCAATGAAATTACCGGTGAAGAAATTCGCTTTGAAAACGGGGAGGCATTCTGATGGCAAAACCTCTTACAGCGGCGAAGAATAATTCGCAATCAAATTTAAATAATTCTAACACAGCAAAACTTTCTGTAAAAATGACAGTTTCTGAACTTACAGAACATTTGGACCAAGAATTTGTGGGACTTTTTTTTCATTCAGAAGAAACTGCAAAACATTTGGCAGAAAGTTTTATTGAAAACGGTTACGACGAAAGCCAGCCGGTTCATTATGCATTCATAGAAGATGAGGGAAAATGGATTGTCATTGACGGAATGACAAGACTTCATGCTTTGCAGATTGCAAAGTTTTTTGACGTACCTGTTTACAAACATACATTCAAAACCAGAGTTGAAGCGCTTATGTATGCTTACCGTCTTCAGCTGGACAGAAGAAATCTTGATGACGCACAAAAACTTGCTGCAATAGAAAAAATGATTCAAATAAATCCGCGCAGCAAAGAAGGAAGTCTTGCAAAATATATTTCCGGACAGCTGAATATGGGCGAGCGGAATGTAAAAAAAGCTATAAACATTCTGAAAAATGCTGATGAAGAAACAAAGCAGGCCGTTTTTAATCACGAAAAAACAATAAATGAAGCTGACAAACTGATTCAAAAGGAAAAAAAGGCAAGAAAGCAGAAATCTTTTGAACTTGAAGGCGAGAATTTTTGGGATGGAACTGAAAATATTGATTCTGAAAGCAAGGAAAAAATTCTGAACGGTGAAAAGAAATTTTCTGAAATTGAAACAGAAAACAAAACTGACGCCGGAAAAACAATTTATATAAGCGGACCTATAACAGGCGTTCCAGATTGGGAAGAAAAGTTTAATAGAGCTGCGGAATTCTACAGGAAAAAAGGTTTTAAGGTTGTAAATCCTGCGGAGCTTGCAAACCTTGCCGAACAGGAAAACGGCGGAAAATGCTCAAGAAAAGATTATCTGAAAACAGATATAAAACATCTTCTTGAGTGCGATTCAATAGCGCTTCTTCCGGGTTGGCAAAATTCAAAAGGTGCAAGACTGGAAAAAATGATAGCCGAAGAGCTTGAACTGCAAGAAAATCAGGAGCTTTTGGTATGAATTTTTTGCAGAGCATAAAACTTTACGGCAGTGTGGAAACTTTGAGTGATTTTTCGGATGAAAATTCAAAATCAAAAATAGAAAGACCGGAGCGCTATACCGCCAAGATAACAGCAATGTTTCTTCCTTTCTTGAAAGAAGAAATTTCTGAATCAAAGTTTTCTGCTCTGCAGGAAAAACTGAAAAATGTAGTTATGGAATGTATGGAAAAAAACAAAAAATATTGATTTTGAAGAAAATCGGAGAGGAATTATCTGCAAATGAGTAAAAAAAAATTTTTAAAGCTGGCGAAATTTTTATTTAATTCAATTTATGACGTCCTGTTTATAGATAAAAAATACAGATATTCAGAAACATTGGAATCCGAGCGGATGCGTATTGAACAGGCTGTTGAGGCAGATTTAAGGAGACGTAAATCAGATGACAAATTATAAACCACACCTTGTAAGAATAGCAGATTTGGCGGATTCAATTTTTATGGTGGCAAAAAATGCGAACACAACAGAAACCGAGTGCATAAGAACACTTGCACAGCTGATAAGCGAAGAAATTGAAAAAATCAATACGGAGGAAGAAAACTATGGAAAATGAAACCACTGTTGAAAATATTTCAGAACTGCAATCAGCATTGAAAAATGCATTAAAAGAAGTCGCTGTTCCTTTAGAAAAAATTGCTTTTACAAGAGATAACTACAATAAGTTATTTCCATATTCAAAAATTGAAACTCCAATCGAAAGTGTAAAAATGGGAGCAAATCAGTTTGAAAAACTCGAAACAAAAGAACGGCAGAATCTTCTTTTAGCGGTTCATGACACTTTAAAAAATCCGGATTTAATTATAAACGAACAGAAAGAAAATGTTTTTGGAGAAAATAATGATAATGTTTTATTCCAGACCGCATATCACGGAAGCGACGCGAGTTTTGATAAATTCAACACTTCTGAATATGGAATGTCTGGTGAAGGTTCAATGGCTTTTGGCTATGGTGCTTATGTGTCAAATTCAGAATACATTGCAAAGAATCAAAATGTTGTAATGGAGAAAAAAATGGAAAATGAAATAAATGATGGAATATCTGATGAAGAACTTATACAGATTTATAAGCAGAAATATACGGATTTATCGTTAAGTATTTCAGAAGACACAAGAAAAGAACTGGAAAGTGTTTTTTCAAAAATTGATGATTATCTTGATAAAGGAATTGTTCCAGAGGAAAGACGCTTTACACTTCCAAAGACACCTTCATATTTACAGGAACTTGGAAGCGATGAAACTGTAATATCTTTGCCTGTTTCCGTTATAAAAAAAGCAAAAGAAACTCATAGATTAAGCAATGAAGAAATAAAAAAATCACTTTTGCGTTTTTACGATCCAGTCGTTGTTTTTGATACGGATAAGGAAAAGTCTGAAAACAAACAGGATTCAAAACTAATTCTTACAGATGAATTTGCAGAAAACAAACCTATTGCATTGGCTGTAAATACAAATTCTCAGATTCAAATTCAAGAAAGCGGTCATCGTAAATTCATAGAAGTTCAGGATATCCGCAGTATTCACGACAGAACTTTGATTGCGAAAAATGGAACAGATTTGATAAATCAATGGACGGGAAACGGACTTTGCAGATATGTCGATGACAAAAAAATATCCGATTGGAGCACAGTCGCAAGGGTATACTTCCCTATAGAGGCCCTCCAATCGGATGAAAATAATATACTCATAAAATCAGAAATTGTCAACTCTCAAGAAAAACCAGAATTAAAAACGTACCACAAATTAAAGAAAGAAGAAATTGACGGATTGAAAGAAATTTCACAAGAAGAATTCAATTCAATCATAGATGCTCTTTACCAGCAGCCAAATCCTGATTACAAAAAAATTCCTCCGATAATAAAACTTCCTCAAATCAATGAAGAAATTTCACAAAAACTTGGCGTTGAAAATGCTAATTTCTTTATGCGTTCAGAAATCGCACATGTAAGACCGCAACGAAAAGGCAGTTATGACCAGGCGTTACGCATTGAAGAAATGAAAGGAATGCTTGATTTTATAAAGACTTGCCAAACCGCATATATTGATAATGACGAAAAACATCAGAATTTTATGCTTACTGGAGTTGATGAACAGGATAATAAAAAGTCAAACAAAATTGTCTTTAATAAAGATGAATACGGAAACTATATTGTTACGGTCGGAAAAGTTAAGACTGAAGATTTAAATGAAAAACAATATAGCAAAGTGGCGGTAGGAGTCGAACCTACAATATGGCGTCCTCTTGATGAGAACCCCATCGCTACCATGTTGCGATCATCAACCACTTTGCTTAATGAAAATATACAACGCAATTCAGAAACTGTCAAACAAGAAGTTCCTGGCGGAATACGGATGTTCGGACAGGATACTATAGAAATTGCAAAAAAAATTGACGGATTGCAAGAAATTACACAAGAAGAATTTGATAAATACATTCATTCTGAAGACTTTATTTCTAAATTTGGAGACTGGGAAAAAGCATCAAGATTACAAAAACTTGCTGAAGCACCAAAAATAATACGAAATGGAAAAATCATAATTGATGGAAAAGATATTACAGAAGAAGTAAATAACTTCAGAAATGATAAAGACAATAAAGTTCTTAGAAGTTTCGCTAAAGATATTGGTCGTTATGTAAAAGGGACTTATCATAATGATGACCTTAATATTGATGTCGTCTTGAGTATGGGAAACATAGATGAAATTAAAAATCATCATATGGCGATGTCAGGACATCTTGAGGCAATACAATATATTCCAGATATAATTAAACAGAGTATATATATTGCAGAAGAACCAAATGAAGATAAAGAAAAACATCCAAATATTGAAAAATATAAATACTTTGTTTCTGCTCTTAACATTAACAACGTTGATTATACATGCAAATCTGCTATTGGTGTTGATAAAGATGGAAATCACTATTATGACCAAAGATTATCACAAATAGAAAAAGGATTACTCTTGGACAACCTTTCCCAACTGATGAGTCGGGGGAAGTCGGAGCAATCCCTCTTAAATTATGATAAGCGCCTCCTGCGTATTTGTCAATGTCCTCAAGCTTTATATCTTGATAAAAATCTAAGACCTACAATGGAAACTGTTAAAGCTGTCATAAATGGAAATTTGTTCTTGGAAAAAGATAAAAACGGTTTTCAGTTATTACATAATACTGTAGAAGAAAAAGTTATTGGAAAAGAATTATCAGAAATGATTGACAAGAATATGCTTGAATCAATCAGTTCAGAACAGAAAGCAGAAACTGTCAAACAAGAAGTTCCTGGTGGAATACGGATGTTCGGGCAGGATACTATAGAAATTGCAAAAAAAATTGAAGAAAAAGAAAAGACGGAAAATCAAGAAAAAGGTCATAGCGCGAATGTAAAGAAAGTAGATATTGTAAAAAAAGGTGCTACAGATTTTTTGAATTCCGTAAAAAACGGAACTGCTCCATTCTTGAATAAAAAAGGGGAAGATTTTGGGAAAATAACAATAAATCCGCCTTTGATAGTGAATGCATATACAGGGCTTCCTTTCAGCGGAGAAGCGCAGCTTTTGTCTCAAATTTATTACGAAAGACAACAGATGCAGGGGGAAATCGTTACCAGTTTTGCGGGTGCAAAAAGTGCCGGCACAGCCATTGTTGCAAACGAAGCTAGCAAAAAGAATTTTGTGCTTGCAGATACTCATTTGTCAGGCGGAAAAAATGTTGTTTTTAAGAACCGTTATTTTTCACCGGAAGCTTGTGAAGAACCTGAAAAGATTTATGCGCTGGCCCTTGCAAAACAGCGGCCGCAAAAATTGGAAGAATACCGCTATTTAATTAAACATTTTGAAAAAGTTCCGAACGGTCAAAAAGAAATTGCGGATATAAGAACTCGTATTGCGGAAGAGCATCTTAAAGAACTCCGTATAAAATTTGCCAGCGTGGAAACACCGGATTTGTCGCTGAAAGAAATTGCAGAGCGCAAAGATTTTATAAAAGACTATTTTAACCGCCTGCCGAATGATGTTCGTGACATAGAAAAAAGCACGTTTCAAAATATATATGGAATTGTAATTGATGTTGAAAAAGATTTTTCTGGAACCCAATTTTCAGAAGCAGCAAGAAAAGAGATGGAAAGTCATCTTTCGGAATTTGTTGTAAAAAACAGTATGTCCGAAAAAAAACTTGCTTCCCTTTCAAAAAGTGAATATGAAGAACAGTTGAAAATCCAAAAGCAGATAGGAAAGAGCGTAAAAATTGATGCAACTGGTATAAAAGAGCCTGAACTTTATTTAGGAAAATATCTTGCGGCCTGCCAGACAAACGCAGAATTCATAACGGACAGCGAAACAATAGATGCAGTTCAGAAAAATTTAGCCAAAAAACTTGAAACAAATTTCCGCCTGGAAAAATTCGGCATCGTAAAAGAAATCGGACGCCAGGCGGAAAGAGTTTGTAAGGAAACGGTTCAAGAAACATCTTTTAAGTTGGCCCATTCCAATAAAAAAGAAAATAAACAGAGCATTGAAATTTCTAAATCAGTTGTTCCTGGAATGGGCAAATAAAAAAGCTGGAGGAGAAATTTATGAAATCAAATTTTAAGAAAATTTTTACAATTTTAATTTTTACGCTTTTAGTCGCTTCCTGCGGAAAAGAAGCTGAAATAAAAAATACGGAAAAAACAGACGAAGAAAAACTTTATTCAGCAAAAATAACAGCAGTTGTAGATGGAGATACAGTCAAAGTTCAGTTTGAAAAAGAAGTACCGGAAGACTGCTCCAAAAAGGAAACAATCCGGCTGATAGGTGTAAACACACCGGAATTGAACTTATATAAAGACGAGGCGGCGGAATATTTTGCAAAAGAAGCTTATGAGTACACAAACAGATATTACAGGGAAGTCGTGAATATTCAGTTTGATAATGTAAGCGCATTGCGCGACAGATACGACCGTATTTTGGCGTATGTGTGGCTCTGCAATTCTACAATGCTTAACAAAAATCTTATTGAAGACGGCTACGGTCGCTACTACAACGCATTTCAATTCAATGAAAATTATATGAATGAATTTTTAAGTGCGGAAATACAAGCGGTTCAACAAAAGAAAGGAATGTGGGGTGGGCAAAATGATTAAAAATGAAAATTTCCTTCATATTTGCGGATGGATGATTAATGAGCTTAATCTTAAGGGAAATGAACTTGTTATTTATTCTGTAATTCACGGGTTTTCTCAAGACGGAAAAAGTGATTATCACGGCGGCCTGAATTATCTGTGCGAATGGACGCAATCCACCAAGCAGGGCGTTATAAAATGTTTGAAATCCCTTGTAGAAAAAGGCCTTCTCATCAAACAAGTTGAAAGTTCTGGCGGAAAAATCCGCTATTGCAGATATTGGACTGCAAAATCACGTTCTGAAAATGATGTGCTTAATAGCAATAATGTACCGGCTGAAAATCCTGAAGAGGCATTAAAAGAATCCGATTCAGATAAAGGAATCAATTTTGAAAGGTCAACTAAGTTTACCGCTATACAAGTAAACAGTGGTAAACAAAGTTTACCAGATAGGTCAACTAAGTTTACCTTGGATGGTAAACAAAGTTTACCCAATAAGAATTCTGAAAATAAATTTAAAAATCTATCTTCTTTCGAAAACGGAAATTCAAAGCAGGAAGAAACTGAAAAGTGCAACGTTGCACTTTTTCAACATTCCGTAAAACAGAATGTTGATGAGCAGAAAGAAAGACAGACAGAAATTTTTAAAATTTTAAAAAATCTGTTTGGAAATACAGAACTTTTCAGCGCGGACTTTGTTCCGAAACTTGAACAACTTTGTTCTGAACGGAGCCTTGAACCTGAAAAATATATTTCTTGGACGTATGAACATCTTCAAAAAAAATCAGTTTCCAATTTTCCAGGCTATTTTTTTAGGACGATTTTAAGCGAGACCAACGTTTCATTATATTTTTTTGAAAGATCGCAGGAAAAGAACAAAGATGAAAGCAGCGAAATAAAAAAAGAGCGGACGAAGACAAAGTGCAAGGTTTGCGGCGCGGAACACTTGCTTTATGCGGACTGTCATGTGTGCGGCCTTTCTTATAGCGAACGCGACAACAAAGAGAGAATCGCTTTTTATAAAAAATGCTATATGCTTCCGGCCGGAAAAAGAAAAGCGATGGACAATGAAATTATGGAAATGCAGAAAGAAAGCCATATTTCTGTATGGAACACGGAAAAGAACAAAATATATAAAAAATACGGAGTTATTTAGTTATGAGCGAAACGGAAGAAGAAAAATTCACAGAAACATTGACTTCTTTGAGCAAAACTGCGGACAGAACGAGCAAAAGCATAAACTACTCACTTGATATTCTAGTTGAAAATCTGGAAACAAAAGTACAGAAAATAAAACTTATGTCAAACCAGGCAGTTTATGCGATTCAGGAAATTTCTGTACGTACCAAACTTAAGATAATCGTGTTCGGTGTTGGAATGTTTTTTGCCGGAGTTTTTACTACATGCGGACTTTATAACATTTTTGTTGACAACATAATGAACAGATATTTGCACAAAACAATAGAAACACTGGCGGAAAAACCTGTTCGCGAAGCGAAGATAAAAGCAGAGAAAATTGTCCGCGATGCAAATATAAAAGCAGATGGAATGCTGAAAAATGTAAAAAAATATTCACAAATTGAGGAGGACGAATAAATGGCAGTTGAAAGAAAGACAACAGTAAGATTTGATATTGAACTTTTTGAACAGCTGGAAACAAAAGCAAAAACAAAAAAAACAACGGTTCCTAAGCTGATAAGAAAATATGTGAAAGATGCTTTGGAACATGATGTGGAGATTCAGAGTGAACTTGTTTCTACTATGGGAAATTTCCGGAATGAGATTTTGAATGTAAAACGCGAAGTCAGAGTCTTTTCAAGTATGTTTACTTTTTGGCTCAGATATTATTTTACGCTTTCTGCCCAGGACTTTGAAACTTTGCCGCAAGGTGCAGCGCGTACAATTGCATTTCAGGGAGGTGATGAAAGGCGGCGCAAGTTTTTGGCAATGTTCAAGAAGAGTAAGGAAATTCAGTCCACATTGATTGAACAGCTTTATGAAGATGAAAAAAAGGAAAATAAAATAACACCTCAAGAGGAAATCTTATAGGCGATGAATCAGGAAAATGCGGAGGAACTGAAAAAGAAAAGGATGCTGGACAATCTTCTTTCTGATGATATGAAAGACATTGTTCCGTATCTTGAAGAACCGACTGTAACGGATGTTGCGGTTGTGGATTCAGGAGAAATAATTGTAACAAGATTTGACAAAGGCAAAGAGTTTACAGGCAAATATATGCCGGATTATATGACGGAACGCATTATAAAAGCGGCCGCCGCAATCCAGGATATAAACCTTGATACTCTTTCCGGCTTTCCTGTTCTGGAAACTGTAATTCCAAAATATAACGCGCGCCTTACCGGACTTATGAAAGTAACACAGCGGAGCGAAATTCAAATACGAAAACCTCCGGCAAACGTTTATACAATGGAACAGTATCTTGAACATGGCCAGATGACCGAAAGTGAATACATGCAGATTCTGGAAGCGGTAAAGGAAAACAAAAACATTATCGTTTCGGGTTCTACTGGCAGCGGAAAGACGACTTTGACAAATGCAATTTTACAGAAAATGACAGAAATTACACCGGATGACAACTTTTACATAGTAGAGGATACTCCGGAACTTCAGTGTAAGGCAAGGATGAAAACAATGCTTTGCGTTCCTAAAGAATTGGCTTGGAAAGCAGTGGAAGAATCCTTGCGATTTACGCCGCAACGTGTAATTTTTGGGGAGGTAAGACGGGCAAACGTAATGCAAGAATTGATTGATGCGTGGCGGACAACACCGCATGGCGGCGTAAGTACATTCCATGCAATTAACGGCGCTTCTACCTTGATGCGAATTAAAGGTATGTTGCAAAAAGATGATCCGGAAACAGCTAATCATCTTAGCGAAATAATACAAATGGTGGTTCATCTGAAACGCGACAGAAACGGCGTGCATGTAGACGAAATAATGAACGTAAAAGAAGAAACGGATGCGTTTCTTTCTGAACTGCAAGCCAACAATCTTATATAAAGGAGTTATTTGAAATGAATAAAAAGGATTTTAAAATCTCAACTTTTCTTAAGAAAAACAAGAACTTTGTTGTAATGATTTTCTGCACATTTTTAACTATGTCGCAAATTTTTGCAGCAAGTGATTTGGGCGTTTTCGACAGCGTAGGAAACAAACTTCTTACAGTTTTAACATCAACCGGACTTAAAGCTGCTCTTGCAATTATGCTTGCAGGTTGTTTTGGCGGAATTGCATGGGGAAAACTAAAAGGACAGGACGGAATTGTTTCTACTTTAGTTCCTGTATTTTTCGGAATTGCGGGAATCTTAGGTTCTGTAAGTTTGGTTACATGGATTTATGACGGTGTTACAGTAGGAAGTTTTTCTTGATAAAAATTCCGCGCAGGTTTTAAAAATTGGCTTGCGCGGTAAAAAATCACTATAAAAGGAATTGAGTATGACAGATATAAATACATTTTCATTTACCGGCCGCATTGCAAACAACACGGAATATTCGCAGACAAAAAACGGAACTTCAACGCTTTCTTTCAGCATTGCTGTAAACCGCGACAGAAAAGTGAATGAACAGTGGATTCAGGAGGCAAGTTTTTTTTATCTTACGGTTTATGGAAACAGAGCTGACGGACTTAGAAATGTTCTTCAGAAAGGAATGAAAATCGGCGCGGAAGGACATTTGCGCCAGGATACATGGACAGATCAGACTGGAAAAAAACAATATAAAACTGTTTTTTGTGTGGAAAATCTTGCTCTTCTTGGGCCTGCAAAAAATCCGCAGGCTTCGGATCAAGCCGCATCTCAGGTTCCGGAACAAGCTTTTTCTCAGAATCAAAAAGATCCGACAGAGTCAGAATTATCATCTCCGGAACTTGACAACGCTTTTTATAATCCGCTGGAAAACGAAATCTATTAAACAAATCAAGGAACAAAAATGAAGAAGCAGATATTTGAAAAAGAAACAAAAAGCCCTTTGGAAATTTATGAAGAATTCTGCCGCAAAGATGCCTCCCGCGATAAAAAATTCAAAATCTTTGCATGGACAAGTTGTGCCGGTTTTATAATAGCGCTTTTAATTTGCTTTTATGCAGTCAATCTTCCGAAGCAAGTTCCTCTTGTTATAACCGTAAGCGATTGGGGCGAGGCAAAATACGTCGGAAATATTTCGCGCTTGAATTATCAAGGTTTGAAAGTTCCTGGTGTTGCGGTTGAGTATCAGATAAGAAAATTTGTTTCAAATTTTTACGAAATTCCATCTGATGCCGCGGTTTTGAAAAAGAATTTGCGCGATTGTTACGCTTCCGTAGATGCGGCAACCGCAGAAAAACTTTCCAACATTCTTAAGGAAGACAACCCGCTCAAAAATGTTGGAAAAGTATTCAGGACAATAGATATAGAAAGCGTTCTGAAACTGACGGATTCAAGTTATCAGGCAGATTTTATTGTAAATGATAAAGATAAAGCACAAAGCCGCGTAAATAAAAGACGGTTCCGCGGAATTCTTACAATAAAACTTTTGGAACCTGCCAAAGACGATATGATTTTAAATCCGCTTGGAATATATATAACAGATTTTGAATTTAAAGAAATAAAAAGAGGCTAAAAATGAAAAAAACAAAAATTCTAACTTTTTCAATTATTACTTTATTCAGTTTTTTAAGCTGTCAGACTGTTGACGTTGAAAAAAACAGGACAAATTCTTTTGATCAGGTAAAAGATGAAAAACTTGAAGAAGATGGTGAACTTTCAGATGAAGAATATGAAACACTTCAAAAAATGAAGGAAAATGATGTTCAAAGCGCAGTTGTGTTTCTTGAACCTCCGGAAACGATTTATGGAAATCCTGGCGAAGAAGAAACATATCTGGAAGGCGGCGAAGCGTTAAAAAATCACTTGAAAGATATTACGGAACTTCCGCAATATTCCGTTCAGCAGAACAGATTGAAAGCTTGGTATTACAAAAAAGGTCATGTTTATCAACTGCACTGTCAAACTTATCATACAACCGTAATCCAGCTTGAACCTGGCGAAATCTTAAAAGAATCACCTTATCTTAGCGAAACTGATGTTTGGCGCTTAAGTTACGGCCAGGGAATTCAGAACGGATTGGACACTACTTTTTTAATGCTGAAGCCGGATTATGCAGGATTGACTTCAACACTTACATTGATTACGGACAGACGCGTTTATATGGTGGAACTGAAAAGTTACAAAGACCATTATATGCCTTATGTAAGCTGGGTTTATCCGGATTATGAAGACACAAGAACCGCATTTACAAAATGGGAAAACGACAAAAAAGTTGTTGAAGAATTTTCCGGAATGAATGCTGAATATCTTTCGTTCGATTATAAAATCAGACATTCAATTACAAACAAACCTGCCTGGACACCGGTTATGGTTTACGATGACGGCCAGAAAACATATATCGTTCTGGACAAAAAAAGTCTTAATATGACAATTCCGACTGTATTCAAAAAGAACCGCGAAATTGTGAATAAGGAAGTAAGAAAAAACATAATCGTAATAAATGAACTTATTGAAAAAGTTACACTTAGAAACGGAAAACAGAAAGTTACGGTTATAAAGAAAAAGGCAAAGAAATAGCAGAGAGGAATATTATACATATGGAAGAAAAATTAAAAAAACTTTCAGAAAATGATTTTGAAGATGATTTTTATGAGAATGAACAACAGTACGAATCAGAAAAAAAAGATGAAAATGCTGAATTCTATGATTTGGAAGAAGTGGATGCAGAAGAAAACTTTGATTCTGATTCAGAAGAAAAAAAAGTTGAAGATGAAAATCCTGATGAAGAAACAGATATTCTGAAAGCTTCCGAAGCAGAAAAAGGAAATCCGGAAGAAAACAAAGCCTCATTCTTAAACAGAAATATGCTTTTTATTGCAGTCGGAAGCATTTTTATTGTGTTTATGTTTTTCTGCGTTTTTATTCTTCCAAATATTACGAAACGGAAAACTGCGGAAAACAACGAGCTTGATAAAGCCGGAAAGATTTTCATACCGGATGAATATGAGGAAGAAGAACTTACGGATGATAACGTTGAAGTTCCGGATTATTCAGAAAAAAACAGCTATCTTGATGCGCTGGACAGCGAAAAAACTTCCATTCCGGGATTAGATAATGCGGGAACTGCTCCGGTGGAAGTTCCTTCACAAATGGGACCAGTACAAAACAGCGGAACAACGCAGTCAACTTATCCGCAGACCAACAGAAATGAACTTCAGAAAGCAATGCAGCGCATTCCGTTTGAAGCATCTTCATCTAAAAGCAACAATTATGCTTCTGCAGGTCAGACAAGAACATCCGGAACAAACAGCGCTTCATCTGCCTATCAGAATTATATGGCGCAAAAATACGGAAACGGTTCTTATACTCCGGCATCTCTTCAGTCCAATTTAAGTTCATATCTTGCAATGCAGAACGGATCTAATTATGAACGGCAGAACGATCAGAGTGGAAAAGAAAAATTTCTTTCCAAAAATTCAGAAAGCGGCGGAAACTATCAGTGGAACAGCGAATTTTCGTTATGGAAAGGAACTGTAATTCCGGCCGTTTTGGATACCGGAATAAACACGGATTTACCCGGAACTTTGAAAGCAACGGTAACTACAAATATTTTTTCAAGCAATAACGGAAAATATATTCTTATTCCGCAAGGATCGGTTCTTACCGGTGAATACAACAGCACAATAAGTTATGGTCAGGCAAGAGTTCAGATTGTTTGGAATACGTTAATCCGCCCGGACGGACTTGAAGTAAATCTTGGAAGCATGAACGGAATTGATGCATACGGATTCAGCGGAGCAAAAGGGCACAGAACGGAACATCCGTTTGAATACTTGAAAGCCATGGGGCTTATAGCAATGTTTTCTGTCCTGGATACAAAAGCCGCTACCACAATAGATGCACAGGGAAATATTTATGCGCAAAATGCGTTGAGCGACGCTTATTCTGCCGGTCAGAAGCTTAATGAAAAAATTGTTGACAGGGCGCTGGATATTCAGCCAACAATCAAAATCAAAAGCGGAACAGAAATCAAACTTATAACAAATCTTACAATGGATTTGCCGCCGATAGAACCTTATGTTCCGGAACAGAAATACGTAAGAAACTGATTTTAAGGAGGATGCAGAATGAAAAAGGACTACAGAAAATCAAATCCGGGAACTCATGGATTGGGCTTTTCATGGAACGTTCTTAGAACTGTAATTGTAATTTTTCTTTTTGTGGCCGGAATTGTTGCCGCCACTCAAGATTTTGCATATGCAATGAACGGCGACCGTAGAGTTGTAAACGTTCCGCTTTTCAAACTGGGCGAATGGTACATATACAATCCGGTTTTCTTCATACTTTCATTTTTCAAATATTTCGGTTATGAAAAATTTCAGCCTTATTACTGGCATGCAATGAGTTATTTTCTTGCGTTTACCCTTGCTGCATTCAGCGTTGCTGTAATCTGGACAATCACAACTGCAATAGTCATAAAAAAATGCGGTACTCAAAACGGAACTGCAAGAATGGCAACTGTAAGCGATTTGCATAAAAACGGCTTTCTTGCTCCGGACGGAATTATGATAGGAATGACAGAAGATGCGCTTGTAACTTATTCTAAAAAAGAAGACGGTTCCCTGAAACTTCATCAGTACAGAAAAGGAACATACATTTGCCATCCCGGAAAACAGCATACACTTATAGCCGCTCCGCCAGGAAGCGGAAAAAACGTCGGAATAATCTTTGCGACGCTGCTTTCATATCCTCATTCTGTTATTGTAAACGATATAAAGGGTGAAAACTACGAAAAGACAGCAGGCTACAGAAGAACTTTTTCCCATGTGTTAAGATTTGCGCCTTGCAGTTACGAAACAGTAAGATTCAACTTTGTACAGGCAATTCGTGACGGAGATGAAAACGCATTCCGGGATGCCTCTCTTATAGCAAATACTTTGATAACGCCTGCAAACTTGAAAGCCGGACAAGATTCAACAAGCCAATATTTTAATGAAATGGCACAGGATGCGCTTACGGCGGCACTTTTACACATAAGATTTTCAAACTATGCGGAAAAAACTCTTCCGGGACTTTTGCATTTTTTTTCAAATTCAAGTGTTGAAGATATTTGCAAGAGCATGATTACAAGTAAACATTACTTTGAAATCACAGAAAAAATGTACAAAAGAAATTCCGCCTTTTATAAAAGTCAGGGAAAATCTGTAGGAGATAAAATTGAAGCAACAGACGTTCATGAAAAAGTTGTTTCGGGCGCAAACAGACTTTTGAATACTCGTGCGGAAGAAAGACAGACAGGTATGAAAACAATTTTCGGAAAATTACAGTTGTTTGATGATCCTGTTCTGGCAAATGCAACAAGCGCTTCTGATTTTGAAATAGAAGATTTTATTACAAGCAAAAAACCGATTTCTCTTTATTTGATTGTTTCCAACAGTGATATGAAAAGAATTGCTCCGGTGTTCAGACTTTTAATAAGCTTTATGATGCGGAAATTTACGGAGGGAGAAGCTGTTTTCGGTTCTACGCGTTTGAAAAATGACGTGAATTTTATCCTGGATGAATTTCCTGCTTTGGGCCGCCTTGACGAAGTTGTTCAGACAATGGCTGTTTCGCGCGGATACGGCGTTTTCTTCACAATTGTTTGTCAGACAATACGCCAGCTGGAAGATGTGTACGGCGCAAATCAGGCATTTTTTGATCTTTGTCCTGTTCTTGCAATTTTTGCACCAGGAAATATAAAAGATGCGGAAATATTTTCAAAGTTTATCGGCCAGGAATCAATTCAGAGCGAACAGATAAGTCATTCCGGAATGATAGATATTACTACTACCAAGAATATCAGTTTTTCAGACCGTGATTCAGGAAGAAATCTTCTTGATGCGGCTGATATAAAAAGAATTCCCGGAAACCGCGGGCTTTTATTCAGCCACGGAATGCAACCGTATATATTTAAAAAAATTGTTTATTACGATGACAAACGCTTCAAACAGAAGTCGGATTTACCGGTACTTCAAAATCAAAAAGAAATTTATGCAGAAGTTGCCGGACTTCCGAGCATTAAAAAATTAAAAAGCGAAGTTGCAAAACGAAAACAGGAACGCGAACAGTCGGAAAAAAATATACAACAAGGCGATGAGGAAGAAATATGTTCTTCGCAGGAAAATTATTCGCTTTCTAAAAAACTTGCGTATCTTGCTTTTTATAAAGAAAAACTTGAAAGAGAACAGAAAAAAGCTGCAGAAAATACTGCTACCCAGAACGGCGGAGAAAGCGTTGATTCTGCAAATCTTGCGGAAAAAATAGCCGCAGACAAGGAAGCGCAGGAATCTTTGGTTTATGACGCAATGGAAGCCGCGGATCTTTCAGATGCAAACTTTTAATAAAAAGAGGTGAAAGTATGGATGAATACGAAGATTATTCAAAACAGGTTCATGTGTCTTTGATGGAAAAAAAACTTTTTTTCGGAATCGGAGAAAAAGCGTTCTATATAATAGGCTTTATAACACTTATTATTTGTGCGCTTACAAATATTTATGCAATTTCAATCGGAATTTTCGGAATTCTTATATGCAGGATTATCTGCAAAAAAGATCCTATGACAATAGATTTTGCGCTTGAAAATCTTATGCAGAAAGACGTTTACGAGGGATAAAATGCTATTTGAACAGTTAAATTTTAAACATTATCACAGAGTTGAGTCAAAATTAAGCTCAATATGCCCCTGGCGGCTTTTTGCAGAAAACGGAATCTGCTATCTGAAAGGGGACGCGCTTATGTGCGCATATGAATTTATTGCACCGGATCTGGGCTCATCAAGCATGCGAAAAATCAATGCGCTTTCAAATCTTTTTAACAATGCGATAATTCAGCTGGGTGAAAACTGGACGGTACAGTTTGAGCTGCAAAGAAGAATAAATAAGAAATATCCGGCATCCAATTTTGACAATCTTACAGCTTATCTTGTGGCAAAGCAGCGGGAAATGAATTTTATTTACGGAAATCCTCAGTATGAAAATCGCTACTATCTGATTTTTACATACAAAATGCCAAAAATGGCGGAAATGAAAGTTTCTTCCGTATTTTTTAAGAAAAAGGACGGCTCAAGAACAGAAACAAGTGAAAAGGAAATGATAGAAAAAGAAATCCGCTATTTTAAAAGTTCCACAAGCAAAACAGCCGGCATTTTAAAAACTGCAATGGAAATAAAAATGCTTGATTCTTCCGAACTTGCAAGTTTTATGCATACATCAGTTTCTTTCCGCTGGTTTAAAATGCAAGTTCCGGACTATCAGAGTTCACTTTTTATCGACCGCATAATAACGGACGAAACCCTTGAAAATTCAATTCCGCTCAAACTTGGAAAAAACTACGCTTCAATAATAGCCGTAAATTCATTTCCCGGCGCAACAGTTCCAGCCATGTTTGACGAATTGAACAAGGCGGACTGCGAACTTAGATGGAGCACAAGATTCATGTGCTATTCAAAGCAGACCGCATTGAAAAAAATCAAAAAAAAGGGCGAATCATATCACGGAAGTGTTACAAGTATTGCTCAGATGGCAATTAATTCCGCAACCCACACAACCGGCGGCGGAACAGAAAACCGGGCCGCTTTGGCGCAGGAAGACGACGCGCTAAATGCAAGCGTAGAGCTTACAATGGAAAATGAAGGGTACGGAGATTATTGTTCCAACATAATGGTTTGGGATAAAGACTTGAAAGAAGTAAAGCGCAAAGCGGAATATATTTCAGAAATTGTAACAAGCACAGGATTTTCCTGCAAGGAAGAAACTGTAAATTTGCTTCAGGCCTTTCTTTCTATGCAGCCCGGAAATATTTATGCAAATAAAAGGGAGCTTTTTGTTTCCACAAGCAACACAAGCCATATTATTCCTGTAAGCTCCATATGGGAAGGTCTAAAAGAAAATCCGTTCATGAAAAAAGTTTCCGGAAATGGAGCGCCGCTGATTGTCTGCGAAACGGACTTCAAAATGCCGTTTTATCTGAATCTTCATGTAGGACAGGTAGGACATACTTTTATCGGCGGACAGACTGGCGCCGGAAAATCAACTCTTTTGGGACTTATGGAAATAAGCTGGAGGCAATACAATAACGGAAAAGTAATTATTTTTGACAAGGGACGTTCTGCAAGAAATCTTACAATATGCACCGGCGGGCTATATCTTGAACCTGGATACGACAAGAACATAACGTTTCAGCCATTACGGGAACTTGAATCGCCGCAGGATTTAAGATGGGCAAGCGAATTTATACAGATTCTTTTGGTAGAGCAGAAAGTTGAAGTGAACGCTGCAATACGGGCTTCCATTTTCAATACTTTAAAACTTTTGCAGACAAAAAATCCTGAAACGCGCGATTTAACTTCATTCTTTCAATATTCAGATTACCAGGAGCCAGTTACAGGCAGAAATATTATACAAGATGCGCTGGGACCTTATATTCTTGGCGGCGAATACGGAACCCTGTTTGACGCAAGAAGCACAAATATTCTTTGGGGCGACAAATGGACAATGATAGAAATGGGAACTCTTATGAATCTTTCAAGCGCTTGCGTTACGCCGGCATTGTCATTTCTGCTTCATCAGTGTGAAAAACAGTTTGACGGTTCGCCTGTTATGCTTATTCTTGATGAGGCGCATACATTCTTCGAAAATAAGATTTTCGCCAAAGAAATTGCAATATGGCTGAAAACGTTAAGAAAACTGAATGTTTCCGTAATTTTCGCAACCCAGGAAATAGAAGACATTCTGAAAAGTTCCATAGCACATACGCTGGTTTCGCAGTGTCCTATAAAAATCTATCTTGCAGACGAAAACGCCGAAACTCCAC
Organism: uncultured Treponema sp.; assembly: GCA_964429905.1. GTDB lineage: Bacteria > Spirochaetota > Spirochaetia > Treponematales > Treponemataceae > Treponema_D. The sequence continues at coordinate 233,985 of CAYSDV010000001.1, read as the reverse complement.
TTTCTGCGGAAGGTTACAAACAGTTCGGTCTTGAAGATTCGGAAATACATTTCCTTGCGCAAAAAATGCAGAAGCAACGCGATTATTATTACCGCTCATCGCTTGGAAGAAGAAAATTCCAGCTTGGACTTGATGAGCTTCAACTTGCGGTTATAACAACAGAAACAACGGATCATCCGCTTCTTGATAAAATTGAAGAAGAATTCGGCCGCAACACAGGCAAAGAGCTTGTAAAAGAAATTTTAAAAGCAAAAAATATTGAATTTGAATATTTACTGGAGGATTAAAATGAAAAGAAAAATCGCTGTAATAATTAGTATGTTCCTAAGTTTTTCCGTACAGATGTACGCAACCGGTTATCCTGTTTTTGACGCGGCGAACTGGCTTTCTGCTATTGACCGTTTTTACCAGGGATATGACCAGATTATGAACACGCTGCAGATGATAGAACAGAATTATCAGCAGATTCAGCATGCAATTGAACAGGCTAAAAGCTGGAAATTTGAAGATCTTGATTTTAATGACGGAAATGTTCTTGAAAACATTGATATCCGTGATGAAATTCAGGACGCAACAAAGCAGGTGAACCGGCAGTTGAACAATATCCGGCAAATGCGTGACACATTCAACAATCAGAACATGACAATCGGAAATAAAACTTTTTCCATGAAAGACTTGGCCGGACTTGGCGATAAGGATAAAACATTGATTGATATCGTAAAAGAAGGAATATCAATGGAAGTAAATGATTTTAAAGAAGCTTATAAAAATCTTTCAAAAGATTTTACAGATGATGAAAAAAAAGCGATTTGGTCTAAATATGGACTTAATACAGAAAACTTTCTTATGGTAAAAGATCTTGATAAAAAATTCCGTGAACAGGCAGAAACTGTAATGGCAAATGCAGATGCTAAAGTTCAGGCGATTCAGGAAGGTACACGCACAGCAAGAATGAATAAAATCATCAATAAAATCTTTGAAGGCGATGAGCTTACAGAAAAAGAACTTGCCCAGGCAGAAGTTCTTCTGCAGCACTTGCAGGGAGAAGAGTTTGCAAAATTAAAAAATGCTTTGGAAAACTCTTTTGCTTATCTTGCCTGGAAAGACCGCCGTGATGAACAGCTTGAAGAAGCAAAGCAGGAACAAATACGGGCCCGCATAGAAAAGGATGTGGAAAAAGATGAAGGATGCAGTTTTTTTTAGCTGCAGGTAGAAAAAAAATAGAATTAGTTTTAAAATAACAAAAGATAACACAGATAGTAAAATCTTTCAGGAGATTTATATGTTAGGATTTATAGAAAGCATTTTAATTGGTATGTTTTTTGTTTTTGTTTTAATTTTCATAGTGCCTTTCTGGGATCTGATTGTACCTCCTATTAAAGATTTTGCTATGCTTTTTCTTTCCGGCATAGGCAAAACTATTGCAATAATTTTAGGCGTTGTGCTGGGGCTTGTTCTTCTATGCGTGATTATTTACAAATTTGTAAAATTTGTGGAAAGAAGCAAAAAAAGCGACAAGCGGTATGATGAATACAATGAAAGCATAAATAATATTCTTTCAAAGTTTAATTAATTTGAACAAAAAAAGTGCAGGATATAAAATCTTGCACTTTTCAAAATTTTAGGAGGTAACGCCGTACCAGAACTTTAGTTTTTTCAATGCGCAGATTTTGCGCGGTAACCATGCTGATTCTTTCAGCCTTATTTGTTTCATGCGATTTTTTTGCAGATGGAAATCTTGATAAAAAAGATGATGAAGCAGAAATAACAGCAATAAGACTTTCGGACAGTTCCGTAACGCTTCAGGCCGGAGGAGTTGCTTATATTGCGTATTCAGTAAATCCGTCAGGAACAATAATAGAACCTACCTGGAGTTATGACACTGACATACTTGAAGTTACGCCGCAATCGAGCGGAGCGGTTCTGAAAGGAAAAAAAGAAGGCGAAACATCGCTTACAGTTGCATATAAAAACCGATCCGCAACTGCTATTGTAAAAGTTTCCGGCTTTGCAGAAACGTATTTGGATACAACAGAACCTTACATTTATTCAAATACGCAGGTCATAAATATGGAACCGGGCGATACAGAGCAGGTTTCAGTATCTCTTTATAACGGAACCGCAGCGGATATTGACGGTTACAGCTGGACAATAGACACACCATCCACGGCAACGCTGCAACCTACAGGCCAGTACTGCAAAATCAAAGCGGAATCCACAGGCTATGCGCGCATAAAAGTTACACATACAAAATCAAGCGAGCCATATTATATTGGTGTTTATGTATTTGACGATCTGACAAAAGCAACATACATAACAACTAAGTATAATCTTTCCACTTTGCATACAAAAGACGGCGACAAAACCATTTCTGTAGATTTGAAAAATCCGAAAAGTGAAAGTTATAAATCTCTTTTTACCTGGGAAATTACAGACGGAAGCGAATATGTTTCCGTTACGCCGAACGGAAACGAATGTATTGTTTCACCTCTGAAAACCGGAGTTTCAACAGTACGGATAAAACATCCGCAGTCTTCTTATCCGCTTGAAATAAAAATACGCGTTGTAGAAATTGTAGAGAACGTCTATATAGAACCGAATGAAACGCAAGTCAATCTTTCTGGAACCGGTGAAAATACAAAAACGCTTACAATGGCGCTTAACGGAATAAAGACCGGTGAATATTCTGATGACGAATTTGTTTATGAAGTTCTACAGGATGACGAAGTAATAAATTATTCTTCTTTTTCCAATCAAATAGTTGTTACCGGAGTTCATAACGGAGCGGCTCAAATCTATGTTTCTCATCCATGCAGCCAGAAAAAACGACAGATTATTGTAATCTGCGAAAACCAGATTGCGGATGCGGTGGATGCAAGTATAACAATCAATACAACACAAGATTTTATAAAAACAAAAGTCGGAGCGGAGGAAACAAATTTAAGAATCACTCTTGAAGGCGGAAAAGACGGAGACGAAAACCGCTTCAAATGGAGCGTAAAACAAAATCCGGAAAACGGTTCTTCCGATGTGATTGAAGTTCAGACTGTAAACGGAACTGTAGATGGCGCAAGAATGGCAGGCGCATCTTATGTTTTTGCAAACTGCTATATCAAACCTGTTTCTGAAGGAACCGCTACAATAACAATATCGCATCCGAAAAGTTATTACACGCGCGAAATTCTTGTAAAAGTTCTTGGTAAAGATGCTGTTCTTGAGCAGCAGTATTATTTTTCCGCAGCAGGAATTCTTAAATTTCTGAATTCAGAAACGGTTGATTATTCGGTAAGACTGGTCGGCGCAAAAGAATCAGAAAAAAGCGGAATAAAATGGCAGACGGAAAGTTCGACTTTGAATATAAACGCAAACGGTGAACAGGCGCAGATTTCCAGCAGCGCAACAGGCTCTACAGTCGGAAATATAACAGTTTCGCATCCTAAAGCCTCTTCACCTAAAGATGTTCTTGTTCTTACGGCCGACACAGAAGAAGAACTTGAAAGCATAAAGGCATTCTATTCAGATAAAACTTATTACTCTGTAAATGTTGGAAAATCAACCGGAATAATTGTGAATTCAGTAGGCTTTGATACATATAATGAAGAAACTGATGAAACAGAATCGTTTGATTTTACTTCTGTAAAATCACAAATTGTCTGGGAAAGTTCGGATTACAATGTCTGTAGTGTAGAAAAGAAAAACGAGAATCCGCTTTACGGAACAATTACCGGTGTAAAAGCCGGAACAGCTAAAATCACTGTAAAATATCTGGACACAAAAGCAGAATTCAATGTTACGGTTTATCCTGAAAATGTGGAAATAGGCGAAATAGAAAAATCCGTATATCTTTCAGCCTACAACAATGTTGTCATTCTTTCCAAACCGGGTGAATATAAGGATTTTTCAGTTACACCGGTTGGACTTGATGCATCAAAATATTCCGGCATAACGTGGAAAGTTTCAGATGAAGATACGGCAACAGTCGTTCCTAACGGAGAAAAAGCGACGATTACGGCATTAAAGGAAGGCGAAACAACAATAACTGTTTCCCATCCGGAAAGCGAAAATAATCTTAAAGTAAATGTTCGTATCGGAAGCGAATATGTAACGGAAACTGTAAATCCGGTTGTAAGTATTGCTACAAATACGGAACTGATTGCGGTTGTAAAAGACAGCGGAAATTACACGCTTTCCGCATCCCTTGTAAATGCAGGTGATTCAGAAAATCTTTCCGGCTTTTCTTTTGCAATTGATGACAGTTCTGTTGCACAAATTACAGCTTCTTATCCGAACGGAAAAGCGTATATCAAACCTGTTTCTCCAGGACAGGCAGAAATAACAGTAACGCATGAAAAAGCAAAGTATCCGAAAAAAGTTCTTGTACTTGTAGCGAACACGGCAGAAGAACTGGCCGGCTATAAGTATCTTACAACGGATCAGAATGTCGTTAATATAGGCGAAGGAAATTCAAGAAGTATAAGCGTTACAATGGAAAATTCAGCGGAAATCTATCTGGACGGATACACCTGGAAAAGCGAAAATCCGGAAATTGCTTCAATTGTTTCAACAACAGCCGGAACTGCCGTCGTAAAAGGAAATACAATAGGCGTAACAAGAATTTTAGTTTCGCATAATGCATGCTCGTTCAAAAATCCGCTTGAAATTATTGTGCAGGTAATAGATCCTGTTGCAGCGGCCGCATGTCCGTGGATTACGGCAAGTCCTTCAATTATAAATTTGGTTGAAGACGGAGGCTGGCAATCCCTGAAAGCAATATTGGAAGGTGGAACGGAAGACGATGAAAAAGATTTTGTCTGGACAACATCGGACCCTGATATTGTAAATTTGTACGGACAGAACGGAACTGCAAGAGTAAAAGCAAAAAAAGAAGGAAGCGCAATAATCAAAATTTCGCATCCCAAAGCAATTTATCCGGCGCAAATAAGATGTATATGCGATTCAAAAGCTTCAACTGAATATTCAATAAGCGTTTCCGGCGGAAATATTTTATCTTTAAAACCTGACGGCGGCGATACAAGCATAACCGCAACTTTAGTTAACGGAGGCACAACGGATAAATATAATTTCAACTGGTCATTGGATGTTTACGATGTGGTTGACTTAACATATTCTGCAAACACAGCGATAATAACACCGCTTAAAGAAGGCTCTGCAACGCTTACGGTTTCACATCCGAAATCCGCTTATGATCAGCAGATAAAAATAAAAGTTCAGCAGTATGATACATTCGGTTTTTCAGGCGATTCAAAAAAGATTACGGAAGGAACTACAAGTTTTATTTCCATGCAGCTTCCGGCAAGCAGTGTTGAAACTTATGTTTCTTACCGCAGTTCAAACGAAAAAATCTGTAAAATCAGCGGAACAAAAGCTGTATGCGAGCTTACAGGAACAGGCAGCGGCTCTACTGTTGTTTATGCGGACTTGATTGCCAAAAAAACGGATTCAGTTCTTTCAACAGCGGAAATGCTTGTATATGTAGAAAAAGCGGCGGAAAGTCTTACTTATATAACTTCCGGAGACGGAGGAATTTCTTCTACTTTTACAATGACAAAAGGTACGAATAAAATTCTTTCTGCAGAACTCGTGGGCGAAGACGTAAAAATAACTGACCAGCCGAATCTTACCTGGACAAGCAGCAATCCGCTTGTAGTAAAAATAAACGGAACAGATACAACCGGAAAAGCGACCGGCGCAAGTGTGTATGTTGAAGCGGTTGAATCCGGTGAATGCACAATTACGGTAAGCCATCCGAAAAGCAATACGGATATGGTGTTCAGAATAATTGTTCCTGGCGTAGATGAAGCATCAGTTTCCCTGAACAAAAGTTTTGTAACAATAGAAAAAGGCAAAACAACGGAAATCAAAGCGACAATTGAAGGCGGAACAAACAAAGATTACAAGTCGCTTTCCTGGAACATAGACAAAGTGAACGGTACGGAAATCGCAACGGTAATGGGAAGCGGACAAACTGTCACAGTTTATGCGCTCCAAGCCGGAACATGCAATTTACGTTGTGCGCTTAGCAACGGTGAATACGCAGAATGTACAATCAAAGTGGAAGCGACAAAGCAGCTTTCATTTGACCGCCAGGTTCTGTCTTTGGAACCGGGACATTCAAAAAGCTTTGTCTACAAAATAAGTCCGGCGGACGCAACTATTGAATGGGTTTACTCCGGCGCGGTGGACGGCTCGGATTACATTGTAATAAATGACATCTCGCCTGAAGAACGCGAAATAGAGGGCGGAATCGGAAAAGGAACTGTAACGATAGAAGGAATAAAAGAAGGAAATGTAAATTTGAATGCAGTTTCAAGTTACGGAAACAAAGCCGCTATTCAAATTCGTTGCGAATGGAACTACGAATTCAATATAGAATCAGCAATTCTTATGAATATGAATGAGGAAGAAGAATACCATCTTGAATATTCAGTAAGCCCTGCTGATGCGGAATTTGAATTTTCGGGTGCAGCCATGCAGAATCTTGAAACTTACTCGGAAAATTCAAAAGTAAAACTTAAGAACATTTCTACAGGAAGCGGTAAAGGTTATTTTGTGATAAAACCGGAAACAGAAATTACAGCGCAGGAACTTTATATAAAAGCAAGAAATCCCAACCTGAACACAGGAAGCACAAAAGGCGACTTTGTGGGCGACAAAACAATTTCTGTAAACTGTTATTACAAAAATCTTACATTAAAAACCGCAGTTGAAAGCGACGGAAAATTCAGCAAAGTTCAAAAAGCACAGAATTCTGCAAATGATGTTATTTATATGGGCGACGGAGAAACCGCAAAACTTCTGTTCAGTTTTGCAGAAGCAAAAACTTCCGCAAAAGTAACAAGAGCAGAATTTAAATGGGAAGGCACTTCCGCAGCTCAATACGGAGAAAACCAGACCGCCGCAAATATGGTAAGCGCTGTAAAAACCGATGGAACAACCGGCAAATACACAACAACATTACAGAAGCTTTGCGCGGATAAGTTGGAATATCTGTATAAAATAACAGAACTGTATGAACCTTGCTATAATGGCAATGTGATAGTTAATTGGGATAGTGAAAATTCCAAAGACTTTGTGTGGTATGTTTATAACAGAGAGGTTAGTTCAGGAAGCAGAGACTATTTCTTTACTTTACAATATATTCCATTGAGTGGACGTAGGGATGTTATATGTCGAAGTACGATCGAAGCCACAACCTATAAATATATTGTTTTCTTGTTTCACGATGACCGGGATATCAACGGAGTTCAAAGTCAGTGCATTGTGAATTGTCCTGTAGGTGCTGAAGGACAATATGGGGATGCATGGCTTAATACATACGGCGGTTGGTCAAAAAAATACCGAAGTTATGAAAATAATCCAATTTATATGACGCAAAAATCTTTTGAGGAAAATCCTTGGCTCTTTTGTCCTGGAACAATTTATTTCGATGGCGCATGTTGCCTATGGGATAGCGACAGGCAATGTATTCGTAATGAAGAAGGAATTGAAAAAATACATTCCAGTTTCAAAGGAATTCACATCTGTCCACATGTGTTAAAAGAAAATGTAAAGGCAGAAAAAATAATTTCTTTTAAAGAAAATGCAAACAACGTCGGTACAGTCGGAATTTTGGATGTGTATTATTCACACTTGGGAAATGAAACAAAAGTTCAAATCCCTGTGATGCTTGAAATACGTCAGTGTGAAAAAAATCTAAAAACATCAAAGTAAAACCTTTTGTGTCAGGCAGAATAGTCTGCTTGACACGGGGGGGGGGCTATCTTAAAATGTAAAAAAATACAAATTTTTTAATTTTTTTTACCACACCGACATTCTATGACGTTGTAGTAATGTAAAATATTTGTATAAATCATTTAATAGGAGCAGATAAATGAAAAAATTATTATCTATTTTGGTAGTAGGATTAATTGGATTGATGGCAGTTTTTGCACAGAGTATTCCGGAAGGAAGAGAGTTGTTTCCGGCTGTGTATGACTTTGCTACGGACTATGAAAATGCATGGACGGCTGCAAAAATTACAGATTTTGACGTGCAAAACAATAGTTATTCTGTAACAGGATATGCAGTTGCCGGAAAGGGAATTACACTTCATAGAGATGACTATAAAGTTAATATAAAAAAAGACGGTGATTCTTTTTCAGTTGTGATTTCTGATTATACAACCGCAGCTTGTGACAAAAACGGAAAAATTCCTGCAAATGCAAAAAAAATGTCAAAATCAAAAGGGGCTGCAAATCAACTTTCAGGATTCATCGCAAAAGATATTTCAGAGCGACTTTCCAGCTGGAGCAACGAGGAATATCAGAATAAACTTGATAAGGTTGTTACAGATCCAGAGTTTTTAAAAACTCTTTCTGAAAAATCGTCAAGTCTTTATGTAAGCAGATTTGTAAAAAAATACAGTATAGAAGGAAAAGAAGTAAAACTTTCTTTGGTGTTAAAATCAATAGAAGAAAATTCATTAAAGGATGATTACTTCTTAAAATTTGTAGGAGACAGCGCCCCTGAAGAATCATCTTACGAGTTTGTTGTAAGCGGATACACTTCAAATAATCCTTTTGCAAATATTATAGAAGATGGCGGAATTTCAATTATCACATCAGATAAAATTGCAAATATGTACAGAAGTTCAAATGTTGTATTCTACACAAACAATGAAGAGTTTATTGAAAAACAGGAAGGAGATGTTTTTGAGGTGCAGGGAACTATAAAAAAATTGTCTTTTGATAGCGTTACTGGAAAATTTAGTCTTTACCAATTAATTGATTCTGGAAATAAATAACAGTCTTGCAAAAAAAACTGTATAAATGACATTTTAACGTTGCTCATAATCCGAACAACATTTTAATAAAACTTATAGTAAATCTCTTTGCTTCCGCCGGATTTTTATTCCGGCGGAAGTTTTATCCAAAAAAAAGAATTCCGATGTTGAAATGACATTGAAATGTTTTATAATATCCAATATAGAGAATTTTATGGGAGCAGATAAAATGAACAGACTAATCCGAAAAGTGCAACGTTGCACTTTTACATTAACAATTTCCTTTCTTTGCTTTGCTGTAATTTCTTGCGGCGATAAATTGTTTCAGTCTACTATTGTGATAGAAAACCGTTCAAAGTATGAAAATGACGTAATAACAGAATTGCTGCTTGGCGAATCTACGGATGATTATGACTATATCGTTTGGCGCGGAAACCTGAAGTATGGAGAATCAAAATCAGTTGATATTGATTCAGGAGACTATTATGTGCAGATAGCCGGAACAAGAACCGCAAAAGACGGCATTGCCGCAAAAAAATTTGATGAAATTGATGGCTCTGATACAGAAATTTCTGACCACCCTGTGGAATTCCGGAATGCGGACACAATAACATTTTATTGGGATGGAAAGAATTTAAAGATTGAATAATGAACTTTAATTCAACTAATATTGAACAATCTGAACGGAAGCATGCATTTTCTCTTCTTGTAATAAAAGATAATTCTGAAAAATATTTTGGAAAATATCTTCTGAAATATGATAAACGTTGGAAATGCTATCTGCTTCCGTATAATGCAACTAAAATAGATGATGATAAAGAATTTGTAAAAAGTGTTATTAACCGTTTCTCAGGATTAAAATGCGAAATTCAAGAGCCGAAAAAAATAGAGCAGACAAAATTTTCATTTTCTGATGGATATGAAAAAACTTATACTCATTTGTATTATGGAATAACGATTTCCGTTAAAAATTCAATTTTGCCAGATGATGATTCGTTTAAAATCGGAAAAGATAAATACAAATGGTTTTCCATACAAGAAATGAAAGAAAATCCGAAAATAATGGAACGCAATTCTGACGTTGTAAAATACATTTCAGAAAATTTCTAGTTTTTTTCCGCGAAACTGCAAATGCGTTTCTGCCATAAAAAAGAAACAGGTTCCAAGAAATTAAGGCTTAACTGCAAATATCCGCCGGAAACAGAAGTTCTGTTTACAACAATTGCGAACTGGGAAATATTTTCACTCGGATTTACAAAAGAAAAAAGAAGGTTTATCCGTTCGCCAATCTTTACATCAGATTTTCCGCAAGTAATCATTGCTCCGTGAACGCTTACATTGTTCACAAGGCACTGGAATTTTTGTTCTTTGTAAGAGAAATTTTGCACAGGTGCGGAAAATCCGAATTCCTTGAAAAGAGCCGTACCAATTTCAAAGCGTTCTTCTCTTCTTCTGCTTGATGCGCGGAATGTTTTTTTTACCTGGATCAGTTTCTTTAAGATTTCTTCCGGCATCGGTTCCAAAAAAATAAACATATAGCAGTTTGAAAAATTTTCCACTTTTACAGATTCCGTCCGGCAATTGATTTCAACAGTTTTTTTATCAAGTACAATTCTGATACGGCCATTCAGGGAAACCTGCCCGGAAGCAATCACAATCCATTTGTCAATTTCCATATAAATCGGCCGGAAAAAGAGCTGTTCGGAAGATTCTGTTATAAAAAAACATTCCCGGATATTCAGAAATTTAAGTGCGTCTTGAGCAATAAGTAAATTATCCTTCATAATTTTTCCTTAAAAGTTTATTCAAATTAAGCCGGTCGTTTTCTCCCTGCTGGCAAAGAAAAGCAAGCTTGAAATAAAATTCAACGGAAAACTTATGGCTTTTTGTTTTTTTTACTACGTAGCGCAAGCTTCTTTTAAAACGGTCAAGAGGCCGCCCGCGAAGCTGCGCAATAATAGAAAAAGACGCGGATAAATCATCATTCCTAAAAACTTCTGTTCCGGAAGGCTGCATAATAATATAAATTCTGCGGTGTTTCTTAAAAGTGTAATAAAGTACAACAGGATAAGAAAAATCAAGTGTTACCTGATATTCAATTCCGAAATCTTCTATTCCCACAAAAACACCTTCTGCGTAGAGCGTGTATTTTGCACCTTTCGGAATTCTTACATTCAATAAATTTTCCATTTCTTGCCTTTTACATTTCCAACGGAAATATTATTGTTTCTCATATATTTTCCGCGGATTTTTTATAAATAAACTGTTCCGCTCTTTTATAGCGGAACAGCAAACGAATAAACAACTTGTATTGCGAATTTTATTTTTTTCCGGCGGCTCCACCAACTCCAGCGGCTCCTGCGGCGGCACGCCCTTTTACATAATCTGTAAAATGTAAGTCCCCACCTTTTTTTTGAGCTTCATTTCTTGCACCTTTAAAACTTAAGGATGACGGCTCGCCTTTTCTTCCGCTTGCAATATTTCTTACTCCTTCTGAAATCTTTGTGCCTGTCTGTTTGGCTCCGTCTTTTACAAAAGCACCTGCACCGGAAAAACTTGATTTTAACGTTCCATTTCCGGAACTTTTTGAATTCTGGAAAGCCTGCTTTGCCGCTCCGCCGGATTGTGCTATATTACCGACAGCGTTTGAACCCTTACCGACTGCCGCAAGTCCGGCATCGACAGCACCTTTTGCAACCTTGCCAGCGGCCATTGAGGCACCGCCAACAATTTTGGCTCCTGTAAATAAACCTCCAACTGCACCCATAAATTCTCCCATACTCATTTGAGGTTGTCCGGTTAAAAGTGTGCATGCCAATTTCGGAGCATTGGTACAAATTGCTAAAATTAAAATAAGATTAAAAACAACAAAGCCGAAAAGTTTTAAATCGAATCCCGCATCGTTTAAAATTATATTTTTACCCATCTGTGCAAAACTTAAAATGCTCCAATAAAGACAGATAATAATCATAATAAGTTTTATTGCTTGGGCCATAAGGCTGGGAAGAATTTTGTTTGAAAGATCTTTCAATCCGTCAAAAAGCATACATGGAACAAGAATGACAGAAAAAGATGCTATGATTGCGTATTCAATAATCGCCATAACATACTGAATCAATACAAAAGCGCAAGTAAGAATCATTCCTATTGAGCAAACACCGGAAAGAATAATGTTCTGCATTCGTTTCAATGTTAAATTCGGAAGGAAAAAAGTTGCTATGTTTTCTTTTATTCCGTTTTCTCCGATTTGTGTTACTTCCGCCTCTGCCATAATTTCAGAAATAAGCATGACAACTTTTAAAACTGAAGCCGGAGAAATCAGGCCGATATCTGTATTTCCTGATTTTAAAGACAGATCCATTTTGTATTTTGAAATCTGATCTTTTTCATCAATTATAATAACCTCTTTGAAAGCCGCAAGTTTTTCCTCAAATTTTTTCTTTGCTTTTTCAGCTGCCTTGCCGGTTTTCTTCTGCGCTTTTTTAGTCGCATTTGCAAGAGCCTTTTCTTCAGCCTGGGCCAACGCCAGAAGTTCATCATCTTTTACACGGACACCTGTATCGTACTTCCTGTAAACCTCTTCAACTTCCTCGCGCCGTTTTCTGAATTCTTCCTCAACATCAAGCTGCGCTTTTTTCATAGCTTCATCAACATCTTTTGCGGCAATCAACTTTTCCATTTCGGTGAAGAAATCTGTTATTTCTTTGTTGATAAAACTGATTGAAGTTCCGGATGCCTGGTTTCCTATATTTGTGGAAAGTTTTCTTAAGCCGGTACAGAAGCCAGGATACATAGAAAAGACAAAAAAGAACATCAGCCATTTCATTGCAGTTCCTACAAGCATATCAGCCATTTTCTTCTGACCCATTACAACTTGCAGGCAAGTCCATAGAAAACCTACAAATGTTAAAAGACGTCCTAAATCCAGGGCGATTTTTAGCACGTAATCTCCCATTTTTACAAAATACGTAATAACGTCTACAACAGATGTGTCGATGAATTTCATTCCGCTGCCTTCTGCAAATATTCCGCAGGTACAGACAAAGAAAAGAATAATAGAAGTGAAAATTTTTTTATTTGATTTGACTAATGTTTTGGTACGGCAAACTCCTTTTGTTAAAAAGTGCAACGTTGCACTTTTCGGAAAAACCGAAAATCACGTTGCACTTTTAATATTTCCGTAATAAATAATAACACAAAAGAGCTTACTTTTAAAAGGTCATAAACATTTTGGCTTCTTCTTCAAGTGCTTTTTTGCGTTCCTCTTCGCGCTTTAGACTTTGCTTTTCTTCTTCAGACGGTCCGCCGTCAAGACGCGTTACAGTCGGAAAAAGTTTTCCTTTCTGACTTTTTTCAAGATGAATTTCTACAGGCTTATTTAAAAGCCATGTATTAGGCGGATTAAAAAGCGGAACATAATAACCTTCGCCCTTGTCAGTTTCTATTACATAAGCATTTGTCCAAACAGATTCATCATCCATCTGATAGTAATGTCTTACAGTTCCCTTAATAGAACCGACATCTTCCGTGTAAAGTTTAAGACGGTAACTTTCAGTTTTGTTTATAAAACGCCTTGCATCAAGAAAAGTATTGTATCGTCCAAGCGTTTTTAACGTTTCCATCCAGTTTTTTTCAAAATAATATTTGCCGTCCTTGTACTTTGCAAGTTCAAGTTCATCCAAAAATTCAAGTCTGCGCTGATAAGTCGGATCACTCATGGAATTTACAGAAGAACCGTAGCGCTCATCATTTTCTATAGGAACTTCAAATTTGTGAATAAATTTGTCAAGTTCCGTAAGTCTGGTTGCGAAAATACGGTTGTCATTTGCAGCTTTCAGCAGAGCATCGCTCCGCGGCCCCAGAATATTTGTAAGAAGTTCTTTCGCTTCTTCTCGGGCCGTATTTTTTACAACTTCGCGCGGAAAACGCACAACTTTACCGTTCCGCGATTTTCCGTTTATAAGAATATGAGCGTGCGGATGTTCAGTGTCTTCGTGTACGGCAGCAACCCAAATATATTTTGATTCGGTGATGTTTTCCAGTTTTTCCATCCATGCTTTCACAGCGCTTTGCAAAGTTTTCACATCAAGCTTTTCTTCCGGTGAAAAAATCCATTTGAAATGTTTGTCCACCATCTTCTTTTTGTATTGTTCAAGTGTGACATTTCCAAAAAGCTCAGGCTTTTCGATAACGCCCTTCTTGTTCTTCTGAAGAAGATACCTTTCAAGCATCCTTTTGTGAGAATCCATTTTGTTTGAGTAAGAAAGTTTGCAGGTACACTGTTGCTGTCTGGAAGTTCTGAAATCTTCGGATCTATTTATATTGGTATGCTTATGCCAATACTTAGGTTTGATTTCTACAAGATTTCCGTTTCTGATTGTCCAGAACGGCTTGTAGTCATTTTCCGTGTAAATCCCTCTTGAGTTTCTGTAGTCAAAAGATTGGTATAAACTGGATTTCCTTTCTTCTGACATTGCGGAAATAATATCCCAGTGAAAAATTTTGTCTGCGGTACAGCAGCCTCCATAGATTTGTATTTCTGCTTCAATAAAAATTATACAAAAAAGGCGCATTTTTGCAAGTGGCAAAAAACGTTCTTTTAAAAATTGAAAAAATCCATTCCATTTTCTTGTAGTGTAAAGAATTACAAAGAATGGTGTACCGCCTTTATCTTGCATCCGATGTCAAACAAGAAAGAAAAAAGGGTCCAGGGAAAAAAGAAAACTTAGGTTGTCGTTTTTCCCTGGTAACAGAAGCGCTTCCTTAAAAAGACCTGACCTGACAGAAAAACATTTGAAAACAAAACTCTTTTGCAAAAAGTGCCGGCTCAAAAAAAATGCGAATAGAAATTGCAAAAAAAAGACAGAAGACAGATTCTTGTTTTATCAAGAAGTTTTGAAGCAAACAAAAAAATATCCGGTAAAAAAAAGTGATGCTCGGACCAAAAGTTTTTATTTCAAAAAAATGATAAAAAAAGATTGAAAAAAGCAGTTCTGCAATCTGTTGTTAAAAAAAAGAAGTGTATTTCCAAAAAGTTAAAAAGTGCAAAAAGCAACCTAAAGCCTGCATTGCAAAAAAGTTAAAAAGTGCAACGTTGCACTTTTCGGAAATCAACCTAAGGTTGTGTTGCACTTTTTTAGTGCTAAAAAAATAATTTATTATATTTAAACCTCACTTTTTAAAGCAGCTTCAACCATAAATTTAGAAAGGGAAAGACCTGCTTTTTTTGCTTTTTCACGCAAGATTTTTTCTTCCGATGGCTGGCATGAAACTTGAAACCTAACACGCCCAGTTTCTAGTTTTTTACGACCACCACCATGATAACCATAACCCGAATATTTAGGCTTCATTTTTTCCATTTTTGTTTTCCTTATGTTTTCTATAAAAATAAATTATAATTCCACATATAATTCCAAAAAACAAAAATAAAAGTTTTTCAAAAATAAAATTTGACATAATTAAAAAATCCTATTATTGTAAAAAGGAAAGGCGGAAAACTTGCTGGATTGCAAGATTCCGCCACCAACAAATTAACGATTCCTTTTATCTAGCCACTTGCCACTTGGTTATATAATAAGCCACTATTACGCCAAGTAGCGAAAAAAGGAAATCTACCAACTTGTCAGCAAAGTAAAGCAAAATTGCTTTCACTTTGGACTCCTTAGTCGGATGTCTCCAACTAGTTTTATATTAAAATATCATTTTGTTTTTGTCAAGTAATTTACAAAATTACCATTTTCGTATTTTCAATTTCTTTTACTGTATTTTTTGTTGTCTTTATAAGTTTTCTTGCATTTCTCCTTGATTTTCAACAGGAACAAATTTATCTAAATTAAACAACATCATGTCAAAAAGAGCAAAAATCAACCTAAAGCTTGCATTGCAAAAAAGTTAAAAAGTGCAACGTTGCACTTTTCGGGATTCAACCTAAAAGTCGGTTCATTATAAAATATGTAAAGTTTTACAACGAAGGCAATAAATAAACAAAATGATTGAACACTAAGCCTGATATTTCTAACTAGGGATATCAGGCTTTTTTATCATAAAAGTATTGACAAAAAAGAAAATATACTATATTATAAAATCATAAGGAGGAACAAATGGCAGATAAAAAAGAAAAGCCGAGTTGGTTAGACCTTGCAAATCTAATAATCAACTTCGGCTTGCTAGCAGTAGCAATTTTGGCTCTAATACTTAAATAGCATTAGAAGTAATCAAAAACAACATAAGGCTTGCGACCTTGTGTTGTTTTATAATAACAGTTACAGGAACTAAAATCAATGACAAAAAAACAAGTAAATATTTTATCACTTTCAATAAAAACTGTTGCAATTATAATTTTAATAATTGCATTTATTGTAAAATAAGGATTAATAAAAATGGAAGAAACAAAAACTAGAAAGCCACGTTCAAAAGAGCGGGGCAAAGGCAAGAACAACAAAGGGACTCAAAGAGTATTATTTCAGGTGTCTTGCCAACCGGACGAAAGGGAAGCAATAAAGCAGCTGGCCAAAGAAAAAGGCGTTACAATAAGTTCGCTGATAATTTCTTCTGTGCTGGGAAAATAATCATTTGTTTTGTCTTATTTCTATAAAGGTTGCAAATTGATGCAACAATATGCTTTTTTGTGAAAGTTAAAAAGTGCAACGTTGCACTTTTCGGAAAAATCCTTGATAAAAAAAATCCGCCTGCAAGAAACAGGCGGAAGAATAAATCTATTTGAGTAAAAGTAAAACAAAAGTTGCTGCAGAGAATACAAGAGAAATTATTATCAGTACGGCTATCATTTTTTCAAACTTAGACATTTGACACTCCTTGAATTATAAATTATTCTACAAATCGGAAGGTTTTTAAGCCTTCCGATTACCTGCTATCTAAGCAGGGCTAGGATGAATCCTGCGATAGTTGCGATGTCGGCTAGCAAACCAACTATCAGCAGGAACTTTTCAAATCTTGTCATTTCTATCACCTCCTTAACGTTTCCGCTCTTGATGTTTACATATTAAATTTAATAGTTTAATTTATCAAGTATTTATTAAACTATTTTATTAAATGTTTTATATTTTTTATTGTCTTTTTATATCTTTTAGTTTAATATTTAACTATGAATATAGCAGAAATGATAAAAATTTTATGTATAAAACGAAATACAAATGTTGCCGAACTTTCTGTAAAACTCGGAAACTCAAAACAGAACCTTTTCAATAAACTTTACAGAAACGATATGAAAACAAGCGACCTGAAGAAAATCGCCGATGCGTTGGATTGCGACTTGAAAATTGAATTCATCGACAGAACAACAAAAGAAGTTTTAGTTTAGAAAATTTTTTTTCAAAAAAGTTAAAAAGTGCAACGTTGCACTTTTCGGGAAAATCCTTGATAAAAAAAATCCGCCTGCAAGAAACAGGCGGAACAATTGAAATTGGAAAAATCAGACTATTCCTTTTTTCTTGGAACGCCTTTTTTCCAACCTTTTCCAGGTCGTTGCTCAAATCGTCGGCAGTCATCTTCGGTCCAGTCGAACGGCATAATTCCGTTTACAGGCTCTCCCCTCTGAACACCGTTATTTTTTGCCCAGCGCGCAACGGAGGCAATGCATACTCCGTATTTTTCAGACACTTCTTTTGTTGTCATTTTATCACCTACTTGTTTTTAAAAAGTTTTATCAGCGTTAAGATAATTGAAATAGAAAGAAGAATTATAAGTACAATTCTTAAAACTGTTGTCATGCTTGACCTCCGTTTATAAAAAGGCTATCCTAGAAAGCAGCAGGAGTTTTCCTGCTGCCAGCTTGCTATTTAAGCAAGTCCAGGATTTCTAATACTAGAAGTATCAACTGTCCTAAAAGTTTTATTACTTCCAGTATTGCCGAAGCAGTCTTTTTAAGACTGCTTTTTTTTGCCCGTCCCTTATGTTTTTTACCCATAAGTAACCTCCGTAACTACTATATAATATATAACGATATGTGTTATTTTGTCAATAGATTTTGAAGGATTAAGAATAAAATGTTTGCTAAAACAAACCTATAAAGAACGGCTGGTTTACAGAATTTTTTTTATAAAAAAGTTAAAAAGTGCAACGTTGCACTTTTCAGAAATCAACCTAAAAGTCGGTTCATTATAGAATGTGTAAAGTTTTACAACGAAGCCAATAAATAAACAAAATGCTTGAACACTAAGCCTGATATTTCTAACTAGGGATATCAGGCTTTTTTATCATAAAAGTATTGACAAAAAAGAAAATATGCTATATTATAAAATCATAGAGAGAGAACTTAATGTAATAGGGGGAATAAATGAATGAGTGGGCAATAGAAATAATTGTTCAAGTCATAAGCGGTGTATTGGTTTACTTAATCTGCAAATGGCTTGAACAAAAGTTCTAAAACTTGCAACTGTCCGTTACAGACCAGTAACGGCGGTTTACTTGTTCATTATAAGATATATGGTGTTTTTAATCAAATGTATTATTTCGGGAATTATCATCGGACTGATTGTTTATTTTGTAATCAAAGGAAATAAAAATGGAAGAAACAAAAACTAGAAAGCCACGTTCAAAGGAGCGGGGCAAAGGCAAGAACAACAAAGGGACTCAAAGAGTATTATTTCAGGTGTCTTGCCAACCGGACGAAAGGGAAGCAATAAAGCAGCTGGCCAAAGAAAAAGGCGTTACAATAAGTTCGCTGATAATTTCTTCTGTGCTGGGAAAATAATCATTTGTTTTGTCTTATTTCTATAAAGGTTGCAAATTGATGCAACACTATGCTTTTTTGTGAAAGTTAAAAAGTGCAACGTTGCACTTTTCGGGATTCAACCTAAAGGTTGCGTTGCACTAATAAAAGCGACTGCAGCAATGTGCAATCGCTTTTATTTTTCTAACTAAAAAGTTTTTCTATTGCATCTCGGCTATCATCTAACCTTGCAATAAGTTCTTTAAGACCAAATCTTGTGTAATACTCAGTCATTTCACCGCTTGTGTGCCCAACCATTTTTTGAACAGATTCCAACGGAAGTTCCTGTCTTAATTTTGTTACAAAGTTAAAACGTAAGGAATGTGGAACAAGTCTTTTGTCGCCGCGTTCAATACCTGCTTCTTTCATTGCTCTGTAAAACCATTTTCGTACATATTCGCCACGAAACGGTTTATCATCTTTCATAAAAACAAAATCTTCAGAAAATAAATGATTTTTTTTAATATAGTCGCTTAAAAGTTGCAAAGTTTCTGTTGGAATAGGCACAACTCTTGTTTTTGGATTTTCTGGCGTTCCTTTTTTACAATAATTAGTTCTTTCGCCGTTACGTTTGCAAAATCCGTCAACAACTAAAGTTTTTTGTTCAAAAAGAATCTGCTTTACTTTTAGAGCTCGTGTTTCACCTAAACGAAGTCCACAAGAAAATGTTGTAAAGAAAAATAAGAAAATATCATAAGTTCGCCATATTTCTGGCTTGAAAAGAAAACGTAATTCTTCTTCCGTGAAAACATTGCATTTTTTCGATCTTCTTATAAAATGCTGAAAGCAAGGACGCGGAACAGCTTTCGGACATTTATAGATTGTTTCATCATAAATGCAGAAGAAAACTTCAAGATACATATTTTTCCAAGAAGAAGAATGAGAATCTTCTAACAACATTTTTTGAACTTTTGCAAAATTCAATTTATTAATTTCTTCGTTTCCAAAATCTTTTACGATTAAATCTATAAAATGTTTTTTTTGCTCAACAGTATTTTCGCTAAAACGTTTTCCAAGCTGATAAAGTCGTTCAAGATGTAAAGAATTTTTTACAAACATATCTTTTGCAATATTTTTAATCAAATAGGGCGATGATTTTGTAAACTTTAATTTTGAAACAAATTCTTCTGCTTCCTTTTTTGTTTTGCAACCGCGACAAACACGCATAGATTTTTTACTGTCGTTCAAAAAACAATAAAACCACTTTCCGTTTTTTTCTAAAATTTTTACATTCATAGAATGTACCTCCAAAAAATAATTTAAATAAAAAGTGCAACGCAACATTTAGGTTTGTTTTGCACTTTTAAATAGGGCTATTTATTTCTTGGAATAAACGAAATGATTTCTTTCAAGTGATTTGAGATTTTTTCAAAAATGGCGTAAAAATCTTCTGAACGAAGCGCAGTGTTTGGCTCAGTTCCTGTTACCAAATATTCAACAGAAACATTAAGAACTTTTGCAATTCTAACGCCAGCTTCTACATTTGGCAAAGATTTTTTATCGTTCATATAAGACAGAAGGGTTGTGTAAGGAATTTTTGTTCTGAACGAAAGTTCTTTTATTTTTATGTCATTGTAAATCAGTTCATTTCTTAAATTTTCTGCAAAACTCATAAAAAAATAGTATCACAGAGAAAATAAAAAAAGATTGACAAATGATATGATTTCGCAGTAAACTTTGTTAAATACAAAAAACTATCACTTTAGTTACCTGAATGACAGTTTTTGTGAGAAACAACATTTGTCAAAGTCCTTGAAAAATCAAGGTTTAGTCGGGATGACAGGATTTGAACCTGCGACATCCTGGTCCCAAACCAGACGCGCTACCAGCTGCGCTACATCCCGTTGCGTATTTACAAATATATCAAAGAATGGAAAAAGAATCAATAGTAAAAGTCTTGTTTTTGTAAAAAAAATTATTTTTTTTCGTTATGCTCGTCAAAATTTTTGTCCGCTTTCCAGTCAGTTTCTTTTTCTAGAAGCATTTCCGCATCTTCGCGACCCTGCTGTGCAGACCATTTTTTAAATGAAAAGTTCTTGTTTTTTTTAACTGCAAAACGGTGAGAATATTGATCTCTCATTATTTTATAATATTCGTTGTCGTCCATAGAATTTCTTGAAAGTTGTAAAATTTCCGCAAATCACACGGATTTTCTGCGAATTGCAAAAATGTGAAAATTTGCGGAAATCTTCATTATTAAATTCCCATTGTATGATTTTCAACTTTGTCTTTAACATAAGCAATGAATTCTTCAATTTTCATTGTTTTCTGTTCAAGACCGCTTGACTGTCTGAATCTTACAGTAACAGTTCTGTTTTCTTTTTCCTGCTCACCGACAACAAGAATATAAGGAGTTTTGTGTTCCTTTGTAATCATCTTGATTTTCTGTCGCATATTATCGTCATTTATGTAAGCTGCGGAACGGATGTCATTCTGAAGAAGGATATCGTTAAGTTCTTTTGCATAATCGTCAAAGGCGTTTGAAACAGGAACGACTGCAGCCTGTTCGAATGCAAGCCAAGTAGGGAATGCGCCTGCAAAGTTTTCGATAATAATTCCGATGAAACGTTCCATTGATCCAAGAATCGCCCGGTGAAGCATAACCGGATGATGCTTCTGGTTGTCTGAACCGATATAGGTTGCATCAAGCCGTTCTGCGCTCGGAAGCTGGAAGTCGACCTGTATTGTTCCGCACTGCCATTCGCGTCCTAGGCAATCGAAAAGTTTGAATTCAAGTTTTGGTCCGTAGAAAGCGCCTTCTCCCGGTTGGATTTCATATTCAAGACCTGCGGCGTGGCAAGCATCGGACAAATCTTTTTCCGCACGCTGCCAAGTTTCAAGGTCTCCTACATGATCTTCTGGCATTGTTGAAAATTTTACAACCAGTTCATTGAAGCCGAAATCTTTATAAACCTTTTTAAGAAGTGCGCAGAATTTTGTAACTTCGCTTCCGATTTGTTCTTCCGTACAAAGAATATGTCCGTCATCCTGAACAAATCCGCGGACGCGCATGATTCCGTGCAAAGTTCCTGAAGGTTCGTTACGTACGTCGTGTCCGAACTCTGCAAGGCGCAATGGCAAATCTTTGTATGAACGCAATTTGCTCTTAAAAATCTGAATTGCACCAGGACAGTTCATCGGTTTTATTGCAAAAAGACGTTTTTCGGATTCTGTTATGAACATATTTTTTTGATAATGTCCCCAATGTCCGGATTTTTCCCACAAACTGCGCGGCATTATTGCTGGTGTGTTTACTTCCTGATAACCGTCGCGGCGGACCATTTTCCGCATGTAATCTTGAATTACAGTATAAATTGTCCATCCGTTCGGATGCCAGAAAATCTGCCCCGGATCTTCGCTTTCCAAGTGGAACAAATCCATTTCAACGCCAAGTTTTCTGTGGTCGCGTTTTTCCGCTTCTGCAAGCATTGCAAGATAATCTTTTAAGTCGTTCGGTTTTTCAAAGCAAAGCGCATAGATGCGGGTAAGCATAGGTTTGTCTGAGTCGCCACGCCAGTAAGCACCTGCAATTTTGTTCAATTTGAATGCCTGTCCGTTTATTTCTTTTGTGTTTTTTACGTGCGGTCCGCGGCATAAGTCCAGGAATCCGTCCTGTTCATAAGTTGTGATGGTTTCGCCTTCCGGTAAATCGTTTATAAGTTCAATTTTGTAAGGCTGGTCGGAAAAAAGTTTCAGTGCTTCTTCTTTTGAAACTTCCTTTTGTACAAAATCGTGGTTTCCTGCAATGATTTTGCGCATTTCTTTTTCTACCGCACCAAAGTTTTCTTCGGTAAATTTAGTGTCTTTCGGAAAATCAAAATCATAGTAAAAACCGTTTTCAATCGCCGGTCCAATCGCAATTTTAGTTCCAGG
Source organism: uncultured Treponema sp. (assembly GCA_964429905.1). Lineage (GTDB taxonomy): Bacteria > Spirochaetota > Spirochaetia > Treponematales > Treponemataceae > Treponema_D. The sequence goes on along the minus strand of CAYSDV010000001.1, from coordinate 211,600 downwards.
AAACAGCTTAAGAATCGCTTCTGCCATAACGTGAGCGCAACTGTGCCTGATTGTCTGTAATTTTTCGTCAGCCATAACTTACCTTCAATAAAAAATATTATTTTATAATATCACGTGGGTAATTTTATTACAATAATATATTGCTTGTGCGTCTGGAAATCACTTTTTATCCGGATTTTTTAGCGCAAGAAAATCGTTGCTTCGTGTTATTGATTCATTTTGAATTTTTGAAGTTGGAAATGCGCTTTTCTGTACGCGACGATTATATAGAAAAAAAAAAGTTATAGTGCTATACTCGTGATATTGTGGCGATGTTTAGTAATGATAAAATAATAATTCGCGGAGCGAGAGAACATAATCTTAAAAATATTGATTTGGATATTCCGCGGAACAAACTTGTTGTAATTTCAGGGCTTTCCGGTTCCGGTAAGAGTTCACTTGCGTTTGACACTCTTTTTGCGGAAGGGCAGCGCCGCTATATGGAAAGTCTTTCTTCTTATGCCCGTCAGTTTTTGGGAAGCATGGACAAGCCTGATGTCGATTTGATAGAAGGTCTTTCCCCTGCAATTTCTATTGAACAGAAATCCACGAATAAAAATCCTCGTTCTACAGTTGGAACGATTACTGAAATTTATGATTATTACAGACTTTTATTTGCGCGCGCCGGTCATCCTCATTGTCCTAAGTGCGGAAGAGAAATTAAAGAACAGTCTGTGGATCAGATAATTGATTCGGTTATGGCTTGGCCTGAAGGAACTAAAATTCAAGTTCTTGCTCCTGTAATAAGAGGGAAAAAAGGTGAGCACGCGAAAATTATTGAGGATGCAAAAAAGTCCGGATTTATCCGCGCGCGCATTGATGGTGTTATGGCAAGTCTTGATGATCCGATAAAACTTGACAAGCAGAAAAAGCATACAATAGAAATTGTTGTTGACAGAATTGTTGTTGGACCGGATTCCAGAAAGCGTGTTGCGGATTCCGTGGAAACCGCTCTTGAAAGTGCGAACGGAATTATTGTTGTTACAAAGCGTGTGGAAGATAAAGATGTTGAAGTTTTTTTCAGTCAGAAGAATTCTTGTCCTGACTGCGGAATTTCTATTCCCGAACTTCAACCGCGGCTTTTTTCATTCAATAATCCTTTTGGGGCTTGCCCGGAATGTACAGGTCTTGGACAGAAAATGGAATGGGATATCGATAAGATAATTCCGGACCATAATAAAAGTTTCAATGAGGGCGGACTTGCTTTTTACAATCCGGAAAGCGAGTGGAATTATTCTATGTTCAGCGCAGTTGCAGAAGCGGGCGGATTCAGCCTGGACACACCGCTAAATCAGCTTACGGAAGAGCAGTACGACTACTTGTTGAATGGTGACGAAAACAGGAAAATACACTGGATTTACAAAAAGCAGAGCGGGGAAGGCTACAGCGAGTATAACCGGCCTTGGCTGGGAATTCTTTCTGATATGAGGCGTCGTCATGCGGAAGCCTGGGGGCAGGCTCAGAGGGAACGGATTGAAGAAAAATTCATGTCTGTTTCCGAATGTTCAAGTTGTAAAGGTCAGCGTTTGCGCCCGGAAGCGCTTGGAGTTACGCTTGGCGGAAAAAATATATGGCAGCTTTGTTGTCTTTCTGTGAAGGAAACGATTGATTTTTTTGATAATCTTAAACTTTCTGAAAATGAAGAAAAAATTGCGCTCCAAGTTTTAAAGGAAATCCGTTCGCGCTTGAAATTTTTAAAAGATGTCGGACTTGATTATTTGACATTGGAACGGGCGGCGGAAACTTTATCCGGCGGAGAAGCTCAGCGGATTAGGCTTGCAACGCAGATTGGTTCTGCTCTGACAGGAGTTATGTATATTCTTGATGAACCATCCATAGGTTTGCATCAGCGGGACAACCAGCGGCTTATAGACACGTTGACTTATTTGCGGGATCAGGGCAATACGGTTGTTGTTGTCGAACATGACGAGCAAACTTTGCGGACCGCAGATTTCCTTGTTGATATTGGTCCTGGAGCGGGAATTCATGGCGGTCGCATTGTTGCCGCAGGAACTCCGGAAGAAGTTATGAAAGTCAAGGAAAGTAAAACCGGACAGTATCTTGCCGGAACTTTGCGTATGGATATTCCTTCCGAGCGAAGAAAAGGAAACGGACATAAACTTGTGCTTTCTGGTGTTACGGAACATAATTTGAAGAATGTTTCTGTTGAAATTCCGCTTGGCACATTCACTTGCATAACGGGTGTTTCCGGTTCAGGAAAATCAACGTTGATGAGCGATGTCCTTTATCCGCTCCTTTCAAACAAAATAATGAGAACTTCTTATCCGGTGGGTTCATATAAAGAAATTCACGGAACAAGTCATATTGATAAAGTTATAAATATTGATCAAAGTCCTATCGGCCGCACTCCAAGAAGCAATCCTGCAACTTATGTGGGAGTCTTTGACAGCATACGCGACCTTTTTGCAGAAACTCCGGAAGCAAAAGCAAACGGCTATTCAAAAGGAAGATTCAGTTTTAACGTGAAGGGCGGACGTTGCGAAAATTGTCAGGGAAGCGGAACTATAACAATAGAAATGAACTTTTTGCCGGACGTTTTTATAACTTGCGATGTATGCGGCGGAAAACGTTTTAATAAAGAAACTTTAAGCGTTTTGTACAAAGGCAAAAACATTAACGATATTCTGAATATGACAATAGAAGAGGCTTGTGATTTTTTTGTTTCAATTCCGCATATTTCACGAAAGCTTGAAACGTTAAAATCTGTAGGGCTGGGCTATATTCAGCTTGGACAAAGTGCGCTTACACTTTCCGGCGGTGAAGCACAGCGAGTAAAACTTGCGAATGAACTGGCCCGCGTTTCTACGGGAAAAACTTTGTACATTATGGATGAGCCTACAACCGGTTTGCATTTTGCAGATGTAAAACAGCTTATGAGCGTTATTCAGCGTCTTGTTAATCAGGGAAATTCTGTTATTATGATTGAACATAATCTTGATGTAATATGTCAGGCTGATTATATAATTGATTTGGGACCGGAAGGCGGTTTTAGAGGCGGAAATATAATTGCAACAGGAACTCCGGAAGAAGTTGCGCGCGTAAATGCAAGTTATACCGGTCAGTTTATAAAAGAAATGCTTTCCGGAAAAAAATAACAGCAGATCTGAATGATATGAAAAAAAGTTTTTACAGAGTCAAAAAAATATTATTTCTCAGTTTGATTTTTTTCAGCGGACTTTTGTTTGCGGAAGAAAAATCTGAAATTCATAATGAAAATTCTATAAAAACTGAAGTTTTGGCGGAATCGGAAAATAAAAATTCTGAAGACAGCGATAAATCTGAAAAAAAAGGGGAAATTGAAGAAAAGTCTGAAGTTACAGAAATAAAAACAGATTCTGTTTCTGAAAATAAAACGCAGAGTGAGGAAGCTGCGCAAAAAAATGACGGAGAGCAAAAAACAGAGCGGACTACAATCAGTATAGACAACGCGCGTGCTACAAAATACGAAAAAGACAAAGAAACCGGGAATGATGTTATTATTCTTAGCGGAAACGTAAAGGTCAGCGTGTCGCGCGGAAGTGCGAAAAATGTAATAAGTGCGGATTCAATCCGCTACGACAGAACAACCGAAATGATGTATGCCGACGGAAACGTTGAACTTGAGCAGACAACGGAAAGTGCGGGAAGTCAGACGGTTTCCGCAAGTTCGCTTATGTTCAATACGGCAACTCTTGAAGGAATTTTCGACGACGGGCGTGTTGTTCAGGTTCAGTCTGATGCAATTAATCTGCCGGCCGGTTCAACTTTGATTGTTGCAAGCGATATTTTCGGACGTAGCGAATCGAATACAATAACTTTTAAGAACGGAGAATTAACTTTTTGCGATGATGAAGATCCGCACTGGAGAATTAAGGCCAGCAGAATATGGCTTTTGCCTGGCGGAGAATTTGCTTTTTTAAATGCAAGACTTTTTGTCGGTCCGGTTCCGGTTTTTTATCTTCCTGCATTTTATTATCCGAAAGATGAACTTATTTTTAATCCAGTTTTCGGTTATGACAAGCGCAACGGTTATTATGTTCAGACTACGACTTATTTATATGGAAGAAAACCTCTTGATACAACAACAAATTCTTCATCAGAAGACAGTGACAGTTCAGAAAAAATAAAGGCTTTGTTCAATTTTGTAAAACCGTCATCACTAAAAGAGCAGAAACTTGAAGGGTTGGTTCTTCACAATCTTGACAAAGACTATTCTGGCAACACTTCAAATTATTTTAAGATAATGGGCGACTATTATTCGAATATGGGATATATGGTTGGACTTGACGGAGTTTTTAAACCTAACAACTATATTACAAATCTTGAAATAAATGCGAATCTCGGTTTTTCAAATACGGTTTTTCAGACAAACTATGGAGATTACGTTCCTTATGCGCCGTCCGGCAAAAAGGTTATGGATAAATCCAATCTTTTGGGATTTGAACTTCCGTTCCGCTATTCAGGAAGTTTTAAAATGTCTATGGTAAAGCCGTTTTCTCTGAATATTTCGCTTCCTGTTTATTCCGACCCGTTTTTTTATGATGATTTTAATTATAACCGCTCGGAAACTATGGATTGGATAAGCTATCTTATTGATTCGCAGAATAATGAAGAGGATGATACTACAAATGAAGTTTCTTCATTTACGTGGACATTGAACAGTTCTTATTCAGTTCCTCTTCCGAATTTTGTAAAACCTTACGTAAATTCTCTTTCATTAAATTTGAATTCTGCGGTTGCATTTTCTTCAATGTCAATAAAAGAAGATGAGCTTAAAAATTCGGATTTGAACGAAACTGACAATAACGAATGGAAAAAATTTACTCCACAGCGTAAGTTTTATTATCCTTCAACTGTAACGCCCGCAACATTCAGCGGCTCTATAAGCGGAACGTTGATAGATATTTCTTCTGCGAAAAAAACGATTTCAAATAAAAAAAATGACGTTAAGTTTGCAACGGCGCTTTCTTTGCCTGAAGAATTTTTAACTGCTTCCGAAAAAGAAAAGCAGAAAAATTTGACTACTGAAAAGACTGAAAATGCGGAAAGTGTTTCAAAATCTGAAGTTGAAGCACAGGATGAACAGCAGACAGAAAAAATTCTTCCTGATTCTTCATTTCCTAACTTGGCAGGAACATCTTCTTCAGTGGAATCAATTCCTGGAATTTCTTATTCGATGAAGTATTCGATAAAGCCAAATCTTACAACGCAGCTTTCTTATTCTTCTGAAGGATTGACGAATGGTCCGGATGATTTTAAATGGAACGAAATAAAATCTTCAATGTATACTTTTAAGCTTCCTGTAACTCTTGATAACAATTTTTCTTACGGCGGAAATTTTTTTACTGTAAGCAATTCTAATACGTTCAATCCGGTGTGGCAAAAGCATCCTTATATTCATAAAAATGATGGAACGGAAACGGACTGGTATACTGAAGATCAGGCAATTTCGCTGAAAAAAACGGATTACGCTGCGGAAAAAAAAGATCTTACGCAGACAAATTCTGTTTCATTAAGGCCGTTTGCTTATATAAAGCCGATTAAAGATACGGGCATAACTTGGAGATCTTCTATAAAACTTGTGCGCACAGAATTTCTTGCCGATGAATACGACAAAGATGAGGATGATCCGGAATGGAAATACCATTTTGTTAATTGGAGCGACGAAGAGAGCATTACGACGAACGCTCTTGATTTTACGTTTGCAACAAATCAGATGGATTCAAAATTTTCGCAAAGTCTTACGCTTTCTACAACGCTTAAACCGCTTGCAGAAAATTATTATGCGACAACAAGATTTGGCTTTCCGTTTACAACTCTTGCGTTTGAAACCGGTGTGAAAAAATCAGGAACAGACGATAATGCAGAGTGGGTTCGCCAGCCGTTTAAGCAAAGTATTACTGTTTCCGGAAAAGTGCTTGGAAGTCAGATGAGTTTTTCTGAAAGTTACAATTACAATATGGACGAATATTATCACGATTCAATGAAACTTTCGTTCAGCTGGATGAATTTAAATTTGTCTTATCAGATGTCATACACTTACGGTTATAAAATGGATTATGATCCTGACAGCGGAATTCCTAAAGGTTGGGAGCAAAATGATGATAAAGAATTTTTGCCATACAGCTTTTCGTTCAGTTACAATCCAAGTACAAAAACAATTTATACCTGGAAAAATCGCGTTTCTATGGGATTTGGACTTTCTACGAGCATAGTTGCGGATTTGATCCGGCCAACAAACAGTTATTTTACTTTTGCGCCGTCACTTTCATTTAAGATTAATGAATTTGTTCAGTTTTCTTTTTCCGCTTCTTCAAAAAATTCTGTAATTTACCGCTATTTCGGAAATGAAATCGGTCTTTCCGGCGAAACAAATCCGCTTCTTGATTTGATAGATTCGTTCAGATTTGATGATGAGGAACGCAGGAAAAATTCCGGATTTAAACTTAAGAGTTTGAATTTTTCGCTTACCCATGAACTTCATGACTGGGATTTTAATACTACATTTAAAATTGAACCTAAACTGAAAACTGAAGATTCAAAATCTTATTACGATTTCAGTCCTTATATAACAATAAATATTACTTGGCGGCCTATGGCTGCAATGAAGACTGAAATTATCGATGATTACGGCGAGTGGAAGTTGCAATAATACTTGCTTGCAAATACTGATTGGTCAGTTGTAAATTTATAACTGATGTTTTACAATGGAAAGAAGTGGATACTGAATATACGATTGTTGTGCCTGATGTTGATTTGCTTGCAAATGTCTGCGGCACAAACGACAATAATTTAAAGCTCATAGAGGAACATCTTGGAATTCCTGTTTTTACGCGCGGAAACGAACTTTCTGTGAATACTGAAGATAATTCTTTGCGCGAGGAATTTCGTTTTATAATCGACAGAATTATAGATGAGCTTGGCGACGGCGAAAAAAACAGCAGGGATATTATTACTTCGGTTTTAAATATAGATAAGCGTGCTGATATGAATTCAACTTCTATTGTTGTACCCGGAAGCATACGAAAAGTTTATCCGCATACTCAAAATCAGGCCGATTATATTCAGGCTATGCGAAAAAATGATATGGTTTTCTGTGTTGGCGCTGCCGGCTCCGGAAAGACTTTTCTTGCGGTAGCGGAAGCGTTGCGGCTTTTGCTTTCGCATAAAGTAACACGTTTTGTAATAACGCGTCCGGTTGTGGAAGCCGGCGAAAGTCTTGGTTTTTTGCCTGGAAATCTTGAAGAAAAAATTAATCCGTATTTGCGGCCGCTTTATGATTCAATGGAAATGATTCTTCCTAAGGAAACTATAAAACGGCTTGTCGAATCTGAAATAATAGAAACTGCGCCGCTTGCATATATGCGCGGAAGAACGCTGAGCAACAGTGTTGTAATTCTGGATGAGGCGCAGAATACTACAAAGGAGCAGATGAAAATGTTCCTTACTAGAATGGGAGAAAATTCAAAACTTTTTATTACAGGAGACACAACTCAAATTGATTTGCCCAAAAAAGTTCCTTCCGGCTTGATTCATGCTGTTTCTTTGCTTGAAGGAATTGAAGGTCTTTCAATCTGTCGTCTGAACGCAGAAGATGTTGTAAGAAATCCTCTTGTAAAAAAAATTGTGAAGGCTTACGAAAATGAACAAAACGAATTCTAAAGCTATTAATGAATCGCTTTTAAATGTTTTAAGCGATTTTAAATCTTTTGTAAAAGCTCATTGGCCGGTTTTGCTTTTGGTGATTCTTGGTTTTGCCGCTGTTTCTGTTGAAAATTTTTTCAATGTAGCAATGTCTCAGACTGTGTTTTCATACAGAATGGAAGATTTTGAAATTGGTCAGATTGCCGACAGGACTATTGTTGCTCCTAAATCTATTTCTGCCGATGAAATGAATCCGGTTTTTGTTGAAGAAGGTGAAAAAATCATACGGAAAGGCTTTCCTATTACGGAAGAAGGTTACTCGAAACTTCAAAAAATGGCGGAATCTCCGCATTATATGGATTCCCGCGCATTTGCCGATTCTGAACTTTATCTTGCGCTTCTTGTTACAATGTGGTTTATTTTGTTTACTTTTGCGCCGTTCAATCGGGAAATTCATCTTAGGGAACTTGTTTTTCAGACAGTCTGCTTTTTGCTTGTATATGCAGCGGTTGCTTTTTGTTCAAAAGTTCCGTTCCTTTCTTCTCCTTTTGATATTGCAACAATAATTCCCGCTTCTTTGTTTGTTTTGATAGTTGCGGTTCTTTACGGTCAGCTGAGCGCGATTTTCTGTTCTTTTGTATTTGCGTTTGCTGTTTTTAATGCCAGCGGCTACGAAGCGGTGCCGTTTTTGTTTACGCTTGCTTCCTGCCTTGCAAGTTCAACGATTGTGCGCAAAATCGAAAAACGAATTGATATGATGTTTGTTGCGCTTTTGCTTGCCGTGATAAATGCGGTTATGATTATTCTTCTTGCGGTGATTTTTAATTACAGCATAATGGAACTTCCAGTTGTCATAGGACTTGTTGCTCTTAACGGCTTCCTTTCCGGAGTTCTTGCGCTTGGACTTATTACGCCGATAGAACTTTTGCTGAATACCGCTTCTGTTTTCCGACTTATGGATTTAAGCGATTCTAATAATGCTCTTATGCGGAAACTTCTTCTTACGGCGTCAGGAACTTATCAGCATTCGCAGATGGTCGCGCAGCTTTCGGAAAGTGCGTGCCGCGAAATCGGAGCAAATTCTCTTTTAGCCCGCGTTGCCGCTTTTTATCATGATATCGGAAAAATGGATCAGAGCGAATATTTTACGGAAAATGATATGGACGGCCAGCACAAACTTAATGAAATGAAACCGAACTTGGCTGCAACTTTAATAAGAAGCCATGTGCGAAAAGGCGTTGAAAAAGCGCGCCAACTTCATTTTCCTCAGCAGGTTGTTGATATTATTGAACAGCATCACGGAAACAGTGTTATTGCATATTTTTATGAAAAAGCAAAGGAACAGGATCCTAACATAAATGTTGCGGATTATATGTATCCTGGAATTCCGCCGGTTTCCAAAGAGTCGGGGGTTGTGATGCTTGCCGATACTGTTGAAGCGGCTTGTAAAAGTATGGATAATCCTACAGAAGAGCGGCTTGATAAATTTATCGATACTCTTATAAAAGGAAAAATGGAGCATGGACAGTTGGATAATTGTGCTCTGACTTTTGGCGATTTGAAAAAAATAAAGGCAGTTTTTGTAAAAATTCTTGCGGCCTATTATCACGGCAGAATAAAATATCCGAATCAGAAAGATCCGGATGAAACTGTAAAAACTTCTGAGAAAAAAACAGAAAAAATATCTGAAAAAGATAAAACTTCAGAAAAAAAACTTGTGGATTCAGAAAAAAAATCAGGAAAATCAGATAAAACTTCTGAAAAAAAACTGGTTAAAAAAGACCATACTGTAAGCGAGGAAGAATTGCATGGCTAATAGGATTTTTGTTTCTGTTCAAGAAAATATTTCCGAACCTGAATGGATTTCTTTAGTTGAACCGTTTGTTCAAAAATCTTTGGATAAAATAGGTTACGACGGTGAAGAAATTTCTGTTCTTTTCTGCAATGATGAATTTATGCGTGAACTGAACAAAAATTATCGGAAAATTGATGCACCCACTGATGTTCTTTCCTTTGAAAACGGAGCAGAATATCAGGATGATGAAGGAAGTTGGTTTGAAGCCGGGGATATTGTTATCAGTCTTGATACGCTGCCAAAAAATGCGGAATATTTTAATGTAAATAAAAATACAGAATTAAAGCGGCTTTTGATTCACGGAATTTTGCATCTTAACGGAATGGATCATGGTGAAGAACATATAGAAAAAAATGTTCCTCCGGTTTGCGAAATGTTAAAATTGCAGGAAGAAGTTCTTTCGGAACTTGCAGAAGAAATTATAATAAAAGAGTAAGATTATGAGTTTTCAATTATTTAAGAAAAAAGAGCAAAAATCATCATTCGGAAATGAAGAACTTAGCCAGGAAGAGCAGGAAGTTATTAACGAAGAAAAACAGGATATGATTCAAGGCATTGAAGAGCTTAGCGAAACAACTGTAAAGGAAGTTATGGTTCCGCGCATTGATGTTGATTTTATTTCTGTTGATACTCCAGCTGATGAACTTATTGAAAAAATTGCGGAAAGCGGACATTCAAGATTTCCTGTCTACAGCGAATCAATTGATAACGTTATTGGCGTTCTTTATGTAAAAGATTTGATTTACTGTTTCCGCCGCAAAGCGCCTGTTGAATTGCAGAATATTATAAGAAAGGCGTTTTTTGTGCCGGAAAGCAAACGGATTGACACTCTTTTGCGCGAATTTAAAAGAAGACATTGTCATATTGCAATTGCTATCGATGAATATGGTGGAATTGCCGGAATTATTACAATGGAGGATATTATAGAAGAAATTGTCGGTGATATTCAGGATGAATTTGACAACGAGCGGGAAGATATACTTTCAATCGGGAAAAATGTATGGCTTTGCGATGCGCGTGTTGATCTTGATGATTTGAATGAAACAATCGGAGCTGCTTTTCCTGCGGAAGAATTTGATTCATTGGGCGGCTTTGTATTTGATTTATTCGGAAAAATTCCTGTAAAATTTGAAAAAGCTTCGTGGAACGGATATGACTTTATTGTTCAGGATATGGAAGGGCACAGAATCAATTCAATTAAAGTAGTCAAAAAAGACGAAAAGGTGGAATCTGATGAAAAAACTGAATAAAACGCTTTTTTTTGCAATTTTTACATTTATTTTTTTCAACGTACCGTTTTTTTCCGCTGGAAAAACAGCATCGCAGTATTATGAAGAAGGGCTTGAAGCTAAGAACAATGAAAATTGGTATGAAGCAAGCCAGCATTTTATGGAAGCGCTTCAAAAAAATCCTGTTTATTCGGATGCATGGTTCAATCTTGCGCAATGTTCTTATCAATTGGGTGAATTTGATTTGGTTTTAACGCAACTTGATGAAGCGGAAAAATATGCAAAGGATGATAATTCAATAAATAATCTTCGCGGAATGACTTATATTGCGCTCGGTCAATTCAGCAGCGCCCGCAATATATTTGAAAAAATAATAGAAAAAACTCCGAACGATGTTGACGCGCGCTTTGGACTTGCGGAATTGGATTTGTTTGACGGACGTGTTTCCGGGGCGGAACGACAATATTCAGAAGCGTTGAAGCGTCAGGCGGAAAACCGAAAAGCGCTGCTCAGCCTTGCGGTTGTTTCTTCTCAGTTGGGGAAAATTGAAAATTCGCGCAGATACATAAAGCAGGCGCTTTCCCTGTATTCAAACGAAGCCGAAGTTCATTATATTGCTGCCGTTGTTGCGGCAATGAACAACGATATAAAAACCTCAGAAATGCAATGCAGAATTGCTGTTCAAATAGATGGAAACTACGAAAAAGCCTATGTGCTTTTGGCAAAAATCCGCTACGAACAAAAAGAATTCGATGACGTTATTTCTCTTTGCGATTTTATTATTGGCCGCAACAGAAATAATTCTTCAGCCTGGTATTTGAAAGGCGCCGCTCTTGATTCGCAAAAAAAGCCGTTGGAAGCGATTTCTGTTTGGACGAATGCTTTGAAAATTTTTCCGCAGGACGAAGTTATGCGTTCTGCGCTGGAACTTGAAGTAAACCGTAATATTGCGCTTGAAGATGAGCGCAGAAAAGACTGGTCGCTTTATCACGTTCAGACGGCCAGGGAATATGCCCGCCGTTACGACAGCGCAGGTGCGATTTACGAATATCAGCGCGCGCTTAAAATTGAGCCAGCAAATCAAGAAGCTAGAAGCGCTTTTGCAAATATTCTTGAACTTAATGGAATGCATGAACTTTATTTGGAGCAGCTGCTTTTTATTCAAAGTACAAAAGATGAAAATGCAACCGGAAAAATATCACTTACAGAATTGAACGATAAAATAGAAGCGTATGAAGATTTGCTTCAGGATTCGCTTGCAAAAAAATGGAATGTAGAGCCTTTTTACCTTGATAAAACGCGCTGGTCAATCGGAATATATTATGTTCCGGGCGACATAAATCAGCATCATATTGAAAATAACAGAATAGCGGCTGAGTATGCTTCGGATATTTTTGGTGGACTTGCAACTGCATCTGTTTCAACAAGTTCTGCTGATGTCACTGGTTTTGGAAATGCCTATCAAAAAGCCCGCAAAGAAAAAAAAGATTACTTTATTATGATTTCTGTTGACGAGGGCGCGCGTGATATAACTCTTGATTATACAATGTATTCTGCGCGTACAGGTTCTAAAGTTATAGAAGATTCTGTGTACGGAACCGGAAACAACCGCTATTCAACTGTATTCAGACGTTTTAGACAGGATATTCTGAATCATCTTCCTATTCGCGGAAAAATTATTAATCGTGACGGAAAAATTCTGCTTGCTGATTTGGGTCGCTCTGAAAATATAGCGGAAGGTTCTGTTTTTGATGTAGTGCGAAAGAATTCAATTCAAACTTCAAGTTCTGGAAGCGGTGTAACTTATTCAGACTCTGATATTCTTGGTTCTTTTACAGTTTTAACTGCCGGCGAAGAAATCTGCGAAGGTTTGCTTGAATCGCGAGGCTTTTACGACCGCGTGAATACCGGCGATGAACTGGTTCTGATAAGTCTTCCTAAAAGTGCGGAAAGCAATGCTGCTTTGGAAAATGGTCAGAATGTTGCAGGCACAGTTTCGGCAAATGTTGCGCCGCAAGGAAACGCAAACGGGGAAGCCGCGGTGGAAACTCAAAAAATCGGGCTTACGGCAGAAGATTTAGGAGTCCGCCGAACACCCGCTTTTATAGATTTGGTCCGCTCTATTTATTAGATTACTCTTTAATGTTCAGCTCTTCCAAAGTTGCGTCAATCCATTTTTTTGCTTGCATCGGATAATTGTCGTAAACAAGAAGGAATGTCCGCACGGCATTTTCGTAATCTTTTGTGTAATAGAACGATTCTCCCAAGTAAAAGACAGCGCGCTTTGTTACGGATTCGCTTCTGTTTGTTCCCAACAGTTTGGAAAGTTCTTCCGCTGATTCCTTGTATTTTTTTTGAATAAAAGTTGTTCTTAAAATTTCAAAAAGGATAAAATCGTCGCCGCCGTCCGGAGAAATCAAATCTTCTTCAAAAACATAAGGTTCCATTCTTTTGTTTTTATTTGCGTCCGGATTTTTAGAAAGAGATGCGACGCTTTCTTTTGCTTTGTCGCTCATTTTTATTTGTTTTTTTTCGGCGCTTTGCGTTAAATCCAAAAATGGCAGTGGAGTTTCTCTTTTTCCGTTTATCGGAACAAGTTTTTCTTTTGCGGATTCAGTTTTTTTTGCGCTTTCCTTTTTTTCCGGAAGTTTTAAGTGTGCTCCGTTTACAGTTGCATTTACGCTTGGCAAAATTATGTCATATCTTCCGTTGTTTACTTGGGCAATTACCGCATAATAATAATCGGTATAGTTTTTTACTGTGTCAGAATAGGTTGTGTTCGCGGCGCTCAATGAAGAAACAAGTTCCGAATCTTGAATGTCTGTGTAAGTTCCTATTGCTTTGCGGCTTTTAAAAACAAGAAGTTTTTGAATTTTTGGTTCCGGATTTTCCGGGTTTTTCCAGCTTAGAATTATTTTGTTTCCGCGCGCAGGAATTGCCTGTAAATCAGTGATTATCGGTCTGTCTGCGGCAAAGCAAAGTGAAGAAAAATAAATAACTGCGCATATAGTAAATAATTTTTTCATATTTATTATTTTATTCTGATTTTGTATAATTCTCAATATGAATTATTCACGAGTGTTTTTAAAATCAAAAGAAGAAAAAGAAATTCAGCAGGGTTTTCCTTGGGTTTTTGACAATGAAATTTCTCATATCAAGTACAGAAAAAATGAAACTGACGAATGGGAGCAGACTTCTCTGGAAGACTCAAAAGTTCCGAATGGAAGCGGAGTTGAAGTTTTTTCAAAAGCGGGCGGTTTTCTTGGAACTGGAATAATAAACCGCAATTCAAAAATTACGGTAAGACTGATTTCTTCGGATCATGCGGACAAAGTTTTTGCAGATATAAAATCGTTTTGGGAAAAAAGAGTTTTTGACGCAGTTAATGTAAGACGCATTTATTATTCGGGAGAAGATTCTTACCGTCTGATTTTCAGCGATGCGGATTTTTTCCCAGGATTGATTTGCGAACGTTACTGCGATGAAAACAAAGATGTGTATCTTGTTGTTCAGTTTCTTTCTATGGCAGTTGATATTTACCGCAACGAAATTCTTGATGCCTTGAAAAAAGCGTGCAAACCTTATGCAATTTATGAAAAAGATGATGAAGGTGTCCGCGAAAAAGAAGGACTTCCGCTTTCGGCCGGCTGGATTGGAAAATCCGGTAAAAAAGAAATTGTAATAGTAGAAAACGGAGTCCGCATAAAAGTTGACATTGTAAACGGTCAGAAAACAGGATATTTTCTTGACCAAAAATACAACCGCTCTGCGGCCGCATCTTTTTGCCGCGGAAAAAAAGTTCTTGATACGTTTACGCATACCGGAGCGTTCGGTCTGAATGCGGTAAAAGCAGGCGCAAAGGAAGTTGTTTCCGTTGATATTTCGGAAGAAGCAGTTCAGATGGTTCGTGAAAATATTGAACTTAACGGCGCTCAAAAAGTTATGAAAGCCGTATGCGCGGATGTTTTTGCCCTTCTGAAAAAATACGAGGCGGAGGGTGAAAAATTCGATGTTATTATTCTTGATCCGCCGGCGTTCACGAAAAGCGCAAAAACAATTCAAAAAGCGTACGGAGGTTATAAAGAAATAAACTTGCGTGCGATGCGGCTTTTAAATGAAGGCGGAATTTTAATAACTTGCTCATGCTCGTATTTTTTTGATTCTCATTATTTTTACGATATGCTTATGCACGCTGCTGCTGACAGCCATAAAAAAGTGCAGATTCTTGAAAAACGCGGTGCCGGTCCGGATCATCCGGTTTTGCTTGGATATCCAAAGTCGGAATACTTGAAATGCGCATTTTGCCGCGTAATTTAAAACGGATATTCTATGGAAAAATATAATTGCGTTGTTCTTTTAGGACCGACTGCGGTCGGAAAAACTTCAGTCGGAGTTCAGATTGCATATAAATTTGGCGGAGAAATTATTTCCGCGGATTCCAGACAAACTTACAAAGGCTTGGATTTGGGCTCCGGAAAAGATTTGGACGAATATGAAGTGAACGGAAAAAAAATTCCCTATCACTTGATTGATATTGCAACCTTGAATGAAGAATATAACGTTTTTCATTATCAGCAGGATTTTTACCGGGTTTTTGACGATTTGATTTCCAGGAATGTTCTTCCGGTAATAGTCGGCGGAACCGGAATGTATCTTGATGCAGTGATTAGAAATTATGATTTGGTTGATGTTCCTGAACTTCCGGAGATAAGAAAAGAACTTGAATCGAAAAGTTTGGAAGAACTTGGAAAAATATATCTTGAACTGAAGCCTGACTTGCACACAAAAAATGATTTGCTTGAGCGCGAGCGTATAATCCGCGGAATTGAAATTTATTATGGAACTCACGGAAAAATTGCGGAAGAATTGAAAAAATCAATGTATAAAAGACCGGATATTAAACCTTTTGTTTTGGGAACAACTCTTCCGCGCGAAAAAGTCCGCGAAAACATAAAAAAAAGACTGGAAGAGCGCCTTGATTCCGGAATGATAGAGGAAGTTGCTTCGCTGCATGAAAGCGGCTTTTCTTGGGAACGCCTTGAAAAACTTGGACTTGAATACCGTTATTGTTCGCTTTTTCTTCAGGATAAACTTTCAAAAGAAGAGATGTTCGAAAAACTTTTTATTGCAATCCGTCAGTTTGCGAAGCGCCAGGAAACTTGGTTCCGCTTTATGGAAAAAAATGGCGTAAAAATAAATTGGCTGCCAGAAGTTCCGGATAAGAGCGAAAGAATTGCGGCAGCCATTGATTTAATAAATCAGAATTTGACTTTTTAGCGGAAAGCGGCAAAACTTTCCTATGCAGAAACCGCAACTGCGACCGGTTCAATTTCTGTAAGGTAGCCGGTTCGTATGCAGCTTTCAAAAAGTTCTCTGCTTAAAAAATCTGTTTTGATATCTTCGTAGCCGTCCTGATCGCGCACAATGCGGATTACAAAGCCGTCTTCTTTTTCGCTGATGATTGTCATATAGTCGTTTTTGTTTCCAAGGCTTTTAAGTGAATAACTTTTCATAAATATTCCTCCCACGCTTGATTTGCATTTTATGCGTTTTACGTGCTTGTTGTTCTACATTTTTATTTTCGGTATTATTTTTGATGATGTTAGAAAAATCTTGCTTTTGTGATGCACATTTTCATTTTATTGAATGCCTGACACGTGAAAATGTTGTTTTGAAATTGGAAAATTTTACTGAATATTACGGATGTACTTGCGCTCATTCAGTGGAAGAATGGTATAACCAGGAATTGGAACTTGAAAAAAGCGGTATTGAAAAGTCTGAAAAAATTCATATTTTAAAATCGTTCGGGCTGCATCCGCAGAATCCTGTTGTGGAAAATGCCGTTTTTTTGGAAAATCTTTTAAAAAATGGTGAATTGGATGCAGTCGGAGAAGCGGGATTTGATTTTTTTACTGATGAGCTAAAGCAGAATATTGAACGTCAGAAGGAAGCGTGGCACATCCAGGTTGAACTTGCGGCAAAATATCAGAAACCTTTGATTGTTCATTGCAGGAAAGCGATGAGCCATATTTTTATGGATATCAATACGCTTGCAAAAATTCCCGCAATTCTTTTTCATTCTTTTTCGGGACCAATTGAAGAGGCGCATTCTGTACTTTATAGACTTCCGGAAGCGTTTTTCAGCTATGGAAAACAGATTTTGAACGGAAATAAAAAAGTTATTTCCTGCATGGAAAATCTTCCGCTGAAAAATATTCTTTTAGAAACGGATGCGCCGTTCCAGCGTCTGAAAGATGAAAAATTTACTTCCTGCAGGGAAATTGAGCGGGTGTACGGAGCGGCTTTTGATGTCCGGAAAGATTTAACCCGCGAAATTTTAAAAGAAAACTTTTTCAGGTTGTATTTCTAAAAAGGGGTTTTAGGGGAATTTCCCCTAGGCGAATGGGGTAGGGCGAAAACCGCAGGTTTGAGCCTAGGGGGCAAGGCTTTGCTCCTTTAAATTGTTTTATGATTAGAACGGTTTGTATGTTACTCCAAGGCTGAACATAAACAGTTTTTTGCTGAGTTCTGTTTTGTATGTGCCGCTTACATAGTAGTCGTCGTTGAAATATTTTACGTAAGTTCCGCCGAGAGTTATTGCAAGCTGTTCAATAGGTTTGAATTCTCCTCCAAAGCCAATTTGAAAACTGTCCAGAACCGGATTGAAAATATTGTTGGAATTGTCTTTTGTTCCTTGATTTCCGTAAGCAAAGCCTAAAGAAGCAAGCCATTTTTCGTTGAATTTGTAGTCTGCGCCAGCGGCAATTTCAAAAGAATCTGAATAGTCATTTTCGCCTAAAATTGAGTTTAAGTCCGCAGATTTATTAAAGTAGTAGTTAAAACTTGAAGAAACGTAAAGCGGTTCCATAACTTGATAGCCTACACCGATGTTGAGCGCAGTCGGTAAATCCGTGCGGAATTTTTTTCCGTCTGTAATACCTATTGAAGCGGCTAAAGCCGGATTTTCTACATTGCTTACTTCGTATTCAAGTTTTGTTTTAAGCTGAAGCTGTGCGGAAATATCCAATGTTTCGATTGGTTTTACGTGGATTCCGAAAACCGGGCTTACGCCGAATGCGTCCGCATCGCAGCTTACTTCGTTTGAAGTTGAGCCGAGTGCTGAAAATCCGTCGCTTTCCAAGCTTAAAGTCTGTGTTGCTTCCAAAAATCTTACGCCCGCAGAAACGGAAACGATATTGCCAAAATTGTAGGAAAGACCAACCTGTTCGCCGTAAGTTATTGAATTTACTGTGAGCGAATGGTTGTCGGCAATGTTTTTCATTGCTTGCATAAGAGCTGGGTTTGCAATTGCCTTTCCTAAGAACAGCATTGAAGTTATGGCTGTTCCTTCTGAATATTCAAGAGTTCCGCCACCTGCGTAAATGCCGAAGTTTGCGAAAAACGCAAAGTTGTTTATTTTGTAAACGATATCTGCGTTCGGGTAAAGATAAACAAAAGTTTCGTCGTTGTAAGAAGTTCCGTCTGCTAAAAGTGGTTCCAAGCCTTTTGTTGCAACTTCGTTTTTATATTCTTTAATAACAAACTGGTTTCCTGCTTCTACAAAAAGTCCGTTCGGCATAAAACCTGTTCCCGCGATGTTGTAGAAAGCAGCTTCCGGGCGTTCGTGTTCTGTGTTGCGGCTTGGATTTCGCAAATATCCGGTGCTCATGTTTGTTTTGTTTTCTACGCCGCCTGCAAAAGCGAAAAACGCAGAAAAAATCAATGCAAGTGAAATAATAATTTTTTTCATTGTAGTTTCCTTTTTTTTTATTTTGACAAAAATTGTCAAAATGTCAAATATTGCTTTATTTTAGACACTTTATCAGATAATGTCAATTTGTCATAATTATTCTTGTCCTGCTTTTATGTGAAGATAAATTGAGAAACCTTTTTATCTTTTTTTTATATTCTGTGTTATAATATTTTATCGGATGCGGAATTTTTAATGTCCGCCTTTTGTGCTTTTATTTGGAGGTTTCTATGCTTATAAAAAATGTAATGACAAAAAATCCTGTAACAATATTGCCGGAATGTTCTGTTACCGAGGCAAAAGCGCTGATGAACAAAAAAAATATAGGAAAGCTTCCTGTTGTTGATAAAGACTGCAAACTTGTCGGAATTCTTACAAAGAAAGATCTGGCAAAAGCGGCTCCTTCAGATGCGACTACGCTTGATATGTTTGAAATCGGTTATCTTCTTTCAAAGATTACTGTTGAAAAGGCTATGACAAAAAACGTTGTTACCGTTCCTGATTCTGAAGTTGTTGAAAACGTTGCCCGCGTAATGGTTGACAACGGTGTAGGTTGTGTTCCTGTTATGAACGGTGATTTGCTTGTTGGAATCGTTACTGAAAGCGATTTGTTCGGTCTTTTTACGGATATGTTCGGAGCGCGCGAGGAAGGCGTTCGCGTTATTCTTACGCTGGACGATACTCCGGGCCAACTTGCAAAGCTTGTGGATGAAATTGCAGTGGAAAAGGGAAATCTTGTTTCTCTTGTAACAAGGGAACTGAAAGAGAGCGGAAAGCGCAGGCTTACTATAAAAGTTGCCGGAATCTTGCGTCCGCAGATAGAAAATATTCTTGCCCGTCTTAATATGCAGGCAGATGATATAAGATGAAGTGATTTTTGTTTTCACCGCTGAGTGTGAAAAAAATCATGTGCTTTTCTATTTCATTTGAATTGTTCTCTTGGATTCAGTATCTTTAATAGTATGAAAGTCCCTGCGGAAACTTTAATACAGAAATTTATTCGCTCATATACAGACATTTTCACAGAAAAAGAGTTTGAGCTCTTTTTGTCAAAGCTTGGAGTAAAGGCTTCTGAAAAAGAGTGTAAAATCTATCTTGAAAGTGATCCGTACGTATTTTCGCTTCCAGGCGGACTTTACGCGACAAGAGCATGTGTGTTCACAAATAGGATTTTCAGTTTTAAGCCGGAGCGCAAAGAGCTTGACAAAGGTGTTTTTATTGTGGGGCATCGCTGTATGCCTTTTGTTGATCCTGATGTTCTTTCTTGCAGCATATCGTTTGTGTACAAAAAACATATTCTTGAAAAGAAAGTTATAAGTTTTGACAGTGCTTTTGTGCTTGACCATTATGCGCTTTACGGGGATGAGTATGCTCCTCAGTATGTGGCGCAGGATCCTGCCAATGAAAAAATAGATCTTGCCGCGCTTGATTACGTTCTGCCGCCGTCTGTGAATGTTACGGCGGTTTCTGTGGATATGCTTGTAAAGGACGGTTTTTCTGCCGGGGACAGGATTATTTGCCGTGTTTCTGACTGGGACAACTGTGTTGTTGAACTGGATTTTATTCCGAGAAAAAAAGATGAAATATTAAAAGTTACGCAGGAAGACATTGACCGCGAAAAATGGTACGGAATTCTAGAAAAGGCGCTTTTGGACAGTTTTGATGTTGCAGGACCGCTTTCTTCTATAGAAGAGCAGCTTTCTTTGGTTTTTACGGATGCGCGGGATCCTCTTTGTGTGCATAATTGCGGTTCGGTTGAAGAATTGTTTGAACGTACGAATAAAGTTTCATTTGAACTTTTCGGTGTTGAAACAAGACTTTGGCGTAAAGGCGAAGATGTTCCGGCCGTAGGAAAATGGAACAGTTCCGGATGTGTTTTTGAAGGAAAGGAACGCCTTTTGCAGCCTGTTGCGGAAACTTTTGAAGATGTTCCTCCTTTTATTGTTGATGCGGCGATCCGCGACCAGCTTTATAATCAGATTTTTGATGCGCAACTTCTGATGAATAATATCTATCCGAATTCTTACAGAATTTCTAACGTTCAGCGAAAGTTAATGTTATTGCACTTGAAAAACCGACATGATATAATTTCGCAGGATTACAACCGTTTTGCGGATTCTGAAATAGGCGGATTAAGACATAAATTTTTAGATTTATTCTATAAAGTTAATAAACTTGTCTATTCAATAGATTTGACTGGTGCGGAACTTACTGCTTTTCCGCAACAGCCGCTTGTTATTCTGTCCCAAATTTATGCGCATCTTGCACATATTCTTGAAACAGAGGAAAACGAGCCGCTTTCTTTTGCGCAAAATATGAATGAGCTTTCGCTTTCTTTTGAAGGGATGGAGCTTAATTTTGAATGTGTTGAAGATGATTTGAAGGACGTTTTGATTAGGGAAACAAAGAACGCGTTTGTAGTTATAAAGTAGAGGTGAAAAATGGCTGTTAATCTTGCAGACCTTATACGAAAAGGCGGAGTTTTTAAAGATGTTGAAGGTTCTTCTCCGGAAGAAATCTATAAAAAAATAACCGACAAGATTGACTTTGGCAGTGAAATAAGTTCTGAACTTGTTTACAAATCGTTATGTGACCGCGAAAAAATTATGAGCACGGCTGTCGGAAACGGAATTGCGCTTCCGCATGCCCGTATTCCAGTAATAAAGGATGAAAAGGCTCAGAAAATTTGTATTGTATATTTAAAAAATCCTATTGATATGAATGCGCCTGATGACCGCAAGGTTTTTGTGATGTTTGTAATTCTTACTGCAAATCAGCAGACGCATTTGAAAGTCCTTTCAGCTCTTGTGCAGATTTTTAATGACAATGATTTTAAAAAACTGCTTGAACAGCACGCAAGTGAGACGGAATTGCTGAATTCGATAAAAAATTTATCGTAGCCGGTAAACGTCTTTAGAAAGTCCTTTGAACTAAATTCTTTGGGCTTCATATAAAAAACTTAGAGGTTTAAGATGAACGAGAAAGCGATTAATGCTGTAGCGACTTCTATACGAAGTTTGTCGATGGATGCCATTCAGAAAGCAAAATCTGGACATCCGGGAACTCCTCTTGGTGCGGCGGAGGTAGCCGCAGTCCTTTACGGAGAAATCCTTAAGCACAATCCTGCTGATTCTAAATGGGCAGACAGAGACAGATTTGTTCTTTCTGCCGGTCATGGTTCAATGCTTTTGTATTCGATTCTTCATTTGAGCGGATACAAAATTTCCCTTGAAGATATAAAGTCGTTCCGCCAGGTTAGAAGCGTTTGTTGCGGACATCCTGAATATGGCATTACGGACGGTGTTGAATGTACAGCTGGTCCTCTTGGACAGGGCGTTTCCATGGCTGTCGGAATGGCGGTTGCGGAATCTATGCTTGCGGCGCAGTTCAATACGGAAAAGTTTAAGGTTGTCGATCACTATACTTATTCGCTTGTAGGCGAAGGTTGTCTTGAGGAAGGCGTTTCTTCGGAAGCATGCTCTCTTGCCGGCAATCTTAAGCTTGGAAAACTTATTGTTTTCTACGACATGAACAAGATTTCGATTGATGGTTCAACGGATATTACTTTTAACGAAGACATTGCAAAACGCTACGAAGCGTATGGCTGGCAGGTTCTTCGCGGAGATATGTACAAACCTGCGCAGATTTTAAAACTTGTTGAAAAAGCAAAAAAATGCGCAGACAAACCGACTCTTATTATTTTGAAATCGGTTATAGGTTATTCTTCCCCGAAACAGGGTACGGCAGATACTCACGGAGCGCCGCTTGGCGAAGATGGCGTAAAATACGCAAAAAAATTCTTAGGTATTCCTGAAGACAAAGAGTTTTATGTTGTTCCGGAAGCCTATGAATACTTTGATTCAAAAAAAGCGCAGTGGGCTTTGAAAGAAGAGGAATGGAGTCAAACTTTTGCGGACTGGTCAAAAGAAAATCCTGATTTGCGTAAAAAGTGGGATGCTTATTTTAACGATCAGCCTACAGGTGATGCGGAAGAACTGGTTTTTGGCGATGAAGACAAAATGGCAACCCGCGATGCAAGCGGAAAAGCTCTTAATTATATTGCTCAGAAATATGGAAATCTTGTGGGCGGTTCTGCTGATTTGGCTGGTCCTAATAAAACTGTTCTTAAAGACTGCGGCGGAATTTTCAGTGCGCAAAACAGAACCGGAAGAACAATTGAATTTGGAATCCGTGAATTTGCTATGAGCGCAGTTTGCTCCGGAATAAATCTTCACGGCGGACTTAGACCGTTCTGTGCGACTTTCCTTGTTTTTGCAGATTATCTTCGCGCTCAATTGCGTCTTGCCGCTTTGATGAATCTTCCGAATATTTATGTTTTAACGCATGATTCAATTTATGTAGGCGAAGACGGTCCGACACATCAGCCGGTGGAAACACTTGCTTCTTTGCGGGCGATTCCTAATGTTCAGATATTGCGTCCTGCTGATGCGCAGGAAACTTTGGAAGCATGGAAAATTGCTTACGAATCAAAAAATCATCCGGTTTGTCTGGCTCTTACACGGCAGGCTTTGCAAGGTTTTGCAAAATCGGATAAAGACTGGAAGAACAGCATTCGCAAAAATGGCGCTTACGTTGCTGTGGATTGCGATGGAACTCCTGATATTACAATTCTTGCTACTGGTTCGGAGGTTTCCACTTCAATTGAGGCTGCAAAAATTGCATCGGGCAAAAAGATACGCGTTGTTTCTGTTGTTGACTACAATAAATTTGATGATGCGGATGAGTCTGTGCACTCCGAACTGATTGGCGGCGCAAAACGCGTTGTCTGCGCAGAAGCCGGAATCAGTGCGAACTGGAAACATTATGCTACAAGCAAAAAAGATTTGTTCTGCATAAATCGTTTCGGTGAGTCTGGACCGGCTGTGAAAGTTGCGGAAGATTTGCACTTTACAGCAAAGGATTTGGCTGATTTGCTGAATTCGTAAAGTTTCACAAAGATTTTTGTAAATTTTCGGGGCGTTGCGGGGCCGGAAGCGTTTTTCTTTTTTGCCCCGCTGGGTGGGGTAGCCGAAAACGCTAAGGAGCGAAACGGTGGGCAAACTTGTTTGCACATTGCTGAGCGACGCAGTGGTTGAGGCGTAGGGCGGGGCTCCGCCCTCTTTTATAAGAATGCGGCGTCAAAAATTGACTTCAGGCAATTTTTGAAAAGTGAGGCACTTAGTGCCGAACGTCGGGTTCCGCCCTTTAAGTTTTTGTTTTCTTTTTTTGAAAATTTAATTATATTCATCATAGAAAAATTTTGATTTTTCGAGGTAAAAAATGTCTAAAAATTTAGTTCCTATTACATTGCTCTGCGGTTATCTTGGAGCGGGAAAAACTACTTTGCTTAACAAGGTTCTTACGAATCAGAAAGGTTATAAAGTTGCCGTAATTGTAAATGATATTGGAGAGGTTAATGTTGATCAGGCTCTTATTTCAAAAGAGGCGAATATTACGGACACTTCCAGCATTATTGGACTTCAGAACGGTTGTATCTGTTGTACTTTAAAGTCTGATCTTGTTCAGCAGATTGAAAATCTTATAGCTTCCGGAAAATTTGACTACATTTTGATTGAAGCTTCCGGTGTTTGTGAACCTATGCCGATTGCCCAGGCGATTATGCAGATTGAAAACGGCCGGCTTGACAATGTTGTTTCTGTAGTTGATGCGAAACGTCTTGTTGATGAATTTTCTGCCGGAGACAAACTTCTTAAGAAAGATATGGACGAAGAGGATATTGAATCGCTTCTTGTTCAGCAGATTGAATTCTGTTCAACTTTGATTGTAAATAAGAAAGATCTGGTTTCTGAAGATGAGATGAAAAAGGTTCGTGCAGTTGTAAAAGCGTTGCAGCCGCATGTGAAAGTTATTGAAGCGGAACGCGGAAATGTTGATGTTGATGATATTCTTGCTACTGACCGTTTTGATTTTGATGCGGTTTTTGAAAGCGCTGCCTGGGTTCAGCATCTGGAAGAGGAAGAAGATGATGAACATGAAGAGCATGACGAACATGAACACCATGAGCATGAGCACCACGGACATGAAGAACATGGACACCATCATCATGAGCACAAGCATGAAGGCGATTCCGGAAGCGATGAGGATGAATACGGAATCGGAAACTTTATTTATTATCGCCGTCGTCCGTTCAACCGCGGAAAGCTTGAAGAATATGCAGGACGTTGGCCGAAGAGCATAATTCGTTCTAAGGGTGTTGTTTGGTTCAGCGACGAAACGGATATGGCTTATGTTTTTGAAACTTCCGGAAGACAGATTTCTGCCGGTGCGTCAGGAACTTGGCTTGCAGCGGCTTCCAAACAGGAACAGGAAGAAGTTCTTGCCCAGGAGCCGAAAATGCGCGCTGAATGGGATGAAAAAGTCGGCGACAGAATGATAAAACTTTGTATTATCGGGCAGAAAATGGACAAGGCAAAAATTACTGCCGAACTTGATTCTTTGCTTGACTGATAAATGAATGGCCGCTCAGCAAGTCGGAGCGGTTATGTTTGATTTTCAAGGTCATTTCGACAAGCTTAATGGCCTTTATTTTTTTTATGTCTACAGAAAACAAAATGGGCTCGATGCCTATTATTAAACTTATTTTTAATATGTCTCTTCCGATTATGTTTTCAATGCTGATTATGGCTTTGTACAACATTGTTGATTCTATCTTTGTCGGAATGATTGGTCCTGAAGCGCTTACAGCAGTATCTCTTGCTTTTCCGGTTCAAAATCTTATGACCGCTTTTGGCGTGGGAACTTCTGTCGGAGTGAACTCTTTGGTTTCGCTTAGGCTTGGCCAAAAAAGACAGGATGATGTAAATAAAACTGCCATGAACGGAATTTTCCTTTCAATTGTCACATGGCTTGTTTTTGCAACGCTTGGAACTGTGGTTACGGAACTTTACGTGCGTTCACAGACTTCAAATCCGTTGATTATTGAGTACGGAAAGCAGTATCTGGATATTATTCTTATATTTGGACTTGGACCGATTGTCGGCACTATGCTTGACAGACTTCTGCAGTCAACAGGAAGGACTTTTCTTTCGATGATTTCGCAGATTGTGGGAGCTGTTTTTAACTGTATTTTTGATCCGCTTTTGATTTTCGGAATTGGTCCGTTTCCTGCGCTTGGAATACGCGGTGCGGCTATTGCGACAGTTGCGGGCCAGATAATTGGTGCGGTTGTTTCTTTGTGGCTTAATTTAAAAAAGAACCACGACATTAAATTTTACTTGAAAAATATTATTCCGAACAGAAAGATTGTAGGTCAAATTTATAAAATTGCGGTTCCGTCTATTTTGATGACTTCTATTACTTCCGCAATTACTTATTTTATGAATTTGATCCTTGGTTCTACTGCAAATGGTGGTGATACTGCTATTGCTGTTTACGGCGTTTACTTTAAGCTTAACAGTTTTATTTTTATGCCGGTTTTTGGTCTTTGCAACGGAATCGTTCCGATTATTGCCTACAATTATGGCGCATTGCATCACAGACGCATTACAAATACTATACGTGGCGCGCTTTTAATTGCGCTCTGCATTATGACTTTAGGAGTTGTTCTTTTTGAACTTATTCCTGGACCGCTTTTTGCTTTGTTCAGCGCAACGCCGGAAATGAAGCGTATGGGAATTGTTTCTTTGCGGGTAATAGCACCGAGTTTTTTTGGAGCGGCGATTGCAATCACGCTTTCTTCTGTATTCCAGGCTTTTGGAAATGCCGTTTACAGTATGCTGGTTTCTTTCAGCCGACAGATTATTGTATTTTTGCCGGCGGCATATCTTCTTTCCAGAACAGGAAATGTTGATAATGTCTGGTGGTGTTTTATAATTGCAGAATTTATGTCTGTAGGAATGTCTTTGTTCTTTATGCGCAGAATATATGTTAAGAAAATAAAAGATATACCTATGGACGAAATCAAATAAAAATGCATAAATATAAAAAAAAATGGATAAATATGTAAATTTAAAAGGATAGAAAAAAATGTAGTGTTTTATTGATGATTTTTTTGATAAACTACACTAAATATGGTTTTTTTGGTAGAATTTTATTTGAGTTTTGCTAATCTTTAGAGTATTATTTAAATGAACAGTTAAGAGTTTGAACTCTTGGCCAGTTTACGAAAATAAACTAATCATTTTTTGAGAGGTATAAAAGATATGATCCAGAAAGACGAATGGAATGGTTTTGAAGGTCGTTTGTGGAAAGAAGAAGTAAATGTTCGCGATTTTATCCAGAACAATTACACTCCTTATGACGGAGACAACAAATTCCTTGCTGGTCCTACTGCGGCAACAAAAAAGTTGTTCGATGAACTTCAGAAACTTCAGAAGGAAGAACACAACAAAAAATCCATCGGTTTGGACGGAAAAGAGAGAAGCGGCGTTCTTGATATGGAAACAGATGTTGTTTCCAGTCTTACAGCTTACGGACCTGGATATATCTGTCCGGAAGGAAAAGATCTTGAACAGGTTGTAGGTCTTCAGACAGACAAACCTTTGAAACGTGCATTTATGCCTTACGGTGGAATCCGAATGGCAGAAGAATCTTGCGAAATGTACGGTTACAAACCGAATCCGGAACTTCACAAGATTTTTACAGAATATCATAAAACTCACAACCAGGGTGTTTTTGATGTTTATACACCGGAACACAGAGCTGTTCGTTCTGCTCACATTTTGACAGGTTTGCCGGATACTTACGGACGCGGACGAATTGTAGGTGATTACCGACGTGTTGCGCTTTACGGAATTGACTATCTTATTAAAGAAAAACAGAAGGATTTCGCAAATATTGGTGACGGAACAATGACAGAAGATGTTATTCGTCTTCGCGAAGAAGTTTCTGACCAGGTAAAAGCTCTTAAAGAATTGAAAGAAATGGCTAAGGCTTACGGATTTGATATTTCAAATCCTGCTAAAAACGCAAAAGAAGCGTTCCAGTGGCTTTACTTCGGTTATCTTGGAGCTGTAAAAACACAGAACGGAGCTGCAATGTCTGTAGGTCGTGTTTCTACATTCCTTGACATCTATATTGAACGCGACTTGAAGAACGGAACTTTGACAGAAGAACAGGCACAGGAACTTGTTGACCACATCGTTATGAAGTTCCGCATGGTTCGTTTTGCTCGTATTGAATCTTACAATCAGCTTTTCTCTGGTGATCCTATTTGGGCTACATTGGAAGTTGGCGGACTTGGACAGGACGGACGTTCAATGGTAACAAAGAACGATTTCCGATTCCTTCATACTTTGGAAAATATGGGACCAAGTCCAGAGCCGAACATGACTGTTTTGTATTCAAAACGTCTTCCGGAAAACTTCCGCAAATACGCTGCAAAGATTTCTATCGACACATCTTCTATTCAGTATGAAAACGATGATGTAATGCGACCTGTTTGGGGCGACGATTATTCAATCTGCTGTTGTGTATCTGCAACTCAGACTGGAAAAGAAATGCAGTTCTTTGGTGCCCGCGCAAACCTTGCAAAAGCATTGCTTTACGCTTTCAACGGCGGTCGCGACGAAGGTTTGAAGAAGGGGATGCAGATTGGTCCGGAATATGCACCGATTACAGACGATGTTATTGATGCTTCGAACTATCCGATGGTTGTTCGCAAGTACAAGGCAATGCTTGAATGGCTTGCTGATGTTTACGTAAATGTTTTGAACGCAATTCATTACATGCACGACAAATATTACTACGAAGCAGAAGAACTTGCTTTGGAAGATACAGATGTTAAGAGAACATTTGCAACTGGTATTGCAGGTTTCAGCCACGTAGTTGATTCTCTTTCTGCAATGAAATATGCAAAAGTTCACGTAAACCGCGAAACTGTAGAAGTAAAGGACAAGGCTGGAAACGTAATTGATACAGTTACTTTGGTAAAAGACTTTACTGTTGAAGGTGACTTCCCTCGCTACGGTCAGGATGATGATCGCGCTGATGATATCGCTGTAAATCTTCTTAAAGACTTTATGTCTATGATTAAGAAGCATCCGACTTACCGCAACGCAGAACCTACAACTTCTATTCTTACAATTACATCTAACGTTGTTTACGGAAAAGCAACTGGCGCTCTTCCAAACGGACGACCTGCTGGCGCACCGTTCAGCCCTGGAGCAAATCCTTCTTACGGAGCTGAAACAAAGGGACTTATCAAATCTTTGAACTCTGTTGCTAAACTTCCTTACGAATACGCTTTGGACGGAATTTCTAACACACAGACAATCAATCCTAGCGCGCTTGGACACAACGAAGAAGAAAGAATTGATAACCTTGTAAATGTTCTTGACGGTTACTTTGACATGGGACCAGAATCTGGACATGCCGGAGCTCATCACTTGAACGTAAACGTATTTGGCGTTGAAAAACTTAAGGATTGTCAGGCTCATCCGGAAAAACCTGAATATGCAAACTTTACTGTTCGCGTTTCTGGTTATGCGGTTCGCTTTATCAACCTTACAAAAGAGCAGCAGGACGATGTTATCGCCCGAACATGCCACGCTTCTCTTTAGAAAATAGCGGATATGGTGATTGAATATAAAAAATCACCATAAATTATAAAAAAGATGCCTCTTGCAGAAATGTGGGAGGCATTTTTATGAACGGGTGACATTTTTCTAAGAGGAAATTACGGTTTTAGAACAAATTGTTAAAATTGCCGGCTTGTAGCAGTTGATAATTTTTGTGGCGCAAAGGTGATTTTGACTTAGCTTTTAAAATTTTGTATTTACTCTGACTTTTATTTTAATAGGAAGAATTATGAAAAAATTATTTTTACTTTTGGGATGTGTTTTTATGTTTGCAGGTTGTAAGAATTCTGCTTCTGTTGAAGGAAATTGGGAAACTCGCAGTTTGGAAATTAACGGAACAGCGCAGGAAATTTGTATTTCTGAAATTTCGTTTGAAAAGTCAACAAATGGTGTTTATTCTATAAACGGTAATTCCGGTGTGAACAACTTTTTTGGTTCTGTAAAAATAAATGATGCGGATATTTCTGTGCAGGACAATATGGGCAGCACAAAAATGGCAGGTGAACCAAAAGCTATGCAATTCGAAGACAATTTTTTGCAGACTTTGATAGAAGCGGCATCTTTTAGAGTTTTTAATGAAAGCGGTTCTGAATTTCTTGAAATTAAAAATAAAGATGGAAGCAGAAAAATTGTTTTTGTAAAAAAATAGTTTTTATTTTTTGTTTTTCAGAGGAAATCTATGCAAGGTTATGTTCATCAGTTTGAAAGTTTTGGCTGTGTTGATGGTCCGGGTTCAAGGTTTATTGTCTTTTTGAGCGGATGCCCTATGAGATGCAGTTTTTGCCACAATCCCGATACTTGGGATATGAAAAAAGGCGGAACTTTGTGGGAAGCGTCTGATGTTTTGAAGGAAGCTCTTACTTGCCGTTCTTATTGGGGCAAAAAAGGCGGAATTACTGTAAGCGGCGGCGAACCTTTGTCGCAGATTGACTTTTTGCTTGAACTTTTTATGCTTGCAAAAGAAAAAAATGTGAACACTTGCATAGATACTTCCGGAGCGCCGTTTACGCGGGAAGGTAAATGGTTTGAAACGTTCAAAAAATTGATGGACGTTACGGATCTGCTTTTGATGGATATAAAACATATAAATGAAGAAGAACATATAAAGCTTACAGGGCATACCAGTAAGAATATTAAAGATATGTTTTATTATCTTGATGAAATTAAAAAGCCTATTTGGATTAGACATGTTTTGACTCCCGGAATTACAGATAATGATGAATATTTAACGGAAACCAGGGATTTTATAAGAACTTTGCACAATGTTCAGCGGGTTGAAGTTTTGCCGTACCATGGTTTGGGAGCAATCAAATACAAGGACTTGGGAATGGATTATGTTCTTAAGGATACACCAAGTCCGACTGAAGAGCGCGTAAAAAATGCGAGAACAATTTTGGAGTGCGAAAAATACGACGGCTGGAAAAACTAGTTTCGGTTGTAAAAAATCAGAAATATGGGACGGCCGAAAGGCTTACGTCCTGTGCACCGAGGGGTAGGCGAAAACGCTAAGGAGCGAAGCGGTGGGCAAACTTGTTTGCACATTGCTGAGCGACGCAGCGGTTGAGCCGTAGGGCAGGCGCCCTCCTTTATGCTTGCTTGCGCCCGTGTCCCAAAAAGACTTGGCTTTTTGGGAGTAGTGAGGCACTTTTGTGCCGAACGCAGGGCAGGCGCCCTCCTTTATTGAATTTTATAGATAGTTTGGGCGTTTTTCCACATAATATTTTCATAAGATGAAGTTGGGATTTTGTTTTGCAGTTCGTAAAAATAATCCTGATAAATGGAACGCTGGCCGGCTTTGTTTTTTGCGTAAGTGTCAATTCCGTCAATAGGCATATCCGAGCCGAACATAAGTTTTTCGCTTCCGGCTTTTTTTACAAATTTGATTGCGCTTTCCATTGAAACCCACGCGGTATCGCCGAAAAGATTTGGTAGTTTTGTACAAAAAGAAATCGCTTCTTCGTGATCTGTTTCCAGCCCCAGATGAGCCATTATAAATTTTACATATGGATATTTTTTTGCGACTTTATAAACCCGGCTGCATTCTGAATATCCGTCGTTTGCTGTGTGGACAATAACCGGAAGTTCAAGAAGTTCCGCGAGTTCAATGTATGGTTCGATTTTTGGACTGTCAAATTGTGTTGCGGAATAAAACGGATGAACTTTTATTGCCTTTACATATTGAGTGTGAATTCTAAGAAGATATTCCAATTCTGCGGAAGGTTGTTCAAGGTGTGGTTTTACCCAAATTGCAGCAAATATTTGTCCGGCATTGTCCTTTGCAAAATCGATTGTGTCGTTTGCGGATTTTAGGAGCGATGTCTGCATGTTTTCCGGCAGAATGTTATGGTTTGTGTCGGATTCTATGGAATTTGCGTTTGAAACTATGGCTTTGCTTATTCCGTATTTTTCCATTGCTGTAAGTACAGATTTTTGTGGCATTGGAAAAATTTCATTGTTTGAAAAATGAACGTGAGAGTCAATAATCATTTTTGTTTCCTGTATTTAGTATAACATTATTTTTCTACATTGTGCATAAAATAAGTTTTCAATATAATAAAACATAATAAAAACATAATAAAAACTGGTTTTATTATAACATATAAAAATTGCTGCGCGCGAAAAAATGTGTTTTTGCGCAGTCAGTTAAATTTGTTGTAATTTTATTCTGTACTTAAAAGTGAAAAAGGTGGTAAAAATGGCAGATATGAATGTTGAAATTTTAGACAGCACTTTACGTGACGGCTCGCAGGGCGAAGGAATAAGTTTTTCCGTTCAAGATAAAATTCATATTTGCCAGGCTCTTGATGAACTTGGAATAAGCCTTATAGAAGCTGGGAATCCGGGGTCGAATCCGAAAGATATGGAATTTTTTCAGGAGATGAAGAAAATTCATTTGAAGACTTCCAAACTTGCGGCTTTTGGTTCTACAAGAAGAAAAGATATAAAATGTGCGGAAGATGTGAATTTGCAGAGTCTTCTTGCGGCAGGAACGGAATATGTTGTTATTTTCGGAAAAAGCTGGACGTTCCAGGTTACAGATATAATTAAGACAACTTTGGAAGAAAATCTTAATATGATCCGCGATACTTGTGCTTTTTTAAAGGAAAACGGAAAGCATGTTGTTTATGATGCTGAACATTATTTTACCGGATTTTTGGAAGACAGCGATTATGCTCTGAAAACTTTGGAAGCGGCTGTTGAAGGCGGTGCGGAAACTTTGGCTTTGTGCGAGACAAAGGGCGGCTGCATGATGTCTGATTGCGAAAAAGCTGTTAAAGCGGCGGTTGAAAAATTCGGAAAAAAAGTAAGAATCGGAATTCATACGCATAACGATTGTGGTCTTGCGGTTGCAAACAGTTTGATTGCTGTAGAGGCGGGCGCGCGTCATGTTCAGGGAACTTTTTTGGGCTTTGGCGAAAGAACTGGAAACGCTAATCTTAGCTGTATTATTCCGGATTTGCAGTTAAAACTTGGTTATAAATGTATAGAAGATGACAGAATGAAGCTTCTTACTTCGATTGCAAAGCGCGTTGCCGAAATAACAAACATTGCGTTGAATCCGGGACTTCCGTTTGTGGGCGGAGCGGCATTCAGTCACAAAGCGGGAATGCATATTGATGCGGTTTTGAAAAATCCGGAAGCGTATGAACATATTTCGCCGGAAATTATTGGAAATGAGCGTGTTTTCCTGATGAGCGAAGTTGCCGGTCGTTCAACAATTATAGAGAAAATCCAAAAAATTGATCCGACTATTACAAAATCAAGTCCGTGTGTTGCAGAACTTGTTGCAAAAATGAAGGAACTTGAATTTGAAGGATATCAGTTTGAAGGTGCGGACGGTTCGTTTGAACTTTTGGCAAGAAAAGTTATCGGACGTTACAAGCCGTTTTTTACTTTGCATTACTATCAGACAAACGGAGTAAATCCGCGTCCTGAAGAAGGTGTTTGCGCTTGCGCTCAGATTAAAGTTGAAGTTGAAGGTCAGATTGAGGTTACTGCCGGCGAGGGCGATGGTCCTGTAAACGCGCTTGATATTGCGCTTAGAAAAGCGCTCAGCCGTTTTTATCCGGCTGTAAATCAGATTAGATTGACGGATTATAAAGTTCGCGTTCTTGACGGAAAGAGTGCGACTGCAAGTAAGGTTCGCGTTTTGATTGAATCTAGCGACGGAAAAAATTCTTGGACAACGGTTGGTGTTTCAAGCGATGTTATGGAAGCAAGCTGGCTTGCTCTTTGCGATTCTTTTGAATACAAGCTTATAAATGATATTGAAAAACATTTAGGTAAGTAGATTGAATTGCGGAAAAATTCTTTTTTGAAGAGTTTGAAACTGTGCTTTTGTGCTTTTGATTTTTGAAAAATACAAAATGACTATATATGTCAGTTTGTATTTATTGAAAAATGCCTTTTAATTCGCTAATATTTTAGTGAAGAAAAAAATCATCGAGGTAAAAATAAAATGGAAAAGACTATTGCTTTGATTCCTGGTGACGGAATCGGTCCTGATGTTGTTTCTGAAGCAGTGAATGTTTTGGATGCGGTTGCTGAAAAATTCGGACACAAGTGGAATTACACAAATGTAATTGCCGGCGGTTGTGCTATTGATAAATTCGGAAAGCCGCTTCCGCAGGAACAGCTTGATATTTGTTTGAAATCTGATGCTGCTTTGCTTGGTGCTGTTGGTGGTCCGAAATGGGATAATCTTCCTTCTGAAATCCGCCCGGAAAAAGCATTGCTTGGACTTCGCGGAGGAATGAAAGTTTATGCAAACCTTCGTCCTTCTGTTATGTGGAAGCAGTTAAAAGACGCTTGTCCTTTGAAGGATGAGATTGTCGGTGATGGTCTTGATATTCTTATTGTTCGCGAACTTACAGGCGGAATTTATTTCGGAGAACGAGGAACTAGCGAAGACTGCAATACTGCATGGGATACAGAAAAATATACTCGCCCGGAAATTGAACGCATAGTTCGTATGGGTTTTGAGTTTGCAATGAACAGACAAAAAAGACTTTGTGTTGTTGATAAAGCAAATATTTTGAATTCTTCACAGTTGTGGCGCCGTGTTACAGAAGATGTAAAAAAAGATTATCCGGAAGTTCAGCTTTCTTATTTGTACATTGACAATGCTTCTATGCAGCTTGTCCGAAATCCTAGACAGTTCGATGTTATTGCAACAAGCAATATGTTCGGTGATATCATGAGCGATGAAGCTTCGCAGATTACCGGTTCAATCGGTATGTTGGCTTCTGCTTCTCTTGGCGATGGAACTGGACCTGGTTTGTATGAGCCTATTCATGGTTCTGCACCTGATATTGCCGGAAAAGACTTGGCAAATCCTCTTGCTACAATTCTTAGTGCTGCAATGCTTTTGCGCTACAGCTTTAAACTTGAAAAAGAATCAAAGGCTATTGAAAATGCGGTGAATGCTGTTCTTGATGACGGATGGCGAACAGGCGATATTGCTGGTTCAAATATTGAAGAAGTTAAAAAAGCAGGTAAACTTGTTGGCACAAAGAAAATGGGCGAACTTGTTGTGGAATATTTGAATAAATAAAATATATTCTGTATAAAAGACTTGTCTGAAACATAAAATCTGAATGGACTGTCCAAAAAGAATAAAATTGGTGGTTGAGCGATGTCTAAACCATCTCTAAAATTATTGGACAGCCGTTCCGGAATCAGGCAGGTCTTTTTTTTATAAATTTTTACATTCTTTTCTGTAGACAAAAATAAAATATACTATTTCAAAAATTGCGGTAAGAGCCCAGCTTGCCGGATAAAGCAGGAACAAACTTTCCACCGTGCGATAATGTTCAAAAATTGTGTAAATCCATAGAATTCTGAAAAAGCATGAACCTAAGAATACGAATATTGAAGGAACTAAAGTTTTTCCTAATCCTCGGTTTGCTGCAATTGTTCCGTCCATAAATGCTGAAATTGCGAAACTGAATGTCATGATTTTGAATTTTTGCATTGCATAAGCGATTACCGTACTGTCTGTTGTAAAAAGTTTAAGGAATTGCGGCCCGAAAATGTAAAGAACAATTCCAAGTACAAGCCCCAGTATAAAAGCATATCCGACACTTATAAAGTATGTTTTTAGGATTCTGTCTTTTTTTTGCGCACCGTAGTTTTGTCCTATGAAAGTGGCACCTGCTGTGTAGAATGCTGCCATTATGTTGTAGACAAGATTGTCTCCGTTCATTGTGGCGGCGTTTCCTGCGACCATCAGCGCATCAAAAGAATTTATTCCAGCCTGAATAAAAAGATTTGCGATGGCAAAAATCACGTTCTGAAGTCCGGCCGGGATTCCTATTTTTATAAGTTGAATGGTTTTGTGCGGATTCAGCTTTAAAATACGTTTGTCAAATTGTAAGTTTTCCAACTTTTTAAAAGTTGCATTTACCGTAAGAATACATGAAATGTATTGCGCCACAACAGTTGCGATCGCAACTCCGGCAACGCTCATTTTAAATACAATTACTAACAGCAAATCCAGGAAAACGTTTGCAATTCCGGCAATTCCCAAAAAAAACAGCGGAAGTTTTGTGTTTCCATGTGCGCTTAAAACCGCATTTCCAAAATTATATAAAGCCATTGCCGGCATAGAAAGAAGATAAATTCGAAAATAAAGAACTGCGCCCGAAAAAAGCTCTTCTTTTGTTTTCATTAGCGAAAGAATCAGCGGAGCCGAAATCCATAGCGCAATCATTAAAATCAGACCTGAAAGAAAGCAGAAAACTGCGGCGGAATGAACCATGTCATTAAGTTCTTTTTTGTTGTTCTGTCCGATGTAGTAGGCGACAAGTACATTTACACCGCCGCTTATTCCTATTAAAAGGCCGGAACAAAGAAAACATAACTGTCCGTCTGAACCTACAGAGCCTAATGCTAAAGGACCGGCAAAACGT
Source organism: uncultured Treponema sp. (assembly GCA_964429905.1). Classification (GTDB taxonomy): domain Bacteria; phylum Spirochaetota; class Spirochaetia; order Treponematales; family Treponemataceae; genus Treponema_D. Next base: position 175,634 of record CAYSDV010000001.1, on the reverse strand, counting down.
CCGACAACTGCGGAGTCTGCCATATTAAAAAGAATTTGCAGAATATTTGTAAAAACAAGCGGAAGGCTGAATTTAAAAATATTCTTTACAAGAGAACCTCTTGTCATCTGAATTTCGGATTTCATAAAAGAATGATATATTTTTATAAAAAAATGCTCAATAATAACAGTTATTTAAAAAAATTGTTTTCTTTTAAATTTGAAAAGATAATTCCAGTTAGAATGTAATTTTTTATTAAAATTTATTTTTTTTTTCATTTTTTTGGTGATTTATTTCAGTTTTTTAACTTTTTTTTTATTAATTAATATAGAGGTTAAAAAATGAGAATCCTGTTTGTAACTTCCGAGCATCCGGCGTGTCTTTACGGCGGACTTGGAACTTTTACCCGTGAATATGTTCGGGAACTTAGAAAATATTGTGATGTAAAATGCGTTTATCTTCATCTTCATGAAAACAGAGCGCCGTTACCGGATGAGACTGTTGATATTGTTCTTGAACCGGATGGTGTTTTTGATGTTTTTTCTCCTGAAGCTAGAATTCTAGAAGTGGCTGCAAGTTTTCGCGCTCAACTTGAACCTGTAATGAAAGCGTTCAATCCGGATGTAATTCATTGCAATGACCGTCAGACTTATATGCCGTTCAGATTTGAAAAAAATGTTTTTTATTCATCACATCTGATTTTTACAGATTTGCTTTCCAATAGAAATCTTGACGATTTATATTTTCAGGAAGTTAAAGTTGAACGCTGTGCGATTGAAAATAGTGCGGTTGTTACAGCTTATTCAGAATTTGCTGCAAAGTGCGTGGAAAAACATTCGAATAATCTAAAATCTTCATTAGTATTGCCGCTTGGACTTAGAGCTGAAAACTTTTTTCATAAAAAAGATTCTTCTGACGGTAAAATTCACGTTTCTTATTTCGGACGTTTTGAGAATATGCAGAAAGGTGTGAATGATTTTATTTACGCGGTAAACCGTCTGGGGCCTCAATTTAAAAAACGCAATAATGTTGAATATCATTTATATGGACGCGGTCAACTGGATGTGAATCTTGATTTAAGTCTTTTTAATCGTCCTGAATTTCTTGAAGGGGATGAACTTTTTAAGGCTTATGCAAAATCGGATATTGTTGTAATGCCAAGCCGCTATGAACCGTTTGGTCTTACCGGTTTGGAGGCTATGGCTTCCGGTGCGTTGCTTCTGGTTACAAGCGGACTTGGAATGGATGAATATGCTGAACCCGGAAGAAATTGTCTTGCATTGCCGGGAAATGCTTATGAAATGACAAATGTAATACGTAACGCAATTCTTGATTTTCAAAAAATGGATTTTATCCGCGAGAATGCTGTCCGGACTGCAAAGATGTGGACGTGGAAACGCTGTGTCAGAGCTCATCTGTATTTTTACAGACTTATTGCTCAAGGTAAAATTTCACATATAAACAATACGTATACAAAAGAAATGCGGGGAATCTTGGCAGAATATAAAAAATGCAGCGATGTTGAAAAAGTGTATGCTGCGGAAGATGAACGGATTGCTTTTACTTGTCTTTACGATGAAATGGAAAAAGATGAGCGCTTGAAAAAGACGCTTGTTCTTACCGGTAATTTTTTGCCGGAAAAAGATGTTTTTGAAGGACGATTTGTTTTTGTTCCAGTTTTAGAAGAAAGCGATGACGGTGTTGTTGTTAGGCCGGAATGTCTTCCGTTTAAGGATGAATATTTTGACAAGGTTATTGTTGCTGGGGCTTGGGAATCTGTTTTGAATCCTTGCAGCGCGTTGATGGAACTGGAACGGATAGCAAAAAGTACCGTGCAGATTCTTTATAAGTCGGGGCAACCGCGTCCGTGGCAGACATTCCAGATGGAGAACGAAAAAGACTGGAAAGAAATAAATAAATCCGGGTGGAATTTTGAATGCAGTTCAGGCTCGGAATCTGAAAAATTGAAACAAACCGCATCATTTGATTCGGTTGTTTATAAAAATCATTCTGGCATTAAGGAGGTTAAGAATGAAATTATTGCATGAACAGTACAATGTACTGACAGAAAAGGAACTTTTAAAGTTGAATGGTGGTTACAGCGGTTCAAGCGGCGGCGGACACAGTTGTTACGGAAGAGGTTCCGTTTCTTATGGCTATTCTGGACATTCAGGCGGCAGTTCTTCTGGCAGAACAAGTTCTTGTGGAACTTACAAAAGATATTCTTTTGGCAGATAAATATTTGTTAGTTTGAATTTTTTGTAAGGATTTTTATTGATGAAAAAGTATGTTCTTGTAAAACAGCATGATGAAACTGACTGCGGAGCGGCATGCCTTGCGTCTATTGCGAAATATTATGGAAAACAGGTTTCTATCAGTCGCATTCGTTATTATTCCGGAACGGATTGTTTTGGAACAAGCGGATTCGGTCTTGTAAAAGGCGCCTCTATGCTTGGAATGTCCTGCAAAGGAATGATAAGCGCTGAAAAAAAACTTGAATCCAATGTGCCTTTTCCGGTTATTTGCCATGTTCGGAAAGATGTTCTTGACCATTATGTAGTTGTTTACAGAAAAAAAAGAAATATCGTAATTGTCGCTGATCCAGATGATGGAATAAAGCGCATGAAATGGGAATCTTTTTGTAAAAAATGGACAGGAATTTTTTTTATTGTTGAACCGGAACAGAAATTTCAACGTACTAAGGAAACAAAAGGGCTTTTGGCAAGGTTTTCATATTTGCTTCTTCCTCATAAAAAAAGTCTTATTGAATCTTTTATAGCCGGATTGCTCTTGAGTTTTCTTGGTGCGGCTTCTGCTTTTTATTTCAGATTTTTAATTGATGATGTTCTTTATTCAGGACTGGAAAGTACTCTTGCGCTGACTTCACTTGCTTATCTTTTTGTTATTTTGTTTCAGGTTCTTACAGATTTTTCAAGAAATCAGCTTATGAATTATTTGAGCAATAAAATTGATTTGGTGTTGGTAAGCGATTATTTTAAGCATATTCTTCATCTTCCTATGAATTTCTTTACATCACGAAAAACGGGCGAAATTATTTCCAGAATCGGAGATACCGCTACAGTCCGTCATAGTATTTCCAGTATGACGCTCTCTGTTGTGATAGATTCTTGTATGCTTGTTGTGGGCGGAATCTTTTTATTTGCTTTCGGTGCAGATTTGCTTTTTGTTGCGGCATTGCCGGTTCTGATTTCCGCTGTTATTGTATGGATTTTTATAAAGCCGTTCAAAAACAGGTTGAAACTTCAATCTGTTCTTGAGGCTGAAAAAGAAAGTGTTCTTGTTGAAAGCGTTAATGGTATAGGTACAATAAAAGCTCTTTCTTCTGAAAATGAGGCTGCAAGGCGTCTTGAGGAAAAACTTGTAACTTGCATAAAAAAAAGTATTCAACTTGGAACTATGGCAAATACCGAAAATGCGCTTCAGGATTTTGTTTCCAGTGCGGGAACTTTAGCGGTTTATTGGATAGGAAGTCTTTTGATATTTAAGGGTGAAATGTCTTTAGGACAGCTTATTTCCTTCGTAACTTTGTCCGGTTACTTTCTTGGTCCTTTGGGGCGTTTGCTTACGTTGCAGCAGTCTATCCAGCAGTCGATAATCGCTTCCGACCGGCTTAGCGAAGTTCTTGATATGCCGGAGGAATCTGAAAATTCAGGTGAATTAGCAAAAATTGAAACTATAAAAGGCGATATTTGCGTGGAAAATGTGTCTTTTTCATACGGAACTCGCGGAAGTGCGCTTAATAATGTAAGTTTCAAAATAAAACCTGGTGAACATATTGCTTTTGTCGGGGCCAGCGGGTCTGGTAAGTCAACAATGACTAAGCTTCTTATGAAATTTTATACAGCCGATAAAGGTTCTGTTCGGGTGGACGGAATGGATTTGGCAGATGTTGATACAAATTCATATAGAAGTTGTGTTGGTTATGTACCTCAAGAATCTTTGCTTTTCAGCGGTTCTGTTGCGGAAAATATTCAATGGGGAAGCGGAGCGTATTCAATGTCTGAAGTTATCCAGGCTGCAAAAGCGGCTCAGGCGCATGATTTTATAAGTCGTCTTGATTACCGCTATAAAACGACGGTAGGAGAACGCGGCGCATCTCTTTCTGGTGGTGAACGGCAAAGAATAGCGCTTGCCCGCGTACTTTTAAGAAACCCGAGTTTTATGATTTTAGATGAAGCTACAGCAAGTCTTGACAGTATTGCAGAGCGCGGAATTATGGACACAATCAATAAAAGTTGCGCTGAATGTACAATGGTGATTGTTGCTCACCGTTTGTCTACTGTAAAAAATTGCGACAGAATTTACGTTTTTGACAACGGTTCTATTGTTGAAAGCGGAACTCATGAAGAGCTTTTGTCTAAAAACGGAAAATATTATCAGATGTGGACAGCCCAAAATGTTTCTTAAAGTTTAGAGGTTTGATTATGAAAAGATTTGTAATTTATCCGGATTATATGCTTGAAAATATGATTCAAGTTCTGTGCAGAAAAGAGCCGGGATATCTGCATTCAATTTTATGGATTGTTTTTGCGATAATCTGTGCTTTAGGCTGTTTTGTCTGTTTCGGAAAAATTGATGATGTTGTAAAAGCGGACGGAATAGTGCGCCCAGAAATGAATGTTTCTTCTATAAATAGCATTACGTCAGGAGAGATTGAAAGTCTTTTTTATAAGCCAGGTGATTTTGTTCATGCAGGTGATAGACTTCTTTTGCTAAAAGGAGATGGGCTTGCTGCGCAGAAAAAATCTGTTGCCTTGCAACTTAATGAAACTTGCGGCTCGTTGTTGGGATTAAGTGTTTTGTCTGAAGGTTTTTTGAACAACGCTGATTTTGTACAGGTTGAAAACGCTACTATCCGCGCACGTTATGCTGCTTTTTCAGCAGACAGAAAAGTTCTTGCCGCAAAAATTGAAAGAACAGAAAGATTGCTGAAAGAAGAACTTGCTTTGCCGGAATGTTTTACAACTGAAAGCGAAATTGAGAATAAAAGATATGAACATTCGCTCGCTGTTATGGAATATGAACGCTTTTGCGCGGATTTTTATAGTTCGGTAAAACAGGAAATGGATGCTCTTAGGCTGGAAAAAGAAGATTTGCAAAGACAAATGGCCCAAGTTAATGAAGCAATGGAAAACCTTCTTTTGGTCTCTCCTGTAGATGGTTTTGTTCAGGAAAAGTCTTCGCTGAATGTGGGTGATTATATTTTTGCGGATCAGCAAGTTTTGAATATTGTGCCTGTTTCGGAAAACAACAGCAGAATAGAACTTAGGGTGCCGGCGGAAAGTATGGGAAAATTAAAAGTTGGTCAACGCGTAAAAATTCGTTTTCCTGCGTTTCCATACTCCGAGTTCAAGGGTGTTGAAGGAAACTTGAACGTTATTCAGCCTGATTCTGAAATTTCTGAATCGGGAAATTTGTTTTTTATTGTCTATGCGTCTGTGGATTCTTTGGAACTGAAAGATAAAAATGGAATCAGCTACTATGCAAAACCGGGTTTTGCGGTTAATGCCAGAATCGTTCTTGAAAATCAGTCGCTTTTGTACTTTCTTTTAAAGAAAATGGATTTTGTTGTATGAAACTTATTCGCTCTCTTCTGTTTTTTTTGACTGCATTATTGTTTTGCTATGGCGCTCATACTCAACCTGTTGAAAAAATAGAGCAGGATTTCATTTCTTTTGATTTTGTTCAGTCGGCGATTCTTAATCGTAATCTTTCATTGCTCGGTGCAAAATCCTATAAATATTTTTTTGCGCCGCAAGCGTATTTTAATATTGAAGGAAATTGCAGCGGTAATGTGGCCGACGGGTGGGATGTTATTTGCGCAAATCCGTCCGTCGGCTTTTCTTTGAATCTTCCGTCAATGATTTCTGCGGATTTTAAGGCAAGAACGGACATTATGCGATTTGAATACAATTCTGATTTTCTTTTTCAGTTTGCGCCTTCTGCAAGTATTTCTGTTCCTGTTGTTTTTAGAAATGAAATTCTGAAATGTTTTAATAGTTTTGCGCGCGGATATTATTCAAGCAAAAAAAGAGAAATACTTTTGGAATATAAAACTTCTCTTTGCAGCGGAATGGAAAATTATATTTCGTGTGTTGGTAATTATTTGTATTACAAAGAATTGGTTGAGTTGAACGAAAAAAAACTTGCTCTCCTTCTGCAGCTTACCAAAAATTATGAAAAAATGTTCGCAGCCGGAAAAATTACAAGCATTCAGTTTGAAGAACAACTTTCTGTTTATAATGAACTTTTTTACGAACAGTCCGACTGCAAAGTTCAGCTTATTTACGCGGAAAAATCTATTTATGAAATCGGTTCGGAAAATAGAAATTATGTTTCTTTTAAATATTTTATTGATTTGTGGAAGTCTTTTTTTGATAAAACAAAAGACTTTTATGGAGCGGATGAACTTGAAATTCTTAGAATTGAAAATCAGCAGTTGAAGAATGCGGAAAACGCAAAATCATCAGTTCCTTACTTTACATGCGGATTTACTTTTTTAAGCGGATATTTGGAAAATGATTTTTCAGATTTCAGTAATTCTACCTGGAATTTTGATATTTCTTTAAAGATTCCGTTCTTTCCGGATTTATTCAGTACGGACGCGCAGAAACAGTTTTTTATTAAGAATAAAATTCTTGAGCTTGAAAAAGATAAGGTCAGGCGCAAACAAAAATCATCTGAAAATTCAAGAAAGGCATCCATTCTTATGTATGAAAATTATATAGATTCGATGAAAAAAAATGTTTGTTTGGAAAAAAAACGCTTTGAATCATATAAAACTCTTAAAAGCATAGGAAGAATTTCAGATTTTGACTTGAAATATCAGGAAAATGCTTTGGAATTCGCCGAACTAAATAAAAGTTATGCAGAATTTAAATTTTTAGTTCTTCAGGCAGGATTTTATTAAAAGGAATAATGCTTGCAATGCTGTGAAATGCTTTGCAATGTTGCTTTAATATGAATATTTATTTATAATATTGCATAAATATTCATAAATTGAGGCAATTGTGAAAGAAAGGCTCACTCGTTTAAAGACGATTAGAAAACTTATAAAAAATTACAGGATAGAAAGTCAGGATTCGCTTCTTGAATATCTTGAAAAAGAAGGTTTTGAAGTTACCCAGGCGACTCTTTCACGAGATTTAAAGCTCTTAAAAGTCGGAAAAATTGCTGACGGAAATACAGGCTATGTTTACACACTTCCGGGCGATGACGAGCGCAAAGAGTCTGAAATGATTTATGTTCAGGATTTTTTGCGCGGATATGTAAGCATTGACTGGAACGGAAATATTGTTGTTATAAAAACATTTCCGGGGCATGCGAATACTGTTTCCAACGCTCTTGATAATATGAATATGGATGAAATTTTAGGAACTGTTGCCGGCGATAATTGTCTTTTTGCGTGCCTTCGGGAAGGAATTACTGGTGAACAGTTCATGTCGGAATTAAAGCGTCGTATTCCGGAAATTGAAGAGTAGAAAATAAACAGAAAGGCGGATATATGTACGAAGTCAGAGTTGAAGCGGATTTTTCTGCGGCGCATTTTTTGCGCGATTACAATGGAAAGTGCGAAAATCTTCATGGGCATAATTACAAAGTTTTTGCTCATGTTCGCGGTGAAAAATTAAACGAAGGCGGAATGCTGCTTGATTTTTCGCTCCTAAAAAAAGCATTGCGCGAAGTCTGCAAAACGCTGGATCACACGAATCTGAACGATATGCCCGTTTTTGACCAGAATCCCAGCGCGGAACGAATTGCGACATATATTTACGGAAAAATTGTAGAGAACGTAAATCAGAATGGACTTGACCTTTCGTTTTCTTGCGAAAAAAACGACGCTTATCTTTACGCAGTCGATGTTTTTGAAACAGAAACCAGCAGAGCAAGATTTTCAGTCTATTAATAGTACAGTTCCGCTTCAAAGCAGGTTTGTTCGCCCTGTTTTCCCAAAACCGTTATTTTCTTTTCCTCTTCGTTAAAGGTTGCAAACAAATCGATCATTTCGCCTTGAACCGCTTCTTTGTTATAGTTTATTCTGAAATCCGTAAAGTTTTTTGACTGATATTCGCCTGGCAGACAGTCAATAACAAACGCTCCGTAACGCGCGTTGTTCATATGCCCGTTACCGTCAATGTCGCTGTACCAGATAGGTCGCGAAAGAATTTTCCGCATATTTTCAGGCAATTGAATTTTAGAAGCGGGTAGGCAGTTATGTTCAGTCTGAATTGTAGGGTCTTCGCGCAGAGTAAATTCTTTCAAGCGCAAAATACGCCGTTTTTCAAGATTAACCAAAAGCCAAGTTGAAATGCCGGAAACAAGACATTCTTTTGTTTCTGTGTCAAATATTTCGTAACAACGCACAAACTGTAGCGGTTCCGGCTTTTCTTCCCAAGTTTTTATCGTGATTTTCTGATTTCCGACCGGCATTTTATGAAATCTGAACGCCTGCCGCGAAACAAGAATTCCAAATCCTTTTTCTGCAAGAATATCGTAACTCATATTTCTCTGGTTAAAATCTTCAACAGCCGCATCTGTTACAATCCGCAAAAGTTCAAACAAACTTAATCTATGGTGCAAATCGCACTGACAAAAATAAACCTGATTTTCTGAAAAGAACTGAAAGTCCGTTCTGCTTCTTTCGTGCCATTGTTTGTAATTTGTCATATAAACCTCAAAAAGTTATTGATTATGCAATTATATTCTTACCGCAATTCCTTCTTTTTTCAGCTCTTCTTTGATTCCTCCGACAGTGTATTGTTTGGAATGAACCATTGTTGCAATAAGAGCCGCATCCGCTTTTCCGCGTGTTAAAACATCCGCAAGATGCTCCGGCTTTCCCGCTCCTCCGGAAGCAATTACAGGAACGCTGACCGCTTCGCTGATCATTCGTGTAAGTTCAACATCGTAACCGTCTTTTGTTCCGTCCGCATCCATGGAATTTAAAACGATTTCTCCCGCGCCAAGTTCAACCGCTTTGATTGCCCATTCCCTGGCGTCAAGTCCGGTTTCAACTCTGCCACCGTGAATTGTTGTTCCGTAACCGCTTGGTTTTGTTGCATCTTTTTTTACATCCATTCCCAAAACAATGCACTGCGAGCCGAAAATTTTTGCGCCTTGTTTTATAAGTTCAGGATTTTTTACCGCCGGACTGTTCAAGCTTACTTTTTCTGAACCGGCAAGAATTGTATCGCGAATATCATCAATCGTGTTGATTCCTCCGCCAACACAAAACGGAATAAAAACCTGGCTTGCAACGCGGGAAATCAAATCAAGGATTGGACCGCGCCCGCGTGCCGAAGCGATGATATCGTAAAAAACAAGTTCATCTACGCCTTGTCTGTAATATTCCGCAGCCATTTCAACAGGATCTCCGATATCAACATTATTTAAAAATTTCACACCTTTTGTAGTCCGTCCGTCCTTTACGTCAAGACAGACGATAATCCGCTTTTTTAACATATTTTTTTCCTTAAAACAAGGCGGCATTTGCGCTAGTTTCCAGCCTGTCTTCAACCGCCAGAAAACTTCGCTCAATCGTCGCACCGGTCATTGCTTCAGTCGCACCGAAATCGGCAGTATACAATGACATTTTTTCACTCTTCAATAAAATTCTTCAAAATCTTCAATCCCTTTTCCCCTGATTTTTCAGGATGAAACTGGAAAACCGTTATATTGTCTTTTTCTATGCAGGACGGAACTTTAATTCCGTAATCTGCAGTTGCCTTTACAACATTTTCATCTTCCGGGCAAATTACGTAAGAATGAACAAAATAAAAATCCGAATGTTCTGCAATTCCGCTGAAAAGAGAAGACCCGCCGTTTGTGTAAGTCAAATCGTTCCAGCCCATGTGCGGACATTTTAAATTGGTTGTTGAACTTTCCGCAACGCCATTGATTTCCGCTTCTTTCCACAGATTATCAAAGTGCCTGATTTTTCCGGATAAAAGCCCAAGACACTGAACGTTTCCTTCTTCCGAATAGTCAAAAATAATCTGCGAACCCAAACAAAAACCCGCAAGCCGTTTTCCGCTTTTCGTCCATTCCTTCAAAAAAACATCAAATCCGCTTTTTTTCAGTTCGCTCATTGCAAACGCAGCATCGCCTACGCCAGGAAAAATAATTTTATCGCAAGAAACAAGTTCGCCAGGCTTTTTTGAAAGCACAAATTCCGCCCCAAGATATTTCAAAGCCCGCTCAACGCTGGTGATGTTTCCCGCATTGTAATCCACAATTCCAATCATATAAATATTATAAAAATTCAAAAGGTTTAAAGCAATTGAAATAATAAAAATAAAGAACCGGAATCCATTATAAAAAATCGGGCGTTTCGGTTCCGTTTCGCATCGCTCAACTTCACCGCCGGCAGTTCCAGCCTTCGCTTACGCTCATCCTCCTCGCTTCGCTGCGGTGGACTAAAGGGCTTCCATTGCCTAACGCATTTTTGAATTATAAATTGCGCAGAATTTTCCGATAAATAGTTTATGAAGATTTCGGAACTTTTGCCTATAATAAAACAAGTGCTTTTAAATCCTTATGTAATAGGAACTGCTGTTGTTGTTATTTTTTTTATGAATTTTGCATGTTTTGTTTGCAATTACAAAAAAAAGCCGCAAAAATCCAAGAAAAAGAAAAACTCAAAAAATAACGCCACCGTTTCTTCCGCCTCGAACTCAGGTTCTTCCGGAGATTCTTCTAATTCCGATGAACAAAATGATTCTTCTGAAAATCACGCTTCGCAGCAAACAAGTTCTTCCGGCGGCGCAAAGTCTTAAGAAAAATAGTTTTGTAAATTTCCGCAACTCTGATTTTTTTCGCTATGTAATTCATCCGCTCTTTTTCGCATGCTTTTAGCCTACCTTTCCAAGGCCAGCCGCAAATTTCAATTTTCTTTTCTTTTAAAAGTTCTCTGTAAATTTCACTAAAATTCTCATGATTCCATATTTTAACCTTAGTAAAAGGAATTGTTATGCTGTTCATGTGTTTTACATACGATTTTTCAAACGTTTCTTCCGTAAAATACCTGTCGGATAGAGAAATCATTTTTTCTGCAATAAGTTTGTCATCCGGAACGTTCCAGCCGGGGATTTTCCGCTCGGACAGATGCAGGCGGGAAATTTTATAAAAATGTGATGACCTTAAAAATAAGTTTTCTTTTTCAAAGCGGGAAAAGCGGATGTTTTTTGTTTTTGAACTGATTTCGTTTTGTTCGCAAACATCGCAGCCGCTGCAGACAGCTTGTTCCGCGCCAAGAGCGTCCAGCAATGTTTGCCGTCTGCATTTTTCGCTTTCGGCAAATTCTCGTAGAGCGGCTTTTCTGCTTCCTGCCGGAAATTCGGAAAACTTTGCGGAATCTTCGTAATTCCACAAAAGTATTGCGTTTGCAACGCTGCCGTCGCGCCCTCCGCGGCCTGCTTCCTGAATGTACGCTTCTGCGGTTTGCGGCGGATCCAAATGGACAACTGTATGGATATCTTTTTTATCAACGCCCATTCCGTAAGCGCAGGTTGCGCATAAAACCGCATCTTTTTGCTCAAAGAACCATTCTTCAATTTTTGTTTTTTCCGCTCTTTCCAGTCCTGCATGATAAAATTTTGCGGTTCCCGAACCAAACGCTGTGTTCAATTCCTGTGCCATATCTTCTGTCCGGCTTCTTGTTCCGCAAAAAATTATCATAGGGCGCTGTTCTGTTTTTGCCAAAACTAAAGCCGCTGTTTTTTTGCAGGCAACTTTTTTCACGTAATAGTGGATGTTCGGTCTGTCGCTCTCGCTCCGCACGATATGCGCTTTTCCGTCAAAAAGAACATCGGAAATCCGTTCAAGAACTTCCGGCGATGCTGTTGCTGTAAATGCTGTTATAACAGGAGCTTTAATTTTTTTAAGAATTTTTCCAAGTTCAAGATAAGCCGGACGGAAGGAATCACCCCATTCGCTTACGCAGTGGGCTTCATCAATTGCAATATGCGCAATATTGAATTCTTTCAGTCTGTCTGTAAGTTTTTCATTTGCAAGCACTTCCGGATTTGCAATTATTATTTTTGCACCTTCTTTTAAAAGTCTGAAATTTTCTTCTCGCTCTTCGTCCGTCTGTCCGCCCCTGAAAATTACTACTTTTATTCCGCCGCTTAACATACGCCTGTGCTGGTCGCTCATCAATGCCAGCAGCGGGTAAATTACCAGAGTGGGGCCTTCCATTAAGATTGCCGGAATCTGAAAGCAAAGAGATTTTCCCGCACCTGTCGGCAACAGTACAATTTGTTTTCCTTCGCAGTCGCAAAGTTCTTTGTCTTTTTCGCAGTTTTTTATGCTGTAGTACGAATCCATAATATTTGCCACTACAAGCCGCTGCCATGGAAAAAGGTATTTTATTCCAAAATTATTAAGTGCCGTCAAAGTTGCAGAATCATCGCAGAAAATATCTTCCGCATCAAATTTCAACTGTTCTTCCATAAAATCCGCCTCTGCTATACATATCGCAAAAAAAAGAACGGAACGGAAATTTTTCTTTAAAAACTGCAAAATTTATGCAACTTCTTCATCGTTAATTCCTTAAATTGACATCCTGTTAATTTTTGTGTTATAGTTACTTACTAAAAATTAAGGATATAAGGAGCTTTTAGAAAATGGCTAAGCAGACACTTGAAGCAAAGTTGCGCACAGCTACTGGAAAAACTGCTGCTAAAAATCTTCGAAAAGTAGGTAGTATCCCTGCCGTTGTTTACAACCACAAGGGTGAAGCTACTTCTATAGAAGTAAATGCGGTTGAATTTAACAAAATTTGGCGTACAATTACACGTTCTACTCCTGTTGAACTTGTTGTTGACGGAAAGAAATTTGATGTTTTGATTAAAGATGTTGAATACAATATCAGAAATGATTCTGTTCTTCACGTTGACTTCTTTGCGCCTGATACAAAAGAAAAATTGATTCTTAAATACAAAGTTTTGTACACAGGAAATCCGGTTGGTGTTCTTAAAGGTGGATTTATGGTAAAGCGCGTTCCTGAAGTAAAAGTTCAGGCTGCTTTGGCAGATCTTCCGGAAAGAGTTGTAATTGATGTTTCCGGCTTGAATATTGGTGATGTTTTCAAAGTAAAAGATTTGAATCTTGGAAAAGATGTTACAGTTCTTACAGACGGTGAACTTTCACTTGTAAGCATTGCTCCGGCTCGCGGCTAAACCGCTTGCTAAAAAAGGGCTGTCAGTTTATGGCAGCTCTTTTTTTTTCTGATTTTTATTGCCATGAATAAAAATTCTTTTTCTTTAGTTGAAAAATTTGAAAATCATATAAAAAATAATCTTTTAAGAAACGGATTTGATTTGTCATTGCTCGCAAAACAGGGACTTTGCGCTGGAGCTGCGGTTTCCGGCGGTGCAGATTCCGTAGCGCTTTTTATCGCATTGGCTCATCTTTCTAAAAAATATGGTTTTTCTGTAAAAGTGGTAACTGTAAATCATAATATCAGAGAGCAAAAAGAAAGCAGAGCGGATGCTGATTTTGTACTTTCTGTTGCAAACTCCCTTTTTAGCCAAGGCTTTAATGTTTCCGCAACAATAAAAGAAATCGCGCGCGGAAAAGTTTTTGAAGTGGCGGAAAAAAGAAAGAACGGAACGGAAGAAGCTGCCCGTTTTTTGCGGTATCAGGCTTTTGAAGATTTTTTTTCTTCGGAAAAACTTGCTTTTATTGCACTTGCCCATAATCAGAATGACCAGACAGAAACCTTGCTTATGCGTTTTTTACAGGGTAGCGGAACAGCCGGACTTTGCGGAATAAGTTCGCGAAGAAATTTTTATGTGCGCCCCCTGCTTGATGTTTCACGCAAAAAAATAGAAGAATATTTAACGGCGCAAAATGTTCAGTGGCGCACTGATTTAACAAATTTTGATACAAATTATTTGCGCAACAGAATAAGACAGAAACTTGTGCCGTTCTTGAACGAAAATTTTCCGGGATTTGAAAAAGCTTTGAAAAGCGGCTCTGAAAAAGCGGTTTCAGATGAATATTTTATTTCCTCATTTGTAGAAAAATCTTTTTGGACCATAGAAAAAAATTGTGTGTATGTTTCTTTGAAAAAATTTGTAGACTTGCAAAATGCTGTAAAAATCCGCCAACTTTACGCCGCTTTGGATTTGCTTAAAGCCGGTTCAAGAGTTCCCTTTGTTGTAGTTAAAAAATTTATAGAAAACATCTCTTCTGAAAAAAAACAGGAAGGCAAAAAAAAGTTTGATATCAATTTTTCTGATATAGTTTTTTTTGCCGATAACGAAAAAATAGGAATTAAAAAGAATGAAATAGTAGCGACTGATTCTTGTTTTTTTGTTATAATCGAAAAAGATATTTGTTTTTCGGTTCTTTCCTTTGATGTTGATGTTCACATTACGGAAGAGCGTGCGCAAGTCAGCATTGCTTCGGAAAAAGATAAGGTTTTATTGGAAGATGTTCCGGTTCCGTTTTGCATAAGAAGCCGCCAGCAGAATGATTTTGTACGGACTTCTGGCGGAGAAAAAAAATCTGTTTCCGACATACTTTCTGACTGGCATGTTTGCGCCGAAAAAAAGAGTTCAGTTCCTGTTGTTCAAGAACTTTACAGTAAAAATCAGGAAATTTTAGCTGTTTGCGGTTCTGTTCTTGGTTTTAAAAATTGGATTGTAACAGAAAGTTAGAGGAAGTAGCTGATGAAAAAAACTTTTGTTTTTTCAATATGTTTTTTGTTTTTTGCAGATATTTTTGCGTTTGCAGCTGGCAGTTCTTTGGCTGCGGCGAACAGACGTACTGCTATGCGCTGCCTTAAACTTGCGGAAAGTTATTTGTCTGCAAACGACAGCGAAAATGCCGTAAGCCAGGCGGAACTTGGACTTTCTTATGACAGCAGCGTGGCTGATCTTTGGTACGTGAAGGCTTCTGCAAAGTTTGCGCTCGGTGCGCCGCGTGCGGAAGTTCTGCCTCTTGTTACTCATGCTTTAACAGAAGGCGAGTGGATTGACTATAACCGGGACGGCGCACGTGTTTTATATGCGGATCTTCTGTGCGATACCGGTGATTATGTTCAGGCGGTTGCAGTTTTGGATGCGGCGCCTTTTGTTTACAGTGCAGACGCCGAATATATCCGCGTAAAATCCTACTACAGAATCAGAACTTCTGAATCCATCGAAAAAGCTCGCGATAAAGTTAATTCAGCGCGCAGAATTTATCCTTCTGATACGCGCTTTCCGAAACTGTTTTTTAAATATGAATATGATTTCAACCGTCCTGTAACACTTTTGCGCAATGATTTTTCTTTTTCTGATGAAAGTGAAAATCTTGTGAAAAAAATTGCGGATTCGTTTTTGGCGAAAATGCCGGAATATGACAATCCGGATGCGGAACTTGAAATTTATTCAATATTTTTTGCGCAAGGTGAACATCAAAAAAGAATGGCCCAGGCATTTGTTTCTCATGGAATGCGCCATCCGCTGTATGCGCTGGTTGCTCTTAACTGCGGTCTTATGAACCAGCAGGAAGCTTGGGATTATTTTTGCTCTTTTGCAGATTCTTCTGTTTCCGTTGAACAGCTTGAAGATATTCTTCCTTTTATAACCGATGAAATAACGGTTGCTTCTGTAAAAGAACATTTGGATTCTTTTTCCGGAAATCTTACGATTGACACTGATTTTGACTGTGAGCCGAATCTTTTTGCAAAATATGTGCGCGGTCGTCCGGATTCAGTTTATTGGGATAAGGAAAACGATGGTGTGAATGAATGGTCCGCTTCCTGTGATTTTGGTGTTCCTGAATCTTTGCTTCTTACAAGCGGGAACATTCAGTTGTATTACGGAACTTATCCGGCTGTTATAAAAGCGGTTTTCAAATCAGATAAAATTTCACATGATTCGGCGACTTTTAATATTGTTGATGAAACTTTATATTGGACTCCTTTGGAAATAAAACCTCTTTCAACGGGGCAGGAACTGTTTGGAATTCAATTTTTTGTTCCTTACGTTGCTTCAAATTCAGTTGATTTGAATGAAGATTTGCTTGTAAAAAATTGTTCAAGTTATCAGATTGCTTCTGATGAACGTAATGATGCAGAAATAACTTTTTCCGTTTTGGATGGATTTCCGCAGACTGCTGAATATTCCGCAGGCGGAAAAGTTTACGCTCATGCTGTTTTTGAAAACGGTTTGCCTTCTGTTCGTTCTGTTGACAATGATGGCGACGGAATTTTTGAAACTGTTGAATCTTTCGGTTATGATCCTGAAAATAAAATGCACTGTTCAGATTCGGAACAGGAGCAAGTTATGATAAATCTTTTTGGACTTCCTGTTTCCGGTTCCGGAATTTATTTAAAAATGGTTCAGATTGATTACAATGGAGATACTCAACCTGATTTTTCGGAAGAATATCTTGCAGATAACGGAAAAATAACAATCTGGGATTTTGACGGGGATTCCAACTGGGATTTGCGCTACAAACGCTATCCAAAGCAGGAGCCGGCTTCTCCTCTGATTGAAGATTCGCAGTTTTATACAAATCCTGAGCATAAACTGGTAACTGTAACATTGTGGAACGAAATTCCTGTAAAAGTTGAATATAACGGACAGTTTTTTCCTGTAACCCGCGGTGCTTTAAATTCGTTTTATTGGATAGGTCAGGAAGGAACCGCTGATGATGAAAAATTCCTTATGGAAAATTTCAGTATGTCAGAACAACAGGGAAAAAGCATTATTCTTCAAAATAAAGATGTGCGCATGATGGTTGTAAGAATTGGTCAGAATATTTATGGCGAAATTCTTCCTTCTTATGATGATTCTGTTTATAATGAAAATAAAAAAGATGATGAATAAATTTTTAGCGCTTTTATTTTTAGTTTTTTCTTTTGTTTCTTGTTCTTCAATAAAAGAACCTTCTGAAGTTTTTAAAATGCCGGATTATACGGAAGAAGATGTAAGAAATAATGAAATAAAACGTATTGCAAAAATTGCAGAAACGAATATCACAAAGGCATTATGGCGCTCCTTGCTTTTAAATGATTCTGAACTTGTGCAGAAATATGAAGATTTGATTTTTGAAGAGTTGAAAAATGCTGTTGCAGAACAGAAATTCTTTGATTCATGGCGGCTTTACGGCACATTAAAAACAGTCGGCTATTCAAGGCTTTCTGAACTGCCAGTTTCCGAAAAACAGATTTTTAACAGTTATCTTGCAGATGTTCCGGGAATTATTCCGAATTCAAAACTTTTGCCAAAAACAATACAGAACTGTATTGATGCAACTGTTACAATCTGGGTTGATAAAGGTATTGCGATTCAAAACGGTATGGGCTATGCCGACCGTGTTCTTGGTTCCGGTTTTTTTATTGATAAGCGCGGCTATATTATTACAAATCATCACGTAATAAACGATATGGTTGACCCTAAGTATGAAGGCTATTCGCGCCTTTATATAAAACTTGCATCTGATCAAGATACAAGAATTCCTGCAAAAGTTGTCGGATACGACAGCGTGATTGATCTTGCTCTTTTAAAGGTTGAAATTGATCCGCCGTTCATTCTTGCACTTGGTTCAAGCCATGATTTGCATATTGGTGATAAAGTCAGTGCAATTGGTACTCCGCTTGGTTTGCATGGAACTTTAACAAGCGGAATTGTTTCTGCTGTGGACAGAAAACTTTTTACCAGCGGTAATGTTCTTCAGATTGATACTGCGGTAAATTCCGGAAATTCCGGCGGTCCTCTTATAGACGGAAATTTGAAAGTTCAAGCGGTTGTATTCGCCGGCATTATGCAGTATCAGGGACTTAATTTTGCAATTCCTGTTGAATATTTGCGGCAGGATTTACCTTTTTTGTTCAACGGCGGAAAGCGCGAGCATGTTTGGGTTGGAGCGTACGGACACACAAAACGTGAGGCGAATAAAAATCTGGGCTTGGAAGTTCAATATGCAATGCCTGGCGGAGTTGCTTTTCGTGCCGGATTGAAAAAAGGCGATGTCATCACAGAGCTTAACGGTATAAAAATCTATACAATAGATAATGCTCAGGATGTATTCCGCAATTTTTGTTCCGGTTCAATTGTTCTTTGCAAATATTTGCGCGATGAAAAAGAATATTCCGCATTTTTATATCTTGAAAAACGTCCTGAACAACCTGGCTATGAAATTTACTGTTCTGATTTGCTTTCGGGGTCAATGATTCCGATTTTAGGAATGGAACTTACTCCGAATTCTACAATGAGTTCAAAAAAATATGTGATTTCTGATATATTAAGGGGAAGTGTTGCGGATGAATCCGGATTTTCTGTAACGGATCCGGTTACAATCCATGATATTGAATTTTCACCTGAAAAAGATGCAATATCTATAACGCTTAGCACAAGAAAAAAGAAAAAAGGCTATCTTGATGTTACTATGCAAATGGGAGCGTCTTTAGACAGTCCGTATTATTTTTAAAATTTTTTTATAAGGAATAAAAATGGAAATGAAGTACAAGCGTAATTTTTGTATTGTTGCGCATATTGACCACGGTAAATCAACTTTATCAGACCGGCTTATTCAAAAGTCAAACATTATTGATGAAAGGAAGATGACCAATCAGATTCTTGATAATATGGATATTGAACGCGAGCGTGGAATTACAATAAAAAGCCAAGCGGTTACAATTCCTTATCATGCAAAGGACGGTCATGATTATGAGTTGAATTTTGTTGATACGCCGGGACACGTTGACTTTTCTTACGAGGTTTCCAGAGCAATTGCTTCTTGTGAGGGCGCTCTTCTTTTGATTGATGCAAGTCAGGGAGTCGAAAGTCAGACTGTTTCAAATATGTATATGGCTTTGGAACACGATTTGGCGATCGTTCCTGTAATAAATAAAATAGACCTTCCGAGCGCAGATATTCCTGCCTGCCGCGAGCAGATTGCAAAAGAGCTTGGTCTTGATGACAGTCAGACTCAGCTTGTTTCTGCTAAAACGGGTGAGGGTATTGATGAACTTATGGAAGCGATTGTAAATTATTTTCCGGCACCGCAGGGAGATTCAAGCGCTCCGCTTCAGGCTCTTATTTTTGACTGTCATTACGATGTTTACAGAGGCGTTGTTGTTCATGTCCGCGTAAAAGAAGGAACTTTAAAAACCGGTGATGTAATAAAAATGATGAATACCGGGCTTGAATATAAAGTTGAACAGTGCGGAGTTTTTAAGGTTGATTACGAAGAAACCGGAAAGTTGGAAGCCGGAGATGTAGGATATATAATTTCCGGAATAAAAACTGTTTCTGATATAAGCGTCGGTGATACTATCACTGGTTCATTAAATTCTGCGGAAAAGCCTCTTGCCGGTTTTAAGGAAGTTAAACCTGTTGTTTATTCTTCTATTTATCCAATGGATTCTAACGATTATGAAGAACTGAAAAGCAGCATTGAAAAATTAAAATTGAATGATGCAAGTCTGGTTTATGAAAAAGATAATTCCCTTGCACTTGGAAACGGATTCCGCTGCGGATTTTTAGGTTTGCTTCATCTTGAAATTATACAGGAACGCTTGGAGCGCGATTATGATCAGGCTATTATTTTTACAGCACCTTCTGTCCGCTATAAAGTTATGCTTACCGACGGAACAGAAATGTTTGTGGATAATCCGTCTGAATATCCGCAGGGACGAATACAATCAGCGGAAGAGCCCTATATAAAAGCCAGCATTATTACTCCGGCGACTTTTCTTGGCTCTTTGATGGAACTTTGCAAAATGAAGCGCGGTGAACAGACTAATATGCAGTATCTTGACGAAAAACGCGTTGAACTTACTTATGAAATGCCACTTTCCGAAGTTCTTTTTGATTTTTATGATAAATTGAAAAGTTACAGCCGCGGATATGCTTCTTTTGATTACGAGGTTATAGGCTACAGACCGACGGAACTTGCAAAGGTTGATATGCTTTTGAACTCCAAACCGGTCGATGCGCTTTCGTTTCTTTGCTACAAACCAAGTGCGCCTGAACGTGCGCGAAAAGTTTGTGAACGGCTTAAAAATGAAATCAGCCATCAGCAGTTTAAAGTTGCTATTCAAGGTGCAATCGGCGGACAAATTATTGCGCGCGAAACTGTAAGTGCTTACCGTAAAGATGTTCTTGCAAAGTGTTATGGCGGGGATATTACAAGAAAGCGAAAACTTCTGGAAAAACAGAAGGAAGGAAAAAAACGAATGAAAATGTTCGGCGATGTGGAACTTCCGCAAAGCGCATTCCTTGCTGTTCTTAAAGAGTCAGAAGATAAATAGTTGATACGACTTTTATTGAAATCGCAAACCTTGTTGATTTTTACGAAAGTCAACAAGGTTGTATTGCATTGAAAAGTAAAAGTCAGCTGCTATTTGAATATTTTCAGAAAATAATCAATTTCTGCTCTGACTCTATTTAAAAAACTTTGTGAAAAATTTATTTTATAGCCATCCGGAAAGTGCAGATAAAGATATTCGCGTGCTTCCAAAAGTTCCGCAATTTTTTTGTTTTTTTCGCTTTCTGAAAAATCCTTTTTTCCTGTAAAAATATCTTTAAGTTCCAAAAGTGCATTTTTTTCTTGTTTAAAATATTCTTTTATTTTGGCAGATTTTTCTGAATTGAACGAATTTTGTTCTTCTTTTGAATTTTTGCAGAAAATTGATTTGTTTTCCGGTAAAAAAGGATTTTTCTTTTGTAATCCTAAATTGATTCCGTTTTCTCCTGAATCAAAAAGATTCTGCTTGCCGGCGAATTTAAACTTGAAAAGTTCTGCATAGCCAGAAAGAGCTGTTGTTGTAATTACATTTATTCCATTTTTTCCTGCAATTTTAGTACTGTCATTTCCGAATGATGCGGAAAAATTATCAATTCCGCGAATTTTTGAAGAAACTGCTCTTCTTATATTTTCCGGAAATGAATTTTTTGCGTGTGTCTTTCCTATGGAATATGAAAAATCAAGCCCTGTTACAAAAACTGGAATATCAGATGTTTTTCTTATTTTTAATGCAATTTCTGTTGCGCTCAATCCGACGGAACCAAGCGGTTGTTGTATATTTTCTAAAATTCCACTGTTTTCAAGATTTTGCAAAAATTTAGTATTTTCAAAGCGCGGAGTGTAAAAAATATTTTTTTTCGGAGCGATGCGTGTGACTGAATTTGCCGCAGTTGTACTCAAAAAAAGGTAATTGAACTGATTTTTGCAACCGGAAAACGCTTTTGCAATTATAGTCTGCGATTCTTCGCAAACTGCCGCATCCGCTTTTATTTTTAATGCTTTTAATGTTTTTAATACGGCATCAACGGCAATAATAAAATATTTTTCGCGGTCTTTTTTTATGGCAAGCAAAGTTTTTTCGCAGCTTTCACCGGCTCCGACAACAATTATCGGCTTTTCTGTTTTTATCCAATTTATGCTTTGCGGAATATATTGCAAATTCTTAAAAAGATTTGCAGAGTATTTTCTTCCGAATTTTACAAGCGTAATTCTGTTTTTCCAGAATTGACTTGCGGTATTTCTGCATATTTCAAAAAGATTTGTGTAAAAATTTGCGTTAAAATAGAAACCGCCCGAAAATTCAATGCTGATTACACGTTTGTAAGTTCCGTCTCTGCAAAGTTGTTCTATTTTTTCGGGCAAAAAACAAAGTTCATTTCTTGGTACAAGAATATAAGTTCCATTTTTTGAACATTCTAGATTTTTTGTTTCCGATTTTGCAATTTCATAAAGTTCTGCATCATATTCAATACCGAACAGAATGCAGTTTTCTTTCAGTTTTTTTGCAAGTTCTTCAATTCCGTATTTTAAAACAGGTGAAAAGCATAAAATAATAGTTCCGGGAAGAATTTCAAAATTTTCAACTACAGAAAGTATATTTTTTTCCGGATTGTATTTTGAGTATAAAAATCTGTTTTGGTAATTAACAGAAAAGCCCCGCTCTAGTTTTACAAGGCAGGGCTTTTTTTCGTTATCGTTGAACAAAAGTTCTCCGCTTAGTTGTTTTTTGCAAAATAGTTAAAGTAAACATCCTGAACATTGTTTTCAAGTTTGTCGCTTGTAAGCAATGCTGTCTGTGCGGAAGAAACATCATAATTTGTAAGTTCATCAATCATAGCTTCTGCTGGAATTGGAGAAGCAGAGGCAATTGCGCTTTTTGTAAGCTGAAGTACAAGAATGTTTCTGTAGTTTGTAATAGGTTCAGAAAGTTCACCATCTTTTAATGAGAACGCTGTTTTTAAAAGATTTCTGTTTGTATCCGCACCGGAAAGTCCGTCCAGCGAAGTATCGATTTTTGACAATACTGAAAGATTTCCATAGTTTAGAGCGAATGCCGGAACGGCAATATTTTTTACATTGTATTGTCTGCAAGCAGCATTGAAACCGCGGGCTTTTGCAACAGATGCAAATGCTTTTGCAGTTTCTTTGTAGTAATCTTCTATATGACTGAATTCATTTGCTGTAAGATAATTGTAAACTGTTTTTACAGTGTTTGTATCAGAAAAATCAGGTTGAACAGATTTTGAATCAGCCTTGAAAATTGACCAACCTACAGTTGTTTCTATAGGTTCACTGATTGCGTCTTCTTCCAAAGCTGAAAGTTTTGCCATGTCTTCTGAATTTTTAAGGAATTTTTCAATTTGATAATGATATTTGCTGTTTATTTTTCCGCTGTCATTTGAATAAGATTTCTGAGATTCGCTTACAGCATCCGCAAATGTAATTTCATTTCCGTTAATTCTTTTTAAGAGTGAAGAAGCTTTTGATTTGTCTGCAACTGTTATGATAGAAAAATCATATTTTACAAATTTGTCTGAATTTGCTTTTCCGTATGCAACTTTTTCTGAATCCGGATAATCAGACATATTGAAAGAAACCAAATTGAAAGTTCTTTGGTCGTTTCCGATCTTTTGAATAAAGTCTACTTCCGCATTTGAAACTTTTAATCCGTAAAGCGTTGTTTTTCCAAAAGCAGTTTGTCCGCCGAAAGAATCTTCCGCATAGCGGTTTGATGTAAGTGAGGATTCAATGTCTTGGCGCAATGCGGCAACTCTGTCCGGATTGTTGTTTACAGAAGTATTGTAAATTTTCTGAGAGAAAACACCTTTTTCATCAGCGAAGTAAGGTTTTATTGCTCTGTTTACAGCAGTCGCCGGTACTTTGTAACCGGATTTTGCAACAGCTTTTTTGTATGCAATATCTGTTACAGTTGCATTGAAAGCATAACTGAAAAGATAAATCTGATTTGATTCGTTTATTTCGATTCCGTTATTTTTGTAATATTCTGCATAGCGGGCAACATAATTGTAATAGTTTGTGTCCTGTTCGTATCGAATTTCTGTTCCGTCATATTTTCCGAAAGAAGGAAGACGCTTTCCCATTCGTCCGCCCTGGAAAATAGGTACAAGAACAAAGATTAATGCCGCAATCAACAAAATGATGAGCGAGCCAATAGTGTAAACACCTTTTTTCATTTTTTTATTCCTTAAAAATTTCAATATAATAATATTATTAATTTTAACATTTATAGGCTTTGCTGTCAATTTTATGAATGATTATATAGAAAAAAACAGCGCAACGAAGCGGTGCGCCATGTACAGAGGGGTAGGCGAAAACACAAGTCGCGACGCAGTGTTTGAGCCGTAGGGCAGGCGCCCTTCTGTATACTTGTATTCGGAATGTGTTCGGTCTAAAAAAAGTAGAACAAAATACCTGGAAAAAAAATAGCTCACAGATTAACACAACAAAAGTTTAATTCTTTACACGAGAAAGAAATAATTAAGCGATATTGGAGGTGGCGGGAATTGAACCCGCGTCCGGGTATGCAGCTCGGAGGCGTCTACATGTTTAGTTATGCGAGGTGGTTGTCGGGAAAAGGTAGCAGCATAACAAGCGTCTTTTCCGTATTCCGGCAGAATGTCTTACGCAAAGACCAGACACAATGCGTAACAAGTTCCTGTTAGCGTCAGAACATCACAAAGTTAGGAACAGCACCCTGTAAGTTCCGTGCTCGCTGACTAGGCAGCAAGAGCAAACTGTTCTTCAGAAGAATCTTCTTCTTTTTTATTGAAGTTTGCAGTTATTTTTTTTGTCAGCTTGAGGCGCCTTCACACCTACGTGCAGCCAGCGGACTCTCACATCCGTCGAAACCGGTGCACCCCCAATTCTTGTTAGAATATAATACGTAAATCAAAAAAAGTCAAATTTTTATACTTGTAGAAATTGTTTGGAAGTTGGAAACGACAGGCACAATCGCATTCCTTAAAGTGATTGAGCGCGAATAGCCATTTTTTGCTCCGCGGAATTCATCGATTGATTTCATAAAAATCTCCAACAATAAAATTAAATAATTATAACATAGAAAAAACGTCATAGAATGTCGGTGTTAAATTTTTTTTTGTGATTTTTTAGTTTTTTATAGAAAAAAATTATCTCTTCTCTTTTTTGCTTCTTTCCATTAAATTGTATGTATGATAAAAGCAGAAATAAAAGATTTGGAATTGGTTGAGCATATAAAAAGTTTGCCAAAAGATGAAATGGCAATTTTTGTAATGGCAGAAGGACGGATTCGGGGCGCATTGTTTCATGGAACACGTTTTGTAAATCAGGCGCGCGCACAGCATAATCTTGGAATTTTGGAAACAATGATTTTTGGGCAGGGCGCTCTTTGCGGTGCTCTGATGATTCCGCTTATGAAGGGAAAAGAGCATGCAACACTCCGTTATGAAGTTGACGGACCGGCACAAGGTTTTTCTGTAGAGGCGGATTCAAAAGGAACAGTTCG
The DNA here is from genome assembly GCA_964429905.1 of uncultured Treponema sp. GTDB lineage: Bacteria > Spirochaetota > Spirochaetia > Treponematales > Treponemataceae > Treponema_D. Next base: position 150,883 of record CAYSDV010000001.1, on the reverse strand, counting down.
TGGATATTTGTTTGATGAACATATACCTGTTGAAGCTCCTCTTGAAAATTGGAATTTAAAGCCGTTTTTGGGAAGTGGAACTCTTTCTGTTTCTACAATTCATCAAGGTGACAAAAATCCTTTTACAAGTTCTGTAGCTGTTGACTCCGGAAATATTGCGCAGGATTTGGCATATTATTACAAACAGTCGGAGCAGCTTTCAACTGCGTTTAACACAGGCATTCAACTTGATAAAAAAGGCAGAGTTATAGGCGCAGGCGGTTTGTTTCTTCAGATTATGCCTGAAACAGGCGGAAAGCGGGGAAGTGGAGCGGCAAAATCCAGTTCTGCAGATAAAACTGTTGATGACGAATTGATTTCCCGAGCGGAAATGGCATTCTCTACTGCACCGTCTATAGGTCAGTGGTTCAGCGAAAATGGAACGATAGAAGACTTAGTTTATGGTCTCTTCAGGGAATTTAAACCGGTGATTGCATTGCGCCGTAATGTAACTTTTGACTGCCCTTGCTCAGAAGAAACATATTTAAACTATATAAAACATTTTCCGTCAGAACAAATTGAAGATATAAAAAAGAATGGTCCGGATCCTCTTGAAGTGATATGCAGGAATTGTGGTAGCGTTTATCATATTCCTGTTTCAAAAATTTGATTTTCAAATGATGTAAAATTGATGTGAAATAAAAAAAACTGTTCCTGCTCCGGAACAGTTTTTTTATGATTATAAATTAATGTGATTTTTGCTGAAATTTCTTTAGCATTGCTACAGCATTACGCTTTCCGTTGTAAACAAAACCGCCGTTCCAATATTCAAGAGCAGCGAACAAAGCGTTACCACCATCTTGTGCATCAGATTCTTTTGTTTTGAATGATACGTAATTTGCTAATTCTTCATAATTGTTTGCATGAAGACAAGAAAGACGTTTTCTGTTGAATTCATTCCACTTTTCAAGATCTTTAAATCCTTCACCCTCATCCTGAACAATAACATGCGCATGAGTAGGGCTAAATGAATACCATACTGTTACTTTCTTGTTGATATCACAATGATTTCCATGTTTTACAGCATTTTTGATTACTTCGCTTATCTGTTGTTCAAGAAGGTTCAGTTCTTTTATTTCAGACGGAGCTGACTGAACAATCAAAAGTGTAAAATATCTAATCTGTCTAAAGTCTGAAGGAAATTCCTTCTTAAGCATATTCGTTTTGTCGAACAATGGATCATTGTCGTCAGAACGCAATTCTTTTATTGCTGGTTCGTCCATAAAAATCTCCTTATCAAGAATAAAGTAATTAGGGAAATGCTTGTATTATTCTTTTACCATCAAAAGCGCTTCTTCTACGCTGTTTGCAATAGGGAAATATCCCATAAGTTTTGTAAGTTCAATAACCTTTTTTACTGAACCATGAATATTTGAGATTGATAATTTCAGGTTCATTTTTTTGATTGTTGAACAAATGTAAATCAGCGCACCAATACCAGACGAGTCGATGTAATCAACCTGTTCAAGATTAATGATGAAGATTTTTACATTTTTTTCAATCATCTTCATTACAAGTTCCTTAAGCTTATAGGAATTGTAGAGATCCATTTCTCCGTTAACATCGATGATGTATACATCTCCATTTTTTCTTATTTTAAGTTCCATAAGGTACTCCTTATCCCTGTATTTTTACGATCAGCAAACTCTGATCATCGTATTGCTGTGTTCCACCACAGAATTTTTTAATATTATCTTTAACCTTTGCTGCAATGTCTTTCCCACTTAACTTGCAGTTGGCCTGAATAACCTTTGTTAAATTGTCTAATGAGTATTGTACACCTCTTTCATCAAGACATTCAAGTAACCCGTCTGTACAAGTTATAAGAATATCTCCGTCATTTAACTTTATGTCAATATCTTTATAAACAGTATCTTTTTCAACGCCTATAGGTTCACAGTCTGTTGAAATCTTTGTGACTGTATTATCCTTTGCTGAATAAAGCAGAACCGGATTTGAGCCGGAAGTTGAAATCTGCGCAGTATCATCGATACTATTGTAATTTATCAAGGCAACGCTTGCAAAGTGATCCATGCTGTTTTTTTCAGAACAGATTGCTTTGTTTACCCATTCAATGATTGTGGAAGCACTCTGCGTTGTATTTGCAACAAGTCTGATCATCGCTCTTATCATAATCATGATAACAAGAGAATTCATTCCTTTTCCGGCAACATCTGACATTACAAATGTTATTCTATCTTTTCTTGAAGGAATAATATCATAATAGTCACCGCAAACATTTTCTGCGTTCATCGTGTATTTACCGATGGAAAGTTTGCTGATAACAGGAAGTTTTTCCGGAACAAGCGTTTTCTGGAATTTTGTTGCAATATCACCTTCCTTTGTAAGTTCAGTATGTTCAGAGTAAGCAAGGAAGCTGTTGAGCGGTGTAAGCGCTGTTGCAAGACCGTCGCAAAGATTGCAGGCTGTCTCAAATTCTCTGCTTGAGAAAGGATCTGAATCCGGTTTGCGTGCAAGTACAACAAGTGCGATTGCTTCGCCCATTTGCTTTACAGGTATAAACAGATATGGACCTACGCGCAAAAAGTCTTCCGGACCGTTCTTGAAGATTCTGTTGTCTTTCTGCGGGTTTTTAATATTCTCTGCAACGCCTTTTGTAAAGAACTCGCCGAATACATTTCCTTCGAGAGAATACTGCGAATATTTAAAGTTTGTTTCTACGCGAAGCTGCTTATGAGGAATATCATCCGGGATTTTATAAGGCGGCGGGAAAGTTCCATTAACCGCTTTTACCGCAAGGATATTGTCAAATTCATCAAGCATAAGAATTGCGCTTCCGTCTGCCGCAGTTCTTTGGATTATAAGTTTGTTGAAATATTCAAGGAACTGCGAAAGAGTATTTTCTTCATTGAAGAAACTTGCCGCTTTTTCAGTTATGTTCTTGTCATCTTCAATAACTGTCTTGTATTTTGTTTCAAGAGCGTTCAGAGCTTCTTTTGAAACTTCATCAGGATGAAGGGCTTCTTCTTCCTCTTTTTCTTTCTTTGCACGTTTTGCAGCCTGTTTTTCCGGGTCGGAAACTGCAAGTACAAAAGCGTATGCAATAAGAAGCAGTTCTACAATAATCGTTACAAGCGAAATGTAGAAAAGTTTGTGGTCAAAGTATGTGTATACTAATCCGGCAATAAGAACTCCAATTGCAGGAAAGTAAACAAAACTGATCTTTGCTGTATTTCTGATTTTAGAAATTAAAAGCAGAATAAAAAGCACAAGACCAGCTGCGGCTGCAATCAGAAGCGGTACGTTTACAAAAGAATCAATAGAATTCAATATCAAACTCCTAGTTTTTCTTTAACGACTTTTAATAATTCTAACATTGAAATATTTCATCGTCAATTTTTTTAATATTTTTTTTTATTATCTGTCATTTTTGTGGGAAAAATTACTTATTTCTTTTTTTAACAGCAATCTTTTTTCCAAATTCAGAATACTTTTTATAAAGGAAAATTTTTTCTCGCGTTTTATATCGCTTACAATTGTATCAAGCTGAAGTTTTTCGCCGAAACGTTTTTTCAAATCGTCATAGAATCGTATAATCCATACATAAAGATCGGAAATTGTATTCTTTTTGAAGTACTTCATTATTTTATACTTTTCAATTGTTTGTATTACAGGAAGATATACATTGTTGAACCAGGAAGTTATCGCTTCTTCCATGCTGATTTCTTCTGTTTTATTCTGGTTTATAAAATACTTGTGTGTAAGGATGTGCTCATAAATCACATCGTATTGTCCTGCGGTTGAAAAGTCCAAAATCCAATAGTCGGTTATGTCTCCAAAATTTGTTTTAAAGTAAAAGTTCCGCTTTTCGTATGCAATAATCTGCTTCATCATTCCGGAAAGAGTTCTTGCAGGATTCAGCTTTATTTCCGTTTTCAGAGAAACTACTTCCGCGTCGATGAATTCAACTCCCTTTGCTCTTGCAACAGAAACACGGTGGTTTCCGTCGCGTACAAAGTAAAGCCCGCCAAGTTCGTATACTTTTATCGGAGGAAGAACAATATCTTTTATAAGCGCTTCGTCAACGTGTTCCCAGCGTTCCCTTGCTACAGAACGTTTTGGAAAAAACTGGTTGTCAAAGTCTTTGTAGCGGCCTTCGCTTCCTACTATTTTATTTATAGGAATAACTTGCATTCCGATGTAAGATTCAGATTCGGGTTTTATTACTTTTCTTACTGTATTCAAGGAAATCATAGCGGCTTCCTCTGGTGCAAGAAAATGTTGAATTTCATTGAAAAGTGCCTTGTTTCTGGCCCGTGCGAAATCGCTTTCTGCTTCTGCTAACATTTTTCAGTATCTCCAGATTTGTCTGTGTTGAAATTTACTATGTAATGCGCGAATGCGTTTATTATTGTTGTATCTTCATATTTGGAAACTCTTTCTTCTCTGTTGTCGTAAAGATGTATGTGTCCGTGTATCATGAATTCCGGTTTGAAAATTTTCAGAAATTTATTGAAAGTCTTGAAGCCTCTGTGGCAAGGGTCATCATGATCGTGAATATGGTAAGGAGTTGCGTGTGTAAGAAAAATGTCCATGTAACGACCGTAAAGGATTTTGTTCAGGATAAGACGGGGAACGAGCGCTAAAAGATGGAAAAACATTTCTGTGTCCGTGTATTGGCAAAGTCCGTTGTTGTAACGTATTGAACCGGAAATGCCGGTGAGTAGGAGAGGAGTTGTCTTTCCTTTTTTGTTTATTATTTTAAAATTTTTTATTGCAAGACTTTTGAATCCCGCATAATTTGCGCCGTGATGATGATCTTCTTTCAGCGATTCAAAATGGACTTCCATGGATGTTGTTGACTGCGCAGATGTGTCTGGTCTGGGAGGAGCGGACATATTTCCGTGATAGTATTTGAATTCCTTTAAATCATGGTTTCCGAATACAAAGTAGGTAGGCTTGTTGAATACGGAAACTATAAAGTCAACATAATCCATCGGAAGGTCGCCGGCGCATAGAATCAAATCCACGTCCGGAAAATTTTTTTGAGCATTCTGATTATATATAAGCGGATCAATCTGATCAGAAACGCAAAGGATTTTCATCTCTATTTACCAGCCTTTGCCGCTTTTTCCAAGAGCATTTGCAGCTTGTTTTTTTCAATAAGCTCTACAGGCCGGTTTTCCGCAAATGCAACCGCTGTGCGTGTGAAACCTGAACTTGCAAAAATATAAGTTTTTGTACAGTTTGAAGATTTTGCAAAATCCAGTGCTTCTCTTACGGCTGAGTCTTCGATAGGTTCTATTTCGCGGTAGAATCGCATAAGGAATGTCTGTTTTCTGACATTCATCCAGTCGCCCTCTTTTGCTTCCGTTGCAAGAAGTTGTGCTCCGAATTTTTTGATGTCCGATGAAACCGCGCTGAGTCCAAGTGATTTTAAAATCATATTTTTACATATTTCAATCAATTCCTGGTCTGAGCAAGTAAGATAATCTTTCAGACTGTCGTTTGCCTGAAGGTCTTTGTATTCGGAAAGTTTTGCACCGACATCGCGGAAAGATCGGTTTACATTGAAAATGGCTTCCCACTGATCGATTGCCTTGTCGATTTTTCTGTTTTTTTCATAGCAAGCCGCTAAAAAGTAGCGGGCGTAAAGAGTGTCATTCTTTGAACCTGTCTTGTCCAGTTCTATCGCTCTCTGCAAGTCAATCTGCGCATTGTCAAGTCGGTTTGCCATCATATAGCAGGTTGCCCGTTCAATAAGCGCTTTCTGTTTGTATTCGTTGTCGCGCTGCGCTTTGTCAAACGCTTTTACGGCGCCGCCTATATCTTTTGCTTCTTTTAATAGTTTTCCAAGATAATAATAGCAGGAATATTCTTCCGGATTCATATGGATTGCGTAATCAAGTTCTTTTTTTGCTTCTGAAAACTGCTTTGCCTGGAAAAGAATATATCCCAGCGAGGCGTGTGCCTTTGCGTTTTTAGGATCCAGTTTTACGCATTTTTTGTAGGATGCAAGCGCAAAATCTTTGCGGTTTGTTTTTTCATAAAGTTTTCCGGCGTTGAAATAGTTTGAAGCGTCTTCCGGATTCAGTTTTGTAAGCAGAATGTATTCCCTAAGCGCTGCGGCGGTTTGGTTGTATTTTGATAAAAGAGCCGCAAATTCTTTTCTGAACGGTATTTCTGGCAGGGAAGAGTCGAAGAGTGCATGTTCGCTCACGTTCTTGAATTCCATAAGAGCAAGTTCGTCGCGCTTGTCTGCAAGATAAGCTTTTCCAAGATAGTAATGCACTGCATAATTCTGCGGATCTTTTGAAACTATTTGCTTTGCAAGTTTTGCAGCAGCCTGATTTTTTCCCTGCTTAAGAAGTTTTTTTACGCCTTCAAGTTTTTTAGGCATAGCAACAAGTCTTATAACAAGCGCAAGCAGTCCAGCAATAATAATTAAAATGGCAACGGAAAGCGCAATAGTCATATTCAATAGAACTCCAGTAAATAATCAATTTTTTATTATAGCCTAAATTTTGCAATGGTGCAAAGAGTTTAAATTTATGTGCTTATATGTTAATATATAAGAGATGAAAAAAAATATTTTTTTTGCGGGACTTTTATTTTTTTGTTCTTGCTCCTCATTGATTTTTGCAGAATCCGAGGGGGAAAAATTATTTAAAACGAATAATCCCGGTGCGGCGGTTCCGCTTTTGGAAAATGACATTTCGAGCGGAAATGTTTCTGCGGATACTTACAATTTTCTTGGGCTCGCTTATTTTCAGCTTGGACAATACAGTAAATCAATAGATGCTTTTGAGCGCGGAATTAAAAACAGCATTTCCGATAAAAAACTTCTTTTGTTTAATGCGGGAAATGTTGCGTATTCTTCCGGTGATTACGCAAAGGCGGAAAGTTGCTATTCTTTGGCTCTTTCTGCAAATCCCGGATTTTACGGCGCACTTTTGAACAGGGCGAATTCTCGTCTTATGATGAAAAAGTATTCGGATTGTCTTGTTGATTACAAACGTTTTGTTGCTGAACAGCCTGATGATCCTCAGACTCCTGAAATTTACAGACTTATTGCATATCTTGAACAAGAAATTCAACGGCAGGAAGAAGAAGCAGTCCGGCTTGCCGAAGAGCAGAAGCGGCTTGAAGAAGAAAACAGGCGGCTTCAGGAAGAAATGGCACGTCAAAAAGCGGAGCGGGACGCATTGGAAGCGCAACGCAAAGCGGAAGAGGCTGAACGCAGGCGGAAACTTCTTGAGGAAGTTGCAAATTCCTTGCAGCAGACAGATACGACGAATATGACTGCCGGAGCGGAAGATGTTCTTGATTATGACTATGAAAGCGAACTTGAATAAAAAGGTTGGAGAATATGAACAGTTTTAACGATTTTAACAGTTTTGGTTCAAAAGGAATTATTTCAAAACTTACAAAAAAACAGAAAATTGCAATTTGCAGCGGAATTGTTGTTGTGATTTTGGCGGTGGTTTTGCTTTGCGCGCGCGGATGTTCGGGAGCAAGTTCAAGGGCCAAGCAGGTTCAGCTTGCGAATTTTTATTATGAAAGCGGTGAATATGACAGGGCTTTGGATGCGCTCCAAAAACTTTTCCTTAAAAATCCTGATGATAAGGAAATCCGCGAACTTATGCAAAAAATAATTGCGGAAAAAGGTGATGACGGAAGCGGTTCGGGAAGCAATATAACTCAAAATTATTATAATAATTCTTCTTCTGCGCAGGATGAGAAGAGTCAGAAAGTTATTGAAGAACTTGCTCGGCAGAATGCGGAAAGCGCGCGCCAACAGAAAGAAATGGCCGAGCTCTTGCGCCAGCAGCAGCAAGCAGACAAGGAACGTCAGGCGCAATTGAAAGCTCAGGAAGAAGAGAAAAAAGCGCTTGCAAAAGCTGCGGAAGAACAGCGCAAAAAAGAAGAAGCGGCGCGGAAAGCCGCAGAGGAAGAGCTTGCGAGGAAAAATGCTAAATTAAAAGCGGAAATTGCTTCCGTAAATGATTCTGTTCAACAGGGAAAATCCGCGCTGAACCGCGGAAGTATAGATGAGGCTATTAAAAATTTTGCGGAGGCACAGGAAAAACTCCCTGTTTCAAGCGGTGAGCCGGCTTTTTCTGCAAGTAAAGATTCGGAAATGGCGGGAGCGCTTTATGATGCTTCTCTGAATGCTGCAAATCCGGATGATAAAAAGAAATTGCAGGATGCGGCTGTTGATTATGCTTCAAAAGCTGTTGCCCTTGAGCCGAAAAACGCAGAAAGTCAGTATATTCTTGGAATGGATGCGTTTGACAAGAAAAATTATCAGAAAGCGCTTGACCATCTTGTTAGCGCAACGGATAACGATACAAAGGGAAATTATCTTTATTGGTACAATCTCGGAAGAGTTCAATATATGATGAAAAAATATTCAGGAGCAAAATCATCATTCTCAAAAGCATGCCAGCTTAACGGAAATTTTGCTCCGGCGCGCTATAATCTTGGACTTACAAACAATAAACTTAACGATTCAAGGGCCGCTCTGGCGGAGTTCAGGAAAGCGCATGATATTGATTCCCGCCATGAGCGTTCTTATCTGGAAGAGGGAAGAATTCTTGCGTCTCAAAAAGATTATGCGGGCGCAATAAATGCTTATCAGAATGTAATCCGCATTAACAGTACGAACAGAGCCGCTTTGAATGAACTGGGTTCTGTTTATTACCAGTCTGGAAAATATTCCGAAGCGGAAAATACTTTTAAGCAGTCTCTTGCAATGCTTCCTGCCGGAACAGACGATTCAATGACGTATTACAATCTTTCTACAGTTCTTTTTGAGGAAGATAAAGTTTCAGATGCGCTGTTATATGCAAAGAAAGCGTACGATTCCTGCGGTCAGATAAAAAATACTGCAAACCGTGCTAATGTCATCTACAATTATGCGCTTATGAGCGAAAAATCCGGAAATGCGGATAATGCAATTCAAAAATATGCTGAAGTTCTTCAATATAATCCTAATCATTTGAAGACTCAGATTAATCTTGGCGTAATGTATATGAATATGAATCCGCCGGATACAGAAACTGCGCTTCAGCTTTTTGCAAAAGCTTATTCTCAGGATAAAAACAACTTTGAAGTCAATAATAATTTGGGAAGCGCATATCTTTCGCTTGAAGATTATGAAAATGCGGTTAAATATTTTCAGAACGCTTTGAAAATTCAGCCTAAGAATAATGAAGTCCGATATAACCTTGGTCAGGCGTTTGCTTCTTCAAAACAGTTTGACAATGCGAAAACTACTTATGTGCAAGTTTTACAGCAGGATGCAAACAATTTGGACGCTTATATTGAATTGGCAAAAGTCTGCATGGCTTTAAGCGATAACGAAAGTGCTGAAAAATATCTTACTGTTGTGCAAATAAAAAATCCGTCTTATAAAAAGACGGAAGTTGATTCTCTTCTTGCTTCGATAAAAGGCTGAAGAATTTGCTATTCCGTCCGCCTTACAAGGCGGAACAGGTTTTCCCTTGTTATTGTTGTATAGCAAGGTCGACCGTGCGGACAATGCGGATCGTCAAGTTCAAGCGCTCCGCGTGCGATTTTTTCTGCAGCCGCATCTTCCAAAATCGTTCCGTCTTTTACGGCGGCTTTGCACGCTGTGCTTGCGGCAATGGAATAAATCAAATCTTTGGGTTTTGCCTTTATGTCAAGAAGTGAATGGTAAAGATCTTCTTCTGTTCCTTTCCAGCGTTCCTGAAGCGTTGTGAATTCCCAGCGTCCGTTTCCTTTGTTTTCGCATGTGAAGCCTGTTTTTTTCAGTTCCTCTTTTATGCTTTCAAGGTAGTCGTCGTCTGTTTTTGAAATTGTTTCAATTACGTAAGGAATTAAAAGCGTTTGACTTTTGCATGGATTTTCCATTATTTTGTCAAAAATCATACGTTCATGCGCCGCATGCTTGTCTATTATATAAAGCGTATTGTTTTTTTCTGCAATAAGAAACGTGCCTAGGGCGCTTCCTATAAAATGAAATTCGTTGTTTTTCGAACTTTCAGTATTTTTTGCAGTTATATTTTCTGCGCTGTTTTCTGCGGATTTTTCAGTTTTTGCGCTCATTCCTCCGGAAGCCCGCTCGTCAAAATCATTTTTCTCTTCATTCTGCTGAATATTTTTGCCTTGATATGCGGAAATTGCCTTGTCAACAAAGTCTTTTGCTTCCTGGATTTGTTTTTGTCTTTCGATAAGTTGCGGGGCTTCCTGGCTGTTTTTTTCAGTTTTCTGTTCAGGTAAATCGAATAAATCGTTTTTTTCATAGCTTGCTTGCTTTGAAGCATACGCTTTCCAGGAATTAAGCGGAGTTTCTTTTTTCATCATACTGAAAGTACTTGAGGTTCCTCCGAAAAATTTTGAGCGGAGTCCGCTTCCTGTATAAATATTTGGCGATTTTTTTTCTTCTACCGTTCTGAGCGCTTCTTCCGCAAGATTTTCCGGTTCAAAAAGAGTTTCTTTTTTTGTATTTTCAGTTTGTTTTTGAGAAAAAATCTGCGATTTCATTGTCCGGTTTGTGTAATCGCTGAAAAATTTTCTTACGGTTGTGCTTATTCCGTGATGTATGCTTGAAATATCTTTAAAGCGCGCTTCTTTTTTTGCAGGATGAATATTAAAGTCGATTAAAGCCGGATTTACTTGTAAAAATGCTGCCGCAACAGGAAAAGTTCCGTTCGGAAAATATCCTTGACCTCCGTATTCAATTGCTTGAACAAGCGAATATTCTTGAATGCGCCGTCCGTTTGCGAATATGTAAATGTCTTTTTTATTGTTTCTGTAAACTCCTGGTTCGCCGATTACAATTTTAAAAGACCAGTCCGGTTCACTTCCGCCGGAAGAGCCCTGTATTACACTGAAAAGAGATACTCCTTCCCTGAAGTCCATGGAGCGTACGAATCGCTCCTGTAAAGATTGACCTTTAGGCAAATCAAGTTTTATATCGCCGTCCTGGATGAATCTGAATGAAATATTTGTATTCGGAAGTGATTTTTCAATAAACGTATTTTTGCACATAAGACTTTCTGAAGCAGGTCGTTTCAGAAATTGTCTTCTTGCAGGAAAGTTTTCAAAAAGTCCTTCCGATTGTACTATAGTTCCGTCTAAAGGCGTTGTGCTTTCAATTATGTGGTCTTCTATAATTGAAGCGCGCATTTTATATCCGCCGGAAATTATGGAAAGTCTTGAAACTGCCGCAATGGATGAAAGCGCTTCACCGCGGAAACCAAGCGTTGTCAGGTTCAGCAAGTCTGTTTCCGTTGAAATTTTGCTTGTTGCATGCGGTCTTGCGCAGTGTTCAAGGTCATCTTTTGTCATTCCGGAACCGTTGTCAACAATGCGGATTTTTTCAATTCCGCCGCTTTCTATTTCAACGATTATGTTGTCTGCACCGGAATCGATTGCGTTGTCCATAAGTTCTCTGATTATTGCATTCGGCCGGTCAATGACTTCACCGGCTGCAATTTTTCGCGCAACTTCAGGATTTAGTGTTCTTACAGGATTTTCTTTGCTCATCGTACGCCTTTTTTTTCAGAAGTTACTGTCTGGTTCCTCTTTCCGGCTCTCCGGAACTTCCTTCGCTGCCGATTCCGGAAAATAAATCCATTTGCGGCGGAATATTTTTTTCAGGATCCGGCTGATTCATTAATATTTGAATTTTTCCTTCGATTCTGTCAATTTCTTTTTCCATTCCGCGGGCCAGTTTGATTCCTTCTTCAAAGTCTTTTAGCGCATCTTCCAGCGAAATATCGCTTTTTTTTATATCCTGTGCAAGAAATTCAAGTTTTGCAAGGTTTTCTTCAAAGTTTGCCATTTTTTTTCCTCGTTTGCTTTTTTAATTTTTCTTATTCAATATTTTGAACAGAAGCGGTTATTTTTCCTTTTGAAGGGATGATTTCTATTAAATCTCCATTTTTTGTATCAACTGCGCTCCGGATGATTTTTCCGGTTTGCTTGTTGCGAACCATGGAATATCCGCGGTTTAAAATCGTTTGCGGACTTGCATTTTCAAGAACCGTAACACAGTTGTCTATCCGTTGCCTTGAATCGCGCAGTTTTTGCGTGATGTTTTGGAAAATATCGTCTTTCGCATTGTCAAATCTTGCAAGAAGCGGCTGTTCGATTGTTCTTACCTGAAGTTCAAGATTTTGCGGATTAAAACTTTTTATAATCAGTCTTATCCGTTCAGTTTTATCCTTTATAGAATCGTAAAGCTGTTTTGAATTCTGCTGGATAAATTGAATTATTGAAGATAGTTCCGGAACAACAATTTCTGCCGCTGCGGATGGAGTTGGGGCTCGGACGTCGGAAGCAAAATCTGTTAAAGCCCAGTCGATTTCATGTCCAACGGCAGAAACAACCGGAATTTCACTTTCTGCAACAGCGCGTACAACCGACTCTTCGCTGAAAGGCAATAAATCTTCAAGAGAGCCACCGCCACGTCCGACTATAAGAACGTCGCAAAGTTTTGCTCTGTTCGCCGTTTTTATTTGTCTGGCAATTGTTTCTGCTGCGTCTGCGCCCTGTACAACTGCCGGAAGAACAACAACGGAAACGCATTTATTTCGTCTTTTTGTAATTTGAAGAATATCGCGCAAAGCGGCTCCCGTTGGACTTGTAACAATTCCGATTGTTTTCGGACATACAGGAAGAGTTTTTTTGTTTTTTGAATCGAAAAGTCCTTCTGCATTGAGTTTGCGTTTCCGCTCTTCAAGCATTTTTAAAATTGCGCCTTCTCCTGCAACAGACATTTTTGTAATATTTATCTGATATTTTCCCTGGGCTCCGTAAACAGTTAATTTTCCAGTACATTGAACTTTCATTCCGTCTTGAACCTTGAAGTCAAGATAATTCGCATATCCACGGAACATAACCGCGCTTATCTGGTTTGTTGTATCTTTCAGCGTAAAATAAAGATGTCCTGTTGAATTTGGTCTGTAATTTGAAATTTCGCCTTCAATCGTAATTTGCGGAAAAGTTCCTTCAAGCATTTCTTTTATAAAACTGTTGATTTCTGTTACTGAAAAAACTTTGTCAGGCGGAAAAAGTGTTGAATTCATATTCTGATTTTATAGATTAATGTGGAGTTTTTCAACAAATTTATTATAAGAATGTGTTTTCCAGCCGATAAGAAAACGATGAAAACTCTTGTAATTTTATTTGCTGATTATAAATCTCTTCATATTTTTGATAAAGCGTTCGGTTCCGCTTCTGCTTTTGAGCGCAGTTTGCTTTGGGCAAAAAAAGTTTGCGAACTTAGCGAATCGGGAAAAGATTCTGAAATAGCGGTTTTTGCTTTTGATAAAAATTTTCAGGAATGTAAAAAAGAAATTTCTGCCTTGAATGTGAATGCTGAAGTTTTTTCGCGGGAAAATTGGTATGTTTCTGAACTTTTTGAATTTTTTGCGGAACTTTCAAGGCGGAAGAGTGCGGATTCGATTCTTTTTGCTTGGGCGGATTGTCCTTTCTTGAATATTGACGTTACAAAAAATATTATATCCACGCATAAAAATTGCCGTGCGGAATACACTTTTGCAGACGGATATCCTGACGGTTTGTGTCCGGAAATTCTTGATTCCGGTGCGGCGGCAATTCTTGCTGAACTTTGTAAAAAAAATGAAATTCAGGAAGATAGAAAAGAAATTTCAAGAACGAGTATTTTTGATTCAATAAAAAAAGATATTAATTCTTTTGAAGTTGAAACTGTTATTGCGGATGAAGATGAAAGTCTTTTGCGCATTCATTTCAACTGCGGAACAAAAGGTGATTTTCTTTCCTGCAAAGCAATGTTTGATTGCGGTGTTGACGGGAAAAACGCTGATGAAATTTCAAAAGAAGCCTCTGAAAATCCGAAAGTTTTAAAAACGGTTCCGGCATATTATCAAATTCAAATTACAGATAAAGTTTCTTCAAAAGTTATTTATCACCCGGAAGAAATGGATTCTTTAGCCGGAAATTCTTTTATGCCGCTTGAAGATTTTAAAAATATTGCACAAAAAATTTCGGATTTTTCAGAGACTGCGGTCGTAAGTCTTTCTGCTTGGGGAGAAGCGGTTCTGCATCCCGATTTTGTTGAATTTGTAAAAACAGTTTTGCTAAAACCGGGCCTTACAGTTCTTATTGAAGGCGACTGCTCTGAAATTTCGGAAGAAACTTGCGCCGCTCTTAAAAATATTTGTGATTCAGTTCCGCCTCGCGCTGATGGCGGACAAAATAATCCGAAGATTATTTGGCTTGTAACGTTGGATGCATTCGGCGAAGAAGTTTACTGTAAAATACATTCGGCAAAAAACGGCAATTTTGAAAAATCAAAAGCGGCGATTTTGCTCCTGGAACAGTATTTTCCCGGCAACGTTTACGCTCAATTTACGCGTATGAATGAAAATGAAAGTGAACTAGAGCCGTTTTTCCGCTTTTGGAATGAAAAAACTTCCCCGACAAAGGGAAATTTCACAATTCAAAAATATGACAACTGTTTCGGTGCTTTGCCGGACAGAAAACCTGCCGACCTTGCTCCTGTTGAACGGAATGTCTGCTGGCATTTGCGCCGCGATATGACAATTCTTTTGGACGGAAGCGTTCCCTATGCGCGCGGAAAATTGAAATCAGATATTTTGGGAAATGCTTTCAGTGAAAATTTGGAAGACATCTGGAAAAAAACAGATTCTGAAGTTCAAAAACAAATAAATCATGATTATTCAGGAAAATGTGAGAATTGCGATGAATACTATATCTTCAACTTTTAATGAATACGAAATAAACAGAACTGTGCTTTGGGGCGGACAGACAAATCCCCTGGCTTCTCTGGATATTTCTGTAATTTTACTGAACAAAAGCGGAAGCCATTTGAGAACTCAGACTTTTGACAATCTTCTTCAAAGCGGATTCAAAACTGTTGTTTCTGTAGAACCGAATTCACAAAGTTTCAGCGTGGAAGAAATTTCAAAAAGGTATCCCAGTGTGAAATTTGTTATTCCGCGCGAACAAACTTCTGACGGAAATTTGATAAATGCGTGTGTTTCTGAAATTGATACAAAATATTTTTTAGTATTGCGCGATTCATTTAATATTCCAAAAGTGCTTCTTACAAAAAATCTTGCGGAAAATATATTGAAAAATGATGCTTTTTGTGTTGTTCCGCGCCTTATAGATAAAAACGGTATTTCAATAATAATAAATTTTGTTCCGTCCGCAAAAAAAGGAAAATTTGTTATAGCACCGGAACAGTCTGTTTCCGACGAAATTCCAACGCTATATCCGTTTGATTTTATAGGAATTTATAACCGCGAAAAATTTATTGAAATCGGCGGATACGACTACAATATAGAATCGTCTTACTGGCAGAACGTTGATTTTGCGCTCCGCGCTTGGCTTTGGAACGAAAAAATTGTTATAACGACAAGATTTCAAATTTCATATACAGATGAAGTTCCTGTTGAAGAAAGCGCGACGGATTTTTCATATATTCACTTTTACTTAAAAAATATTCTTCCTAAATTCCGCGATGATCATGGAGTTATTCCTCGTTTTTCATTTTTGCGTTTTTATTTTCAAAGCAAATGCGGAATTTTCCAGGCGCGTTCACTTTTTTCGGAAACAAAAAAATGGGTAAAAAAGAATCAGTTTAGATTCAAGAAAGATATTCAATATTTAATAGAAAATTGGAACACGTTTTATGAAAAATAAAAATATTCAAGAATTGGCAGTTATAATTCAATGCAGACTTTCTTCTTCAAGGCTTCCGGGCAAGGCTTTAAAAAATCTTGGCGGAAAAACTGTGTTTGAATGGACGATGGATTCAATGAAAAAAGTTGAAGCCGGTGAATACATTGTTGTAACAGATGACAACTCTTTTGCAAAGCTTGAACCTCTTGCCAGAAAGCATGGTTGGAAAATAATTTCAGGACCTTTGGAAGATGTTCTTGAGCGCTTTTGCATTGCCGTGCGAATGTTCGGGTGTAAAACTGTTCTGCGCGCAACAGCCGATAATCCTTTTCTTTTTTACGAAGCCGCGGAAGCGCTTGTAAACGAATATTTTAAGCAGAATTCAATTCAAAAATGCGATTATATGACTTGGACTGGGCTTCCGCACGGAAGCGGCGTTGAAATTTTTAACGCAGAATCTTTGTTAAGAGCGGCTTCTGAAACTGATGATCCTTATGATCATGAGCATGTCGGTCCTTCTATTTATAACCACAAAACAAAGTTTACAAGTCTTTTTTACAAAGCGCCTGCCCGTTTTTATTTTCCTGACTATAGAACTACAATTGATACTCTTTCAGATTACAGGCGCGCAGTTTCTGTAGTTTCAAAACTGTCAAAAGGAGTTGCGCCTTCTGCTCCTTATACAACAGAAGAGATTATTTCTGCCTTTTCAGATCCGGATGTTCACGATACGATTTTATTTTTTCCAAGCACGTCAAAGGGACACGGAACAGGGCATTTGAGAAGATGTCTTGAGGCTGCAAAAAATACAGAAAGTTTTGTTTATATTCCGAACAATCCTGAATTGGAAGAAACTGAATCAATACTTCAGGAATATATTTCAGACGGTTTGAATCCGCAACAGATTATTCATACTTTTCCGGAACCGAACGAATTTGCTCTTATTGTTGCAGATCTTTTCAGAATGGAAAAAAATATTGCCGAAAAACTGCGCGCGTCTGCAAATCTTTTAAATATTGATGACGGCGGAGATTTCTATTCTTACAGTGATTATATTCTTGACGTAATTCCTTCTGCCGGTATTGAACGCGCTGCAAATCTTACGGAGGAGGGATTTATAAAAAAGCCTTCTGCAAAAAAAAGTGGAAGTACAAAAGATTTCAATTATATTTTAATAAGTGTCGGCGGTGAAGATCCGGCGGCTCTGTCAGTTGAAGCCGCAAAGTATTTTTCCGCTCTGAATAAAAAAATCACAGTGATTTCCGCTCAAAAAGAAAATCTTCCTGTTATTCCGAACGTAAAGTTCGTTGAGCCGGTAAAAAATTTGCGGGAAAAACTTTTTGAATATGACCTGGTTGTAACCCACTACGGATTTACCGCTTTTGAAGCTCTTGCGGCAGGATGCGGCGTTGTGCTTCTTCCTACTTCAAAACTTCATGAAAAACTTGCGCAAAAATATAAGTTTGCATATCTTTCGCAGGAAGAACTTAAAAAAAAGCCGGCAGAACAGTTCTTTTCGCAATCCGAACGTTTCTTTCCAAAAGAAATCACTGAAAAAATATGCAGAAAACAGGAAAATCTTTTCGACTTTGTAAAAAAACTTTCGCACGGAAAACGGTATTTTTGTCCGGTCTGCGGAAAAACTGAATATATCGACAAAGAAATTGCCCGCACTGTTGAAAGGACTTTCCGCCGCTGCTCAAAATGCGGAATAATCTATATTTCATGGAATCTTTCCAGCCCGATGAAGTATGAAAAAGAATATTTTGCTGAACAATATAAGAATCAGTATGGAAAAACTTATCTTGAAGATTTTGATGTGATAAAGCAAAATTCTGTGCGCAGAATTCAAGAAATAAACGGACTTGCCAAGTTAAAGAATTTTTCTTCTCCAAAAATTCTTGATATCGGCTGCGCTTACGGACCGTTTCTTGCGGCTTCTCATGAAAATGGTTGGCAATCGTACGGAGTTGACGTTTCTAAAGATGCTGTTGAATACATCCGTCAAACACTTCTTCTTCCTGCTGTTGTTTCTGATTTTCCTGATTTTGAACCTGCTTCCGAATTCGGAATAAACGAATTTGATGCGGTAACAATGTGGTTTGTAATTGAACATTTTTCAGATTTAAAATCTGTGCTTAAAAAAGTAAGTTCTATTGTAAAAAAAGGCGGAGTTTTCGCTTTTTCAACTCCTTCTGCGGAAGGTGTTTCTGCCAAAAAGAACACAAAATCTTTTTTTGAAAACAGCCCTTCGGATCATTTTTCTGTTTGGGAACCTTCCAGGGCGCAGAAAATTCTTTCCGAATTCAGTTTTACAGTTGAAAGAATAGTTTCAACAGGGCATCATCCGGAACGTTTTCCGAATGTAAAAGAGCACGGCTGGAAGAAAGGAAGCGTTATGTTCGGTGCATACAATTCTCTTAGTCATATTTTGAAATTGGGAGATACTTGCGAAATTTATTGCAGAAAACGGTGAAATTCAAAATTCAGCCACAGAAATCAGTTTTTCAAAAATCATGTTGGTTGAGCCTTTGTCGAAACCGCAAATTTTACAGATTTTACTTGAGTTTTGGCCATTGCTTTGCTACGCTCGTGTGCAATCGAACGGGAACCTAAATGACCACATATCTCAAAAACTGATTTCCGTGAAATTCAGTCATAACGCCTTGACCCGCAAATCAATAATTGTGTTAAATATAAAGCATAATTATGAAAGACTCTCTTTTAATTCTTGGTGCGGGGCTTATGCAAAAACCTTCGATAGTTTCTGCGAAAGACCTTGGATTTAATGTTGTCGTTTTAGACGCAAATCCTAATGCAGAAGAAGTTCCGCTTGCAGATAAATTTTACAGAATTGATTTAAAAGATCGTGAAAGCATATTTGAATGTGCTGAAAAACTGAAAGAAACTGAAAATTTGAAAGGAATTTTTACAGCAGGAACAGATTTTTCATCTTCTGTTTCTTATGCGGGTGAAAAATTGGGATTTTCCTGCCATTCTTTTGAATCAACTTTGAATGCGACTATAAAACCAAGAATGCGCAGATGTTTTGAAGAAAATAATGTTCCTTCTCCAAAATTTTTCAGCATAAAATTTGATGAAATTCCTGATGAAATTGCAAAAGAAAAAGTTTTTTCAGCAGTGGAATCGCTTGGGTTTCCATGTGTTGTAAAACCTGCGGACAATATGGGCGCCCGCGGCTGCCGGATGATTCGTTCCGAAGAGGAAGCGTGGAATTCCGTTCTTGCGGCAGCTGAAAATTCCCGTTCCCGCACTGTAATTTTGGAAGAATATATGGAAGGGCCCGAATATTCAATTGATGCATTGGTTTTTAACGGAACAATGACAATTACAGGTTTTGCCGACCGTCATATTTTTTACAAACCGTATTTTATAGAAATGGGACATACAATGCCTTCTTCCGTTGAAAATTCAAAAAAACTTGAACTTATTGCTGCGTTTGCAAAAGGCGTTTCCGCTCTCGGATTGTCTTGCGGAGCGGCAAAAGCAGACATAAAGTATACAAAGAACGGTCCTCAAATCGGTGAAATTGCAGCCCGTCTTTCCGGCGGATATATGTCCGGGTGGACGTTTCCGTATTCTTCTGGGTTAAATCTTACGGAACAGGCGATTTTAATTGCCGCCGGAAAAGAACCGCAGAAACTTTTGAACGGAAGAATTCCGCTTCCGGTTGAAGACAGTCCTTTTGCACTTTTCGATTTTCCTTCAAAAAAAGTAAGTGCCGAACGTGCCTGGATTTCAATTCCGGGAACAATCGATTCTATAAAAGTTCCGGAAAATTCAGAACAGTCAGAAGTGAAGAATATTTTTCCGCGCCCGGTAAAACAAGGCGATGAAATAGATTTTCCACGGAATAATGTGCAGAAATGCGGAAATGTAATCACCTTATCTGAATCTAAGAAAAATGCGGTTTTTTATGCTGAAAAAACTGTTTCAGAAATTTTCATAAGATTAAAACCTTGCAATGAAAAAACAGAAAAATTTCTTTTTTCAGAATCTCTTCCTGATGAAAAAGGTTTTCCGCCTCCTGCGTTTTCCGCTTTCAATTCAATTCAAGAATTAAATCTTTCCGGCGAAATTCCGGAAAATTCATCAGTGTTAAAAGACGCAGAAAATTTTCCGCAGTTAAAGAAATTGTTGCTTTCAGATGAAAAAGACTGGTCGTATCAGACAATCCTTGAAGTTCTCCGCCGTTTTGATTCTGTATGCAAAAAACATCCGCCGCTTCAGCGGAAAAAAATCTGGTCGGCACTGTTAAAAGGTTCTCTGCAAGGTGCAATTTATATTTCAGATTCCTGTTCAAATTCCGAAAAATAAAGTATGAAAAAAGAAAAAAAAATAAAAAATATAGATATTTTATTGAAATTGAAAGAAACATCCGGCTCAAAACTTGAAAAGAATATTCTGATTTTGAAAAATTTTATGCGCAATTTAAAAATATCAATGCAGAAATTGTCAAATAATCAAAATCATCGTTTTGTTTTCAGTTTTTTTGCGGCAATTATGCTTTTTTCTGCGATTCCTGCATTTTCCGAACGTTATCTTCTTTCAGATAAAGCCGCACAATCAGGAATGACTCTTTATTGGGACACTCTTTCTTCATCTGGAATTATAGAAAAAAACGGACATCAGATTTCTTTTCAGGCGGAAAGTTCTCTTTGTCTTTTGGACAGTTCCGCTCTCATAATTACGGACGCTCCGGTTGTGGAAGACGGAAAAGTTTTTGTTACAGAAAATTTTATTTCTTCAGCGGAAGAATATTTCAAGACAAGTACAGATGCGGACGGATTTAAAATCGGTGCGATTTTAATAGATCCTGGACACGGCGGAAAAGATCCGGGCGCTTCCGGAACAGTAAAAGTTAATGGAAAAACAGTGAAAGTTCAGGAAAAGGACGTTGTTCTGAAAATCGGAAAATCTCTTTATTCAAAACTTAAGTCCGCATATCCGGACAAACAGATTATTATGACGCGCTACGGAGATACATATCCAAAACTCAGCGAAAGAACGGATATCGCAAACAGTGTAAAACTGGCGCCTAAAGAAGCAATCCTTTATGTTTCGATTCATGCGAACGCATCTCTTAACAAAGCTTCAAGCGGATATGAAGTTTGGTATCTTTCTCCAGGGTACAGGCGCACTGTTTTGGACAAGTCTGCCGCAGAAGGGGATAATTCTCTTTTTCCTATTCTGAATTCAATGATGGAAGAAGAATACACAACAGAAAGTATTCTTATGTCAAAGTTTATTATGGACGGACTTTCCGCTCAGATTGGAAGTCAGTCGAAGGCGCGTGGAATAAAAGCTGAAGAATGGTTTGTCGTTCGCAATGCGAATATGCCCAGCGTTCTTATTGAAGTAGGTTTTGTAACAAACGAAAAAGAAGCGCTGAATTTAAATAGTGATGCATACTTGCAAAAAATAGCGTTGGGAATCTATAATGGAATCAGCGCGTTTGTAACGCATTTTGAACGTTCACGAGGATTTATATCTACAAAATGACATTGAAAGTACCAAAATTAGAAAAGTCATCATATTTTATTCTTGCTTTTATTTTTCTCTATTTTTTTATTTCGCTTATGGTCTGGGTTGCAAAATTTCCCGGAATTCGGCGCACATTTATTTTTAATGCTTCTGATTCTGATAAGCTGCGGCTTGAAATCCGTTATGTGCCTGTAAATCCGCCTAACGGAAAATATCAGTATTATATTGAAGAACTTTTGCTTGGACCTGTTTCTGAACATTGCAGCAAGATTTTCAATGCCGGAACTAAAGTTGTAAGCTGTTCAAAAAAAGATGATGTTCTTTACGTAAGTCTTTCAAAAGAACTTCTTCAGGCGGATGCGTTTACGACTGATTTCAAAAAACAGATTGAACTTTTTAAAATGAATGTCAAAAAAAATTTTTCAAATATTAAAAATGTGGAAATTTTCATCGATGGAACAACTTTTCGGTGATTGATTTATAAAAATTTGATAATTTGATTTTGCTTTTAGCGTTGACAAAATAAAACTCTTGAATGATAATATACGTTATACAAGGCTACATCGAATTATTAAAAGGAGCTTCTTATGAAGAGGACTTTTTCAATTTTGGCAGCTGCCATGCTGCTTGCAGGTGTTAGTGCTTTTGCTGAACAAAGCATTCTCATCGACTTTACTCTATTGTCTGCTGATTCTGTTGCTGATGAAGATGGAAATCCAACACAGAACGGCCGCACAGTAATGGATTTTTCTACTTCGGCTGGTGCAACTTTTACAGAAGATCAGAAAGACCTTATGAAAACTTCACTTGCTCTTCCGCAATGGGAAGTTAGTTTGAATTCTTCAGCCAGAACAGTTCAGAGTCTCGGACTTTCTACTGTTATTGCCGCTCCGGTAAAAGACAGTGCTCAAGTTCCGTTTGCTGGTAGTGAAGTAATGGGTGTACGTGTTGTTTTCCCTGAATGGAATTCAAACGCTTATGCTTATATCCGTCCTCCGTTCGAGATTCCAGCTTATGAACCTTATGCTCAGGCTGATGAAAACGGAAACCGCCAGGAACCTACAGATGAAGAAAAGGCTAGCGGAAAAACTCTTTTTGAAGACGGTTACGGTATTGTAAAAAATGTTGGAACAATTAAATCTATAAAAGTTACAACAATGGGTATGAACTATCCGGAAGGACTTTATGTTCTTCTTAAAGATAATGACAATATTGAACGCCGATATTTTATGGGTTACCTTGGTTTTGATGGTTGGAAAGAACTTATTTGGAACAACCCTCAGTATATTACAGAAATTCGCAACCGCGAAATTCGTGTATATCCAATTTATCCACGCGGAACACCATTTGTAAAGTTCACTGGATTCCAGATTACTCGCGATGCTAATCATATTGGTGGCGATTATATCGGATATTTCAAAGATGTTTCTATCATTTACGATAAAGCGCTTCTTACATCTGACCGCGATATTGCAGACGAAGATCTTTGGGGAATCATCGGTAAAAAGGAATCTGCTCGCCAGGCTGCAGAAATGTCTCGCTTTGGTAACAAACAGGTTGACCGATTCCTTGAAAGAGCAAAACAGGCAACTGAAGAGCAGTTTACTTCTAGTTTGAGCGAAGATTCAAATTCTAACGCTCAGTCAACAGGAAGCGGAAGTTCAGCTTCAGCTGCTGAAGCAAAATAATTTGATTTAATATCGACTTGTTTTAAGCCCCTTCAATTGAGAAGGGGTTTTTTGTTTGTTAAAATAGCTATTGTGCTTTACAATATCTGTATGAATAATAATATTACAGATGATCTTTATAAAAAAATTCCTGATAAAAATAAAATTCAGCAGATTTATTTGCGTTATATTCCTGTTTTTCAAATAATCATGGAAAACATAAAAGCTAAACTTCAGGAAAATCTGAGCCTTACTTCGCAACCGACTTTTAAATCCAGAATAAAATCTTTTGAATCTTATTATAAAAAAGTATTGCGACAGCATCCTGATGAAGCTGCTGTGTCTGATACTCTTGTTTGTCTTACGGATATGATGGGAATTCGTATTATCTGCACTTTTCTTGAAGATATAACAGAAGTTCAGGAACAGATAAAAAAAATGTTCAGCGTAAAAGAAGTTGAAATAAAAGGCGCGAATCAGAGTTACAAAGAATTTGGATATGAGTCGGTTCATGTTTTAGTTGCGGTTCCTGATGAATGCAGACCAAAAAACTTTCCGGATGAAATTGAACTTCCTGAAAACTTGGTTTGCGAAATACAAATACGAACAATTCTTCAGGATGCCTGGGCAGAAGTTGAGCATGAGCTTATTTATAAAACGGAATTCACTCCTTTTGATATGCCCTTAAAACGCAAACTTGCTTCAATGAATGCGTCTTTAAGTCTTGCTGATATTATTTTTCAGGAAATCCGCGACTATCAGAAAAAGCTTCAGAGCGAAATGAGCCAGCGGCGGCTTTCCTTTTACGAAAAAGCAGACGAACTTACAACTGTTAATGGCGAAAAGCCTGTTGCAAAAGAATCTAGCCTTGTGCGGATAAATCCTTATGTTCAGGGAACTATTGATGATATGCTGCTTCAGGCGATTCATGCGCATAATACTGGCGATTTGAAAAGTGCGGTTGCTATTTATACGCAAATCATCGAGTCAAAGCCCGAGCCTAATAATATAGTGCTTGCCGTAATTTTAAAGCACAGAGGAATGGCATATTTTGCGCAGAATGATTATGAACATGCTTTTAGTGATTTTGAACAATCATTCAAAAAAGATGAAAATTCATTCCGTTCTGCATATTATGCAGGAATTGTTCTTTCTATTCAAAAAAAATATAAGGAAGCGGTTGAATGGTTTTCTGCTTCTCTTGAAAAAAATGCAATTCAATCACATGCGCTTTACAGACGGGCTGTCGCATATTTTGAACTTAACGAATTTGAAAAATCTATGGCTGATGTTATTGCAGCTCAGCGGCTTGGTTTGAAAGATTCCGGATTGGAAGCTCTGCATTCAAAGCTTATTGAAAAATTTGATATGAAAATGTGATTTTTTATTAAAAATTTGAAACTTTTATAAAAATCTTTAACATAAGATCATTGACATAATTGGCTTTCTTTGTTAAAGTGTAACAACGTTTTACGTATGTCTCCTTCGTCTAGTGGTTAGGACATCGGGTTTTCATCCCGACAACAGCAGTTCAATTCTGCTAGGAGATGTTAGTCCTTGTAATGAAAGTTGCAAGGACTTTTTTTTCTTTTCTGATATTTTAACTTTTTTGAAGGCATTTTATGGAAAAAGGCGCAATGAATAATTTTTCGGAAAAAGAATTTCCGGCAGATTTTAATTCTGATTTTTACGAAAAAGAGAAAGAAGTTGATTTGTTGCCTTCAGAAAATGAGCAGAGAACTGTTTTGCCGATAGATTTGGATGAAGCCGGACGATACCTTTCTGACGGCGGACCTCTTTCTGAAATTTCGGAAAATTTTGAAGAGAGGCCGGTTCAAATTCAACTTTTAAAAAAGATTGCACAAGCTTTTAATAATAACCAGATTGGAGTGTTTGAGGCGGGAACTGGCGTAGGAAAATCTTATGCGTATTTGATTCCTTCGATTATCTGGTCTCTGAAAAATAACGAACGTGTTGTAATTTCTACAGGAACTATTAATTTGCAGCAGCAGCTTTGTGAAAAAGATTTGCCGGCCGCGCAGAAAATAATAGGTTCTGACGTAAAATTCGTTCTTATGAAGGGTCGTCAGAATTTTGTATGCAAACGCCGGTTTGAAGAGGCCTCTGCCCAGCGGGAACTGTTCGGTGATGAAACTGCGTTTTTTGATAAACTTTCAGAATGGGTGAAAACTTCTAGAACAGGAAGCAGGAGCGATGTTGAATATTTGGTTCCTGATTCAATATGGTCGCGTATAAATTCTGAAAGCGATGCTTGTATGGGGCAGAGGTGTCCTTTTCATTCTGAATGTTTTGTTATGAAAATGCGGCTTGAGGCGGCAGGTGCAAATATTATTGTTGTAAATCATCATCTGCTTTTTGCAGATATTGAATCCCGAATGGAAGGCGCCGGATATAGCGATACAGTTGTACTTCCGCCGTTTAGACGGCTTGTTTTTGATGAAGCGCACGGAATAGAAAATGCCGCGACAAGTTTTTTCAGTGATAATTTCAATCGGTTTAAGGTTTTTAAGCAGTTGAATCAGCTTTATCGGCGGAGAAAAAATTCGGAAGCAGGCTATTTGTGTACGATTGCGATTCTTTCCAGCGAAGAAGAAAAGGCGGCTTTTTTATCTGAAAAAGTGAATAAAATAAAAGCGGATATTTTGAATATGGAAATTTCTGCGCTTGATCTTCTTGCTGATGAATATAACCTTAGGCTTAGCGAAGCAAATTTCCGCATATTCGGGGCTTTTCTTTCTCTTTGCTCAACTTTGGCAAATTCAATTGATGATTTTGTTGCGCTCGGACGAAAAATTGCGGAGGGGGTTGATGAATCCGACCGTTCAGTGCCTGCTTATTTTGAAAGCAAAGTTCTTTTGAACCGTCTGGAATCGTGTTCTTCTGTTTTGCGTGATTTTTCTCTTTGGAATGAAAAACCTGGAAAAGTTTTTTGGA
The DNA here is from genome assembly GCA_964429905.1 of uncultured Treponema sp. Lineage (GTDB taxonomy): Bacteria > Spirochaetota > Spirochaetia > Treponematales > Treponemataceae > Treponema_D. The sequence goes on along the minus strand of CAYSDV010000001.1, from coordinate 125,072 downwards.
TAACAAAGCGCAAACTTGCAAATGATGTTTCCGCAGAAGACGGAAATTCTTCTTATGTGATTTTAAACGAAACCCCTATTGATATTGCACCGCTTATGAATGAAGGTGTTTATGAGCCGCTCAAAACGGTTGTATGTACTTCTGCAACTCTTAAAACCGGCCGCGATTATAATTATTGGTTAAGAAGGTCAGGAGTTCTTTTTGCGGAAAAGGAGCGCGTTTCTTTCGGTGAATTTCCGTCGCCATTTCCGTATGAAAAAAATATGCTTTTTGCGGTTCCGAAAGATGCCCCGTTTCCTGACGAGTTGAATTTTCAGGCTTGGATTGAATCTGCGGTTGCAAAACTTATAATGGCTTCTGAAGGACGCGCGCTTGTGCTTTTTACTTCTTATGAATCGTTAAGGAGCGCGTATAATTCTGTTGTGCGCCATTTGAAAGGGTTTGAAGGTCAGATTTATAAGCAGGGTGATGATGATAATTCCAGACTTTTAGGAAATTTCAGAAAAAATGTAAAGAGCGTTCTTTTTGCTACAGATTCGTTTTGGCAGGGCGTTGATGTTCCGGGAGAATCGCTTTCTCAGGTTATTATCGTAAAGCTTCCGTTTACAGTTCCGAATGATCCTGTGTTTACTGCGCGGGCAGAGGCAATCCAAAAGAAAGGTGGCAGTTCATTTATGGAATTAAGCGTTCCTGAAGCTGTAATAAAATTCAGACAGGGAATAGGAAGACTTATGCGCAGAGGTTCTGATAAAGGTGCGGTTGTTATTCTTGACAGGCGTATTTACGAAAAGCGATATGGTTCTGTCTTTTTGAATTCTATGCCTCAATGTAAACGACTTTATGAACCGCTCTCAAAAATATGTGATTCAGTCACATCTTTTATCTTTAATTGACAGATGAATTTATTGACTATAAAATAAAGTTATAGCCTGAATTTTGATATTGGGGCGATATTTTACTTTATGATTGGAGCCGATTTTGTATAGTTTTGTCACTTTGTGCTGTCTTTTGACAGCGGTAATTCCGTCTGCGATTTTGAATATTTTTGCGTATCCTCTAAGCATTAACTTGAGCCGCCGTATTTCGCAATATATTGTAAAGAAGTTAGCCCCGCGTGTGTTTGCGATTTTAAACACATACAGACATTTTCATTTTTTCGGCTACAAAGATTCAAAAAAACTTCTGCCGGAACAATTTATTATAATATCAAATCATCAGAGCCTTATGGATATTCCATGTTATATGAACTTTATAAGGGATAAGGAACTTCGTTTTGTTGCAAAGGATAATCTTTCGCGCCATATTCCGCTTGTTTCTGAAATGTTGCGCGCTCAAAAACATTGTATGGTTCCGCGTCGCGGAAGTCCGATGCAGGCAATGAAAGTTATAGATGATTTTGGAAAACAGGTTGTTGAAAACAATCAGATTCCTATTCTTTTTCCGGAAGGAACTCGCACTAAAAACGGAAATGTAGGAAAATTTTATTCTGCGGGGTTCAGAAAACTTAATGAAGCAACTCATTTGCCAATTGCCTGCTGTGCTCTTGACGGCGGTTATCAGATTCGCGATTTGAAAAATATAATGAGCAAACTTCAGAACGGTTGCTATCGTGTAAAGGTTCTGAAAGTTTTTGATTCGCCTAAAACAAAAGAAGAGGAAGTTGAAATTCTTGAAGAAAGCCGAAGACTTATTCAAGGGCAGCTTGAAGAATGGCGCAAAATTCCTACGGATGAAATGTAGTTTTTTCTGTTAAAATAAAAAGGGCTGGAATTAAACCGGCCCTTTTGCTAAAAGCTTATTGTATTAAGGATTATTTGAAATCCTTTGGACGACGTTCTGTGCGTTTGCATTTTGAGCATTCTGCAATATTCTTAAGTCTTCCACCTTCATACAAAGTTTTCATAACAATTTCGCCACCGCAATCAGGACAAACGAATTTCTGTGTTGCAACTGTTGTACGAGAGTTTTTACTTGCTCCGGCCATGGGGTTCCTCCATTAAAAATTAATACGTATTGCAAAATATATTAGTGAAAACGTGGTTCTTAGTCAATCATTTAAAATAATATCTCTTGACGAAATAAGCGCCATTTATTAAGATATTCTTCAAGTTAACTTATTTGGGGGTTCCCTTTGGCAACTAAAAAAACATCTGCTGAGAAACGTCATGCTCAGAGTGAAGTTAGAAGACTTCATAACAAAGCAATTAAAAGTACTTGTAAGACATACGCAAAACAGTTTGTAGAAGCTGTTCATGCAAAAGATCAGGCACTTGCACAGGCTAAGTTCAGAACACTTACCAGCGAACTTGATAGCGCTAGAAGCAAAGGCGTTCTTACAAGAAATGCAGTTTCTCGCAAAAAGTCACGAATGGCTAGACTTTATAATGCTACATTTGCCGCAGAAGCAGCTAAATAGCAGAAAGTTGATTTTGTCGAAGAATCCAGTTGGATTTTTTCCAGCTGGATTTTTTTGTTAAACCGTTCGGAGAGCAAGGAGAGTTTGTGTCTTTAGAAAAAGTAACAAAGCATGATCTTGTGGAAGCTGTTTACCAAAATACAAGTTGTGAAAAATACGTTGTTCAGAATGTCATAGAAAATTTTTTAAGCGAAGTAAAAAAATCACTTGAAAAAGGTTCTGCGATTGAATTGCGTGGATTTGGTACTTTTGAAACAAGACTTAGAAAAGGGCGCAAAACTGCAAGAAATCCTAAGACTGGAGAAAAACTTTCTGTAGCGCCGCATTATGTCGCTGCTTTTAGAGCGGGGCAAGATTTGAAAAAATCACTTTGGGCTTTGGAAATAAAGGAAAAAGACAAGTAGATTTGACTTTTTGACTTGTCTTGATATAGAATAATAAATTATATGGCAGATTCAGCAGATAAACTTGATGACAAAAAGACATTGACTGTGTTTGGACCGGAAACAGAATTTGATGGAGTTCTGGAATTCAGCGATGATCTTATTATTACTGGAAAATTTAACGGACGCATTAAATCAACTGGAAATCTTGAAATTGCACGGGATGCAATCTGCACTGTTGAAAAAATGACTGCAAAGTCTATTGTTATTTCTGGAACTGTTACTGGCGATATAGAAGCATCGGAAAGAGTTGAAATTTGCAATGGTGGTGTTGTAAAAGGGGATATTGTTACATCGCGCATAAGAATTGACAACAACGTTGAGTTTGAAGGGGAAGTTACAATGCTGGATTCGATTCCGGAAGAAAATCTTTTTTCATCTTCTTCAGCTGAATATAAGCAGGCAATGGTTCTTAGAACCGATATTATTGAATAGTCAGGCTTGCTTGAAATGCTGTTTGTTGACAACAGCTCGTTATAATAGTAATAATCGAATATATCTTTTCTTTTATCAGATATTCTGTTACAAAACTGAAAAAATCTTTTTACTATAAAATCAAATATTTTTAATGGAGTGTTTTATGGCCCTTATAAAACGGCGAAAAAACAACGATGAAAAAACGCTTGAGCAAAACGAAGAAAACGCTCAGAATCAACTTGAATTTGAAGTCCAGCCGGAATCTTACGAGGCTTCTGATTCAATTTCAACAGATGGAGATGATTATTCTGCAGAAGAACAGTCATATTCTCCGGAGCCGGCTTCTGATTTGAATTCTGAATCAAATGTGGAAGATGACGCTGAAAATGTGGAAACTGTTCGCAAGCCTGTACGGGTTGTGCGTCCGCGAAAAAAAGTTGCTGTAAGAGTTGACCGTTCTCAGAATCAAAATCAAGATGAAAACGGCGAATCTAATTCTGAAAATGAAAATTATACTCATCAGAATCAGCGTTATAATAATTATAACAACAGGAATAATGCCGGACACAGAACTAATAACCGTCGTGGAACTTTTGGCGTTCATGGTGAAATGCCTGTGCCTACAAATGCAATAGACCCTTCTGTTATGCAGCCTAGCGGTGACGGAACTGATGAAAATTCTTCAAAGCCTAGACTTCTTATCAATGATTTGACAGCGATGGGAATGCATGAACTTCGTGATTTGGCTGCAAAGTACGGTTTTAATCCGGATGATTTGGCTCCGATGAAAAAGCAGGAACTTATTTTTGTAATTCTGAAGGCTCATACGGAACACGGAGGAATTATTTTTGCTTCCGGCGCTTTGGAAATTCTTCCTGACGGATATGGATTTTTGCGTTCTCCTCAGAACAGTTATCTTCCGGGACCGGACGATATTTATATTTCTCCAAGTCAGATTCGTCTGTTCAATTTGAAAACCGGCGATACTGTTTATGGTCAGACTCGTTCTCCTAAAGAGGGCGAACGCTTTTTTGCGCTCTTAAGAATTGAATCTGTAAACTTTGATGAACCGCGGGTTGCGCAGACCCGTATTCCTTTTGAAAATCTTACAGCGCTCTATCCGAATGAAAAACTCCGGCTTGAAACAATTTCCACTGAAGTTTCTGCGCGCATAGTTGATTTGTTTGCTCCTATCGGAAAAGGACAGCGACTTTTGATTGTTGCGCCGCCAAAAGCAGGTAAAACAACTTTGATGCAAAAAGTTGCAAACGCAATTACTGCAAATCATCCGGAAGTTTATTTGATTGTTCTTCTTATTGATGAGCGTCCTGAGGAAGTTACAGAAATGGAGCGTGCAATAAAAGGCGAAGTTATTTCTTCTACTTTTGATGAGCAGGCTACTCGGCACGTTCAGGTTGCAGAAATGGTTTTGGAAAAGGCAAAACGCCTTGTTGAACATAAAAAGGACGTTGTAATTCTTCTTGATTCGATTACAAGGCTTGCACGCGCATATAACAATACAGTTCCTACTTCAGGAAAGGTTCTTTCCGGTGGTGTTGATTCCAATGCTTTGCACAGACCGAAGAGATTTTTTGGTGCGGCGCGAAATATTGAAGAGGGCGGTTCTTTAACAATTATTTCGACTGCATTGGTTGAAACTGGAAGCCGAATGGATGAAGTTATCTTTGAAGAGTTCAAGGGAACCGGAAACAGTGAAATTGACCTTGACCGAAAACTCGCAGAGCGACGTTTGTTCCCGGCTATCAATATAAAGAAATCTGGAACTCGGCGCGAAGAACTTTTGCTGACAGAAAACGAGCTTGCAAAACTTTGGATTTTGCGCAAAGTTTTTGCTCCTATGGAAGATGCCGAAATTTTGGAGCTTATTCTTGACAGGATGAAGAAGAGCAAGACAAATGAAGCGTTCCTTGCCAGTATGAATGTTGGGACTGCCGGAGTAGAATAATACAAAATATGTTGATTCTTTTTTGAAGAATCATTATAGTTAAGAATACTTATATCAAATATTGTATGTTGTGGTAATGGAATGAGGTAAGGCTCTGCATTATCGGGCAACTACAGTGGGAGTAAAAAATGAAAAAGGGAATTCACCCGGAATACAATCTTACAAAAATTACTTGCGTTTGCGGTAATGTAATTGAAACTCGTTCAACAGTTCCAAATATTCAGGTTGAAATTTGTTCTGCTTGCCATCCGTTCTATACAGGAAAGCAGAAACTTGTTGATACTGCTGGTCGTATTGACCGCTTTAATAAACGATACGGAATCAAAGAAACAAAGTAGTTTTTGTTTTATAAAATCCTGTTTCACTGCGAAACAGGATTTTTTTTGCGTTTTGACTTAGTACAGTTTTATTTTCCAAAGTCTGTGCGGCTTTTTTCCTTCAAAGTCTTTTGGAATTGAATTTGAAGTTAAATCTGTACATTCTGTATTTTTTGGAAGTTTTTTTTCGTCAAATGTAAGTCGGGTTGAATTTGTGCTGAAATATAGAGTTCCGTTTGAATTTAAAAGTTTTACGCAGAATTCCAGCAAATCCGGCCAGTCACGGTTTATGTCAAGAACGTTTTCTGTTGATTTTGAATTGCTGAATGTAGGCGGATCTAAAATGATTATGTCGAATTTTTCGTTTTGCGTGATGGTTTGAGATTTCTTTTTGAGCCATTTTATTGCGTCTTCTTTTGTGAAGATATATTTTTCCGGATTTGTAAAACCGTTCAGCCGCATATTTTCTTTTGCCCAGTTTAAGTAAGTGTTTGATAAATCAACGGATTCGACGAAACTTGCATTTCCGCTTGCGGCGTATACAGAAAAGCTGCCTGTGTAACAAAAAAGATTGAGAATGCGCTTTTCTTCTGATTCATCGCGCACGGTTTTGCGAAGTGGTCTGTGATCGAAAAAAAGGCCTGTATCAAGATATGTTGTAAGATCGATTTTGAACATTTGTCCTTGTTCTTGAACTGTTCCCCGGATTGTTTGAAAGGAACTGTTTTTTTCGTATTGGTTGGTGCCTTTTTGCATTTTTCGTTCTTTTTTTACAATATGACTTTCCGGAATGTTAAGAACTTGAGCGGCTGTTTTAGCCATTAAGTTTAGCCATTCAGTTTCTTCGCTTTGTTCTTTTTTGTAAGGCCGTTCGTAAAGATAGAGAACTGCGTAGCGGCGCTCTTCCGCATTTTTTTCAGCGGACAGGTCGTTTTTGCTTATAAGTTCGTTCTGAGTTTTTATGAATTCGGAACACTGGATTGTGTTGTGGATTTTTTCCGGAAGAAATTCAAAAACGTCAAGCGATACTGGAATTTCCGGAATATCGCGGTCATAGAGTCTGTAGCAGGAAATTGTGTTTTTTCGCGCCCATTTACGTAAAATTTTAAAGTTTTTCGAAAGCCTGTTGAAAAAAAGTTCGGCCTGATAAGAATTTTTATTGTCCATGTTGAATATTATAGCGTTTAAAATAATAAATAGGAATTGGCGATTTGCCAAGAAAAAGACCGCCGCGGTTGTTTTGCAAAACTTTATTTGTGATGAAGCAACTTGCGCGGGACTACTTGTAGCCCCGCGCCGTAGCGATTTGCCTAAAAAAAAGACCGCCGTAATAGTATTGTAAAACTTTAGTTATGATGTAAAGACTTGCGCGGGATTGAAAGGGCGCGCGGAGCGCGTTGCGCAGCAATGAAACCCTGAAAAGCCCGTTGCGTTCGGCCTTTGCGCCCTGAATATTATAAATTTAATATTTTAATTGTTTTATTGGGTTGTTTGTGTTAAATTATTTTTAATTACAAAACTGGAAACAGATGATTTTTGAGGTTCAAAATGGCTTTCAATGTTATAGTTGGTCAGTCTGGTGGTCCGACATGTGTTATAAATTCTAGTCTTGCTGGAGTTTATAAGGCTGCAAAAAATTCCGGAGCAGATAAAGTTTATGGAATGCTTCATGGAATTAAGGGGTTTTTGGAAGATGATTATGTTGATCTTGATAAAAAAATTACAAGCAACATTGATATTGACTTATTGAAAAGAACTCCTGCGTCTTATTTGGGGTCGTGCCGTTATAAACTTCCTGAAGTTGATGAAAATCCGGATTTGTACGAAAAGATTTTTGAAAAGTTGAATGCGCTTTCTGTCGGTTATTTTTTTTATATCGGCGGAAACGATTCTATGGATACTATAAAAAAACTTAGCGAATATGCTTCTAGGAAAAAAAGCGGAATACGTTTTGTGGGCGTTCCTAAAACTATTGATAACGATCTTGCGATGACTGATCATACGCCTGGTTTTGGAAGTGCGGCAAAATATATTGCGACAACTTTAAAGGAACTTGTTTGCGACTGCCGCATTTATGACTGCAAGGCGGTTACTATTGTTGAAATTATGGGTCGTAACGCCGGATGGCTTGCTGCGAGTGCGGGACTTGTCCGCGGGGAAGACTGCGAAGGCGTTGATATGATTTTTTTGCCGGAAAAAGTTTTTGATGTTGATTATTTTTTGCGGCGTGTAAAAGAAATTGTTGAAAGCAAAAAATATTGTGTTGTTGCGCTCAGCGAAGGTGTAAGGCTTGCGGACGGGCGTTTTGTTTGCGAACTGGCTTCTGAGGCTGCGGCGAATTCAAAAGACGCTTTCGGGCACAAAATGATGAGCGGAAGTGCGAAGTATCTTGAAACTCTTATAAAAGAAAAGATGAATATAAAGGCGCGTGCGGTTGAAATTTCTACATTGCAGCGTTGCGCAAGTCATTTTGCAAGTTTGACTGATATCGAAGAGGCTTTTAATTGCGGTGAAACTGCTGTGCGTGCCGCTTTTGAAGAAAATGCCACCGGAAAGGTTGTTTGCATGAAGCGTGAAAGCGATGTTCCGTACAGAATTTCTTATGTTCTTGCTGATGTTAATAAAATTGCAAACGTAGAAAAAAAAGTTCCGGATGAATGGATTACGGATGATTATGTTACGGATGACGCAGTCCGCTATATCCGTCCTCTGATTCAGGGCGAACTTAATCCTATTATGAATGACGGGCTTCCGCGGCAGATAAGATTATAAAACACTATTATTCACTATTATTTCAGGTTGTAACTATATTCAAAAAAGTTTATATTTATCTTTATGAACTTTACAGAATTTAATTTAAATAGTGATTTATTAAGAGGAATTGAAGCCGCTGGCTATGAAACTTGCACTCCTGTTCAGGAGCAAGTTTTAAAATTGTCGCAGGATGGTTCTGATTTGTATGTGCAGTCACAAACAGGAACTGGAAAAACTGCAGCTTACCTTGTTGCTATAATACAAGAAATGCTTTCTGTTGAAGAAAAAAAAGGAAAGAAAGCGTTGATTATGGTTCCGACTAGAGAACTTGCCGTTCAGGTTGAAGAAGAAGCAAAAACTCTTTGCGGTCCGTCCGGGCTAAAAACTGCGAGCGTGTATGGCGGTGTTGGTTATGAAAAGCAGATTGCCGCAATCAAGCGTGGTGTGAATATAATCATTGGAACTCCAGGCCGGCTTATTGACCTTTGTGAAGGTGGAAATCTTAGTCTTTCTGATGCTGCGTTTGTTGTATGCGACGAAGCGGACAGAATGTTTGATATGGGATTTTATCCTGATTTGCGCAAGATTTTAAAACTTGTTCCTAAGAGCGAAGAAAGACAGACAATGCTTTTCAGCGCTACGTTAAATACTTATGTAAAAAATCTTGCTTGGGAATATACTCGCGATCCAAAAGAGATTGAAATCGCAGCAGAAAATATTACTGTTTCTGAAATTGACCAGGAGCTTCTTCACGTTTCCAGCGATGAAAAAATGAAACTTCTGATTGGTATTTTGACAAATGAAAAACCTGCAAGCGTGATTATTTTTTGCAACACAAAAAGAAGCTGCGAAGTTGTGGCAAAGCGTCTTGAATTGAACGGAATAAAGGCTGGTTTTATAATTGGTGATTTGCCGCAGGCGAAAAGACTTTCTATCTTAAAGTCGTTTAAGGCCGGCACTTTGAATATTCTTGTTGCAACTGATGTTGCGGCTCGCGGAATTGATGTTGATGACCTTGCGATGGTAATAAATTACGATCTTCCGAATGAGGCGGAAAACTATGTTCACAGAATTGGAAGAACTGCCCGCGCTGGAAAATCCGGCAAGGCCTATACTTTCTGTTCTGAGCAGGATGTTTATAATCTTCCTGCAATTGAACGTTATATTGAAATGCAGATTCCTGCAAAAGTTGCTTATCCGGATCAAATGGCAGAAGATAAAAGCGCAGGCATTTATATAAAAACAGAGTATGGTCGCGAAGATGATGATGATTTTCATGGCGGGCACAGAAACAAGTACGGTCATGGTCATGGCAGGAATTCAGAAAATCGCGGAAAAGAACATTCCGGATATTCAAAGGGTAGGAATGAACACGATAAGGGCGGATATAAAAAATCTTCTTATTCGCGCGATAACTTTAAGGATAAAAAAGACGGTTACCGCAAATCTGTAAAACATTCTGATAAAGCTGATTTTAGAAAAAATATTAATCCGGCTGAACTTGAAGGAATGTCTTACGAAGAGCGAATGAAATTCTATAAGGAAAAGTACGCTTCTAGAATTGAGCATGGTTATAAAAATTCTGATTACGGCAAAAAGAGCGCGAAGTCTGATTTCAACAAGTCCGGAAACAAGAATAAAAATTTGAAGCGCAAGGGAAATGGAAAGGGCAATTACATCAATAAAAATGTTCAGAAAAAAGTTCCGCAGAAAAAAGGATTTTTTGCGAAAATCAAGGCTTTTTTTGGAAAAAAATAAAAATATAGCAAGGATATAAAATTGATTACTGTAAGTGATGTTAGTGTAAGTTTTAGCGAAAAACCGCTTTTTAAGGATGTAAATCTTAAATTTACAAATGGAAACTGTTATGGAATTACTGGTGCGAATGGCGCCGGAAAATCAACATTTTTGAAGGTTCTTTCCGGAGAAATAGAACACGATTCTGGTTCTATTTCAATTTCTACCGGCGAGCGGATGGCTGTTTTAAAGCAGGATCACTTTGCTTATGATGCTTATTCTGTAAAAGATACTGTTATGATGGGTTATCCTAAATTGTATGAGCTTACAAATGCAATAAATGAAATTTATGCAAAAGAAGATTTTACAGATGAAGACGGAATAAAGGCCAGCGAAATGCAGGCGGAATTCGGCGAACTTGGCGGATATGAGGCGGAAAATCAGATTGAGCAGATGCTTTCCGGTCTTGGTTTGGAAGAGGAATTCCACGATAAAATGATGAGTGATTTGGATGAATCACAAAAAGTCCGTGTTCTTTTGGCGCAGGCAATTTTTGGAAATCCGGATATTCTTCTTCTTGACGAACCTACAAACGGTCTTGATATTGAATCTATTTCATGGCTGGAAGACTGGCTTTTGAATTTTGAAAATACAGTTATTGTAGTAAGTCATGACCGTCACTTTTTGAATACTGTTTGTACTTTTATCTGCGATATTGATTACGGAAAAATAACTCAGTTTGCAGGAAATTACGACTTCTGGTATCAGATGACACAAGTTCTTCAGAGACAGGCAAAAGAACAGCAGAAAAAAGCTGAAGACAAGATGAAGGATTTGAAAGAATTTATTCTTCGGTTCAGTTCTAACGCTGCAAAATCAAAGCAGGCTACAAGCCGCAAAAAGATTTATGACAAACTTGCGCAGTCTGTTGAAGATTTGCCGGTTTCTACGCGAAAATTTCCTTATGTTAATTTTAAGCCGGATCGTGAAATTGGAAACAATGTTCTTGATATAAAAGGAATTGATTTTGAAGAGGACGGTGTTCAGCTTCTTCGAGATTTTAGCCTTAATGTCGGAAGAACAGATAAGATTGCTTTTGTCGGAATTGAACATAATTCAATTTCTGCGCTTTTTGATATAATTAATGGTGTAAAAAAACAGCAGGTCGGCGAAGTTCTTTGGGGACAGACCACAAGCCACACATATTTGCCTCGCGATAATTCAAGATATTTTGAAAACGACTATAATATTACAGAATGGCTAAAACAGTATTCAAAAGAGCAGGATGACGCTTATGTCCGCGGATTTTTGGGAAGAATGCTTTTTTCCGGTGATGAATCATTGAAAAAAGTGAAGGTTCTTTCCGGAGGTGAAAAAGTTCGCTGTATGCTTTCAAAACTTATGCTTTCCGGCGCGAATGTTTTAGTTCTTGATGATCCGACTAATCACCTTGATTTGGAAGCAATTCAGTCTTTGAATGAAGCGCTTATAAACTTTCCTGGTGTTGTGCTTTTTACCAGCCACGACCATGAATTTATTCAGTCTGTTGCTAACAGAATTGTGGAAATAACACCGAACGGAGTGATTGATAAAATGACTTCATTTGATTCGTATATTTCTGATGATTCTGTTACTGAACAGCGAAAAAAGCTTTATGAAGGAACAGGAAAGAAAATAAAATATAGAGTTTGATGTTCAGTTGAATTCTGTTCAGTTTGAAAGTAAAAAGACATTTTGTGCGATTGCTTTTTTTGCGCTTGGCTGTTTCTGCTAGTTTGCGCTGAATTTTTTTAGCATATCAGCAAAAATGTCTTTTGCTTTTTCTTCGGGAACTTCAAAATCCGGCTCGTGGTATTCAACAAGATTTTCTGGAATTTCATCAAGAAAACGGCTGGGTTCGCACTCTACAATGTTTTGCATTCTTCTTCGCTTTTGACATGATGAAATTATAAGTTTTTCGCGGGCTCTTGTGATTGCAACATAAAAAAGCCGGCGCTCTTCTTCTACGTTTCCGCCGTTTTCGTCAACTGAACGCTGATGAGGAATCAGCCCTTCTTCTGCTCCTGCAATAAAAACAACCGGAAATTCAAGTCCTTTTGAAGCATGGATTGTCATCAGGTTTACTTTTCCCTTGTCATTTTCGTCATCGCCGTTGTCGCGGCTCATAAGCGTAATTCTGTTCAGATAATTGAATAAAGTTGGGTTTGAATTGTCGGGGTCAATTTCCCAGCGTTCCATCATTTCAAGAAGAAGTTCAATATTTTTAAGTTTAAAGCGTACTGCTTTTTCGCTTTTTGAATATTCTGAAATTAAATATTCTTTGTAGTTGATTTCTTCAACCATATCGCGTACTTTCTTTGCAAGTCCGCGTCCGCTGAAAAGTTTCTGTCTGTTTGATTCAATAAGATTTACAAAATCTGAAAGAATTTCTTTAAGGGAGTCGCTTGCCGGACTGTCTTCCGCATTTATAAGCGACAGAATTGAGTTCCATAGCGTTGAATTTAGTTTTTCGGCTTCGTCATTTAAAATCTGAATTGCGGCGCGGCCGATTCCGCGTCTTGGAACGTTCAAAATTCTAAGAAGGTTTATGTCATCGTCATGGTTTGCAATTACGCGCAGGTAACTTATGACATCTTTTATTTCTTTGCGCTCAAAAAAACTTGTACCTCCGCTCATTGTGTATGGAATGTTCGCCTGCAAAAATGCTTCTTCTATGTATCGGGATTGTGTGTTCGCTCTTATCAAAACTCCGAAATCATCATAGGATTTTCGTTCTTCCATAGCGATTCCCTGAATGCTTTCCGCTATAAAATCGGCTTCATCCGCTTCGTTTTCCGGCATATAAAGTTCAATCGGTTTTCCTTCGCCTTTTCCCGACCAAAGTTTTTTGTCTTTTCTGTTTGTGTTATGCGAAATTACTCCGTTTGCCGCGTCCAGTATTGTTCCTGTTGAACGGTAATTTTGCTCAAGCCGGATTTCTGTTACATTGAAGTCTTTTTCAAAATTGATAATATTCTGATAATCTGCGCCGCGCCAGCTGTATATTGACTGGTCATCATCGCCTACAACTGCAACATTTTTGTCTGCAAGAAGATGCATAAGTTCATACTGTTGATGGCTTGTATCTTGAAATTCATCAACCATAATATATTTGTAGCGTTCTTTATATCGGGCAAGAACATCCGGATTTTCTCTGAAAAGTTTTATCGGAAGAACAATCAGGTCGTCAAAATCAACAGCGTTGTAAAGTTTTAATCCTTCCTGGTAACTTTCATAAAGTTGGCGGTACATATCGTTGTCTGTCTGCCAATTTTTTCTTCCGGTTTTTATGTTTGAAAAAAGCTGGCTTATCTTGTAAATATCCATTGCATCCGGAGAAAAACTTAGTTCACGTCCGCATTCTTTTATAAGAGCGGTTCTGTCTGTTTCGTCATAAATTGAAAAATTTTCTCTGTATCCAAGTTTATCTATGTCTGCGCGAAGAATTTTTACACCGAAAGCATGAAATGTGGAAACCGTAAGATTCTGTAGTTTGCGCTGCGTAAGTTCCTTTACTCTGTCTGACATTTCCTTTGCGGCTTTGTTAGTGAATGTGAGCGCAAGAATCTGGCTTTGCGGAATTCCAGTGTCAAGCATATGTGCGATTCTGTAAGTGATTACCCGGGTTTTTCCGCTTCCTGCGCCGGCAATTATTAAAATTGCTCCATCTACAGTTGAAACAGCACGAAACTGTTCCGGATTAAGTTCATTTTTTAAAGTTTCCAAGTCTAAAGCCATAATATGAAAATTAACATTCTATTGCCTTTTTATCAATATTTGTTAAAATAATGTATCAGAAATTTTAAATTTTCTATCTGTTTAAAATTTCAAAAAACAAACGTGAGGATTTTATGAATACAACTGTAAGTGCTTTTCTTTCAAGACACAATTTTGTGCGCCATATTGATGTAAATTTTGTCGCAGAGTCAATTTTGGATGATATGAACCGGGGACTTTCCGGTAAAAAATCTGATGAAGATATGATTCCGACTTGGTGTCTTCCACCTGAAAAAACAGTTGTAAATAAATCTGTAATTGTAATTGATGCCGGCGGAACAAATTTCCGTTCAAGTCTTGTTTCTTTTGACGAAAAAGGAAATGCTTCTATTTCTGAAATGGAAAAGACAAAAATGCCTGGAGTTGAAAGAGAACTTTCAAAAAAAGAATTTTTTGATCAGTTTGCAAAAAATCTTGAACATCTAAAAAATAAATCAGATACAATCGGATTTTGTTTTTCTTATCCTATGGAAATTACAAAAGACGGCGACGGAATTCTTTTAGGTTTTTCAAAAGAAGTAAAGGCGCCGGAAGTTATAGGAAGCGCAATCGGAAAATCCCTTAAAGAAGCGCTTGTTGCTCATGGCTGGAAAGAACCTAAGCGCATCTCTCTCTTGAATGATACAGTTGCCGCTCTCCTTGCCGGAAAAGCGGCTGCAAAAGGTTATCCGTATTCTTCTTATGTAGGTTTTATTCTTGGAACAGGAATGAACGCTGCGTATATTCAGCCGGAAATTACTTCCGGAAACGGATTTTCAAAACAGATTGTTGTTTGCGAATCCGGCAAGACAAAAAATGTAATTCTTTCTGATTTTGACAAAGCGTATGATGCAAAATCTCAGAAACCAGGAACATTTTTTATGGAAAAGCAATGTGCGGGCGCATATCTTGGTTCAGTTGCGCTTGAAATGTTGAAATCTGCCGCAGAAGAAGAACTTTTTTCTGCCGGAGTTACTTCCGCTGTTTTACAGTTGGAATCTTTTTCTACAATTCAAATGAGCGAATTTTTGCATGCTCCGTATAATACAGAAAATTCTTTTGCGTGCCTTGTAAGTGAAAACAATGCAACTCAGGAAGATTATGATATTCTTTTTGAATTATTTGATGCTCTTGCAGAACGTTCTGCCCGTTGTGCCGCTGCAATTCTTACTGCGGCAGTTGTACAGAGCGGGGAAGGAAAAAATCCTTCTAAACCTGTTTGCATAAACTGTGACGGTTCAACATTCTGGCTTACATACAAAATTGCTTCCAGAGTTCAAGGTTATCTTGATGATGTTCTTACCCGCCAGAAAGGTCTTTACTGGAATATTGTTTGTCTGGATAATGATATTACAATCGGAACTGCGATTGCAGGTCTTATTGAATAAAAGTTGTAACAGTTTGCGGTTGTTATAAAAATCGGAGAAAAAAAGAGGTAAAAAATGAAAGCTGTGGGAAAATCAATTGTTCTTATAATGCTTATAATAATCATGGCTCTTGGCGGACTTTTATGGTTTGATTATCTGGGCGTTGTTCATGTAAAATCAGTTTTTTCACCGCTTTATAAGGTTTTAGGAAAAACACCGCAAACTTCAGACACTGCTACATTGAACAATCCTGTTGTTGTCGATTTGGATCAGGACAGAATAAACAAACAGCGTGAAGCAATAGAACTCAGAACGGAAGAACTTGATAAAAGAGAAAATGAAATTCTTCAAAAAGAAAAACTTAACGAACAGATTGCTTCTGAACTTTCAAATCGCGAAAAATTTCAGGAAGAAAGAGAAAAAACATTTAACCAAAGCGTAAAACAGTACGATGATAAAAATGTAAACATAGAACAAATTGCTGCAAATCTTAACGGTATGCGTCCGGAAGCGGCTGTGAACATTCTTGTCGCAATGGACGATCAGACTGTAATTGATGTTTTGCGCAAGGTTGAAGAAATTGCAGCCCGCAATGGAACTTCTTCTATGGGATCGTATTGGCTTTCGCTGATGCCTGCGGAACGAGCCGCGGAAATTCAGCGGAAAATGCTAAGCAAGCCAGATTCCTTAAAGTAGCGTAACCCAAATGGCAATTCGCTCTTGTGTTTACTGGAGGAATTGCCATGCAGCAGCTGCTTGTAAACAGCCAGACTGATTTTTCAAAACTTCAAAATCAAACTCCATTGCGCAGTCAATTTTCTGCGGAAAATTCGTTTTCTTTGCAAAAGAAGAATTTTTCAGATTTTGTACGCGAAGCAAAAACGTCGTATGAAAAATCTTCTTCAGATGCCGGAAAAACAGAAACTTCTTCATCAGAAAAAAAATTTTCAAACCAGCCGGAAAAAACGGAAAATGGAACAGAAAAAAATGTTTCGTTTGAAGAAAAAACTGAAAAAGAATCAACGACTGAAAGAAAATTTGTTGATTCTGCTGATAATGAAAAATCTGAAGTTTCTGAAACCAAATTAAAAATTGGGAAAAACGAAACTTATTTTGAGGCAGATGAAAAAAACATTGAATTTTCAGAAATTATGAAAAATGAACTTGCGGAAGATGAAAATAACGTTGAAAAATCAAAATTTTCTGCAAAAAATGTAAAAAAATCTGTTTCCGAAAAAAAATCAGAAAAATTAAAAGACGGCTCAGAAAAGGAACTTAGAAACACTGATTTAAGACTTGAAAATCAGGATGAAAAAAAAGTTCAACTTAATGAAAATCAAATTGCCGCAGCCGGAACTTTTGAAAAAATTCAGAAATTTGAAAATGCAGAAGAAGTTCAGAACCCAAAGCTTTCGGATAATGAAATTGGTGAAATTGATTTTTCTGACGGAAGTATTTCAAAGAATTCCAAAACTTTTGCTTTGGATAAGGACGGAAAAATCATTGTAAAAGATTTCCGTTCTGAAAATGCTGAAAATCCAACTGAAAAAAATGCGGAAAAATCTGAAAAAACTGAACTCCAAGTGTCGGAAATCCGCTATGACGGAAAAAATTCCGCAGAAATAACAATGGATGTTGCGAATAATGTTCAGCAGAATTTAATTTCTTCAAATGATCAGACGGCCAGCGCGAACGGTTCAAATTTTCAGTCTATGCTGACAAATCAAATTCAGCAGAATGCGAGTGAAATTGTAAGAGCCGGAACAATCGTATTGAAAGACAACGATGTAGGACAAATTAAACTTATCTTGCATCCGGAAAGTCTTGGAAACGTAAAAATTGACTTACATTTGAACGAAAAAATTATTTCCGGCCGCATTGTGGTTTCAAGTCAGGAAGCGTTCAATGCGTTCAAAGAAAGTGCGGAAAACTTAAAACAGGCTTTTGCTCAGAGCGGATTTGATTCTTCAGGGCTTGAACTTTCTTTTGCAAATCAGAATTCCGGCGGAAATCACAATGAAAATAACAGTCAGAATGCCGCCGCAAAATTTGCGATGCTAAAAAGTTTTGGAGAATTGGAAAGCGATTCCGATTTTTCAAGCGGAACAAATTTTGATTCGGAAATTCTTTCAAAATCTGCTCGGAATTCTGTAAACATTGTTGCTTAAATTCCGATTATAAAATAACTGGTTTGAAAATTTTTCAAATCTTAGCGAGGTACTGATATGGAACTGACAAATTTGAATACGACTATGACAAGCAGTGAAAAGTTTGCTGTTGAAAATGAAGTTAATAATTTCAACAAAACAAATTCTCTGAATGGTCGTAAAACTTCTCAGCAGTTGGGTAAAGATGATTTTTTGAAACTTCTGATTACACAACTTACAAATCAGGATCCGACTAGCCCTATGGAAGATACTCAGTTTATTTCCCAGATGGCTCAGTTTTCATCTTTGGAACAGATGACAAATATGAACGAATCGTTCAACAAGATGGCAAGCATGATTAATTCATCGCAGGCAGCTTCTACCTTGGGAAGAACTGTTGAGATCGATATCGGCGATACAACAACGCAGGGTGTGGTAGAGGCAACATCTTTTGGAACTAATCCGCAGGTAATGGTAAACGGTATGTACTACGATATGGCAAAAATCAAAGCCATTTACAATTAATCAGGTAATTAGTCAGCAGGAGAACATAGATTATGATGAGATCGCTTTATTCTGGAGTTTCTGGTTTGCAGAATCATCAGACAAAAATGGACGTAATTGGCAACAACATTTCCAACGTGAACACAACTGGTTTTAAACGCGGACGTGTGAATTTTCAGGACATGATAAGCCAGCAGGTTGCAGGAGCTGCAAAGCCGACAGAAGAACTTGGCGGTGTGAACCCTAAGGATGTTGGCCTTGGTATGACAGTTGCAACTATTGAACAGGTTTTTACACAGGGAAATCTTCAGTCAACAGGAGTTTCTACTGATGTTGCCATTCAGGGAAACGGTTTTTTTATCCTGAAAGACGGTGAGGAAAATTTTTACACAAGAAACGGTCAGTTCGGACTTGATAGAGACGGAACTCTTGTGAATCCTGCTAACGGTCAGCGCGTTCAAGGTTGGATGGCCAGAGATCTTAATGGTGAACAGATTGTTCAGACTGCTGCAACTCCTACAGATCTTGTAATTCCGGTTGGTTCAAAAGATCCTGCAAAAGAAACTACTAACGTTCTTTTTGCCTGCAACTTGAATAAAAATACACCTGAAATTATTGAAGGCGCAAGTGAAAGCGACATTGCAAAAGGAACTTGGGGAACAGAACAGAAAATTTACGATAGTTTTGGAAATGAACATTTGCTTTCTGTTTCTTTTACAAAAGTACCTGGAGTTCCGAATTCTTGGCAGGCGACTGTAAATGTTGATTCAGACAATGCTGATTTTACTCAGACAAGAATTGGTTTGGGAACAACAGACGGAGTTCAGAATTCATTCATTGTTAATTTTGACAATTATGGTCAGCTTGCAAGCGTTGAAGATTCTGCTGGAAATCTTTCTAATCCGGAAGGTGAAATCGTTCTTCAGACTTCTTTTACAGTTCCAAATGCCAATGCTGATGAAAACGGAAATCCTTACCGTCAGACTTTCAACATTAATCTTGGAACAATCGGAAGCATGAAAAATACGATTACACAGTCTGCTTCTAAATCTACAACAAAAGCTTACAGTCAGGACGGATATACGCTCGGCTATCTTGATAACTTTAAAATTGATTCAACAGGAACTATTACAGGTGTTTATTCAAATGGAACAAACCGTGTAATCGGTCAGTTGGCTCTTGCAACTTTTGCAAATGACCGCGGTCTTGAAAAAGCCGGCGATAACACTTATGTGGAAACAAATAACTCCGGTCAGGCAAATGTAGGCGAGTCTGGTGTTGCTGGAAAAGGTTCTCTTTTAGCCGGCGCATTGGAAATGTCAAACGTTGATCTTTCTGAACAGATGACAGATATGATTGTAACACAGCGCGGTTTCCAGTCGAATGCAAAGACAATTCAAACAGCGGATACGCTTTTGGAAACAGTTCTTAGTTTGAAGCGATAATAGGAAATCCGATTAAACCTGAAAAGTGATGTGATTTTTCGGGTTTGAAATAATAAAAAAGGGCTGTCCGATAAGTTTAGAACGTAGCGGTTATTGAGGCTCACGAAATGTGTAATTGCCGCTATATATGGTGGTTGATTACGCGTCCTTAGGAACGAGAACCTCAATCACCTGTTTTTATTCTTATTAAACAGCTCTTTTTTTATATTTTTTTAATTTTTAAAGTTGAATCCTATTCCGGCTGACCAATAATTTGTTTTTGCATTGTAAGCGCCGTTAAGTGTAATCTGGAATTTAAGAAGTGTAATTCCTAAACCGCCGAAAAATTGTGTTGCCATTGTATCTGAACTGAAGTCTGTTGTTTTGCTGCTGCTGTCTTTGTCGCTGAATGCGTTTTCTATGGTTTCTATTCCATTTTTTGTTTCATAGTTCCAGTCGTATTTGTTAGTATAGCGCGACATAAAAAGTTTTACACCGATATAAGGTTCAAATACAAGAAGTTTTTTTGAAGCCTGAACCTGCGCAAATATTGTATGTGTTGTAGAGGAAAGACTTATAGCGCTGTTTAAAGTTGACGGTACAGGAACAGAAGCGACGCTTATATCAACTTGTTTTGACATTTCAAAATCAAATCCAAGGTCGGAATAAATATATCCTGCGCCCGCACTGATTTTAGGAAGGAAAAGACTTCCTTTGTAAAGTTCATATCTTAAATCAACGCCAACTGTTGTATAATTCAAGCCGAATTTAAAATCATCTGCAGAAATATCTTTTAAGGAGTCGTTAAGTGTTGTAATTCCGTAAACTCCAAGGTCGAACGGAAGAATTATTCCGCCTATTCGCAAATTAAATGCTGCAGATGGAATCGGGAGAGTTGACGGCAAGTCAAAATCAATTGTAAATGAGTTTTCTGAACTTGCTAGTTTGTATGACTCTTGGATTCCGTCTGCAAGAGTTTGAACTGCATCTGTGAAAGTTGCAGTTTCTATAAATGTGCCGGAAAAAGAAAGTCCCGCTGTAAAGTGCAAAGGAATGGAAGGAAATAATTTTCCGATATATGCATCCGGCTGTGCTCCTAAAAGTGAAGCGTTTTCCGGCAGAACATCAGAAAATAAATTTGTAATATCATCAAATGCTCCGGAGATTGATTTTCGGCTGGCAGCTTTGTTTGTTTCGATTTCGCTATTTATTTCTTCCGGAATTGTAAATCCGCTTGGAACTGCGGTTTGCGAGGTTGCCGCAAAAACAAATAGTGTTGAAACGATAAAAGAAATTATAAATTTTTTCATTTTCATCTCCTGGTTTGTAGAGTTGTTTAATTCTACAATATAATTAGTAAAAGTGCAAAAAAAAAGACATTCACAAAGGAATGTCTTTTTTTGCCACCGGTTGGAATCGAACCAACGACACGCAGATTTTCAGTCTGCTGCTCTACCGACTGAGCTACAGCGGCGTGTTGATGTTTTTAATAATATACAAAATAGAAATTTGTGTCAACCGCAAAATATAGAAAAATCGAAAAAAAGTTAAAAATTTTGTTTTCTTTTAGAAAATAGCAGAAAATCAGCGGGGCGTTGCGGGGTGTCCCCGCAGAAAGGGTAGGACGCAACGAAGTGCGGCCGTAGGGAAAGGCTTTTCCCAAAAAAATCTGAATTCTTATAAATTGGTTTTTAAAAATATTTTCTTGTTATATTAATTTTTGTGAATTATAATAATTTTATGAAATGGCTGATTTTATCTGAAAAAAATAGGGATTTGACTTTTTTTAAGAATTTTGTTTCGGAAATTTTTTCTGAATCCGAATTTACTTGCGGAAATTTGGAAAATCTTTCTGAAATAAACGAAAATGAAATTGCCGGAGTTTCTGCTGTTGTGCTTTTTTTCGAAGGAAATGAAAGCGGTGTTGTTTCGTTTTTTTCTGGTTTTTGCGCTGGAAGCGGGGCTAAATTTTTTGTTGTATGTGAAAAAAATGAAATTCAAAATGCTTTTTATTGTAAATTTTCTGAATTTTTTAATTCTGAAGAACAGCTTAAAGATTATCTTTTAAAATCAGCGGAAGAAATGATACAAAAAAATAAGCAGAAAGAAGCGTTCTGTTTTCTTTTTAAGAACGGATATCCTTTTGACAGTGATAATTTTGCAAAATTCATAGAAAAAGACAAAGAGAAAATTTGCAGAGCATATATTGAAGCCGGAATGAGTGTGGATTCGGTTGATTCTGACGGAACTCCGATGCTTAATGTTGCGGTCCGCGCAGATAATCTTGCGGCTGTAAAATGGCTTGTTGATTGCGGCGCGGACATAAATTCTGTTTCCA
Source organism: uncultured Treponema sp. (assembly GCA_964429905.1). Classification (GTDB taxonomy): domain Bacteria; phylum Spirochaetota; class Spirochaetia; order Treponematales; family Treponemataceae; genus Treponema_D. Next base: position 103,447 of record CAYSDV010000001.1, on the reverse strand, counting down.
AGGACAGAGGTTATACACCGGTTATGGATGCGGTATGGCGCGGAAATCTTGAAATTGCAAAATATTTTGTGGAGCATGGAGCGGCTCTTGACACTATAAATAAAGAAGGGCAGTCAATGCTGATTCTTGCGGTTGGAAGCGGAAGGGCGGATATTGTAAAACTTCTTGCGGAAAACGGGGCAGATCCTGATATTGCAGATTCAATGGGAATGTCTGCTTATGGTTATGCAAAACTTTTTAAAAAAGAAGAAATCTGTTCAATCCTTGAAAAATATCATAAGGAACAATAAAATATTTGTATGAGTTTTAAGACGGAAAGTGTAAAGTCTGAAAAAGTTCTGAAAGTTGCATTTGCCGGCGGCGGAACTGGTGGTCATATTTATCCGGGGCTTGCTGTTGCGGATGAACTTAGAGCGGTTTGCGCTGAAAACGGAAAAGAGATTCAGATTTTTTGGATTGGAAATTCAAAAGGAATGGACAAAGATATTGTTTCTAAAAACGTGAATGAAAGCGGAAAAAAATCTGCGGATTTTTTTTATGGAATTCCCAGCGGAAAGCTTAGGCGGTATTTTTCTTTTCAAAATTTTCTTGATGTTTTTAAGATTTTTGCAGGTTTTTTTGCTTCATTTTTTATTTTGCTTAAGATAAAGCCTTGCGTGCTTTTTTCTAAAGGCGGATTTGTAAGCGTACCTCCGTGTTTTGCGGCAAAATTGTTAAAAATTCCGGTTTATACGCACGAATGCGATTTTACGCCTGGGCTTGCAACGAAATTAAACAGCAGAAGCGCAAAAAAAATACTTCTTTCTTATGAGCAGACAAAAGATTTTCTTGGCTCTGCCGCAAGACAAAAATCTGTTGTAACCGGAAATCCTGTCCGCCCTGTTTTTTATTCTGCTGATGCGGAAAAAGGTCTGGAATTTTTAGGAATAAAGGCGAAAAAAAAGCCTGTGCTTTTGGTTGTGGGCGGAAGTCTTGGTGCAAAACAGCTTAATTTGCTTGTAAAAGAAAATCTTCAGTGGCTTTGCGAAAATTTTATTGTAGTTCATCAGACTGGCGCTAAAAATTTGGAAGATTCCGCAGTTCATTCTGAATCTGAACTGTTCAAAGAAAACTATAAGCCGTATCCGTTTATTTACAAAGAAATGCCGGATGTGATTGCTTGCGCTGATGTTGTTGTTTCGCGTGCCGGCGCAAATTCTATTTGGGAATGTTCAGTTCTTTCCAAAGCTATGGTTCTTGTTCCTCTTTGCGGTTCCGGAACCCGCGGCGACCAGGAGGCTAATGCTGAATTTTTTGAAAAATCCGGTGCTGCGGTTGTTCTTGGAAAAGGTAAGGCAAGCGCGGAAAATTTAAAGTCTGCGCTGGAAATGTTTCTTAGCGAATCTTCGCGAAAAAAATATGCGGAAGCAAACGGAAATCTTTCTTCCGGTGTGCGGCCGGCGCGAAAAATTGCGGAACTTCTTTATAAGGAGGAAATTTTATGACAATATCGCCGATTGACATTTGTTTTTTGATTATTGTGCTTGTTTTTGCGGTTGCGGCTCTTATGAAAGGCTTTATAAAGGAACTTTTTTCTAAAGTTTCTGTTATAGGCGGGCTTGTGGTTGCTATTTTTTTCGCGCCAAAACTTGATGTTTATGTGAATCAGACAATAACAAATTCTGCATTGTCAATTTCTCTTTCCTTTTTTCTGATTTTCATTGTTGTTTTTCTGACGCTTTCTATAATTCAGCATTTTGTTGCAAAAGTTTTTGAAGGTGAAATAATGAAAGGTCTTGATAAAACTCTTGGTTTTTTACTTGGAGTTGCGGAAGGTCTTGTTATTGTGATTTTTATAATTGCAGTTTTAAAAGTTCAGCAGTTTTATGATTTTTCTGAATTTTTTAAGGACAGTATTTTTTATAAATTTCTTGGAAATGCGTTTAATATTCCGTCTGATTATTTTAAAGGATTTGCCGCTTAAATGTATGACAATTTGCTTCATCAAAATGTAACTTCGCTTTTAACTGCTGATATTGTAAATAACCGTTTGCCTGGTGCGATTCTTTTTAGCGGTGTTCAAGGCTGCGGAAAACTTACAGCTGCTCTTGAAACTGCCAGAATTCTTTCTTGTACAGGCGAAAAAAAAGGGCATTGGCTTTGTTCATGCAGTTCTTGTCTTCAGCACAAATCTCTTGTAAGTAATAATCTTCTTCTTTTGGGGCCAAAGGATTGTACTCCGGAAATTGTTGCTGCGAGCAGAACTTTTTTGAACGCCGCAATGAATTCTTCTAAGCATCTTGTGGCTGCACGTTATCTTTTTATAAGAAGCGTAAGAAAACTTACGATGCGTTTCAGACAGATTCTTCTTAATGGAAATGATAAACTTAATAAAATTGCCGCAGTAATAAATTCAATTGATGAAGAGCTTGAGCCGCTGGATATTCCGCATAATCTTCCGGAATTTCAGTCAATTCAAAAATCTGTTGAAAAAATTGTTCCATTGTGCGAAAAACTTGAGTCGGATTTTTTGTATGATTCAATTCCGATTGCTCAGGTCAGAAATGCGGCGGCATGGGCCCGATTGAAGACGATAAACGGAAAAAAAACGATAATAATTGAAAATGCAGACAGAATGCTTGAACCTGTAAGAAATGCGCTTTTGAAAATTCTTGAAGAGCCGCCGGAGGATACGGTTTTTATTCTTACGACTTCAAGGCGAAATGCGGTTATGCCTACAATTCTTTCCAGAGTAAGAACTTATAATTTTAAGGAGCGTTCTTCTGAAGAACAGAAGGAAGTTGTTTCGCGCGTTTTTCATAATGAAAACTTTGATGGAACGATAGAAGATTTTCTTCTGACTTTTTTGCCGGTTCAGCCGGAAACTTTACGCGATGTCGGAAAAAATTTTTTAAGTCAGATTGCTTCATCTAAAATTCCGGATTGTGCAAAAATAATAAAAGACTGCGAAAATTTTGATCCGCGTGTAATGTTAAAAATCTTTCTGCTGGAAATTATGCAGAATTCAAAAAGATTTTTTGCTTTTCCGGCTGGTGCGAACGCTGCGGAAGAAATATCTGAAAGCGTTCAGAACTGCTGGAATAATGTTACTGTTTATAATCAGTCTGTAAGGTCTGCGCTGGAAGTTTTGGTGCGCGACTTGGCAAAAATAAATAAATTTTATGGAAATATTTTAAGATGAGCAGATATGTTGAACGTGTAATAGAAATGCTTCCTAAGCTTTCTTCAGATGAAGTTAAGCGCGTTCTTATGGAAGTTGTAAGCGCAAATTCAATGCTTAGTTCGCTTTTGGAATCTCTTTCTGCAGGACTTGTCCTTGTTGATAAGGAATGGCGCGTTATACAAATCAACAAAGCGGCCAGAAGACTGTTGTTTTCGTCTTTTGATGAAGAAAAAGATGAAGATGAGCGTTTGTACGATAAACTTGAGGAAAATGAAGAAATTGCAGAATGGCTGCGCTCTGTGGCAAAATCGGAAAAAACGAATGTGAGCGAAGAGTTTTCAACTTCCTGTTCAGACGGTTCTGTACGGTTTTTGGCGGTTTCTGTTTCTTCGTTTGTTCAGAATACTGAAATATCCGGAAATATTATAAAAATTGAAGATATAACCCAGCAGAAAGCGAAGGACGTTCTTGACCGACGTATGGAAAATATGACTGGCCTTACAAATCTTGCAGCCGGAATGGCGCATGAAATAAAAAATCCGCTCGGAGCGATTTCCATTCATATTCAGCTTGTTCAGAAAGCAATTGCTAAAAAGCGCGGCGGAGATGGAACTCTTCCGGAAAAAAAGTTTTTGGAAGAACATCTTGATATTGTGAACGATGAAATAAGCAAACTTAATGATTTGGTTATGGATTTTCTGTTTGCGGTGCGGCCGGTAAATGCAAGCCTTACGTTGAGTGATCCGGAAAAAATTCTTTCCGAAATCAGCAATTTTGTAGCTCCGGAATTCAACAAATCTCATGTTCTTATAAAAACTGAATTTATGAAAGAGAAAAAACGCATTATGATTGATGAAAAACTTTTCCGCCAAGTTATCATAAATATTGCACAGAATGCGTTTGCCGCCATAAAACTGCGTTATCCTTTGTGCGCTGAAGAAAATAACGATTCAACTGATATGCCTGGACTTGTGGTTTTTAAAACTTCAATTATAAAAGACAATTATGTTGTTTCAATTTCTGATAATGGAATTGGAATGGATTCTGAAACTCTAAGCCGTATTTTTGAGCCTTATTTTACAACTAAAGCGAATGGAACCGGGCTTGGAATGACAATGTCGTATAAAGTTATAAAAGAATTCGGAGGAGACATTCAAGTTTCTTCCGAAAAAGAAATCGGATCTGTTTTTATGATTTATCTTCCGATTCCGCAGACAGATACAAAACTTTTAAGGTAAAAAATCGTTCTGAACGTTGCGCCCGATTGCAATCCACATGAAAGTCTGATGTTTCAGAAGTTATATTGTAAAACTGATTTTTGAGGTAAAAATGAAATTTACAATTCTTGTAATAGATGATGAAGAAAATATAAGAAACGGTCTTGCGGCAAACTTTGAAATGGAAGACTATAATGTAAAAACTGCCGCTAACGGAAAAGAAGGTCTTGCGCTGATAGATAAAGGGGATATTGATCTTGTAATCACAGATTTGCGCATGGACGGAATTTCCGGAGAAGAAGTTGTGCGCCACGTTGCGACAGAAACTCCTGGAATTCCTGTTATTGTTCTTACCGGGCACGGAAGTATTGATTCTGCTGTAAAAGCAATGCGCGACGGTGCATACGATTTTCTTACAAAGCCGCTTAATCTTGATCAGCTTAATATGATTGTAAAGCGTGCTCTTGAATCGCGTGAACTTTCTTTGCAGCATTCCATGTTAAAGCGCGAAGTTGAAGACAAGCATAACAAAATGATGATTGGCAACAGTCAGCAGATGAAAAAACTTTACGAACTTATTAAAAAAGTCGCTCCGTCCAAAGCAAGCGTTCTTATTACCGGCGAAACTGGCGTAGGAAAAGAGCTTGTGGCGCGCGAAATTCACAACAACAGTCCGCGGATCTCTAAAGAGATGATAGTTGTAAACTGTTCTGCTCTCAGCGAATCTCTTCTTGAATCAGAATTATTCGGTCATGAAAAAGGTGCTTTTACCGGTGCGGATTATTTAAAAAAAGGTCGTTTTGAACTTGCGCACGGAAGCACAATTTTTCTTGATGAAATTGGTGAAATCAACGCTGCGACTCAAGTAAAACTTTTGCGTGTTCTTCAGGAAAAAAAGTTTGAGCGGGTAGGAGGCCAGGAAACTATAGAAGTTGATGTCCGTGTGATTGCCGCTACAAATAAAAATCTTGAAGAAGAAGTAAAAGCCGGTCATTTCCGCGAAGATTTGTATTATCGCCTGAACGTAGTTCACCTTGAAATTCCACCGCTAAGGGAGCGGAAAGAAGATATTCCGGAGCTCATTGAATACTTTGTAAAAAAATATTCTGAAAACACAGAACTTTCCGTTGACCAAAAAGCAAAATCTGCAATGTTCAAATACGATTGGCCAGGAAATATACGTCAGCTGGAACACTGTATAGAAAGCGCATCCGTTCTGTGCACGGATAATATTATCAGAGAAGAAAATCTTCCGCCGGAAATTACAAAAGCGGCAAAGCAGACTGATATTTCTGTTCCGCTGGGAATTACTCTTGAAGAGGCGGAAAAAATTATTATTGAACAGAACCTTGCCGCGAACAACGGAAATAAATCTAAAACGGCAGAAATTCTTGGAATAGAGCGGAAGACTCTTTCTAACAAATTGCAGTAGACTTTCTGCTCTTCTGATTTTTTATTTCTTAAATCTCTTTTTTAATAATTTTTATAAGTTCGTTGTATGCTCTTATAAGTTCCTGTGTTTTTCTTTGCGCAATTTTCTGCATTTCCGGAAATCCGTTAAAGTTGTCGGGGTGATATTTTTTTAAAAGATTGTGATAAGAATTTTTTAGTTCTTCTTGAGTACATCCATAATTTAAGTTAAAAATTTTATAAAGATGTATACTTTTTTGTACACTTTTTACTAAAATATTAGAAGTTTTGTTAGATTTTATATTACTTTTTTTGAAATTTTCATTCTTTTCTTCGGAAGTTTTGCTATTTTCATTTTTTTTAAAAGAATCTTCTTTTTTGTCGTCTTTCAGATTTTTGGCATTTTTATTATAATTCTGAATATTGCCGCTGTTTTTTTTGGGAAAATTCCCGCTTTCAATAGCGTCTTTCAGCATTTCGCCCAGTTTGTCGTATTGTGAACTCACTGTTTTTCCTTAGATTACTGTTCCGTCCGGTATTATTGCGCCTTTTCGTATAACGATGATTCCGTCCGCAGCATAAAATTTTCCATGGTCACCGTTTTCGTAGGTATTTCCGTCAACATTTATCCGCACGTTATTTCCTATTCTGGAATTCTTGTCGATTATTGTGCGGGCTATAAAACAGTTTTTTCCGATTCCGATTGTTGGAATTCCATTTTTTAAGTCTTCTTTTTTTTCTTCCTGATATTGATAAAAGTCTGCGCCCATCATTATTACTCCGTTAAGTTCAGAGCCGTTTTCTATTATTGAGCGCACACCGATTATCGAGCGGTTTATTTTGCAGTTTGTGATTACGCATCCTTCGGAAGTCAAAGTTGCATAAATGGATGCTCCGTTTATTTTTGAAGGCGGAAGATTTCTCATATGAGTGTAAATCGGTTCATTTTCGTCATAAAAGTTGAATTCTGGATCTATATCTGTAAGTTTGATGTTTGCATCGTAAAAACTTTTGATAGTTCCTATGTCTTCCCAATAACCGTTAAAAACGTATGCGTTTACAATGTAGTTTCCGATTGAATTTGGAATTACTTCTTTTCCGAAATCTTTGGAATCGCTCGCATTCAAAACTTTTTCCAATGTGGATGCGTTGAAAATATAAATTCCCATTGAAGCCAGGTATTCTTTTTCTGGATTTGGCGTTTGCGCTTTTAATTCAGATGAAATTTTCCAGTCGGAAAGATCAAAATCCAATGCAGGTTTTTCTTTGAATTCAGTTATACGGTTTGTTTCATCAGTTTTTACAATTCCAAATCTGCTGGCATCCGTTCTGCTTACAGGTGTTGTGGCAATAGAAATGCTTGCCCCCGAATTAAGGTGCGAATAAAAAAAGTCCCGCAAATCCATTCTGTAAAGCTGATCTCCGGAAAGTATTATATAGTGCGTCGGGTTTTGCGCTTTGAAATGCGTCATACTTTTTCTTACCGAATCAGCAGTTCCTTCGTAAAATCTGTCGTTTTCCAAGGTTTGTTCCGCCGCGAGAATTTCTACAAATCCCGAAGAAAAACGGTCAAAATTGTAGGAATTCGTTATGTGCATATGGAGCGAAGTTGAGTTGAACTGGGTAAGAAGATAGATTTTTTTGTAACCGGAATTGATACAATTGGAAAGCGGAATATCAACAAGACGATATTTCCCTCCGAATGAAACAGCTGGTTTTGATCGTTCTTTAGTAAGAGGATATAGTCTTGTTCCTTTTCCGCCGCCTAAAATCAAGGCGACTACGCGCGGTTTGTTTTTATCGTTCTGCATTCATCTATATTATAAAACAAAATTAACTAAACCGCAATTTCTATATTCCGATAATAAAACAAATGGTTTTTGTTAATCATTTGGAGGTAAAAATATGATTCGTGGCTGGTACACAGGGGCAAGTGGAATGAATGCGCAGCAGAACAGGCTGGACGCTATTTCAAATAATCTTGCAAACGTAGACACTGCCGGATACAAAAAGGACGTAACTGTTTCAAAATCATTTCCGGAACTTTTGTTGCGCCTCACAAATCTTGACGGTGTTTACGAAACTCCGTTCGGTTCTGCGGATGCGGCTCCAATAATAGGCAAACTTGGACTTGGCGTGGAAACAAACGAAAATTATACAGATTTTTCGCAAGGTTCATTCCGTCAGACAGACCAGAATACAGATGTCGCTCTCGGCGGCAAAGGTTTTTTTGCAGTTCAAACTCCGGCAGGTGAACGTTATACACGCGACGGCAATTTTATTTTAGGAAAAGAAGGAATACTTTTAACAAAAGACGGTTATCCCGTTCTTGGCGAAAAAGGCGTGATTCAAGTTGAAAATGACCGTTTCACAGTTAATGAAGACGGTGTCATTTCTTTGCAGGAAGATTCCGAAATTGTTGACCGTCTTAAACTTGTCCGTTTTGACAATGAACGTTACCTTAAAAAAGTTGGAAACAATCTTTATTCAACGAATGACATAGCGGGTGCAGCGCATATAGCGGAAGGTTCTGAACGCCCTAAATTTTTGCAAGGCTATATGGAAACTTCAAATGTAAATGTTGTGAACGAAATGGTTCAGATGATAGAAGTTAACCGCGCATACGAAGCAAATCAGAAAACTATTACCAGCGAAGACAGTATGATGGGAACTCTATGGTCAAAAACTGCGGTTTTTAACAGATAGCGGAAACTGGAAAATAAATTGACATAGCGGACATTTTTAATTGTCCGCAATTACAAGAAAAATCTACTTAGGAGATAAATATGGTAAGAAGTTTATGGACAGCAGCAACAGGAATGAACAGTCAGCAGACAAACATGGATATAATTTCAAACAACCTTTCAAATGTAAATACAACAGGCTATAAGCAGCAGCGCGCAGAATTTGAAGATTTGATTTATCAGAATGTAAAGCTTGCCGGAACTCCTGCTACAGAAGACACTGTTACACCGGTCGGAATTCAGCAAGGTTCCGGTGTAAAACTTGCAGCGACTCAAAGAATAATGAAACAAGGCTCTTTGCAAAATACAGGTGTGGACACAGACGTTGCTATTGTCGGCGAAGGATTTTTCCGCGTTCAAAAATATGACGGAAGCTACGCATACACTCGAGACGGTTCGTTCAAAATTGATTCAAACGGACAGCTTGTAACATCCAACGGAAACCGCGTTCTTCCGGAAATTATTTTGCCGGAAGGATACGATGCTTCCACAATGAATATCACGCAGACCGGACGCGTAAGCGTAAAGGTAAACGGCGGAAACGAACCTGTAGAAGTCGGTCAGCTTGAACTTTTCCGCTTTCCTAATGCGGTAGGTTTACAGGCGGAAGGCGATAATATGTTTGTTCAGACAAATGCTTCCGGCGAAGCGTTCGGCGGTCGCCCTGGATACGAAGGTTTCGGCGACACGCGTCATAAATTTTTGGAAATGTCAAATGTTTCCGTTGTGAACGAAATGGTTCAGATGATTGTTGCACAGCGTGCTTACGAATTTAACAGCAAAGCAATTCAGACAAGCGACACAATGCTTTCGTCAGCGGTAAATCTTAAACGATAAAATAAAAAATCAGCCTGAAAATTAATATTCAGACTGATTTTCACAGGTGCTCTTATATTTTTACGATTTTCTTAAGATTTTTCTGTTTTTTTTGGTGATTTTTGCTGTTTTTTGGTGATTGAGCCTGTCGAAATCACCGATAAAAAAATAAGAGGGAAAAGCCTTTCCCTACGGTCGCACTTCGTTGCGTCCTACCCATTCTGCGGGGGCAAAAGTTTCATTTGCTCTTTGCCTCCGCAACGCCCCTAAAAAGTTGGCATCAGCTCTGGAGGAAAAAATGAACGTTGGATTAGTTTCAAATCAGTTAAGCGCAATTACAAATGGACAAGGCGCACTTCAGTCTGCAAAAATAAACGGTGAAACATCAGAATTTCAAGATTTAATAAAATCATTTGAACAAAAAGAAAAAAAATCCACAGTTTCTTCAAGTCAGATTCTTCCGGAAGGAAAACTTAACGGTGATATTTCTTCAGGATTTTCTGGAGCATTTAATAACGTTGCAGACAAAGAAGCAAATCCTGTTGGAGCGGCTGCAAATCAGGCGAACAGTCACGTAAAAAGTAAAAAAATAGATAAAACTTCAAAACTCTATGAAAAATCACTTGAACTTGAAAGTTATTTTGTAAAGCAAGTCCTTTCTTCTATGCGGAAAACTGTTTCAAAATCAGCGCTGGGCGGTTCAAATTTTGCAGGAGAAATGTATGAGGATATGCTTTTTGACGAATACGCAACAAGCATGACAAAAAACGCAGGCTTCGGACTTGCAGACCAAATTTATTTAAGTTTGATATAATTTTTTATTTTTTTTTCAAAAAAAACTTATATGATTATAATGCTGATAATCCATCAAGAATATTAGGATATTAACTTATGAAAAAAAATTTTTTTGCTTTATTTTTTATTATTTTATCAGTTTTTTTTTGTTTTGCCGAAACTTCAGAAGAAGAAATTTCAAAAGAGCAATTTGTTATAAAAAATTCAAAAGGCAGTTCATTTTATTTACTGATGCCAGTTGAAGAAGTTTTTGAAATTCTTGGCGAACCATTAAAAAAAACAAATTTGTGGGGTTCTTATCCAAAAGCCAGTTGTGCATTCTATCTTATTGAATACGAAGGAATTTCATTTAAATATTTTGACACAGATAATTTGATAATAAATATTTGGGTCGATAAAAATGGAAAAGATTATTCAATAAATGATATTTCAATTGGTTCAAAAATTGAACCTGTCCGTGAATTTTTCAAAAATGTTCCGTCTTTTGAAACTGAAAAATTTTATGATGAAGTTCAAAAAAAATATAGAAGATTTTTTGCAAGTACAGAAGGAACAAATCTTTCGTATATTAAAAATACAGAACCGCATTATTATGTTGTAAATTTCTATTTTGATGTAAAAACTGGTGAATGTGAATTTTTCTATGTTATGTATCCTATAGATATTTAATAAAACTTATTAAAATTCAGCGATTGTGATAATTTTACAATCGCTGAATAAATTTTATAAAATTTTTATTTTTTTTCAAAATTCATTTCAGTTTTTTTCATTTTTCGTATATATATTATATAGAGTGTTTTGTTTGATTGGAAAGAAGAGTTTATATTTTTTTTAGCACATCAGTTTTTATTTTAATCACGCACAACCATTTTTTCTCTTTTTTTTGAACATCATAATGCTCTGAAAATTTTTTTTAAACAGATTTCTGTTTTTATCTGGAGGTAAAATGAAAAATCTGATGAAAAATTTCAGGGAGCTTTCATATTTTGAGCTCCTGGAAACAAACGGCGGTTATGGAGGTTCTTCCGGTGGCGGAGGTAAAGGCGGTTCTTCAAAAGGGTACAGCGGTTCCAGCGGAGGTCCATCCGGCAAAAGCGGTAAAAAAAGCGGCTACAACGCTCTTACAAGCGGACTTTCCGCACCGCATTTTGTGACTGCACGCGAAAAAGGTAGGATGGCTGCGCAAGGGCGCGTCTGCTATTCAACTCCAACATCCGGCGTGCCGACTTCGCCAAGCGCATATTCTGGAACAAGTTCCGGTCAAGGCGGAGATCCGTATGGTACTGATTATGAAAATAAACAAAGAATTGCAGAAATCGAGAAATTTGCTTATAAAAAGCAAAAGAGTTGGGATGCTAAAAAATTTGGTAACGAGTTTGGTGGAGAAGCGTGTTGTGCAACTAGCATATTAAATGAAGTTAGCGAAATTTATACAAAAGAAACTGGAAAAACTATGACTGCTGAACAGCAAGATGCTGCTATGACTGCCGCAATTGGCGCAGGTATGATAAATAATGGAAAAGGTTCAAAAGAGTCCGCAGCTTATGTTAATGATAAATTGGGTGCAGCGACTGTTATGGCAGAGTCGCTGGGCTTGTCTGGTTCTTTTTCTTATAGAGAAGGAGGAGATTATGGAGATGGAACTGTATATAAACTTACAAAAACTAAAGATGAGGGAAAAACAACTTATACTCATTTTGTAAACTCTGCAGGCGAGGGAAGATATTATGATCCAAGTACGGGAAAAATAAGTTATATTTCTGATTTTGCGATAAATGAAAGAATTGTTGGTGTAACTACATTTACTTTAGATTATCATAGATAAAAAATACTCAGAGTTGTGTAAAAATAATTTGCACAACTCTAAAATAAGGAAAAATTATGTTAAAAAATAAAAAAATATTTTTAATTGTGCTTTCTGTGTTAATCGCTATTCCGCTGTTTGCACAGAAAAAAAATATTCAAGAATTAAATTATAATGATTTTAATAATTTGGAAGTTACAGCAGCACCGATAGATATTTGGATTTTAGAATCTGCAGATAACGATTACTTTTTTTATAAAGAATTTACGGATACTATTCGTTCCAGTGAAAATCTTATAGAACAAAATTTGAACAAAGCTTCAAATGAATATGAAAAAAAATTTTCGGTGGAAGGAAAGAATGGTAAGATTGGCGGTTATTATTGTGTGGATTGTAATCTTTATGCTGCAACACTTACTCGTGATGTAACAATACACTTATATCTTTTTTCGAACAATTTTGCTTACGAGTTTAAACTACGATGTTACATAACGGCTGCAACTGAGATTTTAAAAAAAGAGCTTCCTGAATTATTAAAAGAAAATCCTTCGCTTTCAATAGAAAAACTAAAAGATTTATTTTATGATTGGCAAAACTTTTTAAGCTCTTTGGAATTTATAGGCGAGAGTACAGAATATAAAATGGCCTCGGAACCAAAATTAAGATTTTCTATGCCGTCTGATGTTTGGGAAGCAACTGACACTTTGTATGAAATAAATAGAGAACGGGAAAAAGACAAAAATTATTTTGGATATGTTAGTTTTTACACAAAAACTTTAGATGAATTTATTATGCAAAAATATTTAAGTTGGTCTTTTGAAGAGAAAAATGAATTTAAAGAAAAATATAAATCGAGCGACATATTTTTTAATGCATTAAAAAATGGAAGTTTTGATTTCTCAACTTTTGTAGGAAATGATGTTGAATCTGAAATTGTTTGTAAGAAATTAAAAAATGGTTATCTTGAATTTTCGTGTCTTTGTGTCTTGGATAAAACTGATTATAGCGATGATGCGGGAATATATTATTTATATTTGATATCAGAAAATTATGTTTTCAATTTTCAATTTAGACCTTTGTATAAACCAAGCAAATTAGGAATAAATTTAGTAAATCCGGAAATAAAAAAATCCTATGCAAAGGCAATTCAAGCAAAAAATTCTTCGTGGCCAAAACAACTGACCGAATTTCAAAAAAAATGGGAATATATTGTAAAGTCCATAAAATTTGAATAGACACTTAAAAATATTGGCTATGTTCGATAAATTCGAAATGTAGTGCTCATTGACTGTTTTGAAAAACTCAACAACCGTTGTCGCATTTTAGATGTTTGAAGTCAATAACCTTGCTTTTATATATGGTGGTTTTGAAAACCTTAACCACCGATTTTATATCTGTGGATTTTGAATAATATTTTGATAATATTTTGATTAATTGCACTTACAAGCGCTTTGTATTAAAATATCCGTATGGAATCATTATCTTTGCCTTATAATTTAAAAGGTGTTCATTTTCATTTTGTTGGAATTAAGGGAACCGGAATGGCGGCTCTTGTAGAAATTTTTTACAAACGGGGAGCTGTCATTACTGGAAGCGATGTAAGCGAGCGTTTTTATACAGATGAAATTCTTGAAAAGTTGGGAATAAAAGCGCTGCCTTTCAGCGAAGAAAATATTACTCCGCAAGTTCAGTACGTTGTTTATTCTTCCGCTTATAATTTTGAAAAAAATCCTGATTTGATTGCTGCAGAAAGAAAAGGAATTTCCTGTTTTTTATATACTCAGGCATTAGGATTATATTCAGAGCGCGCATATTCTGCAGGAATTTGTGGTGTTCACGGAAAAACAAGTACAACCGGACTTGCAGGAACAATTTTAAAGGAATTGGATTTACCTTCACAAGTTTTAGCCGGAAGCGTTATTAATTCATTCGGCAATACTTGTACTTACACTTCGCCTAATTGCATGGATTTTGAAAAACATTATTTTGTTGCGGAAACTTGCGAGTATCAGCGTCATTTTATGTCATTTTGCCCTCAAAAAATCGTTCTTACTTCTGTCGAAAGCGATCATCAGGATTATTATCCGACTTACGAAGATATCCGCTCTGCTTTTGTTGATTACATTTGCAAATTGCCAAAAAACGGACAGTTAATTTACTGTGCGGATGATGCAGGTGCTGTAGAATCTGCTGGACTTGCAAAAAAATTGCGTCCAGATATAGATTTTGTTCCTTACGGTGAAAATGCAGAAGATGATTATAAACTTGCTTTTGGCAATGTTGAAGATGAAAAGAACAAGTTCAATCTTAAGCTTCTAGGCAATCTTTATTTGAAAGTTCCGGGAAAACACGAAGTCCGTGATGCTGCTGCGGCAACTGCTTTGTGTTGCGAACTTTTGCGCGCTGCCGGAAAAAATCCGCTTGATTATGTGGAAAATATTAAACGTGGACTTGAAAACTTCAGCGGCGGAAAGCGCAGAAGTGAAATCGTCGGAAAAGGCGTAACAAAAAATGGTAATTCTGTTGTCATTGTTGATGATTACGGTCATCATCCTACAGCGATAAAGACAACGTTGGCTGGTTTTAAGGAATTTTATAGAGGAAGGAAAATTATTGTTGATTTTATGAGCCACACTTATTCGCGCACTCAGGCATTGCTTGAAGAATTTGCTTCCAGTTTTTCTTCTGCTGATGAAGTAATTTTGCATAAAATTTATTCTTCTGCGCGCGAAAATCCTGCGGATTTTAAAATAACGGGAAAAACTCTATATGAAGAAACTTTGAAACATCAGAAAAATGTTCACTATTTTGAAGAAGTTTTGGATGCAAAAGATTTTGTCATCGCTGAACTCGAAAATCCTCTGGACAATTCAAAATATCCTGACGGTTATCTTTTTGTAACAATGGGCGCCGGCGACAACTGGAAACTTGGAAAATCAATTTTGGAGAATTTAAAATGACATCTATGACAGGTTATGCTTACGAAGAAGTGTCTTCGGAAGTTGCAGTTATTTCTCTTGAAATAAAATCAGTGAATTCAAGATTTTTGGATCTTTCCGTTAATTTGCCTCCGTTTTTAAATCCTCTTGAAAGCTATTTCCGCTCAAAAATTTCAGAAAAAATTGTGCGCGGAAAAGTTGATGTTAATATTCGGGTAAAGGAACTTGAATCAGAAACGGAAGTTGTTGCAGATTCAAATGCGGCAAAAGCATTTCAAGATGCAATAAAAAAGGTTGCGGATGTCTGCGGATACAATTCCAATGAAATTCCGCTAAGTCTTATTATAAGTCAACCTGGTGTTATAAATGTAAATAGAACTTATAATGTTGAAAAATATAAGGATTTGATAGAACCTGTTTTTTCTGCAGCGCTTGAAAAATTTGTTCAGGACAGAACTAGGGAAGGTGAAAATTTAAAAATTGATTTGTTGGAAAAACTTTCAGTTCTTGATGAATGTGCTGATTTTTTTAAGAATTGGCAGCCAAAAATGGAAGCATTTTTTAAGCAGACAATTGAAAATAAATTTAAGGAACTTCTTGGTGATAGCGCTGATGAAAACCGCATCATGACCGAAACTGCGGCAATGCTTGTAAAATACACAATAAATGAAGAAATTGTCCGCCTTCATAGTCATTTAAAAGCGATGCGCACTGAAATCAATACAAATCCGGTTCCAGGAAAAAAACTTGATTTTATTTGCCAGGAAACTAACCGCGAAATAAATACGATTGGAAGCAAAAATCAGTTCAGCGAGGTTGGGGAGATGGTGATAAAAGCAAAGGATTCTCTTGAAAATATTCGCGAACAGGCAAAAAATGTTGAATAAAATGGAGCAATGTATGAAACTTGACAAAGAAATTCGTGTGGCAATCAGTGGAAAGTCCGGCTGCGGAAATACTACTGTAAGCACTCTTCTTGCGCAAAAACTTGGTGTAACTCTTATAAACTATACTTTCCGTCAGCTTGCTGCTGAAAAAGGTCTTACTCTTGCGCAAGTTATTGAAAATGCAAAACTTGATGACTCTTATGATATTTTTGTGGACGAACATCAGGTTGAACTTGCAAAAAAAGAATCTTGTGTTTTGGGAAGCCGGCTTGCTATTTGGATGCTGGAAGAAGCGGATTTAAAGGTTTATCTTTATGCAAGCGATGAAACCCGCGCAGAACGAATTCTTAACAGAGAAGGCGGAGATTTGCAAAAAATAAAAGATTTCACAGCAATGCGCGACAGTGAAGATACAAAACGTTACAAACGAATTTATCAAATTGACAACAATGACTATAGTTTTGCGGATTTGATAATAGATACTTCAAAATACAATCCGGAGCAGATTGTTGAACTTATTTACAATGAATTGAAAAATCGAAATCTTATTTAGCAATTTATTATTGAATGGATAAAAAAACGCAGATTTCTCCAGAATTATAATCTGTGAAAATCTGCGTTCTAAAGATAAAATGTTTATCGTGGATTAGTATTTGCTGTCCGCAAATCCTATCCAGCCGTCTTTTTCAACCAACGCTTTTTCAAAGTCGTCAAGTTTGAACGGGTAACTTTTTGAAAGGCTTCCTGCAATAAGTTTTACTTTTGCTGTTCCGTCATCATTAAAAACAATTTTACATTCAGTGTCTTTGTCGGCAAATGTTCTGAACATGTCTTCAATTGATTTTTTATCCATTTCAATTGCCATCATTCCGCAGTTGTACATATTTTGTCTGAAAATACGCGCAAAATTAGTTGCCACAACAACGTAAATTCCGTTTACTTCCAAAGCCCAAGGAGCATGTTCTCTGCTTGAACCGCATCCGAAATTTTCGCGGGTTATAATAACTTTTTTACCCAAAACGTCTGTTTTAGGGTTGAATCCTTCAAGTTTTAAATCTTCAAGAAGATAAGGTTTTAATGCCTGTTTTGAAATTTCAGTAAGATATTTAGCAGGTATAATTTCATCTGTATTGATGTCTGAACGATCAAGGAACAGAACGTTTCCGCCAAATTGTTTCATTTTTTTCCTCCACTTATAGGAAAATCTGAAAATCAGGAATTTTATTTTCAGATTTTCCTGTTGAGTTTAAGCCTTATAATAATGCTTAAAACATTGTATTTTCAAAGTTGATTCTAAAATCAAAATTTTAGAATTTTTATTTGTATAAAGGCGAGTTTGTTATTGTTCCGGCAATTGCTGTTGCAGCTGCTGTTGCAGGACTCATAAGGTGAACCATTCCGCCTTTACCCATTCGTCCGTTAAAGTTGCGGTTTGTTGTTGAAGCGCAAACTTCTCCGCTTGCAAGAACGCCGTTGCTCATTCCAAGACATGCGCCGCAAGTTGGATTTGTAACACAGAATCCGGCATCAAGGAATATGTCTATAAGACCTTCATTAACTGCCATTTTGTAAATTTTTGGTGTTGCCGGACTTACAATTCCGCGTACGCCGTGAGCAAGTTTGTGTCCTTTAAGAACTTTTGCGGCGATTCGCAAATCGCTTATTCTTCCGTTTGTACAAGAGCCGATATAAACCTGATTTACTTTTGTTCCTTCCATTTCTGAAATCTTTTTTACCTGATCCGGTTTATATCCGAATGTGCATACTGGTTCAAGGTCTGAAAGGTCATAAGTATAAACTTTTTCATATTCAGCATCGTCGTCAGAACGCCACTGAGAATAATCTTTTACAGCGTCTTCTTTAGTTTTATATTCATCTTTGATGAATTCCCAAAGATATTCAACTGTTTTTTCATCCGGATAGCAGATTCCTGATGTTCCGCCGGCTTCAATTGCCATGTTGCACAAAGTCATTCTGCTTTCCATATCGAAATTATCAATTACAGGACCTGTAAATTCAACAACGCAGTTTGTAGCTCCGTTTACACCGATTTTAGAAATCAAGTAAAGAATTACGTCCTTTGCGTAAACGCCTTCTTTTAATGTTCCGTTAAGAACAAATTTGATTGATTTTGGCTCTCGGAAAGAGCATACGCCCTTTAAAATTCCAACCTCAAGATCTGTTGTTCCAACTCCGGCTGCAAATGCTCCGAACGCACCGTGCGTACAAGTGTGGCTGTCGCCCATAATTACAGTATATCCAGGTCTTACAAATCCTTTTTCCGGGAAAATTGCATGGCAAACACCATTTTGTCCGATATCAAAAAAATCTTTAATATCATTTCTAAAAGCCCAGTCGCGCAGGATTTTTCCTTGTTCCGCAGTTTTGCTGTCTTTTGCAGGTGTTACATGGTCAATAACAGCCTTGATTTTTGTTTTGTCAAACACTCTGTCCTTTCCGCGTTCAACAAGATCATTGATTGCGATTGGAGTTGTGATTTCGTGGCAGAAAACTCTGTCAAGCTTAAGCACGTAAGTGTTCGGAAAAGGTGTATCAACAAGATGTTTTTCAAAAATCTTTTGAGCAATTGTTTTTCCCATAGTTGTTTTGTTCTCCTAAATTCTGCAAGTTTATTTTCAAATCATTGATATTATAATTAATTCAGAAATGCTATGCAATAATTAATAGATAGTGTTCTGCGGTTTTCCTTTTAACCATGACACAAAATTTTCTTCTGCAATTTTCAAGCATCTTCTTCGGGTTTCCAAAGGTGCCCATGCTATGTGCGGTGTAAGCACGCAGTTTTTTGCGCCGAAAAGAACACAGTTTTCTGTCATCGGTTCTTCAGTAAGAACATCTGCTGCATAGCCTGCGATTTTACCGTTTTCAAGCGCATTTTTTATATCTTCTTCGCAAACCAGTCCACCTCTGGCTGTATTTAAAATATAAACTCCGTCTTTCATTTTTGAAATTGTATTTTTTGTTATAAGATTTTCAGTTTCTTTTGTAAGAGGCACATGAAGAGAAATTACATCTGCTTCTGCAAGAAGTTTTTCAAAAGAAACACAATTTTCTTTTCCGTTCGGTTTGTGAGGGCAGATTAAAGTTTTCATTCCGAATGATTCGGCAATTTTTTCAACTTTTTTTCCTATGTTTCCGTATCCGATAATACCGATTGTTTTTCCTTCAAGTTCGAAAAGAGATTTTTTCCAATAACAGAAAATAGGGGCTCTTTTCCAGTCTCCATTTAAAACAGAGCGATTATGGAAGTCAACTTGATTTGAAAAATGCAGAAGCAACGCAAATGTGTGTTGGGCTACAGCAGAGGTGCTGTACGCAGGAATATTAGAAACAACAATTCCTGCTTTTTTTACGGCGTCTACATCAATTACATTGTAACCGGTCGCAAGAACCCCAATGTATTTTAGATTCCTGCAATTTTCCAAAAGCTTTGAATTTATATTTATTTTATTTATTAAGATAGCATCTGCATTGCCAATCCGCTCGGCAACAAGATTTTCAGGGGTATGCTGATAAATTTTTACGTCAGCGTATGAGTAAAAAAAATCCCAGCTTAAATCACCGGGATTCAATGCTTGTCCGTCAAGTATTACAAGCGTCATTTTATGCTAAAACTTCAACACCAATGCTTGAGATTGCTTTGTTAATAGCATCTTCAATACCAGCAGCGCTTTCATCAAAATCAACGAGAACTTGAGATTTGTCAGGATTTGCTACAACATTTGTAACTCCTGCAACGCCTTTTACGGCTGCATCTACTTTTTCTGCTGTGTTTTGATCAAACATTCCTGCTACATATATCTTTTTCTGCATACTTTACTCCATTGATTTGCTAATATTAATTATAAGCGAGAAACTCTGTTAATTCAAGAAAAATGTTTGCAGGTTTTGAATTTTTAAAACAAAAGTTTTAGGCATCTGTTTTTCCTAACTGACCGCATGCTCCGCCTATTTTTCTTCCGCGTCTGGTTCTTAAAGTAACATTCAGCCCGGCGTTTTCCAATATATTTACAAAATTTTTTACTTCAGATGTTTCTGGTTCTTCAAAGTCAAGACTGGGTACTGGATTCCATGGAATAAGATTTATATTGACATTCATTCCTTTTGCAAAGTCTATCATGCGATTTGCGCTTTCAAGGCTTGTATTTCTGTTTTTTAGCAGAGCCGCTTCCAATGTAACTCTTTTTCCTGTTTTTTCTGCGTAATAGGAAATTGCTTTTTTTAATTCCGGAAGAGGATTTCCTTTTGCAACAGGCATAATTTGCTCTCTAAGTTCAGAATCTGCCGTTGTCAGTGAAACTGCCAGTCTTATTTTTGGACCGTTATCAGCAAGATCGTATATGCCTTTTACAATACCGGATGTTGAAAGCGTAATTCTTCTTCCGGAAAGATTTCTTCCGCGTTCATCTGTCAGAACCGCTATTGCTTTGCGGATAGCAGAAAGATTTTGCATGGGTTCGCCCATTCCCATAAAAACAATGTTGTCCAAATGTCCGCATTCTTTTTCAAGGAATAAAAACTGTTCAACAATTTCGTTCGGCTCAAGATTTCTTGCTAGTCCAAGCGTTCCCGTCATACAGAAGGCGCATTTCATAGCGCATCCTACTTGGCAGGAAACACATGCGGTTTTTCTGTTTTCCTTATCTGTTAAAAGAACTGTTTCAACAGCGTTTCCATCTTTTAGCAAGATTTGCAGTTTTATTGTTCCGTCAGGATCCTTTAAAACTTTTGAAACAGAAGATGAATAAACGCATGCTTTTTCGCAAAGTTCCGCGCGGATTTCTTTTGAAAGGTTTGTCATTTTTTCAAAT
The DNA here is from genome assembly GCA_964429905.1 of uncultured Treponema sp. GTDB lineage: Bacteria > Spirochaetota > Spirochaetia > Treponematales > Treponemataceae > Treponema_D. Next base: position 82,840 of record CAYSDV010000001.1, on the reverse strand, counting down.
GAATCAGCACCGTTTCCGATCCATTTAAAAATCTGAAGTCCTCGGAATTTTTGTGTAAGAGAAAGTTGTTCTGTAATTTCTTCCGGTAAAAGCCCGGAAAGTGCAATTTTTTCCATAGTCTAGAAAGTTCTTTATGCTTTTATATTGTCAATAAGTTCATTTACTGCCGAACTGTGCAGTCCCAACAATCTGAACGATTCGAGCGTTTTTATTGCTTTTTCTTTTTTGTTTGTCTTAAGATAACAGTCTGCAAGATCAATGTAAAGCCTGTAATTCTTCTGATCGTTTCTGATTAAGTTCTTGAAGCGGGAAATCGCTTCATCGTATTTTTCTTCGCATTTGCAGAGAAGGGCAAGTCCCATTGCAGCGTATATGTCAAAATCAATGTCTAAGGCCCGGGTGTAATATTCTTCCGCTTTTTTGTAGTCGCCTGTATTTCTGTAAGCATCGCCAATACGTGTAAGAATAACTTTATTTTCAGGATCGATTTTTAGAATTCTGTTCCAATATTCTATTGATTTATGCTGCAGATTCATTCCTCTGTAGCAGTCTGCAAGCCCGAAAAGCGCATAAAAATTATCCGGATCAAGTTCCAGCGCTTTTTCAAAATAGGGGATTCCTCCGCTGAATGTTTTTAATTTTCTGTGACAGTTTCCGATTGAAGTTAAAATTCTTATGTCAACATGTTCTTTGTGCAAATCATACATTTTTGTCCAATACTTCAACGCTTCATTATAATTCTTGAAGTCATAGTAAAGATGACCGATTCCGATAAGAGCATAAGCATTGTCGTCTTCAGATTCTAGGACTTTCAGATATATATCTTTTGATTTTTTAAAATCGTGAATTTTTCTGTAAGCATCTGCAATTCTTGTAAGAACTGTTATGTTTGTATTGTCGTGTTTCAGATATTCTTCCCAAATATCAATTGCCTTGCTGAATTGGTTCATGGCTTTGTAACAGTCTGCAAGTCCGAAAAGCGCATAGCTGTTTTCAGGATGATATTTAAGACATTCGTTATAGCAGTTTATTGATTCTATAAAATTACCTTGCTTTCTTGCTGAATCTCCAAGCCCTACAAGTGCGTAATTGTTGTTTTCGTCAAGTTCAAGAATTCTTTTAAAATATTCTTTTGCGTCACCTATATTGTTTTCTTTGATTTTTTTATAGCCTTGAATGGAAAGTTCGGAAATAAGAGTTGTTTTTTCATCTTTTTCTGTGTTTGTTTTCTTTTTAAGTTCGTCAGTTGCGGGAAATGACACTTCCTGCAAATCAATGTCAAAGTTTTCGTTGAACGTTACACCCATAAAATTTCCTCTTATTTTCTTAGAACTTAATCTTTTCTTAGAACTTAATCCTTTAATTCGCATGAAACAATTTGTGCTATTTTTTCGTAAATAGGTTCCGCTTTATTCTTGTTGTGTGCAAGAATATATTGTTTTAGCGCTTTTAACGGCTCATTCTTTTTTTGATAATAATCTCCGACTCTTGTAAGTCCATCTGAATATCCTGTTGTGATGAATATTCTTCGCGCCTGTTCAATCTGTCCTTGATTAAAAAGAACGTTTCCTTTACGGTTAAGAACAACTTTTTGTTCTGAGGTTAATGTTTTTACGGGACTGTCTGTTACTTTTATAAAGCCGTCTTGTCCTTGTTTCGAGTCGATTTGAGTTTTTAACTCATCATCTTTCATCGTTTTTCCATATCCTTGAAATAAAATTTTCCCTGAAGATTTATTCTCCAAGTATTCTTAAATTTCCGTAAAAGTCTACCTAAATTATATTATCAAAAAAAATAGTTTGTCAATTTTTCTTGTGATTATTTGTAGTACTTTTTTGTACTACTATTTGTACGAATAAAAATCCACAATCGAACGGCCATATATTCTTTGATCAGTTCTTGTAAGATTTCCTATTTTTTCCGGCATAAAATGTTCTTCCGGACGGTGAACTAAAATTGTTCCATCTTTGTTCAACATTCCTTTTTTGTCTGCTTCAAGAACAAGCTGTTCATGAAATTTATAAGGGAACGGCGGATCAAAGAAGATGTAGTCGAACGAGTTTTTACATCTTTTTATAAAATATTCAACCGGCATAAAATGACATTGAATTTTTACTCCGCATTGACTTTCTGTTACGGAAACATTATCCAAGATTGTGTTTATTTTGATTTTGTCTTTTTCGCAAAGTTCAACATGTTCTGCACCTCGCGAAACTGCTTCGATTGCAATTGTGCCGGAGCCGCTGAACAAGTCCAGCCATGATTTTCCGCTCAAATCGCCAAGAACTGCAAAAACAGATTCCCTCATTCTGTCCATTGCCGGCCTGATGATTCCGTCCGGACACTTTATAACTCTTCCTTTTAGTTTTCCGCCTGTTATTCTCATTTTTCTGCCTTAGTGCTGGTTCAAAGACCAGTAGATTTTATCGTGTTTTAAAAGTTTATTTGACTGTGCGTAATCAAACGCAGTTTTTCCGTTTGGTGCTCTGAGTTCTGTGGCGGCCCCGTTATCCATAAGAAATTTCAACGTCTGTGTTGAAGAAGAAAATTCCGCCGCATACATCAAAGGTGTTCGTCCTTCATAAAACCTGTTTTGAGGAACATTGTATGAAACAAAGACTTTTAGTTTTGAAATTTGCGTGACTGTACTTTCTGTACTTGCAGTTATTGCCATGATATACGCTTTGAATATATCGTCCGCTGTAGATTTTGACACGGCCAAAAGTTTTTTTAGTATTTCAGGATTTTCTGAATAGCCTGCGGCAAACTGCATTGCGTTTATTCCGTATTTGTTTTTTATGTTCGGATTTGCACCTGCTTCAATAAGAATGTTTACGACTTCTATATTGTTCTGATAGCGAACTGCATACATAAGTGCTGTCCAGCCGTCTTTGTCCTGGATGTCTGTTTTTGCGTTTGATTTTATAAGAGAGCGGATTTCCCAATCGTTTCCGTTCTTTGCGGCAATCATAAGCGCTGTTCTGCCGTCTTTGTCCTGTTCGTCGGGATTTTCAACAATTTCAAGTTCTTGAGTTCCGTCATCTTCTTCGGGTTCAGGTTCTTCTTCTTTTGGAACAAAATCATAAAGATAGACTTTGTCATATTTTTCTGTGTCAACAAGTTTTGAGGCCGGAATGTTTTCCGGTTCATTGATTGTTTCTTTTTGTTGCTCTTTTTCCGGTTTGTTTTCCTGTTCCAGAACTGTTTCCGGTTCTTCAGTCATAATTTTCGGCTCTGGCATTGGTTCCGGAATTGAAACTTCTTCGCTTTCCGGTTGCGGAGGTAAGGAGACCGGTTCTGAAAGTTCAGTTTGCGGCAGTAAAACCTTGGGTTCTTCAATTTCAGGTTCAGATTTAATTACAATAATTTCATTTTCAGATTTTGTTTCTTTCTTTTCTTCCTGAAAATATTCTGAAATTATTTCAAGGGCGGCTGAACTTTTGTTTTCATGGGCATAATCCCATGCACTTTTTTTTTCAGCATCAACTTTTAAAAGCTTCTTTTTAGCATTTCTTTTGCTGGTTGTCTTTTTTAATATAAGGTTTATTGAATCTTTGTTTGAAGAATAAAGGCATGCGTACATAAGGGCATTCTGTTTTTTTATGTTTGTTTCTTTTGCGGAACATCCTGCGCGGAACAGAAGCGAAATTATGGCAGGTTCCCGATCATATTTCAGAGCTGTCATAACAAGAGAATCTTTTGTTTCTCCTATTTTCGAATTTTGAATGTCATTTCCTTTTTTGAACATGCTTGTAATTTCTTTTACGCCGCCTTCTTTAATAATCCTTTCATATTGTTCGGATTTTGTTTCTTTTTGCGCACAGAGTGTTGATGCGGCTGTAACAAGCAAAAATGCTAAAAAATATTTTTTTATTATTTCCATAGTTTTATTTCGAACATATAAAGACATACATCAAATTATAATGTGCAGAGTTGACGGGGTCAATTAATTTTTGAAAAACGTGTTTTCTTTACATTGACTTCCTGTTGTTAAAAATGATATCATTTAAGAACACCCCTTGGAGCTTGTATGAGCTTCCATAAGTCCATAAGGAGACAAAAAATGAGAAAGTATGAATTGATGACTATCTTCCCGATTGATGAAGAAAAGTCAAAAGCTGCTGCTGAAGAAGTACGCAATGCGCTGAAAGAAAACGGTGCAGAAATTGAAGAAGAAAAAGTGTTCGGAGATCGCGATCTTACTTACGAAATCAACAAAGAAAAACGCGGACATTTTGTTCTTTTCACTTTAAAACTTAATCCTGATAAGATTACAGAATTGGACAAGGCATTCAAGATTCAGCAGAATCTTTTGAAATACCTTTTCGTAAAATTTGAAGAAAAATAACAAACATTAAAAAAGGGGTACAGTTATGGCGACAGATCTTAATCATGTTGTTTTAGTAGGACGATTGACACGGGACGTAGGAGGCGATGAGCGTTCTTTCGGTTATGTTGCAAACGGACAGGCTAGGGCAAATATAAGTATCGCTGTAAACCGCAGCAGAAAAGATTCTGCAAGCGGAAACTGGGTTGAAGAAGCAAATTTCTTCGATGTTACCCTATGGGGAAAGCAGGCGGAAAGCCTTAAACCCTATCTTACAAAGGGAAAGCAGATTGCTGTTGATGGTTATCTGAAGCAGGACAGATGGCAGAAAGACGGTCAGAATTTTAGCCGTGTAACAATAGTTGCAAATAATGTTCAGCTTTTAGGCGGAAGAAGTGATGGCGGACAGAACTCGAACAGTTTTGCCGGGGGTGCATCTAACGGATTCCAGCCGAGAAACAACAATTTTGCTCAGCAGCCGACATCCGCTCCTTCTCAAGATTTTGGAGGAGAAGCATTTGGTAATGCAGGTAGCGATTTCCCGGAAGATATTCCTTTTTAATTTGGAGTAAATTATGTCAGAAGAAAACAAAGATATCTATGAAGAAAACAAAGAACCGGCTGAAAAAAAGCCAGTTGTAGAAAATGAAGGCCGCGAAGACGAAGCTCGTGAAAACGGTCGTGGCAAGGGAAAAACATTTTTCCGCAAAAAGGTTTGCCGTTTCTGTGCTAATAAAACAAAAATCGACTACAAAGATGCAGATGCTCTTCGTCGCTTTACAACAGAACGTGGAAAAATTCTTCCGCGCCGTATCACTGGAACTTGCGCAAAACATCAGCGTGAACTTGCAGGTGCTATCAAACGTGCTCGCGCAATTTGTCTGCTTCCTTTTGTTGCAGATTAATTTTATAAAAAAAACTGAATTGACGATCCAACTCCTGGTGACGCCAGTTCATAAAAATCAATAGGAGCTTGAAAAATGAAAGTTATTCTTAATGAAGATGTAAAACATCTTGGAGAAGAAGGCGACGTAAAAAATGTTGCCACTGGTTATGCGCGCAATTATTTGCTTCCACGCAATCTTGTTGTAGTTTACAATGAAACAACAGCTGCAATGTTTGAAGCAAAAAAAGCGGAAATTGAAGCACGCAAAGAAATTAAGCGTCAGAATGCTAAAAGCCTTAAAGAAAAGCTTGAAGCTGCAGAAGTTGTTCTTGAAATGCCGGCAGGTGCAAACGGAAAACTTTATGGCGCTGTAACATCTACAGTTATTGCTGAAGCTTTGAATAAACTTGGATTTGAAATTGAAAGAAAGAGAATTGAAATTCCTGGACTTTCAATTAAGTCTGTAGGAAATTATCATGCTACAGTAAGACTTTACGAAGCTGCTGTTGCTGAAATAAAAATTTCTGTAAAAGCACAGGTTGTTCCTGGTTCAAAGCCTGCTCCTGCTGCTAAGAAAGCAGAAAAGACAGAAGCTGCTTCAGATGCTGCTGCAGAATCTTCTTCTGAAGAACCTAAAGCTGAGTAATTTTTTCTGAACTTTAGAAAGTTAAAGGCGATGATTCATTTGAAGTCATCGCCTTTGTTGTCTTTGGACAATTTGTTCATTTGTGGATAACTTGTGCATATTATGTTTATATCTTGTGTATAATAATTTTTGTTTTTGGAGGAAAAATGGCTGTTGAATTAAAAGATAAGGTTCCTCCGCATAATCTTGATGCGGAACAGGCTACTCTTAGCGCGATTCTTTTTGACTGGAATATAATGGATGTTGTTGTTTCACGCCTTCGTCCAAGTCATTTTTATTCCTTTCAAAATCAACTTGTTTTTGAATCAATGCTTTCGCTCTTAAAACAAAATATAACGGGTGATACTCTGGCTGTTTCCAATGAACTTGAAAAAATGAAAAAACTTGAACAGGCCGGAGGTGCAGCATATATTGCATCTCTTACAAGTGTCGTTTCCACATCCGCAAATATAAGCTACTATGTTGACATAATTCTTGATTGTGCCATGCGCCGCGAATTGATAAAAGTTTCATCTGATTTGCGCGGTTCTGCTTTCGATGAGGCAAAAACGGCAAAAGTTATCCTTGAAAATGCGGAGAAACAGATTTTTGCTCTTACAGAAAATTCTGAGACTTCAAAGATGTATGATATGCATCAGGTTGTAAACGAAACAATTCAGATTGTAGAAGCGCATTGCAAGAAAAACGGTGATTTGACAGGAATTCCTTCCGGAATTGCCAGACTTGATTCCATGACAAGCGGTTTTCAAAAATCAGAGCTTATAATCATAGGTGCGCGCCCTTCAATCGGAAAAACTGCATTTGCGCTTTCTATGATGCAGACAATTGCTGTGGAAAAGAAAATTCCTTGCGGTTTTTTCTCTCTTGAAATGTCATATCAGTCAATTGGTCAGCGACTTTTTTCCCAGGTTGCAAGAATTCCAAGCAATAAAATCAGGAAAGGAATGCTTGGTTATAATGAAATTCAGCGCATTCAAGATGCAGCGGGGGTTTGCTATAATTCACCGCTTTATATTTGCGATACTCCGAATATGGGGCTTTTGGATTTACGCGCATGTGCGCGCAGAATGGTTGCAAATCACGGTGTGCAGATTATTTTTATTGACTATATAGGTCTGATTACGCTGGACAATCCTAGTCAAAACACATGGGAAAATGTTTCTGAAATTTCAAAGTCTTTAAAATCTCTTGCGCGTGAACTTGATGTTCCTATAGTAGCTCTTTGTCAGGTTGCCCGTGATGCAGAAGGTCAGGAACCGAATCTTGCGCAGCTTAGAGGTTCCGGCTCTATTGAACAGGACGCCGATGTTGTTTTGTTCCTTCATCGAGACAGAAAAATTACGGAAGAAAAAAATCCGGTTCAAGATGCTAAGTGTATTGTTGCAAAACAGCGAAACGGAGCGACAGGTGAAGTTGAGATGATGTTCTTTCCGGAATTCACTAAGTTTGAAAATAAAGCATCCGGAGAAGAAGAATAATTTATTTTGCTTTTTTAGGAATTTGCTGTAATTGTGCAGGAAATTCCTAAAAACTACATATTTTCGTATGTTTGTACAGAATCTTCCAAATGTTCAATTTGAATTCCGACATCTTTGAACATTTTTAAGGAATCTTCCTCGTCATGATAGTGTTTTTCGCAGACTACACGCTTGATTCCGCAATTTATCAGTAGCATTGCGCACGTGCGGCAAGGAGTCATTTTGCAGTAAACTGTTCCGCCGTTAATAGAAATGCCGCGTTTTGCCGCTTGGCAGATTGCATTTTGTTCCGCATGAACAGTCCTTACGCAGTGATTTGTTACAGTTCCGTCTTCATGGATTGTTTTTTTTAAAAGATGACCTACATCATCGCAATGAGGTAGACCCGCCGGACTTCCGACATATCCTGTTACAAGAATCTGATTATCCCGTGCAATTACACAGCCGCTTCGTCCTCTGTCGCAAGTTGCCCGTTTTGCAATAGTGCGGCTTACTTCCATAAAATATTCATCCCAAGTAGGGCGTTTGTAAACTAATTCACTCATAAGTACAGATAAATATAAGATATGCAGATTGTCCGGTCAAGTTCCGGCAATCTGCATATTTAAGGATTACTTGCAGGCTTCGAAAATAATGTCTGCAATGAATATCAGTGCCAAAATCCAAGTTACAACAGGAACTTCTTTAGCTTTTTTACCGCAAGTTTTGCAAAGAACAAAAGAAATCATTCCCCACATAATACCTTTTGAAATTGAATATGCAAAAGGCATTGTCATAATTGTAATAAAAGCAGGAATTCCTTCTGTCGGATCTGTAAATTCAATTGATTTTACATTTTGCATCATAAGATAGCCGACAAAAATAAGAGCCGGTGCAGTTGCCGCAGCCGGAATAAGAGCAAAGAGCGGATTCAGGAAAAGCGCTGCAAGGAACAAAACGCCTGTTACAACAGAAGCAAGTCCTGTCTTTGCGCCGGCAGCAACTCCTGAAGTTGATTCAACAAATGAAGTTACAGTAGAAGTTCCAAGACAAGCGCCTGCAACAGTTCCGATTGCGTCTGCAAGCAATGCTCCTTTTGCGTTTGGAATATTACCTTTTTCATCTGTAAGTTTTGCTTGTTCTGTAACGCCCATTAAAGTTCCGATTGTATCAAATAAGTCTGTGAACAAGAATGTTATAAGAACTACAACGAATTTAATGGAAAGAGCGTTTTTCCATTCAAATGCAAAAAGATAAGGAGCGGCTGGTGTTGAAAACGGTTTGAAGTTTTCCGGAATTTTTGTTACTCCGAAAGGAATTCCGATAATTGTTGTAAGCGCAATTCCGATAAGAACTGCTCCAGGCACTTTCAAAATATATAGAGCAATTGTAATAATCAAACCTATAACTGCAACAATTGCTGTTGAATTGTCAAGCGTGAAGTTTACGAATCCGATTATTGTTCCTGTTTCAGTTGAACAAATTCCGGCATTTACAAGACCGATAATTGTAATAAAAAGACCGATTCCGACAGAAACCGCTTTTTTCATTGTTGCAGGAATTGCATTTATAATCGCTTCTCGTATACCGAACAATGAAAGAAGGATAAAAATAATACCTTCTGCAAATACGGCTGTCAAAGCAAATTGCCATGAACATCCCATTCCAAGTACAACTGAATATGTGAAAAATGCGTTCAAACCAAGTCCCGGAGCAAGCGCAACAGGAAGGTTTGCTAAGAACGCCATTATCAATGTTGCAATACAAGCAGAAACAGCAGTAGCTGTAAATACAGCGTTAAATTCCATTCCTGAAGCAGACAGAATTCCTGGGTTTACCGCAAGGATGTACGCCATAGCAAGAAAAGTAGTTACACCACCAATAATCTCTTTGCTTATTGATGAGCCTCTTTCGTTAATGTGAAAAAGTTTTTCCATTCTTTTTCCTCCAAATAATAATATTAAAATTATAACCTAAAGATGTCTATTGATACAGTAGAAAAATATTTTTATGTTAATAAAAAAAAGGTTTCCAATCGGGAAACCTTTTTTTAAGCGGTAGAAGGGAGTCGAACCCTCGTCATCAGCTTGGAAGGCTGAGATAATAAGCCGTTATATGACTACCGCGTCTTGATGTTTATATATTACAAAATATAATATTTTTAGTCAATAGCTGTATGTTATTTTTTTTCACTTTTTTTTAGGTGAAATTTAATATTCATCTGCAAGCGGTTTATCTGCGCTTTCTGAAATTTTTGCCCCATTTTTTCCGTTATCTGAAGCTTCTTCCGTTTCAATAATGAATGGTTTTAAAACTTCTCTTAAATTTTCATCGCTTAAAAGTTCTGCAAGTTTTTTTGCTTGGGCTTTCGTAAAATAATATTGAATTCGTACAGATTTTGAGGTTGCGGACGCTTTTCTTGTTTCAAGATTTTTTACAGGCCATACTGTGAGCGTAAAATATGGAGAATTCTTATAAAATTTGTATCCGCACTGAAGTTGTCCTTTTCCATAGCTGTCTGTCATGGATGGAACTGAGCCCCATTCAAGCCGGATTGGAAGTTCTCCGTATACTTTATAATTTTTTCCCCGATTTTTTAGATTTCTTTTTTCAAAATCTTCTATATATTTTTCCACATTTTCTGCTAAAACTTTTCTTGCAGAATCATTCATATAAATGTAGTAAATCTGGCTGTAATAATCGGCTTCAAATCCTGCCATTTTTAGTTCTGTATTAAAATAAACAGTTCCTTCATTTTGCTTCAGAATTCCCACCTGATTTTCTGCAGAAAAATCAAAATTTCCGCATTCGTATTTATATTCACGTCCTATAAAAAATTCTGCAAAAGATTTTTTTCTTGCAGGCGGCTTTATAGATGTAAAACTAAGCGATTTTTCTGTTTGAGCGGATAAAACCGCATTTAAAGATATTATAAGAATAAATTTTGCATATTTTTTAATTGAATTCATATTTTTACCTTGTTTTTCATTTATTTCATATTAATTACAATAAAAGGGAAAATTTATCAATAGTATGTCAATTGCATTTACAAGTTTTTATAAATAGGGTAATCTATGACTAACTATAATAAAATGTTATCAAAAAAATAACATTTTGTAAATTTTTATAACAAAATGAAAAATTGGAGGTTTTTCATGAAAAAGTTATTCGCTTTTGTGTTTGGCATTGCTTTTGTTTGCGCATCTGCATTTGCTGATATTTCTTTTGGTGTTGGTGGTCGTGGAACTGCTAATCTTGTAAGTGTTGATTGGTCAAAAATAGAGCCAGAACATGGCGATTCTGATGAAAATACAGAAACTGCTAAAGCTGGCGCATATTTCTTGAGTGATTTTAACTTCAGCGCACAAACAGAAGACAAAAAACTTGGTTTTAATTTTGACCTTGAATTTGCAACTGGTGCTAATACTTTGGATGATGAAAATTATAATATCAAGGATTTTTCTATTCCAGATCAGGCAAAAGTTTGGTGGCAGCCGACAGAATGGTTATTGGCTCAGATTGGTATGATTGAAGTTGATGACCTTCGAGGTTCTGTAGGTGATTGGGGTGTTGGCCGACGCGACATTGGTTCTCTTGGCGAAGATGATATTTTCGACAGATTTTATCCGCAGGCTGGTGTAGCAGTTTCTTTGTATCCTGTAGAAGGATTGTTTATTGGCGCAACATTTGATACTGATCAGGTTAATGATTATGAATTTGCAGAAAATTTCTACAAAGGATTGAATGTCGGTGCAGGCTATACAATTGATGACAAATTTCAGATTAAGTTCGCTTACTTTGGAGCTCAGGACAAAGCTAAAGCAACAGAGTCTGATGAACTTGAAGATGACGATTATAACGGAAAGCTTGAATTCGGTTTTGACTGGGCTCTTGATGAAAACAATGTTCTTGAAATTGGTGTAAAAGTTCCTCTTTGGTCAGATGAAGATGCTCGTAAAGCTGCTGCAGATGATGCTTATGCTTTCAAGGCAGTTGCAGGATTTGCTGGCGCAAATGACAATCTTTCTTATAAAGCACATGCAGGTTTTGTTTCTCTAAAAGGAATTGATAAAGACGGAGATTTGGATTTCTATCCATCTATTGAATTGGATGGTGGTCTTGAAGCTGCTTTTGATGATTTTACTCTTGGCGGAACAGTTCAGTATGCGGGTGCTTTCAATAACCTTCTTGAAAAATCTGTAAATGCAAATACTTTTGGCGCAGAAGTTTATATTAAAAAAGATATTGCTGCTGACTGCTTTGTATTCGGCGGAATTGCTGATAAATTCGTTGTTGTAGATGAGGAAGATACTGTAAAAACGTCAGAAAATACTTTCTATATTCCTGTAGGAATTGAATTTGCTTTCTAAATGTAGTTTATAGTCATTCTGGATTTATAAAAAAGAAAAAGGCTGTCAATTGAAGTACACTTCAGTTGACAGCCTTTTCTGTTTATTTTGCAAGGTTTTCTTTTAACCAGCTTTTGAACTTTTCGTAGTCGTTTTCCATAGGAATTGCCATATCTGGAAGGTCAAGAACTGCTTGCAGTGATTCTGGAACAGCTGGTTCACGTCCTGTTGCATTTGCAACAATAGAACCGAACTTTGCAGGATGCGCAGTTTCCAAAATTATTCCTACTGCATTTTTATTAACAACTTCATCTGTCCATTCTGGAAGATTTGGTGTAAGACCAGGCTTTGAAATATCATTTTTTATGCCGTTTTTAAGCGCTTCAAAACCACCGTTTTTAATATCGCTCCATGCTTTCCAGCCGATTGCTCCGTGCGGATCGATTGTATATCCGGTTTTTGTTTTGCAATCTGCGATGGAAGCCATAATTCCGTCGTTGTCCAACCAATAAGAAGCGAACATTTTTCGCACGTCTTCAAGGGAATACATTGCTTTGATTCGCTCATAGTTAGAAGGAGCACCAACATCCATTGCATTTGCGAATGTTTCTACGGAAGGGCGGGCTTTGTAGTCGCCTGTTGCAATCCAATCCGGAATAGTTTTGTTTGTGTTTGTTGCAGCGACAAAACCTCGGATAGGAGCGCCCATTTCTTTTGCTATTAAACCTGATGTCAAGTTTCCGAAGTTTCCTGACGGAACAACACAGATAATGGATGCATCGTCAATTTTTGTGTCAAGCGGCGCCCGGTTTCTTACAACAAGGGAAGAATACATATAATAGAAGCTTTGTGGTAAAAGCCGTGAAATGTTTATTGAATTTGCAGAAGAAAGACGGAATTCTTTTCTTAAATCAGAATCTGTAAAAGCCGTTTTTACAAGTTTCTGGCAGTCATCAAAAGTTCCTTTTACTTTTAATGCGCGCACATTTCCTGTAAATGTTGAAAGCTGTTTTTCCTGAATTTTAGAAATTTTTCCTTCCGGATAAAGAATTGTAACGTCAAGTCCCGGAACATTATGAAATGCAGAGCCAACCGCGCTTCCTGTATCACCGGAAGTTGCTACAAGAATATGCAGAGTGCCTTTTTCCGTTTTGTTGAAATAACTCATAACACGAGCCATAAATCGCGCTCCGAAATCCTTGAATGCGCAAGTAGGACCATGGAAAAGTTCCAGGATATAGGAATTTTTGTCAACAGGAACAACTTTCGGAGAAAAAGGATATGCGTCTTGAATTATTGCCATCAAATCATCATCAGGAATTTCACCTTCGACATAAGGTTTTGCCATGTTGAAAGCAATATCTCTGAAGCTAGGTTCAGGATTTTTGTTTATAAAAGAACTTTCCAGCTTAGGAAAACTTGTAGGAATGTAAAGTCCTCCTGTTGCAGAATTCATTCCGTTCATTACTGCTGTTCGGAAATCTGTAGAAACTGAATTGTCGCGTGTGTCTGTATATTTCATTTTTTTATTCCTTACATTCCATAGATTATTGCATCTGAAACTTTTTCAGCCAAAGTTTTTTTGCATTTCTGTTCTGCGTTCCATTTTGTTTTGTCTGTCGCAGAATCTTCTATTTTAGTTTGATAAAGTATGTTTCCATTTTTCATATCAACACAAGTTATATCTGCAACAAGCTTGACAGTTGCGCTGCCTTCTGCTTCAACTGCCGGTTCAGCATATTTGAATGTTCCGGAAACAAGAAAGTTATATGCGTTTCCTACGATACTGTGTGTTGCTGTGTAAAGTTCTGAAATCGGCTTTGAAAAATAAGAAGTGCTGCTTACAGGAGCATTTCCTACGCTTACACCGGAATTTCTAAGACTTTGCAAAAGCGTAAAGTTGTTTGTTGTTGGCTTTCCGCTTTCATTATAGTCATAAACAAAAAGAATTCCGTAAGGATATGTAACGTAATTCGATTTTACTGCATAAGGAGCTTTTACAGCCGCGTTATATGCTGCCTGAACTACTGTAGAATTTGAACTTACAGGCGTAGGGTAGAAAGTAACTTCATCCTTTACTGCAAATTTTGGAACATCAGGAGAAAAAGTTATATTTCCTTTTTCATCTGTTTTCAGCTGGATATTATTATAAGTGATTGTGTCATTTGTTCTTGATGTAGGATAAGAAACTGTTATGTCAAAATCTTTAACAGGACCTTCAGCATTTGAAACATTTACAACATATGAAGTGTTAAAAGGTTTTTTCGCATATACAGTTTTTGGTTTTGAAACAACTTTCAATTCAATGGAGTCAACAAGTTCTTTAAAAGCAGATTCCTGCTGATTTGTTGTATTTTTTACAGCAATCTGTTTTGGTTCTTTTTTTACTTTTTCCGTAACAGTTTCTGTTATGTCCTCTATAACTGGAGTATTTGCTTTGTTGTCATCCGACGCAGATTTTGTTGTTGCACAAGAAGCAATCAACGAAAGGCTAAGCCCAATAAATAAAAGTTCTGAAAATTTAGATTTAATCATTTTATTTGTTCCACAAAAAGTGGTGCTCCTCCAAAATTTTTTTTAAATATATACTATTATATATGAAAACACTGATCTTCTCAATAAATTACAGAATAATTTATTATTTGTTATGTTTTTATTGAGAATTTTTTTATTTTCAGTTACATAATTATTCTTTCAACTCTGTAAGAAACAGAAGTCATTACTTCGTAGCTGATTGTTCCGGTCATTTTTGCAACGTCTTCGGCATCAAAAACAGCACCTTTGTCTTTAGGACCAAAAATTATAGCTTTGTCCCAGCGTTTTACATCTTTATTGTTTAACCCGATATCAACCATACATTGATCCATGCAAATGCGCCCTACAATCGGATAGGCATTTCCATTTATGGAAACTTTTAGGCCCGGTGAATTTCTTCGTAAAAGTCCGTCCGCATATCCGATCGGAAGAACCGCAATGTCCGTTTCTTTTTCCGCTGTCCACGTTCTTCCGTAGGAAACAGAGCGGCCGGGGGTAAATCGCCTGATTGCGGCAACATTTGTTTCCAGCTGCATTAAAGGTTTTAAGTCGAGTTTTATGTTTTTTGATTCAAGATAATCTTTTGTAACTTTATCCGGATAATATCCGTAAAGAATAATTCCGGGACGAACCATATCCATTTGATATTCCGGATTTGCGATTCCTGCCGCGCTTGCCGCACAAGTTCTTATTCCCGGATTGATTCCCGCTTTTTTTACGCTTTCTGTTGCAAACTTAAAACGCTCAAACTGTTTTTTTGTGTATTCAACATCTGATTCGGAAATTCCGTCGCTGACAGCAAAGTGCGTTATCATTCCGGCAAGGCGTAAAGTTGAAGTTCCGTTTATCGCTTTTGCAAATTTTTCAGCTTCTTCCGCCAGGCAACCGATTCTTCCCATTCCTGTGTCAACTGCAAGAAAAACCGGATATTTTTCGCTGGTCATATCTTCTGCAATTGTGTTCAGTTCCTGTATTATTTCAGAATCAAAAACAAGCGGAGTTATTTTATTGTCAATGAGTTCTTCAAATTCTTCCCGGCAGAACGGTGAAAGCAGAAGAATATTTGTTTTTATTCCCGCATTTCTAAGTTCAATTCCTTCCTGGACAGTTGCAACGGCAAGATATTCCGCTCCCATTTCTTCTGCGATTTTTGCGGCGTTTATTCCGCCGTTTCCGTAGCCATTTGCTTTTACAGCGCAACAAAGTTTTACGTTCTTTTTTAAGTTGCGTTTTATTTCTTTTATATTGTGTTTTAAGTTTTCTGAATAAATTATTGCTTTTGTACAGCGCATAGTATTTCCTTCACTTCTGAAACAAGATAGAACGAACCTGTTACAAGGATTATATCTTTATTTTCGGCGTATTTGATTGCTGTTTTTACAGCGGATTCAACATCTTTTTCTATATTTGCGCTTATTTTATTTTCCTGCGCAATCGTATAGGTCAGCGAAGCGTCGCAATGACGTACAGAGGCAGGTTGCGTAAATATTATTGATGAAAATTCATTTTTGAAAAGCGGAACAATATCTTTGATGTCTTTGTCGCCGGCGCACGCGAAAATAAGATGATATTTCTTAGCGGGGAAGACTTCTTTCAGTGTTTTTATTGTATTTGCAATACTTTTTACTGTATGCGCTCCGTCAAGAACGAAATTTCCTCTTATTTCAAAACGTCCAGGAAGAAATGCTTTTGAAAGTCCGTTTTCTATTGCTTTTGCTGAAATTTCCGGAAGTGCGGTTTTTATGGCCGTAACTGCTGTCGCTGCATTGAAAGCCTGTACTTTTCCTAAAAGTTTAAGGTTTGCAGAGATTCTGATTTTTTCAGAAAATGTGTCGGTTGCGGAATCTGGCGCGGAAGAATCTTGTGAGAGCGAAAAGTCAATCTTCATTTTTCCGTTTTCAGTGTATTTGTATGAAAGATTTTCTGTTATGTCTTTTACAAAAATACATTTGGAATTTGTTTCCGCGCATTTTGTCTTAAAAACTTCGTCAGCTTCTGTATAGTTTTGCGGTGCGATGACGGCTGGAATTCCTTTTTTTATTATTCCGGCTTTTTCTCCTGCAATTTCTTTGATTGTATTTCCTAAAAATTCCGTATGCTCAAGTTCTATGGGCATAAGAATACTTGTAAGCGGTTTTACAATATTTGTTGAATCAAGCCGTCCTCCAAGTCCCACTTCGTAAACTGCAAAATCACACCCTGCGTTTTTAAAGCACAGAAAAGCGAATACCGTAACAAGTTCAAACCATGTCAGGCGCCGGTTTCCTGGCAGTTCTTCAACCGGAATTGAATCAACAAGAGATGTGAGTTCATCTGCTGATTTTTCATATATTTCATCTTCAAAGAAACTGTGCGCAGAGCCGATTCTTTCTCTGAAATCCGTTATGTGCGGAGACGTGTAGACACCGCAATTGAATCCTGCTTCTTCGATTATGCTGGAAATCATTGCGGAGCAGCTTCCTTTTCCTTTTGAACCGGCAATATGAATGCAAGGAATTTTATCCTGAGGATTTCCCAGCTTGCTGCACAAAAAACGCATTGAATCAAGCCAAAAGATGCCTTTTGTCTGTGTTTTTTCAAAATTTAAGTATTTATCAAGCCATTTGTGAAATTCAACTAAAGTCATAATTTAATTTTAGCGTTTTTTTTTAGATGTGTTAAACATTATATGGAATAAAAATCTTATTTGTGATAACGTAAAAAAAAGATTTTATTGAACTTGAAAAAATTACTGAATTCTTTGAAAACTTTATTGATTTCGGAAAATATCAAGTGATTTATAAAATCGAATTTGAGGAACAAAATGGCAGAAACAATTACAAGCGCTACTTACGAAGCCGCATTAAAAACCAGCAGATATATTGAAGAAGATATTGTAAAGAATCCAAAAAAATACAGAGTTTTAACTGGAGACCGACCGACAGGGCGGCTTCATATCGGACATTATTTCGGTTCGCTTCAAAATCGGGTTCGTCTTTCCAAACTTGGAGTTCCGACTATGATTTTGATTGCGGATTACCAGGTTTTAACCGACCATGACGCATATCAAGAAATAAGTCAGAATACAAAGCAGCTTGTAATCGACTATCTTGCAGCCGGAATAGAACCTGGCGAAAATGTTATAATTTATCCTCATTCTTATGTTCCGGAAGCAAACCAGCTTATGATTCCATTTCTTACTTTGGTTTCTAATGCGGAACTTAGCCGGAATCCGACTGTAAAGGAAGAAATTCAGGCGGCTGGACTTACAAATGTGAACGCAGGAATGTACACTTATCCGGTTCATCAGGCGGTTGATATTCTTTTCTGTAAAGGAAATGTTGTTCCGGCAGGAAAAGATCAACTTCCGCACGTTGAGATGGCGCGAACGATAGCAAACCGCTTCAACAAAAAATTCTGTGCGGATCGGGAGCCGATTTTCCCGCTTCCTCAAGTTTTGCTTTCAAAAACACCTAGCATAATGGGATTGGACGGAACTCAGAAAATGTCTAAGAGCCGCGGCAACGCAATTATGCTGAGCGCTACAGAAGACGAAACTGCGCGCCTTATAAAAAAGGCAAAGACAGACGGTGAACGGCTTATCACTTATGATCCTGTAAACCGTCCGGAAGTTGCGAATCTTCTGCAGATTATTTCCCTTTGTACAAATGAAGAACCGGAAGCGATTGCAGCCCGCATCGGTGAAGGCGGCGGCGGAATGCTGAAAAATGAGCTTACTGTAGCTTTGAACGAAACTTTGCGTCCTTTGCGTGAAAAACGTGCAGAACTTGAAAAAGAACCTGAATATATACGCAGTGTTCTTTTGGACGGTGTAAAGCGCGCCCGCGAAATTGCCGTAAAAACTCTTGATGAAGTCCGCGACGCTATGAATATGATTATTTAATTGCGCTTTATATTTGTATGACAAAAGAAGATTTTTTGTTTCTTGTAAACACTAAAAAAGAATTTGAGTTCAAATATAACGGCTTGGCTTACAATATAACGTACGGTTCTGATAAAAAAGGGGATTATATTGCTCTTGGGCGCTTGTACGAACCTGTACGTTATTATTCTTTTTCGGAAATAATGAACGAAGCTAAAATTGAAAATCATTTTTTTCGGGAAATCTTGGAAATTTTATAGAAATTTCATAAGTTCTTTTGCTTTTCTGTAAAATTCCTCTTCCATTATTTCTGGAAAAGAAGATTTTAGGTTTTCCAAATCGTTTTTCAGTTCTTGGGCAGAATTCTTTGCGCCGAAAATAACTTCGCAAAATCCTTCCTCTCTGTGCTGTCTTGCGTTTTTGTTTTGCATTTGGCGCACATAAAGAACACTTTCGAAATTAAAAAGTTTTTCTTGCATTTCTTCCGTAACAACAGGAAATTTTATACTGCAAACATATTTCAATCTTGTATTTCTTTGATTTTTACAAAATGCGACATCCAAAAGCATTTCTGCAAGTGTTTTTTCCGTGCTGCACGCAATGGTTTCCGACAATCCGGAAAGACGTGGATTTATTTCTATTACAAACCATTTTTCATTGCTGAAAACTAAATCAACTTGCGCTATTCCGCAAAGTTCAAGTTTTTCTGCCAGTAGTTCAAGAGTTTTGTAAAGTTCTTCCAAATGAAAATCATTGTTCAAAACAGGTCCGACTTTTACGCTTTGTTTCGGGCTGGTTATTCCGTATTGATTAGTGGAAAACAGAAAAGGCGGAAAAATAGTGTAATTTCCTGGTGTTCCATGAATTTCCGTTCCGAATTGCAATCCGCTGATAAATTCTTCAACAAGTCTGTCTCCAGAATTTTTTTTGGAGAACAAAATATTTTTTGCCATTGGAAAAGTTTTTACAACATCCATTCCATACGAGCTCAAGCCGAATGAATCCTTTATTATGACCGGATAATCCAGTTTTTTTATTTCTTCAAGGATAAATTCCTGATATGGATTGTTCAGAATTTCTTTGTGCGCCCGCTCTGTTCTGAAAAGTTCATGGTGAACATAAACTGATTTTGCCGCGTTGAATCCGTTTTGCATAAGAAAATCCCTTGTACGTTTTTTGTTAAAGCAGATGAGCGCAGTTTTGGAAGGGTGATTTACAGTTTTTATTCCTTTTGATTTTAAAATTTCTCCGATAAGAGAATCTTGAATCGGAATCCAGTCGAAAGGTTCTGTCCAAAAACTTGCCTGGACTGCAATATCCGGATGTAAATTGAAAATTTCGCCTGCAATTTTTTCTGCAGTTTTTTCTTTCAATGGATAATAAGAAATTTTTTCTTCTTTTGGAAGTTCAGAATTTTCAATGTCAGAATCAAAAAAAAACATACCAGGTAAAAAATATACTAATATTACTTCTGAAGATGTATAATTTTTTATACAGTTTGTAATATTATTTATACATTTTGGTAATTGTTTTATGCTAAAATTCTTTTCATCATAAAAATTTGTATTTGTGCTATAAATTACGATTTTCATAAATTTTTTTTGCCATATTTAAAAGGATTTCTTTCTGATTTTGCGAAGGATCGTCAAGGACAGTTTCAAAAAGTTCATTCAAAATGTTTCCCAGTTCTTTTCCCGCCGGAATTCCGCTCTGTAGCAAATCTTTTCCGTTTATTGCAAGTGATTTTAGGCTTAGCGCGGAATTCTTTGCTTCTTCTTTTTCTATACGTTCTTTGAACTCCAACAGAAGAGCGCAGGTGGGACTGTTTTTGATTCTTACTGATTTATTGTGCATTCCATAAATGTCTGCAAGCCGCAGATCAAAAAGATTGTCTATGTTTTCTGCTTTTACTTTTACTATAAAACGTCGTACTGCTGAATCTTTCCAGTTAGGTTCGTAATTGAACATATGGTTTTCTATAAGATGGCAGATGTCATCTATTTCTGCGTTGGAAAACTTAAGTCTGAACAGCATTTTTTTTGCAATTTCCGCAGAATAATGCTCGTGCCGGTAGAAAGTTATATTTTCTCCCTGCGGTGTTTTAACAATTTTTCGTGCTACTGGCTTTCCTATGTCGTGAAGGAGTGCTGCGACTCTTACGTTCGGCTTGTTTTTTGGCGCTCCGTCACAAGAGTAAAAAAGATGGTTTAGAACGTCAAAATCGTGGAATCCTCTGGAATCGCTTTGAACACAGTCTTTGCAGCTGTCGAATTCCGGCATGAAAATATGAAGAATTCCTGTTTTTTCCATTAATTTCAATCCGGCTGAAGGTTTTTCCGCTTTTAAAAGTTTTAAAAGTTCATCGCGGAATCGCTCCAGTGAAATTGATTTTATTTTTTCCTGAACTTCCGGCTTTTCCATAGCTTCAAGAGTTTTTGCTTCTATCTTAAAATTCAGTTGCGCTGAAAATCGTATTGCTCTTATAGGTCTTAATCCGTCTTCCAGAAAACGTTCTTCCGGGTTTCCGACGGTTCTTATCAGCTTTGATTTTATGTCTTTTTGTCCCCCGAAAGGATCTTCTATTTTTCCGTCTTTTAGCGATGCGGCTATTGCGTTCATTGTAAAGTCGCGGCGGCTTAAATCTTCCTCCAGGTTTCCTGTAAATTCCACTTTGTCCGGATGTCTTCCGTCTGAATAATCGCTTTCTGTTCGGAAAGTTGTAACTTCAATTTCGCTTCCCATAAAGTGAACTGTAACGGTTCCGTGCGCAATTCCTGTCGGAATCACTTTCCTGAAGATTTTTTTTACTTGTGCCGGAGTCGCATCGGTTGTTACATCCCAGTCAGAAGGTTCTTTTTTCATAAGAACATCGCGGACGGCTCCTCCGACAAGATACGCTTTGTAACCGTTCGCTTCGAATACTGAATTCATTTTTTGTAGGATTTGGGGAATTTTTATTTTTTTCATAAAATTATATTTCCGTACGTTCCGTAATCAGCCTGCATATTTCTTTCTGATTTTCTTTTTTGCGGCAAGACGCACCTGATTAATTTCATTATAATCAATAAATATGAAAAATTCTATTCATGTTGTGATTTTTACCGGCGGATTTTACCCAAAGCCTTGGGATACTGAAAGTTACTGGAATCATTCTTTAAAACCGGATTTTATAATTGCCGCAGATTCCGGTTTGGATGTATGTCTTGAATTTAAAAAATATTTTTCCGGTAAGTTGGATTTTTCACCTGATAGAATTCTTGGGGATTTTGACAGCGTTTCGTCAAAAAATCTGCTTTCAGAATTCAGTGATGATATTGTCCGTACTTTTTCGCGGGACAAGGATTTTACGGATACAGAACTTGCTTTGCGGGCTGCCTGCTGTTTTGCAAAAGAAAAAAAAGCACAACCTTTTATAACGTTGGTAGGCGGCGACGGCGGAAGAGCCGATCATTTTTTGAATATTGTAGACTCATTTCGTTCCGACTTTCATCCTGATGTGTGGCTTTGCGCTTCGCAGCAGATTTGCTGTCTAAAAAAAGGCTCTGAATATTGCCTTTTCGGTCTTGGATTGGATGACAATGTTTCTGTTGCGAATGTTTTTGGCAAGGGTAACAGAATTGAAACTAAAGGCTTTTTGTGGGAGTCAAATCTTTTTGCAAAAAAGAATATGCCGAGCATAAGCAACAGAATTGCCCCGGAAGTCTTAAAAAAAGGCGAACCTGTTTTATTAAAACCCAAAGCTATGGGTTTTTTACTTATTTTTCCTTTGCATGCAATTTTGGTTCGGAACAGTCAGGATATTCGGAATGATATGAAGCCGGAAAAAATTTGAAACTTGAAATTTGGATTATTTTAAATTCCTTTTGAAATTATTAATGTTGCGGAAAGAAAAAACATACATAACACACCGGAAAGCGCAGCCATAATCATTACTATAAGATTCAGCGAATAATAGAGCCGTTTTTTATTTTTTTTTGCAATGCAGAAAGCGGCTTCTATAATTCCTGCTGAACTTATAAGAAAAAGAGCGGCGGAAACAATAACGGCTGTGTTAAGAATTATTATCTGGTTTGAATCCAAAAAAAACTGATAATTTCCTATGGCGTAAAACAATACAAGAACAGAAAGAAAAAGAAAAAGAAAAAGTACAGTTCTTCTTGTAAGTCTGAACAATAGTGAAAGCGAAATTTTTTCAGGTTGCTTCTGTCTTGTTTTTCTCATAAACCCTAGTTATACTAAAAAATAAGATTTTTTCAAGTTGAATTTTTATTTTAGAGGAATAAATGAAAAAGTTTTTTAAGAATCTTATTATATGTTTTTTTATTCTGGTGATTTTTGCGGCCGCCGTATTTTTTATCGGATGGACTCAAGTACGTATAAAACCTGATTGCGTGGGGATTGTAAAGTCAAAGACAGGCGGAATTTCAAAAGACATTGTTTATCCTGGAAAATTTTCTTGGCATTGGGAATTTCTTCTTCCTACAAATGCAAAATTCACTTCTTTTGAACTGAATCCTTATGCGGTAAGCAAATCTGTTTCCGGAAAACTTTCTTCCGGAGAAGTTTATGCGGAAATTTTAAATGATAATGTTGATTTTTCGTATAATTTTGATTTTGATTTTTCAGTTAATATTTCTGCGGAAAATATTGTAAGTCTTTTTGAGCGTCTTGTTATTTCTGAGCAGGACGGACTGGAACGCTTTATTGAACAGGAATGTGATTCCGCGGCAAAAATGCTTTCTTCAGAAATTATAAAAAAGCTTTCCAAAGATTCTCTTTACAACCCGGACATTCTTACTTATGAAGATTTGAAATCTATGGTTGATTTCAATAAAAAATTCCCGGAACTTCAGTTTAATTCGATTGTAATAAAGAACTGCAAATATCCGGATTATGCGCTTTATGAAAAATCGCGTTCGGTTTATCTTTCCAATCTTGCCAATGTTGGGAAATTGCCGGTTGAAAACGCACAGAAAAAATAATTTAGGATAAAAAAATGAAAAGATTGTATGCAATTCGCGGCGCCGTATGCGCGGAAAACTCAAAGGAATCGATTTCTGACGGAACTGTGGAAATGTGTTCGCAGATTTTTGAAAAAAACAAAATTGAAGCGGAAGATATTGTTTCTGTTCAGTTTACTCTTACAAAAGATTTGGACGAGGCAAATCCGTGCGCTGCCTTGCGCCGCAATTACAAAGGAATTGATGTTTCAAAAATTCCGCTTTTTTGCAGTCAGGAAGCATATGTGAAGGGCAGTCTTGAAAAGGTTGTGCGCGTTCTCGTTACTGTTTATCTTGAGCAGGGCTCTGAAATTCAAAATGTGTATATTAACGGCGCAGAGTGCCTTCGTCCTGATTTTTGCAAAAAATAAAAAAAAATTAAAAAAAAAGCATTTTTGCTATTGACCTTTTTTTTTAATTCCTATATAGTTTGAAACACGTTACGCAAAACGTAATGCTGCCTTAGCTCAGCTGGTAGAGCACGTGATTTGTAATCTCGGGGTCGTGGGTCCAAATCCTACAGGCAGCTATTTCCGGGAAGTTGGCACAGTGGGACTGCGGGAGACTGTAAATCTCTTGGGCAACCGGATGGGGTTCGATTCCCTGACTTCCCAAGATCAACGAGTAAGTATTCTTACTCGTTTTTTTTTGCTTAAATAAAATCACAATGAAATTTGACAAACTTTTATATATTCTTTAGATTTTAATAAGTTCAAAAATAAGGAAGTTAAAATTAGTTTGAAAGTCAGATTTTGGGGAGTGCGCGGTTCTTTACCGACACCGCCAACTTCCCAGCAGATTCAAAATAAAATCACGGCTGTAATTCAGCGTATTTCTCCTAAAGATTTGGAGTCTTCGGATGCAAGGGAAAGATTTATTTCCAATCTTCCGGCATGGCTTTATGGTTCTGTAGGAGGAAACACTCCGTGCGTTCAGTTGAAAACTGATGACGGAAAAGTTTTTTTGCTTGATGCCGGAAGCGGAATACGTCTTTTCGGAAATTCTCCGGAAGCTGCTTCATGCAAGCATTTTTATATGTTTTTTTCGCACTTCCATTGGGATCATATTCATGGACTTCCTTTTTTTGCTCCGCTTTTTAATCCGGATGTTTCAATCGAGGTTTATTCTTCTGTTGAAAATGCGGAACAGTGTCTTGCGATTCAGCAGTCAAAATCTTTTTTTCCGGTTGAATTTGAAGTTGTTTCAAAAAGAATAACTTTTCATACGATTAAAGAAAATGAACCTGTAAAAATAGGCGGAACTACAGTTTTTACTTGCGGAATGTCGCATCCTGGCGGTTCAACCAGCTATGCGTTTGTTCAGAACGGCAAAAAATTTGTTTATGCGACGGATGTTGAACTTTCGCAAAACGATTTTGTTTCAACAGTTGCACGTGAAAATGTTTTTAAAGATGCGGATGTTCTGGTTCTGGATTCGCAATATACTGTCGAAGAGGCTTTAAGAAAAGAGCATTGGGGACATTCCGCGTTCTGCTATGCGGTTGACTTTGCGGTTCATTGGAATGTAAAGCGTCTGTATCTTTTTCATCACGAACCTAATTATGATGATAAAAAACTTTATTCAATACTTCAGTCAGCCAGATGGTATGCAAAGTTTGTTTGTCATTCTCAGATAGAAGTTTATCTTTCGGTGGAAAATCAAGGATTTGAAGTATGAAAAAAAGAAATATTGCTGTTGCTGCGGTTTTTGGCTTGATTTTGTTTTTTGTTCTTTTTTCTGTTGTTCAAGTGTTGCCTGTGTCTTCTGAAAAAAGCAGCGTAGTGGAAAGAATTGAAGTTCCTTCCGGAACATCTTTGCGCAGGGTTTCAAAAGTTTTGCGTCAAAAAAAGCTTATCAGAAACAGTTTTTATTTTTATGCCTGCGCAAGAACTCCGGTTTTAAGAAATCTGGTTTCCGGTTCATCCGAGCCATTTTCCCTGAAAAGCGGTGTTTATAAAATTTCAAGCGCAATGACTTACGGTGAAATTTTTAAGATTCTTTCTTCCGGTCAGCAGGAATATATAAGGATTTCTTTTCCTGAGGGGCTTACTGTCTCTAAAATTGCACAGAAACTTCAGAATTCTGGGGTTTGTTCCGTTCAGGATTTTAAGCAGGCTGCGAACAGCAAGGAACTTCTTGAAGAGTATAATATCCAGGGGGATTCTTTTGAAGGTTTTCTTTTCCCTGATACTTATTTTTTTACACCGATGATGACAGGAAAGTCTGTTGTAAAACTTATGGCAGACAACTTTTTTGAAAAGATAAAGACTGTAAGGAACGCTTCTTCGCTTTCTTCAAAAGAACTTTATGATGATGTGATTCTTGCTTCTATTGTGGAGCGGGAATACCGGATAGACAGCGAAGCGCCGCTCATAGCAAGTGTTTTCAGGAACAGACTTCGACATGGAATAGGTCTTTATTCTTGCGCTACGGTTGAGTATATTCTGACTGAAATTCAGGGAAAACCTCATCCGGATGTAATTACGTATGATGATCTTGCTATCGATAATCCTTACAATACTTATAAATGGGCAGGACTTACGCCTGCGCCTATTTCTAATCCGGGGCTTGTTGCTCTTGACGCGGCGATTAATTCCGCAAAAACGGATTATTATTTTTTCCGCCTTGTAGATGCGGAGGCCGGAAAGCATGTTTTCTCAAAAGATTTTTCAACGCATGTGAACGAAGGTTATATTTATAATACTAAAAAAACTGGAAAATAACAGACAATGTCAGGATTTATTTCTCAGGAAACAATAGACAGTGTTATAAATGGCGTGGATATTGTTTCCGTAATAGGTGAATACACAAAGCTTGAGTCAAGGGGCAATAATGACTTTTGGGGGTGCTGTCCTTTTCATGGCGAAAAGACCGCGTCTTTTCATGTTGACAGCGACAAGAAGTTCTATCATTGCTTTGGCTGCGGTGTGGGCGGAAATGTTGTAAAATTTATTGAAGAGCAGGAAAAACTGAGTTTTCCGGATGCGGTTGAGCAACTTGCAAGAAAATTCAATATTCCGGTTAAATATAAGTCTGGTTACGAAAACAAGCCGGATCCGGAGTTGAAACTCAAAGAAGAGTATACGGAGCTTTATGAGCGGACTGCTTCTATGTTTCATTATATTTTGATGGAAACGGAGCAGGGAAAATCCGCTTTGAAATACATTGCGGACAGAGGTCTTTCTGAAGAAACTCTTAAAAAATTTAAAATCGGATATGCTCCTGCGGACAGAACTTGGTTAAAGAATTTTCTCTTGAAAAAGAATTTCAGCCGCGATTTTCTTGAAAAATCCGGGCTTTTCAGTAAAAAATATCCGGATATCGCTTTTTTTTCAAACAGGCTTATGTTTCCGATTTTTAACAGGCAGGGACAGGTTGTTGCTTTCGGCGGACGGCAGTTGGACAGCAATCCCAACAGTCCTAAGTATCTGAACAGCGGAGATTTGATTCAGTATAAAAAAGGCGAAACGTTATATGCTTTTAATTTTGCAAAGAAAGCGATAAAAGAAAATAAAAAAGTTATTTTCTGCGAAGGTTATATGGACTGCATTGCCTATCATCAGTGCAAAATTGAATTTGCGGTTGCTCCGCTTGGAACATCCCTTACAGAAGAGCAGATAAAAATAGTGCGTCCTTTTGTTGATGAAGTTCTTCTTTCTTTTGATGCGGACGGAGCGGGGCAGAAAGCGACTTTGCGGGCTATACTTATGGTTCGCAGTGCAGGGCTTTCTTGCAGGGTTATAAGAATTGAAGGCGGAAAAGATCCTGCGGAATTAATGCAGAATTTCGGTGAAAAAATATTGACGAATGCGGTTTCTTCTGCTATCTTAGATAGCGACTTTTTACTGTCTAGACTAGCGAGATTGTATCCTGTTGATACGCCTGAGGGAAAAACTAAAGCTGCGCTTGAATATTTTCCTTATTTGGATTCGCTCAAGTCCGATATGTTAAGAGAGTCGTGTCTTACGCAATTATGCGAGGCGTTCAATTTAAAGCCGGAGGCCGTGAAGAAAGATTTCGTAAATCGTGAGCAAGCCCGTCAGCGTCTTAATAACCGGCAGCCAGAAAATAGTACTAATCAGCAAAAAATAAAACTTAATGCAGAATTAAGAAGTCTTCTGGCAATAATTGCTGATCTTGAAAAGTATTCACTTATCCGCAACGAACTAAATCCTGATGATTTCGAAGATTCTTCCGCTAAAAAGCTTTTTAAAATTCTTGAGGAATGCTACAAAGAAAACAATTTGACTTTTACATCCTTGCTGAATCATTGTGATGATCAAGAGTTGTCGGGCATTATTACAGAAGTGGTTTCGCTCGGTGAATTCAAAGATAATACGGAAAATGCCGTAAAAGATTCAATACGGATGTTAAAGTCAAAAAGCGTTGAGCGGCAGAGAGACAAACTGATGGAACAAATACGTAATTTCAGTGCTGTTACCTCTGACGATAAGACGGAATTTCAGAAGCTTCTTGCAAGAAAAATGGAATTGGACAAAAAACTAAAGTCCTTAAAGAATTAAAGGTGAAGAAATGGACCAGGAATTAAATCCTTCTATTCAAAAAATTCTGGATTATGCAAAAGATAAATCCGGAATCACTTATGATGAAATTTCTGTTCTCGTCGGACAGGATTTTGTAAATTCTTCGGAAATGGAGCAGGTTCTTCAGCTTCTTGCAAAACAGAATATTGAAGTCATTGAGTCAGGATTGGATCTTGATGAAGATGATGGTGATGATGAGGATATTTCTGTTGAAGATGATGAAGATGTAGTTTCAGACGATGAAGATCTTGTTGATGATGTTGACGATGACAAATCTGAAAAAGTAAGGCTGGTTAATGGTGATAAAGAATCCAGTATAGATGATCCTATACGGCTTTACCTTAGAGAAATCGGAAAAGAAAATCTTCTTACTGCCGAACAGGAAGTTATTCTTTCTAAAAAAATGGAAGACGGAAACAATATTATAAAAGATGTTGTTTTGAAATCCGGAATAATGATTCCTGAATTCTTTTACATTGCCGTAAAGGCGTTTACAAGAATTGATCAGCATGAACCTGGAAAGGCACGCAAAGAAATCAATGAAGAAATGGCTGAAAAACGCCGTTTGAAAAGTTGTTATGGTGAATATATAAAGCCAGTACTTCAGGAAATGAAGCAGTATATGGCTATAAAAGAAAATCTTTATAAAACGGAACAGTCAAGCAGAATTTTTGATAATCCTCAGCTTGTTGCTCTGCGCGAAAAAATTCAGCCTCAGCTTCAGAAAGTAGAAATTCAGACGGAAGAATTGGATAAATTTACGCAAAAATTCCGGGATGCAAGAAACAAGATAGAAGAATACCGCCAAAAGCAGGAAAAGAAAATGAAGGAGCTGCGCATTTCGAACACAGCGGAACTCCGCTCTTTGGGACGACGTATTTCTATCCGTTCTGAATCTGCTAAAATAGAAGCGGAACTTAACATGACAACTGATGATATCCGCGATATTTACACACAGATTCAGAAAATAGACCGTAAATTAAGCCGCCTTGAATATGAGTTTGAAAATACAATTGACGAAATTCTTGAAAAAGCGCAGGAAATCAAGCGCGGAAGCATTATGATGGAGCAGGCTAAGAACCGTCTTATCAATGCAAACTTAAGGCTTGTTGTTTCGATTGCAAAAAAATATACGAACCGCGGTCTTCAGTTCTTTGATCTTGTTCAGGAAGGTAACATAGGTCTTATCAAAGCTGTTGAAAAATTTGAATATCGCAAAGGATTTAAGTTTTCAACTTATGCAACATGGTGGATTCGCCAGGCAATAACCAGATCTATTTCCGATCAGGCAAGAACGATTCGTGTTCCTGTGCACATGATAGAGCAGATAAACAAAGTTGTCCGGGAGTCAAGACAGCTTCTGCAGAAACTTGGCCGTGAACCTACTGATGATGAAATAGCTCAGCAGCTCGGCTGGCCGGTTGCCCGTGTAAAACAGGTGAAGAGCGTTGCCCGCGAACCTATTTCGCTTGAAACTCCGATCGGTGAAGAAGAAGATTCTTCTTTGGGCGATTTTATCGAAGATAAAGAAGTTGAAAATCCTGCAACACAGACTTCATACAAACTTTTGCAGGAACAGCTCCGCCAGGTACTTGGAACTTTACCGGCCCGGGAGCAGGAAGTTCTGAAAATGCGCTTTGGTCTGGATGACGGTTATTCTCTTACGCTTGAAGAGGTCGGACTTTACTTTAATGTAACCAGAGAGCGTATACGTCAGATAGAAGCAAAGGCTTTGCGCCGGCTTAGACATCCAAGACGTGCAAATGGGCTTAGAGATTACATAGAAACCTGATTGGTCATGGCTGAAAATATGTTGAAGATCTTCTTTTAAATCAGCGTTTTTAAGAAGAACTTTGTAGACATATTTTCTTTTTTTCTATATAGTTTTAAGATACATCAGTAATTTAAGGAAAATTTTACAATGGTAACAACAGAAATCTTTGATCGTCTAAAAAGTCTTCAGGTAATTCTTGGCAGAAAATATGAACTTGAAACAAAAATCGAAGAATCGCCTAAGCAGTTAAGTTCTCAGGACGAGCTACTTGCCCGCATGAAAAAAGAATATATTGAAAAGAATAAAGAATATGAAGCCGTAAAAGAAAGGGTCGGCAAACTTAAAATTGAGCTTGATGAAGCTGTAAAAACACGTGAAGACGGTGAAAAGAATATGGATAATATTACAACTCACCGCGAATACGAAGCTTTGGACAAGCAAATTTCTGAGGCATCTTTAAAAGAAGCGGAAGTTCGCAAGGAGCTCCAGAAAGAAGAAAAAACTTTTGCAGAGCTTAACGATATTCTGAAAACTAATGAGGCTATTATCAATTCTACAGAAACAGAATTGAATGAAAGCAAAAAAGCGCTTGATTCTCAGCTTAATTCATATAAGTCTGAAATTGCAGATTTGAAAAAGCAGGAAGAAAAAGTTATTCCTGGACTTGATCAGGAAATTCTTTTCAAGTTTGAACGTATTATTCAACGCAATGCAGAAGGTATTGTTGCAGTAAAAAATGGCGTTTGCACAGGATGTCATATGATACTGCCGGGGCAGTTTGCAAACGAAGTTCACGAAGGTGACAGCATCTTGTTCTGTCCGTACTGCAGCAGAATTCTTTATTATGAAGAAGTTTCTGAAGAAGAGCAGATTGCTTACTACAATGATACAGGTAGTCTTGCTGATTCTGATGAAGAACTTGAAGATGAATTTGAAGATGATGAAGACATTGAGTCTTCTGATTTTGAAGACAGTGATTCTGAATCTTTGGATGATGAAGAACTTGATGAGTCTGAATCAGATGCAGAAGAGTAGGTAAACAATACAGACGGGGATGTAATCGCACCGGGATTTTTCATGATAAAAATTTCCGGTGAGGAAAGTCCGGGCTCCACCGGAAAAAATGCCGGACAATTACCGGGCTGATAAGGCAGATGTATGTAAATGCATATCCCTTGTCAGACAGATAGTGCAGCAGAAAATATACCGCCTGAAAAGGTAAGGGTGAAATGGTGGCTTAAGAGACCACCGCGTAAATAGTAATATTTACGGCAGTGCAAACCTCATTTGGAGCAAGACCGCGCAGAAGTTTGTTTTTCCGGAATTATACTTCGGGTAGGTTGCTAAAGCCTTTTGGTAACAAAAGGCTCGGATAGATGGTTGCTGGTTGCGAATGCAATTTACAGAACCCGGCTTATTTCCCGTCTGTTTTTTTTAGTGGATTATGATTAGTGGAAATATAGGCAAACGAAACAGCAATTTTGTAAGAAATCTCATTTTTTTTATATTGGGGCTTGCTGTTGTTGTATGCGCCTCGTTTTTTTTAGTAAAAAAATTAAGAAAAAACATAGCGTCTTCCGCTAACAGAACGACTATAACAAAAGCCTGGAAAGGTTACGATTATCAGAAAGTTTATGAATTGACGCAACAGATGCTTGATGAAAATCCTTTTAATAATTTTGCGCTTACTTATCATGGATATGCGGCATTTTTTCTTGCGGTTTCTTCATTGGATACTTCGGTTGGGCAAAATTATCTTGATGATGCTATTAATTCAATCAGAGTTGCTATTCTTTATGCAAACAAATCATCTGTGCCGCAACTGAAATACATGCTCGGAAAATCTTATTTTTATAAGAATACATCTTCATCATATTATTATTCGGATCTTGCTGTAAAATATCTTCTTGATTCAAAAACGCTTGGTTATAAAGCGGATGATGTGTCTGAATATTTAGGATTGAGTTATGCTACTTTAGGACTTCCTAAAGAAAGTATTCAGTATTTTACGGAAGCTCTGCTTGTAAGAGAATCTGATTCTTTGCTTCTTTCTATAGCGGAACAGTATTATAAGTTGGGACAGCTTTCTGTTGCAAAACAGTATTTATATAGAATTGCCAGTGACTGCAAAGATGACAGTCTTGTCTTAAAGAGTATGAATCTTCTTGGTTTGATTTATCTTGATGAAGACAAACTTGATGAAGCGCAAAAAGAATTTGAAGGTATTTTGCAAAAAAATAAAAATTCTGGTGACGCTTATTACGGTCTTGGTGTAATATATGAAAAGAAAGGCGAACTTGTAAAAGCCCGTGCGGAATGGCGAAAAGCATTGCGTGTTCAGGTTAATCATCAGGGTGCGCTGAAAAAAATGGCTGACTATAATTAGTACATCTTTATAGTGTTTGAGATGTTTAAAAAAAATACAAAAGAATCCGGGAGGATTTATGGGTTTCTTTGATAGATTTTCTACAGATGTAGGTATTGACCTTGGCACTTGCAACACTTTGATTTATGTTCGAGGAAAAGGTATTGTAATTGATGAGCCTTCTGTTGTGGCTGTTGAAAAGGGCACTAAACGAATTCTTGCAGTTGGTTCGGAAGCTAAAAATATGCTTGAAAGAACTCCTTCAAACATTATTGCTATCAGACCGCTCGCAGATGGTGTTATTGCAGATATAGACAGCTGCGAAAGAATGATAAAGTATTTTATTCAGAAAATTACTCCTAAACATCAGATTTTTAAATCTTTGCGGATGAAAGTCGGAATTCCTTCTTGTGTTACAGATGTTGAAAGACGTGCTGTAATTGAGGCGGCTTTAAGAGCTGGTGCAAAAGAAGTTGAAGTTATTGCGGAATCTTTAGCCGCTGCAATTGGTGCGAAAATTCCTATTTATGAACCAGCCGGTCATATGATTTGCGATATTGGCGGTGGTACTGCTGAAGTTTCTGTAATTTCACTTGGTGGAATGGTAATAACAAGTTCCATTCGTGTCGGCGGCGACAAATTTAATGAAGCGCTGGTAAAGCACGTAAAGAGCGTTCACAATCTTATAATTTCATTGCAGGCTGCAGAACGGCTAAAAATTCAGATTGGAAACGCATCCGCTGATAAAACTATAGAAAAAATGGAATTGAAGGGAACTGATGCTATTACAGGTCTTCCGCGACGCCTTGAAATTGACAGCGTTGAAGTTCGTGAAGCTTTGAAGGAACCTGTAAAACAGATTGTTGAGGAAATAAAAAGTGTTATCAGTCAGACTCCACCGGAACTTGCTTCTGATATTATTGATCGTGGTATTGTTATGACAGGCGGAGGTTCAATGTTGAAGGGGCTTCCTAAACTCATTTCAAAAGAAACAGGAGTTCCTGTTATTCTTGTTGAAAATCCGCTTGAATGTGTTGCGTTGGGCGCCGGCGAAGCATTTGAACTTTTCAAGGATATGTCTTCGGACCGTTCTGTTTACGATAGTCTTAATGACTGATAAATATGGCTGTAAAAAGTAAATTTTCGCTTAAACTTTCAGAACTGCTTCTCATTCTATTTGTGCTGATTTCTGGTGTTATGCTGGGGTTCAGTTCCGGAAGTTTTGTGCTGAACTTTAAAAAAATAGGATTTACCGTTCTTTCAACTGTTCAGTCTGGAATTTATAAAGTTACAAGCGGAATTGGCGATACTTTTGGGGCAGTTCGTGAGCTTGGCAAACTTAAAAAAGATTATGCGGAACTTACTAAAAAGTTGGAAGACTATGAACAGATGCGCAGAAGCAACGCTGAAATCCGAAAGGAGAACGAAAGACTTCTTGAGCAGCTGAACTTTACAATTTCTCTTGAAGAAAAAAATTATCCGGCGCAAATTATAAGCCGCGATTCTGATAATCTGTATGCATATTTTACGATAAATCGAGGCAGTTCTTCAGGAATCAAAAAGAATATGCCGGTCATTGCGTATCAGAACGGAAATTCCGGACTTGTAGGAAAAATTGTTCAGGTCGGAGCCTTTACAAGTATTGTAATGCCAATTTATAACTTGAACTGTACGGTTTCTGCCAGAATTCAAAATTCTCGGGATTTAGGGCTTGTTTCCGGCAACGGTAACGAGGATTTGCCTCTTTCAATGAAATACATAAAAAAAAGAGTTCTGGAAGAGCTGCATTACGGAGATGTTGTTGTTACGTCCGGTGAAAACAACAATTATATGCGCGATTTGCCTATAGGTTCGATTTCAAAAATTTCAGTTATTGATTATGATTCTTCACTTGATATAGAGTTGACTCCTATTATAGATTTTTCCCGACTGGAAACTGTTGTTGTTGTAAATATGCGCGAAATAAATGATGCAAGGAAATAAAATATGCTGAAAATGATGTCTTTTTCCACTTTTATAATTATTTGTCTTGCGATGATAGAAACAACTATTCTTTCAAACATCATGTTTTTGCCGGCAATTCCGGATTTGGTTCTGCTTGCGGCTGTTTATATTGCAATGACGAACGGACGCTCTTTTGGTGTTGTTATCGGTTTTATTTCAGGGCTGATTCTTGACTGGATGACTGGTTCACCTTTCGGTTATAATTGCCTTTTAAGAACAATTGTTTGTTACGGTGCAGGCTTTTTTTACGGAACCTTAAATTTCAAGGGATTTTTTATTCCTGTTTTAATAGGTTTGGGTGCAACTTTTATTAAAGTTTTTATTACTTGGCTTATGACATTATTTTATCCGAATACAGTTTTGAATTATAATATTGTTTCTATGAATTTTTTCTTTGAACTTTTATTCAATTCAATTTTATGTCCGGTTATTTTTAAAATTCTTAGTTGTTTTGATAAGCACCTTTCTTTGAAAAATTCAAGGGAATTCTGATTATGGCATTTTTTAAACACAATCTTTTTGCTAGAACTTCTTCCATAGATAAAACGACCCGAATTATTTTTCTGGCAATTTTGTTGTGTTTGGGTTTCTTGATTTATGTTTATAGACTTTTTTCAATGCAAGTTATAAACGGAAAAGAATACCGCTCCCAGTCAAAAAATATTTCCAGTCAAGTTACGACGATTCCTGCTCAGCGCGGTGAAATTTTTGACCGTAATGCGACTCTGCCTATGGTTATTAATACTGATTCTTTTGCGGTTGAAGTAACTCCTGGAGAAATTCCAAGAGGTCATTATGATACTGTTGCTACAAGACTTGCAAAAATACTTGGAATTTCCAAGTTTGACATAGACCGTAAAATTCCGAAAAATTCAAGGCGTTCTTTTACTTCTTTTCAAATAAAAAGTAATGTTCCTTTTTCTGTAATTTCTGATATTGCAGAGAATAAAACTGATTTGCCTGGTGTAACGTGGGTTTCAAAGCCTATAAGAAATTACCTTGAAACAGGTTCTCTTTCACATGTTGTCGGATATGTCGGCGATATTACGCGTGAAGAAATGAATGTAATGTATAATCAAGGTTATACAAGAAACAGTGTTGTAGGAAAAACTGGAATTGAACGTCAGTATGACAGTTTGCTTCAGGGAAAGCCTGGATTGGAAAGCAAAACTGTCGATGTTCGCGGAAGAATTCTTTCCGACAAGCCGATTGTAGAGCCGCCGGAACTTGGAAAAAATCTTGTTCTTACAATAGATTCTGAAATTCAGACGCTTGCAGAAAAAACGCTTGGAAACAGAGTTGGGGCAGTTGTGGTTCTAAAACCTGCTGATGGCGAAATTCTTGCAATGGTTTCATATCCTTTTTTTGATGCAAATCAGTTTAACGGTGATGATGCAGGCGAATATTATCAGACTTTAACGCAGGATATAAAAAATCAGCCTTTGGTAAATCGTGCCGTAAATGCGGTTTATCCGCCGGCTTCTACATTTAAGATTATAATGAATACTGCAATGCTTGCGGAAAATGCGTTTCCTCCGACAAAAAAGATTGAGTGCAAAGGCGTTCTTGATTACGGAAACAGAAAATTCCATTGCCATATTCATGAACCTGGGCATGGTTGGCTTGATATGAAAAATGCTATCGCGCAATCTTGTGATGTTTATTATTGGACTGTCGGGCGTGATTATTTGGGAATCAGCAAAATTGCTGCTTATGCAAAAGAATTTGGTTTTGGACAAAATACTGGAATTGATCTTCCGAGTCAGCAGTCGGGATTTGTTCCAACTGCTGAATGGAAAGAACGCCGTTATCATGAAAAATGGCTTGGCGGTGATACAATGTCCGCTTCCATTGGTCAGGGATATTTGCTTGCAACGCCTTTACACGTTGCGAATATGGCTGCAATGGTTGCTAATGGCGGAGTAGTTTATAAGCCTCATCTTTTGAAGGAAGTGCGTGATCCTGTTTCGAATAATGAAATTTTGAAAAAAGTGGAACCTGAAATTCTGTTAAAATCTGATATTCCGCAAGAAGTATGGAAGCAGGTTCAGGAATCTATGCGATATACAATTTCTGACGGTACGCCGCAATATCCTATGCACAATAAAATTGTAAAAGCTGCTGGAAAAACTGGTACTGCTGAAGTTGCGCCATATAAAACCAGTTGGCATTCATGGATGGTTGCTTATGCGCCATACGATGGTCCTAAGGAAGAGCAAGTTGTTGTTGCTTGTATTGTAGAAGCCTGCAATCCATGGGAATGGTGGGCGCCTTATGCTACAAATATTATTTTGCAGGGAATTTTTGCACATCAGACTTATGAAGAAGCGGTTCATGCGCTTGGTTTTAATTATTTGGTTAAAAACAGAAACAGACAGGAATAGGGTAGATAATGAAAAAAAGTTTTCTTGAATATTTTGATTTTATTTTGATTTTCAGTATGTTGATTCTTGTTGGACTTGGTATTGCTTTTATTTATTCATCTGGAATCAATTCTTCAGGAATTCTTGTTACAAACGAATTTATGAAACAGATTGTTTGGGCAGCAATAGGTTTTATTTTTATGATTTTTCTTGCACTTTATGATTACAGAAAATTTACGCGATATGCGGCTTATTTGTATTTCGGATTTCTTATAGTTTTAATTTATACCCGCATTTTTGGACGTTATGTAAATGGTGCGCGCAGCTGGATTGGAATTGGTGAATTTGGAATTCAGCCTTCTGAATTTGGAAAAATTTTTTATATAATAATGCTGGCAAAATATTTGGAATCATCAATAAATGAAAATCAGCTGAAAAGAACGGTAATTTCATTTTTGATATTTATCGGTCCTACAGGATTGATTCTTATGCAGCCGGACTTGGGAACTGCAACTGTTTATATACCGATTTTCTTTTTAATGTGTTATATAGCAGGAATTCCTAGCCGCTATTTATTGTTTCTTCTTGGCACTGGCGTTTCTATTATCATTTTTACTGTTCTTCCTGTTTGGAATGAATATATAGCTCATAGTTCAGTTACTTGGATTTCTATATTAACTAATTTCAAATTAAAACTGATTTTGATATTGGCCTCATCATTTATTTGTATTCTTTGTGTTATTTTCAGGCGGTATTTTCATCTTGTACATTATTTTTATTGGATTGCCTAT
The DNA here is from genome assembly GCA_964429905.1 of uncultured Treponema sp. Classification (GTDB taxonomy): domain Bacteria; phylum Spirochaetota; class Spirochaetia; order Treponematales; family Treponemataceae; genus Treponema_D. The sequence goes on along the minus strand of CAYSDV010000001.1, from coordinate 45,937 downwards.
GTTTTTGCAATTATTTCGCTTGGTTTAATATTTTCATCTGTAGCAGAAAAAGTTTTGAAAGATTATCAGATAAAGCGTCTTATTGTTTTTATGGATCCGAATGTTGACCGGCTTGGAGCAGGATGGAATATTATTCAGTCTAAAATTGCAATTGGTTCCGGAGGTGCGTTTGGACGTTCTTTTCTGCACGGAACTCAAAGTCATTACCGTTTTTTGCCACAGCAGTCAACTGATTTTATTTTTAGCATTCTTTCAGAGGAACTTGGTTTTGCCGGCGGAATTATTGTTTTTTTTCTTTACGGCGTAATTATGTTCAGAACTTTGGTTATAATAAAAAACAGTTCTAATCATTTTGGCTCGTATATTGCATCCGGATTTCTTGGTATGTACATGATTCACTTTTTTATAAATGTCGGAATGGTTATGGGAATAATGCCGATTACCGGAATTCCTTTGTTGTTCTTATCTTACGGTGGTTCTTCGCTGCTTACGGCTATGTCGTCAATCGGAATTTTGATGAGTATAAACAGCAGAAAATTTAATTTTGCATAAAAATCAGGCTGAAAGATTTTACGTTGTTGGAAATCTTGTTTTTTAATTCTTCATTTAATCATATTACTTACCATAATGTGTATTCTGTCTACCAATGAGCTGAATTACTTTACTTTTATCGTCAATTTCCCCTTACTCTTCATTTTCCCAGATACCCTCTCTTAATGACGAAGAAATTTTAATTCCTATTATAAAGGTTGTTTTAAAATAAAAAAGGCTGTCTGCTAAGAACTTGGCGGATGTTTAGTCTATTGAAATGACCTTCCGCTAAAACCAGTGTTTTAGAGAGTCTTAACTACCGGTTTTATTCTTTTCAGACAGCCTTTTTTCTATTCTTTGTTTTTAGAACGCTGCTACAACTTCACCGTTCGGATATTTTTTAGAAATATAATCTTTTACTTTCTGGCTCTGAAGAGCTTTTACCAAAGCTTTGATTTCCGGCTTGTTTTCATTGCCTTGCTTTACAACAACGTAATTTACATATGGCGATGATGAACCTTCTATGAAAAGACCGTCTTTTGTTGCCGAAAGACCTGCTGGAAGCGCATAATTTCCGTTTATAACAGCTCCATCTACATCATTAAGAACGCGTGGAAGTGATGGTCCTTCAATTTCACGGAACTTTAATTTCAACGGATTCTTTGTTATATCAATTGGAGTTGCTTCAATTCCTGCACCGTCGCGAAGTGTAATTAAACCTGCTTCCTGAAGAAGAAGCAATGCTCTTGCTTCATTTGTCGGATCATTCGGGATAGCAATAACTGCTTTTTTCTTGAAATCTTTTATTGATTTTACTTTTTTAGAATACAATGCGAACGGTTCAACGTGGATTCCGCCAGCTGGAGCAAGATGTGTTCCTTTTTCCTTGTTGAATGATTCCATATAAGGAAGGTGCTGGTCAAAATTTGCGTCAATGTCGCCTGCTTCAAGAACTTCGTTCAATGTCGGATAATCTGTCATTTCGATAACTTGAAGATCAATTCCTTCCGCTTTTAAATCATCTTTTACAAGATTTAAAAGATCTGCATGAGGTTCCGGTGTTGCAGCAACTTTTAATGTTTTCTGTGCTGATACTGCAGAAACTGTAAGAACAGCAACTAATGTTGCGATAAGTTTTTTCATAATTTATCCTCCATGAATTAAATTATAATTCCTAGTGATTTAGTATGATTTATTTATACATCTATACGAAAAAAGTGTCAATAATTTTTGAAAACTTTATTTGTTTTTTATCGTTTGCTCATCATATGATTGGTGATTTTGGTTCCTGCATATTGAATTGCTGTAACTAGGACTATTATAACAATAACTGCGGCAACCATTATTCCAGTTCTAAATCGTTGATAGCCGTAACGGATTGCAAGGTCTCCAAGACCACCGCCTCCAAGCGTTCCTGCCATCGCTGAATAACCGATTAATGTGATAATTGTTAATGTTATGCCAGAAGCTACGGAAGGCATTGCTTCCGGAATTAAAACTTTGTAAATAATCTGCCAGTTGGTTGAACCCATTGCTTTTGCGGCTTGAACCATTCCGGGATCAACTTCGCTGAGTGCGGATTCTGTAATTCGCGCTACAAACGGCATTGCCGCAATGGCTAAAGGAACTATGGTCGGTGCGGTTCCGATTGCACTTCCTAAAATAAGTCTTGTAACAGGAAGAAGCACAATCATAAGAATGACAAATGGAAATGAACGCAAAACATCAATTATTCGGCTTAAAATAATATTGAAAACAGGTTTTGGTGTAATTCCGAATTTATTTGTTATGTTCAGAAGAATTCCAAGTGGAAATCCTAAAATAACAGCAAAAAGCGCAGAAAAAAAGGTCATGGCTAAAGTCTGAAGAGTTGACTGCCCTACTAAAATAAAAATTTGTGTCATTTTAATTCTCCGTTATTTCTTCAACAGTAACATTGTTTTCATTAAGAAATGCAATGGATTTGTCTATTTCGGGTTTTGTTCCGATTATATCTACAAGCATTGAACCGACTTGTCCGTTTGTAAGTTTTTCAATTCCTGCGGCAAGAATATTAAAATCAATATTAAATTTTTTTGCTGTTTGGCTTAAAATCGGCGCGCTTGAAGAATCTCCTGTAAAATGAAGCATATATTTTCCGCCTTTTTCTGACCATTTAATAAATTCTGAAACGGAATTTTTAATATTTTCTGTGTTTGAGTGAGTGATATTACGGATAAAATCTTTTGTAGTTTCTGTTTTAGGACTGTTAAAAATATCGTTTACACTTCCCTGTTCTACAACTGAGCCGTTTTCAATTACTGCGACAGAATCGCAGGCATCGCGGACAACTTCCATCTGATGAGTTATCATTACAACCGTAAGGTTCATTTTTTTCTGTATATCACGGATGAGAGCAAGTATTGACCGTGTGGTCTGCGGATCAAGCGCACTTGTTGCTTCATCACAAAAAAGGATATCCGGATTTGTAGCAAGGGCACGGGCAATTGCAATTCTTTGCTTTTGACCGCCGGAAAGAGTGCTTATAGGCGCATTTTCGCGGTCTTCAAGACCGACTAGTTTAAGCATTTCTTTAACTTTTTCTGCAATTTTATCTTTTTTTGTTCCGCAAATTTCCAAAGGATATGCGATGTTTTTTCCGGCTGTTCTTGAAGTGAAAAGATTAAAATTTTGGAAAATCATTCCGATTTTTCTGCGCTGTTCAATCAATTCTTTTTTCGGAAGATTGTCAACCCGTTTTTCTCCGTAGTAAACTGAACCGGAATCAGGAGTTTCCAAAAGGCTTATGAGCCGGACAAGAGAACTTTTTCCAGCTCCGCTCTTTCCTATGATTCCAAAAATTTTATTTTCCGGAATATCAAGGGAAACTTCGTTTACAGCTTTTATTTCAGTTCCTTCTTTTGAAATATATGTTTTTTTTAAGTCTTGAAGTTTTATTTTCATAAGTTTACCTAATAATAAAAACGGCTTTTTGAACGGAAATATTCAAAAAGCCTCGTTTCTTAATATGCAGATTTGTGTTCTGCTTTTTTACGTTTTAGAAGCAACTTTCTTGCCAAAGAAGTTTTTTTCTGATGAAGTTCTGCAGAAGGTTTTACAAAGTATCTGCGGCTTTTGTATTCTTTTACAATTCCTTCGTTTTCTGTCATACGCTTAAAACGTTTAAGGGCTTTTTCAAGATTTTCTGAATCCCCGACAACAACTGTAGCCATTTGAATTTCACCTCCTTTCTTCAGTAAAAACTTTGAAGCATTACTACTTTATAGAATTTTCATAAAAAAATCAATATGCGCTTATTTTTCTGCTATTTTTTTTATTCCGCTGTATAAAGTTTGCGCGCTTTCTTTTAGAGATGTTTTTTCAGAATTGTAATTATCAATAACTTTTGAAAAAAGTTTTATAATATTGCTGTTTTCCATTATTGGAAGCATACTGTTGATATTTCCGTTGTTATAGCGGATTTTTATAAGAGAATCGTATTCCATTGTTTCAAGTTCTTTATTTTCCATAAGAACTGTAAGGCTTTTGTTGCTGGCAGGAATTCCTTTTTCGCATTTTTGCAGTAAGGACATTTGTCTGCTGTTTAGAAGAAAATTCAGAAATTGCGCGGCTTCCTTTGGATGTTTGCAGTTTTTGCTGATTGCATACATTGTTGAAGGTTTCAGATACCAGCCTGATTCTTTTGAAGTTGGAGTTGAAATGAAATTTCCCAGAACAGGTAAACCTCCAAGTTCCGTAATTTTTCTTGCAAATTGAGAACTTTCATTACACCAGCTGACTGCGCCGGCAACATTTCTTTTTTCAAGCGAATTGCTTTCAAAATCTTTTGTATTTGGGAAAATGACTTTCTGGTCAAACATTTTTTTTATGAAGACAAGAAATTCTTCCGTTTCTTCTTCGGTGATATTTAATATTGTGTTGTCCGAAAAGAATTTTTTACCGTGGGTTTGTTCAAACCATGCTATTGAAAAAAGAAAAAGATGTTTTTCGCCCATTCCAAGCGGATATATTCCATCCTTTTTCATCAGATTTGCTGCAGAAAAAAGTTCATTCCATGTTTCCGGAACTGGAAGTTTGTAGCGGGAAAAAAGAGTTTTGTCAAAAATTGGAATTATCGCGTTGAAAGCAATAGGAATTGCATTGAGCTTTCCGTCCATCATTCCAAATGAAAGGTCATTTTGCGTAAAGTTAAAAAGTTCGATATGATCCGAAAGTTCAAAAAGATTGAAAAATCCGTTGCCGTCTGACGAATATTTATAAAGCCAGTTAAAGTTTATTTGCATTACGTCTGCATTTTCATTGTTTTTATACGTTTTTTCAAAATATTCTTCGTAGCCCGACCATGCGGAATATTCAGGCTTTATAGTAATTTGCGGATAAAGTTTTTCAAATTCGTCTATGCCTTTTAAAGTATAGTTATGTCTGAATGTTTTTCCCCACCATGAAAATCTTAATTCAGTTTTTGATTCTTCCTTTTTCTGTGTTTTTGTATTGCAGCCGCAAAATCCTGTTAAAATAAAAATCTGAAAGAAAATAAGAGAAAGTATAATTCCGTTTTTTTTATTGAAAATTATTTTATTTGCCTTTGCTGATTTCATCTTTTAACTCCATAAAAAGTTCTACTATTTTTGGATCAAAATGCTGCCCTGCTTCGCTTTCTATTAGATTGAACGCATCGCTATAACTCATTGCTTTTTTATAGCAGCGCTCGGAAACAAGAGCATCAAAAACGTCTGCAACTGCCATAATTCTGGCGCACAAAGGAATTTCCGTTCTTCTTCGGCCTGTAGGATAACCTTTTCCGTTCCATTTTTCGTGGTGATAATGAGCAATATCCGCCGCAATTTCAACATATTTGTAATCTTCTACACCACCAAGAATTTGATTTACGATTTTAGAACCGGCTTCTGCGTGCGTTTTCATTATTTCAAATTCTTCTGAAGTCAATTTTCCTGGTTTGTTCAGTATTGAGTCCGGAATTACGATTTTTCCTATGTCGTGCATTGGTGCGGCGCGGGTAACAAAATCAATATACTGTTCTGTAAGAAGTTCCGGCCAAAGTCCATGTTTTTTAGCCTGATTCAAAATTAAATTTACGTAATTGCTTGTTCGTTTTACATGTTGTCCGGTTTCTCCGCTGCGGCTTTCAACTAAATCTGCAATTCCGATTATTGTGTTGTTTTGAATTTCAGCAATGCGCTGTTTGTTCAATTCTGTCTTGAAAGTAAGAATATCCTTGTCTGTTTCAAGTCCTTGAACAATTTTGTATGTGTATATAAGACTTGAAACAATTGAGATGACCATAAGGCAGATTGCTGCATAGGAAATGATTCCGGAACGTTTTAAATTTGTGTTAAGTTCGTTTCGCACTTGCTCTATTTGTTGTTCAGAAAGAACGGAAAGTTGTTCTATACTTGAATTTACACGTTTTATCAGAGGCGTAACGAAACTTTCAACATATTTTATGTTTTCCTCATCAAAATGTTCCTGCGTTATAGAAAGAAGAACTGCATTGTAGTTCAGATAATTCAGAACGTCATCATTTACACTGCGGAAAAGTTCGAATTTCTCTTTATTTGTAATTTTTGACATTAAACTTCCGTGCTCGATGATTCTGTGTCTTAAATAAAGTTCAACTTCTACAATCTGTCTTTTTGCTTCTTCTATACTGACGGAATCTTTTTTCCGAAGCATATTTGACATTTTGAATTCATGTTCATAAATAAGAGATTCTATTTGGTCGATATCGTTTTTTTCATCAAAACTTTGGTCAACCATAAGATTGTAAGACGAGGCTTGTATATCAAAACAGTGTTTTAAGTAAAAAATGCCGAATAGTCCTACCATATCGGCAATAATTATTACTATTAAAACACTTACGGAAATTCTTTTTTTCACAATAAATATATTATAGCACAATATTAATGTTTTTACGAAATTTGCATAAGTTTTTCTCTTATAAATTCGCTTTTTTCTTTAAGAGCAATTTTTCCTGCATTAAGATTGATGATGTTCGGTCGTTTTGCATCAAGAGCAACTGCACCTGCAGATGTGCGGATAAGATTTAGAACTTTATCAACAGAAATGTCTGAAACTTTTGCAAATTCTACTGTAACTTTGCCCTGCCGTTCTTTTATTGAAGAAATATTTAATTTTTTGCAAAGAATTCGTATGTCTGCAAGAGACAAAAGGCTGTTCACTTCGTCCGGAATCGGACCAAATCTGTCTTCCAATTCCAGGTAAACGCTATCAAGCTCTTCATTTGTCTGGATTGAAGCGATTTTTTTGTAAATTTCCATTTTTGTCTGCGGGTTCTGCACATATGAATCCGGAATAAATCCTGTATATTCAAGTTCCATAAGAACTTCCGGAGAATCTTTGTAATCTTCCTGTGCCATAAGCTGGTTTACAGCCTGATTTAAAAGTCTTACGTATAAATCAAAACCTACTGAGTACACATTTCCGGACTGGTCGCGCCCCAAAAGATTTCCCGCACCTCGGATTTCCATATCTTTCATGGCAATTTTAAATCCGCTTCCAAGTTCCGTAAAATCGCTTATAACTTGAAGTCTTTTCATTGCAATTTCGCTTAATGATCTGTTTCCTGGATACAAAAGATATGCGTATGCTTTTTTGTCGCTCCGTCCCACTCTTCCCCGCAACTGGTAAAGCTGCGAAATTCCGTACATATCCGCGCGGTCAATGATTATTGTATTTACGTTTGGAATGTCAATTCCGTTTTCTATAATTGTTGTCGCTACAAGAACATGGAAACCGCCCAACTTAAAACGGCGGAAAATATCATCCAACTCTTCGCTGGTCATTTGTCCGTGCGCAACTTCAATCATCATTTCTGGCAAGAGCCGTTCAAGTTTTATGCGCGTTTCATTAAGGGATTCAACTCTGTTATGAAGATAAAAAACTTGTCCGTCGCGTTCAACTTCCCGTCTTATAGCTGCCGCAACTTTTTCTTCTGAATATTCATCTACAATTGTTTCGACAGGTTTTCTTATTTGCGGTGGAGTTGTTAAAAGGCTCATATCCCTTATTTTTAAAAGGCTCATGTGCAAAGTGCGCGGAATTGGCGTTGCCGACATAGAAAGACAGTCGATATTATTTTTGAGGACTTTAAGTTTTTCCTTGTCTTTTACTCCAAATCGTTGCTCTTCATCAATAATCATCAGTCCGAGATTTTTAAACTGGACATCTTTTTGAATAATTCTGTGCGTTCCGATCAGAATGTCAATTTCGCCGGCGGCAGCTTTTGCCAAAATTTGCTTTGTTTCTTTTTGTGACACAAAACGCGAAAGATGAGCAATTTTTACAGGAAAATTATTGAAGCGTTCAATACAAGTTTCATAGTGCTGTTCTGCAAGAATTGTTGTCGGAGCTAAAAATGCAACTTGTTTTCCGCCCATAACGGCTTTAAATGCGGCTCTCATTGCGATTTCAGTTTTTCCATAGCCTACGTCGCCGCACAGCAGACGGTCCATAGGCTGAGGCTTTTCCATATCTTTTTTGATTTCTTCAGTTACGGAAATTTGATCCGGAGTATCTTCATAAGGAAAAGATGCTTCAAAAGCGGTCTGCCATTCTGTATCTTTTGGAAATGGAAAACCATGCGACGCTTGTCTTCTGGAGTACAGAGAAATTAATTTTTGCGCCAAATCTTCAACTGATTTTTTTACTTTATTTTTACGGTTTTCCCAAGATTTGCTTCCGATTCTGTCGAGCGTAGGTTTTTCGCCTTCGTTTCCGATATAGCGTTGCACCAAATTCAACTGTTCAATCGGAACAAAAACAAATTCTTCATCTGCGTATTGAAGTTTTATGTAGTCGCGCTCATTTCCCATGGCTTTTATGCGGTCAATTCCATGGAAAATTCCGATTCCATAATTTACGTGAACAACATAATCGCCCGGATTAAGCTCAACAAATGTGTCAATCGCTTTGCTTTTAGCTTTGTGGAGCGATTTCGGAACGTATTTTCTTCGCCCGAAGATTTCGTTTTCCTGGATAACGCGAATTTTCAATTCAGGAATTACAAAACCTTCTGAAATTGCTTTTGCAACTATTTTAAGCGGATTTTTTTCGCGGTTTGCAAAATCTTTTAAAATTTCTGAAATTCGTAATGCCTGATTTTCGTTATCCGCAAAAATAAATATGTTCCAGTTGTCGTCAAGCTGATTTTTTAGTTCATCCTTCAAATAATTTATATTGCCGAAATAACTGGTTCCCGGCTCGCTTTCAATTTTGAAAGTTTTTTCTTCTGATTTCTGTTTGTTTTCCGGGAGATTTTTTGCTTCAATTTTATTTTCAGAGTCATTTTCAGAAAATGTTGTGAGCGTTCTGAAATAAATTTTCTTTTCATGTTCTGACAAAACATTTTCAAAGTCAAAAAGCAAATCCTGCGGCGGAAAGACCGGAAGTTCCAATCGCGCTTTTCTGTAAAGTCCGGAAAGTTCGCGATGAATACTTTCTATGGAGTTTGCCTGCCGGTCAAAATCCATAAAGAAAACCTGAGAGTCAGAATCAATATAATCAAAAATAGAAACTTCCTTGTCCCACAAAAGAGGATAAAAAAGTTCTTCTCCTTCTGCTGTTCCTGAATTTTTCAGATTTTCCAAAAGTTTGTTTTTGAATGCAATCGCTTCCTTTGTAAATGGAATGCGCGGATTTTCTGGCGTTTCCTCTGTTATGCAGTTTTTTTCGTATTCGCTAAAAACAGTTTCAAGTTTTTCAATTAATTCGCTGTTCCATATTATTTCTTTCATCGGATAAACGATGATGCTTTCTGTCTTTTTTAATGTAGTTTGATTGTCTGCGTCAAAAAGTTTTATTTCTTCAATTTTATCAAAGTCAAAAATAATTCTTGCCGGATTTTCTTCTTCCGGAAGAAAAATATCCAAAACTTCACCTCTAAGACTGAATTCTCCCGGAACTGTAACGCGGGGAACTCTTGAATAGCCGTTTTTAACAAGTTTTTCTGAAACTTTTATAGTATCAATCTGCTGATTTTTGGAAAGAGTGAAAATTAATGAACGGATATATTCCGGATTCGGTAGTGGAGACAGTAAAATTCTTAGCGGGATAATAAAAATTCTTGGTTTAAACTTTACGATTTCATTTAAATTTGAATTTTTGTACGCAATTTTTGCAAGCGCACCGGAACGCTGACCAAAAATTCTTGAACCAGGCGTTACCGTTCTGTATGGAACCGAACTCCAAGTCGGAACAATTGTTGTTTCCGCTTCTTCAAAGGCTGTTTCCAGGTCAGATTTCAGAGCGATTGCTTCCCGTTCGCCTGGAACAAAAATGTAAAAATTTGCGACAGACGAAGAAACGGACGGAGTTTTTCCAAATGCCTTTGAAGAATAGCCGGACTGCTTATAATTTAAATTTTGCAGCGAAAGTCCTTTTTTTGTTTCCGCGTAATTTTTTATAAAGAAACTGTATAAAGCGCCCTGAATTCCTGTAATATTTACAGGATATAAAAGTTGTTCAGAAAAAAGAGAACTTAAAATGCTCTTTTCCGATTGCCAGTTTTTTAGTAAATTATAAAGAGAATTTGCTGATAATGTATTCATATTTTTATGCCGATAAATTAAGCAAGAAGTTCCAAATTGAACTGTTAGGGAGCACAAAATTGAAACGACTTTTTAAGATTATAGCAATATTATTTATTTTTGGACAGACTTTTTGTTTTGCGGAAAAAAATGACACTTCAATGTATGATGATATGTCTGTATCAATAAAATATTACGACAGGACAATGTATTATCCTGGAAATGCGGATACAAATCCGGTTTTTGTTCATATTTCAATAAAAAACAATTCCGCAGAAACTATGCGTTTTAAGCTTGCGGATGACAGAATGTTCAGCGTGGATTTTACTGCATACACAATAAAAAATTCGCAGCTTTCCCAGACAGAAAAACTTATCAGAAAGCGAACTACAAATCAGACTGTTTATTTCAGAGAAATTTCTTTGGAAACTGGAGAAGAATATTCTTTCATTGAAAATTTAAAGGATTACATAGAAATTAAAGAACCTTCAATTTATTATGTTGAATTGAAATTTTATCCTGAACTTTATAAGTCAAAATATCTTGAAGTTCCTTCGAACCGGCTTACGCTTGAAGTTCGCCCTTCTCCTTCTGCGGCTTCTTCTTCATTTTTACCTGTAAAGAGCAAATCTGCCGAACTTTTAAAACCGGAAGAAATTTCTCCTGATAAAGTTGTTGAACAGACTATTATTGCGCGCCAAAAATCTTTGTGGGATCAGTATTTTCTTTATTTTGACGTGGAAGCGATGTTGCAAAGAAACGCTTCGGCAAAGCGCAGATATGCTTCTTCTTCTGCGGATGAAAGAGCAAAAATGCTGAAAAATTATAAAGCGGACTTGATGCAGTCCCGAATTGACAATGATATTGTTGCGGTTCCTGAAAAATTTGAAATTGAAAAAACTGTTTATTCAAAAACAGAAGGAACTGTAACTGTTACAGAATGGTTCAAATATCCTAATTACCGCGAAAAGAAAAGTTATGTTTATAAAGTCCGCCAGAGAGAAGGAATTTGGCAGATTTACGATTATACTGTAACTAATTTGGGAACTGAGTAATGAAAATTTTAATAATTTCAAATGATGAAGAAAAGCTTTGTTCTGTAAGCAGTGCTCTTGAAAACAAAGGTTTTGATACAATTATTTATTCTGATTTTCTTAAGGCTATGGATAATTTTAGGGAAATCAGTCCGAATTTTTGTATTATAAATGCGTTGAATTATCCGCGGCATTGGAAAATTTTTGCCCAATTCATAAAGTCTGATTTAGCTCGTGAAAAATCTTCTGTTATTCTTTTTGCGCCGACTTTATCTGAGGAAGAAAGAAAAAAAGCGGATTTTCTTGGCATAAAAGGCATTTTTACAGAAAACGGAGATTTTGGCTTGGAAAAACTTTTTAATTTTCTTGAAACAACAGGAAATAGCGCAAACGCAGCGCAAAAAACAGAAGCAGAATCAAAAGTTCGGAAACCTTCTCTTTTGGCAAAGATTGAGGCTTTGAATAATGAAAAGTGCTAAGGCAAAGTTTTTCTGCGAAAATTGCGGGGCTGAAGTTCCGGAAAACTCGAAAATGTGCAAAAACTGCGGAAAGTTTTTTATTTCTGTGCGTTGTCCAAATTGCGGAAGAATGGGAAACAGCAAAGAATTTAAAAAAGGTTGTCCGGATTGCGGTTATGCAACCGGAAAAGATTCTTCTGCTGCTGTAATCTCTTCTGATAAAACTTTAAAGCATGCCAGCGCGCTTAATCAAATCTTTCGTTCCGCAGGCAGAAGATATTCAAAAAAATCAAAAAATGAATATTCCCTTCCGCTTTGGATTTATATTCTTACATTTTCAATGTTAATTGGCGTTATGATTGGTGTTTACAGCTGTATAAAAAGCCCATTGTATTGACCTAAAAACATTAATTTGATAAATTTAGATTACTTGCCCGGATGGCGGAATTGGTAGACGCGCTAGGTTCAGGTCCTAGTGGGAGCAATCCTATAAGAGTTCAAGTCTCTTTTCGGGTAATCTTTTTTCAATTTAAAACGTAACATTCCTACTTTAGATTACTGTTGCTTTTGTCCCTATGTAATATTCTTTTGAGTTTATTTATGCTTTAATATTGTAGAAAATTTAAATTTAAAATATATTTATTTTTATGAGAAAAATAAATTTTATATTTGTAATATTTTTGTTTATATTTTCAAGTTGTTCAGGAAAGTCTGAACCAGAATTCTATTACGTTAAAAATTTTTCAGATTATCCAATAGAATTTTTATATAATAATACTTCTGTTACAATTGATTCAAATAAAAAAGATATTATAAATACACTCGAACTTTCTTATTCATTGAATAAAACTGTAAAAACATTTATTGATGAAAATTCTGTAGAGCATTCAAATGAAATAAAATTATTGACCGATGAACTTTACGAGGGATTTTATGATGGAAGTTTTTGTAAGATTTTAAAATTTTCAAATTACTATTCCACAAATAAGCAATTCGATTATAACATTACTAATAAAACTGATGATGCATTATTTATAGTTTGTAAATCTTTTAGCGAACGGATTATAAAAATCGAAAAGGATAAAGCAGCGACTTTTTCTTTTTTCTATGAAAATCCGAAAATCTATTTTTTAACAGCAGCAGAATATCAAGAATATAATACAGAAACAGATTTACCTTCCAAAGAAAATATTTTGAAAGGTAAATCTATAGAATTGACTCCTGTTATTAAGGAAGATTCTTATCTAAAATATCAATTTGAATATAAATCTAATAGTTGATTTCAAAACTTTAGTTTTTTATTAGAGTAGTTTTTTTATTATATAAATACGGAAACTGTTTTTTTTGTTATTGGATTTTCAAACTGCAAGCCTATTGCTTTAAATTTCAGGTGTTCTCCATCTTTAAATTGTGGATTGTAGACAGAATCTCCGCAAACGGGGAATCCAAGCCAGGCTAAATGGCATCTTACTTGGTGTCTGTATCCAGATTCGATTCTGCATTCAAAAATATATTTTCCGTTTTCTTCTGAAATCAAATTGATTTGCGTTGAATATTTTTTTTGTTTTCCAAGTTTTTTTAATGCGGCTTTTCCGGAAAATTCAGTGACCGGCCGCACTTCTTTTTGTCCTTTTCCAAAATTTCTGAAATAAGATTCAATTTTTACAGCTTTACCGCTAAGAATGGAATCTTTTATTTTTTCATCGATAAGAGGAAATCCTTCTTTTTTTTCTTCTTGCAAAATAGAACTACATTCTGCCCTATAAATTTTTATGAATTTGCCATTTTTTTGATTAATCTGCATAAAATCATAAAAATCCTGTGTTTCTGCAAGTAGAAGCAGACCTTCTGTTTCCGTATCAATTCTGTGCAAAAGCCCGTGTTCAATTTCTTTTTTGCCTTTTACATTCGCAATTTTCGGAAACAATATTTCTGCCTGACTTAAAGCGTTATTTTTATCTTCAGTTGAAAGTGGCGCAGAAGGCAGTCCTTGAGGCTTATAAATTATTGCGAACGGATTCTGTTCATCCGGTTTTGAAATTATCTTGATTTTTTGCATTTCGGCTTTACTTTCGGCATTACATCGCGCGGATATTTTTCGCGCAGAATTTTTACAGTTTTCATAAATCTGAACGGAATTGCCGCTCTGAACCTTTTGTATTTTTTTTCCGGCGAAGTTTTTATAATCATCTGTCGGGAATGAAGCATTAATGTTGCATCTGGAAAAAGCGGATCCGGTTTTCCATAAATCGGGTCGCCAAGAATCGGACAACCTAGATACTTCATATGAACGCGAATCTGGTGTGTTCTTCCGGTTTTTATGCGGACTCTTATTATTGAATAAGGACCGTAACAGGCAATACAGTGATAAAGAGAACGCGCAAATTTTCCATCCGTCGTTGCTGTTACCGCCTTAAACTTCTGTCTGTTTTTAGTATCCCGGATGATTTGCGTTTTTACATCTCCGCTTGAAGCTGGCGGACGGCCTTTTACAATACAGATATATTCTTTTTGAACCAGCCGTTCTTTAAATTGCTCGCCAAGCCATTCTTCAGTTTCTCTGTTTTTTGCAGTTATTATAATTCCTGAAGTATCTTTATCCAGGCGATGTACAATTCCAGGTCGTCTCATTTTTAAAATTTGATTTTCACCTGCATCTTTCAGCTGAGGAACTGCATCTTTCCCCCAATGATAGAGCAAAGCATTGACCAAAGTTCCGTTCCAATTGCCGGCCGCCGGATGCGTTACCATACCTTGAGGTTTGTTTACAACTGTAACATTTTCATCTTCATAAATAATACGCAGAGGAATGTTTTCCGGTTCAATATTTTCCGGAATATTATCTTCCCATAAAATACTGATGTCATCATTTGCCTTTATTTTTGAAGAAAGTTTTGCGTTTTTTCCATTTAAAAGAAGCTCCTGGCAACCGGACTTTAATTTTGAGCGGTTCATTCCGTCCGGTAAAGAAGCGATATATTGATCAAGACGCACAGTTTCTGAAAAATCGGAAGGAACAATAATATGTATGTTTTTCATATTTTACTCCTCCGTAAAAAAAATAACGTCTTCAGACTGATTTTCAATTTCAATATTATTTAATTCATCATTTTCTGAACGTTCCGGAGTTTCAATTTTTACAGCTTCCGGATCTTCTGTTATTGGATTTATTTGAATTTCGTTATTTTTTTGCTTTTTTATTCTGCGCATTTGATTGTTTCGTTTTACTGCGTGAACTATAAAATCTGTAAGACCGATTCCAGCGGAAATTCCAATTGAAGTAAGAATTATTCCGATCTGTTCGTCCGTAGAAAAACTATTTTCATCAGTTGAGGAAAATGGATTTACAAAATAATCAGAGTCAAAATTGTGAGCCGCAAATTTTCCAAATGAATATCCTAATGTTACGTTGAATGTAATGAACGGCATTGCACCCAAAGTAATAATTTCTGCACGCCGGATATCTTTAAAAAGACCGGGAAATTCATCCTCTTTATAAGGTTCTGGGGTTTCTGCAAAAACTGCGGCAGATGAGAAAATAAAACTAAAAACAATAATTAGACTTACAAGTTTATTTTTCATCAGTTGTAATTTCTTTGTCCGAATATTGCAGTTCCAACACGAACTTCTGTTGAACCTTCCTGAATTGCTATTTCAAAATCGTTTGTCATTCCCATGCTAAGTTCGCTAAGAGAAAACATTTTGAATTTTTCCTGCATATTAAAAGCAACCTGTTTCATCTGCGAAAATGATTTTTTAATTGCGTTTTTATCGTCTGTAAATGGCGCCATTGTCATAAATCCGCGCGGAATCAAATGAGGTGCATTTCCTGATGCAATATATTCCAAAGATTTTTCAAGTTCTTCTTGCGTCTTATAACCGGATTTTGAATCTTCCGCCGTATGAAATTCTAAAAGTATTTCAATTTTTTTGTTTATTCTGGAACACTGTTTTTCAATTTCTTGAATAAGTTCAAGACGATCAACTGATTCAATCATAGAAGCAATCTCAACGGCTTTTTTCACTTTGTTTGTCTGAAGCTGCCCGATAATATGCAATTTTACATCCGGAAATTTTGAAAAAACTTCTGTAAATTTTGAATATGCTTCTTGAACTCTGTTTTCACCGAAAGTCATTTGCCCTGCATTTATTGCGTCATAAACTGAATCTGCAGGATGAAATTTGCTGACAGCAAGAAGTTTTACGCTTCCTTCTTTGCGTCCTGCATTTTTTTCTGCATTTCTGATTTTTTCGTTTATTTTATTTATATTTTCTTCAATAAATGTTTCGCTCATAATCAAAACCTTCGCTAATTTTTTATTATATCAGCATTAAGAATGTCGCTCAATAATAAAATATCTTTTATGGAAAGTGTTTCCGCCCTTTTCGACGGTTCTATTCCGGCTTTTTCAAGTGCGGCTGCGGCTTTTTCCGCGTTCGAAAGGAAGTTTGTAAGATTGTTGCGGACGTTTTTTCGTCTTGAAGAAAAAAGCGCTCTCTGCACTTTCATAAACAAAGAAGGATTTTGACAGCAAGGAAAATCGTTTTTTAAAATCATTCTGAACGCTCTTGAATCAACATTCGGGCGGGGCCAAAAATTTCCTCCCGCCAAATCCATAATCGGAGATAAATCATATGCCCATTGGCAAAGAATTGAAAATGAAGAATAATCTTCTGTTCCGGGCTTTGCACAGGCGCGCAGTGCAACTTCTTTTTGCACTGTAAAAACGGCCTTTTCGAAGCGAATGTTATTTTCTATTGTGTCTGCGATTAAAGTTGCGGCAATATTGTACGGCAAGTTGCCAAAAAACCTTTCGGGTTTTCCATTTTCAGAAAGCTCTTTTTTCCAAGTTTTTAGAACATCGCCTTCAACAATTTTCAGTTTTTTCGTTTCAATGTATTCATGAAAAAATTCTTTTAAAAAAAATGCAAAACCGCGGTCAATTTCAAAAACGGTAAGTTCGGCTCCCCTTTTTAAAATTTCTTCTGTCATGGCACCAAGTCCCGGACCGACTTCCCAAACTTTTGTTTTTTCAGAAATATCAAGAGAATCAATAAGATTTTTTCTGGCCTGCTCATTGATTAAAAAATTTTGACCGAATTTTTTTTGCATAGCCATTCCGTTCGATTCAAGAAATGCTTTAAGTTCTGCTGGAGAATTATAATCTGGATGTTTTAGATGCGGCATTTTCGCTCCTTTTTAGTTATTTGAAATTGAAAAAAACGGAATTTTAGCAAAAAGACTTACTAAAAAACTTATGCAATTATAAAGTATTTTCATTAAAAATGCACTAAATGGAACGAAAAACGGAAAAATAATACACAAAACTATAAGAATTATTCCTCCGTAAATAAAAACTGTTATCAGCGGGGAAACTGCCATCGTCGCGATAATTCCGGCCGGAGCGAACGTTCCCATAATTTTCAGCGAAATCGGTGCCGTAAAAAATTGAGCTGCTGTGCTGGCGCTAAGCGAGCCGGATATTTTTTCCGGAATTTTTGTAATAAAGAAAAAATTAAAACATTCAGAAAGCAGAAGAATTCCTGCCAGCGCGGAATAGCTTAATAGAAAAGCCGGATGAAAAACATCATCTGGTTTTATGGATGAATGAATTAAAAATGAGGCGGAAAGAACAAAAAGCATGCTTTTCTGCTTTATTTTCATTACGGCAAGAGCGAACGTTATGCAGGCGCAAATAAATGCTCTAAGCAGGGACGGACTGAAACCTGCAAAAAAAACGAAAAAACATATAGCGGAAAATTGAATAAAAAAAGCTGTTTTTTTTGCAAGAAAAACTCCGCACGCTTTTTTTGCCATGTTTGAAAATAAGTTCAAATGCATTCCAGAAAGCGCCAGAATGTGTGAAAGTCCGGTATTTTTAAAGTTCATTGCCACATCGCTTTCCGTGTATTCTTTTATACCGGAAAGCAGCGCAAGTAAAAGTCCTCCGGCGGCGCCCCAGGAAAACATTATTCGTCTGAATTGAAGACGCAATAACGCTCTGAAATATAAAAATTTGCTGAAAAAATTATCTTGCATTTCAAGTTTTTCTGCATTTTCAGCAAAAAACATTCCATTTTTCAAGTTTCCGCTGACTTTCAGTCTTATTCCCTGTTCGCAAAGACAATCTCCAAGCCGACCTTTTGCTGAATAAAGTTTTCCCGGCAAATGACTTTCTGCAATTTCTGATGGAATAAAAAGTTTTACATTGCCTTTTGCAGAACTTTCAAGACCAAATGCGTTTTTTACGCTTTCAACAGAAAAATCTGCGGAATAATATTTTTTCGTTGAAGTTTGCGCCGGATTTGACGCAATAGTTCCGCTGATTTCTGTTACAGAATTTTCTGGAGAGAGCGAAATCAGTTTGTTGTTTGTTCTTAGCGGCAATATTTTTGAATAAATCAATATTGCGCAGACAACAGCGGAGACTATAACAGGATTCAGAGTTTTTCTTGTTTTTAAGTTTACCATTTCAGTTTTGCCAAGGCATCCCGCGCAGTGGCAATAACTGTTTCCGAATAATTGTAATAAGTGACAGCAAGAAGTGAATCAAAAGCATTTTTATCTCCAATTGCGCCTAATGTTTTTATAGTTGCAAGAACAACAGGCTCTGAAATTTCTGAAGAGTTTGATTCCATCTTTTTATTAAGAGAAGAAAGATATTCAGAAAGCTTTCCGACCGCTTGAATCGGAGAAGTTTTTGCTATTTCTTCAATAACTGTAATAAATGAAGTTTCGTTCAGCTGTTTGTTTTCATATTCTTTTTTAGCAACATCAAAATAATGGATTGCGGTTTCCGAAGCTCGTGTCCATTTTAAAGATGACAGCACAAGAAATGAATCAAATTGAAGCTGAATAAGCTCGTCAGAAGCAGAACTTGTGTTTTCATATATATATATAGTTCTGACAAGCGTATTTTCTGAAATTTTTGCACATAAATTTTGAGAATTTTTCTTATTTTTTGTTACAAGATCAAATATTTTTCTGCATTCAGCAGTATTTCCGGTTCCGATGTAAACAAGAATTTCATTTTCTGATTTTTCTGAAAGAGAGCCGATTGCCAACTCAATTTCTTCGGAATATGCAGCCCAGTTTTTATTCTGCGCGCACGAAAAGAGAATTTTAAAAGAATTGCTGTCTCCGACGGTTCCTAAAGTTTGAATGGTGGCCGCCAAAAGCGCATGACTTTCCGTTTCCGGATTACAGTCGGTTATATAAGAATTCAATGTTTCTTTGAACTTTTCGACCGGAATATCAAGTTTTGCGATTCTATTTAAAACAGCAATCTTTACTGTTTCGTCATCAAAACTGTTATAAACAAGCCAAAAATCGTAAGAAAGTTCATTCTTTTCCTTTTCGGAAAGACTTTCAACATAATTCTGAGGAATTGCAAGAATTCCGGAAACAGCCAAAGCTGCCAATTCTCTGTCATTTCCTAAAAATTCTTTATTTTGAATCGAAAATGTTATTGCCTGTTTTGCAAGATATTCCGCTTCTGTAGAATCCGCGTTTTTTACAGCCGCTGTTTTTTCAGACAGATTTCCTTTTATAAACTTTTTTATATTTTCGCTTCCTTCTGAATTTGCAGTTAAAGGCAATGCTAAAAAAATAAGTGCAACAAAATAATTTTTAATAATTTTCATAAATCGTCTCCATTAAAATCAAGTTCTGAATTATCATCCTGCAAAGTTTTTTCATTTGAATTATCTTGGATATTTAACGTTGAATTATGAGCGTTGACTCTGTTTTCTCCGTTCATAATAGAATCTGTATCAGCTATTGAATCGGAAAGTTTTTGAACTTCCGATTTTCCGGGAAGCATATTTTCCTGATGTTCGTGTTCTTTTTCATTGCTTTCATCCATTGCATCATTGTCAGTAAGATTCATCGCATCATAAATTTCTTTTTCAGAATCTGTCATTATATTGTAAACATAACTTAAAATCTGATTTTTCATAGCCGGTTCAATATGAATGCATTCAAAATGAAGCCTTGACTGTTTCAACTCTGCATTGAATTCAACTGTTCTGACAATTCCGAACATAACAACGAGTTTATTATTTATCTGAAATTGCAGACGAATTTGAATATTCGGAACACCTTTTCCGCCTATCCGAATAAGAGCGCCCTTTTCCGAAATATCTTCAAGAAGGCACTTGTAGCCGGGTTTTGTTTCAATTACATTGTAGTCAATGACTTTATCTTTAAGAATATAAAGATTTGCATAGATATGACATTTTGAACGGATTGCATTGCGCTTTTGTGTTCTTGTAAGATGATCCGTGTGCTTTAAAAATAAAGCCGGTTTTCCCATAAAAAGACCTTCTCTTAGAACGGTCGTATCAAAAACGTAGCGCGCGTCGCCTGTTCGCCAAAGATAGACATTTACACTTTGCCCTACCCAACTTTTTCCTTCAACTGTAATCTGATTTTTTTGAGTAGGAAGTTTTATCGTCATTTCGCGTCCGTTGTTTTCAATTTCAGAAGAAAAAACTCCTTTTCCAGGAAGAATTATTCTTAACTTCTGATGATTTGAAAGCGACATCGTTGAGTCAAGTCCGCGCTTTTTGTCCTCTTCTTTTTCAATATGATTTCTGAAAGAATAAAGCTTTGTAAGAAGGTTTTGATAGCGTGACGCATTTATTACACCAGAAGCTTCTGCCTGGCTTTTTATGTGCGAAATACATTTTGAAAGCGAAGGCATTGAGTTGTAAATAGAAGACGGTTCTTCAAGGTTGCATATCTGCGCAACTTTCCAAAGAGGTCCAAGTTCGCTCAGCTTAAAACCGGAATCCAATCCGCGAAGAAAGAAAGCTATCTTATCACTGAAGAGAAAATATAATTTTGCCAAACCGGCAATTATCACAGAAGAAATGATAATCGCAATAACAACATACATATTTAAATTTTTCCCATTATTTTATAATATCATAAAAAGAATGAAATTACATTATTTTTTTAAAGAAGCGGGTTTATTTTTTCTTGTTTTTATTTTTTTTGTAGCGCCTTCTGTTTTCCAAAGTGTTCCTGCGGAAAATGCTTTTTCTGAATGGAACTTTCCGCTTTCCGGAATGATTTTTTCTTTTCTTTCTTTTTTAATTATTGGTGTGGAATTCAACACTGCGGATATAAAAAATATTTTTATTCGGAAAATTACAAAATCTAAATTAGTTTTGGATTCGTCAATTTTTTTTGTAGGATTCGGCGCTCTTTTTTTATGTTCGGCAATTTTTCAATTTTCAGCATTTATTTGCGGATACAGCAATGTTTCAGCAGAAGTTCTGTTGCCAAATAATTTTTGCAGTATTTTTTTCTGTTTGTTAACTTTTTTATCCGGTGCTGTTCTTGAAGAAAATATTTTCAGAATTTACATTCCCGCATTTTTTTTCAGTTTTTTTAAGGAAAAAAAATTGAATAAACTTGCAAACTTTGCAGTGGAACTGTTTCCCGCCATGCTTTTTGCGCTTTGCCACAGGTATTTGGGAATTTTCGCAGTTCTTAACGCTTTTTTTGCCCATTTTATTCTGCGCAAATCGTTCTTAAAATCTTCTTCTCCAATTTTGAATTATTTGATTCATTTTTTTTACAATATTTTTAATTTGATTTTTATGGCCGGCTGAAAATTTCAATAATTTTGTTATAAGTCCACAAACTTATTTCCGCCGTGTAAAATTTTCCGTCAATTTCATACTGTACTAAAAAATCTTCATCCTTAGGTTGAATTTTTATTCTTGTAAATTTATTATCTTCCGTTTCAATTTCGATTGTATCTGACATAATTCTTGAAAAAACATCGTCAGAAAGTTTTCCGTGCCGCAAAGAAAGAAGTTTTTCGGCTTTTTCACTGAAATTTTCTGTTCCTGGAATCAGAACTGTTTTTTTGCCCTGGTGAACAAACGTTATGCGCTGAATTTTTTCTTCAGTTATTTCATTTCCGTCAGGCGCAGTAAACAAGTTTGGACAGACCCAAAAGTTTGCATCTGTAGTAAGAAAAGGTTCAAAGTTTGCGTCTGTTTTATATATTTTCTTTTCTGAAGGAAGTTTTATAAATCGTTTGGACTTGGAAATATCTGTTTTTCCTATCAGAATTTCTGTTTCAATTCCATTCTGCAAAGTATATGAAATTTTAAAATTCCAGTTTGAATCATTCAGAATTTTTGAATTTGAAGAAGATAAATAAAGTTTTTTTATTGAAGAAAGATTTTTTATAAAATTTTTAACGGTCTGCTGTTCTGCAGAAAAAATCATTTCTTTGTCTGAAGAAGAAACGTTTCCGCTCCAAATTCCATTTTTGTTCAAAAGGTAAAGGTCGCATTCAGTGTCAGAAATTTTTATTTTTTGCACTGAGTTTATATTTTTTGGATTTAAAAATGCAGTTTCATAAGTTTTTATCTGATTTGATTTTTTTTCAAGAAGAAAACTTAACGGATAAAGTACGGCAAGAATTATTGTAAAAGCGCTAAGAATTTTATTTTTCATTTGGCAGCTCTTTTAAAAATCTTTTTTTTGAAATTTTAAAACAAATTTCAGCAGTGATTATCAGCAGCGGAACAAAAATAAATATGCAGAAAATTGTTCTGTTTTTTGCGGAATTAAAAAGTTCTGAATTGTAAGTTTTGTACAGCGCGGAATTTTTTGAAAGAACGGAATGCTCATAAATTTTTGCAAGTTCATTTTCATTATTCATCTTTAAAAAATGATTTACAAGAAAATCCAAATTTCTGTAATCGCCGTATTCGCCTCCGGTATAACCTAGCATAAGACTGTTTGCAAAATATTGGTCAGGAATTACGGTGATTTTTTTATCTTTTGAGCAGAGCGCGGCACTTCTTGTTGACTTGCTTTGCGTAAACTTTGTTTTTTCAATTACAAACGGATTTGTTTCAAAAAGTTTTTCTTTGCTAAGATTGTCCGGTTCGATTTCCCACGAAAGCGGACTTGTAAAAAGAATTGGTTGCGTGTTTTCCGTTTCATTCATCGCAACCGGCCAATATTCAGTGATTCCTTGCAATGCGTTTTCTTGCGGCATAACGCTGATCCAGAGCGGATAATTTATCTGCTGGCTGTAAGTTGTTTCCGCGGCAGAGCCGTCTTCGTTCTGGTCGCTTTGCATAAGAATCCGCCGGCACGAAAGGTCAGCAATCAAATTTTCTGAAAAATCAAATCCGTAGTTGCGCAAAACTTCTATAAGATTCTGATTTTCAGGCTTTGTTATATACCAGGAATTTTCTATATCAGCATTATAAGGAGAAACTGCAAAAAAAGCGGAATTTCCTTTTTCAATATATTCAATAATTTCTGCACACTGTTCTTCTGTAATTTTATCCGAACCAAAAACCATAAGAACTGAACTTTTTTCAAATTGAGCGGCTAACGGTTTTGTCAAATCAACTTTGTTCACAGCAATTCCGTTTGAATTAAGCCATGGAGTTACATAACTGTAGTCATTTTCAAGCGTCATCCCGTTTCCTACAAGAATATTTGCAGTCCGTTTTTTTTCTGTAAGAAGGTTCAATATTTTTGTATCAATATCGTATTCCAAAGTGTTGGAAGCTAAAATAAACGGAATGACTTCTGTTTTGTCTTCGTATTCAAGAATAATTGCGGAATAAACGTTCAGATATTCTGTTTTATTATTTCCGACTACAGGAATTTGATGCGCATAAAGTCCGTATTGTTCAAGTTGTTTTACGTTTTCCGCTTTATCCGCATTAAGAATTTTCAAAGAAATTTTCTTCCGTTGAGAATATTCTTTTAGAATGTCAGAAATGTCGCGGATTTGCGGATAATAATCTGCAAGACTTTTGCTCTGATAATAAAAAATATTGATATTTTCCGTTGCTTCGTCCGCAATCTGTTTTGAATATTTTGAAATTGAATATTTTTTTGCTTCTGTAAAATCCAGGCGGGCGTAATATCTTGTTGAATTTAAAAGCAACAGAACTGAACAAACAGCTGTAAGAGTCAAAGTTGTTTTTTCTTTTGAATTTATTTTCTTTCCCTGTCGTTTTTCAGAAATAAAAACCGAGAAAAAAAACAGAAGAAAAGAAAAAACTGCAAAGTATAAAAAATCTCTTGTATCGAATATTCCTTTTTCCGCAGCATCAAAGTGCCAGAAAAAACTGAATGTTTTTATGATTCCCGTAAAGAAATCATTGTTCCTTGCATAAACAGAAAAAAGATTGATTCCATTTAAAACTGCAAGAACTAAAATTGAAATGATTACTGAAACAACATTTGATTTGCAAAGCTGACTGAAAAAAACGCATAGATTTGAACAAATCATTCCGTAGAGCAAAAGCATGAAAAAACCGGTAAAAACTTGTCCGGGTTCTACTTTTCCGAAAAAGTTTACACAAAGCGGAACAAAAATCTGCGGCAAAAGAATAAGTGCAAATTGAATAAAAAGAGAAAATGAACTTGCGAATATTTTTTTTGATGTTGAAAGCGGAACAATTTCGTCAAATGTTGAAAAATTTTCATTTAATTTCAAAAGAGGAATTATGATTGTGGATATCACTGGAACTGCGTGAAAAAAATAATGCAAATCTGTCGTTCCCTTTCCGCCAAAAAATTCTTGTATAAAAAAAAACTGCAAAGGAACAAAAATATTAAAAATTAAAGCGGAAATATAAAAAAGCGGACTTGAAAAAATATTATAGAATTTATATTTCAGATAGTTTCTCATTGTTCAATTTTTCCTGTTGATTTTAAAAATGCTTCTTCTATATTTTGTGAATCTGTTTTCTGCAGAATTTCATTTTTTGTTCCGTTCAAAGCGATTTTTCCATCATTCAAAATATAAATTTCATCGCAAAGCGCTTCCACTTCCTGCATTAAATGCGTGGAAATCATAACCGTTTTTGTTTTTGCGATTTTTTTTATCAATTTTCGCATTTGAATAATTTGCGCAGGATCAAGTCCGTTCATCGGCTCGTCCAGCACAATATTTTCCGGATTGTTTATAAGCGCCTGAAAGAAACCCAACCGCTGTTTATACCCTTTTGAAAGCGATGCTATTTTTTTTTGCATAACGCCGGAAAGACCGCAAAAATCAACTGTCTGTTCGTAAAACTCTTTTGAGGCTGAAAATTGTCTTTTTAAGAGCAAAGAATATTCTTCAACAGAAAGCCTGTTCGGAAATACAATTTGTTCAGGAATATAACCGGTTAAATTCTTTGCTTTTTCAATATTTTTTTCAATGTTGAATTTTTTCCCGTTTCTGTCTTCCATGAAAATTGCTCCGGATGTGGCAAAATGATTTCCCGTAATCGCCTTTATAATGGTTGTTTTTCCGGCACCGTTTAATCCCAAAAGTCCAGTTATCTGTCCATTTTCGGCTTTCAGATTGATGTTTTTTACAGCGAAAACATTTTTTTCGTAATTTTTGGAAAAATTTTCAAGTTCAATCATATATTCTTCAATTCATTTTTAATCTTCGTAAGGAATTTCAAAATGCATTCTGTCGTGCGTCAATTCTGCATCCGGATAAATTTCTTTTGCTTCCTCAAGAAGTTTTGACAAATCTTTGTCTGTATAGCGCGGACTGTAATGAATCATAGCCATACGCTTTGAACCGGAATTCTTTGCAATAGCCGCAGCCTGCTTTGCTGTCATATGTTTTTTTTCTTTAGCCTGATCAATAAGTTCTTCTTCAAACATTCCTTCGCAAATCAGCAAATCGGAATTCTTTACTTCTTTTGCAATTGATTCTTTGTACAAAGTGTCAGTTACAAAACTGAACTTTCTGCCTTTCCGCGCTTTTCCCATCACATCGCCCGGATGAACAGTTTTTCCGTCCGGAGTTACAACATCTTCGCCTTTTTGAAGTTTTCCCCACAGCGGTCCTACTGGAATTCCCAATTCGCTTGCTTTTTCCGGATTGAAAATTCCCGGTCGGTTTTCTTCTTCCAATGTGTATCCCACACAAGTTTTTGTGTGATCAAGAGGAAAACATCTTATTTGAAAACCTTCGCCTTTATGAACAACGCATGGCGCAACAATTTCTTTTACAATAATCGGATAGTTTATATACATATCCAAAACTTTGCGGCTTGTTTCTATGTATTCTGCAATTTTTGGCGGACCGTAAATGTAAAGCGGCTCTTTTCTGTCCACTTGCGCAGAAAGCATAAGAATTCCCGGAAGTCCTGTCACATGATCTGCATGCGTGTGAGACACAAAAATAGCGTTTATTTTTTTCCATTTTAAATTCAATCTTCTAAGAGAAACTTGAGTTCCTTCCCCGCCGTCAAAAAGAAAAAGGTCACCGTCTCGGCGCAACAAAACTGATGTAAGATGTCGGTACGGCAAAGGCATCATTCCGCCGCAACCTAAAACAAAAGCTTCCATATTCATTTTTAGCGTCCTCTGATTTTCTTTAGAATTTTTTTATGCCAGAAAGCTCTGATTTTCTCTGCCGAAGAATATGGTTTGTACCATAAACTTGTCGGAACGTCAAAAGTTCCGGGTCTATGAATATTTTTTCCTCCAAATCCGGTTTTAAAAAGATAAAGTCCATGCATAGGATGATTAGGATTATCAGTAGGCGGCATTCCGTACATATCGTAATATTTGCTTCCGTATGCTTTCGCATCTTTCATTGCCGTCCATTGAAGAAGAAAATTCGGCATCAAATTGCGCTTTACATTGCTTGAACAGCCATAAAGATAAACGCTTTCAGTTTTACTGAACAAAGTTATAATCGCACCCAAATAATCCGATTCGTGCTTTGCAATATAAAGACTTATAAGAGGAACGTTCTTGCCGGCTTTTATTTCTTCCGCTGATTTTTTCAGCAAAGTTTCATAATACTTTTTGGAATGAATCGCAATTCCGTCGCGCTCCGCAGTGATTTTGTACAAATCGTAAAAAATATCAAGATATTTTAAAAGCTCTTCATTTTCTCCGGTAATTTTTATTACTTCAACGCCTTTTCGAGCGCTAAGATTAACGTTGTAGCGCCATTTTGTTTTCATAGCGGAAAGAATTTTTTCTTCATCCGGTAAAAGATTTATCAATGTTGAATCCGGCGGCTGAATATCAACTTTATTTTTTTTAATTTTCAGCCTGTCTGCAAACGAAACAACTTTTACGCCCAAATCAAATTCATCGCGCTCTTCCGGAGTTTCAAATTCAACAGCAGGATCAAATTTTATACATATAGTGTTTTTCGGCAAAACAGAACGCAACGCTTTTGCAATGTCAAAAAGCATATTTGAAAATTCGATTGTCTGCTCTTCCACCGGAACATCATCAAAGCAAAGAGAAGGAAAAAGCGGAATATATGCAAGCGTAAATCGCAATAAACCTTTTCCGAATTCTCTTGTAAGAACGGAAACTTCCGCGCTTTTTCTAAAAGAATCGGACTTCATTTTTTCCTGCGGGGTTATGGACAGAAGATAGCGGGCATTTTTCCAGCCTTGCTCCGCTTTGAATTCGCCCCAAAACGGAGTCTGCAAAAAGCTTCCGCTGTTTGTATATTTTGTATTTTCAATTTTTTTAACATCTACAGAAAACACTTTTAATTTACTCCGCCATTTTCTGTAAATTCAGTCGTGATAATTTTTCCGTCGGCAACAAGTTTTTTACCTGCTATTTCAACATTCTTGTTCACAACGTTTATTGAAATCTTGAAAAAATCATCCGCTGTTATTTCCGCAGGTTTTTCCGCATTTACATCGTCGCCCTCAAGAATTACTTTTGTTCCAGGAACAGCCCATTCTGCAGAAAGCGGTTCAACACAATCTTTTCCTTCTGAATTTTTATAATCCGCCGCCAAGAGCATTCCCCGGCTTTCAATTCCGCGCATTTTTCTTGGTGCAAGATTATCGGCAATAATAACGTGTTTTCCTAAAAGTTCAGATTCTTTCAAATACGGAACAAGTCCGGACTGAATAACTCTGTCATTTCCGCTTCCGTCATCAAGATGTTCAATGTAAAGCTTGTCAGAATCAGGATTTCGCTCCACAGAAACAATTTTTGCAACTTTAAGCTGAATATTTTTTGCAAAGAATCCAGCCTGTTTTTCCAAAGGCAAAATCTCCGGTTCTGATTTTTTTTCATTCTTTTTCTGCTTTTTTTCTGTTTTTTTGCTTTCCTTTCGTTCGCTCTGGTTTCCTGCAAATTTTTCCCGGAACGCAAGCATTGTTTTCTGATCCATAGGAGTAAAATAAACCGATGTTTCCCCTATTTCGGAAAGCCCTTCAGTTTTGCCAAGATCAGACCAGTCAAGCCCTTCTTTTGTTTCTTTTCCCAACTGAGATTCTTTTATTGATTTTCCAAAATAACTCATAATTTTTTGAGTATATTGAGGCATGTAAGGATTCATCATAATCATCAAATCTTTTATTACATAACAAAGATTGAATAAAAGACTTTCTGCTTTTTCCGGTTCTGTAGTGCGTGTTTTCCAAGGTTCTGTAGCCTGGAATTTTTTGTTGCACAAATCGGCAATTTCAAACATTGTATGGAACGCATCCTTTAAGTTTGCCCATTCCAAATCTTCAGTTGCTTTTGCTTCAAGCCTTTTAACTTCTTTCCACAATTCCTCATCAACCGGAGCGGAAGGAATTTTAGAGTTGTAATATTTATTAACAAAAAGAAGAGTTCTGTTTACTAAATTTCCAAGATTTCCAATAAGTTCGCTGTTCATTTTTTCCTGAAAATCTTTCCATGTAAACTGAAAATCCTGTTTTTCAGGTCTGTTGTAAAAAATATAAAAACGCCAGGCATCAGCCGGAATTCCTGACTCTGCGGCATCAGTTCCGAAAACTCCGATTCCGCGCGATTTACTGAATTTTCCGTCCTCATAATTCAAATATTCAGTTGAACTCATGTGATAAAGTTTTGTCCAATCATGACCTGAACCAAGCAAAGTGCAAGGGAAAATTACTGTATGGAAAGGAATATTATCCTTTCCGATGAACTGGAACAAATCAACTTTTTCCTTGTTTTTTCCTTCTTCGCTTTCAGACGGAAGCCACCAAGATTTCCAGTCAAAAGATTTTTTGCCTTCCTTTACAAGTTCGTTTGCAAGCTGCTTTGTAATAGACATATATCCAATCGGCGCATTGAACCAAACGTAAAAAACTTTGTTTTCGTAGCCTTGTTTAGGAACCGGAATTCCCCACTTTAAATCGCGGGTGATAGCGCGTTCGTTAAGTCCGTCGCGAATCCAAGCTTTTGTAATATTCACAGCGTTATCCGCCCAGCGACCTTCCACAGATGTTTTTTTCATCCATTCGTCAAGTTTTCCGCTGATTTTCGGCAAATTTATATAAAGATGTTTTGTTTCGCGAACTTCCGGAGTATTACCGCAAGTTGAACAGCGCGGATTTACAAGTTCCGTAGGATCAAGCAAAGAACCGCATTTGTCGCATTGATCTCCGCGTGCGTCTTCATAGCCGCATTTAGGACAAGTTCCATGAACAAAACGGTCAGCAAGGAACATATTGCAGTGACTGCAAAAAAGCTGATTGTTCGTATGTTCTGTAATAAGTCCGTTTTTGTCCAAATCATTAAAAAGTTCCTGCGTGATTTCCGTACATTCTTCGTTTGAAGTGCGGCCGAATTTATCAAAATTGATATGAAACCAATCATAAATTTTTATATGTTCTTTGTAGTAATAATCACAAAGTTCGCGGGGAGTCTTCTTTTCTTCCAAAGCTTTTGTTTCTGTTGCAGTTCCGTATTCGTCAGTTCCGCAAATATAAAGCGTGTCGTATCCGCGGTTACGACAAAAACGGGCAAAAACATCACCCGAAAGCATCTGGATAAGATTTCCCAAATGAGGAATATTATTAACATAAGGTAAAGCGGAAGTAATTAATCGTCGATTCATAATAAATGATTATAAGATTTTTTGCACATTCAAGTCAATTTAGTTTAAAAATGATGCTTCGCTGCGCCGCTATTTTTTCGCTTTTTTATGACTGAAAATGCTGAAATTTATAGTTTTTTCCATTTCCATTCCGGGAGCAAGATTTATATCCCAAAACATAGTGTTCGCAAAAGTCATTCCAGCCGGAACAAGTTCTCCCGTTATAAATTCAGGACGGTTAAAAACAATCGGATTGAACGACATTCCGCAAGATTCATTCGGCTCGAAAACAAATGTGATGTTGTTGTCCGTGTCCGTAACCCAAATTCCTTCAACATCACTAAGTTTTCCGGAATCATTCAACTCGTAGGAAGAAGTCCGCGTGTCAATTTCCTGCTTCTTTCCGCTGGAAACAATATCAAGGCTGAAAGCATTAAAATCTTTCGCATTAAAGTTTGTCTGCGCAAAACTTGATTCAACCGCAAATTTTGCGTTAAGAATTTCATTGCTTTCATTTTTTAAAATATATTGCACCATCATTCCGCTGGACTGACATACATATTTTTTTCTTAAAGAAATTTTCTGCTTTTTCTGGAACATCGCATCTGCAAAAAGCTGAACTTCTTTGTGCTGCGCATTAAAACCAAGTTCCGAATAAATATATTTTGAAAAAATTCCGCTTCCGGCCGGCTTGTTCTGAAGATACAGTTCAAATTCCGCTTCCGTAAAAATATGATCAATAAAAAGACCACGGTCATAACCGTCTTCAATGCCTTCAAATTCTTTTACGCGCGTAAAATTATCCGCAAAATTTCCGGAATTTTGAAAAACATCAAGTTCCCGTATTGTTCCGCCGTTTAATCCTATAACAGCAAAGTAATTGTTCATCCGGAAAACATATTCATTAAAACCGTCTGCGGTGTAATCAAAAGAAGAAACAGACTCTTCAAAATCACCGCACTGTCTTATTATTTTTTCAGATTCAGTAAGTTTTTTGTATGCCTGCTGTCTGTAGGTTGAAGAAACAAACGCTCCTTTTGACGTACAGATAAATCCGTCTCCGTTCTGTGCTTCCCACAGTTTTTCCCGCGCAGATTTTTTTCTTAACTTATCTCCGTGGCTCTGATTTACAAGCATACTCACGTAAAGCATCCTGTCGTAAAGAGCGCGGCTTTGCGGATAAATCTGGAAAAAATCATAAATAGTTACAGGATAGCGCTTGTCCGTTTTTACAGATTTGTATGGTTCAATACCCCATTGGGCAACTTCCTTTGTCATTCCGGAAGCAATGTATACAGGAATCTTTATTTTTGATTCTTTCAAGAATGTTTGAGGAGTTGAAAAGTCAATAAGTCCGTCTGTTTGCTTTGCTTCCTCTGCAAGTTTTTCAAAGAATCCGCTTTTCAAAAGCTGGGAAAATTCTTCATGCGAAAACTGAACATTAACCGCTTTCTGAACATCTCTTATAAGAGCGTTTGAGTTTTTGGAAACTTTTTGAATTTTCTTTATAATTTCGTTCAGATATTCTTTTGGCGAATCTGATAAATTCGGCTTAAATTCCTGACTTATCGGCAATACAGAAAGCGTTTTTCCCTTGTCAGACATAATCAGCGGAATATATTTCTGTTTTTCCTGCGAAATCAAAGAGTCGTCAAGCAAAACGTATTCCATTCCGCAGTTGTGAAAACAGGAAACAAGCGAATAATCCCATATACTTGCACAAATATTTATACCACGGGGACGCTTTCCGGAAATTGAACGGAGCGCGGAAGTCAAAAGTTCAATCTGTCCTGTTCTGTCCATCGGAAAAAGCAATGGAAACGCAGGATCATAATAACCGCCGCCAAGAAGCTCAATCTGTTTTCTTTGTACAAGTTCCCGCAAAAGTTCTATAAATTCGGGATATTTCTTTTTCAGGAATTCAAGCTGAACGCCATTAAAAGCAAATGACATAAAAAAATCAGGATGAGAATATAAAAATTTTGCTGCCGGCTTATAAACAGAAATATAATCCTTTTCAAAAATTTCTTTCTGATTAGGATCAAGCCTGGAGGATTTTAAACTGTAGCAAATATGAACAAGACTCATCTTTTTACTTTACAAAGATTTTTTTAATATTTTATAACATAACTTCCATATTTTAAACCCTTTTTTTTCAGGATAAGCAACTCTTTCTGTTTTTTTTATAGAATCGCAGGAAGTTAATGACTGGGTATTATTGCTGCACAAAACGACTTCTTTCTGTGCAACAGGAACCAGTGTTATTATATTTTTTGGACACGCAGAAATACATTTTCCGCAGCCGTTGCAAAGTTCGTTTATAAGCGCGGTTCCGTTTTCTATGGAAATCGCTTCCTGTTCGCAAACTCTTATGCAGTCGCCAAGTCCTATGCAGGAAAACTTGCAGTCATTCAGCGAACCGTAAACAAGGCTGACCACAGCGCAGGACTGCCCTTTTCTTGTAATTATATCAGGTTCTTTTTTAAATTTTTTGTTGCAATTGCAAAGAACCAGCGCTTTTTTTTCATACGGAACGCTTTTTGAAACTTCCTGAAGTTTTTCAAAATTATGTTCTTTTTCCGAAAAAAGCATCTGCGCATTTATGTTAGTCTGCTTTTTGAGCGCAGGTATAAACACAATCGCAAGAAATATTAACAGCAGAGAAATAATTATTAAAATTGCGACAAAAATAACAGTTCTTATAATCACGGTAAAACCTTCTGGTTCAGCCAGGAAACATTTCCTACAGCTAAAATAGTAACAATTATGGCGATAGACACTAAAACCAGACTGCGTTTATTGCCATGGATTTGTGAATTTCCTACTATGCTTATTCTTTTTTTGATTGAATACAAAACAGGAATCAATATTAAAAAAGATATAAAACTGCAACAGCAGATAAGCACTACATCTACTATATTCAGGCTTTCATTTAAAGCAAGCAAAATTATTAAAAAAGTAAGGCAAAAATCAGAAGTAACCTTCCCTGTTGTGATTCTTATAACGGTTTCCAACAAAACGGAGATTGCAATAAAAATAAGCAGAGCAACCATAGGATAAAGCTCTTCAAGTTTTAAAGGAATCAGAAAATATTTTATTACAAGCCACGAAAGAACTGCCGAACTGATTATATTTACAAGAATTTTTATTACAGGAAGCGCAAGTTCATGAATTGAATCACATATTATAGTTGCGGAATTCAGTCCAACTCCGTAAAGAATTACCGCTGATGAAAAGAAAATGTAATAAAAAGCAGTGGATAACATCATTAACCTCTCTAAAATCTTATAAAACTAGTTTTCTTGTGAACAGTTTTCCGCAATCTTTATAATATTCACTTTTCTTTCCAAAAAAAGAAATGCAGAAAGGAAAAGAGCATTCATAACCAGAGAACCTGGAATTGTCGCAAGAAAAGTTGCACTTGAAATTCTTTCCGCAGAAAACAGAACAAGTTCAAACTGGTGTCCTATTGCCGGTAAAGTTATAGTTCCGAATCCTACAACATCTCTTATTAATGATATAACAAAAATA
Source organism: uncultured Treponema sp. (assembly GCA_964429905.1). GTDB lineage: Bacteria > Spirochaetota > Spirochaetia > Treponematales > Treponemataceae > Treponema_D. Next base: position 12,995 of record CAYSDV010000001.1, on the reverse strand, counting down.
TATGTTGCAAAAAGAAGCGCTGCCGGCATATTTTTTGAAAGCGATTCTTTTAAAGTCATATTTTTTTCTTCCAGCAAAAAAACTGTCGTAAACGTGGAAATTGACGGCAAGAAAAGGACAAAACTTAACTGAAGCGCCACTTCCGGCATAAAAACAGCAATAAGTTGTTTGCATAGAATTGTTATGAAAACAACAAAACATAGCATAGCCGGCTGTTCCATTCTTTCAATATTCATTTTTTTCAGCAGACTTTTGAACAACAGTCCGAAGAGCATCAGCAACAAAAGTTCTACAGCAATTATTATTCCGCAAACCAGACGTCCGGGCGCAACAACAACAATTGCACATGTTGCGGCCATATAAATAGAAATCGCATTTCGTGTCATATTTTATACCTTTTTTTCTTCTGCTTTCTGAATTATAAGTGGAATTCGTTCCAGCCAGTAATTTATGCTTGAATCAGCATAGTTCTCTTCAAGAAGTGTTTTTATTCTGCCTTGAACCGCCGAATATCCAACAAACTCTGCACCCTTTGTCTTATTGTAAATATAAACAGCGGGCATATGTCCATACAAAGTTGTTATGCGAAGAATTATAACATAATACTTTTCTGCATTGTCCTTATTTCTTAATTCGTAAAGGTTGGCACTTGTGGAAAACGTAGAATTCAAAGGAATTTTATTACCGATAGACCAAGTGTCCGGATATTTTTGAGTCAAAAGAGTTTGGATACTTTGCTTAAGACCTTCGTTCCAACTTTTTTCCGAAAGTCTTATTACTCCGAAAAGTGCAAGAAAAAAGAAAACTAAAATTCCTGCAAAACAACCGAAAATTCTCCAAAATTTTTTCTGATTTTCTTTGTTCATATATAATCTCCGCTAAAGTTCCGCGTTTTCCGCCGCTTCAAGTTTTCTGTAATTTTCCAGTTTTTTTCTGAGCAGAATTCTGTTCTGGCGGTTTTCCCACTGTTGAATAACGATAGATTCAATATTTGTTAAAAGCACAGCAAAAACCATTCCGCAAGGAGAAGTTCCCGGTCCGGCAATAAGAAATGCGTTTATACCGGCAAGAATTCCGTAAATTATTTTGCCTTGTCTGGAAACCGGCGTAGTTCCGTACCATCCGAACACGAATGTCGCAAAAAACAAAGTTCCCCCGGTAAGCAGCGCAAGAATAATATCTCCCTGGAAAGCCACTGAATTGCAGAAAACAGGAGAAACAAATCTTACAAGAAGAAGATAAACCGTAATAAAAAGTGTCGGAATAATTCCGCGGCTCTGGCTGCTTCCGAAAATTATAACCGAAGAAAGCAAAGTTATAAAATTAAATCTGAAAGCAGGAATTATTGAATGATTATCCCAAAAAAGAGAAACATAACCGTTAGGAATTGAAACTTTAAAAATACTGAAAATTGAATTGTTTATGGCATCCGTAATTTCGGAATCAAACGGATATTGTGTAAATGCGCCGTTTTCTATTAAAAGTTGAGAAGGATTTCTTGCAGAAAGAATATCCAAATTTACTTTATAGCCAGGAAAAAGTCTTGCTCCGACTATCCATAAAACTACAACTGTAAAAACAGCAGGATTTACCCAAGCATAAGAAAAGCCGCCGAAAAAGTGCTTTACAACGAGCATTACGCAAAGTGTCGCACAAAAAACTGTAAGCGGAGAATAAGTTTGTGGAATAAGCATTCCTGTTATCATTCCCTGCAGAATATTTATTACGAGCGAGTAATCATCATTCAATTTGTTTGTAAAAATTTTTCTGCTTATAAAATCCGCACCAACAGAAGCAATTACGGCCGCTGCTATAATTATAAGAGACTGATAACTTTTTGAAATGAAAAGAAGCAGAATCTGAACGGAAAGAAGCACAATCATTTTTGTGGCCTCAAATGAAACAGAATCTGCTATGTATGTAAATGGTCTTATGAGCGCTTTTCTTGCGCTGCAAAAATCCTGTTTTTTTCTATTGTTTTTCATATTCATTTCCTTGTTCATTTGAAGTTTCTTCTTTTTGCGCTCTTTTCAGCGCGAATTCGTGAATGCGCTGGCTTAGCGGCAGCCGCGAAGGACAAGCCGCATTGCAAAGTCCGCAATTAAAACAAAGCATTGCAGAAGCTTGATAATCCGCTGTGGCAGGCATTCCGCCTGCAATATGTCTGTAAATTATATCAGGAGAAAGATGATTTGGACATACAGAACGGCAGTTTCCGCATCTTATGCAGACAGTTTGTCTTTGGTCAGGGCATTGCGTTTTTGGTATAAAAGAAACGGATTTTACGTATTTTGTAACAGGAACGTCAAGATTTGCGGCGGCATAACCAGTTATCATTCCATTTACAATTATCGCTCCGGGATTTCTTAAAAATCCGCCGCATTGTTCTGCAAGTTCTTTAAAAGTTGTTCCTACAGGAACATTCAAAATTCCGCTTGCAGGAATACAATCACCACTTACATGAACAAGCCTTGAAAGCACAGGAATATCGCGCTTAAGACAGTCATACATTTCAAGAATTGTTGTAGAGTCTACAAAAAGATCATATTTGTTGATTCTTGAAAATGGAGCCTGTTTTGTCCGTTTTTTTATTTCTTTACAAATGCTTTTCTTGTATGTTGATGAATATGAGCGGACATTAAATTTCAAGAAAAAACTAGGAATGTCGAACGGATTGAAAATATCAGGTTTTTCAAAATTATTATCAGTAACAACAACAATTCCGTCAGCATCTATTGCTTTTATAAGAATTCTTATTCCCTCGTTTATTTTGTCCTGATAAAGATTTGAAAGAATTCCGTCAATCATTCGGTAAGGATCATCATCAAAAAGGCGGACAATAAGAATTCTGTTTTTATGTCTGCTTACATCAGCCACATCTTCCGCAAGATAAGTCGGACTTGTTGTTACAAAAGTATTTAAAATTCCTTTTTCCGCTATATCTCTTATAATAGCATTCGGAGACAGTTTTTTTACATCAATATCTTTCTGCTTTTTGCCAAGATATTTAAAGCTTCCCTTAAGTTTTATCTTTGCGCTCTCCACAGTTTTTCCGCTTGGAGTTTTGCAAAGAACTATGTCTTCCAGAATTCCCGGAACAGACGAATAAACATTGTGCGAAAATTCATCTGACGCATTTTTTCTGCTGGAAAGCAACTGACCTTCCTCTACCGGCTGACCAATTTCAACAAGACATTTTCCGTCTTTTTCATAATCCTGATCAAGCGGAATAAAAACAGTTTTCGGAATAAAACCGTTTACAGTCTGTTTATACGAGTTCTTTTTTACGCTATGAACTTTTGGAAATATCATTTATGTCGTCCTATCCTCTTTTCATTCAAATAAAAAAACAACGGAATAAAGAAAGCCGCCGCAAGCAAAACAATCATCAGAAGAGAAATATTTTGCGTTCCTGACTGGGCGTAGCCAAACTTTGCTTTTTTTCCTTGACTTAAAAGAATTTTTTCAAGCGCAGGATAATCAAGCAATTCAATTTCGCTCAGCGCATTATTCCGGAAGTCATTATTATACGAAATATAATCCAAAGATTCACTAATAAGACCGTTTTTTTCTGAATAATTTTTAAAAACAACGCTTTCCTCATTTCTGTTTTTTGAATTTATAGAAACATACGGAAACGTAACGGCTTCCCACTTCCATGATATAAAATCGCTGATATCAGGTAATGCCGAAGTTGCGGAATATGCAGAAGGAAGCTGAACTTTTTTTGAATTTTTGGAAAAAGATGAAAAATTAACAGAAAAAAGCGCGGAAATAAAAATAACAAAAACAGCACAAGCACAAACTGCAAGAGATTTTACGTTTTTTCTGTTCAATATGCTGATAGAGTTTGCGCTTATGATATTTACAGGGTTAAAAGAATAGCGTTTTTCAAAAAAAGCGCAAAGCTGACTGTAAACAACAAATACGGAAACTTCCGCCAGGCAAAACAAAATAAAAATCAAACCAGCCCTGAAGCTTGTAAAAAAAACTATCAATGCAGAAGTCGCAAAAAAACTTACAATCATTACGTTTTGCGCAAGTTTGAAAACTGCGCCTTCTCTTCCTTCAAATTTTATGCAAAGAAAAACTCCGAGCTCAAAAAGACATAAAGCGGCAGAAACTGAATTGAACGGTATCATGAAAGAAAAGAAAACCGGAAGAACAAAAAGTAAGCCGGAAAGAATATGGTTTTCTGAAAAATACATAAGAAAAACCGAAAAAAGAACAATAATCAGCACAGAAATTACAGGAAAACTTGCCGACGCATTAAGTCCTGCAAAAAATCCGTTATCAACAAAAAAATCCGCAGTTTTTTCCGCACTTTTGTAAAAATCATTCGGAATATAAAATATATTGCAGGATTTTGCCTTGTCAAAAAAGAATGCGTTGCGCTCTTCAAGATATTTGGATTTTTCAATTCCTGATTTTGCAAGCGCAACTTCCGGACTTTGTTCCGGCAGATTAAGCGGAACTTTCTGATTTTCAAGAAAAACTATATCATTTGCTCCGTTTTCCAAGAGCAAACTTTCAACATTTTTCTGGGGAACTGCTGTTTCAACGAACATAACCGCATAACCGTTAAAAAGTTTGGAAACAGGAAGAATTCTGAATACGTTCAAAAGAACAACAGTGAGAATTATTATAAATAGCGGCAGGAAAAACTTTTTTAGCAACGACATATTTTATTAAAGAAATGAATAAGCAAGACCTATAAAAATTCCAAGAATACAGCCGATTGTCACTTCCATTGGAGTATGTCCGTTAACTTCCTTGATAGACTTGTATTCTAAAAGTTTGCTTTCATTAAGTTTTTTTCCTATTTCATTTATCTTTTTTGCTTGAATTCCGCTGGAACGTCTTACTCCGACAGCATCTCTTATTGTTACCATAAAAAATGCGAAGGCAAGAATGAAAATATCAGAACCAAAACCGTTTCTTATACCTATTGTTGTGCTCAGCGCCGCAACCAAAGCTGTATGACTGGAAGGAAGTCCTCCCGTTTTCCAGATAAGACTTTCCAAAAGTTCGTAAATACTGTGAATTCGTCCGTAAAGAACAGAAATTACGGTTTTTATAAATTGAGCGCAGAACCAGCTTGAAATGCACGCAAGCAATACGGGATTTGTTATCAATTGATTTATCTGTTCACTCAAATTTTTCAGCATAACATTTATTTTATCATCATAGTTGCTTTTTTACTAGTGTCAATTTATTCATAATCAGACAGAATTTTTACTTTTTACGGATAAAAAATTAGTCTGCACGAAACGTTTTTTTTTCGAATCAATTTGAAATTTCATTTTCAACATTTTTATTGATTTTTTAATTTTAGCGTATTAGATTTATTCAACAATGGATTTTTTAGAATTTACTGCCGGAAATGATGATAACGACCGCCGTCTTGATAAAATTTTAAGGAAAATTGCAGGTCAGAAAAACCTTTCCGGGATTTACAAGGCAATCCGCAAGGGGCTTGTAAGACTGAACGGAAAAAAAACTGACTTTTCGGAAAAAGTTTTTGCCGGAGACAAAATAAAAATAGCTTCTTTTTTGCTGGAAAATGAAAATTCCATAAAACAAACCAAAAAGTCACCGGAAAATTCAAATGCGGACAAAAAAGAATATAAACCGGACTTTCAGATAATTTTTGAAAATAAAGACATTCTGGTTGTGAACAAACCTTATGACGTAACCGTTCAAGGTTCAGATGATTCTTTGAACAAAAAAGTTTTGGAATATTACAAAGCTTCAAGATCAAGTTCCAGCTCATTGGCTTTTTCTCCAGGTCCTTTACACAGGCTTGACCGCAAAACTACAGGACTTCTTGTTTTTTCAATGAGTCTTGACGGCGCGCGCTGGTTTTCCAAAAACATTGCGGAGCATACAATTACCAAAATATATCTGGCAGTTGTTCAGGGAAATCTTTTAAAAACAGAACGATGGAATGACTTTATAAAAAAAGATTCTTCTGAAAAAAGCAAAGGTTTTAAAACTGTTGAAATTTCGAAAGAAAAATCGGATGATTTTGCGGACGCAAAAGAAGCTGCTACGGAAGCAAAACCTCTGAAACATTTTAAGATTTCCGGAATTGAATGTACGCTTGTTCAGTTTCATATTTTTACAGGACGGACACATCAGATAAGGGCGCAATCTGCATTCCACGGCTTCCCGCTTTTTGGCGACACTGCATACGGAGGAATAAAAACAAACGCTGAGCAGGATTTTTTTCTGCATGCAAGCGAACTTGTTTTCCCAAAAGAAAGACTTTCTGGCATTCCGGAAAAACTTGAAGCGCAAATGCCGCAATCTATGTTAAATATTTTGCAAAACTAAACGCTTGAAGTTATAATTTAGTTATGGCGAATTTTATTGAAGACATCATAGACACTTTTAAACCTTGTACGGTTTTTGCTCTTGTAGGCGAAAGCGGAACCGGAAAATCATTCCGTTCAAAACTTATTGCAGAAAAATACGGAATAGACGCTATCATTGACGACGGACTTCTTATTCAAAATGATAAAATTCTTGCGGGGCATTCCGCAAAGCGCGAAAAAACTTATATGGGAGCGGTACGCGTAGCGCTTTTTGATGATAAGGAACACCGCGATGAAGTTGCAAAGGCATGGAAGAAGGCAAAAATAAAAAAACTTCTGATTTTGGGAACATCAGAAAAAATGGTCATGAAGATTGCAACAAGACTTCAGCTTCCTCCGCCGCAAAAAATAATACACATAGAAGAAATTGCCAGCCAGGAAGAAATTGAAAAAGCAATAAAATCCCGTCAAGTTGAAGGAAAGCACGTAATTCCGGTTCCTTCGATAGAAATAAAGCGTAATTATTCACAAATATTTTCAAATTCAATAAAAGTTTTCTTTTCCAAAAAAAATCCTTTTAAAAAGAATGACGGAAAACTTTTTGAAAAATCCATCGTTCAGCCGGAATTTTCAAAAAAAGGCAGAATTGAAATTTCTGAAGCCGCCCTTACGCAGATGGTAATGCACTGCGTTTCCGAATGCGAGCCTGATGTGCGGGTGAACAAAATGACAATAAAAACAGATTCCCGCGGATACAGAATTGTCATTACAATAGATGTTCCTTTCGGAACGCAACTTACAGGAAAAATTCACAAAATGCAAAAATATATAATCGACAAAATCGAAAGCTACACAGGAATTCTTATAGAAGAAGTCAGTATTGTAATTGATAAAATTACAGGCGGAAGTTTTACTGAACCGCAGCAGAAATAGAAGCATTTTCCTCTGAAGAACAACCTTTTGCAGATTTTTTTTCAAAGTTTTTCTTTTTTTTGCTTTTCTTTTTGCCTTTGATTCCAATCTGCTCAAGAACTTCTTTTACAGCATATTCAAGTTCTGTTTTCTGAGGATTCATCGGAAGAACAAAATTGCGGCATTCGCGCCAAGTCCGCGCATAAAGTTCGCTGTAAGACGATTTATTTTCGATTTCTTTCTGCCAGTCCGTAAGGCTTTGCACAAAATCAGAAATAAGAAAAACAAGTTTTTCGCCAAGCCTTGCGTCGGGATTTTTGTTTATAAGTTCGTCAAGGCGGCTCATATTATGCATATAAGACGCTTCGAATTTTTTATTTTCATACATTATAGCTGTTGCCGCCGGTTGCAAAGCCATGTAAAGATCAGTTTCAAGCGCTTCCGCAACAATCTGCTCCGCCCTTCCGCTGTTCAATATTTTCAAAAGTTCTTCCGTCAGTCTTGAAGGACTTACTTGCGCTAAAAGCCCCGAACATTGTCTTATTTTTCTGCGGCATGCAAATCCCATCTTCGCTCCGGTTTTTGCTGAATACTTTATTGCTCTAAGCATACGCACCGGATCTTCCACAAAAATTCTGTCGAGCGGAATTATAGGGCGCAAAACTTTCTTTCTGATATCTTTTATTCCGCCAACATAATCTATAACCTGCTCAAGAATCGGATCGTAATAAAGCGCGTTTATTGTAAAATCCCGTCTTAGAACATCTTCATCAATTGTTCCGAATTCATTTCCGACGGAACCTTCGCTGATTGAGCGAAAAGTGCTTACTTCAAAAATTTTTTCGCCAAAAATAACATGCACAATTCTAAAACGTCTTCCAATTATTCTGGAATTTCTGAAAAGACGTTTTACTTTAGACGGAGTCGCATCGGTAACAATATCGAAATCTTTCGGAGTGTTTCCTACAATCAAATCCCGCACTGCGCCGCCAACAATATATGCGTGAAATCCAGAGTCTCTTAATCTGTCAATAATCTGCACGGCATCAAAATCAATCCTGCTTCTTATGATGCCGTGCTCTTCTTTTGTATAAACAATGGCTTTTTTTACAGGTTTGCCATTTTTGTCAGTACCATAACGAATTAACACAATACAAAGATATTATTACAGAGAAACATTTTTTTCAATCCAGTTGAAAACATCTTTTACAACTTGTTCGCTGTCATCTTCATTTAAAATTTCGTGCCGATCTCCGTTGTAAATTTTCGAAGAAACATTTTTAAGTCCGTTCTTTCTATAAATTTCAAGAAGTTTTTCAATTGATTTTCCGTAGTTTCCCACAGGATCATCGCTGCCATAAATTGCAAGCACCGGAAGTTCGGAAGGAATTTTCTTAATATTTTTTGCCTTGTGAATTTTTAAAAGTCCATCCGTCAAATCTCTGAAAAAACTTACAGTCGCAGTTCCGCCGCACCACGAGTCGTTTCTGTACATCATTCTGTTTGCTTCGCTTTTTGAAATCCAAGCAATACTGTCTTTTTCATTCTTAAAACGTTCGTTGTATGAACCGAAAGCAAGATTCTGACAGAACTTTGATTTATAATTTTTTCCATGAATAAGACATTCTGCTTTCATCAAAAAGTTTCCGAAGCCTGTTTTTGAAACCGGACCCGATGTTCCGCACAAAATACAAGCGGAAATTTCATTGCCATGCTGTTCGATGTAGTTCTGAGCAATAAAGGAACCGAATGAATGTGCGAAAAGAATTATTTTTTTACCCGGAAAATCTTTTTTTGCTTCATCTATTATTTCTGCCAAATCCGAAGTTACTTTTTCAAATCCGTCTTTATCCGCCAACTTTCCGAAAATTCCGGTTCCGTTCGCTTCCGCATTGTATGCAGTTTTTCCATGCCCGCGGTGATCATGAGCGCTGAAAACATATCCGTTATTCGCAAAATCACTTCCTATTCTGTCGTAGCGAAGTGCATGTTCAAGCATTCCGTGACTGAAAATTACGACAGCCTTTATATTTTCCTCTTCTTCCGGAATCCATCTGTTTACAAAAATTTCTGTTCCGTCCGCCATTTTCTGACTGAATTTTTCAACTTGCATAATTTTCTCCAAAAAATTTTATTTGCAGTTTTATAAAAATTAACATTTTAGTTCATAAAACAAAAATTAATCTGTTTTATCATCAAAAAAAATGGTAATATCAACTGATTATGGAAACTATTATAACAGATAAAATAACTTTTGGGGGAAATTGTTTAGCAAAAATCAACGGAAAAAATGTTTTCGTTCCATTTGCTCTTCCCGGAGAAAAACTGAAAGTGCAGATAACTCAATCAAAACGTGATTATGATTATGCAAAAATAGTTGATATTATAGAGCCTTCTGAAAAGCGGATAAAGCCGATTTGTCCTTTATACGAAAAATGCGGCGGATGCAATATGATGCACGTTGACTATGACTTTCAGAAAACTTTGCGGAAACAAATTTTAAAAGAATGTTTTGAACGCAATGAAATAAGATTAAATATAGAAGATATTGAAGTTATTTCAGGACAAAATCTTAATTACAGATGTCGTTTTCAGCTTACAAACGGAGGTTTAAGCGCACGCGGAAGCAATACGATTGTTCCTGTATCCGAATGTTTTTGCGCTGTTCCAGAAATAAACGAATGGCTTTCGAAAAATGAATTTTCAAACCGTCCAAAAGGAAGATGCCATATTTTCGGTTGCAAAAATGTAATTTCAGCCGGCGGTGATTTTTCTGAAAAAGTTGCGCTGGGACTTGAAGCGCAAAAAGAAGAGCAAAATTACGCAGAACTTAAGAAAAAAAATAAAAACATAAAGCAAGTAAAAAAACGCTATTCCGGCACAACCTTGCAGCCTTCGGACATCGTAAAAATCAAACTTCTTGAAAAGGAAATAAATTTTGATGTAAAAGGATTTTTTCAGTCAAATATTGAAGTTTTGGAAAAATCGGTTCAGGCTATATGCAGCGGATTAAAAGGTGATTCCGTACTTGATATGTATGCCGGTTGCGGAACGTTCAGCGTGTTTCTTGCCGACCATTTCAAGGAACTTACCTTGGTTGAGCACAATCGCGATGCTCTTGTATTTGCAGAAATGAATCTTTTCGGAATAAAACACAATTCCGTAGGACTTAGCAGTGCAAAATGGGCAGAATTAAACAAAAATGCATATTTCGATGCTGTAGTCATAGATCCGCCAAGAAGCGGAATGGAACCGGAAGTCCGAAAGTGGTTGTGCAATTCTGATATTCCTCAAGTGCGTTCTGTTTCGTGTGATCCCGCAACTCACAGCCGCGACATTGCACAGCTTTTAAAATCCGGATACGAATTAAAGAAAGTCTATCTTCTTGATTTTTATCCGAATACAAGCCACATAGAAAGTCTTGCGGTTTTGGAAAAAAATATAAAATAGCAGAGCGGATAAAAATGAATTCAATAAAAAAAAGTATTTTTGTTTTTCTTTCGTTCTGGATTTCTGTTTATAGTTTTTCGCAGCAGAACATGCAGGACAGTTCAAAAAATACAATAAGACAGAATATCCTCAGCACAGAAAATTCCAGCTGGACATCTGTTTTAAGCGGAAAGGCTGTTTGTGCGCCAAAAAAAACTTCCTATGGATTCGTTGTTCTTACGGACGGAAAAATGATTTCTGCCTGCACAGATTCCGGGGTAAAACTTTGGGAACGCGGAATTCCCGGAAAACCGGAACCTTATCTTACAGTTTTTTCAAAAGATTTTATTCTTACTGTAAGCGATAAAAAAAATCTTTCTCTTATAAATCCCAGCGGGCTTAACTTATGGACTGTAAAAGTTCCGTTTGAAATAACGGAAGAGCCGTTTGTGGGAAGGGATTCAAGAATTTTTGTGCGTGGAAAAAAATCTGTTGCATGTTTCGGTATAAACGGAATTTGCAAGTGGATTTTAGAAACTCCAGTTTTGCGGAACATTCCTCTGTTGGAAATAAATGACGGCTCTGTTCTTGCAGTTCTGGAAGCCACGGAAAATGGCAAATCTTCGGGGCTCCGTTTTTCGCCTTTTGGAGAAATTCTTGAAAACATAACGTTCAAAGGTCAAATTCAGTCCGCAAAATCATGTCCTGATGGAATTCTTTTGTCTTTTTACGGCGGAGGCGCCGGAATGTGTGCCGTAAAAGACGGAAAAACTTTTACAAAGTGGACAATTCCTTACTCAGACAGAGCATTTTCCAATACAAATGCTTCCGGAGGTTCAAGTTTTCTTGCTCTTTCAAATCATAGAGGCGCTCTTCTTATTTCTGGTTCCGGGGCTGTAAAAACAAGAGTACTTGTATTCAGCACACAAGACGGACGCGTTTCCGACTGGTTTAACATCGACTGCTATTTTGATGAAATAGCCTGCTCTGCCGTAACAAATGATTCAGAAAGCATATTTACCTGCGGAAAAACACAATCGTTTGTAAATTCCACAAACGGAGATTTGCTTTGGTCCGCACTTCTTCCCAAAAATCCCGATATTTTCAGCAGATGGAATTTTATTTCGTTCACTCAAGGTAATTATCTTGTAATATGCAGTTCATCCTGGGCAATGGCGGCATTCAGAACAACTTACAGACTTACAAAGAAAAACAGAACAAAAGAAAAAAAACTTAATTACGACAATTTCTACAAAATAGATAAAAGTTATTTTTTTATGAACGATATGCTGGAAAGCATTGATTCTCGTTACACAGGAAGCAACCGCCAATTTGCTTTAAAAAAAGGCGGTTACGGCAAAAAGGAAATAGAATATGTATCTGCCCTTCTTTCTGTCTGTGATGACTACAGTTCTTTTCTTTCGAGTGAAAATTCAAGAAAAGTCGGCGCTCAAAAATCCATTTACAGAAGAGATCAAACGGGAATGCATGAGATTTTTGCGCAGATTTCACTTTTAGGAACAGATTCTTTTCCTCCATATATAGCAAAATTTATAAGACTTGAAAAAGATGAAACAAATTTTCAGTCAATTTTAAAAAATATTTCCACTTTCGGTTACGATCCGGAAGGAATGATTCTTGACGCAATAGAAATAAGAACAAAAAGCATACTTACTTCAAAAACAGCGGAATTCAAACTGGTTTGCGATGCAGTTTACGAAATATGCCGTTTTATGGGACGTCCCGCGCTTTACGAGCATGGAATGAAAATATTAACAGATTTGCTTTATCCACAATATAACAGCGCCGTAAAAGATTACGCAAGAAATACGCTTACAAAAATTGCGGGATTAAAAATTTAGTTATATAATAAAAAAGATTTGTTTTTTCTGGAGGTTCTTATGAAAGAACATAGAATTTGTTTATTGGCTCTGACGGCTATGCTTTTTTCTCTTCCTGTCTTTTCTCTTGAAGTAGATGAAGATGAATTAAAAACAACAGCCCAAAATGACACGATAGTATTTATAAACTATACAGGTCCGCATTCAAAGATTGATTCTCTTGAAAGTATTAAAAAACTTGGTTCGGACTTAGGTTCCGCAGTTGCAAAGGACACTTCAAAATCTGTTTCTGCCGGAAATTCTGCAAGATATTCTGTCATTCATGCAGTAGATCCTTCTGAAACAGGAAAACTTGACGCTGATATAATTCTTATCGGCGCGGACGCAACTGTTGACCACATTAATAATTTGCGGCACATAATCGCCTCATATCTTGTTTCCGCATACGGATATTCTGAAAAAGACGCGGAAACTGTAGCGGTGTTTGTAACTGTTT